>JBLWSV010000010.1:0-154134 GCA_048270465.1 Allomuricauda sp.
GGCATGATTTTCAATTTGTTCCCATAAGTTTTAATTATCTTTTTAAGATTACTTTTTTTAATCGGATTGTCACTTAAATTTAGATAGGCTATTTGTTCTGCTAACTCTTTACTTGTTGGGAATTTCTTCAATTTATTACGTGATAAGTCTAAATGAAAGTTTTTGGCGTTGGATAGGTACATAAGTATCGATGAACTTTTTATCGATTTAATGGAATTGCCTGATAAATCCAAATATTCAATTTTTTTAACAGCACTATAATGTTCTGGGAAAAAGGAAAGTTTATTTCTTTTAAATGTTAATTCTTTAATGTTTGGGCAGCCAACTATTTCAGGTAAGGCATTCTCAGAATATGACATCTTTAAAACTCTTAATTTGGCAAACCCTTCAATCAACCTAATAGAACTGTTTTTGGGTATTGAACTTAAAGACAAGGTTTTCAAGTTTTTTTTTATGCTTGGTATATTGATTATATCATAATAAAATTCATTATTTGCTATGTGCAGATATTCTAAATTTTGAAAATTTAATGCGCTATTAATAGAGATGGGGCCGTTATTAAGACTCAAGCTTATTAATTTTTCATGTACAGTAACTAACTTGGAAATATCTACTTTTTCAGAACTGAAAATCGAAATGTCACGGATGTTTTCTAAATGATAAGATTTTTCCGGTATTTCTCCTCCTTCAATTACTATATATACTCTACCATTATTAAAATGCTCAACTCGAGACTTTTTGATTACTTTATGTTCTGAGGTTTCTGATTTTTCTTTAACGAATCTCTCAGTAGTCCCGGTTATAGATTTTTTTGTAGAATAGGTATTCTGTGAAAACAATCTACCAATACCTATGAATAAGATGGGAATAAAAATAAATAAACCGACATATAAAATTACTGATGGATCCCCAGAATCAACCAAAATTACAAGTCCCCCTATAATTGCAAGTATTAATCCTGGTAACCCACATCCCTTATCCAATTTTGACATCTGAATATGATTTTAACAAAAATCACAAAAAAATAATCAACCTGATAAATGATTACCTAAATCAAAGTGACTTTTTAATTAATGATTACTACTTTATTTCAATGTACACACTCCACTCTAAATCTGTTGGTTAAAATAATCAACCCTCTTTCTTCAATAATTGGTTCACCTCATCCAAGAACTCGCCTTCTTCAAAAGGCAAAAGTTGTGTGACAAGTTCCAAGGTCTTCCGTATATCTTCTCCCGGCTGTTTTACGTGCGGTGGGGAATATGGTTCTCCTTGGGTTGCCAAGATACATACATTAATCAGGGCTTCTATCGTGTCAAAGAGGTCCAAGTATCCATCCAACAAAACAAAGGACGGTCTGAACTTTCCTTTTTGTAGATTGGTTGGCTCCAGTACCTCCAACTTATATTTTGCGGATTCCATAAGTTTCTTCAATTCCTTTTTGCTCTTTTTCATAGCTGTCCCTTTATTTGTTGTTTTCTTAAATTAGTCCTCTTCTTCGGCTTTCTTTTCTTCCCTATAAAATAAGTTCACGTGGTCCATCAATGCCTCTTCGCCCACTGGCATCAATCGGTTGGCAATGGTCATAGCCTGATGGATGAATTCCTCTTCGTTCCTTTCCATGACATCGTCCGAGCCTAACTCTGGATTTATTGCCCTCATCGAAAGGTATATCAATGCACGAACGGTTAACAATAGATCGGCATGCCCGTCAAGGTAAAAGAAGGTGGGTTGGAACTTATCCTTGAACCATGGATGGGGAACCAATGTCGGGGTATGGTCGTTTGAGTGGTGTCTCAAATCCTTTATGAGCTTTTCTTCGTTTGAATTCATGGACTCATTTTTTGTTTTACAGTTTCGATAGTTTTTCGTCCAGTTTGTCCATGAAATACATCTGACTATCAGGAAGGATGCTGAGCACAAGTTCCAATACTTGAGTTACACTATCCTCTTTTGACGCATTTTTATTATCTGGTGACAACATCATTCCCTCCCCATCAAGGGCGAATACACAGACCTCCAAAAGGCTGATAATCTGCATCAAAAGATGGTTGTTGTCCCTTACCTCAAAGGACACATGGTTGCCCTTGGGGTCTATGGATTTTTTGTTCCCCAACAGTCCTGAAAGATTGTTCCTCAACTGTTGAATCTCTCCCAAGGTCTTTAGCTTTTTATTCTTCTTCTTCATAGTATGCTATTTTGGATTCATGATTGTATTTCGGTTCCGAAAGCAGTTTGCTGATCTTATCAAGAAATCTCATCTCTTCATGGGGTATCATATCCAATACATACCCTAGCACTTCACGTATATTATGCTCCGGTTCTGGAACCACCCGATTTGATAACATATCGGATTCCATTGCCGTAATACATACTTTTATCAAATTGGAAATCATGAATGAAGAGTCCAAATAACCCTCTGTGGTGATGTCTATGGTCTTGTGTCCGTTAAAGGACATCAAAGTTATAAAGTGTTCTTCCTCCCAATCTTTCAGTTTTCCCCATAGGGATTCTTCAAGTTCATCCCCATTATTATAGGCTTCAATTTGGGTTTCATCGGTGGAATCTTCCTCGCCCTCAATCCTATGCATACAATGGTCATAGTGTCTCCTATAAACGACCTCCATCTTTTCAATAAATTCCCTTAGTTCGGATTGAATGGTCCGGGTCTGTGTTTTATCAATCTCAAATTCATTGCCGTAGCGTGCCACACTATAGGCATGTTCCAACAGCAGCAGCAGTTCGTTGTTGTCCAATTCAGAGGTTTTTGTAAACGGAACAATCGTTGGAAAGTATTGTTTGCAATAGTTGATATGACTTATGATGCTATGGGTCACCTTGCTCCTTCCGATGCACATCTGTTCTATAAAACGGAAACCAAGCTCAAAAGCTTGGTGCATGTTGAAGGTAGCGATGGCAAATTCCCCTTCCTTTATCAAAATGTCGGCAGTTTTGGCAAAGGTTTTCACCTTCTTCATTTCCGAATCATAATAGCGTGTAGTTCTTTTGATGATGTTGTTTAGGGTCATTTCAGGATAGTCCAAATGGTTTGCACCCTCCATACGGGCATATACATTCTCCCCAAGACAACAGTGCTCCAAGAAAAAAAGTGACCCACGCGAAAGGCCTATCTCGGATTGTTCCTCGGTATAAATCCTTATCCTGAAATTGGGATATTCTTTCCCTAACTTTGACACCAATGCCAGTATCTCATTTGGAATGGGATCGTTATCGACATCTGTAAAAAGTGTTAGGATATGATAAGCAGTATCTCCCTCTATTTGTTTTCTTGACAAAAAAACGGCATCAATCGTAATCACGTTCAGTATGCTGTCGATCAAATTGGAGAGTTCTTCCGCTCTTTCAAAATTTTCCGGTATGTTTGTGTGATACTTCATGGGTTCGTGGTTTAAAGGGTTCGAGAATCGCTGACCATATTAAGGCCACATTCTCAAGTACCCCACCATAAACACTTGTACTTTATTGAAACTGTTTTGTATTTTACAATCGGATTATTGTGGGAAACACCCTATATTTGAGATATGCAGACAAAGACCAAGAACAACCATATAGGCAGAAAGATCAGTAGGATAAGGGAACTCCGTGGAATGAAACAAGAGACCTTGGCCGAGGAACTGGGCATCAGCCAACAGGCCGTTTCCAACATCGAGAACAGTGAGAAAGTAGATGATGTAAAACTAGAAGAGATAGCCAATGCTTTGGGTGTGACCAAAGAGGGAATTGAGAATTTCTCGGAAGAAGCTGTTTTCAATATTATCAACAACACATATAATAATACAAGCAGCGACAATTCGACTATAATCGCCAGTTCCCTTAACTATCAACCAACTTTTAATACAATAGAAAAAGTTGTTGAACTCTATGAGCGTCTTGTTCAGGCAGAAAAAGACAAGGTTGCTTACTTGGAAAAAGTATTAAATAAAAAGTAATTCTGCCAAGCTCGATAATCTACTTTGAGCATTGAAAACAAGTATGTTGGTTGAATAATAGGTTAAATCTAAGGAATCAGTGGCACAGTTTGATTAGCTTTTTGATTTAATGATAGTATACAGAACCTAAATCTCACAATAAATTTTACTCACACATCATAATCTATGAATGAGTTTATTCTTCTAGTTCTTTAAGTTTGTCAATAGCATTTTGATTTTCTGGATTTAGTTCCAACGACTTCCTATAATTAGTAATAGCGTTTTTAACATCATTATTGTAGAGATAAGCCAAAGCTAGACTATCGTATAAATTTGCTGAATTCGGGTAGATATGCACGGCCAATAAAAAAACATTTATACCTTTTTCCAACATACCTGCATTAAATGATAGGCGAAGGCCAAGGTTGTTTAACATACCTTCTTCAAGCTTAAGGGAAGGATATTTTGAAAGGGACTTTTGGTACAAGGGAATTAAATCTTTATAACCGTGATTGAGTGCTAAATTCTTGAAATCTTTATAATCAAATTCCTTTGTAATCGGTTTTTTCATTTTTTTTGAAACCAGATTTTCTGAAATATTATTTTCATGTGGGCCGTTTTCAATGAATTTTCTTGCTTTCTCGTCATTTTTTAAATTAGCGTTTAAAAATTGTAAGGCATATTTAGATAGTAGTTTGTAAGATGCCATTATTTTTTCATCACTTTTATCTTGTCTTTTATCCCTATAAGCAAATAAAACGCCAATAGTACCAAAATAGGAATGTGTCAGGTCGTGAAACTTGTAACTGTATACATTGCTATATTTTAAAGAGTCGTACAATTGGAATTTATAATTCAACTCCGCAGGTATATTATCACTAGTAAGTACGTCTTCTGGAATATCTTTTTGAGCAAAATGGACATAGGGTATGTCAAACCTATCCAAATTGAAGTAAGGTGATTTTTCAAGAACCAAGTAATTGTATCTTTCAGTTCCATCTAAACTTACAACTGCGCTTATTGTCTTGTTTTTCATTACTGTTATGACGTTTGCAAGCCCACCAAAACTAAAACCCATTAGTGCGATTCTATCGAAGTCTATGTTTTCATATTTATGAATTTCCTTTATAAGAAATTCTATATCTCTAGATTGTGTTTCCATATCTTTTGAGGTTCCGCCCTCTAACCATCTTGTATCTGTTCCTCTTGAAGGACTTGATATCACTATGAAACCATTGCTAGCCAAATATTCGAAAAGTGCAAAATTTTCAATCGATGACGCTTGATAGCTCGGTGCATAAACTACAACCGGAAATTTTCCTTCTAAAAAAACAGCATCAGACAAGGCATTTACTTTTTCAGACAAATGGGCTCTATTTTGAGGTGTATCCCCTAGGTCAGGAAACCAATCCAGCAATAACTCGTTAGGCAAGTTTTTCGATTCTTCCTCTTCTTTTAAAATCTTCAAATAATCCAAAACTGATAGTTGATTAAATTCACTACTTTTCGTTTTGGTGGGATACCATATACTAATTGGAATTGGTCTATTAATAAGTTGGTTATCGAAGTTATTTTCAATTTGATAAATCCTGGTACTATCAATCCTTGTATAATGCTTAAAACCTACATTATACTCTCCCTTTTCTAGGTTTATCTCTTTTAAAGATGTCTGCCCTTTTACAAAACAAACTTGAAAAAGAACTAAGGTCATTAAAACTATTGTCCTCATAATTGTATGTTTATTCTTTTTTTAAGAAATTAATTTCACTAAAGTCAACATCAAGTAGGCTTTCTTGGTCAAACGATATGCCCAATACTTCTCCATTTGAATTGAAGTTAAATGTTAAATATCCATCAGGTATTCTTATGTCATACCAATCAATTTGAAAAGTGTCAAAATGCCAATGTTTTAACCTTCCCTTAAATATAGGACTGTTAGAAAATGAAATTTCCAATTCATTTTTATTCCGTAGATAAAGTTTAATGTCGCCATACATTATATCTGAGTATGTTCCAGCTAATTTTTTTAGTTCGACCGACGGGTTTGTATCAATAATCCTCGTTTTGGTTTTGGGTGTTCCTTTTACTCTTCTATCTCTATAACCTTTTACTGTTGTGTAAAAATCCAAGGATTTATCCTCAAGAATTTGCTCCAGCAATTTGGCCATCAATAAAAAGGAGGCTGGCTCTTTTGAGATATTAGTTAAGATGACCACCCCGATGTTTAAATCCTTTATCATAAAAAGTTTGGCAGCCATTCCATCAATTCCTCCACTATGTTCAATCAATTTATGATTTCCTTTTGGTGTAATCCACCATCCAAAGCCATAGGAAGTAAATTCATTGCTAAACGGAGATCCTTCAATAGGATATAAAATTTGAGGTTTAAAAATTTCTTGGATGGTTTTTTTAGATACGATGGTATCCTTGCCAAAAGCACCATCATTGAGCAATAACCTCATATAACTAATCATTTCATTAGCCGAAGAATATATGAAGCCAGCAGGTGCAAGGTTATCTCCTTTTTCTTGTTCTACGAACACTTTTTTATATTGTTCATTCCAAACATGAGGGTATGCTAAGTTTTTTGTAGATTCTCTTACCGAAGAAATAGAAGTGCTATTTTTCATGTCAAGAGGATCCAAAATCCTTTCTTTCAGAAATTTATCCCAGCTCATCCCAGTGACGGTGCTTACAATTTCGCCAGCAACTAAATACATAACATTCTGATAGGCAGGTTTTTCCCGAAAATCCGAAACTGGTTTCAGGTATTTTAACCGTTTTATGATTTCCTTTCGAGATAATGTAGAATGATACCATAATATTCCTCCACTAATCTCTCGGAGGCCACTCCTATGTGTTAGTAAATCCCTAATGGTGAAATTCTCTGACACATACGGATTATACAATTCAAAATATGGCAGATAGTCTTTTACTCTATCATCCCAATTTATTTTTCCTTCATCTACAAGTATTCCCAGAGTTAAGGCGGTGAAAGATTTTGAAATAGAGCCGATACCGAAGATTGTGTTTTCATCGACGGGTAAATTCTCATTGATTTTTCTAGTACCGAATCCTTTTGAATAGATGATAGAATCATTTCTCACAATACCAATTGAAAGTCCTGTAACTTCAAAATCTTCCATTAGTTGGTTAATGAAGGGCTCTATTGAGTCAAGATGAATCTTTTGGGAAGATAAATTAATAGTAATCCCGAATAGAAGGATTAAGCATAGAAACTTCTTCATAATAAATTATGATTAGAAAACTTCTACAAATTAAAGTTTATCTACAGAGAAAAAATTGTATGAATGGAAACTAACTTATAGAAATAGCCATACAGTTTCTTTATTTGGGTCTATATTTTTGAAAAACAGGCTTGGATTAATGTTCGTAAGGGATTTAAATTCTTTTATAAAATGAGACTGGTCGTAAAAAAGACTCTTATAGGAAAGTTCTGTTAAATTATTTACTTTTTGGAAATCTATCAATGCTCTTCTAAATTTGAAAACCTTACGATATTCCGTAGGGGTTTTACCTACATATTTAAAAAAGATTTTATTTAGATATTGTCTAGATATTTGGTGCTTTTTTGAAATATCAATAATACTCCCTTCTCTTTCCAAATCAGCAACTATATTTTCTAATCTATTTAATTCAATATTAATATACTTAGATAACCAATAATCCTCAAGTCGTTCGATTTGCTCCTCCCTATTGGCTATATCAAAGATGAATCTCATTTCCTTATTCAAGTCATCGAATGGCTGAAAATTCATATGAAATCCATTTGTAAAATAATCTGAAAGATTTGTAACAAAACGATTAAGTCCAAGAGGTTTAAACTTAATTGTAATCTCATTGACTGGTTCTTGATATTCAATTTTAAAAGGCTTGGTATATCTTACAACCAAATCTGTAACAACACCCTTGTTTTCCGAAGGGGTAATGATAATTTTTTCTTGTCCAATCTTTACTTTTGAATCTTGAGTAGAGGTGACAAAGCATAAATTACTTGGAAAAGATAAATATTGAACCGGTAATCCTAACCCTCCCTTCGTCATAAAATAATAGCCGTCGATATATTTTTTCAAGACTACATTTTTAGTTTTGTAATGTTGTACATTCATTTTTTCAACTTGCTCTGTAATTCGGGTACTTTTTATTACAATTCATTGCAATATGTTTGTTTTTTTAATTTTCACTTGGCACGAAAGTGCTCAATTGATTATATCGTAAATAAATATAATTATATCCCTTAAACAATTCGAGCAAACATTCATTTTGATTGCTTTCATACATTTATACTAGGCCACATAATATGTCAGTTGAAGCATGCTTTATGGGAAAAAATTTTTTTTAACACAAATGTGGTGAACTTTAAGAGCGAGCAAAACCTTGTTTTGCGCTGCAAGCGTCCCAAATGCTTACCTCCAACTTTTGCGCGTGGATCCTATCGGGTTTTTGTAGTGTTCCGCTAGATAAGCGTGAAGCAAAAACCCGAAAGGGCGCAACCTACTTTTTAGTTTTCAATAGCCCATATCCTCACCTGTGCCCCTTGCCTTATCGATACCCCTTCCAAGAGCCTTGATGATCTTGGCGGCCATTTGTACTTTATTTGTCGGGATACTGGGAGCTTTGACTCCCATGGTCTTTAGCAGTTTAAAGGCCATGTCCTTTTCCTTGGTAGGCAGCCCCATGACTTTGGCAAAGAACTTCCCCGGTTCCTTGGCATGGGCCTTTCTCCCTACATAGGATTCCACATAGTTCCTTTTAAAGCCCGTTGTCCTGTCAAAGGTCTTTTCGGCCGATTGGTAAAAGCTGTCCCGATCAAACCCTCTCTTGACCATCTTTCCGTTAAGTTCCACTTCGGATGCCTTGTGCTTGGCCATTGGTGAAAGTGTGTAGGTGTTCGTCACGTCCCTTCTGCTTACTATGATATGGATATGGGTCTGTGGCCCCTCTTTCTTCATCCCTGCGGCCACAAGCTGCCCTTTCTGTTTGTGTGGGGCCAGTCTTTCTTGCTCTTTGATACTTTTTTCAAGCTCTTTGACATTCCCGATGGATTCTCCCCGTTCCACTTTTCGTATCTCGTTTCTGAGCCTTGCTATTTCTCCTCGGTAGGGTGCATTCTCCTGAACCTGTTTGTCAAAGCCCCTATAGGTACGTTCATGTTCGATCTTGGCATAGTATTTCAAGTTTTCGGCCTTGACCTCTTGGTTGCGGTGGAAACTCTTGGCATAGTCCTCCATGAGCTTCCTTGTGTATTCCCTGAGCATATTTGGATCATTGCCTATGGCCTTTAGTTCCCTTTGGTTGGGACTGACCACTATGGAGTAGAATTTCGGGTCCTTCTGCCTTAGTTTCGCCGTATTGGCATCTATTTCATCGATGACCGTTTGGGGGCTTACACTGTCGTTTTCTTGGTCAAAGAATTCCTCCCTGAGTTCGGGCGACCTGTCCTCGTTTTCTTTTTCCAGATAGTCCACATAGTTCCCTACACTGGAGTTGTAGGTACTGCCCATTTTCTGTGCTGATATGGTAAGGTACATGGCCGTTATCTTAATTGGTATTTCAAACTTTCAAAATCCCCGATGCCCATATTGATCTTTAGATATGGCTTTCCCATCATCGGCTCCACCTTTTCAACGCTGTTGAGGATTTCATTGCAGTGATTTTTATAGCTTTCAAACTCTTGAAGTATCCTTTCGTGCTCCACTTTTGGAACAGTGTTTCTAGGCTCCAAAAAATCCATTCGCTCTTTCTGTATCTGGACAGGTTCCCGTCTCGGTTTCCTCCCATCCTTTACATAGGCCTCATAAAGTATCAATACCATTTCATAGGTGGGCCGAATACTGGTCTTTTCCATGTTCTTGATAATGGCGATGAGCCTATCGAATTTTTTCATCATCTGACGCTCCAATTTTTTGAGACTCTCAAGGATAATCTTTGTTCCCTCTCCAAAAGGGTCAAGGTTGTTCTCCTTGAAGTATTGTATCATTCCATCCAACACCTCACTATGTGATTTGCCGAACTTTTTGGAATAGCTCCGAAAGCGTGTGGCCGTTTCCTTCTTTACCGTGATGTTGGAATAACCACCTGTCCCTTTCTTCGTTTTACCTCTAGTTGATTTCTTTTCCATAGGTGCGATTTTGCTTTTTAGTGAAATTGCGTCAATTTTTACGTCAAAAATTTCCAGTGTTTATAGGGCCTCCCAAAGGGTTTACTGTAGATTTCGGAAAAGTCTACTGTAGCCCCTGTTTTTGCACAGCATTCCAAATCCTGTTCAAGTAACTGGTTTTCAACTTGTTGAAGACCCGAAAACAACCGTGATGGCGCAATTTGCGCATCACCCTCTTGCTATTCCTTCGTCCCGCAAGCGGGACCGAATGAATACAGCCTTATCATCCTTCGGCTGATTGGCTAGTTTGCATATGATCTATTAGGTTTTGCATGTCCTCCCCTATCTTGTGTTCCAATACTCTGGCATAGATTTGTGTGGTGGACAGTTTGGTATGGCCTAGCAGTTTTGAGACTGTTTCTATTGGGACTCCATTGGATAGGGTTACCGTTGTTGCAAAAGTGTGCCTTGCTGTGTGGAATGTGACCCTTTTTCGGATTCCACAGGCTTTACTGATCTCCTTTAGATAGAAATTCACCTTCTGGTTACTGAAAACGGGTAAAAGGATATTGTTGATTTTCCTTTCAGAAGATCCTTCATATTTCTTGATGATCTCCCTTGCCTGAGGCAGTAATGGTATTTTGAGTCTTTCATCGGTCTTCGTCCTTGTGGTAAACAACCAATCATTGCCGTCTATACCTTTGATAACATTGTCGGGACTAAGCGCTTTTACATCAATATAGGATAGGCCTGTATAACAGGAGAACAGGAATACATCCTTCGTCTTTTCAACGCCTTGTTTTGTGAAACTGGTTTCTTCTATGAGTCCAAGTTCTCTTTTCGTCAAATGTTCTCTTTGGGCTTTGACAAAGTGTAGTTTATAGTTCTCAAAGGGATCCTTTGAAAGCCATTCCATCCTTACCGCTAACCTTGACATTTTCTTAAGCCGTTCCATGTGCTTCATGGCCCCGTTATTGGTACACTTGGTTCGTGTAGATGGCCTATATTTTCTTAGATACTGTTCAAAGTCGGATATAAAACGGTAATTCAATTTTTTGAGCTTTATATCCTCCACATCATATTCCTCCTTTAAAAAGAGATTTATGCACCGTTCAGTAATATGGTAGTTCTTTCTGGTTCCGGGGCGCAATGAGGTGTGCATGGTTCCATTGTGGTAGGCAATCAATTGTTTCAAAGTTTTGCCTCCATCATCTTCCCCAAAGAACCTTGCTTTTATGGCTAAAGGAGTTATTACCTTCTCTTCCACCATCAATAGCCTATGGGCCTCATGTAGACCTGTATAAATATGGTCCAGGTACTTGTTAAGGGAGATTACATAACTGGAAAATCCCTTGCCCCTTTTACGGCTATTATCCCATAAATTAGATTTGATTTCCCGATTTATACTAAAATCGGTGCGCTCACCGTCGATGGTGATCCTACAATAGACAATCCGGTTCTCGGATTGCACCTTGTGCTTTCTCGTAAAGAAATTGATTGTTAAACGATTGTTTTTCTGCATGTTGTAACCTTTTAGAGTGTGAATACTGTGAAAGTCAAAACACAAGAAAAATGGTTCTAAAAGTCATTTAAAGTTACAACAAGAACTGTAAGTGTTTGCTCCCGATGGGAACACGCTTGATATGATTTTAGATGGTTTTAAATGAATTCAAACGATATGCCTAAAAACACAAAACACTGAAAATCATAAGATTAACAGTGTTTTGATTTTACTTAAATAAGTTAAGTCGGGGTGGCAGGATTCGAACCTGCGGCCTCCTGCTCCCAAAGCAGGCGCGATAACCGGGCTACGCTACACCCCGAAATACAGCCTATTGGCTGAAATATTCCAATATATCAAACTCCATAAAAAGCACTACCGTTTAAGTAGCCCGCTCGGGCGGAGTTTATACCGAACTTGTCGAGGTGCTACACCCCGAACTGTTAGTAGGGAAAAGCGGAGAGACTGGGACTCGAACCCAGGCGACGGTTACCCGTCGACAGATTAGCAATCTGCTCCGTTACCACTCCGGCACCTCTCCTGTTATTCTATTATGAACGTGCACTCTGAAAATGCGGATGCAAATGTACCTTTTCATCCAATAGATCGCAACTATTTTGCCATTTTTTTAATCCAATCCTTCTTATCCCATTCCTATTCCGGATATTCCACCCTCAGATGATAAATATTGGTAAGCTTTTGCTTCAAAACCTTCTTCACCATTTCAATTTCCTTCAACGTAATATCCGCATTTAAAAATTGATCGGCCTGCATCTGGCCTTTCACAATTTTCTCAACAAACTCATCTATTATGGTAAAGGTTGGGTTTTTAAGGCTTTTTGATGCTGCCTCAACGGCATCCGACATCATCAAAATGGCCGTTTCCTTGGAAAAAGGTATAGGGCCTGGATACTTGAAATCATTTTCATCCACATCCTTTTCCAACTCTTGTTGCCTTTTAAAGAAATAATAGACCAACGTGGTGCCATGGTGGGTCCTGATAAAATCAATGACCCGATCTGGAATGTTGTTCTTACGGGCAATTTCGATTCCATTGATCACATGGTCAATAATGATCTTCGCACTTTCCTTCGGCGGCAGATCGTCATGCGGGTTCACATTGGTGATCTGGTTCTCGGTAAAGTAGGTGGGGTGTTCCATTTTGCCGACATCATGATAAAGCGCACCAACCCTAACCAACATGGCATTGGCACCTATCTCGTTTGCTGCCGCTTCGGCGAGGTTGGCCACTTGCAGTGAATGGTGAAAGGTTCCCGGTGCCTTGTCCGATAGTTCTTTGAGCAATCGCGAATTGGTATCAGAAAGTTCCAGTAATGAAACATCGGAAATCAGTCCGAAAGCTTTTTCAAACATATAGATCAATGGTTGCGCAAAAAGGGTCAGCAGCCCATTTAGAACGAAAACACCGAACAAGACCCACTCTATGTTCTCCAGATTGCCCTCGTGTATGGCGTGGAACGCAAAATACCCTATAATGTAGATCAGGGTTATCTGCCCTACCGAAATGAAGAGATTGGCCCGCTTGTACAGTTCTGATGCCGTTAATATAGTGACGATACCTGCGATGGTCTGTAAAAAAATGTACTCGAAACTATTGGGTACCACAAACCCCAAGATAAGTACCGTCAACACATGTACAAAAAGACCCAATCTGGCATCAAAAAAGTTTTTGAGCACAAGTGGAAGAATGCAAAGGGGAACCATGTAAACATAGTTCTCATAGTTTTTCACCATCATGGTTGTGGCAAGCACCATGATCAAGATGTTGAAAAATATAAAAGTGACCTTATTATTGTTCTTGAAAATATCGTTTCTGTACCGTTTCAAAAAAAGAAACAACATGATCAGTACCAGGGCAACCAAAACAATGTAGCCCAATAGAATGAAATAATAATTGTTTCCACTCCACAGTTCGGATTCATACTCGTCTTTCAAGGAATTCAAGACCTTGAAATTCTCGGCCTCGACAATTTCCCCCTTCGCAATGATCAATCTTCCCTGCAATACTTCCCCTCTTGTATAGGAGATTTTGGAGAGTTCGTCATCCAGAGCACTCTCGGTCAGTGCCCTGTCGTACACCAAGTTGGGCCTGATGTGTTTTTGCACCGATGCCACTGCGCTGTTCGCCCCTATAAGATTGGATTTTGAAAAAATTTCCGAAACTCGCTGTTTGGCGGCTTCCACATCCAAATAACTATTGCTTCCCACGGGCAAAGCTTCATTGTTCTTGACCACCACAACGGATTTTGATTGTGGCACATCCTGAAAAACACCCACATCATAAATATCATCGAGCACCTCTTCGGCCAAATTCAACAGGCTGCCCCTCTGCTGGGACGAAAACAATGTACTGAAACTCTTTGCGACCTCTTCTTTTGCGTTGTCCACCACAGCCGCATCATAAGTGTAGTAATCGGTCTTGTTGTTGCGGATGGAAAGTTGCTCCTGGGCTATCTCTTCCGGAGTCTTTTTAATGGAAAAATCGATGGGAGCGTATAGATTTTCATATTGCCATGGCTTTCCTTTTTGAAATTCATATTTGAATTTTCCCCCTTTAGGAAAGAAAAACACGATTAAGGCTATGGAGGCAAAATAGAGAAAATACTTGTAGGCAAGTGATTGGTGCTTGTAAACATTGTCCAAAGTTTTTCCCATAGCATAGTGCTGTCAACAATCAAAAATAGAAAATATTAATTAAGGATCGCCCTTGGGGAGGGGACCTCTTCCTTTGTGTTTAAATTTAGTATTTTCGCAAGAGTAAAAATGCACAGATGAAAAAAGTTGTAATCGTATCAGCCGCCCGAACCCCAATTGGCAGTTTTATGGGGAGTCTTTCCACTGTCCCTGCACCAAAATTGGGAGCAGTGGCCATTAAGGGAGCTTTGGACAAAATCAATTTGAAACCCGAGATGGTCGAAGAAGTGCTCATGGGAAATGTGGTACAGGCCGGCACTGGACAGGCTCCAGCTAGACAAGCTGCCATTTATGCCGGTATTCCCAACACTGTCCCATGCACCACAGTGAACAAAGTATGTGCATCCGGAATGAAATCCATCATGCAGGCAGCCCAATCCATTGCCTTGGGAGAAAATTCAATCGTTGTGGCTGGGGGTATGGAAAATATGAGCCTAATCCCACACTATGCCTACATGAGAAGCAGTACCAAGTTTGGCCCTGTAACCTTGTTGGACGGAATGCAAAAAGATGGTTTGGTGGATGCTTATGACCAGAATGCCATGGGAGTGTGTGCCGATGCGTGTGCAACTAAATATGAATTCAGCAGGGAAGACCAAGATGCCTATGCCATCCAATCCTATAAGCGATCTGCAGAGGCGTGGAAAACGGGGAAATTCAAAAATGAAGTAGTGCCCGTTGAAGTACCCCAACGTAGAGGTGAACCCATTGTTGTGGATGAGGATGAGGAGTATAAAAATGTAATGTTGGACAAAATCCCATCATTGCGGCCTGCTTTCACCAAGGAAGGCACGGTTACGGCCGCCAATGCATCCACCATCAATGATGGCGCCGCTGCCATGGTCCTGATGAGTGAGGAAAAAGCCAAAGAATTGGGCTTGAAACCCTTGGCGACCATCAAAGGATATGCCGATGCGGCCCAAGAGCCAGAATGGTTCACCACTGCCCCAGCCAAGGCCCTCCCTAAAGCACTTGACCGGGCCGGTATATCCATCAAAGATGTGGATTATTTTGAGTTCAACGAGGCTTTCTCGGTGGTGGGACTCGCCAACATGAAACTTCTTGGGCTGGAAGACTCCAAAGTAAACATAAATGGAGGTGCTGTATCCTTGGGACACCCACTGGGCTGCTCAGGGGCCAGGATCACCATCACCCTTTTGAACATATTGGAACAGAACAATGCCAAATTGGGCGCTGCTGCCATTTGCAATGGTGGTGGAGGTGCGTCTGCAATCGTTTTGGAAAGGCAATAGCGAATCAATCCACAGTAAATGCAATATGGAATTTGTCCACTGAGCATTGTTCCCATTAGAACAATTCCCGATGACGCTGCCGAAATGGCATCACAGCTTTTGTACGGTGAGCATTTCAAGGTGTTGGAACAAAGAAAGAAATGGAGCAAAATTAGGGTGGCCCATGATTCTTTTGAAGGCTGGGTGGCCAACAACCAGATTATTTTGGTTTCCGAAGACATCTATGATCAATTGGATTCCAACGCTGACAAAAAAATCTCTTCGGATATCATTTCCCATATCCTTACCGATGATGGAATGCTACTTCCAATCCTTTTAGGGTCTATGGTAAGTTGTCCTTCTTTGCTCAACCACACTTTTGAAGGAAGCCATACCCATGGGGAAAAGGCAAAAAGCAGTTTGGTGGACACTGCATTTCTCTACTTAAAAGCGCCATTTCTTGCTGGCGGTAGGACGCCATTTGGTATAGATTGCTCGGGTTTTGCACAAATGGTTTACAAAATAAACGGGTATAAGCTCGAAAGAAAGGCAGAAACACAGTCCAAACAAGGCGAAGCACTAAGCTTTATAGAAGAGAGCGAACCTGGCGACCTGGCCTTTTTTGATGACCAAGACGGCATCATCGATCATGTGGGCATCATCCTGAAAGACAATTATATCATCCACGTGAACGGCCATGTGCGCATCGACCGTCTGGATCACACCGGAATTTTCAATACCGAGGAAAAAAGGTACACCCACAAGCTAAGGGTCATCAAAAAAATCATATAAAAAAAGCCCCAATTTTATTGGGGCTTTTTATTTCACGGGAAATGAACAATATTACTCTCCCAAAAGCTTTTTGATTCTCATGAAGTTTTCGGTATCTCCCAAAGCGCCGTAGATATTCTTCAACTGCGTCAAAATGCTTTGGTTATCGGGATTTGTCTTCAGGGCATCTTCCAAAACCACTGCCCCTTCCTTGAAAAGACTGTCCTTCTTTTCCTTCAATTGATCATACTTGGCAATGTCCGCTTTGGTATTGCCCAAGGCATTCATCTCGTCTATCAAACCATTGCCCTCGTTCACATAGGTGGTAGAGAGGTTCAAAAGAGCATTGATATAGCCTGGATCGATGGCCAAGGCTTTTTTGTATGCATCCCTGGCATCTTCCAAATTGCCCTGCTCCATGTTGATCACACCAATGTTATAGAGCAAATCTGGATTATCGGGCGCCATTTCAGAGGCTTTTCCCATCAAATCCTTGAATTTTTCCTTATCGCCCAATGTGTAGTGGAGATTGGCTTCACCCAAAACCAAGTTCACGTCTTCAGGGTTTTCTGCCCTGGCATCGGCATAGGCGGCAAGTGCTTTCTCGTTGTCTCCCAATTGTTGGTAGATCAGGGCTATGTTCTTAACGATCTCTGGTTTTTTGGAAGGGCTTTTCTCTTCTTTTGGATCTTTGTGGGTACCGGCTTTCACATACAGGTCACGGGTGGCCTTGTCCATGGTCTCAGTTTCCCCCGTCTCAATGTTGACGGCAGTATAGGTGATACCACTTCCATCATAACCAAGTTCTTTGAGCTCGTTGTAGTAGTCCAACGCCTTTTCATAATCTTGCCCATTTACTGCACTGCTGGCAGCGTAGTATAGATAAATGGTGTCGTTTGGACTTAATTTATAACCCATGTAGAGTTTTTCGGCAGCCTCACTGAATTTTTGGTTGTTGTTGTCCTCAACGGCCGCGTTCACCAGGTCAGCGGTCATTTGTGACAATCTTTCCTGGGCCACGGGAGTATATTTGGACTTTCCGCTGGCCTCCTCGACTGAAATGACCTTATTGTAGGCTTCAATTGCTGGCTCAAAAGCGGAAGCATCGCCCTTTTTGGCCAAATCGGAATATACGTTTCCTTTTACGGCATAATATTGTGCCTGCAACTTTTCATCAGCAGCGTCAATTGTGGAAGAAGCCGCTTCCAATGCTGTTTTGGCCGCTGCCGCATCGCCATCCTTCAGGGCCTTTTCAGCATCCTTGATCTCATTCTTCTGGGAAAACCCCATCGCTGAAATCCCTATGGCTAGTAGTATCAAAACTTTAGTCTTCATGTCAAAAAAGTAATTATTTAGTGTTTATGATTATTAATTGTTTCCGTCGTTGTCATTATCAATTGCCGTGCCATCTTCCCCTTTGACCTCGATATCAAGGATATTGGCATCGTCCACTGGATCATCTTCTTTCATGACCTTGGCCACTGCGGCAATGGAATCCCCGTCCCTTAGATTGATGAGCCGCACTCCTTGCGTAGCACGTCCCATGACCCTTAGGTCCTCTACGCTCATCCTGATGGCAATTCCAGATTTGTTGATGATCATCAGGTCATCGGTATCGGTCACGTTCTTGATGGCTACCAATCCCCCTGTCTTCTTGGTGATGGAAATGGTCTTGACACCTTTTCCACCCCTGTTGGTTATCCTGTAGTCATCAATAGTGGAACGCTTGCCATATCCATTTTCGGAAACGACGAGAATGTCGTCCTCTAGATTGTGTACGGAAACCATTCCGATCACCTCATCCTTGTCATCTGCAAGGGTAATTCCCCTTACACCCGAGGCGTTTCTGCCCATGGGCCTGGTCTTGCTTTCTTCAAAACGGATGGCCTTTCCTGATTTCAAACCTAGGAATATCTGGCTGGCTCCTGTGGTCAATTTAGCTTCGAGCAACTCGTCTTCATCCCTCACCGTTATGGCATTGATTCCGTTTTGACGAGGTCTTGAATATTGCTCCAATGAAGTCTTTTTGACGGTACCCTTCTTGGTGGCCATGATGACATAGTGGCTGTTCACATAATCTTCATCCTTGAGGTCTTGGGTACAGATGAAGGCTTTTACCTTGTCATCGGTCTCAATATTGATCAGGTTTTGGATGGCTCTTCCTTTGGAAGTCCTGCTTCCTTCAGGAATTTCATAAACGCGCATCCAAAAACATTTTCCCTTTTGGGTGAAGAAGAGCATATATTGGTGGTTGGTCCCCACAAACAGATGTTCCAAAAAGTCCTCGTTACGGGTAGAGGAAGCTTTCTGGCCTACCCCTCCCCTGTGCTGGGTCTTGTATTCCGACAAAGGTGTTCTTTTGATATAGCCTGCATGGGAAATGGTGATCACCACTTGCTCGTCGGGAATCATGTCCTCTATGCTAAGGTCTCCGCCAGCATAATTGATCTCCGACCTTCTTTCGTCACCATATTTTTCCTTGACCTCCAACAGTTCATCTTTGATGATCTGCATCCTGCGCTCTTTCTTGGCAAGGATATCCTTCAGGTCTTCGATGGTCTTCAAGAGTTCTTCATACTCTTCGCGGAGTTTGTCCTGCTCCAACCCGGTCAATTGGCGCAGGCGCATCTCCACGATGGCCTTGGCCTGGATCTCGGACAGCTTGAAGCGTTCCATTAGGTTGGTCCTTGCCTCATCCACATTCGAAGAACCACGGATGATGGCAATCACCTCATCGATATTGTCCGATGCGATGATAAGTCCTTGCAAGATATGCTCCCGCTCCTCGGCCTTTCTCAGTTCATACGTGGTCCTGCGCACCACCACTTCGTGTCTGTGTTCCACAAAATGGTGAATGATTTCCTTCAGGTTCAACAATTGTGGCCTTCCTTTGACCAGGGCAATGTTGTTGACACTGAAAGAGGATTGGAGTGCAGTGTATTTGTAGAGCGTGTTCAAAACGATGTTCGGAATGGCGTCACGCTTAAGGATATAAACGATGCGCATTCCCTTTCTATCGGATTCGTCCCTGATGGAGGCAATTCCTTCTATCTTCTTTTCGTTGACCAGATCGGCGGTCTTTTTGATCATGTCCGCCTTGTTCACCTGATAGGGTATCTCTGTCACAATGATGCATTCCCTGCCCTGCACTTCTTCAAATGAGGCTTTGGCCCGCATCACTACGCGCCCTTTTCCGGTGTGGAAGGCTTCCTTCACCCCATCATACCCATAAATGATTCCCCCGGTGGGAAAATCTGGGGCTTTGATATGGGTGATCAGTTCGTCAATTTCTATATCGTGGTTGTCAATATAGGCTATGGTCCCGTCCACCACTTCGGAAAGGTTGTGGGGCGGCATGTTGGTGGCCATTCCCACCGCAATACCCGAGGCTCCGTTCACCAATAGGTTGGGGATTCGGGTAGGAAGAACGGTCGGTTCCTGAAGGGAATCATCAAAATTCAGTTGATGGTCCACCGTCTCCTTTTCTATGTCCGCCAACATTTCGTCGGCGATCTTGCGCATCCTCGCTTCGGTATAACGCATGGCTGCCGGGCTATCACCATCAACGGAACCAAAGTTACCCTGTCCATCTATCAACATATACCTAAGGCTCCACTCTTGGGCCATACGCACCATGGTATCATACACTGAAGTATCCCCATGCGGGTGATACTTTCCCAATACCTCCCCAACGATACGGGCAGATTTCTTGTGTGCACTTGTGGACCTGACCCCCAGTTCGTGCATCCCAAAGAGCACTCTCCTGTGAACGGGCTTCAGTCCATCACGAACATCTGGCAGGGCACGTGACACAATGACCGACATTGAATAATCAATGTAGGCAGATTTCATCTCATCCTCAATATTGATGGGAATTAACTTTTCTCCTTCCGCCATGCTAAAATCTTATTGTTTTTTTAGTGGTTAAAATATCATGGCAATATACAGAAAATAGCAGCCTTTACAGCACTTGGGGCATACTTTATTAAAAAAATTATCAACAGTTCCAGATATCCGACCTATAGTAATAAACCTTTGTTAAAACGGTAAAAAAACATCCATTATTCCGACTTTTACCAATAGTTTGTCGAATATGGGTACGGTATTTGACCACCATAAGAATACTTTTATTAATTTTAATTGCTGAAAAAGAAACGTATGGACGACAATTTTTCCCCCAGAGTAAAAGACGTTATAGCATACAGCAAGGAAGAAGCCCTTAGACTGGGGCATGATTTTATTGGTACGGAACACCTGATGCTTGGTCTTTTAAGAGATGGAAATGGCAAGGCCATTAGTATATTGGACGCACTCGATGTGGACTTGGAGCACCTCCGTAGAAAGGTGGAGATCCTGAGTCCCGCCAACCCAAATACAGGAACAATACAGAAAGACAAAAAGAATTTGCACCTTACCCGTCAGGCAGAGCGTGCATTGAAGACCACATTTTTGGAAGCAAAGCTTTTCCAGAGCTCTTCCATCAATACCGCCCACCTATTGCTCTGTATTCTTAGGAACGAGAACGATCCCACTACCAAATTGCTCCACAAGCTTAAAGTGGACTACGACAACGTCAAAGAACAGTTCAAATCCATGATCACCAGTGATGATGATTACATAGATTCCCCACAGGCAGAATCCTTCCCTGGCGACACCGACGATGCCGGCGATGGCAAGGAGGGTACCTTCGGATCAAGTTCCGCGCAAAAAGGAAGCAAAAAATCCAAGACCCCTGTTTTGGACAACTTCGGTCGAGACCTTACCCGTTTGGCCGAAGACAACAAGTTAGATCCCGTGGTGGGCAGGGAAAAAGAAATTGAGCGGGTGTCCCAAATCCTCAGCAGAAGGAAAAAGAACAACCCACTACTCATTGGTGAGCCCGGAGTTGGTAAAAGCGCCATTGCCGAAGGCTTGGCATTGCGCATCATCAACAAAAAAGTTTCGCGCATCCTTTACAACAAAAGGGTCGTCACACTGGACCTTGCCTCATTGGTGGCCGGTACCAAATACCGTGGGCAGTTTGAAGAACGGATGAAAGCGGTGATGAACGAACTCGAGAAGAATGACGATATCATCCTCTTCATCGACGAGATTCACACCATTGTCGGTGCCGGTGGCGCCACAGGTAGCCTGGATGCCTCCAATATGTTCAAACCTGCATTGGCCCGGGGCGAAATTCAATGCATTGGGGCCACTACCCTTGACGAGTACAGACAGTACATCGAAAAAGATGGCGCCTTGGAGCGTCGATTCCAAAAAGTGATGGTAGAGCCCACCACGGTGGAGGAAACCATTGAAATTTTGATGAACATCAAAGGCAAGTACGAAGACCACCACAACGTCAACTACACCGACGAAGCCATTATGGCCTGTGTGAAGTTGACCAACAGGTATATGACGGACCGCTTTTTACCGGACAAGGCCATCGATGCGCTGGATGAAGCAGGCTCGCGTGTGCACATCGTGAACATGGACGTTCCCAAACAAATTTTGGAACTCGAAAGCCAATTGGAGGATGTGCGAGAACTGAAGAACAGCGTGGTCAAAAAACAGAAATACGAAGAGGCGGCCAAGCTCCGTGACGATGAAAAACGTCTCGAAAAAGAACTGGCCGCAGCCCAAGAACGTTGGGAAGAAGAAAGCAAACTCCACAGGGAAACCGTGACCGAGGACAATGTGGCCGATGTGGTTTCCATGATGAGCGGTATCCCCGTGAACAGGATTGCACAGACCGAAAGCAACAAATTGGCCGAATTGCCCAACCTGATCAAAGGTTTTGTGATCGGGCAGGACGAGGCTGTGGCCAAAGTGGCCAAGGCCATCCAACGGAACCGGGCGGGGCTCAAAGATCCCAACAAACCCATCGGTTCCTTTATTTTCTTGGGCCAGACCGGGGTTGGAAAAACACAGCTGGCAAAAATCTTGGCCAAGGAACTTTTTGATTCCGAAGATGCCCTGATCCGCATAGATATGAGCGAATACATGGAAAAGTTCGCCATTTCTAGATTGGTAGGTGCACCTCCCGGATATGTAGGGTACGAAGAAGGCGGACAATTGACCGAAAAGGTCCGTCGCAAGCCCTATTCAGTCATTCTTTTGGACGAGGTCGAGAAAGCCCATCCCGATGTGTTCAATATGCTTTTACAGGTATTGGATGATGGATTCCTTACCGATAGTCTTGGACGAAAAATCGATTTCAGGAACACCATCATCATCATGACCTCCAATATCGGTGCACGCCAATTGAAGGATTTTGGACAGGGCGTAGGTTTTGGCACTGCCGCCAAAAAGGCACAGGAAGATACCCATCAAAAGAGCGTGATAGAGAGTGCACTCAAAAAAGCCTTCGCTCCCGAGTTTCTGAACAGGATCGATGACGTGATCGTCTTCAACCCATTGGAAAGGGAAGACATCCACAAGATTATTGACATTGAATTGGACAAACTCTACAATAGGATCAAAGACATCGGCTATGACCTGAAACTATCGGACAAAGCAAAGGATTACATCGCCGAAAAAGGCTTTGACAAGCAATATGGTGCACGACCGCTCAAAAGAGCCATCCAAAAATACATTGAGGATACCCTTGCGGAAGAAATCGTGAACTCAAAATTGGACGAAGGGGACAGTATTTTCATGGATTTGGATGAGAAAAAAGAAGAACTCACCATCAAGATCAAAAAGACTGAAAAATCTCCGGAAACAGAATAAACAACCCTTTGGTTGTCAATGGAAAGCTGGCCCAGTGCCAGCTTTTTTATTTACCTTTTTACCATACAAACGATATTTGCGCGTTTAATCTAGTATTTTTCACCCACCCGTCCTGCACATATAATTTCGTACACGAGACACTATAACTACGCACATGGGGATGAAATTCACTTCTGAAAAGAAGACCGTTGTTGTACGCGAATACCAATTGGATATTGGAATGGTACAAGTTTTTGATGATTACATGGTCACCAACTTTGATGAAGGTGCCACTGTAACCCTGGAAAGGGCCTATCAGATCATCGGGATATCCGAGATCCATTTTAGGGACAAGGACTTCGGTTTCATCAGTTTGCGCAAAAACTCCTATGCCATCGATCCCACCATATACAATTATGTGAGAGGGTTGGACAACCTCAAGGCCTTCGCCATTGTCTCCAAGAAGGAGATAGACATGCACAACTTCAAGATAGAAAAACTGTTCTACAAGAAAAGCATGGAATTCTTCATTGAATTTGACAATGCCTTGGCCTGGGTAAAAAAGAGACTCAAAAGCAGTAAGGGAAAAGATAAGGCCTAGGATCTTTCAGTTTGTTCGGCTTCTGGTTGTCTCAACAATTCCAGATAGGCGTTCCCAATATTTTTTACGATTCCTGAAGCTGTTAAGGCCTCATATCCATTTTGGGAAGCACAGATATCCCCTGCCAGACCGTGCAGATACACCCCAAATATAGCGGCATGAACAGAAGGATACCCCTGTGAAATCAACCCAGTTATCATCCCTGTCAGGGCATCACCACTGCCCGCAGTAGCCATTCCTGGGTTTCCAGTGGTATTCACGTGGCCCTTTCCGTTATAAACTGTAATGGTGTGCGCCCCTTTGATCACCAACACAAGGTTGTATCTGGAAGCGAAGGTCTTGGCTTTTTCCAACTTGTCAAAATCAGAGGTCCAATTGCCGATCAAACGTTCCAGTTCCTTCGGATGTGGGGTCAGCACGGACAATTCGGGGACATCGCTCAACATTTCAGGGTTTTGGGACAAAATGTTCAGCCCATCCGCATCGATGACCAAGGGCGCCCTATTCGTTTTCAAGAACGAACCAAAGGCGGAAACGGTTTCCTCATCCATCCCCAGTCCAATACCGATGCCCACTACCGATGGTTCAAAAGGGATTTCCACACCTGAAATATTTTTCTCCCGAGAGCCTGTCAACACCATTACCTCTGGAACTGCGGTTTGCAGCGAATGGTATCCACATTTGGGGACAAAAGCAGTGACAAGGCCACTCCCAACGCTCAAACAGGCCTTGCTGGCCAGTTGTACCGCCCCAATTTTTCCATAACTCCCTCCCACAATAACCGCATGACCGTAAGTTCCCTTATGCGAAAACTTGAGCCTAGGCCTGTACATGGGCAGTATTTCCGGTCTACCGATCAACTCAAAATCGGTCTCCGCATTTCGGAGAAATTCGGAATCCAAACCAATGTCCAACAACTCCCACTGGTTGACATAAATCCCTGTCCCAGGTAGGAAGAACACCAATTTGGGCACCTGAAAACTGAGGACATAACTTCCGTGGATGACGTGCGAAGCATTCCAAGGTTCCCTGTCCATCGGCAATCCGGACGGAATATCCACCGATAGGACAAAAGCCCTTGAAGCATTGATGTGTTCAATTAATTTGCCCACCCACTCGTCCGGGGCCCGGTTCAGGCCAATGCCAAAAATGGCATCCACCACAATATCGTCAGGGGAAATTTTGGGCAGTTCACTCTCGCCGTTCAAAAAATCGGGCCAGAGCTTTCTTTCCTTCAACCGTTCCAAGTTCAACAAAAAATCCTTGGAACGCTTCTCACTATAATTAACCACAAAAACCTTGATGGAATATCCGTGTTCCTGTAATTGCCTGGCCAATGCCAGACCATCCCCTCCATTATTGCCTGTGCCACAGAACAATTGAATCTTCACCTGTGTCCCCCTCAATCGGGAATGTATCCAATCAAACAATTTGGTCGCGGCCCGTTCCATGAGTTCATCACTGGAAATCTGTTGTTTCTCGATTGTGAATTTGTCAGCTTGATAGATTTGTGGTGCGGAAAAAATTTTCATTCAGCAAAAAATATTGGTCATTCATAAGGATTTCGCAAAAAACATCAACAAGGATTTGATGAAGTATTCAAATGTACTACTTTTATCACCTGATAACAGCATGATGCAGTCAAATCAAACGGATAGCAAAATCAACTTGATGAATTCCATTTCATCCATCTTCACTATTACCATTACCACCCCTTTGGGGTAAGTCTGCTATATATTTTCCGTCCGTTTTTTTCATTTTTCAATAATTTATTCAATAACATTTCATCATGAAAGTCTTAAAATTTGGTGGTACTTCTGTGGCCAATCCAGAGAACATACGCAAGGTCAAATCCATTCTTGAACAACAAAACAATGGGCAAATTGCCGTAGTCGTTTCCGCTTTTGGCGGCCTTACCGATCTTTTGTTGAATGCATCCCAATTGGCCTCCAACCAAGATCCATCCTATAAGGAAGCCCTCAAAGAAATCGAGGACAGACATATTTCCGCCATCAGGGAACTGATTCCCGTAAAATCACAGAGTGCGGCGCTCAGCAAAGTGAAAAGTGAGCTCAACATTCTGGAAACATTGTTGGAAGGGGCATACTTGATCGGTGAACTCACACCAAAACTCTCCGACAAGATCGTAAGCTACGGGGAATTGCTCTCTTCATTCATTATCAGTGAATTCCTCAAATCCGAAGGATTGGATGTTGTCTTCAAGGACAGCAGGGAACTCATCATCACAGATAACAATTTCGGTAAGGCCAATGTGGACTTCAAAAAAACCGATGCCAATTGTCAGGAATTTTTTGCATCCAACACACACCAGATCGTCATACTTCCCGGATTTGTGGCATCCAGCAAAAGTGGTGATCTCACAACTTTGGGAAGGGGTGGTTCCGATTACACAGCTGCCATTATTGCAGCGGCCGTCGATGCGGACATATTGGAAATATGGACCGATGTCAGTGGTATGTACACCGCCAACCCAAGACTGGTGAAACAGGCCAAATGTGTGTCCAACATCAGCTATGAAGAAGCCATGGAGCTTTCCCATTTTGGGGCCAAAGTGCTTTACCCACCCACCATCCAACCCGTTTTGGGCAAGGAAATTCCCATCGCGGTAAAAAATACGTTCGAACCTGAAAGTCCCGGTACGCTCATTGCCAAAAACAACAATGGAAATGGGAAAACGGTACGAGGCATCAGTCATGTGGGGAACATTAGCCTGCTCTCTTTGGAAGGTCCGGGCATGATCGGTATCCCTGGAATATCCAAACGATTTTTTGAAACACTTTCGCTCAAGAACATCAGCATTGTACTGATCACACAGGCCTCTTCCGAACATTCCATCTGTGTCGGTATTGCCGATGAAGATGCCAATCTCGCAGCCGAAGCGGTCAACGAGACCTTTGAGTACGAAATCTCCAGCGGGAAGATAAAACCTGTAATGGTGGAAAAAGACCTCACCATCGTGGCCTTGGTGGGTGATAATATGAAAAGCCACCAAGGACTGAGCGGGAAAATGTTCAGTACATTGGGCAAAAACAATGTGAACATTAGGGCCATTGCCCAAGGAGCCTCGGAACGGAACATTTCTGCAGTGATCAAAAAAGACGATGTGAAAAAGGCGCTCAACGCGCTGCATGAGACCTTTTTTGAGGAAAACATCAAACAGCTCAACCTGTTTGTGATGGGCGTTGGCAACGTAGGTTCCAAGTTCCTCGAACAGATACGCCAGCAGAGAAAATATTTAAAGGAAGAGTTGAAACTGAATGTCCGTGTCATCGGTATCAGCAATTCCAGAAAAATGGTCTTTGATGAAAATGGAATTTCCCTGAACGATTGGGAAAACCTTTTGGGCGATGGCGAGCCTGCGAATAAAAAAGCTTTTTTTGAGCGCGTACAGTCATTGAACTACCGCAACAGTATTTTTGTGGACAATACGGCAAATACCGAAGTTTCCCAAAGCTACCCAGACTATCTCAAAAACAGCATTTCCGTGGTCACCTGCAATAAAATTGCGTCTTCCTCGGATTACGGATATTACAGGGAACTGAAACAATTGGCCAAGAAATACAACGCCCCCTACCTGTTCGAGACCAATGTGGGTGCAGGACTGCCCATCATCGACACCTTAAAACATTTGATTGCTTCAGGGGACAAGGTCAGAAAAATACAGGCCGTATTATCAGGAAGTCTCAACTTCGTCTTCAACACTTTTGACGACTCCACCACTTTTCACGATGTGGTGAAACAGGCACAGGAACAGGGCTACACGGAACCAGACCCGACCATCGATTTGAGCGGTGTGGATGTGATGCGCAAAATCTTGATTTTGGCCAGAGAAAGTGGCCACCAATTGGATATTGATGATATCGAAAACGAAGCGTTCCTTCCCAAAGAAAGTTTGGAGGCCGACTCCAACGAAGCCTTTTTTGAAAGCTTGAAAAAGTATGAGGGTGATTTCCAAAAATTGTACAGAGATGCCGCCAACACGGATTGCAAATTGAAGTATGTCGCCCAATTCGAAGACGGAAAGGCCAAGGTCGGCCTACAACAAATTCCAAAAGGACATGATTTCTATAACCTGGAAGGAAGCGACAACATCGTGTTGTTCTTCACCGACCGCTACATAAATCAACCTTTGATCATAAAAGGTGCCGGAGCGGGCGCTGATGTTACCGCATCGGGTATCTTTGCAGATATCGTTCGAATCGGAAATTTTTAAGGGATGAAGGAAATCAAAGTATTTTGCCCGGCCACCATTGCCAATGTCTCCTGCGGATTTGATGTACTCGGGTTGGCATTGGACTCCGTAGGGGATGAAATGACAGTTCGCAAAACAAGCGAAAAAGGAATACGCATCAGTAAAATCACCGGACAGCATTTGCCCTTGGAAACCGAAAAAAATGTTTCCGGCGTAGCAGGTTTGGCCCTTTTGGCAAAGAGTGGTTTTGATGGTGGTTTTGAAATTGAGATCGATAAACGGATAAAACCGGGCAGTGGCATCGGCAGCAGTGCCGCCAGTTCCGCAGGAGCCGTCTGGGCCATGAACGAACTCTTGGACAGACCCTTTTCCAAACTTGAACTGGTCCAATTTGCCATGCAAGGGGAAAAATTGGCCAGCGATGTGGCCCATGCCGACAATGTTGCCCCGGCCATCTACGGCGGCTTTACTTTGGTCCGAAGCTATGATCCACTTGACATCATTCCGATACCGACACCTTCGGAATTGTTTGCCACGGTCATCCATCCACAGATAGAAATCAAAACCTCCGACTCCAGAAAAATTTTGAAGACCACCATTTCCATGCAACAGGGCATTCAGCAATGGGGAAATCTGGGCGGACTGATCGCTGGGCTTTTTCAAAATGATTACGACCTCATCGGTCGGTCCCTGCATGACCATATTGTGGAGCCCATCCGCTCCATTTTGATTCCCGCTTTTGATGATATCAAGGCAGATGCAATAAAAGCAGGAGCGCTCGGAAGCGGAATCTCAGGGTCCGGCCCGTCGATTTTTGCTTTGAGCAAAGGAGAAGAAGTTGCCAAACAGGTGGCCGAGTCCATGAAGGAAATCTATCAAAACATCGGGGTTGATTTCGACATCCACATTTCCAAAATAAACAGCCAAGGCATAAAGAAAATTGACTAGTTCCATGAAATTCTACAGTCTAAACGACCAAAACAAACAGGCCTCGTTCAAAGAGGCGGTCATTGCGGGAATAGCGTCCGATAAGGGACTTTACTTTCCTGAAAGCATCACTCCACTTCCCGTCGATTTTTTTGAAAACATTCAGGAGTTTTCCAACCATGAAATAGCATTCAAGGCCATCCACCAATTTGTGTGCGATGACATTCCCGATGAGGTATTGAAAGAAATCATCGCCAACACCTTGGATTTTGATTTCCCTGTGGTGGATATCGAAGAGGATGTCGCCACTTTGGAACTTTTTCATGGACCCACCATGGCCTTTAAAGATGTGGGTGCACGTTTCATGGCCAACTGCCTTGGGTACTTTTCCCAAGGACAGAAACAGGATGTTACGGTTTTGGTGGCCACATCGGGGGATACCGGAGGTGCCGTTGCCAATGGTTTTCTGGGGGTCGATGGAGTGAAAGTGGTCATCCTCTACCCTAGCGGAAGAGTGAGCGAGATCCAAGAAAAGCAGTTGACCACATTGGGCCGGAACATCGAAGCCATGGAAGTGGATGGTGTTTTTGATGACTGTCAGCGCATGGTGAAGACCGCATTTTTGGATTCGGAGATTACCGACCATAAAAAATTGACCTCGGCTAACAGTATTAATGTGGCCCGATGGCTGCCCCAACTGTTCTACTTTTTATTTGCCTACAAACAGGCAAAATCCAAAAGGAAAGATATTGTGTTCTCGGTTCCCTCGGGGAATTTTGGAAATATCTGTGCAGGTATGGTCGCCCAAAAATTGGGTATGCCCGTCAAGCATTTTGTGGCATCGACCAATGTGAACGACGTGGTGCCCAAATTCATGGAAAATGGGGTGTACGAGCCCATGCCGTCCATTGCCACCATTTCCAATGCCATGGATGTAGGGGACCCTAGCAATTTTGTCCGTATCAGACATTTGTACAAAGATGATCTGGATACCTTGCAAAAAAACCTTTCCTCATTCTCGTTCACCGATGAAGCCACCAAAACCATCATGAGACAGGTATATTCAGAAACAGGATATGTGATGGATCCGCATGGGGCTGTTGGTTATCTTGGGCTCAAAGAATATCAAAAATCCCACCCCGATACCTTTGGTATTTTTTTGGAAACCGCACATCCTGTCAAGTTCTTGGATGTGGTCGAGAAAACCTTGGGATTGAGTCCCGAGATTCCCCCACAGCTCATGAAAGTGATAGACAAGGTGAAAAAATCCCATCGCATTTCTTCTTATGAAAAGCTAAAGGAATTCTTGCTAACCCAAGATTAATCCAGTTTTGGCAACTTAAAATCATCCAACGGACTGGACAGTTTCATCATGGCTTCAATGGCCTCCGTAGTCCTTGGAGCCATCTCGGATAAATTGAACGGTCCCTTTTCGGTAATAAGGATATCATCTTCGATATACACGGCGATGTTCCACCATTTTTCATCACATTTACTACCTTCTGGAATAGAGATTGCCGGTTCCACAGTAATCACGGTATTGGGTTTGAACAGAGCATAAGTGCCTAAATCGTGGACATCCAACCCTAAATAATGGGAGACGCCATGAGGAAAATAGATTTTTGTCTCTTCTTCATTTTTGGTAATCCCTAGTTTCATTAAACCTTCGGCCACCACTTGATAGGCCGCCCTGCTTGGGGCTTGGAACGGAGCTCCCACTACACTGGCCTTTATGCCGGCTTCCTGGGCACTGTAAACGATATCATAAATTGCCTTTTGTTCTGGAGTGAACCTTCCATTGGCAGGAATGGTACGTGTCACATCGGCCATATAACCATGGTATTCCGCTCCAAGATCCATGTGTACCAAGTCATTCCCCTCCTTGGTCCTTTTGTACCTTATGTAATGGAAGGCACAACCATTGGTTCCACTACCTACAATGGCTGGATATCCTTTGTAATTGGCCCCGTATTCTTTATAGACATATTCGTGCACTCCTCGGATCACGTTTTCTGACATATTGGGGCGCATTGTTTTCATTGCCAAGATCTGTCCCACGGCAGAAATTTCAACTGCTTTTTTCAATAGCTTGATTTCTTCAGGGGTTTTGATCTCCCTCAACTTTGCCATAGTCATGGGCAGTACTTTGGAATCGAGGTTATGGGATTGCTGGATCATCAACATCTTTTTCTTGGTTGCGTTCCGAAGATTATTGCTTGGTGCATTTACAAAATCATTAAGCAATTCATCTTCCCGCAAATTGGGAAAACTGTTCAGATGCCTTTCGACCTCTTGTACCAAATCTTTCGTTTTGCTTCCATCATCCGAAGAAATCATTGCATAGAGCTCGTTCCGGACAGGGTTGTAATCCGATGGATAATTTGCTTTTTTCTTGAACGTATTTATGAGATTAAAAAGATTTGCATTGATGCTCTGGTCGCGATAGTCATTGTCGAAATCTACAAAAGATACGATATCGAAGGAAGCAAAATCAATTGGAAAATTTTCAAACTCCCTTTCATCAAATACTCTATCGATGCCCGATTGTTTCTTCACGCCTTCCACTCCCAATTGTTTCCCCATTCTGCGTCCCGTCTTAGTTTTCTCCTCCCGCACATACATGATCTCATCGAATTGTTTGCCCAATGCATCGATCTGTGGTTCAGAGAAAATGACCAACATGGCACTGGGCTCATTATATCCCGTCAAATAATAAAAGTTGGGGTCTTGGTGGTATTTATAATCTACATCCTTCACCCGATCGCGCTCCGCATTTGCAAACAGGACCACCACAGTATTGCGTGGCAACAATTTTCTGAACTCATCCCTTCTTTGCTTATGAAAGTCGGCGGACAAATAATCGATAGGTGTCCCTTGGGCCATGGCCAATAATACCCATAACATTGTGAACAATGTGCTTAATATGGTTTTTTTCATGTGATTGGTATTTAGTTCAAAGTACAACTTTTCATAAAAAAATGCATAATTAAAAAAGTGCTTCCGTTTTTATGGAAATCATAAGGGTCCCAAACACTAAAATCCTTAATTAATTCTATAAATTTGCCATGCTCTAAAAATGGTAGAAATGAAAAACACCGCTCTTTTTGAAACACATAAGTCACTGGGTGCAAAAATGGTCCCGTTTGCCGGGTATAACATGCCCGTATCCTATGAAGGTGTCAATATAGAACACGAAACCGTCCGCAAAGGTGTGGGCGTTTTTGACGTGTCCCACATGGGTGAATTTTTGATCGAGGGTCCAAAGGCTTTGGAACTCATCCAGAAAGTGACGACCAATGATGCTTCCAAACTGACCGTGGGCAAAGCGCAGTACAGTTGTTTGCCCAATGAGACCGGCGGCATTGTGGATGATTTGATCGTTTACAGAGTGAAGGACGAAACCTATCTGTTGGTCGTGAACGCTTCGAACATCGACAAGGATTGGGAACATATCTCCAAATACAATCAGTCCATCGGTGCGGATATGCGCAACATTTCGGACGATTATTCCCTATTGGCCATCCAAGGGCCAAAAGCCGTTGAGGCAATGCAATCCCTGACTTCGGTGGATTTATCATCCATTGCATTCTACAACTTTGTTGTAGCTGATTTTGCCGGGATTGAGCACGTGATCATTTCAGCTACGGGATACACGGGTTCAGGTGGTTTTGAAATCTACTGCAAAAATTCCGAAGTACAACAGGTTTGGGACAAGGTCATGGAGGCGGGGGCCAATTTTGGCATCAAGCCCATTGGATTGGCCGCACGCGATACACTACGCCTGGAAATGGGTTATTGCCTCTATGGAAACGATATTGACGATACCACCTCCCCCTTTGAAGCTGGGTTGGGATGGATCACCAAATTCACCAAGGATTTTGTGAATAGTGAAAATCTGGCCAAGGAAAAGGAGGAAGGGCCCAAAAGAAAGCTCGTCGCTTTCCAAATGGAGGAAAGGGGCATTCCCAGAAATGGCTACCCCATTTTGGACAAGGACGGCAATGAAATAGGCAAGGTGACCTCGGGCACCATGTCGCCATCACTTTCCAAAGGAATAGGACTTGGTTATGTTTCCACCGAGCACTCCGAAATAGGTGCCAACATCAACATTCAAATACGCATCAACAAGGTTCCAGCCACCGTTGTGAAACTGCCGTTTTACAAAAACACCTAAGTTAGCCTTTGGAGAAAAAGAAGATTCTGATACTGGGAGCGAGTGGATTTGTGGGGAACGCCATATACAAAGAGCTCTGCTCCTATTTCGATACTTATGGGACTTATTTTTCCAACCGTTCCTTCTCGTCCAATAAGCAGTTTTTCAGGTATGATGTGGAGGAGGACGATATTTTCCAGATTTTGGAAAAGGTGCATCCGGATGTGATCATTTCTTCCCTGCGCGGCAATTTTCCGGCACAGATTCAGGCCCATCAACATTTGATGGAATATTTGATAAAGACCGATGCCAAATTATATTTCATCTCTTCTGCCAATGTTTTTGATGCCTATAGCAAATATCCTTCGTATGAATATGACAAAACCTTGTCGGAAAGCGTTTTTGGGCGGCTCAAAATCAAGATAGAAAACATGATGATGCGGTTGCCCAAAGAAAAGACCGCCATACTGAGGGTTCCGATGGTCTTTGGCAACAAGTCGCCCAGGATCAGGGAAATCAAGGCCAACTTGGACAACAATGAGCCTATTGAAGTGTTCCCCAACCTTATCATCAATGTGACCAATGATGATAGGCTCACCCAACAGATCCATTACCTCATCAACAGGAACAGAACGGGAATCTTCCATCTGGGCAGTAGCGACCTCATACATCATGAAGAATTCATAAAGGAAGTGGTGCAGCGCATGGGCAACTACCATCCCATTTTAAAAAGGGTCTATACCACCAACGAGGACCGCTATCTTGCGGTATTGCCCAAGGACAACAAACTCCCCAAAAATCTAAGCTTTAGTTGCCAAGACATTATAGACCATCATATTCCGGTGTAATGGACTGGATTTTGCCATAGGATTTGGCTAACTTTATGAAAAAGCCACGATATGGATAAAATGAACGACCACGAGATTGAAAAAGCCTTGAAAGAACTAGACGGATGGTCCCTTAAAGATGGTGCCATCACAAAATCCTTTAAGTTCAAGGATTTCAAGGAAGCCTTTTCAGCAATGACGCGAATTGCCTTTGAATGTGAAGCACAGAACCATCACCCTGACTGGAAAAACGTTTACAACACCCTCCACATTTCTCTGAACACGCACGACGCAGGGGGAGTGACGCAAAAGGATATCCGACTCGCCCAAACCATCGATGGCATCATTGAAAAATAAATGGGAAGCCATCATTGCATCTTGACAAAGGGGCTTTTTTTGTTAAATTTGCCCCCATCCTTAATCTAGATTTTGCATGGGAAGAGCATTTGAATTCAGGAAAGCACGGAAAATGAAGCGCTGGGCAGCGATGTCCAAAGCGTTTACCCGAATTGGAAAGGATATTGTCATGGCCGTTAAGGAAGGTGGACCCGACCCCGACACCAATGCAAAACTTCGTGCCGTGATCCAGAATGCCAAAGCGGTGAACATGCCCAAGGACAATATTGAACGGGCCATTAAAAGAGCTTCAGACAAAAACCAGGGCGATTACAAAGAGGTGCTTTTTGAGGGATATGCCCCACATGGTATCGCCATCTTGATAGAAACCGCTACCGACAACAACACCCGTACCGTAGCCAATATCAGAAGTTATTTCAACAAATGTAATGGTAGCCTGGGCACTTCGGGTTCGGTGGAGTTCATGTTTGACCATACCTGCAATTTTACCATCAACGGAGAGGGAATAGACCCCGAGGAATTGGAACTGGAAATGATTGATTTTGGTGCAGAAGAGGTCTTTGTGGACGAGGACGGCATCCATATCTACGCCCCTTTCGAGAATTTTGGAGCCATTCAGAAGGAATTGGAGTCGAGGGACATTGAAATTATCTCCTCTGGGTTTGAGCGTATCCCACAGGTGACCAAGGAACTTTCGGAAGAAGAAATTGCCGATGTGGAAAAGCTGCTGGAAAAGATTGAAGAAGACGATGACGTACAGAACGTGTACCATACGATGAAGGAATAAGCGAGAATTGGCATCAAATCAACACTGAAACCAAACATAAACCACTCTTTGTCAATTGACAACAGAGTCAACTTTCTTTAGACCATGTCTGGCCACAGCCTTCCAGCAATACCATGGGAAAGGGTTCTTAAACTACTGGGACATGGTTATCATAAATTACCAAATCTGCCGTTTAAATTAATATTGACCATTGAAATGGATAGTTTATTTGTGGGAAAACCCTGCATTTAAAAGTGAATTGATTCGCATATTAACAAAATTTTAGTTTTTTTGCACCCATATTCATTATCATTACAATACCGATCAACCCCCAATCAACCCATTAATGAATGACTACGGCAACCTCTTTTATTACAATCCCTTACCCAATTGGGTCTATGATATAGCAACTTTCGAGATTTTGGATGTCAATCAAGCGGCGATGGACCTTTATGGGTACAACAGAAAAGAATTTCTTTCCCTTTCCTTGGCAGATCTTGTAACCCATAATGAAATCCCTGACATTGAAGCCTTGCACAAAAGCATAGACCTGGAAAAAGGGAGCATCCCTTTCGGAACGTTTACCCACAATAAAAAAAATGGGGAACAAATCCGGGTAGAAGTTCATGGCCACAAAGTAGATTTTCAGGACAGAAAGTGTATCATGGCCGTGTGCCAGGACATTACCCAAAAGGAACGACAGTACTCGGCATTGCAGGAATCTGAAAAAAGATTGGAAACCGCTTCTGAAATTGCCAAATTGGGGTATTGGAAATTTGATATCCAATCGAACACCTTGAACTGGACAGACAAAGTCTATAAAATTTGGGGAAGGGACAAAAACGAGTTTGAAGTAACCTTTGATGCCTTTTACAATAGCATACACCCCGATGATAGGGAACTTTTTGAACTGGAACAAGAAACCGCATTGTCAGGGCAGGCAGAAATGGATTTCATGCATCGTATCCTTCTTCCCGATGGCAAACTCAAATGGGTTCGGGAACAGGGAAGGCTAAACAGGAATGCCAAAGGAGAGCCCATTTCCTTTGAAGGAACCGTCCAGGACATTACTGGACAAAGAGAGGAAGAACAACGGCTAAAACTACTGGAAAGTGTTGTGACCCATACCAATGATGCCGTCATGATCACCGATGGCGGGCCTCTGGAAGAACAAGATCCAAAAATAGTTTATGTGAACAGGGCATTTACCCAAATGACAGGGTATAGGCCTGAAGAGGTCATTGGCAAAACACCTGACATGTTGAGAGGCCCGAAAACCGACAGGAATGAATTGGAACGGTTCTACAAAACCTTGACCAATGGGGATCCCTGTGAGGTCATTGTCACCAATTATCGGAAAAACGGATCACCTTTCTGGATCAGTATTGCAGCCTCGCCCGTTAAAGATATTAAAGGGACTGTTTCACATTATATTGCCATCCAAAGAGATGTATCATCAAAAATCAATGCCCAGCTCGAAAAGGATTTTCTGGTAAAGATCAGTGCCACTTTCAAGGAGAAGGTAAGTCTTGGAAGTTCCCTTGAGCAGGTATGCAAACTGGTCACCGCCCACGGCGATTTCACTTTTTGCGAGGTTTGGCTGCCCAGCACCCACAAAAACAGTCTTCGGTTTGCGGCCATGTATGGAAAGGACAAGGCCGGAAAAAAATTTTACCAATACTCCAAGGATATCAATGAATTTGAGTTTGGTGAAGGGCTACCCGGCACGGTTTGGAAAACCGAACAATCAGTGCTCTGGGGCAACATTGACAGGAACAATCTTTTTACCAGAAAAAAAGCAGCAAAGGAATCGGGCATAAAATCGGTGTTGGGCATTCCCTTAAAACACCAGGGCACCGTCGTTGGTGTGTTGGCCGTTGGTACCTCGGAAAATGAAAAACAGTTCAAGGCACACTTTCCCGTTCTGTCAAAATTGGAGGATTATCTGGGGTCGGAGATCAACCGCAAGCGTTTGGAGGAGGATTTGGCGTATTTGTTCGAGACCCTCCCAGATTTGGTTTGCCTGTTTGATTTCAACGGAAATTTCCTCAAAATGAACAAGGCAGGATGCGATTTATTGGGCTATGCCGATGCTGAGATCGTGGGCAATTCCTTCCGAAAGTTCATCCATGGAGGGGGTAAGGACATCTCTGATGGACTGGTCAAAAAGATAGCGGAAGGACAGGAAACCTTTGAAGTTGAAAACCGCTACATCACCAAAACTGGCAATCTTGTCTGGCTCAGTTGGCACTGCAAGGTAGTGTTGGACGAAGGCGTGGTCTATGCCACTGCCAAGGACATCACCAAGTCCAAAAAACTACAGGAATTAGTTTCTGATGCTTTCCGATTGGCCAAAATTGGCGGCTGGGAGATCGATATGATCAACGAAAAGTTGACTTGGTCGGAAGGGGTGCACCAAATCTATGAGACCGACCCACAGAGCTATGAGCCAGAACTGGAAGAAGCCATCAATTTCTATAGGGAAGACCACAGGGAGAGGGTCAAGAACACCATAAGTTTGGCGATTGAAAATGGAACAACCTTGGAATTTGAAGCCGCCTTTATCTCTGCGAAGGGAAACGAAAAATGGGTAAGAGCCATGGGACAGCCCGAAATGGTGAACGGAAAATGTACCCGACTTTATGGAAGTTTTCAGGATATTACCCAACTGAAAGAAGCCGAGCACCGACTCTTGGCCCTCTCCAACGACCTGCCCGGGGTTACCTACCAGTATTACCTTTATCCTGATGGAACCGACAAGATGCGTTCCGTGAGCCAAAAAGCCTATGAAATATATAACCTCACCCCCGAGCAGTGCGAGGAAAATACACAGCTGATATGGGATCAGGTCAAAAAGGGCGGCGATTATGAAGCGTTGATGCAGGAAATCGAACAATCCCTTGAAACACTCACGCAATGGCACAGCCGATGGCGGTACGTCCTGCCCAATGGCAAGGTACGTTGGCACGAAGGGTATGGAACACCCTATAAATTGGCCGATGGCACCATTCTCTTCAACTCGATGGTCTTTGATATAACCGAAGAGGTCAAGTTGACCAACCTCTTGGAGGAAACCTCAGAACTCTCCAAAATTGGCAGTTGGGAAATGGATTTGCTTGCAGAACCCGGAAGCGATGCCATGTATTGGTCACCCATCGTCCGAAAAATCATAGAAGTGGATGAGGACTATGACGCCTCCTTGAGCGGTGGCCTGGAATTCTACACCCATGAAAGCAGGCCCTTGGTGGAAAAAGGAATTAAGGAACTTATTGAAAATGGTACCGAATATGACCTGGAGGTACTTTTGATAACCCGTTCGGGGCAAGAGAAATGGGTAAGGATCATCGGAAAAAGTGAGCGTGCCGGTGGTGTCTGCACAAAAATATTTGGCAGTATCCAAGACATCCACACCATGAAAACCACCCAATTGCAGCTTGAGGAAATCCTGGGCAGTATTTCGGATGCATTCTATGCCGTGGACAAGGACTGGAACTTTACCTTTTTTAACAAGGAAGCTGAAAATTTGCTTGGCAAGAAAAGTGATGAGGTATTGGGCAAAAGCATTTGGGAGCTGTTTTCACCGGCCTTGGGCACCGAACTGGAAACCGTTTACAGAAGGGTGGCCAAGAAGGGTAAGGCAGAAAGTTTTGAATACCTATACCCTGGAAATGGTTCTTGGTACGAGATCAACACCTATCCTTCCAATGGTGGGGTTTCGGTCTATTTCAAAAATATAGACGAACGAAAAAAAGCCGCTGAAGCCCTTGAATCTGCCTACCGGGAAAAGAATATGATCTTGGAAAGTATCGGGGATGCCTTTTTCACTGTGAAAGAGGATTTTACGGTCACTTATTGGAACAAGACCGCCGAACGCTTGCTGGGGGTGAAAAGGGAAGACCTTATCGGCAAAAACCTCTGGGAGATGTTCCCCGATGCGATGGACCTGCCCTCCTATACCAACTACAACAAGGTCCTGAAAACCCGGGAACCCATCTCCTTTGAAGACTATTATGGCATTTGGCTAGAGGTCAACGCATATCCATCAGAAGAGGGCATCAGTGTGTTTTTTAGGGACATTACCCAAAGAAAGAAGACCAACGAAAAAATACTTTACAAGACAAAGCAGTTGGACATCATTGCGGAAATGAACACAGAACTGCTCAATTATGACGATTGGTTCAAAGTGATCGAAAAAGCGTTCGGAAAAGTTGGAGAGTGCGTAAAAGCGGACCGCATATATTATTTCCAAAACTCCTTCAATGAAAAAACAGGGGAACTGGAAACCAGCCAGCGTTTGGAATGGAACAATGAGGGAGTTCCTTCCCAGATCAACAATCCGAAGCTCCAGCGCATTTCCTTTTCCAAAATCCAGGATTTTGTAGAACCATTGACCCATAAGAAACCATTTGCTGCCATTGTCAGTGAAATGCAGGAAACTGAGACCAAAAGGCTCCTTCTTGAACAGGGCATCAAATCCATTTTGGTGCTTCCGATTTTTATCAACAAGGCATTTTGGGGCTTTATTGGTTTTGATGATTGCCACAACGAAAGAAAATGGAGCCACGATGACATTTCCTTCCTAAAGACCATAACGACCAACCTTTCGACTGCAATAGAGACTTCCATGACCAGCAAGGAACTGGAACGTTCCTATGCCGAAAAGAACCAGATCTTGGAAAGTATCGGTGATGCCTTTTTTGCTGTTGAAAAAGACTGGACGGTGACCTACTGGAACAAGGAGGCCGAACATGTGCTGGGAAGAAAAAGAAAAGACATCGTCGGCAAAAAGCTCTGGGACGAATATGCAGATACCGTTCAGCTTGAATTTTATGCACAGTACCACAGGGCCATGGCCACAGGAAAAATGGTGACCTTTGAAGAATTCTACCCCACACTCGGCAAATGGTTCGAAGTATCTGCCTATCCAAGCAACGAAGGACTTTCGGTCTATTTCAGGGACATCACCTTGCGGAAAGAGACCGATATCCAAATCCTGCAGGCCAACGAGCGATTTGAGAAAGTGGCACAGGCAACCACCGATGCGATATGGGACTGGGACATTGAAAACAAAATCTTTAACCGCAGTGATGGCTTTGAAAAACTGTTTGGTCACAAGATCAAAAAATGTTTGGAACAAAGCGAGGTCTGGGAGAACAGTTTTCACCCAGACGACCTGCCAAAGATCAAATCCAGCCTCCAGAAGAGTCTGCAAGACCCTTCCAAGGAATTTTGGAAAAAGGAATATAGGATCCTCCATGAAAGTGGGGAGGTCAAAACCGTGATCGATAAGGGAGCCATCATCAGGAACGAATCCGGGGAGGCCATCCGAATGGTGGGCGCCATCACGGACATCACCGAACGCATAAAGCACGAAAGGGAATTGGAAGAACTCAACGAAGTGCTCAAAAAGAACATCAAGGACCTGGAGATCACGAACGACCAGTTGGAGCAGTTTGCCTTTATTGCCTCGCACGACCTTCAGGAACCACTACGGATGATCACCAGCTTCTTGAACCAACTGCACCGAAAATACAGTGGCCAACTGGACGAAAAGGCCGATCAGTACATCCATTTTGCGACCGATGGGGCCAAAAGAATGAAACAGATCATTCTGGACCTGCTCGAATATTCCCGTGCAGGAAGGTCCGATGAAAATGCCGAGACCATCGATCTGAACAACTTGATCGAAGAGTACGAAGTACTGCGGAGCAGATTGATCAAGGAGAAGTCCGTAAAGATCATCAAAGGAAAATTTCCAGAGGTCTCATGTTTTAAGGCCCCGCTGACCCAGACCCTTCACTGTTTGCTGGACAATGCCATTAAATATTCAAGGGAAGGGGTGTCCCCGCAGATCAAAATTGCCGTATCCGACAAGAAAGACCACTGGCAAATAAAGATCAAGGACAACGGTATTGGCATCGATCCCAGTTTTTATGAAAAAGTTTTTATTATCTTTCAGAGACTTCATGATAGGGACACCTATGGTGGTACCGGAATGGGGTTGGCAATCTCCAAGAAGAACGTGGAATCCTGGGGAGGTAAAATTTGGTTGGAGTCCAAGCCCGGTAAGGGAAGTGCTTTTTATTTCACCATAAACAAAAACAAGTCATGAAAATTGTGCATATTTTGTTGGTCGAGGACAATGAAGGGGACATCATACTGACCCTTGATGCCTTTGAGGAGAGCAAGATCAAAACCAAGATCAGTACTGTAAAGAACGGCAAAGATGCCTTGGATTTTCTTTTTAAAAGGAACAAGTATGCCGATGCCCTTCGCCCCGACCTGATTCTATTGGACATCAACCTGCCCATTTTCAACGGACATGATGTGCTCAAAAAAATCAAACAAGACCAGTCCCTGAAAAAAATCCCGGTGATCATGCTCACCACCTCATCCAACCAAAGGGACATCAACATGGCATACGAAAACCACACGAACAGTTATGTGACCAAGCCTATTGATATGGATGATTTTATGAAGGCTGTTTTAAAGATCGAGGAGTTTTGGCTGCAACTGTCCAAATTGGCCGAATAACCCTTTAAAAAATGACCTATGACGAAGGATGACCAACCACTTTCCATTCTGGTAATCGAGGACAACCCCGGAGACTTTATGCTGATCGACGATTATTTGCTCGAAAAGTTCAGCGCCATCAAGGTTATCCACCAAGAGACCTTCGAATCGGCCATAACAGAGCTGAAGTCCTTTGAAAACATCGATATCATATTGTTGGATCTGGTTCTTCCCGATCTTAAAGGGGAACAATTGGTGGAAAAAGTCCAAGAGTATAGCGGCAATGTTCCCATCATCATACTCACGGGTTATTCAGATATTGGTCTGGCCAGAAAAATATTGTCCAAAGGGGTCTCGGATTTTTTGATCAAGGACGAGATCAACCCAGAGATCATCTACAAGGCGATAATCTATGCCCTAGAGCGAAAAAGCTACATCACCAAACTCAACAAGAACAAAAAGATTTATCAGGATCTGTTCGATTTCAGCCCCCAGCCCATGTGGATCTATGATCCATTGACGCTACAATTTTTAAATGTCAACAAGGCTGCCATCAACAAATATGGTTTTACATCGGAAGAGTTCAAGAACATGACCATAAAAGACATTAGACCAAAAAATCACATGGGGTTTTTGGAAAAAAGTCTGGAAGAACGCCAAAGAAAAGACCGGGACAGTTATGCCGGTGTGTTTTTCCATACGTTAAAATCAGGTGAGACCATTTGCGTGGAGATCTACAGCAACGATATTGAATATGAGGGCAGGACGGTGCGGTTGGTCCTGGCAAGCGACATCACTGAAAAGCAGGAATATGTAAGCACCATAGAAACCCAGAACAAAAAACTAAGGGACATAGCATGGACACAATCACACGTGGTACGGGCTCCTTTGTCTCGACTTTTGGGGGTCATCAACCTTCTGGACCTAGAGCCCGATGATTCAAAAGATGTACCCTTCTTGCTGGAACAGATCAAGGTTTCCGGAACGGAATTGGACAAGATCATACAGGACATAGTGTCCGAAACACGTTCAATGGATTTTAAGACCTTAAAAGATGAATAAATTGGTACTTCTGGTCGATGATGACCCAATCTTCAACTGGGTTTCAACAAAAATGATCGGAAAAGTGGATCCCGGTCTGACCATCAAATCGTTTGTGAATGGCAAAGACGCATTGGATTTTCTCCGTGAAAGCTATAGCGGAAAAATCTTTTATCACATCTTGCTGGATATCAACATGCCCGGCCTGAACGGTTGGGAGTTTCTGGATGCGCTGGAAAAAATCCAGACCATCGAAAGTGAAAACCTCTCCATTTACATCGTATCTTCCTCCACCGACGATAGTGATGTGAAAAAATCGGATGGATACGGGCTCGTCAACGGCTATTTCAATAAACCGCTGTCCGTTGAAAGCATCAAATCCATTTTAGATCTCTGAAAACCCTTTTCGGTCAAAATGTAATTTCCGACATTTTGAAAAACATGCCCGTATCCCCACACTTCAGCACATTAGGACCAGTTAGTAGTGGTATCTTACAAAGGCTTCCATGGCAGCATAGCTGGCCAGTCCAAGTTTTTGGTACTTTAGGGCCGTTTCCTTGTTCCGATCTTCGGCACGTACCCAAAATTCCCTAAGATCTTCCCCTTGGAACATCACCCCGTCCTTTTGGGTCTGGTGGAAAAAGATGGCCTTGCGTTTTCTGAGCACTTGTTCAGGACTCATGGGCACCGCCATTTCTATTTCATGGATTTCCCACTCATGCCAAGCTCCCCTGTAGAGCCATACCCAACAGTCTTTCATGAAGTATTTTCCCTTGAGTGCATCCAATGATGCAAAAAGGGCCTCCAAGCACACCCGGTGCGTTCCATGTGGGTCGGCCAGGTCACCGGCCGCATAGATCTGATGGGGCTTGATGTCCTCGATGATGTCGTTCATGATCTGAATGTCCTTATCGCCCAATGGATTTTTCCGAATTGTTCCTGTTTCGTAGAAAGGAAGGTCCAAAAAATGTACTTGGCTGTCAGGAATCCCCAAGTAGCGTGTGGCCCCATGGCTCTCGCTCCTGCGGATGCTCCCCTTTATCTTTCGCACCAGTTCAGAGTCGTAATCCTCTTCCGTTTTGCCCTCCATGTCCTTGATGACACGGTCAAAAATATCCGATTGCGATATGTTGGCGGCCACCTCGGCAACTTTGAGCACCTCGTGATCTGCCACCGCAATGTTGCCCGAAGTCTGATAGGCCACGTGCACTTCATGTCCTTGGGAGACCAATCGGTCAAAAGTGCCCCCCATCGAGATCACATCGTCATCTGGGTGCGGACTGAAAATGATTACCCGTTTTTTGGCCGGTTCTGCACGCTCCGGACGATTGGTATCATCAGCATTGGGCTTGCCCCCGGGCCATCCGGTAATGGTGTGCTGCAGGCGGTTGAACGTCTTTATATTGATTTCATAAGACGACTGTTCAGAGCTCAATAGGTCGGACATTCCAGAATCGTTGTAATCCTTGTCCGTGAGCTGCAATACGGGCTTGTCCTTTAGCAGGCTGAGCCACACCACGGCCTTGTGGGTGAGGTCCTTGGTCCAGTCGCAGGTCCTTACCAACCAAGGGGTATCAATTCGGGTGAGGTGCTGTGCCGCTTCCTTGTCGAGTACAAAAGTGGTATTGGTATGCTCCTGCAAATAGGTTGCCGGCACTTCGGGGCTTATCTCTCCCTCAACCGTGTCCCTGACAATGTCCGATTTGTTCTGTCCCCAGGCCATCAAAACGATCCGTTTCGCCCTCTTGATGGTTCCAATGCCCATGGTGATGGCCTTTCTGGGCACATTCTCAAGACCTTTGAAGGCAGGTGCCGCATCCACACGGGTAATGTGGTCAAGGGTAATGTCCCTGGTCGCCGAATTGTAGTGCGATCCCGGCTCATTGAAACCGATATGCCCTGTCCTGCCAATGCCCAGCAACTGAAAGTCCAATCCGCCTGCGGCTTCTATCTCCGCTTCGTATGCCTTGCAATACTCCTGCAATTGGTCTGGCGGGACCGTGCCATCCGGAATATGGACATTTTCAGGTTTGATGTCCACATGATCGAACAAATGTTGGTGCATGAAATAGTGGTAGCTTTGGATATTGTTCCTTTCCATAGGGTAGTATTCATCCAGATTGAAGGTGACCACATTCTTGAAACTGAGGCCCTCCTCCCTATGCATGCGGACGAGCTCCTCATATACCCTGATCGGGGACGAACCTGTCGCAAGACCAAGTACACAGGTCTCTCCTTTTTCCGATTTCCTTCGGATCAATGCCGCAATTTCCTTGGCCACTTCCAAAGACCCTTCTTTGGAGTCATCAAAGATGACATTGTGTATCTTTTCAAAACGAGTCTCTTCAAATTGTCCCGCAGGTCTATATTCAATTGATTTGGAAAATGCTTTTGTTTCCATTTTGGCTTTTGAAAGAATTAAGCTAAAGATACTCTAATTTTTTTCCATGCCATGATCAAAACAGTACGGGGCAGTATAGCAAAAAATCCCTTTTGCTTATGCCGCACTGGCTGAACAAATTTCGCATATATTCATCTTACCCATGGAATACAAGGCGTTTCAAAGTGGCAATGGATTTACGGTATGAAAAAAGTAAAGGAAGAGACATATCTTCCTTTACTTAAATCAACCGCAATTAAAACTAACTCAAACTATGAAGTAACTACTAAACTTCAGCAACAATCTTTATTTGGCGAACCACAGTTTTGTTCCTTGCACATCTGCTCCTTGAACTGGTTCCACGGCAGAGAAATTAGGGTTGTCCTGTGCTCCGGAACCATAGCGCATACGTTGTGGGTAGGCCCCATTGAGGGTCCCCAATTCAAAAATGGTCGGATTGGACACCCCTGCTGCCAATTCCGCTGGATAACCTGTATCACGTACCACTGCCCATGCTTCAAATCCATCGGTGTAGCTTGCCAACCACCTTTGGTGGGCAATCTTCTCCAATTTTTCGTCCAAAGTACCTGTGGTAATGTCGGCCGCAGCTTCAGTGGCTATGTATGTATCGGCATCACCCTCGGGAACGCCCCATATTTTCATGGCCTCTTTGATTCCCTTGGCAAATAGGTCCTGTGGGTCACCCGATGCCCCCTGAAGGCCTTTCAACACCGCTTCTGCCTGCAAGAAATAGGCTTCGGCGCTTGTAAGTACAATTTCCGGATAGGCATTTACCTGAGCTCCTTTTTGTTGGGTGACCATCTCACTTGGCTGACTGAACATTTCATAACGTATGTACGATATTATGTCTCCATTGACCCTACTGGGCTGCCCTATGTATTGTCCACCGGGCACTTCAATGGTCGTTTCATTGCCATCGACCGTTACAGTATATTCTGCTCCAGCATTTTCTAGAGTTTCAACGACAAAATCGACCTTTGCCTGATAATTGGGATCTGGGCTGTCCGGATTGTTGGAATAAACAAATGCACCTCCAACAATAGGACTTGCATAATAAGGCAAACGGGGATCATTATTTTCCTGTAACATATTCACCAGAGTACTGCTCACGTTCCATTTTGAACCAAGCCCCCCAAAGTTGTGCCACACGTCCCCATAGGCAGCGGCGGCCCATTGACTTATCACAAAATCCTTTTTCATCAAAACGCTTCCGTTGGCATCGTCCAACAAGGGAGAGGATAGTGCTTCACTGATAGCAGTGGCGGCAAAATCATCGCCATCAGCTCCCAAGGCCCTCATTCCTATCCTCAATTTCAAGGTGTTTGCGAGACGTTTCCACTGCTGTAAGTCCCCTCCGCAGTATAGGTCATTTTCGCCCGCATCGTCAACACCCAAACCTGTTCGCTCAGTTGACCCAATGATGGTCATGGCCTCATCAAGCTCTGCAATGATTCCTTTATAGATTGTTTGCTGTGTATCGTATTGGGGGGTCAAAATACCCTCTACACCAGCTTCAGTGTAGGGAACCATTCCAAAGGTTTCGGTGTACATTTGGTAGTAGAGCCCTTTAATGATCAAGGCCATGGCATACATATACTCGTTTTCAAGCTCCCCTCCTTCTTTCACGAAATCGGTGAAGCCCTTGAGGTTGCCCAGGTAACCCGCAAGCCAACCATAGGCAGCATCGGTATAACCAGAGTTATACGTATAGCTTAGTCCATCCGACCACCAACAGCCATTGAACCCAAAGGTAAACTGTCCGGCAAATCTGTCCGCATGGATCAAATGTGCCCTCCAATATGGGAAACGGTCCGGCGAATACAGTTTGTACTGGGTATCGGTCAAAAAGAACTTGGCACTCACCTCATCGGAAAGAAATCCGTTCTGATCCGTATTGATTTCATCAAAATTTTTGGTACAGGAGAATATCATGGCCATACATGAAAGACCCAATATTGTGATTTTTAGTTTTTTCATTGCAGCAATTTTTAAAAGTTTACATTTAAACTAAGTCCAAAACTCCTCGTGGTGGGAAGAGCGTAGAACAGCACTCCTTGGCTGAAGTTGGAAGTGGAATAGCTGGATTCTGGATCAAAGTTATCCACGTTCTTGTACAAAAACAATAGGTTTCTTCCCACTGCACTTATCGATGCATTGGTAATGAAAGTGTTCTCCAGAATCTTCTTTGGAAAGTTATAAGTGAGGCTCACTTCGCGCAGCCTTACGTTGGTCTGATCATATACATACTCCGAACCAATGGCGCTTACGGCAGCCCAGTAATCCTGTGCACTGATCGTAGTGGTGTTTGGAGTGAAACCTCCATTGCCATCATCCACGACACCGTCCACTAGGATTCCTCCTTCGCGGTACTGCAAAGATCTTTTGGAGACCCCTGCTGCGTCAAGGCCGGCATCCGTACCGGAATATACTTCTCCACCGATCCTAAAATCGATCAAGGAATTCAAGGTAAAGTTCTTATATCGGAACGTGTTGGTAAAACCACCAACGGCATCGGGCTGGTAATTTCCAAATTTCTGACGATCGGATGTGGCCTGTGGTCTTCCTTCAGCCGTTACGATCAGTTGCCCCTGATCGTTGCGCAACCAAGTAGTGGTCTCAATGTCACCAAAACCTTGGCCTACCCTTGCCACTGTGGAAACCCTTCCCGAGTTACTGCTACTGAACTCGAAAAAGTCTTGTCCTTCGACCAAACTTTCCAGTTTATTTTCGTTTCTGGAAATATTGATGGACGTGTCCCAAGAAAAGTTCTCTGTTTTGACGGGTGTTCCCCCAACCAATATTTCAAAACCTTTATTGGTGATTTCCCCAACATTTGTCCTAAAATTACTGTAACCTGAACCTGGATCCAAGGGCACATCGAATATCAGATCCTTTGAACTGATACTATAGTAGGATAGATCTGCATAAAATCTATTGCTGAAGGCCCTGAATTCGACCCCAAATTCTGTGGATTGAACATCTTCTGGGCGCAAACTTTCACTGAAAAGGGTGGTCTCCCTAGTCACGGTAACATTATCCAAAAAGCCATTGGCGGCAATCCTGAACAAGTTGACCAACTGCTGTGGGTCGGTATCGTTACCCACACTGGCTATACTTCCCCTTACTTTTAACAGGTTGATGTTATTCCCCAGATCAAATGCTTCATTCAATAGGACACTCAAACTTGCAGAGTTGTAAAAATAAGAGCGGTTTTCGGCAGCCAAGGCGGACGACCAATCGTTCCTTCCGGTCAAATCCAGATAGATCATATCGTCATAAGCCAAGGATACAGCTCCGTAAACCGAGTTCACGTTCTTTTTGACCAGTGCACTTTGCGATGCGAACAAATCTTCGGTATTGTCCAAAAATGGTCTTCCGGGAATCTTGATGTTCTCTCCCCTCGTACTTGAACTTATTGTGGAGAATCGCAGTGCATTGGCCCCCACATTTGCATTAAGGTTGAACTTGTCGCTCAAGTCTTTGTTGAACATCAACAAAAAGTCATAGTTGGTCTCCGTTCTTTTGTTCTGGCTGTAGTTTACCCTGCCCGAAGGAAAGAAATGATGGCCCGTCCTTGTAATGGCCTCCGTATCCTGGTTTATGGCATCGGTACCCACACGCACAAAGGCGGAGAGCCAATCGGTGAACTCATATTGCAATTTTGCAAAACCTGTTATTCTGGAACGCCTGTCCATGTTGGAATCGTGCTGTAAAATCCAGTAAGGGTTTCCTCCCGATGCTGTCGGGGCAATCACCCTGTATGGGTTACTTGGATCGATGGGGTTGTCAAGGTCTTGATACCTTTTTAGGTCTTCGATACGGACATTCCTGGCCAAAGGCCACAAATATGCCATCACACCTTCTGTGCCTTGGGTGGGCCTGTTCTTTGCTTTCTGCAAGAAGTAAGTCACCCTTGCATCCAAGGTCAGCTTATCCGAAAGGTTGGTAAATGCCCGCAGGTTGAAGTTGTCCCTGTCCACAGAGGAATTTGGCAAAATGGACTGTAGATCCGAGTTGGTATAGGAGAAACGTACCGATGAAGTTTCATTTCCCGAACTAAGGGACAAGGTGTTGATGAAGCTGGAGCCCGTCTCAAAAAAGTCCTCCACATTATTGGGCTGGGCCACATAAGCCCTCTGCTCCCCATTGTATGCCAATTGGGAAGATCCGTCAAACCGTGGTCCCCAAGAACTGGTGTTGGCCACAGTACTGACCTGAGCCGCCAAGGGATCATTCGGGTTTACCTGTGGGAAGTTTCCATCTGTACCCCGACCATATTCATTTTGATACTCGGGCAGCACAAACGGATTTTCGAAAGTGGCACTCGATGTGATCGAAATGCCCAATCCCTTTTTCAGGGCTCCCTTTTTGGTGGTAATGATAATGACCCCGTTACTCGCGCGCGATCCATACAAGGCCGCGGCATTGGGTCCTTTCAACACGGACAAGGATTCAATATCATCGGGGTTGATATCCGAAATACCGGTACCCAAATCGGGAATGCTGAATTCCCCGGCACCAGACGGCGCACTAAGCGCACTGTTGTCTATCGGCACCCCATCCACCACATAGAGCGGTTGGTTGTTTCCACTAATGGAGTTGTTACCACGAATAACGACACGGGTGCCCCCGCCAGGTCCTGATGTGGTCCTTGAAACGACCACACCCGCCACTTTACCGGCAAGCGAATTGACAACGTTGGGCTCTTTGACCAAGGAAACCTCCTCGCCTTGCACTTCCGTCACGGCGTAGCCCAGGGATTTTTTCTCCCTACTGATACCCAATGCGGTAACGACCACTTCCCCTAATTGTTCAGCGTCTTCGCGCATGGTCAAATTGATGGTCGATCTACCGTTGATCGCCATTTCCACGGTCTCCATCCCCAAAGAGGAAAAGACCAGCACAGCACCACTGTCCGAAACAGTTATGCTATAATTTCCATCGAAATCGGTCGAAACACCGTTATTGGTTCCCTTTTCAACAATGTTGACGCCGGGCAGCGGTACGCCCGCCTCGTCAGAAACCGTTCCGGTAATTGTTTGTGCCAAAGCCCCCTGTACAGAGAGCACTACTGCAAAAACAAATACAAACTTGAGTTTTTGAATCATGTTAGTTTATTTGATTGTTAGTAATTTTGAGCTATACGTTAATTATAAGTTAACATATAGGAGTGAAAATCCCCATTTGTTAAAGATTCCTGAAAAAATTTCGACCAACAACAAAGGTGAAAAGCCGAAGGGTGGTTTTATTTCCAAAAAGGAAATGGAAAAGCTCAAAAAAAGACAAAATCATAAAATAACCTGCTCCAGATCATATACCCCTCAAGCAAACAGGCCATAGATCATCCAATCCGAATCATTGTTTTCCGCTGGAACGTAATGGTCTTGTTGCTTTGATGTCTGGTAGGTACTTAAAAAATGGTCGGGCAATTACAAAACATCTTGAGGTGGATGGGCAAAAACAAAACTGACCGACATCAAAAAATATCGGTCAGCTTTTCCGCATTTAACTAAAATTAAAAGTACCCATTACAGATTACTTCGTTCAAAAGTGGAGAGATGGCCCTACAAATGAAAAGTTTTTAGACCAACAACCTTGCCCGGTAGCCCAACACCCACAATTTTTGCCGTACCATCAGACCTATTTGGATGCCTTTATTGCCTGCAATTGTTCATCGGTGAGCGCGGGACCATCAAAAAAGGAGACGCCCTTGGCCCCATTTTTTCTTGCTTGCACTATGGCTTCGGTGAGTTCTTCGGCACTCATTTCAGGAACATAAAGGCCTGTGTGGAGTTCGGTGTTGGTAGCTTCCAAATCTTCCACTCCCTGTTTGGTCGCAAAACCGACCCAGTCCGTATCTTCATTGTAAAAGTGGTTGTATATCATGGGCAGCACCACATCCACGTCCCATTTGTCCCAGCGTTGCCTCACCATGTGGTCCGCCATTTCGGGGTAGGGAAACACCGCAGCGGTCAGGATTTTATCATTTTTGTGGACGATGTCATACGCTTCATTGACAACATCACGTATCTTGTTGAGACGAAACTGTTTCCATTCCATATCAATCGCCGGGTTTTCCATATTCCTTGGATTTTTGTGGTGCATTTTTTCAAACTCTTCCACACACACGTCACAATAGCAAAAATCAAACTCGGGGAGTTCCTCGTCCTGTACCAAGTCGTATTTGGGCAACAGACCGATGGGCAGGAAAACATCTGGGAAACGGATATAGTCCAAATGCACACTGGCCACATCTTCCACCTTTGACAAACCCTCGACCAAGCCCAGCACATGGTTTCTTGAATCTTCCCGTGTAGGGCACAAAAATTCGTAGTAGTCCACATAGGGCCTGTGGTCGTAGGCCGAATTCCCATCCCTGCTCACTACATACCACTCGGGGTGCTGTCTTACAATCGAGTCCCCGGGGCGGTTCATGGCCATGATCCATGCATGCACTTCCAGTCCTTCGGCTTTGGCCAACGGGGCCAACCTATCCAAAAGTATGGGATCTGCATTGGTATTGATCAGCACAGCATCCAGACCAAAGCTTTTGTATTTCTTAAATTCCCTTATGTAGGAGGCATCATCCCGCTTGGGATCGGCAGTTATCCATGTCCAATATTTAAATTCTTCCTGTGCAATGGGTTGGACGTTTGCGGTTTTGGGTTGGGATTTTCTGTCAATGTTGTCCAAACAGGAAACCGTGGACAGGGCGATGATCGCCACGATGATAGCTTTTATTTTCATTTGTAAACTCATTTATTTGTTGGTTGATATTTTCCGTCTTCCCGAATGGTATAAACTGTGCCGGTGAATGGGCTTACTGCCTGAATGTTCCAGCCTGTTCCATGTACTTCCAACCTTAACTCCACTTCGGTCCCATCTTGCAAAATGGTGGAGGATGGTAGCTCATCCAAAGAATGGGCATATTTGCCTTTTTGCTCAAAATAGGCTTTTTGTTCCCTATAAAATCTATACAGCAGCCACCTGATCTGTTCATCTTTGGGGATGGCAAATTGCTCTGTGTTCCCAGCTTCGTTTGGTGAAAAATAGACATAGCCCCAATGTTCGGGTTCGTGCATGTTGATCACACCCTGTGGAGACCAGACCCAGTTGTATTCCGGGAGCAGTTTTCCGTTTGCATCCTTCTTGCGGGTATATTTTCCATTCTCAATTTCAAAATCCCAGTTCACTCGCGAAAAATTGATGCGCCAGAATTTCCCTTCGGGAACATCATTGCTGCCACTGGCCTCAGTGAGCACTTCCCAAGGCATGGCCACTTCCACGCTCCAACCTTTGTCGGTATCGGAGGGGTTGTTCAGGGTGCCGTTCACCTGCACCGCGGTTTGGAGGCCCAGTATCTCCCAACTGTCCACAACTGGCCCGCCCTCTCGGTACGGTTTCACCAAAAGCAGGTCCCAAACGGTGTTCAGGGCGTTCATTTCAAACTCGTAGTAATTATGGCTGTCCCCATCGGGATCTATGAATATCTCAAAATCGTTGTTGTGAAAAATCACGGTATCGCGCTGCTTCAAGGTGCCCCACACATGGGGTTCCTCCATTTCGGCATAGAAATACAGATAGGTCTCGTCCCAAAGCATACGGACATTGGTTTTGTACCTCGGTTTCTTTACGCCTTCTATATCCACAAAATCCATCGATGCCTCCGTCTTTTCCCAAGATGCTTCGTTCCCAATCCCATCTATGGTGATGGGTTCTTGGGTTTTGTACACCACCAAAGCTCTGGGAACAACATCTTCCTGAGCAATGCAGGAGCCATGGACCACAATGGCCAACAAACAGATAAATTTTTGAAATAATTGTGGTATTCGCATCAAATTGACTTTATTTGGTTTGTGCTTTTTGAATTTTTCCGCATTTTTCATCCAACTTTCATTTGGTTACATTGTTTTTAAAAAAATGAATCTTGGAGCATATTGATCACACCTTTTTTGATGATTCAAACAGCAATCGAAACAGGTCCAAACCAGATATTTTGTAAAAATTCCTAATTTCATCTGTATTTATTGCTCTTTATTAGACCAACGACGGCTTTGAAAAGCCAAATGTTCAAAAAAACGTAACCTTCAGCTTTCATGCACCTTCAAAAACGAGTCAAGAACAGATTTTTGGTGAACCCGGCCCCAGAGTTCAAGATCACCCCATTGCACCATGTGGTGTTTTGGTCCATATACTTTACCTTCAATTTTTTGAGATGGGGCAGTTATTTCAATGATTATCTGTATTCCTTCAAATCAAACTTGTTGGGTTTTCCCATACACATCACGCTCACGTACTTCACGATCTATTTTCTGATACCAAAATACATATTCAAGAGAAAGTTCATAACCTTTATCGCGGTATTGATAGGCTCCATTTTTGTGATGGTGGTCATCAAATACCTTTTGACCTATTTTCTGATCAGTTACAACGTTTGGCCGGAAGGCCCGGAGACCCATAGCCTTACCTTTAACTATACCGTAGTGATGATGCTGGGCGAGCTCTACGTGATCACTTTTGTGGCCTCCATCAAGCTGACCATGGACTGGTTGCGGGAGACCGGAAGGGCGGCCCGGTTGGAAAAGGAGCAATTGGAAACGGAGCTGAGGTTTCTGAGGGCACAGATCTCACCACATTTTTTCTTCAATACCCTGAACAACATTTATTCCCTGAGCCTGGAAAAATCCGACAAGACCCCGGAGACGATCATCAAACTCTCCGACCTTATGCGATATGTGCTGTACGAGACCCGCGATAAGAACCAAAGCCTGAAAAAGGAAATTGTTTTTATCAAAAATTATTTGGATCTTGAAAAAATCAGGTACAACGAAAACCTGCAGCTCAGTTTTGAGGTAAGCGGTGACCCCAAAGGGAAAAAAATCGCGCCCATGCTGCTGGTACAGTTCATAGAAAATGCTTTCAAACATGGGGCCAACAAAAGCATCGGAAAGGTAAAGATCGACATAAACATACGAATTGAGGAAAAGTTTCTATACTTTAGGATCAGCAACACCAAACCAAAATACCATGAACCGCTTCCAAAGAAACAACCGGGGGGCATTGGCCTATCCAATGTTGAAAAAAGATTGAAGCTAAGGTATGGCGAAGATGAATATCGGATGGACATTTTCAATGAGTCCGAAGAATATATTGTGAACTTAAAGCTCAACCTCAGATGAATTTAAATTGCGTTATCATTGATGATGAACCCTTGGCCGTCAAAGTCATTGAAAATCATATTGCACAGATCAAAGAGCTTGAGATAACCGCTGTTTTCAACAATGCCATTGAGAGCATGGAGTTTTTAAGGGACAATATGCCTGACCTACTCTTTCTGGATGTGAACATGCCCATTATAGACGGTTTCAGTTTTCTAGATAGTCTGGACGAAAAACCCATGGTCATCATCACCTCGGCCCATGCAGAACATGCTGCAAAAGGCTTTGATCTGGAAGTATTGGACTACTTGGTGAAACCGATCAGTCTTCCCAGATTCATCAAAGCGGTGAACAAGGCCCTTGCAAAAGTCAAGGAACATCCCAGACGCGATGCTTCCCAAGATCATATTTTTGTAAAGGTTGACAAAAAGAAGATGAAAAAAATCTATTTGGACGAAATCATCCTTGTGGAAAGCCTGAAGGATTATATCAAGATCATTACGCCGAAGGGCAACCATATTGTCCATAAGACCCTGAGCGCTTTCACCGAAGAACTTTCCAGTGACCGGTTTATCAGGATCCATCGATCGCATACCGTTTCCATGGACAAGATTGATGCATTGGAGGGTAACAGTGTGGAAATAGGGGGGAAAAGGTATGTCATTGGACGAAGCTATCTGGATGATGTAAAAACCAGGATCCTAAACCAATCCGTTTCAACTTCGGGAAACCGAACAAATGTATCGGAGTGATTTTTATTTCTTCAAAATAGAACAGACCAAAAAAATCAGGGAAAATGACTTCAAGGATATGTCCGATCTGGTAATCGGGCTTTCTTATTCATCCTATGCGGAACCATCAATAAGTCATTGACCCACATTCATTCAAAGCCACGTTCAAAAAGGTTGAACATTTTTAGTGATTCAACCTATCTGTATCTGTTCCATTCTCTCCTGCATGCAGTTTGTAGAATTCCCAAACCTCCTTCGCCACATTTCTTCCCAATTCCAATCCGGCCACATTATCGGCCTGTATGTGATATCCTCCCAAAACCCTTGAAATTCCGGCCATTTCAGCCGTCTCCGTGAAGGTTGGAAAGTGTAGGGTTATCGTGTCCCCCAAATTATTTGGTTCTGTCATTGCCCCTGCGACCAATTGGACCTGTGAACCAAATTCATCACTGCCCGTCCACAGTTTTAATGCTTCCGCACAGCCCCCGCTGATGGTGCTGTGTCCTGACACATAGCTGGGAAAAGGTGGACACAAAAACGTTTCTGGCGAATAGGGACGCCACTTTTCGCCTTCCATCTCAATGATTCCTTTTCCTTCACCGCCCCAGGCCTTTATTTTTTGTCCATCATAATATTGGTGCACCAAGGCATAAGGCCGGGCATAATCATAATACATCTTGGAATCCCAGGATGCGATAAAGGCATCCATTGCCACGACCTGATTAAAGAAGTACATTTTCACGTCTTGGTCCAAAGTATGATTGTCCCGCCGGGAAACATCCTGGGCAAATTTCAACCAATGTCCAGCTTGCTGGACAGATTGCGGCCCATCGCGCATAAACTCGACCAATGCTTTTTGGTAGTCCGTCAAACTTGCCTGCATTTCTATGACTTCCCTTACCTCTTTTTCCAACTGTTCGGAACCTATTTTTGGGGGAGGCCCCGGTCTGAATTGGCTTCCTGACTTTAAAGCAATGGGCTCGACTTTGTCCCAAAATGGAGTCAAACAACCTGGAGCGAACTTACCTCCCTTTCCATCCGAAAAATATTTGGGCTGCCAACGATTTGGGTCAATGTTGCGGTCTGCGGAATTCACGGGTTCGTACCCCACATAATCAAAATAGGGCTGTCCATTGGACCCTTTCTCTTCACCATACTGATTGGCGCCATCTCCCTTGCGTGCTTCGATTACGGCCCGAGCGGCCAAATTTCCGATACCTACGGGCGTATTGGGGTCCAAACTTTCATTGTCTGGATCCAACCCCAGCTCTTTCATAAAATCCACAAACAATGCCTTATCGGTGAAATAGTATTCGCTCATGGCCCGATAGGCAGCATAGCTTATGGCAACTTCCTTGTTCCCAAGTGAATGTTCCTTCTTCGGTCTCCGCCCCACATCTTTAAGATAAACAGGGACCGCTCTGTCATCATATCGGGACCAAGCATCAAAAATGGCCACAAAAATAAGTCCCAGATAACGTGAAGTTATGGTAGGTCTGGGTTTAAAGCGGTCTGTGTCGTTTGCGGTCGCCAAAATGGCCATTTCCCCCCATTTATAGGCCAAATTATCTTCGCCCAAGGGTTCTTGGACAGCCGAAACAGCCTTATCCTGCATGATTTTATTGCCCTCCCTGCATCCGAAGGCAATGAGTGCAACACATAAAATGGGATAAATCTTGCTCATTTTTATTGAATTGTAATAAGTGGTTCAATTATTGGGTTCCAAGGTTATCGTCAACACCGTGCAATAGCATTCCTTATCACCTGTGTTGTGTTGATGCTTGCCGATGTTAAAAAATCAAATTTTAGTAAAGCCCCTGGTATTACCCAAGGGCCCAATTAACTAAATCAAACAACTAACTCAACTATTTTTACACAGTCATTATGGGATACCAATAAAGTATTGACCACACCTAACTATGTCTTTACCATTCAAAATCAAGACCACAATCACCGACAAGTTTTCATTATCGGATGTATGGACTGACTTCAGCCAAAGCCGCAAACCGATCTCCGTCATGGGAAGATATCATCCTGACCTTGATGTATTGAAGGGTTTTTTCTTCCCCAAAATCCATTTCCTGCGTGGATGAGCTGTTTTGTAGTGTAAAATCACCCAGACTTTCCCATGAAACATTGTCCGTGCTGATCAATATCTCTATATCTTTTACCGCTCGCGATAAAGTGCTCCTTTGGTTGAACGCTATGCCTTCCATTGTTAGCGATGATTTAAGATCGATCACAAATTCATGTGGGTAAACCGTTTCTGGGGTGCAGGTCCAGCAAGAATGCCAATAGGTTTCCGTATCATTATCGATCAAAAGGTCAGCTCGACCATTGGTGTCCCCTTCTCCGCTTGTTTCCTCAGAGCTGAAAGACGCTATTTCCCAACCTGTCTTGTCCAAAAAAGTTGGGGGCACTGCCGGCTCGGGAACCTCAAGGGCATCAAAGTCAATGGATGGTGGAGTTCCTGTTGCCTCTCGGGTAAAAGTGACCCCTGCATTCATACCGTCATCAAAAAAACCGCAATTCTTCATAAAGAAGGCCTTGCTGTTCGTTCCCCCGGCAAGGTCGGACCGATCGCCGTTTGCCGCAGTGGCATCCACACCGAAGGTGGCCGTGGTTATTTCGTTCCAGGTGTTATCGGTGGTATATGCCCATTGATTGCCATATTCTGCCTGTCTGGTGATGTATCCCGTACTGGGAGCAAAGTTTTCCAAAAAGGAATATAGGCTTTTCAAATAAGTGGTGGTATTGGGCCTTTTGAAGCCGGCAATGAGTTTCCACTCGCCCACCTCCGGTGCATAAAAATATGCTGTGTAATCGGTTGAACCGTTGGTTGAAGGCTCTCCCTTCAACAAGAACTTATAGGTGGTTCCGGCCTTCCAATCATAGCGAAGATAGCTTTGCCCCCCTGAACCTTCGTTGCCAAACTCCCCTACCGTAACGCCGCTTCCAGCACCCAACAGTTGGATCCTGTCCTCTTCCGGGATTTCATTGGGGTCATCTGTAACATAGGGACTCCAAATTGAAAACAAAACGCGTCTCTCTGTCTCAGAGTTTACTTGGATACCAAAATATCCTTCGCCAAAACCATTGGCCATAAAATAGGAGCCGATGACATCCGAACCTTCGGGAACCGTTATTTCATTGTAAAACCATTTTACGTCCTTTCCTTGGGGTGCCTGATATCCAATATTGGCCGATGGGCCCCTTCTTCCAAAGTAAAAATTATCTGTGGGCACATTGGTAATGGTACCGGCCGCAGCTGGACCACCTATCAAAATATCACTGATATCGCCTATATAGGTTCCCGATTTTTCCAGACCTTGGATTTCAATGGCCACATAGCCCGCAGATACTTGAAATTTTCCAATTTCAACAGTGCCATAGTCTGTGGGCGACAGGACGACTTCTTGAGATCGGTCACCTACGGTCACTTTTATTTTAGAGGCTCCGTCCGGGGATTTGGCCCTAAGACCCAAATGGAGTTCTCCGGAATTGGACAGCCCAACATAGCTTCTTATGATATCGGAGGTTTCTTGCCAATTATGGATTCCTGTTTCGGCAATGATCGTCCTGTCCTTCGCCATATCACCTACGACCCAACTGTTCGGCCCTGCCGGAATCGTAGTGGTAAGGCTCAATTCGGTGCTTTCCTCCTGCTGTTCTTCGCCTCCCACATCTCCGTCCGCTACGTCAACGGAAGAAGAGCTACAGGAAAGAAAAACTGTGTTTAACCATAAAAACAATAGTGTGAATCCTATCTTCATTTTACTTTTTTTAGTCATGACCATCCCATTCCCTATGTAAACAAAGGGAAAAGGCCATGGGGTTTTACTTGGTTTGGTGTTTGGCAGTCGAAGTCCTTTCGGAAAATTACAGTGCCACCATGATGAAAGCGTTCACTTCGGATATGGCCGCAAAACCTTGTCCATCGTGGGCTTCTTTCAAGATCAGTTTAATATACCTGGCATCGCTGGGGCTTTCGAACATAAAGTCCTGTGGCTCGTCATTACCATCTGCTCCCCTGCCGTCTTCTGTTTCAAATTCGCCAACGGACACAAAATTGTTGTTTGCGTCGCCCAATTGAACTTCAAACCTTTTTACGCCTCTACCGCCACCTTGCCTGTGTGTATATTCAATTCCCGCGACAGAAAAACTTTCCCCCATATCGATCAGAATCTCATGATCGTAGGATGCAGCGGGGTCACATGTCCAGCAAGAATGCCAAAAAGTGGCCAAGTCTCCATCAAGAATATCCATGACCCTTCCCGTATCACCTTCCCCTTGGGTTTCTTCGGAAGTGAAACTGGTGATGGCCCAACCTACTCTGTCCGATAAAAGGGCGGCTTCTTCCCCTGGTACAAAACCAGTATCGTAAAGTACCTGATCAGGGTCGCAAGAAACAAGGGAAATACCCATGCCGATGGAAAATATCAGTATCAATCCAAGGTTTTTAAATCTGTTCATAGTTTTACATTTTTTAAGTGTTATAAGTTAATTAGTTGGTCATTTTATAAAATTGATATGCACCATTGTTGTTTGCCACAAGAATCGATTTGGAGCCATTCCCTTCAACGAGAAGCAAATCCCGGGCGTCCTTGTTGGCATAAAAGCCGGTAAGTCTGTTTTCAACATATTGGAAAGCTCCGGTCTCGGTACCTTTAAGAAGGCTCCCGATTCCTGCATCTGCCCTAGTGGTCTCTACCTCAGCCATATAATTGTTCCCAGCTAGAACAAGGTCCTTTATCCCATCCCCATCAAAATCATCATAAATGATCCCGTTGATGGGGCTCATTTGGGCCCGTGTTGTGAAAGGAACAAACTCAAAGGCTTCTTGTCCGTTGACAAAATAACCCGACCGGAACTCCACGGCTTGTAAGTGGTTGGCCGTTTCAAAACCATCGCCCACGATTCCCTTTAGATCTCGCGAAGCATATTCCTCATACGTTTTTACTCTCTCCTTGAGATATGGCATCTGTTGCGATGTGCAATTTTTGCCCCTAACGGGCACAAGTTTCCCTTCATAGTTTTTGGCCAACATGATATCCGCGGTGCCATTTTCATCAAAATCGTTGGTATAGACGTGAAAGGGCTTTTCTTTACTGGCATGGAACTTATAGTTCAGGCCGAGGTTTCCGGCAATGATATCCATGTCCCCGTCTGCATCCATATCCGTTACCATAATCTTGTTCCACCATCCGGTCTGGGATGCCAGGGATTCATATTTGGGGTCTTTGATGAATTTCCCATCGGTATTGGTAAACACTTCTATACCCATCCATTCTCCGGCAACCACCAAATCAATGTCTCCATCTCCCTCCATATCGGCCCATTGTGCCGTGGTGACCATCCCTACTTGGGAAAGCTCTTCGGCAATGGACTGGGTCACGTCTTGAAAAGTGCCCCCATTGTTCATGAGAAGGGTACTTTTTGGACTGTAAGGATATTGCCCCGGTATCACCCTTCCCCCAATGAACAAATCCAAATCCCCGTCAGCGTCATAATCCCCTGCAATGACCACAGAGCCAGAGACTCTCAAGTCGGGAAGGCTGGATTTAGATCTTTCAAATTTTAAGTTGCCCTTGTTGATGTACAATCGATCTTGTAAAAGGGGGGAATCTTCATTGAATTCATAGCTTCCGCTCACTACATAAAGATCCAGATCCCCATCATTGTCGGCATCAAAGAAAATGGCATCAACATCTTCATGTAACTTGTCCTTTTCAAAATCGGGAACAGTTATTTTTTGGTACGCACCATTGATCGAGACCAATAGATCGGGACTAAAACCATGGGCTCCTCCCAAATAAAGGTCTTCGACCCCATCCCCATTCAAATCCGCCTTCGCCACTGCGGGTCCCTGTTGTGACAATTTGTGCGGCAACAATAACTGCACGTCAAAATCATTGAAAATTTTCTCTTCATGCCCAAAATCAAAAGCCTGCTGGGCGAACAATGTCTTGACACTTTCCTGATTCCCAACTGTTTTGACTGCTGCATTTGCATAATCAAGTTCCAGCACTTGATTGACCGATATGTTTTGGATAATTTCTTTTTTGTCATCTGGCCAAATGACTTCGAGTTTATCGATCTTTTCTTGATTCGGCAATCCAAAATGCAATTTGTTGGACATAGAGGATAGATAGCCTCTGCCATTGATCAGTTGTCTGGTAAGCACACTTCCATTTGATGTATGTAGAATAACCTTGGTCCCAACCCCAAACCTATTGTTCTCGGGACCCTTGAACCGGACTTGTAAATAATTGCCCTTTTTCTGTTCAATGCTGTTGTTTTTCAGAATAGTGGCATTTTCATCCAGATTGCTGGTAACGATGTCCAGATCACCATCGTTGTCCAAATCAACGTACACCGCTCCATTGGAAAAGGTCTCTTTGAGATTTGACCATTCCTGTGTTTTGTTGGTGAAGGTTAGATCACCTTCATTTCTGTAGAGGTAGTTCACCAATTTTTGTTGTGGCAATTTTTGAGTAAAGCCCAAGAAATCGGCTTCCTTCAGATTGTTTCTGTTTTCCTTTATGTAGTCATTGATAAGGGTATTTGCATCCCTGTCCACCACATCGCGGTACACCCCATTGGTGACGTAGATATCGTTGTAACCGTCCAAGTCAAAATCTGCGAACAAGGTTGCCCAGCTCCAATCCGTCTTGGAAATACCGGAAAGGTTTGCGATTTCGGAAAAGGCTATATTTTTTCCATTGTTCAGTTGCAATACATTGTGCATGTATTGGTGATGGTATCCATTTTGGGTCATGGCATTGAACCTGTCTATCGACATCATCGACATAGTTGTTTTGGACCTTTTATAATCCTCCGGGCTCATATCGGCCACCATGAGATCGGATAAGCCGTCATTGTTGACATCGGCATAATCCCCTCCCATACTGTAGTAGGAAATATGTTTGAAAAGGGTTTCTTTTTTATCGGTAAAGGTTCCATCGCCATTGTTGATATAGGCAAAATCAGGCATGATGAAATCATTGCTTACATAGACATCCAACCAGCCATCATTGTTCAGATCGCCTACCTGTGCATGCAGCCCAAAACCAACATCTGCAAGAATTCCCGCTTGCTCGGAGACATCTTCAAAAAAGCCCTTGCCATTGTTCCTGTAAAGTTTATCGGAACTTCTTGATGCTTCTATTTTTTGTTTTTGCTCTTGGATCTTGTCCAGGTCCAACAGTGCGCCGGACAAATTGAAATCAGCAGGAGCATTGGTGATGAAGAGATCTAGGTCACCATCTCTGTCATAATCGAAGAAAGTGGATGATATCGATCTTCCCGTATCGTTCAGGCCATACTTCGCCGCTTGTTCGGTAAAGGTCAGGTCACCATTGTTGATATACAGCATATTGGCCAACCTTTCGTCCCCGGTGTACCAACCTGCCCTATTCACATAAATGTCCAAATAACCATCATTGTTCACATCGGCTACGGCCACTCCGGCATCAAAACCGGTTCGCTTGGTTATACCTGCCTTTTCGGTAATGTCCTCAAACTTAAAATCCCCTTTGTTCAGGTATAGTTTATTGGGGTATATGTTGGATGTGAAGAAAAGGTCTTCCAGCCCATCATTGTTGAAATCTGCCGCTGCCACACCTCCACCAATGTATATGTAGAGATATTTATAGTAATGTAGTTGTTCCGATTCCAGTATCTTGTTCTGAAAATGTACACCTGTAATATCCTCGGGCACTGTTGTGAACAGCTTGCCATTGTCCAAACCATCGACCGATTTGCCACAAGAAATGGTCAAGGCCAACAAAGCCAATGCAATTAAAGGTTTAGGAATGGGATGTAGCATTTTTAAACAGTAATAGATGTACCAAGAAAGGCATGGTGTCCTTTCTTGGTACATGGTTCAAATGAAAATCAATCGTTCTGCTCCAGCGTTGGTTGAATCAGGATTTGTTGCTCCGGAATCAACTCAATGATGACATTGCTGGTGGATGGTATCTCAAAGAATGGATTGGCGTTGTTGAGATGGGTGCCTGGGTACCTTCTGTCCATCGTCAAACCGTTTCTATAGACATCAAACTTTCTGTGTCCCTCGAAGGCGAGCTCCAATCGACGTTCTTCCAAAACCAGTTCGAGAGGGGTTTTACCATCGGGCAAAGCCATGAGGTCGTACTCAGGCACACCAGCCCTCGCCCTCAAGATATTGATGTTGTCCAATGCCGCCTGATCTGAACCAAGTTTTGCAAGTGCTTCGGCCTTGTTCAGATACATCTCAGCCAATCGGGATACTGTTGGTGACCAAAGGTGCAGATCGTTTTCTTGTTGTGAAGCTTTGGTAATGAAGAATTTTGGATATCCATTACGCTTGTCCATATCAAAATCAAACACCACATCTTGACGACCATTTGGACCGTCAAAATAATATTGGGTAGTACCGTTTACTTCTTCAGATTCCAAAGTGTAGGTCGTTCCGTTATCTTCGAATGTAATGGAGTCGCCATTATCAGTGGTGCGTCTGAACTGGTAGGTGTAGTTGGTTTCATCCACCCAATAGACCGCAGGGATCCTTTGCCCATTTTCATCCAACAAATATTGTGGATCGATAAAGCTTTTCCTTAAATCTCCCTCGTTTTGGTCCACAAGGTCCATATAGGTCCTTGACGCGTACATTTCACCCCAACCCACACCATCAATCGTGGCATAAAACGATCCAATGGTGTACCAATCCTCTGTGCCGGGAATATCGATATCCTTGGTCAAGGTAATGGAGAAGATGGCCTCTTCATTTTCCGAGGGGGGCAAGGTGTTCATAACCGAAAACCTGCCGGACGACAATAGACTGTATGATCCCGAATTGATGACCTTGTCGGCATATTCAATGGCCTTTGCGTTCTCTTCCATATAGAGGTACACCCTTGACAACAGGGCCTGGGCGGCCTCTCTTGAAGCAAAGGAAGGTCCTTTGTTCAAACTCATCAGTGATTCGGCCTTCAATAGGTCGGCAATGACTTGGTCATAGACTTCGCCCACGGTGTTCCTGTCCGGAAGATCTGTGATGTCAGAGGTCAGTTTTAAGGGAATGGACAAGTTTGAGGTACCTTGGTTATAAGGCCTTCCAAAAATGTTTCCCATCTGAAAAAATACCAGTGCCCTGATATAGTAGTTCTCGCCAATTACCTGATCTTCTTCGGCAGATGATCCCTCTTCCAAACTTTCAATGACCCTATTGGCACCCACAATGGCTTTATAGGAATTGCTCCAAAACCTGTTTGCCCTGGAATTATTGGGATTTCGCTGATAGTTGTAGAAAAAGAATAGCGGATCTGTGGTACCTCCACTTATCATGACATTGTCTCCTGAATATTCGGACATCCGGTGCAAATCGTCCGACCATCCATCATATCCCTTGTCCCCTTTAAGGAACAAGTAGTTACCAAGAGTGGCGGATTGTGCCGCCCCGGGATCCTGAAACAAATCATCCGCACTGATCTGGGTCGAAGGACTTCTATCCAGTTCACAGGATGTAAATACAGCTACAGTAGCTAGAAGTGATATATAGATTATTTTTTTCATGGCTATGTTTTTTTGATTAGAAAGTAATGTTGAGACCTAGAGCGAACCTTCTAGGTATGGGATATCCGATACTTACAAATCCGCCAGCTCCCCCGATCGTAGGATCCACACCTGTAAACTTTGTGAAAGTCACCAAGTTATCCCCGGTCAAATAGATGTTGAGTCCACTCAGGCCCAATCGGTTTGTGACCAAATCCGGTAGGTCATACGAAAATCTAACATTGTTCAACCTTAAATAGCTGCCATCTTCCAAATACCTTGAAGAAGTTTGGTTACTTCCCTCATATCCCCCGACCCTTGGCTTGGGGTGCGTGACCACATCGCCCGGTTGTTGCCATCTTGACCAACCCTTGGGCAATACCATTTGGTTATATTGCAAATAGAAGCCATCAGAATCGAAAAGGTTTCGGGAAGAGTTGTAAAGTTCAGCTCCATAGGAGAAACTCCAGTTAGAACTCAAATTGAAGTTCTTGTAACGAAGGCTTGTACTGAAACCACCTGTAAAATCGGGGTTGGACGTTCCTACAATCTGCAATGTGGCATCGTTATAGACCTCTGTGGTGGATACCTCACCAGTATCTGGATCGACCACTTCATAAACAGGGGCCCCATTTTCAGGATCGACTCCCAGCCACTTTCTCATATAAAAAGTACCGAACTCCTCGCCCTCCCTTAAAATGGTGGAACCCGAAATGATATCAGCGTCATCTGCCAATTCTTTTATTTCATTATCGTTGAAACTGGCATTGATCCCAATATTGATTCCAAGATCTTCTTTGTTCACAATATTGAAGGCCGCAGCCACCTCAACACCCTTGTTCACGATGGAACCGATGTTCTCGTATCTTCCACTGAACCCTGTCTGATCAGACAAGGCCCTGAAGTATAACAACCCAGAGTTTTCCTTGTTGTAATAATCCACGGAAAGGTCCATAAAATTGAACAGGCCGGCATCCAGACCCACATTGGTTTCTATGGCCTTTTCCCAGGTCAGGTTACGGGTTCCCAACTGGCTCGGTTTGGCGGCAATCAAGCCTGCATACTGGAACCTTACATCATAAAGGTCCAGGTAGCCAAAACCTCCGGGTTGGTTACCGACCGCACCATGGCTGGCCCTCAGTTTAAGATTGTTGACCTGCTTTACGTTGAAAAAACTTTCCTTGTGGATGTTCCAACCTGCTGCTATGGAGTAAAATTCCCCATATCTATATTCCTCATCAAAGGCCGATGCACCATCCATTCTGGCCGACCCTTTGACAAAATAAAGACCCTTATAATCATAATCAGCCGAGAACAAAAAGGATTGCTGCGCAGATTCGGATATGCTGCCCCCCGCTGCTGCGGGCTTTAGCCCCACATCCTGCACCTCGCCGTTGACGACAACGTTTTCCGATCGTGCACTGACGGTTTTTGAGTTGGCGTCGTTGTATTCATAAGCGGCCAAAATGTTCAAAGTGTGGTCTTCATTGAAAACCTTGGAAAACTTGAGCATTTGGTTGGTGAACCTCGATAGGCTCCTGAACGTATCATCGCTTACAGACCCATTGGTGGCCCTTCCCCCGTTTGACCTTGGGTCGGTATAGGAGAAGGACTCAAAGTTGCCCCACCTGAAGTTATTGGTGGAAATATATGTCAGATTGGGCAATAATCTATATTCAAAATCAAAGCTGGCAAACAGATCGAAAGATCTGGAATCCGAATAGTTCCACTGTTGGTCATAGAGGTAATTTCTTCTATCCCTTCCCAACCATTCATCTCCTTCGGACGTATTGGCATTTACCAAAGAACCATCGGGGGCATAGGGCAAATCCCAAGGCAGGTTTGTGTATGCCTCATACAATGCTGCTTGCCTTACATCCTCCCTCCTGTCAAAGACAAAGTTCAATTTTGGTTTAATGGTCAACTTATCCGTGATGTCATAATCTATGTTTGTACGGAATGTGTACCTATCCAACTCATTGCCCCTTACCGTTCCCTCTTCATTATAGTAGCCCATGGACATGAACAAGTTGTGGTTTTCTTCGGCTGCCGTGAATGTAACTGAGGCATCCCGCACCAAGGCCTGTTGTGTGGCACCATCCAGCCAGTCGTAATCCCTCTCCAAAAGGTCTTCTGTGAACCAAGCATTGGCATTGCCCAACTCTTGATGGTAGTCGTACAACTGTTGGGAGTTCATGATCTCAAACTTACCAGGGTTGAATTGGTTAACCCCTGTTTTAAGAGCCAAACGCAATTGGGGCTTGCTACCAACTTTTCCTCTTTTGGTGGTGATGATGATAACACCGTTGGCCCCTCTATTTCCATAAAGCGCAGTGGCCGAAGCATCCTTCAGAACCGAAATGCTGGCCACATCGTTAGGGTTCAGTTTAGGATCGGCATTGCCCACGATCACCCCATCAATGACCCATAGCGGTGCATTTGTTGAATTTATGGAAGACCTACCCCTGATGATGATGCTTGGGGAAGAACCCGGTGAACCATCACTTGGAAGAACTTGTACCCCGGTAACCTTACCCTGTAACATGGTGGCAACTTCGGGCACCGTAACATCTGCCAATTTCTCCGCATCGATCTCCACTACGGATGAGGTTATGGTCTCCTTCTTTTGGGTTCCATAGGCCACTACCACCACCTCCTCCAGTTCGGAGGCCGAAATCGCCAAGGAAACATTGATCGTGGTCTGGTTCCCCACGACAATCTCTGTAGTTTGATAGCCAATATAGCTCACCACCAATATGGATTCCGGTGAAAGTTCCAGTTCATAGTTACCGTCAAAATCGGTGACCGTACCATTTGAAGTGCCCTTTTCAATTACGTTGGCTCCTGGGACGGGCATTCCCGATTCAGCATCCGTGACCACACCTTTTACGGAGGTGCGCTGTGCATTCACGAAAGCAGCCGACAATACAAATAGGACCAATAACAGCCCTTTGCTCATTAGTTTTTTCATCATTGAAGTTTAAGTTAGCATTCAGTTTAGGTTATTTTGCAGATTAATAATTGTCCTTCATCCAGTTGTATGGTTTCCTTTTAATCCAATTTCCACGGGTAAAATCAGGGAAGTCCTGCACCTCGCCATTGTTGGCGATGGAAGCCTCAGAAAGCGGGGTCACTGCACTCCATGCAGCGGCATCATACGCATCCATCGGAGGGGCCACATTTTCCTTTGCAGATTCGATCAATGCGTGCATCACAAAGAAGTCCATCCCCCCATGTCCAGCTTCCAAAGCACCTTCCCCATATTTTTTCCATAGGGGATGATCGTATTTTTTCAACCATTCGTCCATGTCTTCCCATCCATGTCCCTTGGTAATTCCTTCTATATGGATTCGTTTGGTGTGATAATCAAACTCCGTGACACCTTGGGCACCTTGCACCTTGAAACCTAGGGAGTATGGGTGCGGGTTGTTCACATTGTGGGTAACGATTATGGTTTCCCCATTGGAAGTGTTTATAGTGGAAGTGATGATATCGCCCTGCTTCCAATCCAGACCTGCATTGGGATGGTCCTTTCCGGCAGTTTCCACAATATATTTGTTCAGCCCTACACTTTTTGTGGCATGTGAGGTCAGGGAAACCAAACGGTTCCCACGGTTTACATCCGCCATCACCGCTATAGGGCCCAGACCATGGGTCGGATAGACATCTGCATTTCTCAACAGGGAATGCTGGGTACGCCACTTGGATTCTGAAATGCCTTTTTCACCAAACTCGGCCCCTTTTCCATAAGCGGTCTTACCATCATTAAATTTTACACCCCTCAGATCGTGCTTGTAACCACAATTGAAATGCAAAAGCTCCCCAAAAACATTTTCCCTTACCATATTCAACACAGCAAGAACATCCCTGCGGTAATTCACATTTTCAAGGATCATTAGGTGCGTTCCCGTTTCCTCGTGCGTATTCACCAGATCCCAGCACTCTTCCAGGGTATTGGCGGCAGAAACTTCAAGACCGGTATATTTGCCCGCCCTCATGGAATCCACGGCCATTTTGGTGTGCCACAACCATGGGGTGGAGATCACCACCACGTCAACATTTTCAAGGGCCAATAGGTTCCGGTAATCATAATCGTCTTTACCGAATACTTTTGGTGCCGATTTTTTTGCCTTTGCAATTGACTTTAAAGAAATATCGATCCTATTGGGATCAACATCACATATAGCTGTTACTTCAACATCGTTCCTTAGCAATAAATTGTTTAGGTGGTTCGACCCCCTTAGACCAACACCGATCAAACCTACGTTGATCTTGCTCTCCCTCTTTTTGGAAGTGGCGCTGAAAATAAGGTTTGGCGCCAATGAAACACCGGTTGCCGCCACCGCTGTCCTTTTGATAAATTCTCTTCTTGGTTGCATTATGATTTTTGCTTATATAGTTTTTACAGGCTTAATTTGATTGATTGGTAACAAATTTTGACATAACCTATAAGATGGGCAGTAGAGTTTTCTGGTTATTACCACTTGAAAATTTGTCTTTTTTTCAAACTGACGAATATGACCCCTTATTTTGAAAAATTCATCTCCTTGGGCTTTACATTATTTAAAGAGGGGTGTGTAACTTTGATCCTGATGATGGTCCTGTAATGGGTCCGTTTATTTGGACAAAAAAATGAGAATCATTCATAGCACATACAATAGGAAGCTTTCCCCTCCCCCAATGAAGCTCTACGCTTTGAAAAAAATACTCGTCACATTTATTTGTTCGATATGTTTTTTTTACGGATCTGGACAGGAGGCCGCCAATTTCAAGAAGTTGGAAAAAACGTTCAGCTACAATTCAAAGTTTGTTTTTGATTCTTCCGGACATGTCTGGATAGCCCATAGCAATGGCCTGTACAAATATGATGGCTATGATTATTTTTTCACTCCCTATGAAAGCATTTTTGAGGGCAGATCGGCCGATCCGAGGGACATTGTTTTTGGGAAGGACTCCATGGGAGATTTTTGGTTGGCCACCAATAATGGGGAGCTTACCCGGATTACCCCGCCCGGGATATACACATCTTTCAAAGATTCCATTGATCTTGATCTGACATCACATCGGATCTCAACCATCTCTTCCAACGATGATTCAATTCTTTTTGGAGCCAGTGATGGTTCCATTTTTGAATTTTCCCATTCCACGTCCAGCATTGAAAAGGTTTCCACTATACCATACTTGAAATCAAACGAAAGCAGTTTGACCAGCATAGTCTTCGCACAAGACGGCACCTTTTGGGCAAGTACCGATACGGGGCTGGTTTTTAAAAAATCACCCGGTGAAGTTTGGGAACTGCTGGAAGGCCCCTACAAAGACCCCATCGGAGGGCCCACCAAGATCACCTCTGACAGTTATGGGTACCTTTGGATCGTTTCCGAAAACAAAGGGCTCTTTTCCTATGATCCCATCAACAAGGAGTTCAAGGCTTATTCCCAAGAGGGCACGGTGAGTGAAAGCACTCCCCTGTTCATCAGCATATTCCACGACGATAGTGGTAAAATATGGGCCGGGACGGACGGTAATGGCCTGTACTGTGTGGATGTCCGTACCCAAAAACTGGAAATATTCAAGCATTCACCCGCCAACAGGTCTTCCCTGAGCAACAATACCGTTGGCGAAATCAACAAAGACCCGCACGGAAATATATGGGTGGCCACAAAAAATGGCATTATCGACATCCTGCCCTATAGGAACGAGAATGTGGCCTATCACAGTGGTACTGAAGATGGTATTCCCACCACCATACTGTCCGTTCTGGTATCGAGTGACGGCACATTGTGGATAGGCACTGACGGTGAAGGCCTGAACCGGGTCATGGAGGACGGCAGCAGCGTTCAGTTCAACAATGGCAAATCAAGTGGAAAACCCTTCAAGGGACGCTACATCCAAGGTTTGGTAGAGGATTCCCGCAACCATATCTGGATTGCCACCTATCTGAACGGATTGTACGTATTGGATCCCAACAGACTCGAATTTGACCAAGTACCCGTTGCCGATTCCAATGGAAATCCCTTGACCGACATCCGGTTTATATTCAAGGATTCAAAAAGCCGTATTTGGATCTCTACCATAATAGGTGTACATGTCCTATCGGAAAACAAAGAGCAACTGGCCATCTTCAGATATGGAAACAATGGGCTGTCCGGCGATATTTCGGAGAGTATTTCGGAAACCTCCGATGGGACCGTATGGGTCGGCACAAGCGGGGGCGGCTTGTTCAGGTTTGTGGAAAAAGAGCAAGATCTTTCAGGCTCTGTTTTTGATAGGGTGGACTGTGTTCAAAATGGAGAAGAGAGCATCATCGGCCTGGGGGCCAGCAACATTCTTCCCGATGGCAAGGGAAACCTATATTTTAAATCTGCCCTGGGATCGCTGATTTATTTTAGGACAGACTCCAACAGTTGTGAAAACATCAGTGAAAAACAGGGTTTTGGAAATATAAATGTCCAATCTTTGCTCTTGGACAATTCCAACAAATTGTGGCTCGGGAGTCTTTCGGGGCTGCACAAATACCATGTGGAAAACGATTCCCTGCAATCCTATTACCTGACAGACGGTCTGTATGGAAATGTTTACCGGAGAGGCGCCTTTAAGACCAAGGACGGGAAACTGTATTTCGGGACCGAAAACGGTGTGAATGCATTTTATCCGCAAAACATGGTTCAGCGTTCCATCATCCCAAAATTGTATATCAACAGGATAGAGCTGCTCAACAAACCAGCGGAGAATCTGATCCCCGACCAAATTTCAAACGGTATCGAAAACATCACATCGCTCGAACTGAAATCCAACCAATCCTCTTTCTCCTTCCAATTTGCTGCCGTTGCCAATGTGCTGAACACCAATTACCACTACGCATACAGGCTCAAAGGTTTTGATAAGGAGTGGATCGTGCCCAAATCGGACCGTACGGCAACCTATACCAACATACCAAGCGGTGATTATGTGTTTGAAGTAATGGCCGGGACCAAACCAAATCTTTGGGATATTGGAAAAAGGGAAATCCGTATCCATGTAGCCTCTCCGTGGTGGTTGTCAACCATGGCTTTTGCAGCCTATTTTTTGATGGCCCTGCTCATTGCCTTTGCCATATACAGATGGATCCATTTAAAATTGAAGTTCAAACGGGAGGAATGGGCCTACAAAAACGAAAAGGAACTCTATGCCGCCAAAATGAACTTCTTTGCCAAAATGAGCCATGAAATCCAAACACCGCTTTCCCTGATACTTGGGCCAATAGACGACATGCTCCAGAAAGCGAGCGTGAACAAGAACAGGCTGCTCGTGCAACGGTTGAACCTGATCAAGAACAACGCCAAAAGACTTTCCAGGATATCCAAGGACTTGACCACCATACGGAACAAGGAACTAGACCATTTGAAAATACAGGTTTCCAAAAGAAACATCATCAAAGACCTAAAAGAGATCGCAATTTCCTTTGCCGAACAGGCCCGTTTTAAAAAAATTGATTTTATCCAAGAATTTCCCGATGATGAAATAATGCTCTGGTATGATTTTGATAAAATTGAGCATGTCTTTTATAACCTGCTTTCCAATGCCTTCAAGTTTACCCCGTCGGAAGGCAGTATCCTCCTAAAAGTGGAAAGGAACGTCAAAAAGGAAAGGGTGAAGGTTTCTGTGATCGATTCCGGACCGGGCATTCCAAAAAAAGAGCTGAAGGAGATCTTCAGGATGTATTATCAATCTGACGAGGGAAAAAGACTGGAAGGGTCCGGCATTGGGTTGGCCCTCACCAAGGAATTGATCGAAATGCACCACGGAAAGATCAAGGCAAAATCCATTGAGGGAAAAGGAAGCTCTTTCCATGTGTATCTTTCATGGAAGGACGACATTTTTGCAGATGCGGTAAAATCATCCAACCACCTTACGGAGAATACATTTCCTCCTGAAAACGACTACATACGACAAGAAGGGCCGACCATTCCCGACGAAATCCAAAACCCGGTACATGGCACCTATTCCATTTTGGTCGTTGAGGACAATGTGGAGATGCAAATCTTCCTCAAAGAACTTTTACAGCACGATTATGGTGTGCATATAGCTGAAAATGGATTGGAGGCATTAAAATACCTAAAAGACAATGTTCCCGACCTGATCATCAGCGACATCATGATGCCCGGGATGGATGGAATCAAAATGACCAGGGAAATACATAAAAACAAACGTATCTCCCACATTCCCATCATTCTGCTGACCGCCAAAAACACAACCAAGACAAGGTTGTCCGGTCTAAAATCGGGTGCTGTGGATTTTATCAACAAGCCTTTCAATGCCCAGGAACTGGTGCTGAGGGTCAATAGCCTAATGAAGACCAAGGAGAACTTGATTTCCAACGCCAAAACCCTCTTTATAAGCAACAAAACAGCCGACCTGCCCCCATCCAAAGACCACATATTCTTGGATAAGCTGGTACATCACCTGAACAGCCAAATGGAAAACCCAGAATTCAAGCTGGAGCATCTGGCCGACAAAATGGGGATGAGCTACTCTGTCATTCTCAGAAAATGTCAGGACATAACGGGGAAGACCTTGATCGAGTTTTACAGGAACCTAAAAATAAAAAGAGCGGCCATACTCATTTTGGAACAGGGCTACAATATTTCGGAGGCCGGTTTTATCGTGGGCTATAAAGATCCAAAATATTTCACCAAATGTTTCAAGGATGAATTTGGCACCCCTCCGCTGTCCATGAAGAAAGAAAGCCAATTATTGGGGTTGGGGGAAGTGATCAAAAAATACAAACTGCTTTCCAATTGAGGGAGGTGGTGATCAAACCCGGCAATGCCCTGAAAATTGTTTTGGCCACTAATCGCATAAAAGTGTTTACATGAACCTCAAAACCCTATATTTTTTCCTGATTTCCCTGCTCCTATTTTCATCCTGCAAGGACAAGGCTAATAAAGCAAACAACCAGAATGAAGTTGTTGGCAGCTCACAAGACCACAAATTTACCAATGCACTTATCGAAGAGACCAGTCCCTACCTTTTGCAACATGCCCACAACCCGGTGGATTGGATGCCTTGGGGGCAAAAAGCATTTGATTTGGCCAAAGAACAGAACAAATTGGTGGTCGTGAGCATTGGTTACTCCTCTTGCCATTGGTGCTTTGTCATGGAACAGGAATCTTTTGAGGATGAAGAGGTTGCCAAGTTGATGAACGAAAATTACATCAATATAAAAGTGGATAGAGATGAAAGACCAGACGTAGATGCCGTGTATCAGACCGCCCTGCAGATGGTGAACGGTTTCGGTGGTTGGCCCTTGAACGCCATTATACTGCCAGATGGGAAGCCTATTTATCTTGGCACCTATCACGAAAAAGACAACTGGATGGCAGTATTGTCCAACTTTAGCAAAGAATATGTCCAAAATCCAGAAAAAATCCGTGAATATGCAGCTATGTTGGCCGAAGGTGTTCGGGAAACCTATCAATTGCCCAACACGGGTGCCAACAATAATTTTGAGATGGAAAACATTTCATCGGCGATAACACAATGGTCAAAAATCTGGGACACAGAATGGGGAGGTGACCTAGCGGAGCAAAAGTTTGTTGTTCCCTCCAAAATGGAACTGTTACTGGATTATGGGATTTTGACCACAAACGCTGAAGCCACACAACATTTTAAGAAAACGCTGGACATTATTGCCATGAGCGGTCTTTATGACCATTTGGGAGGAGGCTTTTTCAGATATACCACAGACCGGCAATGGAAAGTGCCCCACTTTGAAAAAATGCTGTATGACAATGCCCAACTTTTGGGCCTCTACGCAAGGGCATATAGTGTTTTTAAAGACCCAAAATACAAAAATATGGTCGAAATGACGTTTGGTTTTTTGCAACGTGAAATGAAAAGTCCGGAAGGAAGCTACTACAGCTCCATGGATGCCAGTATTGATGGTAAGGAAGGCGCTTTTTATACCTGGGAAACAAAAGAGCTGGAAACCATTTTACAGAAGGATTATGACATTTTCATGGACTATTATGGCACCACTGCCTTGGATGAATCGCTGGATGGCCGATATATTTTGTATCAAAAAGCTACAGATTCCGCATTTACTTTGAAAACGGGGTTGACCATCGAGGAATTGCAAACCAAGTTGAACGTATGGCAAGAAGAATTGTTCGCCCAACGCCAACAAAGGGAATTCCCCAAAAAGGACGATAAGATCATTACCTCTTGGAACGCCCTGTTGATTGATGGGTTTATTGAGGCTTATAAAGCTTTTGGAACAGAAAAATACCTGAAAGCGGCAGAGGAAACCTTTGCAGCTTTGCGCAAACATAATTTTAGGAACGGACAACTGTTACATTCCTACAAGCCCAATAGTACACAGGAGCAAGTATATCTTGAGGACTATGCCTTCATGGCTAGTTGTGCTTTGAACCTGTACAAAATGACCGAAAAAAAGAGCTATCTGGACACTGCCAAAATCCTTACGGAACAAGCCATTGAGAACTATACCGATCCCTCCGGGCTGTTTGCGTACAGTAATTCAGACGAGCTTATCGCCAAAGTGGTGGACAAGGAAGATGGTGTCCTGCCATCCTCAAATGCCATAATGGGACGGAATCTATTTGAACTGGGACATTTGGATTACAACACATTGTACATCGAGCAGTCAAAAAAAATGATGAGCTCTGTAGGTCCGGAGTTTTTAAAATTTCCTCAAAATTATGGGCAATGGGGCAGACTGTTGCTCAAGGGTACTCTTCCGTTTTATGAAATTGTCGTAGTAGGTCCGGAGGCAGGCGATTTCGTGAAAAAAATAAACCAACACTTTCTGCCCAATACCATCGTTGTGGGTTCCAAAGTGGAAAACGATTCCTTTTTGTTCCGAAACCGATATGCGGATGGACTCACCTTGGTCTATATTTGTCGGGACAACACATGCAAACTGCCCGTAAAAACGGTCAAAGAGGCTATGGATCAACTTTGGAAACTGGGATATCCCAAATATTTGGAAGAGGACCCCAAACAGCCTGTATTATAAACCTTCAAATCAAGATTTGAGATTTGTCAATGTGCAAAAAGAGGCCTTCCGTTATATTGAACTTCGACAGCTTGAGCTTTCCCGAAAGGATTCAAGAACACGAAATTCAATGCTTTTTGGAAAGCCTCTTGTACACTATAAACCTTACTAAAAATGATACCTGACAAAGGCTTCCATGGCTGCATAGCTGGCCAAGCCCAGTTGTTGGTATTTCTGGGCCGTGTCCTTGTTGCGGTCTTCGGCACGCACCCAAAACTCACGAAGGTCCTCTCCTTGGAACATTACCCCGTCCTTTTGGGTCTGATGGAAAAAGATAGCCTTTCGTTTTCTGAGCACTTGTTCAGGACTCATGGGCACCGCCATTTCTATTTCATGGATTTCCCACTCATGCCAAGCACCACGGTAGAGCCACACCCAACAATCTGCCATATAGGGTTTATCCTTTAATTGCTTCAAAGATTCAAAAAGAGCTTCCAAACATACCCTGTGTGTTCCATGTGGGTCGGCCAAATCCCCCGCGGCATATATCTGGTGGGGCTTTATGTCTTCAATGACCTTGTTCATAATCGCAATATCCTCTTCTCCCAAAGGTTTCTTTTTTATCGTCCCGGTCTCGTAGAACGGTAGGTCCAAAAAGTGGACCTGACTATCTGGAATTCCAAGGAAACGGGTGGCACCAAGGCTTTCTGCCCTTCTGATATTCCCTTTGATCTTTCTTACGAGTTCCGAATCAAAATCCTCTTCCGTTTTTTCACGGATATCCTTGATCACCTCTGAAAAAAGCCCTTTTTGCCCCATATTGTTGGCCACTTCCGCCACCTTGATCGCTTCATGGTCGGCCACAGCGATATTTCCGGATGTTTGGTATGCAATGTGCACCTCATGTCCCTGTGCCACCAAACGGTCAAAGGTTCCACCCATGGAAATGACATCGTCATCAGGATGCGGACTAAATATGATTACCCGTTTTTTAGCTGGTTCTGCACGCTCCGGACGGTTGGTATCATCAGCATTTGGCTTGCCCCCGGGCCATCCGGTAATGGTGTGCTGTAAACGATTGAAAGTTTTTATGTTGATATCATAGGATGATTGTTCCGAGCTGAGCAGGTCGGACATCCCCGAATCATTGTAATCCTTGTCCGTCAATTGGAGCACTGGTTTGTTCTTTTGTATGCTGAGCCATACCACTGCTTTGTGGGTGAGGTCTTCGGTCCAATCACAACTGCTTACCAACCAGGGAGTGTCAATCCGTGTAAGATGTGCTGCCGCCTCCTTGTCCAGCACGAAGGTGGCATTGTCGTGTTCTTGTAGGTAGGTGGCCGGTACTTCGGGGCTTATCTCCCCTTCTATAGTTTCCTTGACCACCTCCGCTTTGTTCTGTCCCCAGGCCAAAAGCACGATACGCTTGGCCTTTCTTATGGTGCCTATTCCCATGGTAATGGCCTTTCTGGGCACATTTTCCAGACCTTTGAAGGCCGGGGCCGCATCCACACGGGTAATGTGGTCCAGGGTAATGTCCCGGGTAGCGGAGTTGAAATGGGATCCCGGTTCATTAAAGCCGATGTGCCCTGTCCTACCGATACCCAAAAGTTGAAAATCCAGTCCCCCGGCCGCTTCGATCTTTCTTTCATATTCTTTGCAATACTCCTTTACGCCCTCCAGTGGAACCGTACCATCAGGAACATGGACGTTTTCCGGATCTATGTCAACATGGTCGAACAAATGTTGGTGCATGAAGTAGTGATAGCTCTGGATATTGCTCCGCTCCATGGGATAATATTCATCCAAGTTGAAAGTGACCACATTTTCAAAGCTAAGTCCTTCCTCTTTGTGCATACGAACCAATTCTTCATACACTTTAATAGGGGAAGAACCTGTTGCTAGCCCCAAAACGCACTTTTGCCCCTTGCTGGACTTTTCCCTGATCAAATCGGCCATTTCTTGTGCCACCTGAAGGGATCCGTACTTGGAATCATCAAAAATGACATTGTGTATTTTCTCAAAACGGGTCTCTTCAAACTGCCCTGCAGGCTGATAAGCAATAGTTTTAGATGTAGTATGCGTTTCCATTGTGCTCATATTGTAATTTAAACTCTCCAATTGATTAACCTAATATTTCCCTTATTTTTTTCCATAAAAGCAATAACCCTATGCCCGCAATCAGTGCCAATAAGGTCAGCAATGATGCCCAAAGCCATCTACCATATATCCAGTATCCAACAGCAAAAAGCGCACTATAAATCATCACAGACCCGACCAACATGGCCAGAATACCATTCGGCACACTCCATTTCTGACCGGTGTCCAGAATAACTCCCTCTGCCTTACTGCTGTCCACCACTCTCTTCCACCCAGGTCCACCCGGTTTGGTAATTTTATAAAAGCGGTACAGCGTTTCCTTGTCTTCAGGGGATGTGGCATAGGTAACTGTTAGCCAAGCAAGGGTTGTAAGCAGCACAACCATGATATATTCCGACCAATCAGGCAGGAGGCCCGTTTCCTTGGCAAACAGATATCCGCCCAAGGGTGTGAGCTTTAAGGTAAGTGATAGTACGCCCGAAACAAACATTGCGGTAATCTCACTCCATGCATTGATGCGCCACCAGAACCAACGGAGTATAAAAATCAACCCTGTTCCTGCGCCGAACACCAAAAGCACCTCAAAAAGTTGAAGGGCATTCTGAAGGGCCAAGGCCAATAAGGCACTCAATACCATCAATCCTACCGTGGCCAATCTACCCACCCTCACGAGTTGTTTTTCCGAGGCATTGGGTTTGATCCTCTGCTTATAAAAATCATAGACAATGTAGGATGACCCCCAATTGAGCTGTGTGGATATGGTTGACATATAGGCTGCTACCAAAGAAGCCAATACAAGCCCCAATAATCCGGTAGGAAGTTTGGTGAGCATGGCCGAATAGGCGAGGTCATGCCCCAATTTATCGTCGGAGACTATGGGAAATGCAGTCTGTAGGCTTTCCAGGTCGGGGAAAACGACCAAAGAGGCCAAGGCCACCAATATCCAGGGCCATGGACGCACGGCATAATGCATGATATTGAAAAAGAAGGTGGCCCCAATGGCATGCTTCTCATTTTTTGCCGAAAGCATACGCTGGGCAATATAGCCCCCACCACCGGGTTCTGCTCCAGGGTACCATGAGCTCCACCACTGCACCGCCAAAGGAATTACCAATAGTGGAATCCATGATGCAGTATCGTTGATGTCGGGCAAGAGTTCCAGCTTGTCCCTTACGCCTTCATGTGCAAGCAGGGCACCGAGCCCTCCTACCTCGGGAAGGTTCACTAGATAATAAGCAGCTCCAATGGCTCCTGCCATAGCCACAAAAAACAGTACAAAGTCAGTATATACCACTCCTTTGAACCCACCGACCGCACTGAAGATCACCGTAATCAATCCTGCGGAGACCACCGTTTGCCAAGGCTCCAGTCCCAACATGATACCGCCTATCTTTATGGCCGCCAAGGTTACGGCAGACATGGTGATGACATTGAACAGTACACCCAAATATATGGCCCTAAAACCTCTAAGGAAGCGTGCGGGTGCACCTCCGTACCTCAGCTCATAAAATTCCAGATCGGTGTTTACATTGGACCTTCTCCATAGTCCTGCATACACGAACACGGTCAACAATCCGGTCAATAGAAATGCCCACCAAACCCAATTGCCGGATACTCCATTGGTCCTTACTATGTCGGTTACAAGGTTGGGGGTATCGGTGGAAAAGGTCGTGGCCACCATGGACATACCCAATAGCCACCAAGGCATGGACCGTCCCGACAAAAAATATTCAGCACTGCTTTTCCCTGAGCTTTTGGATACAAATAGACCAATGCCCAACGTAATCGCAAAAAAGCTGAAGATGATGATGTAGTCCCAAAAATCCAATACGATCATAGTTGCTATTTTTTAAGAAGTTCCTGTTCATAAAATGCAATGGTCTCCACCAATGCGCTGTTCAGGTCATATTTGGGTACAAATCCCAGGGATTGGAATTTGGCCACATCCGCCTGGGAGTGTTTGACATCACCAGCCCTCTCGGGCTTAAAAGTGATCTGGGACTTCGAACCTGTCAGTGAAATGATCCGTTCGGCAAGTTCCAGGATGGTAGTACTATGGCTCAGTGCCACATTGTACACTTCAGTGCCTTTTCCCAATGCGAACAGATTGGCACCCACAACATCCTTGACATAAATAAAATCGCGCGTCTGCTGCCCATCTCCATAAATGGTAATGGCTTCATTCATAAGCGCTTTTTGTATAAAGATGGGCACAGCGGCCGCATAAGCCGAATTTGGGTTTTGTCTTGGTCCAAAAACATTGAAGTAGCGCAACGAAGCCGTGGGAACGTTCCATTGGTCAGAATACATTCTCAGATAAAACTCCCCGTCCAATTTGGTAACAGCATAAGGGGTAAGGGGCTCGGGCAACATGTGCTCCACTTTGGGCAGCTGCGGATTATTGCCGTATATGGCCGCCGAACTGGACAAAATCACTTTGCAGCCTGATGTTTCCCTCGCAGCATTAAGTACATTCAAAGTACCTTCCACATTGATCTGCAAGCATTCGCTGATCTTTTGCAATGACTCCGGCACACTCACCAAAGCCGCCAAATGAAATATTCCCTTGGCATCACTGGCCAAATCGCGCATCAACTCTTTGTCCCTGATGTCACCCCCCACAAAATCAACGTCCAAATGTGATATGTTTTTCATGAAGCCGGTCCTCAGATTGTCCACGACAACAACTTTATGGCCTTGCGAGCATATTGATTCTGCAATATGGCTTCCTATAAAACCTGCACCACCTGTTATGAGATATTTATCCATTCTGGTGATTTTATTCCCAATCCAAAGTGGGATAGTGCTTTTCAAGATAATTTTTCACATCGATGATGTCATCCTTGGCCGTAAGATCGGGGACATGCTCGGAAAAGGGAATGCCAACGGCAGTCTTCGGATACTCCTTCAACATGTTCAAAAATGCCGTGGGAAGTTCCTTTTCATTTCGGTCTGGATGCACAGGACAATTTTGAAGAAAGGGATCCATTTTGGTGCCATCAAAAGTGAAGGCGTTCATGCTTACCCTGAGTTTTCCCATGGCATCCCGATACGCACCTACCTGTGATGGCTCCGGCTTTTCCACAATGTCCGTTAAATAACCTTCATCATCCAATTTAACCAAAGCGAAGCGGGATATACGCTCTTCGGGAAACTCCATGGCATCACGATCATAGGCAATAAAGGCATTGGGAACATCTGTGTTCCTTAAGGCTGTAAAAGCTTCCACCGAGTACAGGTTATCACTGTTGCATACTGAATATCTTGTGCTCTTCAGTTCAGGATATTGCTCAGTGGCCTGATACAGGGCATCTGCGGTACCAAAAGGTTTGACTCTATCTTTTGGCACATATTGGGTGGCAAAAAATATTTCCATTCCATGGAACATGCTACTGTTTTCTCCCGAACCATAGAATTCTTTGAAAAGCTGCCCATTTTCTCCAATCACGATGTATATTTTTCCATATCCTGCCCTTTTTGCGTTGTAAAGGACATAATCAAGCAATGGTCGGCCCTGTTGCCCAACACCGATGAGGCCCTTGCTTCTTTCGTTCGCTTGCTTGATGTCTTCTTCACTGAGGCCTTCCTTTATGGATGCCTCTTTTTTCATTCTGGAGGATGCCCCCCCAGCTAGAATCACTAAACTTGAAATTGGGTCCATTTTTATTGTTTTGGTTCGTTAATCACTACGCCTGGATCGACCTTTACGGAATAGGCGTCTTTTGCTCCTGCTCCTTTTATGGCATCAATCACTTTTTGCTGCTCCGCAGGCCTTGCCAATACCACTATGCTTCCTCCACGACCGGAACCAACGATCTTGGCTCCCAAGGCACCTGCCTTCAATGCTGCATCGACCATATTATCGATGAGCGGCAAGGTAATTTTCAAATACTCCTTCAGGACGAAATGATGTTCGTTCATCAATCTTCCTATCGTTTCCAAATCTAAAGTTGGCTTTCGAAACTCCAATAGCGCGCGCTGTGTCACATCATGGTTCAGAATCGCCGCTTCGAAATACACCTTTAAATCGTCCGGAACGTAATTGGCATATTGTGGAAATTCTTTTTTTGATATTTGCTTGATATCGAATGTTGGCACCTTCTCCTTAACCTTGTTTATGGCCAGCAGTGCCTTTTCCTTGAGTTCGCCCAACACACCGGTGGTCTGTTTTGGGATACCGGATTCGGCCACTATCAGTCCCGGGATTTCGCCATGGAACACCTCATAGTATGGGCTGTCCCCGGTCTCCAGATAAATTATGTTCCCAATACCAATGCTGTATTGGTCCATCTTCCCTCCAGGGGAACCGTGGAACTCCACCTCTGCCTGATAGGCCAAATAGGAAACGAATTCCTTGGTCACTGACCGGTCGCAACCAAAAGCGGCCAACATAAACTGCACCCATGCCACGACCACTGCACTTGAACTTGAGGTTCCTGCATTTATGGCAATATTCCCAGAAATGGATATATCGTATCCTGTGTTTGGGATACATCCATAGGATTGCAAAACCTTAATTGCGGCCAGGATATGGTCCTCTTTTTCCACAACCTCGATTTTGGAGTCGAGATCTATGACCCGATACTCGCCAATATCCGGTTTATCAATGCAAAACTTTCCCAGTGCATTTTTCTTGGCCCGAAGAACAATGTGCCTATTGATGGCACAGGCAATGACCGGTAGTCCCAAATAATCTTGATGGTCCCCAAACAAACAGGTCCTTCCAGGGGCCTGCACAACTATGTCGCAATCTTCCAAAATAGTTTTCAATTATTTAATAATCAAGTATTTGAAATTTAATTTTACATCAATTCAATTGGCTTAAGCTGCCTATCTTGGTGCAAGATATGAAAAAATGTGTACGTACACATAAAATAAGTGTTATCGTACACACAATCTGATTTACTTTTTGGATATATTTGTTGTGGATGAAGAAAAAAATAACCATCAAAGACATTGCCAGGGTCGCCAATGTATCTATAGGCACAGTGGACAGGGTTCTTCATAAGAGAGGGAAAGTTTCTGAAAAAGCCCTACAAAAAGTCAATGATGCCCTTAAAGAGTTGGACTATAAACCCAACCCCTTGGCCAGATCGCTCAAGAATAATGTGATCTATACCATTTCCATCTTTATCCCAAATCCAGAAAAAGATCTGTTTTGGTTGCCCTGCAAGCAAGGAATAGAGGAAATAATAACCGAATACGAGGCTTTTGACGTGAACATATCGGTCGAGCACTATGACCCCTATGAGCCAGTCCCCTTTTTGGAGAAAGGTTTGGAACTGATAGCAAAGTCACCTGATGTCTTTTTGTTTGTCCCTTTGTTTGAGCGGGAGAGCGATGTCTTATTGAAGAAGTTGGACAAAAAGGATATTCTGACCGCTACTTTTAATAGTTTGCCCAAAAACCATGTTGACCAACACGTAGGGCAAGATCTTTTTCTAAGTGGGAGGGTCGGTGCCAAGTTGATAGCCGACTTTCTCCATCCTTCTTCCAGGATCGGGATTGTCCACATTGAAGAGGCATTCAACAATGCCATTCACATGCAAGAAAAGGAAGCGGGTTTCATGTCCTTTTTTGAAACATTGGAAACCGACCATAAAATATTCACCAAAATCATCAACACAGATGTCCACAACCATCTTTCCCATTTTATAGAAAGCTTTGACATCAATACTTTTTTTGTGACCAACTCCAAAACGTATGAGGTTGTACGGACACTGGAACGTTTGGATAGAAAAGGCACCATAGTGGGTTATGACCTGCTTCCGGAGAACGTAAAATACCTTACTGAGGGTAAAATCCAATTTCTGATCCACCAAGCGCCAAAATTGCAGGCATCTCTTTCCTTAAAAAGTCTTGTGGAGAAATTATTGTTCAAAAAGGAATATCCCGAAAAACAGTTCCTCCCAATCGAGATCATCAATTCCGAAAACGTCAAAAGTTATCTTTGACCGGATTCTTAGGCCAGTTTTAAAGTTCCAAATGCGGATCCCACATGAAAATCGGGTTTTTCGGTCTTGGGGTCGACCCAACTTATCCAATTAAATTCAGTGTCATCACCTTTTGGGGAACTGGGATCTATGCAATCTCCCCTGAATATTCCTGCCTTGATGGCCCTATTTTTCAAAATGCCCAGGTTTTTCAATGATTCCATACCAAGCCGCAAATCCACTTTATAGCCCTTGTCCGTCAACTCGGTCTGCACGCACAATTGGCCCTTGGGCCATAACCAAGTATAATCAAAATTTCTATAAAAAGAAGCACTATAGTCCAGCACCCTACCGCGAGAATCTATTTCCAAGCAATAATATTTTTCGAGCAATTCATCTGTTTTGAAGAAAATCTCAACACGATTAGATAGTGCCACTTCCATTTTGTTGTTGTCCCCTTCAAATATCCATGCCGTAGTGTCTTCAACATCATATCTAATGTACAGCCATTTATTATCATGGAAAGCCCTGAAATGGGTTTTCTGCAACGCTCCATCTTTCCAGGGTTGATTGAAGGCATCCAACATTTCCACCTGTTTCCAGATATCATCGCTTTTTTCGGGTTCACCTATTTGTTTTATGGTGTAGCAGTGTTCGTGTTGGGCATCCATTCTTCAAAAGTTGGCGCCAAAAATAAAGAACTTATCCTTAAGGATTACTGGTCATGGGGTTGGGTGGAACCCGATTCCAAAAAACTTTTCAACACCTTGCGTCAAATACACCAATGCAGCAATAAGGTTACTGTGATAAACCCATTTCATTTTTTTATGTAACTTCCAGTCCCACAAAGCATAAACTGAAATTTTTGCCTGCCTGGGCCACATTGATAGAACTGACAATGGACATAGATTCGATTAAGATATCGCGCATCTTGGACAAAACAACATCCAACCAAAACGGTGACAGCTATACTGTTTGCTGGATCCAAAATGGGGCAAAGGGCATAAAAATAAACGGTAAGCTATACAAAAATGTATCCAACGCCGTTTTTTTCTTGAGTCCAGGCCATGGTTGGGAGATACTGGGGCAGGGCAGCTCATCTTCATCCGGTTATGTGCTCTATATTCCAAAAGATATTTTGAACCATCCCACTTTCAAAAATCTCCACATTACCGAAATCCGCCTTCTGAATCGGGAAGAAATACCTAAGATAAACCTTTCACCGGGCATCGAAACACGCATCAAGTCCATCCTTGAAATGCTGGACGAGTTGCTCAGCACCAACCTAAAACACCGGGAGGGGGCCATACTTTCCCTGTTGAACACTTTTTTTGTGTACTGTGACGGAAAGTGTAACATCAAATCGGTCATCACGGACAATAGCTCCAGAACCACATTAGTCTATAAGTTCAAAAAGAGTTTGGACCACTACATCACCGAAAACCATGAAGTAGGCCACTATGCCAAAATGCTCAATGTGTCCGACAAGTATCTCAACGAATGTGTAAAGGAAGTCCTTGGGGTGAATGCAAAACATCTTATCGATGAGCAACTGGTGATGCGAGCCAGACACAACCTGAAATTCACGGACAAGACCATAAAAGAGGTCGGCTATGGCTTAGGCTTTTCCTCTCCCGATTATTTCAGTTATTTTTTCAAAAAACACACTGGAACGACCCCCTCACAACTTCGAAAAAACTGATATTCCGAAATTCCAAGGAAATGCCGTGATTTTCAAAATGTTTCAACAGCTCCCCGCCCTTAATTTTATCCAAACAGCAATCTGACAATCATGGACAGAAAAAAATTCATCCAAACTTCTGGTTTGGGGCTTGGGCTTGCCTTGATTCCCAAAATCGCCAACAGTAACGAACCATCCAGAAACACCAAATCGTATTCCGACCCCGACCCTAAGATCATTAAGGATAGGGAGGGCGATGTCTTGAATGTCATCGGGGACATCCAGACCCACAAACTGGTCGGTAGCGATACCAATGGCCAAATTGTGGAATGGGTCGATGACGTTGAGCCGGGAGTTGGCATTCCTCCCCATATCCACACGAAGGAGGATGAAATTTTCAGGGTGGTCAAGGGAGAAGTGGAAATTATGGTAAATGGCGAAACCATTGTTCTGGAGGCCGGCGATACCGCCTTTGCCCCTAAAAACATCCCCCATTCCTGGAAAGTTGTGGGCACGGAAAAAGCAAAGATGATAACCAGTGCCTTTCCCGCAGGAATTGAAACGATGTTCAGGGAATTGGCCAATTTACCGCCCGGACCGCCCGATTTTGAAAAAGTCGCCAAAATTTGTGGCGACCATGGCATTTCTTTTCTCTAGAATTTTCGTTCAATTCAATAGATGGGTTTAAGCCTTGTCCACACTCTTGGCCGTGCCATATCAGGGGAGGTTGAACCATTTCAAGAAACTCGATTGCGAGCACTCTTCTGTTTTACGAACACCATCGCCCCTTCATTGGTTTTCCTCAATAAAAAACCCATTCCTTTCAACGATAATTTTCCGAAGTCGATCATTTTTGTGCTATATTACATACGAAACACCTCTCTTTTAAAGTTTTAAAGGGAACTGACCAACCCTTCATTGAAAAGACCATGAAAACCAACCACGAAGTCGTTGTGGACATCTGGAAGTCGCACAGCAATTACTTGGGCAAAAGATCGGTGGAGCTGAAGGCCTTCAACGTTGTGGACTATATGGCCAATCTGTTCTGCCCCGGGCCATACTATTACTACATTCTTGACTCCCCTACCCTGACCCTGGACCACGTAAGCGAATCGGTACGGACCTTACTGGGCATTGATCCCAACGATTTTTCCCTGGACAGGTTCATAGACATCATACACCCTGATGACCTCGATTTTTTCATGCGGTGTGAGGATGTGGTGGCACATTTTTTAAAGAATTGCATCCCTCCCGACAAAATGGTAAACTACAAGATCAATTATAGTCTTAGGGAACGGGTGGCCGATGGCTCCTATCGGTTGTTCCTGATGCAGACCCTTACCCTAAAAACAACAGAAGATGGTGCCTTGCTGAAGGTGTTCGGAACCCATACAGACATCAACCATATCACCTCAACAAACAACCAAAAACTGTCCCTTATCGGTCTCAACGGCGAACCGTCCTTCCTTGAAATCGATGTGTTTGGGGATCCCCTATTTGAAAACTTTGTTCCCTTTGATTATGAAGCCCAAAGTCCTTCCTTTACCAAAAGGGAACTGGACGTTATCAAGTTGTTGGCAAGGGGGCTGTCCACCGATGAAATTTCCAAGGAACTCAACATTTCGATCCAAACGGTCTTCACCCATCGGAAGAATATTTTGCGCAAGTCAAAGGCGAAGAACACCTCCGAGCTTGTTGCGGAATGTGTACGAAAGGGATATGTATGATGCTCTTTGGGGCCATCATGGTAAAAAAATACCCAATATTGGGTATTGTGGACAAGCTTGGCATCACCCTAATTTTGAAAGAAACCTAAATCATTACCATAAAAGACCAATCATGAGACAAGCTGTTATTTTCCTTTTCTTATTGTTTTCCATGCATGGAAATGCCCAAACCCAGACCGTTACCATAGGTTCCCAGGTTTGGATGGCAAAAAACCTGGAGTCATCAAACTTCCAGAACAACACTCCAATTATCCACGCCCAAAGCTTGGAAGCTTGGCAGCAGGCCACTGAAAACGCCCAACCTGCATGGTGTTGGTATTATGACGAAACCACAGGAAGGCAGTACGGCCATCTGTACAACATACACGCCATCACCAAGGGCAATCCCTGCCCCCAAGGCTTTCGGGTACCGACCAAAGATGATTGGGAAACCCTATTCTCCCATGTGGCCAACGATCCCAAGGCATTGAAGAGCCTAGAGGGCTGGAGCGATGGGAGCAGCACCAACAGTTCTGGTTTCAATGCATTGCCCGGCGGTGTAAAAAGCGGTTATGGAGGGTTCAACGAATATAAAAAAGCGGCTTATTTTTGGACATCAACCCCACATACCGATGCCGCTTACGGACTGTATTCCGTGCCCATTGCATGGCACGCCTCCAAACTCTCCATTGCCCCTTCGGGAACAAAGGGCGGATTGAACTGTAGGTGTATCAAGGAATAAACCAGTATCATCAGCATGATAAAATTAAAATTGTTGTCATTTCTGTTCCTTGTACTGATAGGAACAAAAACCTTTTCCCAGAAAGGGGATGTCAAAAGCCTGACTTTGGACGTCAACAGGGGGGCATTGAACTACACAGGTCCTGCAACCGGATTTGAGTTCTCTGGTGTAGAGTTCCGGTACCAGTTCGTGAACTGTGGCGGCGATGTGCAACTGGGCATAGGCTATACAAAAAGTGCCAATTTCACAGCCTTCATGATGGATGGCCAACGCTATTACAAAGGCACGGTTGATGAAATAGCTCCGGGTATGTGGCCTTCTGCATCCAATGTCAGTATAGATGAAGTACAGGCCGACCTGTATTATGGGAACACTTTTTTTGGAAAAGTTAACCTCAATTACATCGTTGGGAATTTTGGAGGCTGTTTCGGGGAAACCTTTGATGTCCTGAAACAAGTGGGGAAGGATCCCAAAAAAGAAGAGTACAAAAATAATGTCAACAATTTTCGGCTGACCAATGTAGTGGTTTTGAGGGGAGACGCCACTGGCGACAGAAGCCTTAAAGTTGCCTCTGCCCTAAAGGCCGATAAAAAGAAAAAGGAAAACAGCGCACAAGCAGATTCCCATTTGCGCTACGGGCATGTGGAATATGGGATAGGCAACTACAAAAAGGCAAAGGAACACTACCAAAAAGCCTATGCCCTCACCCAAAACCCCAATACCCTAAAGCTGATTGAAGATACCGATAAGGCCATTGCGGAAAAGGCAGAACAGGAGCGATTGCAAAAAGAGGCCACAGCAAACCAAAATTCGACCAGTAGTGCCTCCCCAAGTTCATCTTCCATCGGTCCGGTTTTGACCTCAACGTCCACCACAACAGGCAAAACCGCTACTTCCCAAAGAAAGAGTACCCCTTCATCCCAAAGTTCTTCAAAATCCAACAGTGCTTCGAAGGATGTTTACAAAAAAGCCGAGGAGGCAGGCAAAACCTTAAGGCAAATGGAATATGAAAGGGAGGCATACATAAGGCAACAGCGTGAAAAACTAAAATATGCCACAAATCCGGGCGCATACTATTTGGAAAAAAGTGGCGCATGGGACAGTTACAATAAACTGATAGACCAAATTGAACAACGCGATCGAAAAACCGAGGAACAACTAGATCGGGAATGGCGGGAAAGGCAAAGGAGGCAACGCTTGGCCAGGATAAGGCAACAAGAAGAGAATGCCAGACAAGATGCGCTTGCCAAACAAAGGGCGGAGTATTTTTATGCCCTGCCCAGCAACGAATTACCCTATAATGGAATCAATTCAAGCCATAACAAACTGTATTATTTTTTCTATCACTACACCGGGGGATTGAGGGATTTGGAAAACATCAACGTATCCAATGTTTTTGCCATTGGCCAATACCCCGATGGCAGTTGGCCCGATAGCAAGGAAATCATGGAAGACATTTATAAAGTTTCCATTGACCCCCGAAAATACACCAATGTTTATCATGACATCGTGGGCTATTTCCAATCCGAATCCGAGGCCCTCTCAGCTTACACAGCGTTCAAGAACAAATTAAATGCCCTTGATCTCAATACAAAATCGCTATATTATCAAGGGGAAAACGCCAATGTGGTTTATGGGGGAAACGAGGCCATGAAACCCATTAACCAACTATTTGCAAAGGCCGCCACGCTTTTCAATCAAAAAAACTATCCCGAAGCACTCAAAATCTACAAGGAAGGTCTCAAGCAGAATGGTGGGAATTTTAACAAGGGGCTTTTCATGAACACGGACATGGAGGCTATTGGATACATCCACTATCTGCAAAAAAACCATGCCGAGTCCAAAAAGTGGTTTGAAAAAGCTGCTGAAAATGGTTCGGTATATTCCCTAAGAACTTTATCCCAAATGTATTTTTCAGGTATTGGCTCGGAAAAGAACCCCGAAAAGGCCATCACCTATCTTTCGAAGGCAGTGGAATTGGGCGATCTGCAATCAGAAAGTGATCTGGCCCTTTACTATTTCAACAATAACCATCCCCTTTTGGCCGAAAAGATTATGGTGCAGGTGGCCAACAATTGGGATCAGCCCATGGAGGTGAGAAACCGGTTCAAACTTTTGCTTGCCAAGGCCTTTGCTTATGGACAAAATGGTTTTTTGAAAATTATCGATAGATCTAAGGACTATTTCAGTGAACTGGTGTTTGATCAAAAGGTACTGGAAGCCCAATACGAATATGCCATGGTGAGTGTGGATGTCGGGTTATGGTCTTCCTGTTTGATCCCCCCTTTGCAAGATGTCATCAACAACCCTGAACAACCTGAAGACAAAAGAAACAATTGTCGTGTTGTGATGGCCGATGCCATATTGTTCAAACATGAACGGACAAAGAATTGTGGCGCCACCATAGATCGTGCGATGGAACAATATTTGATCTTAAAGGAAAAAGGGTATGATGTGGATGATAGGTTGGGATTGTGCTATCTGGAAAAGAAAAATTCCTTAAAAGCCTTTGATATCCATAAAGATGGGATCTATTCGGGTTTTTATCATTACGATGGAAAAGATGTTCCACAAGACCATGCCAAGGCTGTGGCCATTTGGGAGCAACAATCTTCACAATATCCCGAGGCCAATATCTTTTTGGCGGTTGCACACTTTACGGGTAAAGGTTTGCCTAAAAATGAACAACTTGCCAAAGACCTTTTTCAAGAAGCTTACGAAGAGGCTGACGAGAAGGAATTCATGGAGTATTACAATAATAATTTCAAATTGTTCCTGGGCCATTTCCCTGAATTCATGAAAGACCATGAAGCCTTTTTTTCATTTCTTGAAGAAGAAAATCCCAGTATTGCAAAGACTAGTAAAACCGTACAAGAAGAGACGGGACAGAGTCCATACGATGCAGTATGGAAAGCGACGAGAACTTATCCCTCCATGGAAATGAAAGGTTACTACTTTGCAAGAAAGGGAGATAAGATGGCCCTGCTGGATTCCGTTTACAATTTCGTGGTCCCCTTTAAGTACGAGTCCATCGAACTCGTGGGCAGAGGTGCAAAAGGAGTCGTAAGGCTCAATGGAAAATACGGCGCCTTGGATAAAAATGGGGTGGAGACCATCCCGCCCAAATATGAAGAACTCAAAATGGATGGGGATGACGATAAATTTATTGTGGCAAAACTGAACGGAAAATATGGGCACATTGACAACCATGGCAACATCAAGACTCCGTTCATGTATGAAAGAGCAGATTTCTTTTACAACGGCTTGGCGGAGGTAAAATTGAATGGAAAGGTTGGGTATATCAATATCGCCAACCAAATGGTTGTCCGAAATCAGTTTGAGGATGGAAATGCATTTATTGGGAGCCAGGGCGTGACCGCTGCCAAAAAAAATGGAAAATGGGGCTACATTGATAGGCAAGGAAAAACCGTGATCCCCTTCAAGTTTAAGGAAGCGGGGTATTTTCATTCCGGTAAGGCCTGGGTCGAGGATTCAAAAGGTGAAGGGTTTTATATAGACATGAAGGGCAAAAAAATAAAGTAAGAATCATATAACCATCTAGACATTGTCCCGATCATTTTTTGTTCGACCCTTCCCAGCCATGAGAATTTAAGCCAAGGATTTTGAAAAGACGCTCGGCAACCCAAAAGAATGAAAAAAAAATCTTTTTAATCACTAAATATATAATTGTATGAAACCATTTCTTATCACCATCAGTATCCTACTGTTCAGTCTTTATCCAGCTCTAAAAAAAGAAACATTGGGCAAAACCTATTATTACTATCTTGAAATATCGAAAAAGGAACAGAACAGTGATTACAGCTACGATGTCATCTTTTCGGAAGTAAAGTCGGCCAGTTGCGATTGGGACAACACTTCCAAATATGGCTATGGCAGAAATCCCATTGACTTTGTTGCCATGGCATTTGACGAATGGTTCGAGGCCCGTTACAGTGATCCCTATGGCTACAATACTGGATTTGCCGCTTTTGGCAACAAACGGTTATATGGCAGCCGTGCAGAAGCCGAATCGGCCCGCAACCAGGCCATCGCAGATTACAGGAACAGTACGGTCAAATACAACATCAGGCAGGACAACCGCTTCTCCTACAGTTGCAGATAATCGTTTGGAAATAAACAACAGAATAACTTTAATACCATGACCATGAAAAAAACCATATTGACCATTGTGCTCTTGGCAACCGTTTCAGGGGCATTTTCCCAGACAGAAGAAGAAACCTTGGTTTGGTTTAAAGACTATGGGCAAAACTTAGCTGCAAGTTCAGTTTATGGAATAAACAATGATGGATATACGACAATTCATAGTCGTTTGTATCTAGAGAAAGATAAGAACATATTACATAACCCACTTACCCGGAATTATTACAATAAGGAGTTTCAATCTTTATATTCATCTCGTTTTGATGGATATGAGGTAGGATATGCCGATTTAAAACATTTATATATCAAACCGGTAGAAAGTTCAACTTTTTACCGTGCGGACAAGTCACATACATATTTTAAATATGACTATGGTCTTTATAGTCTTGGCGGAAATAAAGAGTTTACCGGAGAAAAAGTGGCATATTATTACTATACATTGGAATTTTCCAAACCCGTTGTGAGATATTATTTAATGGTAAATGCCGAACGTAATTATCAAGGTAGTGGAGGTACTTCGCTAACCCTTTATTTTACAAACCTTGAAGATGCCCAAAGGGTAATAAAAGCCATCAATCACCTCGCCAAACTGCAAGGTGCCAAACCTAAGCCGCAGGTAAAAAAGAGTATGTTTTGAAACAACCTGAAAATTTGATGCAATGAACAAGCTATTTATACTACCCGCATTCTTTTTTGTAATCTCCTTTACCGCTCGGGCGCAGACCAAGGAAGAAACACAGAATTGGATCAGGGAGAAACTTTTGAAACACACCGTGCATCAAGGGAGCGGCGAAAATTATGACATGCACAGAAGAATTGAGTTCACCGACAATGGCTACATCAAAATACGTTTTGTACATATTGAATACAAAAGCTATAACAATTTAAGGGGCGGAAGAGAACATTATACCTTATATAAAATCCGTTATTGGAGTTTTCCGATTTGGGCAATAGGTACAGTAACCCTAGGAAGGGAAGGCGATTATGGATATTCGGGCTATAGCAGCTATAGCTCCACATATCTCAATTTCAATGTTGACAAATACACCAAGGATTATTGCACCTATACGTATTCGGATGCAAAAATGATACCCAACAATTCCACCAGCAGGTCGCACCAATTAGAGAACTAAATGAAGGAAACAAAAAGGCTTGTATCAAGCAGTTCCACCATGAGAATCCGGTTTAAAGAAGACCCAGAGGAAGATTTTATCAACCGTTTCAACAAAGCCATCCAGCACTTAAAAACGTTTTATCCAAAGCCTATGAAAAAAGAAACCTTTTAAACACATTCTAAAATGAAGAGAATAGCCCTTTTATTTTTGGTTCTGAGCACTTTGGCCCATTCCCAAACAGAGGAAGAAACCATCCTATGGCTGGAGCAATATGGTTTAAAAATGATAGCCCCTTGGAAACCTGAAAACTATTTCTCCCGTATGGAAATCGAAAACAATACGATTATTTTGAGGGAAGAATTTCCTAATGAAACTAATGGGTATGGTGGCACTTTTACGGAAAAACGTATCAACATGAATGACTTTGGCAAGATGTACCTGGATTATGGCATATATCCCCCAGACGCCAACAGCACTAATTTTCTCTTATGGTTCAACCTTCCCAAAGGCATCCATCCTGTATATGTGCAGGTAAAGGAAAACTATGGCTTCTCGGCAGCTGACTTTTATTTAAGATTCAACCTCGAAGACAATGCCCATCGTTTTGCCAAGGCCATTTTGCATTTGGCAAAGCTTAAGGGAGCAAGGCCAAAACCCGTAGTCAAAGAGAATACTTTTTAACCGTACATCCTGACCCTAGAAAACAATGCTTCCATCCACTAAAGAATTTATCGGATACTTATGGGAAAACCCTGGGGAAAAGGATTTTTCCATCATGGAAGCACTCTTGGCCCCCGTTATGCTATTCGGCAAGCAAGAGGACGGCGAAGCCCTCATACAGACCGTTTTTAACCATCCTTTTGACATTGAACCGGAATTGCTCCGTCCTATTTTTAAGCGATTTGGCAGAAAAGAGGATGCCCACAGGTTGTACGATACATTCATACACAAGGAGAACCTGCTAAATCCCGATTATTCAGAAGTGTTCCGAGTGCTGGGGAACATGGGGTACCGACCAGTTGTGCCCGTTTTGTTGGAACATGCCTTTCAGAAAGATGACCATGAAATTTCCAAAAATGCCATAATGGGGCTGCTCCATTTCGATTGCGGGGAGCATACGGGCATCTTCACCCATGAAATTGAAGAAGTAATGGAAAAATCCCTGTTTTCAGAGTTTGTACCTGCCCTTGTCTGCAAAGTTCCAGAAAATGGGCGCCTGCTCCATAAACTATATGAATTTGGCAGCACCCTCTGTTCCACGGATTGCAATGCAGGTATCCTCTTGGGGTTTTCCCTTAGCGGGACAAAAGGCGGGGACTATTTCAAAAAAGCCCTGTTCGGTTCCCATTGGGAAGCCGGTTCCTTTTCTACCGGGACGGTTCACTATGCCTATCAAGGTATGGAAAACCTGAAAATAAGGTTCAAGGATATTTGGAAGGATATTTTACAAATGGAAAACAAAACACATCCTTTGGATGTTTTTCTTTCCCTTCTGGAAGTCCGGTTACGGTTACCTCTATATGCCTCGGCAAAAGCGGAACCCTTTTTGGATATTTATCAATCGGTTTTCAGTGGGCTTACAACAGAATCGGGCATCTATAAAACAATATGGAAACATGACTTGCTCGAACAATTTTACCAAATGGAAAAAGAGATGCAAATGAGGTTACGGGAGGAAATGATTGTAAAAGCATGTACAGGAACATCAACCGTATGATAGTAAAAAACAAGGAAATAAGAAGAACCTGCTCCGAATGCGGGAGCGATTATTATGCCGCATCATCCCCTATGCAGGAACTGTGCCCCGAATGTGCCCATTTCCTGTACGGATATAAAAACTGCCCGCACGATTTCCAAAACGGCCGATGTGTAAAATGTCATTGGGATGGCAGTAGTTCAGAATACATCAAAACCATTAGAGACAAAACATGAACCTGAAACTGAAAAAAATTAAAATCCTTACTCTGGTTGCCACTTTTTCATTGGGTCTTGGTGCAATGGCACAGCAAGATGGTTTTCTGGAAGATTTTGTGGAAATCAAAGCGGGTGGGCACCATTTTTACATCCACAAATATGCCATCAGTGCAGGCGAGTTCTATGAATTCCTGAAATCCTGGAACGATATTTCGACCCAAAAGCAGTCCGATGAAGCGGCCAATCTGCCCGCTCTGGTTAACAAAGAGGATGCGGAAAGGTATCTGGAGCATATTTCGGACACCTACCTTACCCATTTCCGCCTGCCCACCGAAACCGAATGGGAATTGGCCGCCAAAGGAACATCCGCACCCAAAAGAGCGAAGGAACTCCGTTGTGTTGATTGCACAAAGCCCAATGGAAATGGATTGCATGGTATGTTGGGCAATGTTTGGGAATGGACATCCACGGCCGAACCTGAAGGAGACGAGCGCTACTTCATCATCAAGGGTGGTGACTACCAAGAACGGCCAAAAAGCCTGTCCCCAAAAGCAAGGTTTGCTGTGAGCAAGGATATGGAAGACATGAACATAGGCTTTCGGCCCGTGGCCAATGCCCAGGATTTTGAGACCACATTACGCATCAACAGGGCCAATAACATAGTTAAGGTACTTCTGCCCAATGAAGACATCACCATTTACGAGCATGATATGCAAATTGGAGAAATTGCCATGGGTTTCGGGGACACACCTCCTGAAAGTTTTCCAATTACCGTGGATGAGGATACACATCAGATCATTTTTTGTTGTATGCAAAACTTCGAATTTGAACAAGATGGTGCATTGGAAATCGAAAGGGTCATCCATATCGGCCTGCCTTTCGATTTTGACCCCTCCCAACTTTCCTTGGCCAAGGAACTGGAACAACTTGTAAGACAACTCATGGAAAACCAGAACCACTAATACAATCATCATGGAAACCTGTAAAAAACTATTGATTTTTCTCTTCATCTTGCCAATGGTCCTGCATGCACAGAACAACCTTCCAGTGGATATGATGTTCGTTCAAGGAGGTGCCTACGGCATTCAGACCTATGACAGTATCACCAACATGACCAAAACCTATCCGTCCCATGACATCCCAAGCTTTTATATGAGCAACACGGAAGTCAGTGTCCAGGATTTCAAGCATTTCTGCAAGGAGACCAATCGCAAGATGCCACCCAAGCCCGACTGGGGATGGGGAGACCCCAAACGGCCCATTGTGAATGTCACGTATGCCGATGCCCTGGCCTATTGCGATTGGCTGACCAAAAAACATGAGCTGCCCTTTTCACTGCCCACCCGACAACAATGGGAATATGCGGCCCGTGCCGGAAATTTTGATACCCCAGACTTTATGAACAACCAAGAACTCCCCAGCCCTTATGTGGTCTATATTGGAAACAGCAAGGAAAAACCTGAATGCATCAGCTGTATGCAGCCCAACGAGCTGGGGCTCTATGCGCTTTGTGGGAATGTGTGGGAGTGGGTACTTGCCGAACCGAGGGACCAGGGGCAGGCCACTGTGGTAGGTGGAAGTTTTTTTGAATCAGCGGACCAGGTACGGATAAATTCAAGCCGGAGATACAGCAAATATTTACGCAGACAGGACATTGGGTTTAGGGTGGTCATCAATCCCGATTGAAGGATCTCAACTTTGGCCTAAATACCATGCAAATTTGTATTGGTCATCAAGCAATTACTTTAAAACGGGAATCCAAAGAGTCAAATGTTCGTCTTGCCTATTTTTTGACTTCAAAAGATACGGGGAGTTCAAATAGTTCTAGAGAAAAATAGGGCAACGCCGCCAACAGATGGTCAAAAATATCGGCCATCACGTATTCATAGTTCTCCCAACGTTTATCGGCACTGAAAGCATAAATTTCAAGCGGTATGCCCTGTGTGGTGGGTTCCAATTGGCGCACCATCAATGTCATGCCCTTATTGATGGCTGAATGTTTTTCCAAATAGGTAGAGACATATTTCCTGAACACCCCAAAATTGGTCAGGTTCCTGCCGTTTACCAGCAGTGCTTTGTTGATACCATTATCTTGGTTATAATTGTTTATCTGCTCACTCCTATGGGTAATATATTCGGTGATCAACTGGATGTTCTTCAGCGATTCCACATCTTCGGGAGTCAAATAGCGAATGCTTTTTTGACGAATGATCAGGGCCCGTTTGATACGCCTTCCCCCGGACACCTGCATCCCCCTCCAGTTTTTGAAGGAATCGGAAATGAGGGCGTATGTTGGGATAGTGGTGATCGTCTTGTCAAAGTTTTGGACCTTTACCGTGGCCAAGGTTATTTCAATGACATCTCCATCGGCGCCGTATTTTTCAAAAGTGATCCAATCTCCAATGCGCACCATATCGTTGATGGTGACCTGAATGCTCGCCACAAAGCCCAAAATGGAATCCTTGAAAATGAGCAGGACAACTGCCGATGCCGCCCCAAGTGCCGTAAAGAATTTCCACACGGTGGTCTCAGTGACAATCGCAAAAACGGTAAGTATGCCCACGATCCAGGCAAAGATCATGAACACCTGCATGTAGCTGGAAATCGGCTTGTCCTTAAACTTGGGCAGCGTCCTCAAATAGTCGTTGGTGCTCTTGAAAAACCGCCTGAACACGGCCAAGGTCTGAAACACGAACAATATCTTGATGATTTTCAAAGCTATGCTTTCCGCATAGGCAAAGTCCAAAAAAACAATCGGGATAAATTCAAATAAAAACAACAATGGGAAAATGTGGGCAATGGAACGTGGCACTCTGTGATTGACCAAATAATTGTCAAAATTGTTCTTGGTCTTTCTGGCCAACCGAACGGATATGGCTCGAAGCAGCTTCCAGATCACCAGATCCAAAAAAAATGCTATGACCAAGACCATCACCAACATCAGGCCCAAGTTGAGATAGGAGGCCAACCCCTCTCCCATTCCCGTTTTTAGGAGGTAATCATGAAGCAATCGGCCCAAATCTTTTTCCATAGTTGCGAACAGTTTTGAAACATTGGCACAAAATTACATTTTATATCACGGAATATCTTATCCTGAAAAATTTGAGTTCTTTTTTGGGTCTTTTCGAAGAAAAACAAAAAGCCAAGCCTGTTATTTACAGACTTGGCTTGCCCATTCCATTTTAAGGTTATCCTACAGCATCAGCCCTCGGCACATTCACAATTCTCAATTCAATAAAAACAATCAATGGGCATTTTCATATTGGGTTTTGGGGCGCAACAATAATTTTGAGAACACGTTCGCCTTTATTTTTCTATACTTTGCTATATGGGCAGTGTACAGCTCCCGGTGCTTTTCATGGTTGTTCAGATAATAAGCATCACAAGCCATGTCATCGCACTCCCAAGCGTTCCTCATGGCATTTTCATAGCGGTAGAGCGCACTTGATTTTAGGGTGTTTTCCCGGCGTATCGTCTGTAATTGCACATATAATTCGCGGTCTTTCAAAAACCGGTCCTCCATAGCCGAAAGAAACTCCAACTCCTCATTGATATGCTCCAAGGTTTCCGTCCAATGGCCCACTTCCAGTTTATCCTTTTTCAACATAATGCGGTCATCCGCTTCATGGTTGTTAAACAGTCTTGTGCTCATAATATCATGTCTATGTTGATTGGGTTGCCCTCCTGCTCCACTTTCAATATGGCGATCTGTTGCTGCCCGGCCGGGAAGTCCCAAACCACAAAATCTCCTTCCGCATAGCCCACAACAGCTGCACCCATGGGAGTCAATACCGAAATTTTATCGGCTTTGGCATCGCTGTTTTTGGGCAATACAAGTTGAAATTTTTTGCGCCAACCCTTTCCCGAACCTACGGTTATCCAGGTGTTGAACCTGATTACATCCTGCGGCATGTCCTCTTCGTCCTTTATTTGGGCATGTTCCAACTCGCCGGCCAGTTTTTGGATGGACTTGCGCTGGGTACTGTCCCCATAATAGGACGAAAGGTTCACCAATCGTTTCAGGATCACATACTCTCCTTTTTCCAATATCAAATTTCCATACTTCATAGATCCTTGGGTTTCTTATGGGAATATTCCCCGTTGTACATAAGCATCCTCCAATCGTTGGATGGCGATAATAAAGGCAGCAGTTCGTTTGTCAACCCCTCTCTTTTTGGAGGTTTCCATAACTTTATTGAACGATTCCCTCAATTTCTTTTCCAATTTGGTCAACACTTCCTCGAGTTGCCAAATTTCCCCGCTCCGGTTTTGAAGCCACTCAAAGTAGCTCCCGATCACCCCTCCGGAGTTGCACAATATATCGGGGAGGATTTCCACTCCTCGCTTCAACAAGATTTCTTCCGCCTCTACATCGGTTGGGCCATTGGCACCCTCGGCGATAAGCTGCGCCTTGATCAACGGTGCATTTTCAACAGTGATCTGGTTACCCAAAGCTGCTGGTACACAGATGTCACAATCCAAGCCAAAAAACTCCTCATTATCTATGGATTGTGCCCCGGCAAAACCAAGAATACTGCCCTTATTGGCCTTTGCGTAATCCAAAAGGTCCTCCACTGATATTCCATTTTCATTGAAAATGGTTCCGTAGGCATCTTGGACAGCTACCAGTGATGCTCCTTCCTTTTCCAAGAAATGGGCCGTCCAATACCCCACGTTTCCAAATCCCTGGACGATGAATTTCTTGCCCTTAAGGCTGACCCCTTTATCCTCTGCCCAAAATTTGATGGTAAGGAACACGCCAAATCCCGTTGCCCTGTCCCTGCCTTCCAAACCTCCGGCCCCAATGGGCTTTCCAGTGACCACATGGGTGCTGGTGGATCGCTCTGCAGGCGATTTGGTGGACATATAGGTGTCCAATATCCAGGCCATGGTCTGTGGGTTGGTGTTCACATCCGGGGCAGGTATGTCCAGTTCAGGACCAATGTTGTCCCCCAGTGCATAGGTGAACCTTCTCGTGATCCTTTCCAATTCTGCTTGGGAATATTTGGATGGATCCAGTTGGATCCCCCCCTTTGCACCACCGTATGGCAACCCTGCCAACGATGTCTTCCAGGTCATCCACATGGCCAACGCCCGGGCAGCGTCTATGTCCACAGTGGGGTGATAGCGCAGTCCGCCCTTATATGGCCCTAAGGCGTTATTGTGCTGTACACGATAGCCGGTGAAGATTTCCACTTCACCATTGTCCATCCGTACCGGAAAATGTACCATGATTTCATTGTTCGTCACTTCCAATATTTTTCGGATATTGGGGTTGAGGCCTATGATGGCCGAGGCGTTGTTGAACTGTCTCATGACATTGTCCAACATGCCCTGTTTCAATTGTACCTTTTTTTCAGGTGCTTTTGTGATCATAATTATAGTTTTATGTCTGTTGTTTTTGTTGCCACTGCTTCCCGGTGCCCCATTTGGCTCCTTTCATACAGTGATACTTTCTTTTGTCCATGCAGATAGTGCACATACTCACTGCAAGAACTGATATTGGCCTTGTCCATGGTCAATCCACAGAAGGACAAGGACTCACAGGTAGAGCATATACTACCCTTATATTTTTTTCTGATCTGTTCCATTGTTTTTCCCTAAAATTTTCATTCCACTACTTGAAAAATGCCTGTATAAGGTCTTTTTTCAAAACGTTGTTCCGCTATGGGTTGGCAAAAGGCATGCCCTTAAAAAAACAATGTTTTGAAATATTGTTAAGTAACTGATTTTATGTTTATTATATTTTAAAAAGAAAATACTGAAAAGTCAATAAGTGGGGAGATTTTACCCAATTGGGGTATTATTACCTTCACAAGAATGCCCTAAAATCCAAAAACATGTACCACAGTCCTCATTATTGAACAAAACAATTATATTTGCAGACCGAAATTTCAACCGCCCACGTGGTGAAATTGGTAGACACGCCATCTTGAGGGGGTGGTGTTCGCAAGGACGTGCTGGTTCGAATCCAGTCGTGGGCACAAAGTCCCTTATGTTCCATGGAATGTAAGGGATTTTTTTATGGCAAAACTCCCGGCTCGTCCCATCTGTCTTTTTGCACCAAGAATTAATAAAAAATGGCTTCTAAAACCTAAGTATAACACCGCTTTTCTATTGGCAGAAACTATACAAAAGGTGTTTTCAATGGAAATGTTCCAAATTTTATGATAAAATTATAGGTTGGCATCTTTTAAATCGTAAATTTGTTTAACGTTTACTACAAAAGGATGAACAACGTAAAAACTTCTTTCAGTATTCGGGATATGGAGAACCTTTCGGGCATAAAGGCCCATACCATCCGGATTTGGGAAAAGCGGTACAATCTTTTCAATCCAGAAAGGACCGATACCAATATAAGGACCTACAGCCTTGAAAGCTTACAGAAACTGCTCAATGTGACCTTGCTCTACAACAATGGTTACAAAATATCCAAGATTGCCAAGTTGGATGAGTCCAGGATCCCTAGTTTGGTCAAGGAAATAGTGGCCAACAACAGTGAAAAGAACCATGCGCTCAATTCCCTGAAACTGTCCATGCTCAATTTTGACCAATCCCTTTTTCTCAAAACCTATAATGACCTGATGGAGGGCAAATCCTTCACTGATATTTTCAACAAAGTCTTTATTCCCCTACTGAACGAATTGGGCATTCTATGGCAAACGAACACCATAAGTCCGGCACACGAGCATTTCATTTCCAACCTGATAAAACAAAAAATTTATATCCATACGGAACAGCTTCAGATCGAGGAACCTACAAAAACCGATAAAGTGTATGTATTGTTCCTCCCAGAAAATGAAATCCATGAACTTGGGCTCCTGTACATTAATTACCAGATTGCGCTGAGGGGCTACAAAACAATTTATTTGGGCCAGACCATGCCCATCGAAAATTTGGTGGACCTGCTGAAGTATTACAACAACATCCGTTTTATATCCTATTTCACGGTATCCCCAACGCAAAGTGACCTGGATGACTATTTCAGAAGGTTCACCGAAGTGTTGGAAATGTCGCCTGGATCGAAATTGTATGCACTGGGAAACCAAATACAATATGTTTCCAAGGAGAATCTCCCTGAGACGATACGATTATTCAACTCCATAGAGCAGTTGCTGGAATCCTTGGACTCAAAATGAAGAAAGCCATTGTCATAGGTTCTGGGTTTTCCTCGCTTTCGGCCGCTTGCCACTTGGCCAAAGCAGGTTTTGTTGTGGAAATATTTGAAAAAAATGATACCGTGGGCGGCAGGGCCAGACAATTGGTAAAAAACGGTTTCACTTTTGATATTGGCCCAAGTTGGTACTGGATGCCGGACATCTTTGACAAATTCTTTGCCGATTTTGGCAAGAAAACCTCGGATTACTATCAACTGGACAAATTGAACCCGGCTTACAAAATCTTTTTTGAAGACGACATCGTCACCATAGGGGACTGCATGGAGTCCATCTGCACTGAATTTGAACGGATAGAAGCTGGAAGCAGCGAACACTTGAAAAAATTTATTGCCCAGGCCCAGGACAATTACAATATTGCCATTAATAAAGTGGTGCTAAGGCCCGGACTGTCCCCCTTGGAATTGGTGACCAAAGAAACAGTGACGCGGGTTGACCAGTTTTTCAAGACCATCAGTCAGGAAGTCCGCAAACGCTTTAAAAACCCCAAGCTTGTTTCCACCTTGGAATTTCCCGTGCTCTTTTTGGGTGCAAAACCGAACAATACCCCTTCTTTCTACAGCTTCATGAACTTCGCCGATTTTGGTCTTGGTACCTGGCACCCACGTGGAGGCATGTACGAAATCATCAAGGCCATGAAAAGTCTGGCCGAAGAGTTGGGGGTAAAAATCCATACCAACAGCCCGGTCAGCCATATTTTGGTCTCCGATGGGGAAGTGCTCGGAATCCGTTGCCAAGGGGAGAACCATTTGGCGGATTATGTGGTGAGCGGTGCAGATTACCATCATTCAGAAACCTTGTTGGACAAAAAATACAGGCAATATTCCGAGGAATATTGGGCCAAAAAAACTTATGCACCATCCTCCCTGTTGTTCTACATCGGTTTTGACCAAAAGCTAAAAAACATAGAACACCACAACCTTTTTTTCGACACCGATTTTGAGAAACATTCGGAAGAAATTTACGATCGTCCACAATGGCCCAGCAATCCATTGTTCTATGCAAACTTTCCTTCAGTGACCGATGCTTCCATGGCCCCTGATGGACAGGAGACCGGGTTTTTCCTCATACCCATTGCCCCGGGGCTTGAAGACACGCCACAGCTAAGGGAACAGTATTTTGATATTGTCATGGATAGATTTGAAAGACTTACCGGCCAACATATCAAAAAATCCATTATATTTAAAGAAAGCTTCTGTGTAAATGACTTTGTGGAACAATACAATTCTTACAAAGGAAATGCATACGGCTTGGCCAACACCTTGAGACAGACAGCCTTTTTACGACCTAACCTCAAAAGTAACAAGGTAAAGAACCTGTTTTTTACAGGTCAGCTAACCGTTCCAGGGCCAGGGGTGCCACCATCCCTCATATCTGGCAAATTGGTAGCAGATTTAATCACCAAACAAGTAAAAAGATGAAAAGTATTTTTGACCATGTCTCGCAAAACTGTAGCAAAATTGTGACCCAATCCTACAGCACCTCATTTGCCCTCGCCACAAAAATGTTGGCGCCGTCCATCCGTCCCGACATTTACAATATTTATGGTTTCGTCCGTTTTGCAGATGAAATTGTGGATACGTTCCACGATTATGAAAAAAAACAACTCTTTGATGACTTTGAAAAGGACATGGAAGATGCCATCGCAAAGAAGATCAGCCTGAACCCTATCTTAAATTCATTTCAACATACCTATCACAAGTACGATATTCCCCATCATTTGGTGGAATCCTTCATGAAGAGTATGCGGATGGACCTGACCAAAAAGACATACGAGAGTTTCGACGAATATAGACAATACATTTATGGTTCCGCGGATGTTGTTGGGTTGATGTGCCTCTGTGTATTTGTGAACGGGGACAAGGAAAAGTACGAAGAGCTAAAGGAATCGGCGATGGCCTTGGGCTCGGCTTTCCAAAAGGTGAACTTTTTGAGGGACCTAAAGGCAGATTATGAAGACCTGAACCGCACCTATTTCCCCAACACCAATCTGATGGAACTTGACGAGGAGTCCAAAAGGCGCATCGTGAACGAGATCAAAGCGGATTTTGCAGTGGGCTATTCCGGTATCATAAAATTGCCCGAACAGGCCAAGTTTGGTGTCTATACGGCTTATCGATACTACAAAAAGCTGCTCCACAAATTACAGAGTACACCACCCATGGAAATAAAGAATTCACGGATCCGTGTGCCCAATTATGAAAAATTTGGGCTATTGGCACATTCCTATCTTAACTATAAACTGCAATTGGTACAATGAAAGTAGCACTCTGGATACTTATCTTTTTGGCCACATTTTCTTTCATGGAGTTCATGGCATGGTTTACCCACAAATATGTCATGCACGGTTTTTTATGGAGTCTTCACAAAGATCACCACAAAAAGGACCATGACTCATGGTTTGAAAGAAATGATGCCTTTTTCCTATTCTATGCAGCCGTGAGCATGACATTGTTCTATTTAGGAAGTACCACCTCCTTTTGGTACGGGTGGCCTTTGGGTTTCGGGATCTTGGCCTACGGCATAGCCTATTTCATGGTCCACGATATTTTCATACACCAACGGTTCAAAATGTTCAGAAATGCCAATAATTGGTATGCCCGGGGAGTGAGAAGGGCACATAAAATGCACCACAAACATTTGGGAAAAAAGGATGGGGAATGTTTTGGAATGCTGGTTGTCCCTTTCAAATATTTCAAAAAGCAATAGCTTATTCAGAGATAAGTTTGTCCAATAATGATCGGGTTCCTTCAGCATTCCAATTGGCCGCCCCGTTCTTGTCAACAACAATTTTACCCTCCTTGCTCAAAATATAAGTTGCAGGAATGGTATTGCCCTGCATTTCGGGTGGTGGAGCCGATGCTTGAAAATATACGGGCAGTTCATACCCTTTTTTAGTGAGAAATGCTTCCACCCTATCCTTTTCATCATTGGCCACAAAGGCAAAAACGACCTTATCCTTGTAATCCGAATATAGATCCACAAAACCTGGAAGCTCTGCTACACAAGGTGGGCACCACGTGGCCCAAATATTTACCAACACCACTTTTCCTTTCATGGATTGAAGGTTGATGGCCTTTCCATCCAAACCCACCAAGCTCCAGTTATAATTTTTTACGCTGACCTGTTCCCCCTTTTCCACTTCGTCCACACTGATGATTGTGGCAACCACCTTATTGACCCAAACGCGGACATGGAAACCCACAGGGGTGAACAGAATCAAGATGATGGCCAAGATCCAAATTCCGTTGCCGATTTGCTTTTTTGAAAATTTCATAAACAATTATTCTGCAATCATCTTATCCAATAGCCTATATACCTCCGCAGTACTCCAATCCGCAATTCCCGTTTTGTGGATGACAATGTTCCCTGACTTGTCTATCAAATAAGACGAAGGCACTTCACTGGCATCAATGGGCATTTTTTCCCCAATGATCAAATAGGTGACCGGAAACGTGAAACCGTGCTTCTCCATAAAGGCATCCACTGGTGGCCTGTTTTCATTGGTGATGATATAAAAATCCATCTTGCCCTTGTATTTGTCGTATAATTCCTGAATACTTGCAAGCTCGGCCTCAGATGGCAATTTCCATGAAGCCCAAAGGTTGATAAAAGCCACTCTGCCCTTGGATCTTTCAAAATTGAAAAAATTCCAATCTTCGTCCTTCAACTTCCAATCATAATCGGTTATTTGCCTTCTTTCAGTCTCTTCGATCAAGGGAGGAGAAAAGGAAAATATCCTGTTCAACAGGATTTTACCATAATGTCCGAGCGGGGTGACAAAAAAAGAGAGTACAAAAAGAATCAATACAATGTTGAGTACGGTTTTTTTATTGATCTTCATGGGAAAGTTTTTTGTATAAATCAAAAAACTCCTGATACCTTTTACAATATCAGGAGTTTGTTCCAATTATCTTGTATGCAACTTATTAAGCATTTTCTTTTTTGATCAGGTTCAGTGCCGAACCTTCCTTGAACCACTTTATCTGTGCATCATTGTACGTATGGTTTGCCATTATGGTATCCTTGCTGCCATCGGCATGAACCACTTCAATGGTCAATGGTTTGTCGGGGGCAAATTGATCGACATCCACAAAATTGAAGGTATCGTCTTCCTGAATCAGATCATAATCATTTTCATTGGCAAAGGTCAAGGCCAGCATTCCCTGTTTTTTCAGGTTGGTCTCGTGTATCCTTGCAAATGACTTGACCAAAACAGCAGCAACGCCCAGATGTCTTGGTTGCATGGCCGCATGCTCTCTGGACGATCCCTCGCCATAGTTGTGGTCGCCCACAACAAGTGTTTTGATGCCCGCTTTTTTGTATTCGCGTTGGGTATCTGGAACGCCGCCATATTCACCTGTCAATTGGTTCTTGACAAAGTTGGTTTTCTTGTTGAAGGCGTTCACAGCGCCAATCAAGGTGTTATTGGCTATATTGTCCAAATGCCCCCTGAAACGCAACCATGGCCCGGCCATTGAAATGTGATCGGTAGTACACTTACCAAAAGCCTTGATCAACAGCTTCATGCCCTGCAAACTATCCGGTGTTATGGGCTCAAAAGGATCCAACAGCTGCAAACGCTCTGAATCTTGGGCAACTTTCACCTCAACGCTGCTACCGTCTTCCTTAGGAGCAATATAGCCCGCATCTTCCACGGCAAAGCCCTCTGGCGGAAGTTCATAACCTCTGGGTTCGTCCAACATCACCTCTTCCCCGTCCTCATTGATCAACTTGTCGGTCATCGGGTTAAAGTCCAGCCTTCCGGCGATGGCGATGGCCGTCACCAACTCAGGAGACCCCACAAAGGCCAAAGTATTGGGGTTACCGTCCGCTCTTTTTGCAAAGTTTCTGTTGAAAGAGTGTACAATGGTATTTCTGGGCCCTTCCGCAGCTTTGTCCCCATAACGGTCCCACATACCGATACATGGTCCGCAGGCATTGGCAAACACAGTGGCTCCAATATTGTTGAAAGTATCTATGAATCCATCCCTTTCTATGGTGAAACGTACTTGTTCGGAACCTGGGGTTATGGTAAACTCGGATTTGGTCTTCAAATTCTTTTCAGCCACTTGTTTGGCCAAGGAGGCTGCTCTCGAAATATCCTCGTATGATGAATTGGTACAAGACCCGATCAATCCCACTTCAACATTCAACGGCCAATCGTTGGCTCTGGCAGCTTCGCCCATTTTGGAAATGGGAGTGGCCAAATCCGGGGTGAAAGGTCCGTTCAAGTGTGGTTCCAAAGTATCAAGGTCAATTTCGATGACCTGATCGAAATATTGCCCAGGATTGGCATAGACCTCTGGGTCGGCGGTCAAATGTTCTTTTACTTCCAAGGCAGCATCGGCTACATCTGCTCGATTGGTGGCCCTTAAATAGCGGTCCATGGATTCATCATATCCAAAAGTTGAAGTAGTGGCCCCAACCTCAGCACCCATGTTACAAATCGTACCTTTACCTGTGCAGGACATGGATGTGGCTCCTTCCCCAAAATATTCGATGATGGCTCCAGTTCCTCCTTTAACGGTGAGTATGTCCGCAACCTTTAATATCACGTCCTTTGGCGCTGTCCAGCCAGAAAGTTTTCCAGTGAGCTTGACCCCGATCAGTTTGGGGAATTTCAACTCCCAGGCCATACCTGACATCACATCAACGGCATCGGCCCCACCTACACCGATGGCCACCATTCCGAGCCCACCTGCGTTTACCGTGTGGGAATCGGTACCGATCATCATTCCTCCGGGGAAAGCATAATTTTCCAGAACCACTTGGTGAATGATCCCGGCTCCCGGCTTCCAAAATCCTATTCCATATTTGTTGGATACGGATTCCAAGAAATCAAAAACCTCGTTACTGGTCTGGTTGGCCCTTTTCAAATCAGCCTCTGCCCCTACTTTGGCCTGGATGAGGTGATCACAATGCACGGTTGTGGGCACGGCCACTTTTGGTTTTCCTGCATGCATGAATTGCAACAATGCCATTTGGGCAGTGGCATCCTGACAAGCTACCCTGTCCGGAGCAAAATCAACATAATCCTTTCCTCTGGTAAATTGTTTGGTGGGCATTCCGTCCCACAAATGTGAATACAATATTTTTTCAGATAGAGTCAATGGCTTTCCAGCCAGTTCACGGGCTTTTTCCACACGCTCCCCCATGGAAGCATAGACGCCCTTAATCATGTCAATATCAAATGCCATTATACAATTGCTTTTTTAAAATTTTAGTAATTGGGTAAATTTACTAAAATACAGGGTATTTTCGAATTAGAATCGACCTAAATAAATGGTGGATCAGTGATTTTACAGCAATTCCGAGATTATGGTCTCTTCTGAAATGCCTTCTGCCTCGGCTTTGTAATTTTTAAGGATTCGATGACGGAGAATGCCAGTGGAAACGGCTTTGATGTCCTCAATGTCCGGAGAAAACTTTCCATGTATTACCGCATGGGCCTTTGCTGCCAGCACCAAATTTTGCGATGCCCTGGGCCCTGCACCCCAATCCACATAGTTGTTCACAAAATCCAATGAGCCTTCCAAACCGGGCCGGGTCCTATTGACCAATCTTACCGCATAGTCAATTACGTTGTCAGGAACCGGGATGCGTCGAACCAAATGCTGGATGGCTATGATCTCATCTGCATCGAAAAGAGTGTTCAGTTGGATTTCGTCATCAGTAGTAGTGGCCTTTACCACTTGTATTTCTTCTTCAATGGAAGGATAGGTAAGCTCGATGGCAAACATAAATCGGTCCAGTTGTGCCTCCGGCAAGGGATAGGTCCCCTCCTGCTCTATGGGATTTTGGGTGGCCAGCACAAAATATGGTCTATTGAGCTTGTATTGTTTGCCTGCGATGGTGACGGCCCTTTCTTGCATGGCTTCCAAAAGGGCGGCCTGTGTCTTTGGGGGTGTCCTATTGATCTCGTCGGCCAAGATGATGTTTCCAAAAACAGGGCCTTTTATGAACTTGAAGTTGCGGTCTTGGTCCAAGACCTCACTTCCCAATATGTCGCTGGGCATGAGGTCTGGGGTAAATTGTATCCTCTTGAAATCCAGACCCAAGGTCTGTGCAATGGTATTGACCATCAAGGTCTTTGCCAATCCTGGAACTCCTATCAACAGTGAATGACCACCGGTGTATATGGACAACAAAATCTGTTCGATCACCTTGTCCTGTCCCACTATGACTTTGGCAATTTCCTCTTTGAGTGCCTGGTGTTTTTTTACGAGATTTTCTACCGCAGCTACGTCCGACATGTACCTACTCCTTTACCCAATTGTTTGCAAAATCGCACTCTCTATTGTCCACATTCACGTGGATATAGGTATCTTCAATATGTTCGTCCATCCATTTTTTGATGGCTTTCAATTGTTTTTCCCTAAGTGCCAATTCCTGTATTTTGAGGTAATCCTTGGCAAAATCTGCCTTGTGCTCATCATATCTGTTGGAAATCTTCATGATCTTGAACTTGGGGGCACCTCCTCTGGGATCATCTTCGCGCAGCGGCTTGGAAATTTCCCCATCTTTTAGGTTACGGACTTGATTGTAGAGCGTTGGATCCATTTTGGTCAGCTCAAAACGGGAATCAAAATTGATGGGGTTGCGCAGCAGACCTCCATCAAACTTGGTCTCCTTTTCATCTGAAAAATTCAGTGCCGCATCGGCAAAAGTATATTTGCCGTCCAGAATGTGCTGTCGGATGGAATCCAATTCCTGGACCGCCTTGTCAATGGCATTTTGTGGCACTTTGGGAATCATGAGGATATGACGGACATCCCTTTCCTGTCCCCTTACTTTTTCCACAAAGATGATATGGTAGCCAAATATGGTCTCGAATGGTTCGGATATTTCCCCCTCCCTAAGGCTGAAGGCCACATCCTTGAATTCCTTGACAAATTGGGTCTCTTTAGTAATAGTGTACAAGCCACCATTCGCCCTCGAAGAGGCATCTTCAGTATATAAAATGGCCTTGACCTTGAAGCTGGCATCATTTTCCAGCACGTCCTGCCTGATCTCTTTCAATTGGTTGATGACTTTCTGCTTTTCCTCTTCTGGAGCTTCGGGTTGCTTTACGATCTGGGCAATTTCCAGTTCGGCGCCGAACACGGGTCTTTCATCCTCTGGGATGCTGTAGAAAAACTGACGCACCTCTTCGGGGGTCACTTCTACCTTTTCCACAATCTTGCCCTGCATCTTTTCCGACAACATGCGAAGTTTGTTGATCTCGAAAAGTTCGGCACGGAAACTTTCCACATCCGGTTTTTTGTAGAATTTCAATACTTTTTCCATGGAACCCACTTGCGCTACCAATTGTTGGATCTGTCCATCGCTCTGTGCATTCACTTGATCGTCGGAGACCAACAAACTGTCCTGCACCGCTTGATGGGCATACAGCCTATCTTCCATAAGTTTTCCCAAAAGACTGCAACGGGTAATGTCCTGTGTTGATGCTCCTTGGTTCTGTAGGTCGATCAGGGTTTTGTCTATATCGGATTCCAAGATCACATAATCCCCGATCACCGCCGCTATGCCATCCAATTTGACTTTGTTGGACGAGCTTGTGGTATCCGTTTCCACCAAGGCTTCATCAATCTCCTGTGCATGGATCATACCGAGCACTGCAAAAAACGCTATGGCAAAAAGTGCCCTGTTATTTTTTTTCATAAACCTCAAATTCTTTCTTCTTAATCGCTTCATCTATAATTTCGGTCTGTAATTTTTTTACGTAATTCAACCGTCTTCTGTTCAGGATCAACTGTCTTATGTCCGGCTCCACATATTCAAAAGGTGCCGTATCATTGACTTCCAACACATTATTGACCACTCCCAAATATACCCCTAACGAATCTTGCAGCTCAAAAAAATGTGATTTTTTTAAGTGCTGGTCCTCATTTACGGCCGTGAGGGGCGGGATTTCCTCTATGACCCTTGAAGCACTCACCCAAATGGAGTCATTGAAGTGGATTTTTTTGAACTGGACGGCTATGGAATCCAAATATTGTTTGTCGCCATCTTTCCATTCCCTGATCCTGTCCTTCACCCCGTCCTTGTCCATGAACTGTGCTGTCATGCCAACAAAACGCAACTGTACCAGCTTTTCGTTGAGTTTGAAGTTTTCTTTTTCCTGTTCGTAGAATTGCCTCAATTGACTCTTGGTAACCGCCGTGTCCTGTGCCTGTAGCACTAAAGCCTCAATATAGGCCCTGGTGTAAAGGTCAGCACGGTAATCGGACACCAAACGATCAAACTCTGCCAGCTTCTCTTCCGGAAGGTTGATCCTTGACTTGGACAACAGCAGTTGCTTGGAGGCCCAGTCGTTTATATAATTGGTCACGAAAAGGGTACTGTCCTGTGGCGACATATCGTCCTGTATCAATGAGGCAACATCCTCCCGGTACAGATAAACGTCCCCTACTCTGGCCAGAGGTTCCTTCTCTTCCTCATTGTTGAAAAAAGAGCCGCATGAAGAAAGCGAGAGTGCAAAAATGGCACAAAGTAAGATCAGGTTCTTTTTTTGGAGCATAAGCATTTCGCAAAAATAACAATTACGCGATCCCTTACAAGCAGGTTCTTTTCTCATTAACAGATTTTTAGTAGGCCGTACCACCGCAGAAATGATTACATTAGTGCAAAACCAAACAAAAATGAAGTACACCACCGAAATAGTCGTTGACTTGCCGAGGGAGGAATTCATCAAAAAAATGGACGATCCCGAAAACATGAAACACTGGCAGCGAGGGTTGATAAAATATGAGCAATTATCGCAAAACCCCGGCCAAGAAGGTGCCAGGATGAGCCTGAGCTATAAAATGGGCAAGCGGGAAATGGAAATGGTCGAAACCATCATCAAGCGTAACCTCCCCGAAGAAATGCACACCACTTACGACACCAAAGGGGTGCACAACATCCAAAAAAACTATTTTAGGGAAGAAGACGGAAAAACCCGTTGGACCTCGGAATCGGAATTCCAGTTTTCAGGCTTTGGCATGAAGCTCATGGGAATTTTGATGCCCGGTGCCTTTAAAAAACAGTCCTTGAAATATATGCAGGATTTTAAAAACTTTGCCGAAAAAGGCATATCCGTAATGGATTCATAAAACACTTAACATGGAAAAGATCTTGGACCGAAAAATAAAAATGATATGGGATTTCAGGGGCCCCAACGCTGCCCGGACCGCTGAACACTACAGAAAGCATCTTGAAGAATTTGTCGAGATAGAAGAATTGAAATATGACCTTAGCGGTGTAGAGCATTTTGGCCCGACCCACAGTATTGCCTTTTTGGTGGTTGCGGAGTTTGAACTGAAGGAGGCCAGGGATATCCTAAAGCCCAACCGTGGACAGATCTATTCGGGTGAATTATAAAAATCGGTCACTGTGTTAAAGCTGTCAACATTTTTTGGGCTGATTGCACTGGCGATTTCCTGCACGCACACCGAAGCTAAAAATCCTTTGGAGAAAGCCCTCGCTTCCGAAAGTCCACAGATCAAGCAGGTCATGGAAAATCTTAAAGCGCATGAGGTACAGATCCGTTTTACACAGATTGACCGAAGGAACGACAGTATTATCTTCACGGATCACGATTTTCAGGTAAACCCCGAAAATTATTTCTACCCGGCCAGTACGGTGAAATTTCCCGCTGCCGTGGCCGCCCTGGAAAAGCTCAACGAAGTGGATTCTTTGGACATGCACACCCGATTTTATATCGAGGGAGATTCGGCGGAAACCACCTTTGCCAAGGCCGTTTCCGAGATATTTGCCGTTTCGGACAATGCGGCCAACAATAGGTTGGTGGAGTTTTTGGGGCAGGACGACCTCAACCAACGCATGCGAAGAAGGGGCGTGGAGCCCATTCGCATCGCACATAGATTGTCCACCCCCAATGCGGATGATATCACCACCGCACCTTTGGTGATCTACCTGAACGACTCCACAACGGCCGTGAGCAAGCCCATCATCAACACTTCTGCCAAACCCTTAACGCTGAACGGCATCAAAAAGGGAAAGGGGTTTTATGCCGATGATTCCCTGCAGACCGAACCTTTTGATTTTTCATTGAAGAACCATTATCCCATACCCGCACAGCATGCCCTGCTCAAGCGGGTCATTTTTCCAGAAGTATTTCCCGAGAACCAACGTTTCAACCTGAGCGAGGAGCAGCGTGATTTTTTATTGGAGGCCATGCACACCCTTCCTCCAAAATTGGGGTACGACCCGGAGGAGTTTTATGACAGTTATGTCAAATTCTTCCTGTTTGGCGATTCCACGGACCCTATGCCGGAGCACATCAAAATATACAATAAAGTGGGGTATGCTTATGGCACACTGACGGATTGCGCCTATGTCCAGGACACCTTGAACAACGTGGACTTTATGATTACGGCGACCATTCTCGTGAACAGCGATGGTATTTTCAATGACGATGCCTACGACTATGACGAGGTGGGCATTCCTTTTTTGGCCCAATTGGGCAGGGAATTGTATGACTATGAGCTACAACGGAAACGTTGAAATTCTAAGTCAGTTGTACCGGAACCCCATATAGATCAAAATCCGAAGCATCGGTGATCTCGATGGTAGTAAAGTCCCCAATCTTCACATAATGTTTGGAAGCATCGATGAGCACCTCGTTGTCCACATCGGGGGAATCAAATTCCGTGCGCCCCACAAAATAGTTACCTTCCTTTCTATCGATGATGCATCGGAAGGTCTTCCCTATCTTCTCTTGGTTCAGTTCCCATGAAATCTGTGATTGGATTTCCATGATCTCATTGGCACGTTCCTGCTTCACTTCTTCGGGCACATCATCCTCCAACGAATAGGCGTGGGTGTTCTCCTCATGGCTGTAGGTGAAGCACCCCAAACGCTCAAAACGCATTTCCTTGACCCAATCCCTTAAGATTGCGAAATCTTCCTCGGTCTCCCCGGGGTAGCCAACGATCAACGTGGTCCTGATGGCCATATCGGGGACGGCGGCCCTAAATTCCTGCAATAATTTGGTGGTCTTGGCCTGAGTGGTGCCCCTTCTCATACTTTTAAGTATGGCATCCGAAATGTGCTGCAATGGGATATCGATATAATTGCAGATTTTGGGCTCTTTGCGCATCACCTCCAACACATCCATGGGAAAGCCCGTCGGGAAGGCATAATGCAAACGGATCCATTCAATCCCCTCTACTTTGACCAAGGCTTGGAGCAGTTCGGCCAAATTCCGTTTTTTGTAGAGGTCCAGACCGTAGTAAGTGAGATCCTGGGCAATCAAAATAAGTTCCTTCACGCCCTTGGCGGCCAATTTTTCCGACTCTGCCACCAGTTCTTCTATGGGTTTACTCTTGTGCTTGCCCCTCATAAGGGGAATGGCACAGAACGAACAGGGACGGTCGCAACCCTCGGCAATCTTCAGGTAGGCATAGTTCTTTGGTGTGGTGGTCAAGCGTTCACCGATCAGCTCATGTTTGTAGTCCGCCCCGAGTGCTTTCAGCAAGTTGGGCAGGTCACTCGTACCAAAATATTCGTCCACATTGGGAATTTCCTGCATCAGATCTGGCTTGTAGCGCTCACTGAGACAGCCCGTCACAAAAACCTTGTCCACGAGGCCCTCTTCCTTCTTCTGTACGTATTCCAAAATGGTGTTCACGCTCTCCTCCTTCGCATTGGCAATGAAACCACAGGTGTTAATCACCACCACATTGCCTTCCTCTTCATGGGCGACCTCTTTGTTGTTGGCGCGTAGCTGTCCCATCAACACTTCGGAGTCATAGACATTCTTGCTACAACCCAGTGTCACCACATTGATTTTGTTCTTCTTGAGCGATTTTGTCCGCATAGTTGCTATAAATGGAGTGCAAAAATACAACAACACAGCGCATTACATCGATTTGCCTGCATAATTTTGCTGTTATGGTGTTAAACCATTGGCCCCAACGGGGGTCTAACGTCCAAATTCCATGGTCATGAAACGATTTACGCACCCCTTTCTTCTGCTTTGTTTAGTTTTGGTTTTCAGTTGTTCTTCGGACGATGGTCCGGGAGATGACGACAACATCCCTGATCCCGAAACGGGAGAACTGTATTTCCCCCCTGTGGGTTCCGCGGAATGGGAAACCACCTCCCCGACCGATTTGGGATGGGACACCACTGCCGAACAGGCCCTTTACGATCTGCTGGAGGAAAAAGGCACGGATGGGTTCATCATCCTGAAAGATGGCAAAATTGTGGTGGAATGGTATTTTGGCGATTTCACCGCAGGGGACAACCATTCGTGGAACTCTGCCGGCAAAACCTTGACGGCCATGACGGTCGGCATTGCCCAAGAGGAGGGATTCCTGTCCATCGGCGACTCTTCCATGGACTATTTGGGCGAAGGATGGTCCATGCTCACCCCCGAACAGGAGGCCAATATCACCGTGCGCCACCACCTGACCATGACCACAGGGCTGGACTATACGGGGGACGAACCTTTTTGCTACGATAAGGAATGTCTGCTGTACAAAAATGAACCGGGCACCTATTGGTATTATCACAATGCCGCCTATACGCTACTAGACCAGATTGTGACCAATGCGACCGGCACGGATTTCAAAACCTATTCCTACCAAAAGATACGGGACAGGATCGGGATGCAGGGCAATTGGATCACGGTGGGCTACAACAACCTTTTCTTTAGCAATACACGGAGCATGGCCCGGTTTGGACTGCTTTGTTTGAACCAGGGCACGTGGGACGGCACCGAGATCTTATCTGACAAGACCTATTTTACGGAAATGACGACCACCTCCCAAAACCTGAACCCTTCGTATGGGTATCTATGGTGGTTGAACGGGAAGAGCCAGCACAAAGCTCCCGGTTCGGAAACCACTTTTGAAGGGGAACTGTTCCCAGATGCTCCCGACGACCTTATTGCGGGACTGGGCGCCTTTGACCAAAAACTCTACCTAGTGCCCAGTGAAAACTTGGTGATCGTGCGATTGGGGGACGATGCCGGGGAAAGCCAATTGGGTCCCTCCAGTTTTGACAATCTGCTCTGGGAAAGGCTGAATGCCTATATCGGGGAATAATTACGTTTCATGGTTCTCTAAGATTTGGTTTTCCAGAAAAGACCATTTTTTGCATTGATTTTATGGCTAATTTGGGGGGTAGCAATATTTTTTAGAGCTATATAAACAAGTTGTGCATCATTTGAGAAAACTGAGAAGATTTTTGTAAATTGTACTATATGAATGACGCAACAATATATTCGATAGGACATGGAAACAAAAAGATTGATGACTTCATTGCCGAGTTAAAATCTTTCAACATTGAATATCTTCTCGATATCCGATCAAAACCATTTTCAAAATGGAACCCTCAATTCAATCAATCAGCACTTGAATTGGAGTTAAAGAATCGCGGGATCACGTATGTTTTTGTTGGAGATACTCTTGGAGGACTTCCCGAAGATAGGAGCTGCTATGATTACAATGGAAAAGTTGTTTACGACCTTATTAAAGAAAAGGACTTCTTCAAAGAAGGACTTAAACGTCTTACTACTGCGAACGAAAAAAGAATCCACCTCGCAATAATGTGTAGTGAATCCAAACCAGAGGAATGCCACAGAAGCAAGTTGATTGGACAAGAACTTCTCAATAAAGACATTTCGTTGAAACATATTGTATCTGCCAAAAGAGTGAAATCCCAGCAAGCGGTAATGAATGAAGTGACAAGAGGAAAAGGAACGGTTGACCTATTTGGTACAGAACTGGACTTTACTTCAAGAAAATCATACTAAATGAAATTTTACACAATAGGGGTTTACAATTCTACAGAACAAGAATACTTCTATAAACTTACGGAAAATAACATTGACACTTTTTGCGACATAAGACAACGTAGAGGCGTTCGTGGAGCAAAATATGCGTTTGTCAACAGCAACCGACTACAGCAAAAACTGTATGAACTCGATATTAAGTATGGTCACATAATTGAACTTGCCCCTACCTCGGAGATTCGAGAGTTACAGAAAGAGGCCGACGCACAAAAAGGAGAGTTAAAACGAGACAGAAATGAACTTGGTAAAATATTTACAATCGCCTATAAGGACAAAATTTTAAGCAAATTCGATTTCGATCGTTTTATTGACAAACTTGATGAAGTTGGTGCAAGTCGAGTGGTCTTATTCTGTGTTGAAGAAAAACCTGAAGCATGCCATAGATCAATTGTCACGGACAAGCTTGAACAACTGGGTTATAGCATCACTCATTTGTAATGGAAATACTAATCACTTCAAAAACTCATAAGGGTAATGCCGCTTGTGTCGGAGGTTTAATTCTTAGCAATAATAGGCTTGTTCGTTTGTTGAACCCTGGCAATTGGGACCAATACCCAGATACTGATTTGAACATTGGAGATGTTTGGGACATTCAATTTATAGAAAGACAAGACACTGAACCACCTCACATCGAAGATATTATCATTCAAAACCGGACATACCTAAGAAAGATCGGTGATATTTCAGCCTATATACAAAAAAGTGGTATTCCAATCTACAACGGTTCACCTAATCAAATATTTGGTGGCCGACTTGGATGGACTAGTAACGGAAGTGGGTATATCTCGGATAAAGACAACTTGCCTGAAAACAGTGTAGGTTTTTGGGTTTCCGACCAAAATTTGACATTAGATAGTGATGACAAACACTACAACTATCCATCTCCTGATATTTTCACAAGAATCAAACGTTTCCCTTATGTAGGTTTTGAACCTAAAGTCCAAGTTATTCCAAGAGGAACATTGATCAGAATCTCTTTAGCAAGGTGGTGGAAACCTGAAGATTCAGACATAAATGAAAGGTGCTATTTGCAATTATCTGGTTGGTACTGACTTCAAAAGAATAAAAAGTTCTAATTGACGAATACCACCTAAAATACACTGGAAGTTTCAATTAATTCTGATAAGCCGCTGGTATTTTTCTAGATCGGGTCAAATCCTCAAAAGCCTTTCCGATCCGCAGCAGATGCGCCTCTGAAAAAGGTCTTCCTATAAAGGTCAAACTTTCGGGTTCGCCATCGGGCTTGTACCCCATCGGGACGGTAAGGGCTGGATATTCGGCCACCGCAGCATAACCTGCATGGTAATTGTTGATGCTCAAAATGGCTTCCAGTTGTTGCCCTTCCATCACATCAAAGAAAGATTTCCCTGCATTTTTCAGTTCGGTCTTTATCTTTTCAAAATCCTCTTGGGACGTGGAATCGGCCAAGATACCATCAAAACGGGCCTGCCCATAAGGTATCCGCACCAAGGAGTCTTCACTGTTGAAACGGACAACATCCTCTATATTTTCAACCTTTACCACGTCCTTATTCTTCACCATGGCGCGTAAATATTCCTGTAAATCGCTTTTCATGTCCAAATTCAACAAGGTGAGAAAATGGTCCAATTCGACATCCTTGGGTTCAAATTCGATGATTTCGGCACCCGCTTCCCTAAGTTTTTCAACACTGAGGGCATAAAGGGAATCCCGTTCCATTAAATTTTTCATCACACCCAAACGAACAGTTTTCAGGGGTTCGGGTTGTGTCCATGCAGATAAAACCCCTGGTTCAGGTTCCACCGACTTGGGGTCTGCTCCGTCCCTACCGAGCATGGCATCCAACAAAATGGCATTGTCGGTCACATTTCTGGTCATGGGGCCCGGGGTGTCCAACGTACTGGAAATGGGCACAATACCCGTTCGGCTCAGCAAACCGACGGTGGGTTTTAGGCCCACGACCGAGTTTTGACTGGATGGCGAAAGGATGGAACCCGATGTTTCGGTGCCCACCGCGCCTACCGCATAATTGGCAGCCATCGATGTACCGCTTCCGGCACTGGAGCCACCGGTGTCAAATTGTTGTCTGCCATAAGGGTTCATGGTCTGTCCGCCCACGGCACTCTGTCCGTTGGGACACACATCACAAATGAAATTGGCCCATTCGCTCAAGTTGACCTTGCCTAAGATCAACGCTCCTTTTTCCTTCAATTGTTTTACTATAAAGGCATCATCCGTTTGGTTGTCCAACAATGCAACAGCCCCAGCGGTTGTTTTCATTTCCGAAGTGCCAATGTTGTCCTTCAGCAAAATGGGCATTCCATAAATGGGATGGTGGCCATCCGAGTTTTCATCCAATTTCCGGGCCTCTTCCAACACGTTTGGGTTGAGTGCAATGATGGTATTGAGCGTGGTATTGTTCGGAAGTTCGTAGGTGTAGATTCGGTGCAGATAGAACAATGTCAAATCCTCATAAGTGAATTTGCCTTCCTTGATATGGTTCTGGATGGTGGGGATGTCCTGTTCCAAGACCAAGAGTTTCATCTTCTCATATTGGGCCGGTGAAAATTTGGAAACCTCATCGTACAAGGGCAGGAACACCTCATTTTTGTCCAACACCTTGCTCTGGATGAATTTGTACCGCATCCGTTCGCTTTCGTTGTCAGCACTCGCCGCCACTTCGGCGGAATCATTATAAGGTATCCAAAGAACAACCTCTTCTTTGGGTTCTGTTTTTTGTTGTTTGCATGCAGCAAGTGAAGCAATCAAAAAAACGAAAAAGAGTTGTCTGTACATATACTTTACATTTTAAAAAACGAATCCACAAATTCGTATTTGTTGAACACCTGAAGGTCCTCGATGCCCTCTCCCACTCCGATGTATTTCACGGGAATCTTGAACTGGTCCGATATACCGATGACCACACCTCCCTTTGCGGTGCCGTCCAACTTGGTCACTGCCAAACTGGTCACCTCGGTGGCCTTGGTAAATTGTTTGGCCTGCTCAAAGGCATTCTGCCCTGTGGATCCGTCCAGCACCAAAAGTACTTCGTGCGGCGCATCGGGCACCACTTTTTGCATGACGCGCTTCACTTTGGAAAGCTCGTTCATCAGATTGACCTTGTTGTGCAACCTCCCGGCAGTGTCCACCAACACCACATCGGCATTGTCTGCAACGGCTGAGTTGAGCGTGTCGAATGCCACAGAAGCCGGGTCGCTTCCCATTTTTTGCTTGACGATGGGCACTTGGACCCTATCGGCCCAAACCTGTAACTGGTCAATGGCGGCCGCTCGGAAGGTATCGCCCGCTCCCAACACCACTTTCAGGCCTTTGTTCTTGAATTGGTGGGCCAACTTTCCAATGGTCGTGGTCTTGCCCACGCCATTCACGCCAACGACCATGATCACATACGGTTTTTTATTGGCGGGGATGGATATTTCGGTGCTTTCGCCCACATGGGTCTCGGAAAGGAGTCCTGCTATTTCTTCGCGAAGGATAGTGTTGAGTTCATCGGTCCCCATGTATCTGTCACGGGAGACCCGCTCTTCGATGCGTTCAATGATCTTTAGGGTAGTGTTCACCCCTACGTCCGAGGAGACCAAAACCTCTTCCAAGTTGTCCAGTACCTCGTCATCCACCTTGGATTTTCCGGCCACGGCCTTGCCCAGCTTGCCAAAGAAACTGGTCTTTGATTTTTCCAGGCCCTTGTCCAAGGTCTCTTTTTTGTCCTTGGAAAATATATTTTTGAATAAGCTCATCTTGTGTTCGATAGATAATCCCCAAAGATAGCAAAGTAAGGGGAGTTATGTTAAACCAATGTTCCTTTGCCGTGAAATGTCCTGTGCCCGCTGGACATAAAAAAAGCCGCTCAAATAGAGCGGCTCCGTATTTCCAAAGGGAAATTTGTCTTATTGCTTGTTCAACCAATCGTTGACCATTTCAGGAGCCATTACAGACTCCACAAAAGTATAGGCCCCAGTTTTTGGAGACTTTACCATTTTGATGGCCTTGGTCAATCTTTTGGATGATGATTGAAGCGTTGCTACTGTTTTCTTTGCCATGGCTTATATCTTTTTGCCCTTTATTATGAAAAGGGAATTACTTAATTTCTTTGTGAACGGTCATGCGCTTAAGGATAGGGTTGAATTTTTTGATCTCCATCCTATCTGGCGTGTTTTTCTTGTTCTTGGTGGTGACGTACCTGGAAGTGCCCGGCATACCGGACTCTTTGTGCTCTGTGCACTCCAAAATTACCTGAATCCTATTTCCTTTCTTTGCCATTGTATCGTGCTTAAAACGCTTTTACTACTTACTTTTTGGAATTGATTTCCTTCAATACAGCAGAGATTCCTTTTTTGTTGATGACCTTCAACCCTTTTGAAGACACATTCAAGGTTACCCAACGGTCTTCTTCGGGAATGTAGAATTTCTTTTTGGAAACGTTTACATCAAATCTCCTTTTGGTCTTATTGATAGAGAAGGAAACGTTGTTTCCAAACATCACCTTTTTTCCTGTAACTTCACAAACTTTAGACATCTCCCTAACTTTTGAGTGATTTTATTGAGGCTGCAAATTTATACCATTTTAACGGGACGTACAAAATTCTTTTTCAGAAATTTAAAATTTCTTTATAAAGGAGTTCAAAAGCCTTGCTTACAGACTTCTTCACCACCCGTTCCCTATGGTTTCCCATGGCAAATTTATGGGCCGTTGTTCCTCTTGGGGTACTGATCCCGATATACACCGTTCCGACATCAGCATCGGAGTCACCTTTGGTGGGTCCCGCATTGCCCGTCGTGGACACGGCAAAATCGGTTCCCAGTAGGTTCCTGACGTTCTCCGCCATGGCCATGGCCACCTCTTCGCTCACCACGGAATGCTTTTGGATCATTTCCTCCGGGATGCCCAACACCTTGATCTTGGTATCGGTGGCATAGCTGACCACACTGCCCTTAAAATAGTTGGACGCCCCGGGCACCGATGTGATCTGTTCGGCAATCTTCCCCCCTGTAAAGCTCTCGGCCGTGGCCAGTGTCATTTTCTTTTGGGTCAAGAACTTGCCTATCTGGCTTTCGATGGTCCCATTTTCTTCTTCACCATAGATGATGTCCCCAATGATGGGATACAATTTTTTGGCCTCGGCCTCAACGGAAGCCTTCAATGCTTCCCTATCCGTTCCTTTGGAAGAAAGTCGGAGCCTCACCCTGCCCAGATTGGGCAGATAGGCCAATTTGATATGTGGAGGCAGGTTATTTTCCCAGTCCTCGATTCGCTCCGCAACGGCACTTTCACCCATCCCATACGTCAACAGGGTCTTGTGGACAATGTATGGCCTGTCATAAGTTTCCATGATCTTGGGCAAAACCGAACTGGTGATGAGGTTTTTCATCTCATAAGGAACACCGGGCAGAAAAAAATAGGATACCTCTCCCTGTTTCATCCACAGTCCCGGAGCAGTGCCAAACGCATTGTGGAGGACTGTTGCCTTGGAAGGCACCAATGCTTGCCTGCGGTTCAGGTCGGAAATGGGTGAATTGATATACTTTTTGAAGAGTTCCTCTATATGGCTCAACACCGCATTGTCCCGAACGAGTTCATCTTCAAAAAAGGTACAGATTGTTTCTTTTGTCACATCATCCTTTGTGGGTCCGAGCCCCCCTGTTATGATGACAACGGACGAACGGTCGCCCGATTCCCGAAGGGCTTCCGTGATATGATCCCGATCGTCCTGAATGGAAGTAATTTGATATACGGATACACCTATTTTATTGAGTTCCTGGGCTATGAAAGCCGAGTTGGAATCCACAATTTGCCCGATGAGGATTTCATCCCCAATGGTGATGATCTCGGCCTGCATCTATAGATCAAAATCTTTTTTGAGTTCAGCAACCACTTGGAGTACATCTTTTTTGAGCAAGGGAAATTTTTCAGCTATTTCTTCCATACTGGCGGAGTTTTTGCCCAAGGTTTCTATTTCGAGCGCTCTTGCCCTGCTCTGTTCCATGCCCAAAATATCCACATTTGGCTTTATCTTGTGTGCCAATTTGTAAACATTTTCATAGTCCCTATTGTTTATGGCCTTCTCCAGTCCTTCCAGATCTTCTGGGACTTCTTCCAAGAAAACGGAAATTACCGAGATGATGAAGTCTTCATCACCTTCGGCCATTTCATTGATTTTATCGAGGTTGTAAATCATTATCGTACATTAATTTCAAATAGTTTTTGTCCTTCAAGTGTTCCTGAAAGGTAGTCATTTGGGCTTACTTTGCCAACACCGGCAGGGGTGCCCGTAAACAAAATGTCCCCTTTTTTCAGCATGAAATAGCTGGATACGTGGGCGATGAGTTCATCTATTTTCCACAACATCAAGGCTGTATTGCCATTTTGCACCACCTCACCATTTTTCATCAGTGAAAAATGGAGATCGTCCACACTCTTAAATTTGTTCTTGGATACCCAATCACCGATCACGGCTGCCCCATCAAAACCTTTCGCCTTTTCCCAGGGCAATCCCTTTGCCTTGAGCTTGGATTGCAGGTCACGGGCCGTAAAATCTATGCCAAGGCCAATTTCGTCATAATATTTATGTGCAAATTCCTTGGCGATATGCTTTCCTACTTTCTTAATCTTGACCAATACCTCCACTTCGTAATGCACATCGTTTGAAAATTCGGGGATATAGAAATCCTGTTCTTTGGGAAGTACGGCCGAGTCCGGTTTTATGAAGACAACAGGCTCATCTGGCCGCTCGTTGTTGAGTTCGTCAATGTGGCCCACATAGTTGCGGCCTATGCATATCAGTTTCATGAAATGATCACTATTGGGGTTATGTACTGTATTTCTGTTCTCAAAGTTTGTTGTTGAGCTTGCTCAACTTGATCTGGGTAAGTACTTTTTTCGTGTACAGCGGAAAATCAGCGTTCAAAATCCATCCAAAGTAGCCCGGCTCGCTTTCCATGACCTCATCAACGGTCTTGCCCTTGTGCTTGCCAAACGAAAAAATGGGCTGCTCATTTTCATCCAAGGCAATGAACCCGGCAAAGTCCAAGGATTGTTTCCGTGTCGTGAACTCCGATAGCTTTTTGACGTTGTTCTCCAGTTCGGGGTACCTTTCCAATTGGGCCAACAACACTTCGTAAGTGGCCAGGGTATCTGCTTCGGCACTGTGTGCACCGTCCAGATCTTTGTCACAATAGAACTTATAGGCAGCTTCCAATGTCCTTTTTTCCATTTTATGGAAAATGGTCTGTACATCCACGGACACCATGCTTTTCATGTCAAAATCAATGTCTGCCCGGAGCATTTCCTCCACAAGTAGCGGAATGTCGAAACGATCGGAATTGAAGCCGGCCAGATCACTATCGCGGATCATCTTGTAGATTTCCTTGGAAAGTTGCTTGAAAGTGGGCTCGTTGGCAACCTTTTCATTGGAAATACCGTGCACGGCCTCCGATTCTGGGGAAATGGGCATTTCTGGGTTTACCAGCCATGTTCGGCTCTCCTTGTTTCCATTGGGATACACCTTTAAGATTGAAATCTCCACAATTCTGTCCTTGGCCACGTTGGTTCCCGTGGTTTCCAGATCAAAAAAGCATATAGGTTTGGTCAATTGTAACTGCATGTGGGGTCTTTGAATGTTTGTCTAAGGCTTTAGCTCCCTAAATTACACATAGTGAAAGGAACATGCACCGTTTTTTTCGGTTATATTTCCCTGTTCACGTCCCAAGCTTCCAGATAATCGGCCACTGCTTTGACGAACATTCCGCCTAAAGCGCCATTGACCACACGGTGATCATAGCTATGTGAAAGGAACATCTTACTGCGGATACCTATATATTCTCCTTGATCGGTCTCGATGACGGAAGGCATCTTCCGGATGGCACCGAGGGCCAATATACCCACTTGGGGTTGGTTGATGATGGGCGTACCGAAAACACTCCCAAAACTGCCCACGTTCGTAACGGTATAGGTTCCATCCTTTATCTCATCGGGTTTCAATTGGTTGTTCCTTGCCCTATTGGCCAAGTCGTTGACCGTTTTTGCCATGCCCACCAAGTTCAGTTGGTCTGCATTTTTGATTACGGGCACGATCAGGTTGCCATCGGGGAGGGCTGCTGCCATTCCCAAATTGATGTTTTTCTTTTTGATGACCCTGTCACCGTCCAATGAAATGTTCATCATCGGGAATTTTTTCAGTGCCACGGCCACGGCTTCCATAAATATGGGCGTGAAGGTCAATTTTTCCCCTTCGCGTTGCTCAAAGGCCTTCTTCATCTTTTCCCTCCAGTTCACCACATTGGTCACGTCCACTTCCACAAAACTTTGCACGTGCGCAGAGGTGGAAACGCTATCGATCATGTGCTGCGCAATGAGTTTGCCCATTCGGGTCAATGGAATTACCTCATCCCCTTGTCCTACTGGAATCGGCGCATGTTTGGGTTTCTCCTCTATTGCTTTCTGTGGTTGTGGTTGTGGTGCCTCCTCAATTTGTTTTTGCTCTTTTGGTGCCGGGGTCGGGGCAGGTTTTGCGTTTCCATTGGAACGGTTTTCCAGATACGCCATGATATCGTTCTTGGTGACCCTACCTTCTTTACCCGTGCCTATGATGGCTTCCAATTCTTCCATGGAGACCCCTTCCTCCTTAGCTATATTTTTCACCAAAGGTGAATAAAAACGGTCAGCATTTGAGAAATCGGGTGCGTGGGTCGATACGGATTCCTTTACCTGGGCCATTTGGGTTTCCAGCACCGCAGCAGGCTCTTCGGTGGTTTCCTCCAATTCATCGACAGTGTCCTTTCCCCCTGAAATATCATCCATATCGCCATCCACTTGGATCACGGCGACCACTTCACCCACTTTGATGACATCGTCCACATCAAACCGCTTTTCCAAAAGCACACCTTCCACTTCGCTGGGCACTTCGGAGTCCACCTTGTCCGTGGCTATTTCAAAGACAGCTTCGTCCAGTTCAATGGTGTCGCCAACTTCTTTCAACCAAGAGGTCAATGTAGCCTCGGCGACACTCTCCCCCATTTGCGGTAATTTCAATTCAAATTTTGACATATTCTTATTTATCAAAGTGATTTTGACTTGTATTTTGCAAAAATACTAAAGAAATCCACTTATTTTTGATTTGTGTGTATTTTTTAATCATCTCCTAATTTGCCTTTATGGAGCTCTCAAAAGGTATCCTGTTCACAATACTCCTGCCCAAGGTCACCTCGTCTGCATATTCCAGTTCGTCACCCACCGAAATGCCCCTAGCAATCGTGGAAGTCGCCACTCCCAGACCTTCCAATTGTCTGTAAATATAAAAATTGGTCGTATCCCCTTCCATGGTGGAGCTAAGGGCAAATATGAGTTCCTTGACAGTGCCTTCCTTCACCTTCTGGATCAAGGAATTGATGTTCAGGTCTTGTGGTCCCACGCCTTCCATCGGCGATATTTTTCCCCCGAGCACATGGTAGAGGCCATTGTACTGTGAGGTGTTCTCGATGGCCATCACGTCCCTGATGTCCTCCACCACGCACACCAAGCTCTCATCCCGTTTGGGGTTGGCACATATCTCGCAGAGTTCGATATCGGAAATGTTGTGGCAGCTCCGGCAGAAATTCACCTCGTTCTTGAGTTTCATCAGGGCATCTGTGAGCAGTTCCGTTCGCTCCTGCGGCTGTTTCAGCAGGTGAAGGACCAACCGCAATGCCGTGCGCTTGCCTATGCCAGGCAAGTGCGACATTTCATAAACTGCGTTTTCCAATAGCTTTGATGAAAATTCCATGGGCTCAAATCTCCTACAAAATTACGATTTTAGAGTTACCAATATACTTTCGTATTTTGCAAATCAAATTACATATATGTCAGCCACACAAATTCTCCTACTGATAGGCGCCTACTTCTTGGTACTTATATTGATTTCATACTTTACTGGAAAAAACGATTCCAACGCCGATTTTTTCAAGGCAGGGAAGCAATCGCCATGGTTTGTGGTGGCCTTTGGCATGGTGGGCGCCTCGCTATCGGGGGTGACGTTCATATCGGTCCCGGGATGGGTGGAGGACAGCCAGTTCAACTATATGCAGGTGGTGCTGGGCTATTTGGTCGGCTATTTTGTGGTGGCTTTTGTGCTGTTGCCTTTGTATTACAGGCTCAACCTCACTTCCATTTATGAGTACCTGCTGGAACGGTTCGGGACGGTGAGCCATAAAACGGGGGCGTTCTTTTTCTTTGTCTCCAGGGTTTTGGGGGCAGCCTTTAGGCTGTACCTTGTGGCCATTGTGCTGCAACAATTTGTTTTTGATGATCTTGGAGTGCGATTTGAGTTCACGGTGGTCATCTCCATTTTGCTGATCTGGATCTACACCAACAGAGGGGGCATCAAAACAATTGTTTGGACCGATACATTGCAAACGCTCTTTATGATCGTGGCCGTGGTGCTCTCCATTGTGTTCATCAACCAAGAGCTGGGCTGGAGCTTTGGTGAATTTTTGGCTTCTGAGGAGTTGAAAGCGTATGATGATTTTTTGGTGACGGATAGCTTTTTGGACAGGAATTATTTTATAAAATCCTTTGTGGGCGGAATGTTTGTGACCATCTGTATGACGGGTCTGGATCAAGATATGATGCAAAAGAACCTTACCTGCAAATCCTTGAAGGATGCACAAAAGAACATGGTCTCCTTCAGCTTTGTACTGGTTGGGGTCACTTTTCTTTTTATGTTGTTGGGCGCGTTGCTTTTCATCTACGCCAAACGAAACGGTATAGGTATTCCGCTCATGGACGGAACCCCAAAAACAGACCTGCTTTTCCCCGAGATAGCCTTGAACAGCGGACTTGGATTGGCCCTATCGATCACTTTCATGCTGGGACTGATCGCTGCTGCATACAGTAGTGCTGACAGTGCGCTGACTTCGTTGACCACCTCATTCTGTGTGGATTTTTTGAACGTGGAGAAAATGGCCGATGCCGAACAGAAAAAAATACGCAAGCGCACGCACGTGGGCATGAGCCTAATGCTGATCTTGGTCATCATTGCCTTCAAATATATCCTGAGCAGCAATGTGATAGACAGTTTGTTGACGGTGGCAGGATATACTTACGGCCCCTTATTGGGTCTATTTGCCTTTGGCATCATCACCAAGCACAAGATACACGATGAATATGTTTGGGTGGTCGCTTTGCTCTCGGTGTGCATCATTATTTTGATCGCCAACATCCCTTCCTCCTATTTGGGTGGCTACCAAGTGGGCTATGAATTGTTACCATTGAACGGACTACTGACCTTCTTTGGGTTGTGGCTGATCAAAAAAAGGGGGAAATTTAGTACTGCCCAGTAGCCAACAGCACCAAGGTGCAGGCCACTTCGACCTGAATCCCAGCTTTTTCAAGGATTTTGTAAAATTCGGGGTTTTCCGTTCCGGGGTTGAAAATGACACGTCTTGGTTTTAAATCGATTATTTTTTGGTAGTATTCCTGTTGTTTTGATGGATTTAGATATAAGGTTATGGTATCAATATTTTGAAAATCATCCAAGTTGTCTTTAATTTGTACCCCTGATACAGTTCCCCCACGTATCCCAAATGCGGTTGTTTCAATATTGTTTTCGACCAACCTACGAATTGCCATGTTACTGTATCTTTCCGGGTTCAATGAAGCCCCAAAAACAAGTGCTTTTGCCATTTGTTAATTATTGTGTTAAACTGACACATAGACTGTAACGATTTCAAAAATAATCCGTCTATTGTGTATATAAAAAACTTTCATTGGTAAGACTGTATTTTTTATAGTTAATGGTTAGTGTTTAGTATAGCTTATCAATGTACAACCCTGGCAATTTAATTGTCGGGGTTTCTTCTTTTTATTCCCTTTGTTCTGTCCACCTAATTGCACTTTCCTTACAAAGGTCTCCACCTCTTCCTTGATTGTTTGTTAAAGAATGTTAAAAAAAAATTTGGCTGTAACATTCCGCAATCGTAGGCGTCTTAAAAATATCATCAATCAAAACAATCATCAATCAAAAAACGAACAACTCATGAAAAGGTTGACCTTACTTTTTGCGCTTTTTGCGTGCAGTCTTTCTTCATCATTCTCTTTTGCCAATAACCCGGACACTGCACTGGGCTCCATTTCCGGAACGGTGGTGGACAATGCGCTCCACCAACCTGTGCCTTATGCGGCCGTGGTCATCAAATCCGAGGACGGCACCGAGACCATCACGGGGGGAATAACAACGGAAGATGGAAAATTCGAGATCAAAAAACTCAATGATGGCACCTTCACCCTGGAGGTCCAATTTATTGGCTATAAGACCCACTCCCAAAAATTGGTGCTTTCCAAGAACAACAGAAATCTGGACATCGGCACCATCACCCTGATGGAGGAAACCCGTGAACTGGAGGAGGTAGAAGTGGTGGCAGAGCGGACCACCATTGAACAGCGGGTGGACAGAAAGGTCATAAACGTTGGGAAAGACCTGACCACTGCTGGTGCCACCGCATCCGATATCATGAACAACATCCCATCGGTGAACGTGGATTCCCAAACGGGTGACATCACCTTAAGGGGCAACTCCAATGTGCGTGTGATGGTCGATGGCAAATTGTCCAACGTGCCCGTAGCACAATTGTTGAAACAGATTCCATCAACATCCATAAAATCCATAGAGCTCATCACCAATCCCTCGGCAAAATACAATCCAGAGGGAATGAGCGGCATCATCAACATTGTATTGCACAAAAATGTCAACATTGGCTTCAACGGGAATGTTAACATGGGGCTCACCAAAGGCATCGAGGCCAAGTTCAACAGCTCCATCGACTTGAACTACAGGAACGGAAAGTTCAACTTTTATGGCAACTATGGCAACAACATCGGTAAATGGGTCAATGACGGAAGTATTTTGCGGGTTGATGAAAACTCACGCCAAAAATTTGATTTCTTCAATAATAACAAGTCACATTTATACAAGTTGGGGGTCGATTTTTATCTGAACGACAAGAATACCATTTCTTTGTTCACCAACCAGAACATTTATGATGGTATCGGTGATGGTTCCACAGCGGTCACTTATTTAAACAATCCCACAAGAAATGTCACCCAGTTGTTCCGGGATGTCTCCGACAACAGAAGCGAGCAGTACAATTTTGATTACAAATTGGATTTCAACAAAGAAGGGCACAACATAGAGCTTGAAGTGGACCATAACCAGTTTGAAAGCGGTCAGGATGCCGACTTCAGCTCCATCGGTGCCTCCCTCTACCCAGATTATATGGACTTTGTGGACACGGAACGCACCCAGACCATTGCCAACTTGGATTATGTGAACCCGTTGGACAGTATTTCCAAATTGGAGGTTGGGTTGGAATCCAGGAATTTTGAGACCAAGGTGGACTATTCCTCTACCGGACAGTCCTTTAACTCTGGCGGGGAACTGGTTCCTACCCCATCCACCAAGTTTATTTATGATATGGACATTTATTCTGCCTACGCCACTTTTGGGCAGACCTACAAAAAATGGTCCTACCAAATGGGGGTTCGCATAGAGGATGTTCAAGTGAAAGCGGACACCAATACCGTACGTGCCTTCACGGACAATTATACCCAGATCTATCCATCGGCATTTGTGACATACAGCCCCAACGAAAAGGACCAGTTGCAAGTGAGTTACAGCAGACGCGTGGATCGTCCCGGATTGCAGCAGGTAAATCCCATCAGGGAATTTGCCACTCCACTGATATCCGCCTTTGGAAACCCAAACTTGGTACCCCAGTTCACCAGTTCGTATGAGGCCAACTATACCAAGAGGATAAAGAACGGAAGCATCACGGCGGGCATATTTTATAGAAGTATTGCCGATGAGATCAATAGGGCCATCTATGTGGACCGTTTGGACCTGAACAAATCCATATTGACCTTTGACAATTTTGACAATACCTCGGCTTATGGTATGGAGGTGTCCACCAATTACAAACCCTTGAAGTGGTGGAGCATCAACGGCAGTTTTGACCTGTTCTCCCAAACCCAGCGCGGTCTGACAGAAACACTGAACACCACCGACCCAGATCCATCAGAGGAAGATATTGTCATCGAAAACGTGGAGGTGGACAATACCGCCTGGAATCTCCGAATGAACAACAGCTTCACGGTGAACAAAAAGTTGACCCTTCAAGCATTTGGATTTTACAGGGGAAGGAACAGGAGCATCCAGTTTGATGCAGAACCCATGTACTTTGTCAATTTGGGTGCCCGTTACAGTTTTGCCGAAGGCAAGGGCACCGTCAGTTTCAACTACAATGATATTTTCAACACCATGCGGTTTGCCTTCAAGGGCGATTACCCTTACGCACAGGAAGGTGCCTTTAACTGGGAGAGCAACAACGTTTACGTAGGATTGTCCTATCGCTTCGGCAGTGGAAAAAACCGCGCCAAGCAACGTAAAAACAGGGACGACAACACCAAGCAAGGTGGTGGTGGCATCCTATAATAACCTAAATTGATGATCCTTGCCAGAGTGTTGGTTGGTTAGTCTTTCAAGGGCATCAATAAAGAACCCCGGTCTTGGAAAAGGTCGGGGTTCTGTCTTTTGTGATGGTATCATTGAAAGCCATCCAAGCTCGTCGTATTCTTTTTCTTCCAGTACTCCCTAAGACCTTCTTCGCCTTTTCGTGAGGCCCAATCCACAAGTTCCTGCCGTTGCTTTTGATAGTCCATCAACGGGACGCCCATTCCACAGGAAGTTTGCACTTTATCGATATGCACATCTATCAACTGTCGGCTTCCGGGTATTTCAGGAAAGTCTCCTATATGTTCCTTCCATTTCGCATCCCCAAATTCATAGACCTGTGCCCTGCCATAAAGTCTGAGGATTATCGGATTTCCCTCAAAAGCACAAAACATGAGCGTGATGCGGTTCTTGTGTTTGAGATGTATGGCCGTTTCATTGCCACTTCCCGTCAAGTTAAGCCAAAGCACCCTGTTCGGCCCCATCACCCGAAGCGAGTCCAGACCTTTTGGGGATACATTGACCGAACCTTCTTCCATCGCCGTGGCCACAAAGAAAATTTTTTGGTCTTCAATGAAATCGATCAGGGGCCGAGTGAGTCCATCCAATTGTCTGCCCATAAACTACCACCTTATGATGACGCTTCCCCAGGTAAATCCGCTACCAAAAGCGGCCAATACCACTAGATCGCCCTTCTTGATCTTCCCAGCTTCCCAGGCCTCGGTCAAGGCAATAGGGATTGAGGCTGCCGTAGTGTTTCCATACTTCATGATATTGTTATACACTTGGTCATCGGAGAGTTCAAATTTCTTTTGGATAAACTGTGAGATCCGAAGGTTGGCCTGATGGGGAATCAGCATGTCAATGTCTAATGGTTTCAAATCATTGGCCTGCAAGCCTTCCATGATGACCTCACTGAAGCGCACCACTGCATTTTTGAACACAAATTGTCCGTTCATGTACGGATAATAGGATGTGTCCTCCGGGTCTGCATCCGCTATAATGTCCGTAACCCATCTTTTGCCCATTCCCGGGGCAATCAAAGAAAGTTCCTCGGCATGTTCTCCTTCGGAATGCAAATGTGTGGAAAGGATTCCCTTGTTCGGACTCTCCTCACGGGTCAACACTGCTGCTCCTGCCCCATCGCCAAAGATCACGGACACTCCCCTGCCCCGTGTGGTCATGTCCAGACCATGCGAATGAAGCTCCGAACCGATGACCAACACATTTTTGTACATTCCGCTTTTGATGTACTGGTCGGCCACCGAAATGCCGTACACAAAACCGGAGCATTGGTTTCTGATATCGAGGGCCCCAACTGTTTTAAGGCCAAGGTCTCGCTGGACCAGAACACCCGGACCGGGAAAGTAATAATCGGGGCTCAAGGTGGCAAAAACGATAAAATCAATATCATTCTTGTCGATTCCAGCCCGCTCAATGGCCTTTTGGGCTGCTTTTACACCCATGGAGGTAGTGGTGTCCTCGCCTTTTACCACGTGACGCCTTTCCTTGATTCCTGTCCGTTCCTGGATCCATTCGTCATTGGTGTCCATCACTTTGGACAAGTCATCATTGGTCACTACATTTTCAGGGACGTAGAAACCTAATCCTGCAATCTTGGAATTGTACATGCAAAAAAAATTTTAAATCGAAAAGATAGTTACAAATTGAAATTTAGCAAATATTCATGCCAAATGTTTAAAAGTCCGCCAAAATAATACATTTTAAAAATTGTATTTTTAAAAAATGAAGAAGCTAGTGCTTCACAAACCTGTAAAAATATCATCATGAAAAAACAACTATTGTTCTTTCTGTCCTTGTTCATTTTCAGCATTGGGCATTCACAGGAAAAACTCACTTACCAACAACCTCCCGAAGAAATACTTGAACTGGTCAATGCCCCCATGGCACCCAGTGTCCTGATCACGGATGATGGCGATCACATGCTGCTGCTCTATCGTGATTATTACAAGACCATAGCGGAACTATCGGAAACAGAGCTTCGATTGGCAGGACTGCGGATCAACCCTAAGACCAATATAGGCAGCCGTACCAATTATTACAACAACATCAAACTCAAAAACATTGGCAAAGATGGGGATGTACAAGTGGACGGGCTCCCTGAAAATCCAAGGCTGGCCAATTTCAATTGGTCGCCAGATCAAACCAAAATGGCATTTACCCATACCACTTCCGAGGGTGTGGAAGTCCTGGTCCTAGATATGGAAACGGCCAAGGCCACCACCCTTACCGAGGCCAATGTGAATGCCAACATGAGGGACGTCGTCAATTGGTTCAAGGACGGTGAGTCCCTACTGGTCAAAATGTTGCCCGACGACCGCAAACCTTTGATCGATGCCAGCGAAACTGTTCCAGAAGGCCCTACCATTTCAACAAACGATGGCAAAAAGGCCCAGAACCGGACCTATCAAGATCTGTTGAAGAACCCAAATGACGAGTTCAACTTTGAACAATTGGCACGCTCGGAGCTTTACAAAGTAAATCTTGACGGGAGCAAGACCAAATGGAAAGAGACGGACATGTACACCAGTATCAGTTTTTCCCCTGATGGCAATTACGTAATGGCTGTTACCCTAGACAAGCCCTTCTCCTATCTGGTACCTTATTACAGGTTTCCCAATACCACGAACATTTATGGAAAGGATGGTCGCTTGGTAAAGAAAATTCTGGAAGTGCCCCTCATCGAAGATCTGCCCCAGGGTTTTATGGCAGAACGAACCGGTATGCGGGACCTAAGCTGGAGGAATGACAAGCCGGCAATCTTGACCTATGTTGAGGCATTGGACAGTGGAGACCCAGAGAATGAAGTTCCCTATCGGGATGAGGTCTTTGAACTGGAAGCCCCTTTCGATGGGAAGGGCAGATCCATTTTGAAAACAAAGAACAGGTTCAGTTACATCCAATGGGGGAACGACAACATTGCCATCGCCCATGACCGCTGGTGGAACAACAGGAATACCAAGACCTATCTTTTTGATCCATCCCAGCCTGAAAAAGAACCTAAGATAATATCGGACAGAAATTACCAAGATGTCTATAGTGATCCAGGAAACTTTATCACCAAGAGAAACGAAAACGGAAGCTGGGTACTTTCCCTGGACAAGAAAAACAATGCGTACTTGATCGGGGACGGATATACCGAAGAAGGCCAATTCCCCTTTGTGGAGAAAATGGATTTGGGCACTTTGAAAAAAACCCGCCTATATACCTCAAAAATGGAAGGAAAACTGGAACGTCTCATCGAGTACGATCCGCAAAAAGACCAGTTGTTGGTCCGGATAGAGTCGCCCAGCGAATATCCGAATTATTACTACAAGAGCATCATCAAAAGGAAAGGGCCAATGCAGTTGACCTCTTTTGAAAATCCGTACAAAAGCATCCAAAATGTCCATAAAGAGGTCATTACCTACAAAAGGGACGATGGCTTGGAGCTTACCGGGACCCTTTACCTTCCCGTAGGGTACGATATGGAGAAAAAAGAAAAAAAGCCCATGATCCTCTGGGCCTATCCAAGGGAATTCAAGGACAAGAACAGTGCTTCGCAGAACACCCAAAATCCCAATGAGTTCACCTATCCCAGTTGGGGATCGCCCATTTATTGGGTAACCAAAGGTTATGTGGTGCTGGATGATGCCTCCTTTCCCATCATCGGTGAGGGCAATGAGCAGCCCAATGACACCTTCAGAAGCCAACTGGTCGCCAATGCAAAGGCTGCCATTGATGCCGTGGATGGGTTGGGCTACATTGACCGTGACCGTGTTGCTGTCGGCGGGCACAGTTATGGCGCCTTTATGGTGGCCAACCTACTCTCCCACTCCGATCTCTTTGCAGCGGGCATTGCCAGGAGCGGTGCCTACAACAGGACACTGACCCCTTTTGGTTTCCAGAGCGAAGAACGGAATTACTGGGAGGCTCCCGAGGTGTACTACACCATGTCGCCCTTCATGCATGCCGATAAAATGAAGACCCCACTTTTGTTGATCCATGGGGAAGCGGACAATAACTCGGGTACATACCCTATGCAGAGCGAACGCTATTTCAACGCTTTGAAAGGACTTGGCGCAACGGTCCGTTTGGTCATGCTCCCCAAAGAAAGCCATGGGTATAGGGGCAAGGAAAGCATCCTGCACCTCTTGTGGGAGCAAGACCAGTGGTTGGATTCCTATGTGAAACAGAAGAAATAAGTCCTGAACCTTGTTCAAAATAAAAATCCCGTTCGCTAGTCTTCTCGCGAACGGTTTTTTTATTCATCAAAAAAATCAATCCATATAAGCTTCATAGGAGTTTACATCCACCTTGGCCCGTAAATCGTGAAGAAGGTTGTAAAGCCCAAAAAATGTTCGGTTGATATATAGGAAATGTTTGGAGCCTCGATTGCCGTTCATTTTCCGGATTTGTTCATCTTTGGAGTATCGTTCGCTGAGATTGGCAATCTTGGACCAGAATCCTTCGTCACCAAAATCAAATGTTTCCTTATGAAAAGGTGAAGTGAAGATGGTCAACATTTCCTTGAACAAGGCTGTAAAAAATTGAAGTTCTTCCTTGGAATCGGTCGCAGTCAAGATTTCAAGATCATACAATTTTTCCATGAACACCATGTCATTGTTGATGTTCTCTTCTTTGGCCAATTCAAAATAAGGCACATAAAATGTTTCCGGAATTTCTTTGATACAACCAAAGTCAATGGCAATCAACTTTCCTTTTGGGCTAACCAAAAAGTTGCCCGGATGTGGATCGGCATGTACTTTTTTCAGTTGATGGATCTGGAACATATAAAAATCCCACAATGCCTGGCCCAATATGTTTCCCAATTTGGGATCGAACTCCGTTTGGGTAAACTCGCCCAAGTGTAGTCCCGTCATCCAATCCATGGTAAGAATGCGCTCACTGGTGAGATCTGTATAATATTGCGGAAACTCCATGTTGGGGATAATTTCACAAGCCTTGGTGATTTCCCTGCTCTGCTCCAGTTCCAAGATGTAATTGGTCTCTTCAATCAGTTTGTGCTCGACTTCTTTGAAATATTTTTCGGAATCCTTTCCTTTCAAGTTGAACATTTTGATGGCCACAGGTTTTACCAATGCCAGGTCGCTACTGATACTTTCGGCCACACCTGGATACTGGATCTTTACGGCCAAGTTCCTACCGTCCTTTTTGGCCCTGTGCACTTGCCCGATGCTGGCGGCATTTACAGAGTCTTTTTCAAATTCATCAAAAATGTCCTCCGGATACTTGCCCAGATATTTTTTGAACGTTTTCCTGACCAATGGTGCGGACAAAGGAGGGACTGAGAATTGTGAAAGGGAAAACTTCTCCACATAGGCCCTGGGCAGAAGGTTCTTCTCCATACTCAGCATCTGGGCAACCTTCAGGGCGCTTCCCTTCAAACTTTTTAGTCCATCGTAAATGTCCTCGGCATTGTCCCGGTCCAATTCCTCCCGTGAAGTTTCTGGGTTGACCAGTTTCTTACCGTAATATTTCACATAGTTTCCACCGATCTTGACCCCCGTTTTCACCAGTTTTCCAGCCCGTTCCATTTTCCCCGTGGGGATTTTGTCCAAAGTTTTCATAGGCCCCTATGCAAAGTTTTCCTTGTAGAGGAATTTTCCCAGATCGATTATTTTCTCTAAAGGAGTGTTCTCAAAAATTTGGAAAATGGTGGTCACCGATTTTTCTATGGCGATATCCGTTTTTTCAAAACCGGGGGAACCATCTTCCATCCAGAATTTTAGGAGGAACAAAAATTGCAACCACGCCCCTTCGGAAAAAAGAGGTGCATTGTGCTTCAATATTTTGAGGTTCTTTTCGCTGTTTCCCTGCTCGATAAGCTCCGAGGCAAAACTTTTGAACTGCTTGCGAAGCCCTTTTAATTGGCCTAAATTTTCGATGGGGTTTGCATGCGCTTTTAACACAAACAATACATAGCTTCTGTTCAGACCCAGATTTTCAAAAAACGTAAAGAAAAAAGTGAGCATTTTCTCTTCATTGGACATTGCGTTATATTGCTTGTTCTTCACCAAGAGATCCATGGTGTTTTTGAAGAACTTGTCCCAAATGGATGATTGGAGCGCTTCCAAAGAGCCATAAAAACCATAGAATTCCTCTTCCTTCAACTTGTTGTCCTTACAAAATTTATACACCGAAGCCGGAATCTTTTCATTGTCCAAGGTGTATTCCATATAAAGACCGATCAATTTATCCTCTGTCAAAACGGTTTTGGAGTTACTTGCCATACTATTGAAATTTAACGAAGCATACACAATATGGAAAGGCTTGAAGAACCTATTTCTTAAAGAAAATGCACTTTCAGGCGAAAGTGCATTTCCAACAACCTAACCAATAAATAAACAAACTTGTTATAGTGCAGTACTACTTCATAGCATTTTTTTCCTATAACACTGTAAATATACCATCTTTGTTTAATCTTTTACAAAAAAAAATAAACAAAATTTTGTTAAAGTTGATATTCGGCTCTATGGACATGTGTGCAGTGTCAGTTTGTCAGATTTCTTATTCTGGTATTTTTTTTGACTTGAGAAGGTCAAAAGAAAAAAAACATAACGATGGCAACAGGTAAAATCAATGTTTCGGTAGAGAACATTTTTCCCTTGATCAAAAAGTTTTTGTACAGCGACCATGAAATCTTTTTAAGGGAACTTATTTCCAACGCTACGGATGCAACCTTAAAACTAAAACACTTGACCTCCATCGGGGAAGCCAAGGTAGAATATGGCAACCCGATCATAGAGGTGAAGGTGGACAAGGACAACAAACGCATCCATATCATTGACCAAGGTATCGGGATGACCGAGAACGAGGTCAAAAAATACATTAACGAAGTTGCTTTTTCGGGCGCCGAGGAATTCTTGGACAAATACAAGGATGCAGGGAAAGATGCAGGTATCATCGGTCATTTTGGGCTGGGATTCTACTCTGCGTTCATGGTGGCCGAGAAGGTGGAGATCATCACAAAAAGTTATCAGGACGAACCAGCGGTGCATTGGGTCTGCGACGGTTCCCCGGAATTCACACTGGAAGGGGCCGACAAAAAAGAGCGGGGCACGGAGATCATTCTCCACATAGCGGAAGATTCCACTGAGTTTTTGGAAGATTCCAAAATCCGCCAACTTTTGGTGAAGTACAACAAGTTCATGCCCATCCCGATCAAATTTGGCACCAAAAAGGAGACCCTGCCCAAACCTGAAGGAGCCAAAGAGGACGAACCGGCACCGACCAAGGAGGTGGACAACATCATCAACAATCCTGAACCTGCTTGGACCAAACAGCCTACCGACCTGAAAGATGAGGATTATAAGAGTTTCTACAGGGAACTTTATCCCATGCAGTTCGAGGAACCGCTTTTCCATATCCACCTCAATGTGGACTATCCCTTCAACCTGACGGGCATCCTATACTTTCCCAAATTGAGCAACGACCTCAACATCCAAAAGGATAAGATACAACTCTATCAGAACCAAGTTTTTGTCACGGACAATGTGGAGGGCATAGTCCCTGAGTTTTTGACCATGTTACGTGGGGTCATCGATTCGCCCGACATTCCCTTGAACGTTTCCCGGTCCTATCTTCAGGCCGATGGCGCGGTGAAGAAAATTTCATCCTACATCACCCGAAAGGTTGCGGACAAGTTGAGCTCGCTCTTCAAGAACAACCGGGAGGATTTTGAACAAAAATGGAACGACATCAAAGTGGTGATCGAGTACGGAATGCTCACTGAGGAAAAATTCTTTGAGAAGGCAGAGAAATTTGCGCTGTATCCCACAGTGGATGGCTCCTATCACACCTTCGAGGAACTGGAAACCAAGATCAAGGATGCCCAAACGGACAAGGACGACAAATTGGTAGTGCTCTATGCTTCGGACAAGGAGGCGCAGCACAGCTACATCGAAGCGGCCAAAGCCAAAGGTTACGAGGTTCTGTTGATGGATTCCCCCATTGTTCCCCATTTGTTGCAAAAATTGGAGACCTCCAAGGAGAAGGTTTCTTTCGTGCGGGTGGATGCGGACCATATTGACAACCTCATCAAAAAAGAGGACACGGCCATTTCCAAACTTTCCGATGAAGAAAAGGAGCGATTGAAGACCAATCTGGAAAGTGCCATTGCTGACAAGGGCTATACGATTCAATTGGAGGCCATGGACAGTAGTGCATCGCCCTTCATCATCACCGAGCCGGAATTTATGCGAAGAATGAAGGAAATGCAGCGCACTGGTGGCGGTGGCATGTTCGGTATGGGCAACATGCCCGATATGTACAACCTCATCGTGAACACCAACCACGAGTTGGTGGGCGAAATCTTGAGCACCAAGACGGACAAAAAGCGGGAACGGTTGATCAACCAATCCCTCGATTTGGCCCGATTGTCCAAGGGATTGCTAAAAGGTGAGGAACTGACCAAGTTCATTGCCCGCAGCTATGAGATGATCAAGTAGCATATCTACTTGGTTCCCAACTGATACAAAGCCGCTCAAAATGAGCGGCTTTTCGTTTTAATGATTATATTGGCCCTACCAATCGACCAAGCTGTGGACCATAACGATTACAATAGCCCGTCCTTCAAAAAATTGTTGGACTCCCTTCAGCAACAAAGTTGGGAATTGGAGCTCATCATTTCCGGATTCTCCATTTTTGGGCTGTTCACAGCCTATGAGCCACTTCGGATAGAAATGATCAATGCCGAAAACCAGCAGCACATCTATCGGTTTGTGGCCTATTTCATCCTACATATTGCCAGTTCCATTCTTCTTTTCAACTTGCTGCTCCACGTCATTCTCAGGGGACTGTGGATCGGTGCCCTTGGGCTCCGTTATGTGTCCGGGGACATTGAGTTTGAAAAACTGAGGTATTCCGAACGGTTCACCAAATACCTGAAGAAAAGGATTGTTTCCTTTGATCGGTATATCGCCAATCTGGAGAACTATTGCAGTGTGCTCTTTGCCATTTCCTTCCTGTTGATCTTCTATGTACTGGCCGTGACCATCATTATCATTTCCATTGTATTGGTGGCCAATTTCATCATCGAGGGCGATTGGTTGCCAAAACGTCTGGGAAGCATTTTTGGTTCCATCCTCATTGTGTTCATCATAGTGGGAATGTTCCTCACCTTTATCGATTTTTTGACCCAGGGCTTGCTCAAAAGAAACAAATGGGTGGCCAAATTCTATTTTCCCATCTATTGGGTATTCAGTTTTTTGACCCTTTCTTTTCTCTATAGGCCCTTGGTCTATAATTTTCTGGACCATCGCTTTGGCAAGCGATTGACCATTATGCTGGCTCCCATATATATTTTGATATTGATCATTACCAGTTTGGAATACAGAAATTCCAACTATCTGGAAAAGGACCAAAATTCGTCCAGCATTTTTGCCAACAAGGAAAATTATTTGGATATGTTGACCGATGATGGGGACTTCCCGGGCAGCATGGTCATCCCCTCCAAAGTGATCACCACATCCTATCTGAACGTTTTCATGCCCTTTTCTGAAAACCTGGAAGAGCGCATCTTCATATTCAATGATTCCCTTCGGCCCAAAATAGACCAAAGGGGACTCACTTCTGACATCCAGATCAGTATCAGCTCGAATGATCGGACAATCAGTGCCCAACAAAAAGACAGTATCCGAAAAGTGTACTTGAGGACTTTCAACGATATCCATTCCTTCGAAATTGACACCTTGCAAATGGATGAAGATTTTATTTTGACCACAGGCCCGAACAATATGCTCGGATTCGAGACCTTCCTCAAAATATCAAATCTGGAAGAGGGCAAGCACATCCTCAAGCTAAAAAGAAAACGGAAGGTGAAAGGGGAGACCACCATCATAACAGAGAAGGCGATCCCGTTTTGGAAATTTAAAGATTGATCTATGGCACCATGGCATCTTTATGTAATGGCAGGAATGTATATTTTGGCTGGCATTGTGCACTTTATCAAGCCCAAAATGTACATGCGCATGATGCCTAGGTATCTCCCCTACCATAAATTTTTTGTATTCCTGAGCGGAGCGGTGGAAATTGTTTTGGGGATTGGCCTATGCTTCGATGTAAGCCGAAGACTGAGCATCTTCGGCATCATTCTGATGCTGGCCGCCTTTCTACCCGTGCATTTTTATATGCTCTCTAATGAAAAAGCCGCTGCCGGCCTACCAAAATGGGCATTGATCCTTAGGATACCCTTACAGTTTGCATTGATGTACTGGGCCTACTCCTACTCAATCTAACATCAGTTTTTTGTCCAATTGTTTTTTCAACAGCGGCACCTGCACAAAGAACAAAAGCCCGAAGAGCAATATGGCATACATCAAAATCTTGGAAGAGGTATAATTTTCCAACCAGCCCCATACATTGTCAAAAAGGGGCTCAACGGATACGTTTCCAAACCATCCCCCATCACTTTCCAGACCGTATTGGGCAATGAGATAGAAAGTCAAGGTCATCAACCCAATAAAAAGAAGAACTAGCACCTGTCTGGGCATTATGGGTTTGTATTGGTACACCTCTTTGTGTTGTGCTGCCTCGATACGCTGCACAAGGTTTTTGGTGAAATCGATGGAGGGCGACTCCAAGGGAGCGTCTGCCATGATTTTGTCCATAAATGCTTCCAGTTCTTTTTCTTCGTGCTCATCCATTGCTCTGTACTATTTCGATATCCAAATTTCTTTCCATGATGATGGCCAATTTTTTTCTGGCCCGAAACAATCTCACCTTAATGGTGTTTGCTGAAAGGTCCAAGATCTTCTCCATCTCCAAAAGGCTCCTTTCATCAAAATAAAAAAGCGATATGATGGCGACATCTTCGGGCGGCAATTTGGCCAAACAGGCATTGATCAATATTGTTCGCTCCTCTTGAAGCATTTTGTCCAGCGCATTGTCCATTTGCATGAACGCCACTTTCTTCACATGCTCCACCTCCACGTGCATCCTTTGCTTTTTATTCTTTTTGATCCTGTCCAAACAGGCATTGTACGCTATCCTGTACATCCATGTGGACAATTTGGAATCACCCTTAAAGGTACGCAAAGCGGTAAATACCTTTATAAAGACATCCTGTGCCACCTCTTCCGCATCTTCCCTGTTTCCCAACATCCTCAAGGACAGGGTATAGACCAGGTCCTTGTAATCGTCCACCAAACTGGAAAAGGCTACGGTATTGCCGTTGCACACTTTCTCGATCAGTTCTTTTTCTTTATTGGTCAGCATTGCACATTGGACGACAGAACACCTTGTTGGGTTACAACAATCCATTCTTTTATAAAATTATGTAACCTGTTCCTGAAAACCATCGTCATAGCTTATGAAAAACAAATAGTATTAATCATTTAAACGAACAGTTATGGGATCTGAAGTAATTATCATACCGATTATTTTTGGGGTCATTTTTGCCATTGCCTACCTCTATTTTTCAACCAGGAACAAAGAACGCCTTGCCTTGATAGAAAAAGGGGCGGACGCCAGTATTTTTGTGAAGGGCAGGCGCGAAGGTGCGGCACCTTTCTGGAAAATCATCATCCTCAACATTTCCTTGTTGCTCATCGGTATTGGACTGGCCATTTTTGTGGCTTCCATGTTGGTGTACAATCTGGGAGTGGACGATGAGGTAGCCTATCCCGGCACCATCTTTACACTGGCGGGCGTGGGTCTTTTGGTAGGCTTTACCATGACCAAGCGCTTGGAAAAAGAGGATTGATTCTTCCTCACATCAATTAAAAATGAAGGACCACCGCTACAAGCGGTGGTTTTTTTATCTTGGCTACATGAAAATCATTTCCACCAACATAGGGCGACCCACCAAAATAATTTGGAACGGAAAGGAAACCAATACGGGGATCTACAAATACCCCGTTGGTGAACCTGTTCTTTTGGATATGGAAGATGTCCAAGGTGATACCGTTGTGGACCGAAAGCACCATGGAGGCCCATATAAAGCCTGTTATCTGTTTTCTTCGGACCATTATCCCTATTGGAAAGAAAAGTACCCCGATCTGGATTGGGACTGGGGCATGTTCGGTGAAAACCTGACCGTGGAAGGGCTGGACGAATCAAAAATACGCATTGGAAGTGTGTACAAACTGGGTTCGGCACTGGTGCAGATCACGCAGCCCAGGGAACCCTGCTACAAGCTTGGTATCCGGTTCGGCGACCAAAATATCCTAAAAGCCTTTATCGATCACGCACATCCGGGCACTTATCTGCGTGTTTTGGAACCTGGAAAGGTTTCTGTGGGCGATGCCATGGAACTGGTCGAAGCATCGAAAAATCCATTGACCACCCAACAATTTTTCACATTGCTCCATGCCAAAGAAAAGGACAGAACACTTTTGCAACTGGCCATTGAAAATGATGCGCTGCCCGAGGCGAAAAGGGAGCGACTAAAAAAATGGATATAAAAAAAGGGGGCCTCTCGGCCCCCTCGTGCACATAAAAATTAACTAAACAAACTATTTTACCTCGATGGTCTCCTTGTATGTTCCGTTTTTATCGGAAACCACAATGGTGTAACTATCTTCAAAGGCTTTCTCAAAATTGAATGCTTTTTCCACAACTAGTTTACCACTGATCTGTTCTTTGTAAACAAGCCTGTTCATACTGTCATATACCTTTAGGGTCACTTTGTCCTGGGAAATGTTCAAAAGGTTCATCATGATCTTTTGGCCCTTTTTCACAAACACGGGATCCAACTCTATAGTGATAAGGTTCTTTTCAACTTCGTTCTTGGTAGATATTTTTTTACCAAAATCGGCTGCTGTTCCATTGGCCAATCCCATGGCAGATACCAAAAGGACCGCTGCTACTGTTAGATTTTTTACTACTGCTTTCATAACACTTTCGTTTTTTAAGATTACTAGACAAATGTAGGGTGCAATAGAAAACAGGAACACCACCATCTTTTCCAGTTTATGTGCAATTTTAACACGGATAACATCTTAACCTTTTATTAATGATAAAATAGCACACTTTTATGGTAATTTTGCGGATAAGTGTTCGACCAATATCGACATACCTTTATACTACCGAACAAAATTTGTCATACATGACCCTCAAACCTGCTTTTGAAGCCATAGCACCTAGTTTTGGACACTCATTTACCTTTCAGAAGTTCAATGAAAGTAATGAGAACAAGAACAATGGCTGGCACTACCACCCAGAGTTGGAGCTGGTGTATGTGAACGGGGGATCTGGAAAGAGACAGATTGGCAGCCATGTTTCTTATTATAGAAACGGGGATTTGATTTTGATAGGATCCAATTTGCCACATTGCGGCTTTACCGACAAACTGACCGGTAACAAGAGCGAGACCTTGGTACAGATGAAGGCTGATTTTCTGGGCAGTGATTTTTTCAACATCCCAGAGATGAAAAACATTCAAAAATTGTTCGAGGTGGCCAAAGGGGGTATTGCCTTTTCTGGAAAGACCAAGGTAAAGGTTGGTGAAAAGATGGAAATTTTGGAATACCAGACCGACTTCCAAAGGCTATTGTCCATCCTCAACATTTTGAACATCCTTGCCACTTCCAATGAAATGCACATGTTGAACGCAGAAGGTTTCTCCCTGGAAACAGAAGTGAAGGACAACGATCGGATCAATATTGTCTTCAATCATGTGAAGACCCATTTTAAGGAAGATATCAGTTTAGATCAAATTGCCGACATGGTGAGTATGACGGTTCCTTCTTTCTGTAGGTATTTCAAAAAGATCACCAATAAGACCTTTACCCAGTTCGTAAATGAATATCGACTGGTGCATGCCTCCAAGTTATTGGCAGAACAGCCCATCAGCATTACCCAAGTGTGCTACGACAGTGGTTTCAATAATTTTTCCCACTTCAACAAGTCGTTCAAGGCATTTACCGGACAGAATCCCTCCGAATATAGGAACCAGTTGAGAACCGTACTTCAATAAAACCGATCAGTCAAAAAGGTCGTTGAGCACCTTGGCCAACCGCAATCCACCTTTTTGGAGTTGTTGGAACAACAGGTCGTTGTATTTATAGGAATATTGGTAGCCCAATTTATCCCCCACATTGACAGACCCATACAATCCCTCGCATATTTCATGGGATTCATGCACCCAATCATAAATAGTGCCTTCTTGGATTTTTTTCCGTTCCTTTCTTGAAAAATGATCCAGCTCCCCAGCAAGTTCGGTAAAGGTCATCCCGTAGGATTCAATCAGGTTTTTGTCCCAAACCCGGTGGAGATTGCTCCCTTGGCCAAACCACTGCACCTGGATATCGTTGCCGCCCTTGTCTTCTGCCCTACTGGCATGCATGGGCTGATGAAGGTCCCCGATCAGATGAATCAACATTTTTAAATGGAACACACGGTCTTCCCTACTGTTCTTTTCATTCTTTATAATGGCAGTGCATTCCTCAATGGCCATGATGATATCGCCTTCCCCACTTTTTTCGGAATCCTCATATCGCATCCCCAATGGATAGTTGACGTAATGCCAAGGAGAATATTTGGAATATGACCGATCTGCCTTGATATCGTCGGCAAATGTGGAGACAAATGCGAGGCTCTGCCCGTTCAATAAATCGTCCAAGGCCCTTTTGGCCTTCCCGGTCAGGTGGTTTTGGGCTATCTCACCGGTGACACGGTGCCCTGTTTTTCCCCAAAAATTGTTTCCCAGTACCAATACAGGAAACAGCAACAATAAAACGGATATTTTTTTCATACAAAAGATGGTTTCTTATAAGTAGGGAACTGAATCTAAAAAACATTAAAGATAATTATTTCATGGCCCACTCAACGCATGGACAACCCGATCTTCACATTTTGATAACCTCTACGGCCATGGGACCAATGCCCATTTTTGATTTTCCTATATTTGGACTTTTAGCCATTGATACCATGAACCAACTACCCTTTACTGATGACACCGTTATCTTCGGTCTTCTCTGCCTCTGTCTAGGCTTCGTTTTTTATACCTCGTCTATCAAAACGGGGTTTTGGAACAAATTTTATACTATCGTTCCCACTGTGCTCATGTGCTATCTGCTCCCCGCCATTTTGGCCAGTGTGGGCATTGTGGACGAATCTGCTTCCCAGACCTACTTTGTGGCCAGCAGGTACCTTTTGCCCGCAGCACTGATCTTGATGACTTTGAGCATAGACCTAAAGGCCATTATGAACTTGGGCTCGAAGGCACTCATCATGTTCCTCACCGGAACGGCGGGCATCATCATCGGTGGCCCCATTGCTATATTGATTGTTTCCATTTTTTCACCAGAGACCGTCGGCGGAAGTGGTTTTGATGCCGTTTGGAGAGGTTTGGCCACCATTGCAGGAAGCTGGATCGGTGGCGGGGCCAACCAAGCTGCCATGTTGGAAGTTTTCAAGTACAACCAGGAAAGTTATGGGGGGATGGTGCTCATCGATATTGTGGTGGCCAATCTATGGATGGCCATTATACTGCTGGGTGTGGGGAAAACAAAAAAGATAGACCGATGGCTCAAAGCGGATACCCGGTCCATTGAAGAACTCAAGGCAAAAGTATCCACTTACACCGAAAAAATTGCACGGGTCACCTCCTTGCCGGACTTTATCATGATGCTCTTTTTTGCCTTTACAGGGGTGGGCATTGCCCATTTTTTGGGATTTCATTTTGCGGATTTTCTACATCAGAATTTTGAGGTGATCCAAAATCCACAAAAAATATTGTCCTCGTTGGGTTCCGATTTTCTTTGGATGGTGGTCTTTGCTACGGCCATTGGCATTGGTCTGTCCTTCACCAAAGCGAAAAACTACGAGGGTGCAGGGGCCAGCAAGATCGGGGGCGTGTTCATTTATATTTTGGTGGCCACCATCGGCATGAAAATGGATCTGGGCAAAGTGCTTGAAAATCCTGGGCTCATTGCCATTGGGCTCATTTGGATCACCATACATGCCGGATTGTTGATCTTGGTGGCAAAACTCATCAAGGCTCCTTTCTTTTTCTTGGCAGTGGGCAGCCAGGCCAATGTGGGCGGGGCCGCTTCGGCACCGGTGGTGGCAGCGGAATTCCATCCCTCGCTCACCTCCGTGGGCATTCTTTTGGCAGTTTTTGGCTATGTTGTGGGTACGGCCGGGGCGTATTTATGTGCTTTGTTGATGGAAGTGGCCTCCAAAGTTTAGATTATTTTGAGAAGTTTATGGATATTTGCCCTGCAAAAATTTTAGGATGAAAAGGATATTGTTCGTAGTGCTATTGGGAATAATAGTGGTTTCGTGTGAAAAAAGCACTGAAAACACCATGTTGGTCAACGGAAACATCAAAGGTCTAAAAAAGGGGACGCTTTACCTGCAACAGTTTCAAGATTCAACCCTTGTGGTGTTGGATTCATTGGAAATTCAAGGGGATGGGAAGTTCTCTTTTTCCGAAGAGGTGCAAAACCCGGATATTTTTTACCTCTACCTGAAGAAAAAAGACAACAATGACATCAACGATCGCATCACTTTTTTTGGTGAGCCCGGGACCATTACCATCAATACTGCTTGGAATACTTTTGACACCAATGTGGAGATAACAGGTTCCAAATCCCAGGAAAAACTTGAGGAGTACTATGAAATGGCCTCTAAGTTCAACATCAGGGAGCTCAGTTTGGTTCAACAGGCTTCGTTGCCACAATTCCAAGAAGATTCCACCGCCTTGGACTCCCTCCAGCGATTGGTCGATCAGAATACCATAAACAGGTACAGATATGCCCTCAACTTTGGGCTGAACAATGGCAGTTCGTATGCCACTCCCTACATTATGATGACCGAGGCAAGCGATGCCAACCCAAAATATCTGGATTCCATCTACAAAGTCCTATCGCCCGAAGTAGCGTCATCCAAATATGGGAAGGCTTTCAGGGAGTTTTTGGGTACCAAAAAGGATTAACCGGCCAAACTGTTCAGTTCCTCCACAAGCTGGGTGGCTTTTTCTTCCAGTTCGTTCCGTATTTCCCTAAAATGGGCCTTGCGGTTTTCCACATCCTTTTGGTGAACTTTGTCCATGAGTTCATCGAATATGGCAATGGCCTTGTCAATGATCACGGTTCCTTCCTCCGATTCCTTGTTGCCGGAACCGGCTTCCCATATATAAACTGCCTCAATGATGTCTCCCAAAACAAAATTGATGTCCTTCTTTAAATCGCGAATACTTGGCATAACGGTATTTTTGCTAAAGGTACTACTAAATGGTTACTTCTAAAAGTTTGGCCCCATCGGTTTCTATTTCCACGTAAGTAGTTGATGCTGAAAGAAGAATGGTCTCTCCCTTTTGTATTTGGGCACTTCCCCAATCATTCGTGATCTCTGCTTTTCCACCAACGCACATATAGATGGTGAATGAATCCCGTGAAGTCAGATCTTGCCGCTTCGTCTGGGTAAGTTCCATGAAATTGGTTTTAAAATAGGGACAGTCCACCATTTCATTGACCACATCCTTGGTTTTGGGGTAGCTCACCTTAAAATCATCCTTTTTATCATAGTCGATGGCATCTACGGCCAAACTGGTGTGCAGTTCCCTAAGGTTCCCGTCTTTGTCCTTTCTGTTGAAATCGAACACCCTGTAGGTGATGTCCGAGGTCTGCTGTATCTCTGCCAGCATCACTCCCGCCCCGATGGCATGTATCTTTCCCGTGTTGATGAAAAAAGTATCCCCTTCCTTTACTTCCTCATAATTCATCAAATCCAATAAGGTGCCTTCTTCCAAACTTTTGATGTACTCTGCTTTTTCGACATCTTTATTGAAACCGACAATAAGTTTGGAGCCAGGGTCGGCATCCATAATATACCACATTTCCGTTTTTCCGAAGGAATTATGCCTTTCTTTTGCCAACTTATCATTGGGATGAAGCTGTATGGAAAGGTCCTGTTTGGCATCGATGAACTTGATCAGTATGGGAAATTCGTTTCCGAACCGCTCCACCACGCTCTTTCCCAACAATGCTTCGGGATCTTGCCCGATCAATTCCTCAACAGAGGTTCCCTCCAAGGGACCGTTCGCCACATGGGAAATATCCCCTTTCACGCCGGAAAGCTCCCAACTTTCACCGGTTATATCACTGTTTATCGGTTTTTCAAGCACTTCTTTCAGCTTTGTTCCTCCCCATAGGCGCTCTTTTAAAATGGGATGAAACTTCAAAGGGTATAGATCCATTTTATCCGTTATAGGTTACAAAATTGCGAGGGGTCTCATAGAGTACCACTTCCAATTCTTTCTCATTTTCAATATGTGGTCGCAATTTGTTCCAAATGACCACGGCTATGTTTTCTGCGGTGGGATTCAAGTTTTTGAATTCCGGGACATCCAGATTCAGGTTTTTGTGGTCCAGGGCATCTTCCACATGCTCCTTGATCAGATCTTTAAGCACTTTCATGTCCATCACATATCCCGTTTCGGTATCGATTTCCCCAGTCACGCTTACGATCAGGTCATAATTATGTCCATGGAATCTGGGATTGTTGCACTTGCCAAAAACGGCATTGTTTTTCTCCTCGTCCCAGTCTGGTCTGTACAATCTATGGGCAGCATTGAAGTTTGCCTTTCTACTGACTTTTACTTTCATTGCGCAGGGATGTTCTTCATTAGGTGGTCATAGAACCGTTCAAAAATAATCTTGAACCAAGCTGTGTAATGTGTCGGGTTTTTGGCCATGTCATCCTTGATGTCTTCTGGGTGCATCCATTTCCAGTCTGCCACCTCCTCTGGGTTGATGTTCGGGTCTTTTTCATAGGTGCCCATCATGACATGGTCGAATTCATGCTCCGTAAGCCCATTGTCAAAAGGTGCTTTGTAGATGAAGGAGAACAATTCCTTTAGCTCCGTGGTGAAACCCATTTCCTCCATAAGTCTGCGCTTTCCGGCTTCAACGTTGCTTTCCCCTTCCCGTTGATGACTGCAACAGGTGTTGGTCCAGAGCAATGGGGAGTGGTATTTTTCCTTGGCCCGCTGTTGCAACATGGTCTCTCCTTTTTCGTTCATGACAAAAACCGAAAATGCCCTATGCAAAAGCGCCTTTTCATGTGCTTCCATCTTGGGCATCAATCCAATGGGTTCATCATTCTCGTTGACCAGTATCACTTTTTCCTCTTTCATAAAGTAAAAATATGACCTTTAAAGGAAAAAGATCGGGAATTGACCTTTAATTTCTTGCTAAAAGAAACGCGGGGATTTCAGGTTGCCTATATTCCTAATGAAGTCATACCTTATGATGATTTCGAAAGATCCATCGTTAAAGGTCGCAGCTCCAAGTTCCGATATCTCACGGTCATAGGCCAGCCCTATCATCATTTGGTCAGATAACATAAAGCCAAAAAGTCCACTAAAGGCAGCATCCCATCTATAGGCCAGTCCGCCAATGAATTTTTCGTTCAACATAAAGTTTGCTGAAAGATCGACCTGTAATGGAGCTCCTTGTACCGCCTTGGTCAAAAGTGTGGGCTTGAATTTCAAAAAGGGGTTTAGGTCCCAAACGTAGCCCGTGATGAAATACATATTGATCTGCTCCTTGGCGGTGGATACGGAAGATTCGTCAAAATGTGTGGTTTCCAATATCCGGGGTGCGGAAAGGCCTACGTAAAACCTATCAGTATGGTAATAGACCCCTGCCCCAATATTTGGGGAAAACTTGTTTTGTATGTCTTGCTGTGACTGTAATTGCGGGTCTATCTCAAATTCATCCAATTCGGAATAGCGGATATCCAGCATGTGGGCACTGGCCTTTAGGCCAAAGCTCAATCTTCCTTCCCATGAAGTTTGGATGGTATAGGAGAAATCCACATCAAAATAGGTTTCTGAAGTGGGCCCAATCTTATCGTTGACAATGGAAAGCCCCAATCCCACCCCGCGATAACCCATTGGGGTGTGTATGTTGAGTGTCTGGGTCTCCGGGGCTCCGTCGAGGCCCAACCATTGGTTGCGGTAGAGCGCTGCTATGCTCAAATGCCCGCGAGATCCTGCGTAGGCGGGGTTCACGCTCACCGTGTTGTACATATACTGGGTGTATTGGGCATCTTGCTGTGCTTGGAGCGATGACATGGTTCCAACCATCAAAATTGCAAGCAACCATCCCAATTTTCCTTTAAAGATATGTCTTTCCACAGTTAGCATTTCTTTTATCTGTTTATGTATATGTAGCCCGAAAGCTGTTTCATATTTCCACCTTGGTCTTCGTAATCGATCACATAGAAGTAAGTACCTACGGGGAGTTTGCTGTCACTGTCCACCGTGACCCTACCTTGCGAAGTGCCGTCAAAGATGTTTCCGCTGGTGTTGTATGCCTTGGTCTGGTACACCATCACACCCCATCTGTTATATATTCTTACGGTATTGTTCGGATAGTTTTCAATCCCATTGATGGTAAGTTCATCGTGGATACCATCCCCGTTTGGGGTTATTACATTGATCACTTCTATTTCCTCTACTGTGGTCTCGCCCAAGTCTGGATCTAAATAGTTGGGTATGCCATTTTCGTTGGAATCGTCATTGGCGTAGTTTCCATCTTGGTCCAAATCTTCATCAATGGTCTCAATACCGTCATCATCATCATCGGAATCCCTGAAATCGGGTGTACCGTCAGAATCGGTATCGGGCAATGCGGTGCTGGGGTCATCCATTTCGTCATTCACATCGATATCGATCATGGTTTCCCCTTCATAGCCATCATCCAGACCATCATTGTCCTTATCAGAACCTATGAAGATAACATCGGCCACACCATCATGGTCATGATCATGCCCTTCTATGGCATCAGGAACATTGTCGCCATCACTGTCTAGATCTACATAATCTGGGATGCCATCATTGTCAGAATCCACTGGGATCAGTCCCACGCTTCCATCGACTTCATAGGCATCGTCCAGGCCGTTTCCATTGGCATCGGCCAAACTTGGAGGTATGTAACCTAAAATCGATTGAGCTTCCACATTATCGGGAATGCCATCGTTGTCACTATCGATGTCCAAATAATCTGGGATTCCATCACCATCGGTATCGGTAGGATTGGTTGATGGGTCATTATCATTGTCAACATTGAGGTCCTCAAAACTGTCCACGATACCGTCCCCATCACTGTCCAAAATGTCCTGTGAAGTCACCAAAACCGTAATGGTGGCTGTGTCGCAGTTTCCATCTGCATCGCAGACTGTATATTCAAAGGAATCCGTTCCTGTAAACCCGGTATTGGGAGTATAGGTAATATCGTCATCGGATGGGTTATCGACTGTACCGTTATCGTTCAGTACAACCGTTCCATTGGATGGGCTGGTTGTTGAAATGGAGCCCATATTGGGTATGTCATTGTCATTGGCACGCCAAGAAATGGTGGTATTGACTCCTTGTTCGGTAGAAACGACATCGTCATTGACATCGACAATGGGAAGCACATCGACCGTTACCGAAGCTGTGCTACAATCCCCAAAAGTATTGCAAATGGTATAGTCAAAACCATCGCTTCCATTGTAATCGGCATTTGGTGTATAAGTGACCACATCATCAGATGGGTCATTGGGTGTCCCGTTGTCATCTACATTGACCGTTCCGTTTGACGGGACTGTGATGGAAAGTGTACCCGATGTGGGCAACTCGGCATCATTATCAAAAATAGGAACACTTACGGATTCGTCCTCGTTGGTCACTACCATATCATCCAGTAAACTGGCCGCTTGGCTCATACAAACCACCGTAAAACGCGGTAGCTCACTGCTGTTTCCAGCCTTTGTGATCGTGGCCGTGTACCGGGCAACACTTTGTGTGCTTATGACCGTGGGACGAATCTGGTCACCACCCAATGCTGGACTCCAGCTCACGGTTGCCCCCACAGGAACACTTGCCGAAATATCCAATGTCACTTCATTGTTGGGTGATTCGCAATCCGTTAAGATAAAATAACCCGTCGCATTGGACCCGCACAATGTACCATCGTATGTAGCGAAATAAACACCTGGTTGGGTAGCCTCATAAAATGAACTTGTTCCCAAGACCGTACCTGGTTCGGATGCCTCGTACCATCGGTAATTGCTTTCATCCCCTGTGTTGGGGGCCTGTAGCAAAAACTGGGCATTGGCAAGGTTCATCCCCAAGAACAGGACGAACATTCCTAGCCATAAATACGTATATGAGGTTTTTGGTTTCAAATCTATCTTGCGCTTTGTCATCCTATTTCACCACGAACACTACATTGATCAAAGCATTGTAATCAGACGGTTGTCCAATAATATCATAGGTAAGGACACCACTCGCATTTATGCTCATATTGGCAAACACTGTCGGATCTGCATACGTCACATAATAGTATAGATCCGTTGCAGCATAAGTCGGTATTGCCGCAGGAGCACCTACACTGGCCACTGCAGGAGTACCATATTGAGCTACATATTGTGCGTATAGATTCACTGTCCTACCTGTTCCATTTGATGAAGCATCAATAGCTATGGAAGGAGGATAAAAAATCCTTGCTGCCTTAGATGTGATGGGTGCTATTGCTTGAATCACATCTTCAACGTTTGCCTCTGGATTACTGTCACCATCAACATCCACTGGAGTATCGGAGTTTACTTCTGAAGCATCCTGATCATCAGTTGAAGGATCACCATTACAAACATATACCGTTGAATCGATTTCACTTAAATCTAAAATTCCATTATTGTTATCATCAATACCCGTGTCAACTTTCACCCCTCCGGCAGAACAATTGGCACCTGCTGGCTCTGAAGTTGTGACTACTAAATTTGCAAGTCCATCCGGACCTTGATCTCCAATAGGTCCTTTATCACCAATAGGACCTTGGGGACCTTGCTCACCAACGGGACCTTGTAAGCCTACCGGGCCTTGTGGACCTTGTTCTCCAACGGGGCCTTGTTCTCCCACTGGACCCTGCTCACCGATGGGACCTTGTGGGCCTTGTTCACCGATTGGGCCTTGCTCTCCTTGTATTCCTTGTGGACCCTGTTCGCCAACTGGACCCTGCTCACCCATCGGTCCTTGCTCTCCCTGTATGCCTTGTGGGCCTTGTTCACCAACGGGGCCTTGTTCCCCTTGTATTCCTTGTGGACCTTGCTCGCCAATGGGGCCTTGTGGGCCTTGCTCACCGATTGGACCTTGGGGACCTTGGTCGCCAACAGGGCCTTTGTCCCCTGTT
>JBLWSV010000011.1:0-150374 GCA_048270465.1 Allomuricauda sp.
CGGCAAGGCTATGCCGCTCTTTCAAGGCTTCCAATACCACTTTGGTCTTGAACTTCGGGGTGAATTTTCTTCGTGTCATATTCAGTAAATTTAATGATTAAACTTACTGCCCTAATTTTTGGGGTATCTACAGACTATTTAAAATATCCCGCAAGTGCACTTGCAAACGAAACTATATTTCGTTACTATAAAATAATAGATGAATCCTTTGATGAGGATAGAAACCCAATTAAAGAAACTGATTTGAATGAAATTGATGAAAATGTCCTCAAGTTCTTTAATCAAGAAGCATTGGCAATAAGAAACGGAGAAGAGGATTTTGACATTAGATTGGAACCAATCATTGAATTAATAGGAAATTTACGAAAACAAATTTATCTGATTAGGCAACGTGCAATTGAATTTTCCGAGTCAATTGAAAGTCAATATAATAATTTGATGATAGACGATGGTGAAAATAAAAGCTATGTTAACTTAATTATAGAAATGCATTCAATGCTTGAAACAGAATTAAGTAAAATCAAATTAGAATAAAAAACGAATGCACAGCAATCGTAATAAGTAATTGCTCCATCCCTCTTAAGATCCGAAATAGCTCTACGTATTTCAACTCAAATTCAAAAGTTCCGAAACCGAGATTCCAAGACCTTCTGCAACCTTCAATAAAGTGACAAGTCGTGGATTGGTTTTTCCATTTTCAATCATATAGAGTTGGGTTCTACCAATGCTGCAATCGAAAGCAAACGATTTTTGGTCAACTCCTTTTTCTTCCCGCAATTCTTTAATTCGGGTTCCCAATTTAACCAAATATGTGGCATTTTGTGTGTTCACTATACCGAATATCCAGAATTTCTTTCTATATTGTGTTCGTTATTCCGAACAAGTAAATTTAAAGTGGCTCGAAAACTCAAAATACATTCCAAATTTAGACGTAGGACATGGGACAATACCAAAGTTCCAGAAATACGTTTGGAGGGACGTTGGCTGGAGGAACTTGGTTTTGAAATGGGGAAAACCATAACGGTCAATACGGAGAACAATAAATTGACCATTAAAATCGAGGAATAAAAGCAATCAAGAATTCCGAAAAGGATTTAGAATACTTTTTTAACCGCTTCAATCGTCCTATCCAAATCCGCATAGCTGAGGGCATCGTTTAAAAAGTAGCTTTCAAAGGCAGAGGGCGGTAAATACACCCCGTTCTCCAACATCCCGTGGAAGTATTTCTTAAAGGTCCCGTTATTGCCCTTGGCCGAGCTGGCAAAATCCACCACAGGCTCATCCGTAAAGTGCACGGAGATCATACTGCCATAGCGGTTGATCTGGTGGGCCACTCCCTTTTCGGTCAGGGTTTGGGCAATGCCCTTGTGCAAATATTCCGTTTTTTGGGCGAGGCTGTCAAACACTTCGGGGCGGTTGTTCAGTTCGGTGAGCATGGCCAGTCCGGCACTCATCGCCAAAGGGTTGCCGCTCAAGGTGCCCGCTTGGTACACCGGTCCTTCGGGCGCCAAATGCGCCATAATCTCGGCCCGGGCCGCAAACGCCCCTACGGGCAGTCCGCCACCGATCACTTTCCCGAACATTACAATATCGGCATCAATGCCTAAGGCTTCCTGCGCTCCGCCCTTGGCCAAACGAAAGCCCGTCATTACCTCATCAAACAGCAACAAAATGCCCTCTTGGGTGCAGATGTCGCGCAATCCCTGTATAAATTCTTCCTTGGGGATAATACAGCCCATATTGCCCGCCACGGGCTCCAAAATAATGGCAGCAATTTCGCCTTTATTGGCCTCCACCAAGGCCTTTACGCCTTCCAAATCGTTGTAATCGGCCAATAGCGTGTCCTTGGCCGTGCCCTGCGTCACCCCAGGGCTGTTGGGGCTACCAAAGGTAACGGCGCCGCTCCCGGCCTGTATCAAAAAGGAATCCGAATGTCCGTGGTAGCACCCCGCAAACTTGATGATCTTGTCCTTGCCCGTGTACCCGCGCGCGAGGCGCACCGCACTCATACAGGCCTCGGTGCCACTGTTCACAAAGCGGATTTGGTCAATGTTCGGCACCATGGAAACCGCCAATTGGGCCAGTTCGGTCTCAATTTCGGTGGGCATACCAAAAGAAGTGCCCTTTTTCGCCTTTTCGATCACGGCATTGACCACGGGTTCGTAAGCATGCCCCAAGATCAGTGGTCCCCACGAGGCAATGTAATCGATAAGTTGGTTCCCGTCCACATCGTAGAGATAGGCCCCCTTGGCTTCCTTCACAAAAATGGGGTCGCCCCCTACCGCCTTAAATGCCCTAACGGGTGAGTTGACCCCTCCGGGGATGTATTTTTTGGCCTCGGCAAACAAGGCGCTGCTTCGTTGGTAGATCATATTTCCCATTCCTGCGAAGGCAGGAATCTATTTTTAGGTTAATGAATTCCGCACTATGCTTTGACTTCGCTCAGCAGCCGTGCAGAATGACAAATCGATAGCAAAGGTACACATCCTTCCACTTTCAAGGAAACCGTTTTTGTCAGTTCGAGCGCAGTCGAGAACGCTTTTTGGCTTTGTTCCTTGTTGCACCCCTCGACTGCGCTCGGGATGACATCCGAAGCACAAAGGTAATGAGGATAATACTTTTTGGGAAACGGATTTTGCCACTTTGTCCTTCCCATTAAGTCAGGAATTTTATTCATCCAATCGTGTCAGTTCGAGCGCAGTCGAGAACGACATGCACCACATCTCGCCTGCCCACAAAAAGGGAACTCCATGTGACACACTACTTGGATTGGCGGATATTGAGCACCTGCCCAATGGAAATGACATTCCCGTTCAAATTGTTGAGCCGTTTCAACTCATCCACTGGAATCTCGTATCTTCTGGAAATGGCATACAGGGTGTCGCCTTGCTGCACGGTGTGGGTAAGCACTTCATAAGTTCTAGGTTCCCGAACCGTGGAAAGTCCGTTGCGCACCACCTCCTCGTCATACTTGTGCAAATCGTAGCGTTCAATCAGGGAAATCAATTTTTGGGGATACTGCCTATCGGTGGCATAGCCCGCTTCGCGAAGGCCGTGCGCCCATTTTTTGTAATCGTCCCGTCTGTAGTTGAACAAAAAAGCATAGCGCGAACGGGTCGTCAGGAAAAGACTGTGGTCCCGGAACGAATACATCGGATGGTTGTACTTTCGGAAACATTCGCCCTTGGCGTCATCATCGTGAAAATCAAATTCGCCCTCCCAGCCTGTATGGCACTTGATTCCAAAATGGTTATTGGTCTTCAGGGTGAGCTCGCCCCGCCCGGAACCACTTTCCAAAATGCCCTGCGCCAACGTGATGCTGGCCGGAATGCCATAGGCCCGCATTTCGTACTGGGCAATCTCGGCGAAGGTCTCGATGTATTCCTGTGTGTCGGCAATCGGAAATCTCTCGAAACGTCCCGTATCCTCTGGCATGGGGTAGAGCCCCGAATCCTCGGGACCTTTGTCCTTCTCCGCGGAAACACGGTCTTTACGCTCCGTATTGCTGATCACGGGAGTACCCTTTCGGTGGGTGGTCCTCCTTTTTTTGGCACCACACCCCGTGAGGAGCAGCGCGACCAAGATGATATATCCAATTCGTTTGATCATACCTTCAATAAGGGTAAATTCTTCTTTTCCAACACAAGGTTCATGCCCTTTATCCCCTGCAAACCGCCTGTGTGGATGGCCAAAATTTGGGTGTTTTTGGGGAAAACATCCTGTTTCACAAGGTCAAAAATACCAAAAAGCATCTTTCCCGTGTAAATCGGATCTAAAGGAATCCCGGTTTCGTCCCTAAATTGGTTGATGAAACCGACCAAATCCCGATCTGCTTTGGCATAGCCCCCAAAATGATAATCGGACACCAATTTCCAACGATCATTCTGGACAAATTTAGCAATATCTTCCTTTAAAAAATCACCTTTCAAAGCAGGGAAACCCACAACGTTCTGGTACGGAGTTGTGGCATTGATCAGCCCTGCCATGGTCCCCCCGGTACCCACAGCGCAGCAAACCACATCAAATTGGGCATCGGATTCGGTCAGGATCTCTTCACAGCCTTTCACGGCCAGATCATTGGTTCCGCCCTCGGGAAGCAGGTAAAACTTACCAAACCGGGTTTCCAGCTTTTCAAGAAAGCTGTCGTCATTTTTACATCGGTAATCGCTCCGCGAAACAAAATGAAACCGCATGCCCTGTTCGTGGGCCAATTGTAAAGTGGGGTTGTTTGGCCAGCTATTTTCCAACTCCTCTCCCCTGATGATCCCAATGGTTTTAAAACCCTGTTCCTTACCCACACAGGCCACGGCGGCAATGTGGTTGGAAAAGGCACCACCAAAGGTGAGCAGGGTGTGATGCCCCTGTTTTTTGGCTTCGAGTAGGTTGTATTTGAGTTTGCGGTACTTGTTCCCCGAAATGAGCGGATGGATGGTATCTTCCCTTTTGATATGGAGGGTCACACCCTTTTCATGGAGAAAGGGAAGGTCAATATGTTGATGGGGGATGTTCAAGTTGTTCATTTAGGGATGTTTTCCTAAAAACCGATTGTCTTTTGTATAAAAAAATATTATATTTTTGTCTAAATATTTCAAACAAATATAGGTCAAAATGTTGGACGTGGTCTTGGATTATAAAAATCTACTTGAAAATCTCAGCACATATATCGAGGAAAGCAAGTTCAAGAAGGAACATATCATCAAGGAGCTTGGTGTTTCCAGGGCAACCTTCTACAACAAACTGAAAAAACGCAGTTTCAGTGTTTCCGAAATGGTCAAATTGAGCACCCTACTTTTTCCTGAGGATGCCAAGGCCTTGGAAATCAAAAAAGCTTTGGAGCGCAGCCGTGAGGACAGTGCCGCAGGTCGTGTTTTGGAACACAAATCTGTTATGGCAGATGCCAGAAAAAGAATTTCCCGTTGAAGGTAGTCTGGACCTTTGAAGCTGAGAAATCCTTTAATGCCATATTGGACTACCTTATGGAAGTCTGGACTCAAAAAGAGGCCCTGACATTCATTGATCTAGTGGAAGAGACCATTGAAAAAATAAGGAACTATCCAGAAATGTTCAAGGTTTCCCAATACAACGAGGCAAGCCGTGAGGCCCTCATCACCAAACATACCACCATGTTTTATAGGATTTTGGACGAACTGATTGAGGTCGAGTATTTTTGGGGTAATTTCCAAAATCCCGATAAAATTAAAAAGCTTCTCAACTAAACAGCCCACTGAAATGTTAACGCATCAAATAGTGCAAAAAACCAAAGGTTTTGCGTTGGGAAAGATACTCCATATCCTTTTCATTGGCGTAGGCCTCGCGCTCAAAACTGATATTTTGATAGGCGCGGTAACTGTCCAGATAAAGTAAGGTACGTAAAAGCCATTCGGAAACATAGAGCAGGTAGAAGGGCAGGATCAGCAGTTCCCTTTGTTGCTTCAGATGGATACGCTCGTGGTTGATGAGCACCTCATCCGTCTTTAGGCAATCTTCCTTCAGGATTATGAAAGGCCAGAGCGAAAGCCCAACATAATTTTTATAGAAGAGATGTTTAAAGACTATGATCATCCGAAAAACTATCATCGGTTTCCTACAAATATAACAGCAAAAAATACAGAAAAATGGACATCCCCGACAATACCATCAACAATTTCGGTGAACAACCCTTTCTTTTCCAAAATCTTAAAACGTTGGGGGCTTTCAATGGAATACCTTAACTTTAGGTAGCGAAATGGTCTTGTAGCACATGAAAGAACGCATTCCCTTGGAAGAGGGCGATTATTACTATTCGGAAGAGGGATACAGGGTCTTTACCAAGCAATACCACCTAAAACGTGGCTATTGTTGCAAAAGTGGTTGCCGCCACTGCCCTTATGGTTACGACCCAAAGACAGACATGGGATACTAGGCCGTTTTCGGCATAATATTTGTGACATATTTACCATAATCTCAATGAAATAAAAAAGTGCCATGAAAAATTTCAAACTCATTCCGCTAGCTGTTCTATCCATCGCTTTTTTGGCTTCGTGCAGTTCCGTACGGGTCGTTTCCGACTATGACAAACAAGCCAATTTCAACACCTATAAAAGCTATGCTTTTTACAAAACGGGCATTGACAAGGCTCAAATTTCCGATCTGGACAAGAAACGGATTTTAAGGGCCATTGAAGCCGAGCTGGGTTCTCGAGGCTTTGTAAAGTCCGACAATCCGGATGTGCTTATCAGCATCTTCACCAAGGAACGTGAGCGTGTGGACGTGTACAACAACAACTTTGGCTGGGGTTGGGGCGGATTCTATAACCCATGGGTCTGGGGTCCCGGCTGGGGCTGGGGCTGGGGCGGAAACAATGTGAGCACCCGCACCGAAGGTTCCCTATACATTGACGTGATCGATGCCAACAAGAAAGAGCTCGTTTGGCAAGGTCGTGGCGTGGGCACACTGAACAACACCAATAACATAGAAAAGAAGGAACAACGAATCAAAGAATTTGTTTCTCAGATCCTCCAAGAATATCCCCCAAGCACGGCAGTGGCCGTAAATTAAAAAACTGACCGCCCTTTGGGCGGTTTTTTATTCCCCTTAACTTCCCTTAACGGAAAAACCATTCCCTATTTTGTATCTTTAAGTCGCACAAAAATTGACTTATGAGCTACAAATCCAATCCCATACTGGACAAGCTGCCCAAACATTTAAAGCAGTTCATAAAACCACAGAACTATGAGGAATACACGGCCATTGACCAAGCTGTGTGGCGCTACGTGATGCGGAAAAATGTGGATTATTTGAGCAAAGTTGCCCACAGCTCATACGTGGATGGCCTGAAAAAGACCGGGATTTCCATAGACCATATCCCCAATATGTACGGAATGAACCGTATCCTGAAAGAAATTGGCTGGGCCGCCGTGGCGGTGGACGGTTTTATCCCGCCCTCTGCCTTTATGGAGTTCCAGGCCTATAATGTTCTGGTGATCGCTTCGGACATTCGCCAACTTGAAAATATAGAATATACCCCTGCCCCCGACATCATTCACGAAGGTGCCGGGCATGCCCCCATCATCGCCAACCCGGAGTATGCGGAATATTTGCGTCGGTTTGGGGAAATTGGCTGCAAGGCCATTTCCAGCGCCAAGGATTACGAACTCTACAATGCGGTGCGACATCTTTCCATCATCAAAGAGGCACACGGAACCCCGCAAAGTGAAATAGATGAGGCTGAAAAGCATATTGAACACCTCCAGGAAAACATGGGTGAACCCAGTGAGATGGCCCTGATCCGAAACCTGCATTGGTGGACGGTGGAATATGGCCTTATCGGCACGGTTGAAAACCCAAAAATATATGGTGCGGGCCTACTTTCCTCCATCGGCGAAAGTGCTTGGTGCATGACCGACAAGGTGAAGAAGATTCCCTACTCCATTGAAGCGGCACATACCGAATTCGACATTACCAAACCGCAACCACAGCTTTTTGTAACCCCGGATTTTGCCTTTTTGAGCCAGGTTCTGGAAGATTTTGCCAATACCATGGCGGTGCGGACGGGTGGGTTGTCCGGAGTTAAAAAATTGATCGGTTCCCAAGCCCTTGGCACCATCGAATTGAGTACGGGGCTACAAATTTCCGGGGAATTCAGCAATGTTATCGAAAACGATGGAAAACCCATTTATATCCAAACTTCGGGTCCCACCGCCCTAGCTTATCGCGAAAAAGAACTGGTGGGACACAGTACCGCCCACCATGCTGATGGTTTTGGCTCACCCATCGGAAAATTGAAGGGCATCAACATCGCTATTGAAGATATGGGTCCACGCGACCTTAAAGCCTACAAAATCTATGAAGGGGAACAGGTTTCCCTAGAGTTTGAAGGCGGCATCAAAGTGGAAGGAACCATTGTGACCGGCACCCGGAATTTGATGGGGAAAATCATTCTCATCACTTTTGAAAATTGCACGGTTACGCACCACGACAAAACCCTGTTCCAACCCCAATGGGGACTTTACCACATGGCCGTGGGCCAAAAAATTGTTTCCGCCTACAACGGCCCTGCAGACCTGAACAGTTTTAATCTAATGAGCCATCAGATCACGGAAAGCACCATCAAACCGAAAAAGGACGGGAGAAGATTGCAACTGGAACAATATTATGAACAGATCAGGCATTTTAGGGAAGGAAAAAACACTACTATTTCCCGAAACAAGGTGTTTCAGGCCCTTAAAAAAGATCACCCAAAAGATTGGTTATTGCCGGTAGAACTCTACGAACTTGCCAAACAGGACAACAACCAAGAATTTCAACATGAGCTTTTGGAACACTTGGAGCACATTAAACGGGACAACCCCAAGGTGGGTCATTTAATTGATGATGGCCTGCAATTGGTGGATACCGCTTTGGTGAGCTAGAAGCCCAATTTTTCCAAATTTCCCGAAGTGGCTTTCAACTGTGGTACCTTGGCCTTGGTGACCGGGTAAAAAGAAATGTTGCGTTCTTCTCCATTTCTTCTTAGACCCAATTCAACTTTGTGATCAATACTGCCCTGCCAAATACTGCGGGAAAATACCTCGTCACCAGCACGAACGCCAGCTTCCCAAGCTTTGCTGCCCTGGGTAACGCTTTGTATCCCTTTTCTATTCTGGGTAAATTCAAATCCGAGTTCGTAGATATCGCTTTCGGGACTATAATCCAAGTCGAGCCCATCAAACAGGGCGACCAAATCCACTTTTTGGCCTTCCTCGATATACTTTTGGAAAACGGGTTGAAAATCCCCGTTCCAGTAACCATCCATCACTCCGATAAAATAGTCGTGGGTCAGTTTCTGGCCTTTATTGGTCGCATCTTCATAGATTTGATGCATAACATCGTCCAGACTTTGTTTTCCCCCGCTCCTTTGTTTGATTTTTTGATCTAGATAGAAGGCAAAAATGGCACCTCGCCAATATGGCAGTTTGGAATACTCGTAATTGGCCCAAAAGTTATCGTAATTGATTTCGGAGTTTGGCGCATCTCCAACAGATGAAACATAAAGATCGCGAATGGTCCTGTTCATCTCAGCAATAAAAAAGGATCCGTCCAAACCATTGATATTGTTTCTTGCAATATTCTTGAAGGTGTAGTATTCCGTAAACCCTTCGCTGAACCAATATTGCTCTTCCTCATTATCATTTTTGATGGTATGGCCTATCCAATTGTGCATCAGTTCGTGGTTAAAAAGGTAAACCAACTGTTCCATATCCGTTTGATCATTGTTGGATACCGAAGTGGCAAAGGAATTGGTCAGTCCCGTCCCTTGAAAACTACTGCCGCTTTCTTGTGGAAAAGGTTGTAGGGTCACCGTAAAATATTCTTGGGAGTGATCGTTCCAAAAATTTCGCTGATAGATCAATGTTTCTTCCAACACCTTAAATACATCTCCATCCTTAAATGGAACCCACTCCCCACGAGTGGCCAAACTGATTTGGTTCCCTTCAATGTCGCCGTTGAACATCCTAAAATCGCCCCCGACAAAAATGGCGCTTCCAAAAAGTTCCAGATCCATATCCATGAGCAGTTGCTCCTTTTCCCGGCTCCCAAAACTATTGTGAATGGTATAGTCTTCAGGAAATGCAGACCAGTCCAGGGCAATGTCCAAATCCTCTTTGGTGTTTTCGGGCACCATAAACAGGTTATGGGAAAAAACATGGAAATAATCTTTGTTTATAATGGGGCGGTAAACCTTCGTTGTCGAAACGTCATCTTCAAAATCCTGTTTCAAGAAATACTCAAACTCCAGCTCTTCCACTTCCTTGGGATGCATCAATACGATTCTGGCACTATCCGCGTCCTTTTCAACGATTCCTTCCACATTTAGCAATTGCATGTTGCCCAACGAGTTGTATAAATCGGTCTGCCCCCAGGCTTTATCTGGAAATGACAGTTCCGTGGTACCGTCCGGGTCGGCTTTCAAGGTCATTTTTATCCGAAGATGTGGAATACTGTCAACCACTGCGGGTGAAATCGTGTAGCAGATATCGGCTTCTGGTTGTTGTTGACAGGAATATAGGAAAGTGGTTAAAAGAACGGTTAGCAGTACTCTTTTAAACATGATTTTGATTGATTGATGTACTTTATAGACGCATCAAACCCCAAAATGTGACAGTTCAGTCCAAAAAAGTTTTCAACTGTTCGCTGTTTTCAACGGGAATGTTGTCATAGACCAGGGTCCATCCCATGGAATTTGTGAGCACCAAAATCCGGGATAGCTCGCTCACCAGTCGGTTTTCTGCATTGGAACGCAAAGAGGAAGCCTCGATTTTTTTCATCAAGGAAGCGTTGACGTTCCGTTTGATAGCATTGTAATCCGCCGCATTGAACGGGTTAAAATAATCCGCAGTAACATCGTAGTACTCAAAATCGGGACTGATCTTTATCTCGGGTTCAGGAACTCGAATGATTTTGAGCACTTTGTTCGCTTCATCCACTTCATAATCAATTTGGGACATATCGTAGGCAATGGCCACCTCAGCATTCACCACTACCAAAGCCTTTTTATGGGCAGTTATCATCGGACCGAACAACTCTTTGGAATCTTTATAATTGTACACCTCCGCAAAATGCCCTTCGGTGACCACGAGTTTGGAAACATTTCGCAGTTCCTGCTGGATCAACATCGAATTTTCTTCCAAAATCGCTTTTTGCTGACGGTCTTCGGTGCACGACTTATAGATCAAGACCGATGCCAAGGCAATTATGGCCCCTACTAAAACCTTCTTCATTTAATTGAATTTCATGAAAGGATATCTTTCCTGAAGATACGCAATTTTTGAGTGGAGCGATGTTTTGAACTTTTGGTGCGCTTCGGAATCGGGGTTGAACGGACGGTGCCGCAACCCTTTTTGAACGGCATCCACCTCATCCATAGTAGGGTAAGCCCTTTCAGCAATCCAAACGGATTTGAAGCGTTCCCAGATGTAATCGACGGCCAACTCGCTGGGATGCACCATATCCTCTTTATAAAAACGATAGTCACGGAGTTCGTCCATCATGATTTCATAGGATGGGAAATAAGCCCCCCTAGATCCCCCCAAAGGGTGGACTTCCAAGATTTCGTGGGTTGCTACAATTAGATGCGCCTTGCTCCTTTGGTTTTCCATAAAACCATCCTTTAGATGGCGAACGGGTGAAATGGTGAAGATGATTTCTGCCTTGGGATTTACATTTTGAACCATTTCCACCAAATTGTTGAGACTGGACTCAATTTCGGTTATACTCAATAATTTTTTGGTGAATTGCTTTTGTGGAACCTTATGGCAATTGGCCACCATTTTCCCTGAAACATTGTTTTGGTAAACCCAAGCGGTTCCCAAAGTGATGATGATATGGGAAGAGGTTTCCAGACTTGATCTTGTCTCTTTCAACCTTTGGTCGAGAAGGTTCAACAATGCTTCTGGATCATCGGAACGCAGATCGGAATGGGCATCGAAACAATGCCAAATCCCATCGCTTTCAAAAATCTCTTCTTTCCGATAAGTTTCTTCATGAATAGCTCGTTGAACCAGATTCTCTATCGCCAAGGGATGAAACAATATCCCAAAGGGATTCTGTATTTGTTGAAACTTAAAATAGTCCAACTTTGCCCCCATATTTTCCACAAAACAAGACCCCAACAGCACCAACTTACTTTGATAATCAATTGGATTATCGCTTGGTGTTATAGGTATCCTTGTTTGTAGTTCCATCTGTTTGCTAAAATGTCAGTTCGAGCGCCCGCCTGCCTGACGGACAGGCAGTCGAGAACGACATGGTATCACATCTCGACTGCGCTCGATGTGACATATGTTAATCTAAGAAAATCATTTTAGATAACCCTTCACTTTATCCAGTGCCTCGGGAATCCCGGCAGGATTTTTACCTCCGGCAGTGGCGAAGAAGGGTTGTCCGCCTCCACCCCCTTGGATGTATTTGCCCAGTTCACGAACAATGGTTCCCGCATTTAGCCCTTTGTCAGTGACCAAATCCTTGGAAATATAGCAGGACAATACCGCTTTTCCATCATTTTCGGAAGCCAACAACAGGAACAGTTTGTCCACCTGACTTCCCATCTCAAAAGCCAAGTCCTTGATGCCTCCTGCATCCAAATCCACTTTTTTGGCCAAAAATTGGATTCCGTTCACCTCTTCCAGTTCAGCGATCAACTCGTTCTTGAGGCCTTTGGCCTTGTCTTTCAACAATTGTTCCACCTGCTTTTTAAGGGACAGGTTTTCTTCTTGCAAATCCAAAACAGCTTTTACCGTATCATTGGTTTTTACAATTTCCTTTAACTTACTATGCGCCTCTGTTATAAGTTTAAAATGATTTAATGCACCATCCCCTGTTACCGCTTCAATTCTTCTAATTCCTGATGCTACAGCACTCTCACGGTTAATCATAAAATACCATATCTCCGCCGTGTTTTTCACATGGGTTCCTCCGCACAACTCTATAGATTGTCCAAAACGAACGGTACGGACGGTATCGCCATATTTCTCACCAAAAAGGGCCATGGCTCCTTGCTCCATGGCTTTTTCCATGGGAACATTTCGGTTTTCCTGTAATGGGAGTTGTTGTCTAATCAAATCGTTTACAAGATTTTCTACTTGGCTTAACTCCTCTTTTGTGACTGAGCTGAAATGAGAAAAATCAAAACGTAAATAACTTGCACTTACCATACTTCCCTTTTGTTCCACGTGGGTTCCCAAAACCTCTCGCAACGCTTGATGCAACAAGTGCGTAGCGGTATGGTTACAGGCTGTTCTCCAGCGCTCTCTTTCATCTACCACTGCTTTGAAGGTTTCTTCGATATTATCGGGAAGCGACTCCGCAAAGTGGACAATTTCATTATTCTCCCGCTTGGTGTCCACAATTTTTGTGACATCACCGTTTGGGGCTTTCAAATAGCCCTTATCGCCTACTTGGCCACCACCTTCAGCATAAAAAGGAGTAAGATTGAACACCAACTGGTATTGATCCCCTTCTTTTTTACTGGTCACTTTTCTGTATTTTACCAGTCTTACTTTGGCTTCGAGGCTGTCGTAACCAATAAATTCCTGTTCCTTGTCCTGGGTCAATATGGTCCAATCGTCCTTTGACACTTCGGAAGCTGCCCTGGAGCGGTCTTTTTGGGCTTTCAGTGCTTTTTCAAAGCCTTCGGTATCCAATTGATAACCTTTCTCTTCCAAAATGAGGGCGGTAAGGTCGATTGGAAAACCAAACGTGTCGTACAGTTCAAAGGCTTTTTCACCACTAATGGTTTTGTCCTTCGAAGATTTTATGACTGAATCCAACAACACCAAGCCTTGTTCCAAGGTGCTCAAGAAAGAGCTTTCCTCTTCTTTGATCACATTCTCTATCAATTGGTACTGCTCCTTCAACTCTGGAAAAGCTTTCCCCATCTGTTCGCCCAACACCTTCACCAGTCTGTGGATAAATGGCTTGTTGGTGTCCAAAAAGGTGAATCCGTAGCGAATGGCACGGCGCAAGATTCTTCGGATCACATACCCCGCACCCGTATTGCTCGGCAATTGTCCATCCGCAATGGAAAAGGCTACGGCCCTCACATGATCCGCAATCACTCGAATGGCAATATCCGACTTTTCGTTCCTTCCGTATTTTTTGCCCGTGATGACCTCAATTTCACGAATCAACGGTGTAAAAACATCGGTATCATAATTGGATTGCACACCTTGGAGCACCATGCAAAGGCGTTCAAAGCCCATTCCGGTATCAATATGTTTTTCGGGAAGGGGTTCCAGGCTTCCGTTGGCCTTCCTGTTGAACTGGATAAAGACCAAATTCCAGATTTCCACCACTTGCGGATGGTCTTGGTTCACCAAGGAAGCACCGTCAACTTTTGCTTTCTCCTCTTTGGAACGAATGTCCACATGGATCTCGGAGCAGGGGCCACAGGGCCCTTGGTCGCCCATTTCCCAAAAGTTGTCCTTTTTGTTGCCCATGATGATGCGCTCCTCCGGCACAATTGCCTTCCACAGGTCGTAAGCTTCTTGATCGAGCGGCAACCCATCGTCCTCACTTCCCTCAAAGACGGAAACATATAGACTGTCCTTATCTATTTTATATACCTCGGTGAGCAGTTCCCATGCCCACTGTATGGCCTCTTTTTTGAAATAATCCCCAAAACTCCAGTTGCCCAACATCTCGAACATGGTGTGGTGATAGGTGTCCTTGCCCACTTCTTCCAGATCGTTGTGCTTGCCGCTTACCCTAAGGCATTTTTGGGTATCTGAAACCCTCTTGTGCTTTGGTTTGGAATTCCCCAAGAAAAACTCCTTGAACTGGTTCATCCCTGCATTGGTGAACATCAAGGTAGGATCGTCCTTCATCACCATTGGGGCGGATGGCACTATCTGGTGTCCCCTTTCTTTGAAAAAATTTAAAAATTGCGTTCTAACTTCTTGGGATGTCATTGAATTCCTAGGGTTTTCTTAAATTTAACACTCGTAGCAAAACAATTTTTATATTTGTTTGTTTTGATAAAAAGAGCCTGCCTGTCGGCAGACAGGTGAGCAAAAATAGGATAAAATCCATATATGTCTAAAGTTAAGTACTATTACGACCCGGATACCCTTTCCTATCGAAAGATCGAGCCGAAGAAATCCAAGAAATACAGGAACATCTTTCTGTTCGTCCTGGGTTCTGCCCTATTTGGTTTTTTGGGACTGGTCATTCTGTTGAACACCAAGTGGGTGAACACACCAAAAGAACTTTCCTTGGAACGCGAGGTCAGGAACTATGAGCTCCAATTTGAGATATTGACCAAAAAAATGGAACAAATGGAGCAGGTGTTGGCCAATATCGAAGATCGTGACAATAACATTTACCGCCTTTATTTTGAAGCAAACCCTATTCCCGAAGAGCAGCGCAGGGCCGGGTTTGGCGGTGTGAACAGATACAAATCACTGGAAGGATTCAATAATTCCGAGATCATCATCAATGCAACAAAGCGTTTGGACATCATCCAAAAGCAGATGGTGATCCAATCAAAATCCTTGGATGAAATCGCGAAACTGGCGGAAGAAAAGGAGAAATTATTGGCTTCCATTCCCGCCATCCAACCGGTCAGAAACGAAGATCTTACCCGAATGGCCTCTGGTTATGGCTGGCGGTCCGATCCTTTCACCAAAGCCCGAAAAATGCACTGGGGAATGGACTTTACGGCCCCAAGGGGGTCTCCCATTTATGCCACGGGAGATGGCAAGGTCACCCGTGCCGACAACAGGTCTTCGGGCTATGGCAAGCATATCCGAATAGATCATGGGTATGGTTATGTTTCACTATATGCGCACTTGAGCAAATACAACGTGACAGTCGGTCAAAAAGTTAGAAGAGGCGACCTGATCGGTTTTGTGGGGAACACAGGACGTTCCCAGGCCCCCCATGTGCATTACGAAGTCTTTAAGGATGGGGAGCGCATCAACCCCATCAACTTCTACTATGGAAGTTTGACGGCAGAAGAGTTTGAAAACATGCTCAAATATGCCAACCAAGAGAACCAATCCCTGGATTAAATGCACATAGAACTTCCCGAGAAACGATACTATGCCATTGGCGAAGTGGCCAAGGCCTTTGGAGTGAACACTTCCTTGATTCGTTTTTGGGAAAAAGAATTTGATGTGCTCCAACCCAAAAAAAATGCCAAGGGCAACCGAAAGTTCACCCCTGAAGACATCAAAAACCTACAATTGATCTATCATTTGGTCAAAGAACGGGGGTTTACCCTTGAAGGGGCAAAAATCCATTTAAAGGAAGAAAAGCAAAAAACGCTCTCCAATTTTGAAGTGATCCAAAAACTTGAAAAGGTGAAAGCAGAGCTTATCAAAATAAAAGAACAACTATAAACACTAAAACCTGACTAAAATGAAAAAAGGCATCATCGCCATTATCGTCCTGGCAGTTGTGGGGGTAATCCTTGTGGGATGGTACGTGAGCACCAACAACAAACTAGTGGACATGAAAGGACAGGCCACCAAACAATGGGCCAATGTGGAAAGTTCCTATCAACGAAGAAGCGACCTGATCGGAAATTTGGTCAAAACCGTTCAAGGTGCCGCCGATTTTGAGAGACAGACCCTTTCCGAAGTGATCGAAGCTCGGGCCAAGGCCACATCCACCACTATCGACGCCAACAATATCACACCCGAACAACTTGCTGAGTTCCAAGAGGCCCAAAATGGACTTTCCTCTGCCCTTTCCAGGCTTCTGGTCACCGTGGAACGCTACCCGGACCTTAAGGCCAACCAAAACTTTTTGGAGCTGCAATCACAATTGGAGGGCACGGAGAACAGGATCAACGTGGAACGCAATCGCTTTAATGAATTGGCCGGGGAGTATAACATCAAGATCCAACAGATTCCCACCAACATCATTGCCAACATAGCCAACTTTGACCCTATGGCGCTGTTCAGTTCCAAGCCGGGAGCTGAAAATGCTCCAGAGGTGAATTTCGAATTCAATTGATCATGTCGCACGTAGAGGATTTTTTGACCGCTGAAGAAGAACAGGACATCATCAACGCTATTGTTGAGGCTGAAAAAAATACGTCAGGTGAAATCCGGGTCCATATCGAGGCAACTTCCAAAATGGACCATTTCAGCAGGGCACAACAGCTGTTCCATTTGCTCAAGATGGACAATACCAAGGACGACAATGGTGTGCTGCTCTATGTGGCCGTGGATGACAAAAAATTTGTGATCTATGGTGGTAGCGGTATTGACCGTGCGGTGCCCAAAGGGTTTTGGGATACCACAAAAGATGTGATCGCCTCCCATTTCAAGAAGGGAAACTTTAAACAAGGGATTATCGAAGGCATTCTGATGGCCGGCAAAGAACTGGAAACCCATTTCCCATGGGACCACAACGACACCAATGAACTGAGCAATGCCATATCCAAAGGGTAATCTGTTACTGGCTTTTTTGTGCGTATCCCTGGCTTGGGGTCAATTCACCATACCTGAAAAACCACAAAAAGAGACCAGTGTTTACGATTATGTAAACTTATTGTCACCATCTCAAAGCAATGCCTTGGAACAAAAGCTAATCCGATATTCGGACAGTACCTCAACGCAGATCGTGGTGGCGATTATCAGTACCACCGAGGGAGAGGACATTAGTTACCTCGGGGCACAATGGGGCCAAAAATGGGGCATTGGCCAAGCTGATAAGGACAACGGCGTACTCGTTCTTTTGGCCAAGGAGGACAGACGGATTGCGATAAACACCGGCTATGGCGTGGAAGGCGCGCTCACTGACCTCATGTCCAAGCGCATCATTGAGTCCGTTATCATCCCCGAGTTTAAAAAAGGGGACTATTACAGTGGACTGGACAAGGGTTCGGATGCCATTTTTAAGGTATTGACCGGAGAGTTCACCGAAGACCGTAATTTTGGGAAAGGCCAACGCTTTCCCTTTGAAGCCCTTTTTCCGTTTATCATCTTTATCGTCATCATGATCATTTTGTGGAGCCGAAAGAATAAGGGCGGTGGCGGCCATGGCGGTCGTAGGGGCAGTGGACTGGATATTTGGGACATGATCATATTGAGCAACATGGGCCGAAGCTCCGGTTCGTCCGGCGGATTTGGAAGTGGAGGCGGGTTTAGCGGTGGAGGATTCAGTGGCGGCTTCGGTGGAGGCGGATTTGGCGGCGGAGGAGCCTCTGGTGGGTGGTGACACCAAAAGCAGAAGTGGCTCATTTGTTATTTTTTCATCAAAACCTGATAAACCTTGACCCACCTCGTTTGTTTGGTGCTCCTTTACCTCCAAAAGAATCAAATTTGATGGTCAAGCTTCCCATGAAGTAACGATTAAGTACGGTTCCTTGAAAATCTTGGACAAAATCCTGTCCCGTGGTCCTTCGGGTATTGATGTTCTGGTTGAGCAGGTCGTAGGCCAAGACTTTGAGCGTTGCCTTCTTTTTGAACATTTGAAGGCCCAAGCTCATGTTCCAAAAAATGGCATCCTTGTCAAACCCAGCTCCCAGATTGCCATTGTAACTATAGGTGATGTCATTGCCCCAGACCAAATTTTCCGGCCAATAGGAAGTCATTTTAAAGGATAGATTGTGCGTGGTGAAATCGATATCCTCCACATTGTCCAGATTGTACCGGGTGGCATTGATCCCCAAGGTATATTCCGGCTCCAGCTCTATCATTTCCTTATAATTGAACAACAGACCCACCTTGGGATTGATGTTGTAGTTCATGGCCTCCAACCTGCTTCCGTTGGTAAAACCTACCTGTCTGCTGATGTTCGCATTCGGGCTGATCGTAAACTTGAAACTGTACAGGCTGTCCCTTTTGATCTGCTTTGAATAGTTGATGCCTGCCCACGCCCGGTAGTTACCTTCCACGTTTTCATAGGTGGTCGTCCGTATGAAATCTTCATCGGTAGTAGTGATGGAGACCACCTTGTCGTTTTCAAAATTCACTCCCGAATACAAAAACAACCCGGTTCGGTCTTTCCAATTGTAGTCGTTGTAGTTCAAATATAGATTATGGGTCACCTCGGGCCCAAGATTGGGATTTCCCACAATAATGTTCAAAGGATTGCGCACATTGGGAACGGGCTGTAGCTGGTTCACCGACGGCACATTGAGCCTTGAATTGTAGTTAAGTCCCAGTCTTTTATTGTTTCCAATGGTGTAATTGGCATACGAACTGAACAACAAGTTGCTATAGTCCTTGGAAAAAGACGTTTCCTGGATGAAGTCTTCATTGTCCAACCCGATCTGCTCCATCCTCGCCCTAAGATTGAACCGGAACTTTTTTCCATTGGAACCAAAACCAATTTCGGGAACATGCTTCCTCGCATTAAAGTCAAAGTCTGAGCTAAGGGTCGAATTATAAATGTATTCTCCGGTTCCTTCATCAAAATCGGAAACCGATCGCTCGTTCTTCTGCTCATTGTTGTTGTAGCTGTAGCGAAAATCCAGATAGAGGTCCTTGTTCAATGGTTGGCGGAACGAGGCCCCAAGTTCGTAGGAATCGTTGGCATTGTCAATCGTGGTCCTTTGGTCCAGGATCTGTTGGCTGGAATCGTCGCCAAAAATGTTTCGTTCCGAATCCAGAAATGATTCCGAATCGTTCACACGGTTGTTGTTCTCAAAATATACCCTTACATATTTCCCAAGGGTGTCCAACTTCTTCATCACTTCCAACCTATTGCTGAAATTCCTCTGGAATCCATCCGAGGTTTCCATGGACATATTGTTGTTGATGATATTGCCGTTTTCATCTGTGGATACAGTGGTCTCCGAATTGGATGAGCTGGTATTGTTGACACTGAAATTGGGCTGTACGGTCACCCGGGTGGTTTTGTCCACATCGAACTCCAAATTGGCCGAAGCCTGGTTTGAAATGGTGGATCCGACAAATCCGGTCTCCGTATCGGTAAAATAACTGCCTGTGGGCAAAATGTTTTCCCTGGCTATTTTCTCATCGTTGTACGAATCGCTGTAGGCATAAAAATAATTGCCATCGGTCCTAAACTTCCCTTTTTCCTGATTTGCAAAACTTGCACCCAAAGTTGACGAGGTCGTGATTCCTTCCCCAAAACCGAAAGACATGTTTCCTATGGAAAATCCCCCGTTTCGATTGAATCCGATGCCTCCGCCTCTGGCACTTCCCACCATTTCATAAATCTCATCGAAGGAAAAACCGGGATTGTTGATATTGTTGCTGCTCCCCAAGACACTGATTCTTTGGGTATCGTTAAAATAGTTGAGCAGCCCATTGGCCTGATAGCGGTCGTCTGTTCCATAGCCTCCGGACAGTCGGCCCATATACCCCTTGTTTTTGTCTTCTTTCAACATAAGGTTGATGGTCTTGTTCTCACCGTCCCCTTCCTCGCCTATGAATTCCTGCTCCTTGGTTTTGCTATTGGTGATCTGTATTTTGCTGATCACATCCTTGGAAAGACTCTTGGTGGCCACTTTGGGATCTGTGCTAAAAAACACCTGTCCGTTCACCAAAACTTTGTTCACCTCTTTTCCATTCACAGTAATGGTGCCGTCGCTGGCCACCTCTACACCGGGGAGCTTTTTCAGCACATCCTCGACCGTGGCATCGGGCCGTGTTTTGAAGGAATCGGCATTGAACTCCAAGGTGTCCTTTTTTATGGTGATGGGAACGCGTTCACCGATCAGGTCTATTCCCGCCAGTTCCTGAACCTGTTCTTCGAGTTTAATGGTATTGAGCTCTTGTGATGGTTTCAAATCCACTTCCACTGACCGTGATCGGTACCCGTTATAGGAAATTCCCAACCTGGCCTTTTTGTAGGAGGTTCTCCCTTCCAAACTAAAATTCCCTTCGGCGTTGGTTATGGTGTAGCTTATTAGCACACTGTCCTTCATGGTCTCGGCATATATGGTTGCGGCTTCCAATGGATTTCCACTGGCAGCATCGACTATTTTGCCCTTGATCAAAAAATCTTGGCCATAAATTGAAGTAAGGAAAAAGAAAAGGAAAGCAAATACAGGGTAAGCGTAATTTTTTTTCAATGCGTTGCTTGTTTTTTGATTGATTTCGGTTTGAGGGCCAAAATATTGGTTTACGAAATTTCGTTGGGCCTCTTTAACGAAACTTTGAGAAAATTTTATATTAAATGTAACAACAACACTTGAATCGTGCCCATTTCCCAATTGGACCAATACATTTATCTTTTTTGGTACATCCATCAACTCAAAACCACCATCCGTCAATTGGGGAAACATCCATGTCCAATTTTGACTATCTTGGTTGTGACAATTATGATCGTTTAACCAATTTCTATTTTGGCATGTCCCACTTTTTAAAATTTCTAACCATTTCTTTGTTGATATTGGCCTTCTCCTGCAAAAAAAAGGGGGACACCGACAACACCGACAATCTTTTCAAGTTCAAGGACTACATCAGTTACCATACCCACGGCAACCAAAGTATTTCCGCCCCTATCACCATTGCGTTGGCGCAACCATTGGAGCAATTCGAGCTGACACAGGAACTTCCGAAGGAATATCTGGGGATTTCACCAAAGGTGGATGGAAAGTTGATTATTGAAAACGGTAGGGAAATCAGCTTCATGCCAGTAGAACATCTAAAACCAAATACAGAGTACACCATCAGCCTGAAGCTCAACAAACTGTTTGAGGATATCGATAACGAGTTCAAGACCTACACCTTCAGTTTTAAGACCATTGCACCCAACTTCAAAATCAATCTGGGGAATTTGCAATCCTACAGCAAGGATTGGCAATACCTGACAGGCACTTTGGATGCTTCGGACATTCTGGATGCATCAAAATTAAACTCGGTGCTTACCGTTAAGCAAGGAGAAAAATCAATACCGGTAAAATGGGACAATGCGACAGAAAATACGCAATATTTCAGCTTCAAAATCGATAGCATCCCCAGAAAAACAGAAGATAGCGAGCTCAGCATAAACTGGTCCGGTGATGCCTATAACATTGATAATAACGGTTCGGAAACATATCCGATACCCGGCAAGAACAAATTTGTGGTCATTGATGCCAAAACAACCTCGTCACCAAATGCCGTTTTGACCCTCAATTTTTCCGAGCCCTTAAAGCAGAATCAAAACCTGAACGGTCTGGTGACCATTGAAAATGCAGAGAGTTTACGATACGAAATCAATGGAAATGTTTTGAACGTCTATCCATCCAACCGGATCTTGGGCGAGGTGCGCATCAACGTTTTTCAGGGCATCAAGAGCGAATATGGTTTTACCCTAAAAAATGATTTCTCGGAACTGGTCTCTTTTGAGCAATTGAAACCTGCCGTTCGGCTCATTTCCAAAGGAACCATTTTGCCCAACGCAGCTTCCACACCCATTTATTTTGAAACGGTCAACCTTGCCGCTGTTGAGGTACGGGTCATCCAAGTGTACGAAAGCAACATGCTGCAATACCTCCAAAATTACAATCTTACCCAAGACTACGAACCGGATTTTAGGCCCGTGGGACGAAGGGTTGCCTATAAAGTGATTCCTTTGACCGAAAAAGAGAAGGAAAACTCCAGCTACTGGAAGGCCCACGCCTTGGATCTATCCGAATTGACCACCATACACCCTGGGTCGCTGTATCGGGTGGAATTCAGTTTCAAAAAGGAACACACTACATACGATTGTGGGGAAACCAGCGAAACAGAGGATTACGCACTGACCCAAAGCTCGGAAGAGGCATCATTGGAAGAACGCTATTGGGACAACGAAATATACTACTGGAAAAACTATGATTATAATTGGGAGGAGCGTGACAACCCGTGCCACCAAGCCTATTACAATTATGAGCGAGTGGCCGCTACCAATCTTTTGGGGAGCGATCTGGGGCTTATCGTCAAAAAGGGAAGCAACCGCTCGCACCACTTTGCGGTGACCAACCTGCTCACGACCAAACCCGAAGCGGGCACCAAAATAAAGCTGTACGATTACCAACAACAACTGTTGGGCGAAGTCGAAACTGATGCTTCCGGACTGGCGGTCTTTGACAGCAACAAAACCATCGCCTTTGCGGTCGCGGAAAAGAACAATAATTTTGCCTATGCCAAACTTGCCGATGGCAACGCACTTTCCCTCAGCAAATTTGACGTTTCAGGAGAACAGCTCCAAAAAGGGCTTCAAGGGTTCATCTATACCGAAAGGGGCGTCCACCGACCCGGCGATGTCATCCACTTGACCTTTGTTTTGGACGATAATGCCAACCCCTTGCCCAAAGAACACCCTGTTGCACTAGAGGTCTCCGATGCCAGCGGCAAATTGGTGCAGCGGAATGTGCTCAAGGAGGGAAGCATTCCTGTTTCTAAAGGGTTGTACGCCAAAAAAGAAAAGAATTTTTATTACTTCCCAATCCCAACTGAAGCAAACGCCCCAACAGGAAATTGGTCGGCCAAAGTGATTGTTGGCGGTGCGCATTTCAGCAAGACCTTAAAAGTGGCCACGGTAAAGCCCAACCGATTAAAAGTTGATTTCTCCTTTGATAATGAAGTTTTGGAAGCCAATTCCTTCAATCGAGGCAAGGCAAGCGTAAAATGGCTGCACGGTGCCCCTGCCCGAAACCTGAAAATTGACATCAATGCCACTTTGAAGCAAGCTTCAACGGCCTTTCCAAAGTTCAAGGATTATGTGTTCCAAGACCCAGCACGTGATTTCAATGAGACCGAATTACAGTGGATCTCATCCCAGCTGGACGCCAATGGTGAGTTGGCCATCAACAAAAAGATAGATATCAATGGCAATGCGCCCGGAATGTTGCAAGCCACCTTTACCACCAAGGTTTTTGAAGGTGGTGGTGATTTTTCCATTGATGTGTTTTCCAAGAATTTGGCTCCATTTTCAAATTTTGTCGGATTGCGCTCACCGGAAGCAAAACAGTACGGTTCTTACTTAACGGATGACAACAATACCTTTGATGTGGTCACTGTGGATGCCCAAGGAAATCCATCAGCCAATAGAAGACTGAAAGTACAAGTGTTCAAAATTGAATGGCGCTGGTGGTGGAACCGCGGGTATGACAATTTATCGCGATATGAAAATGCCACTGTGCACCGTCCATTCAAAGAGATGAACATTACTACGGGAAATGATGGAAAATCCAATTTCAATATCAATGTGCCCAATGAACAAGGAGGTCGTTTCTTGATTCGGGTCATTGATGAAGCATCCGGTCATGCTACTGGACGTACCGCCTATTTTTATCGCAATTGGTGGCAAAGGCCCGCATCCACAGATGCAGAGAGTTCCAAAATCCTTATTTTCTCCACCGACAAAGAAAAATACACCCTTGGGGAAGCGGCAACAGTCACTTTCCCGTCAGATAAAGGTGGTCGTGCTTTGGTCAGCATCGAGAACGGCACGGAGGTCCTCTCACAGCAATGGATAGAGACCTCGGCCAAAGAAACCAGAGCGACCATTCCGATTACTGCGGAAATGGCGCCTAATGCTTACGTTAATATTTCGTTGCTGCAACCACACAGTCAAGCCGTGAACGATCTGCCCATCCGACTGTACGGTGTTGTGCCGCTCTTGGTGGAAAACCCCGCTACCATTTTACAGCCCGAAATCAGTATGCCCGAGGTCTTGGAACCAGAAACATCATACAAAGTCACAGTTTCCGAAGCCAGTAAAAAACCGATGACCTACTCATTGGCCGTGGTGGACGAAGGTCTTTTGGACCTTACCCGCTTTGCCACGCCCGATATTCATGGCTCGTTCTATGCCAGACAGGCTTTGGGCGTAAAGACGTTCGACATTTTTGATGATGTGATGGGGGCCTACTCCGTGAGCGTGGACAACATCTATGCTATTGGTGGTGGTGGAATTGGTGCCGATGCCAAAAACCGAAAGGCACAACGCTTTAAGCCTGTGGTCACCTATTTGGGCCCGTTCACCTTGAAAGCTGGGGAAAAGGCTTCACATACCATCGATATGCCCAATTATGTTGGCTCTGTAAGAACCATGGTCGTTGCCGGAAATCAAAACAGCGCCTACGGCAATACCGAGAAAACCACCCCGGTGCGCAAACCTTTGATGGTTTTAACCTCCATTCCGAGAAAATTATCGCCCGGCGAAACAGTGACCATTCCCGTTACGGTATTTGCCATGGAGCCCAAAGTGAAAAATGTAAAAGTCAGTATTGATGCCGGAAAGGCGTTGGAACCCATCAACGGTACTTCCCAAAACATCACATTCAATACGGTTGGGGAGCAAATCGTGAATTTTGATTTTAAAGTCAAGCCTTCATCATCCTTCCAAACGATAAAAGTTACTGCAACGGGAGCTGGGGAAAGCGCATCCAACGAAATTGAAATCGATGTGGAAAACCCGAACCCCATCACCACAAAAAATGAATTGTACACTTTGGATGCCAACGGTTCGCAGACCATTTCCATGGAAACTTTTGGCACCTCGGGTACCAACGAAGCGTTTATCGAATTTTCCACGCTTCCGCCTATGGATTTTTCCAAACGGATGGATTATCTACTTCGTTATCCCCACGGATGTGTGGAGCAGACCACTTCGGCTGCATTCCCACAATTGTTCTTGGCAGAGGTGCTGGACATCACTTTTGATAGAAAAAAGGACATCGAGAAAAACATCAAAGCTGCCATTGACCGCTTGGGCGATTTCCAGATTCCCAATGGCGGGTTGAGTTACTGGCCAGGTTATGGCAACGCAGATGATTGGGGCACTTCGTATGCCGGACATTTTATGTTGGAAGCCAAGCAGCAGGGTTATCAATTACCGTTGACCTTCCTGAGCAACTGGCTGCGTTACCAAAAGAATGCCGCGCGCCAATGGAGCAACCAAAGCACCTATTACAACGACGATGTGTCACAAGCCTACCGATTGTACACCTTAGCCTTGGCACAACAACCCGAACTGGCCGCCATGAACCGATTGCGCGAAACTTCAAACCTCAGCAACGAGGCCAAATGGAGGTTGGCTGCGGCTTATGCCCTGATCGGTAAAAAAGAGGTGGCCCAAGCCATTGCCCAAAAGGCGAATATTAATTTCACCCCTAACAATTACAATTACAGAACCTATGGTTCCGTGTTCCGAAACCAAGCCATGGCGTTGGAGACCATGGTGATTTTGGGTGACTCCCAACAACGGGAATTGGCCGTTTCCTTGGCCAAAAACCTGTCATCCCAAAATTGGTACAGTACCCAAGAAACCGCTTTTGCACTTTTGGCCATGTCCAAAATGATGATGAAAAACGGCGGAAAATCCATTGATATTACCTTTACCAATAACGGGAAAGAAGTTGCCGTTAAATCAGACAGGGCCATTGCACAACGAGCGCTTACCATAAGCTCTTTTAAAGAGGAAATCGAGGTAAAGAACAACCAGGGAAATACCATTTATGCCACGCTTACCCAAACTGGCAAATTACCTGTGGGCGAAGAATTGGCCCAAGAGCAAAACCTGAGATTGACCGTAAACTATATGGATCCACTTGGGAATTCGCTCAATGTAGCCGAGTTGAGACAGGGAACGGAGTTCGAGGCAAAGGTGACCATTTTCAACAGTTCCGATGATTATATCGACAATGTGGCCCTCACCCATATCGTTCCCAGCGGATGGGAAATCGTGAACACCTCTTTTGTGAGCGGGAACAATGAAAACAGCTCCAAAGCCGATTATGTGGATACTCGGGACGACCGTACCCATTTGTATTTTGATTTGGATGCGAAAAAATCCAAGACCTTTACCATCAAATTGAATGCATCGTTCTTGGGCGATTACTATTTGTCGGGAGCACAAGCGGAAGCCATGTACGACAACAACTACCAAGCCCGAAACAAAGGACAGTGGGTGAAAATAGTTCAGTAATGTTGAATGAGTGAGTTTTTATTGCCAGTAAAAAGAATTTTGTTGAACCATAAGATTAAGTTCGGTGTATTTTTCATCATTTTGATCTTATGGTTGTTCTGTTTGCCCAAAAACCTCTTCAAAGACCCCACCTCAACGGTTGTGGACAGTTCGGAAGGTTCCCTTATCGGCGCTCGCATTGCCGATGATGGTCAATGGCGTTTTCCCCAAATCGACTCGGTGCCGCAACGCTTTAAGCAGAGTATTTTACTGTTTGAGGATGAATATTTTTATCAGCATCCTGGATTTAACCCCATTTCCATCATTAAAGCCATTGGGCATAATCTTACCAAAGAAACCCGAAGGGGTGGCAGTACCATCACGCAGCAGGTCATCCGTTTGAGCAGAAAAAACCAAAGCAGGACCTATTGGGAAAAAATCATCGAGATTTTTATGGCCACCCGGTTGGAACTTCGACACTCGAAGGAGGAAATTTTGAAGCTCTACGCTTCCCACACACCGTATGGAGGCAATGTGGTAGGGTTGGAGACGGCTGCATGGCGTTATTTTGGAATCCCTGCCCACGAATTGAGTTGGGGACAATCCGCTGCCTTGGCCGTTTTGCCCAATGCCCCTGCGCTGATTTTCCCCGGAAGGAACGAACAAACATTTTTGGAGAAGCGAAACCGACTATTGAAAAAATTGTGGGAGAAAGAAATCATCGACCAAACCACTTACGAATTGGCCATAGCCGAGCCGCTTCCGCAAAAACCCATGCCCCTGCCCGATATGGCCCCCCATCTTACCGAACGTATCCGAAACGAGCATCCGGGCAAGCGCACGACCACTTCAGTTCAAAGACCTTTGCAGCAACGATTGAATCTTTTGGCGGAACGGCACTATCAACAGTTGAAGGGCAATGAAATCCACAATTTGGCCATATTGGTACTGGATGTCGAAACCCGAAAAGTCCTTGGGTATGTAGGCAATTCCCCTTCGGATGGGACACATTCCAATTATGTGGACATCATCACCAAAAAAAGAAGCACAGGGAGTACCTTAAAACCATTTTTGTTTGCAGCTCTTCTGGACGAGGGGGAATTATTGCCGCACAGTCTAGTGGAAGACGTTCCCACCGTAATCAATGGGTATCATCCCCAAAATTTTGATTTGAAACATGTTGGCGCCGTTGCTGCGAGCAAGGCACTTTCCCGGTCGTTGAATGTGCCCGCTGTTCGTTTGCTGCGGGAATATGGACTCCAAAAGTTCTACAACAAACTCCATAAAATGAACATGGAGTCGTTGGACAGGCCAGCTTCCCACTATGGCCTATCATTGATTTTGGGTGGGGCAGAAAGTTCCCTTTGGGAAGTGACCTCCACATACGCTTCGATGGCTTCCAGTCTGAATTATTTTTTGTCCCATTCCAGCACCTACAGAAACCAAGAGTTTACGGAAGCCTCTTATCTACAAAATGAGACCAGGGATTTTGGGGAAGAACAATTTGATCCTTTGGTTTTTGGCGCTGGGTCTATTTACAGCACATTCCAGTCCATGTATGAGGTCAACCGACCGGAAGGTGACGAAAACTGGCAGTTTTTTGATTCTTCCCAACCCATTGCGTGGAAAACCGGGACCAGTTTTGGCTTTAAGGATGCTTGGGCCGTAGGGGTTACCCCAAAATATGCCGTCGGAGTTTGGGCAGGCAATGCTGATGGCGAGGGCCGACCCGGACTTACGGGCATCACCGCAGCCGCTCCCTTGCTCTTTGATGTGTTGGATGCACTGCCCAATAGCGGTTGGTTTCAAGAACCTTTTGACGACCTTGTGGAGCTGGACGTATGTGGGCTGAGTGGATTTCGGGCTTCGGTGTATTGTGATGATATCAAAAAAGAATGGGTGCCCCCCCACGGAACGCGAAGTGATCCCTGTCGCTATCATCAGCAGGTGTTTTTGGATGCCTCTGAACGGTTTAGGGTCAATTCCGAGTGTTATCCATTGGAAGACATGGTGGCCAAAAATTGGTTGGTGCTCCCTCCTATTATGGAATATTACTACGAAACTTCCAACCCAAATTACAAACCACTGCCTCCCTATTTGGAAGGTTGTTCGGCTTTGGAAAACCATTTGATGGAATTCATTTATCCCAAAAAGAATGAAGCCGTGCTGCTCCCGAAAGATTTGGGCACCAAAACATCGGAAATCGTTCTAAAACTGGCCCACCAACAATCCAATGCTTTGGTTTATTGGTATTTGGACAAGACTTTTGTGGGCAAGACCGAAAACTTCCACGAGCTCATTTTGGATATTAAACCAGGGGAGTATGTCCTTACGGCTGTAGATAATCAAGGCAACCGACTACAACAGTTGGTGGAAGTGCGCTCGGCGTCGGGGAATTGATTACTTCTTCCGCATAAAAATGGTGATCGGCACCCCGGTAAAATCAAAATTCTCCCTGATCTTGTTCTCCAAAAATCGCTTATAGGGATCCTTAACATACTGCGGCAAATTGCAGAAAAAGGCAAATTGCGGATAGGGCGTGGGCAATTGGGTGCAAAATTTGATTTTCACATATTTTCCCTTAATCGATGGTGGTGGTGTTTTTTCAATGATGGGAAGCATCACATCGTTCAGTTTTCGGGTCACGATTTTCTTCGAACGGTTTTTATAAACATCCACTGCCGTCTCAATGGCTTTGTAGATCCGTTGTTTGGTCATCACCGATATGAACAGGATCGGCACATCTTCAAAAGGCGAAATGGCCTCTTTGATCTTGGCCGTATATTCCTTTACAGAATTGGTCTCTTTTTCCACCAAATCCCACTTGTTCACCAAAATAACGATGCCTTTGTTGTTGCGCTGGGCCAACCAAAAAATATTCTCTACCTGCCCATCAAAGCCCCGGGTGGCATCGAGCATCAAAATACAGACATCGCAATGCTCAATGGCCCGAATGGAGCGCATCACAGAGTAAAACTCCAGGTCTTCCTTTACCTTGGATTTCCTTCGGATGCCTGCCGTGTCCACCAAATTGAACTCAAACCCAAACTGGTTGTAGCGCGTATCGATACTGTCCCTTGTGGTTCCCGCAATATCGGTAACGATGTATCGGTCTTCCCCTATCAATGCATTGATGAAGGATGATTTTCCCGCATTGGGCCTTCCCACGACCGCAAAACGGGGCAGTTCGCTTTCTTCTTCCTTCACATCGGGGAGCACTTCCACCAAGGCGTCCAACAGTTCTCCAGTTCCGCTGCCGTTAATACTGGACAATGTATAGTATTCCCCCAATCCCAGGGCATAGAACTCCACGGCATCGGCCATTCGTTGGGCATTGTCCACTTTGTTCACGGCCAAGAAAACGGGTTTGTTCACCTTACGAAGCAGTTTGGCCACATCTTCATCCATTCCTGTCACCCCAGATTCCACATCCACCATAAAAATGATGGCATCGGCCTCATCGATGGCCAGTTCTACCTGTTTGTCAATCTCCTGTTCAAAGATGTCATCGCTGCCCAAAACGTATCCGCCGGTATCGATCACTGAAAATTCCTTGCCGTTCCAGTCACTTTTTCCATAATGACGGTCGCGGGTAACGCCACTTACGGCATCCACAATGGCCTCCCGGCGCTGAATGAGTCTGTTGAAAAAAGTGGATTTCCCTACATTGGGCCTCCCTACTATGGCTACGATAGCTCCCATCTTCATTAAATTTTGGCAAAAGTACCATTTATTATGAAGAAAAAATGATACCTTTTTTCATCATTTCCAATCTGTTATGGGCGATTTGACCAATGACATTGTTTTGAGGCCCCGTTTTCAGGTCTCTTTGGAAACCGATCTTGAGTCTTTGCAGCGGGTATTTGACTCGTTGAACAAAGATGGATTTTCCGTAAAACGGCTTGATGAACACATCTATATCAGGTTTCGAAAGGCTGACACAACATTTTGGACACCCCAGTTGCATCTGGAGCTTTCTTCCCATGAGGTAGGGGTGAGCAATATCCGAGGGGTTTTTGGCCCCAACCCTGCACTGTGGACTTTTTTTATGTTCCTACATTTTGGCGTGGGCACCCTTTTCGTCATTTTGGGCATTTTTGCCTATTCCAACCATTCTTTGAGTAAGGATGTTGGCATTTGGCTGCTGGGGATGTTCTTTTTGGTGGTGATTTGGATTGCACTCTATGCATTTGGGCGCTTGGGAAAGTCAAAAGGTGAGGGACAAATGAACCAATTGAACGATTTTTTCAGGGAGACCATTTCCCATTTTCAAAAGCGATAAAAACTACCCATTATAACCAAACCGCCTGAGCTGTTGGGAATTGCTCCGCCAATTTTTATTGACCTTCACATACAATTCGATATGGACCTGTTTGTCGAAAAATTTCTCCAAATCCTTTCGGGATTCCACGCCCACCCTTTTTAATGCACTGCCTTTGTGGCCAATGATTATGCCTTTCTGGGTATCGCGCTCCACCATGATCACGGAGCGTATCCTGATAATGTCCTCATCTTCCAGAAATTCCTCGGTCTCCACTTCCACGGAATAGGGGATTTCCTTCTTATAGTGCAGCAAGATCTTTTCGCGGATCGTCTCGTTCACGAAGAAGCGCTCCGGCTTGTCCGTCAACTGATCTTTCGGGTAATAGGGCGGGGCTTCGGGCAACAGCTCCAAAATACGGTTGAACACTTCCCTCACGTTGAAGTTTTCCAAGGCTGAAATGGGGTGGATTTCGGCGTTGGGCAATTGTTCTTGCCAATATTGCACTTGCTCTTCCAATATTTGCTGATCTGAGGTATCGATTTTGTTAAGGAGCAGAAGAACTGGAATCTTGCTGTGCTGTATTTTTTTGAAGAAAGATTCGTCTTTGAGTGCTTTTTCGCCTATTTCCACCATATAGAGGAGCACATCGGCATCTTCAAAGGCCGATTTCACAAAATCCATCATGGAAGTCTGGAGTTCGTAGGCCGGTTTGATGATTCCGGGGGTGTCGGAAAGGATCATCTGGAAATCTTCCCCATTTACGATTCCCAAAATCCGGTGGCGGGTGGTCTGCGCCTTGGAAGTGATAATGGAGAGTTTTTCGCCCACAAAAGCGTTCATCAACGTGGATTTCCCCACATTGGGGTTGCCTATAATATTTACAAAACCTGCCTTATGTGCCACTTTGCTTCTTTTTTATAAAATACTGCTTGGATGCCGCATTCACTTTGGGTGCAAGGTACAACACTGCGATCATATTGGGTATCACCATGAGCGCATAAGATAGATCGATAAGGTTTTTTACCAAATCCAAAGAGGCCACCGTGGCAAAAACGACCATCACCACAAAAAATACATTGTACCACTTACCAATTTTTGGAGTGGTCAAAAAGGAAAGACACTTTACTCCATAATAGGAATAAGTAAACAGGGTGGAGAGTGCAAAGGCCGTCACGATGACCATCAATAAGATATCACCAACCCCATAGAGCGTCTTTTCAAATGCGGACATGGTCATGGTGATTCCGCTGCCATCCTCCAGATAGGCTCCACTTAAAATGATGACCACAGCGGTAAATGTACAGACCATGATGGTATCGATGAAAGGGCCCAACATGGCCACCAAACCTTCTTTTGTGGGCTCATCGTTGCGGGACTGCCCGTGGTACATGGGCGCACTTCCCAGACCTGCTTCGTTGGAAAACATGGCGCGGCGTACTCCTACTATGACCAAGCCCCAGAATCCACCGGTAACCACTGTGTCGAAATTCCAAGCTTCGACAAAAATCATTTTGAGGGCAGGAAGCACTTGTCCTGCATTGTTCGCCATGACAAAAATAACCGCTATGAGGTAAACCCCTACCATAAAAGGAACAATGGCCGAAGCCACTTTTGCAATTTTGGAAAGTCCCCCAAATATGACAATGGAGGTGACAATGGCCAAAACAAAACCAATTCCCAATTTCCAGTTGAACTCACTGGCCATAAAAAGGGTTTCTTGTGGCCTCACCACTCCCATGAAGGCTTCGGTAAATTGATTTGCGGTGAAAACGCCCAAAAAGCCAAACAATCCACAGATACTGAAAAAAACGGCCATGGGACGAGCCCATTTGCCCATTCCCTTAGTGATATAAAACATGGGGCCACCTTGTAACTTACCGTCGGAATCGGTGTCGCGGAACATGATGGCCAAGCTCCCAGAGTAAAATTTGATGCCCATGCCCAAAAGTGCTGTCATCCAAATCCAGAACACCACTCCTGGGCCCCCATCATGGATGGCGATGGCCACCCCAGATATATTTCCCAAACCAACGGTGGCAGCAACAGCAGCCGACAGGGCCTGAAAAGAACTTACATCGCCTTTGGCGTTTTTGTCATCGTACTTGCCGGAGACCACGGCTATGGCATGGCCAAAATAGCGGTAAGGAACGAATTTGGAATAAAAAACCAAGAAGAGTCCCCCTCCTATCAGTAAAATGAACATGGGCCATTCTGTGTAGGGCAAAATAGAAGACAGAAAATCGTTGATAGCTTTCATAAAGTCAAAAGTCCGAATTTATGGATTTTAGTCTGGAAAGACCCAAATGAAAAAGGAATATTGACTTTAGTTTGGAAATGATGCAAAAAAGGTTGTATATTTGCCGTCCATATCGCGGGATAGAGCAGTAGGTAGCTCGTCGGGCTCATAACCCGAAGGTCACTGGTTCGAGTCCAGTTCCCGCTACTAAAAAGCCATCAACAAAAGTTGATGGCTTTTTTATTTGTGTCTTTCCCAGACAAGACTTTCTTATCTTTTCAATATAAAAGCCCTTATCTTAAGATAAGGGCTTTTATCATCTTTCAATCAGTATGGGGTTATCAGTTTTGATCGCCAGGGCCCAAATTGGGGTTGGCATCGATTTCTTTCTGTGGAATTTTAAAGATCCAATCGTCATTGACCGATGGTCTTTCCTGTTGGAAACCGTTCTGATAAAGCACCTGTGATGCTCCTGAGCCGCCATTGGCCGCATGGTCTATTCCTTCGTCCCAACGTATTTTATCGGTATAGAGGAACCCTTCTCCATATAACTCAACACCTCTCTGGAACTTGATGTGCTCCATCAAGGATTCTTGGGTATTGAAAATGGAAACGTCATAGTTGCTGTCCCTTGCAGTTCCCAAAGGCTCCAGAGCAGCTTGTGCCCCATCTATGTCGTTCATCATAGCCTTTGCCTCGGCTTCTATTAAATACATTTCGGCCGAACGCATGTAGATGATGTCATCCGGATCGGTAGTCCCCGGGTTTTTCTGCAAAAACTTGACCTGCATGTAAGGGTGCTCGTTATGGGCACTGGTCCAGCCATATAGGTCTTGATATTCCTGCCTTTTGGCGTTGAACTCTTCCTCATTGTCATAATTTGGATCGTTTCCAAAGCCGCCCTGTCCATTGGATGCCGAACTATTGGTGTTGGGTGCATCGGCCAAGAACACATCCTTTCTGTAATCCGTATCGGGGATTTGATTGTACAGCCTTATATCAACAATCTTAGGGTTGTTCCTGTTGTGGCTACCGTTGAATGTGTTGCATATCAGGTAAAAATAAGACCTAAAAAAAGTGGTTTCCGTTGCGATTACATTGCTCCCCCAGATAACTTCAGGGAGCAAGGTGGTGTTAAACCCGGATTTCCAATCGGTCTCATCCATCAAAGGGTAATCCTGACGGGCCATTACCGCAGCATCCGCTGCCGTTTGCCAATCACCTTTTGATAAGGCTATCCTTGCTTTCAGTCCATAGGCAACATCTATGTTCAGTTGGGATTTTGCATCTGCTGTTCCCGTTGGCCTTGGTGTGGCATTTTCAAAATACCCAATGGCCGCATCGATATCCAGTTCCAGTTGATCATAAATCTCTTGCACAGTTGATCTTGGAGCACTGGTAAATGGGGCTTCCGAAGAAAACAAAAGTGGCACCCCGGGGTCTGTGGAAGGGTTTCCGATCAAATACCCTTTGGCATAATGCTGAATCAGTGTAAGGTAAGCATAAGCTCTGTACGTATAAGCCTGACCAATAATTTCCCTTAACCTATCATCTTCCACCAGGCTGCCATCGGTAGCTTTGTTGATGATGGCATTGGAACTGGCAATGATGTTGTACATATGGTACCACAAAAGTTCTGTTGTCAAGGATGTTTCCTGTGTGTGGGATGTCCATCTTGTTTCATCCTGCCATCCCAAATTGTTTGAGCTTGCTGTATGGATCACACCTCCGGCAATGTTATCACCCAGGGGAATCCAATAGTGGTTGCCCGCCCTGTTTGAATCACCCCCCGGAAGGATGGTTTGGGATTGTGCATAGAGGCCACGGTGCAGACCGTTGAGAATGAGCGCCATGTTCTCTGCTGTGGCAAGTGCATCACCGGCGGAAATCGCATCGGTGGGCTTTCTCTCCAGAAAATCTTCTTCACATGAGGTTATTGTAATAGCCAGTATTACGAATAACATTGATTTTATTTTGCTTAACATAACTGTTATGTTTTATTTTTTTGATTAAAATGCTACGTTCAAACCTACAGATATGATCCTTGCAGGGTTATAATCGTTGCCGGAAGGGGTACCGGCCAAGTTGTACTGTGGGTTCAACCCGCTTCTTTCACTCTTTAAGAACAAATTTTCCCCAGATACCGAAAGTCTTAGGTTGTCCACACCGAGCTGATCCACAATATTGTCGCCAAAAGTATATCCAAGATTGACATTCTTCAATGCCCAAAATGAAGCATCGGTCAAGAACCTATCGGATTGCGTTTGAACCAAGTCCGCATTACCGCTTTCCAATCGGGGCACATCTGTTATGTCCCCTGGCTGTCTCCAAGCTCTCAAGATATCAGGATGGTAGGAATCCCCGAAATCCCCACTGTGCATCATGGCAGAGTAGCCATTGTCCAAAATTTTGCCCCCTATACCGTAGGTGACCAAAAAATCCAATGAAAAGCCTTTGTAGCTAAGGCTGTTCGCCACAGAGCCCAATAGGTCGGGTATGGTGGTATCTCCTGTATATGCCCTTTCAGTCTCTTGCCAGTCGTTGGTGGTTTCCTGCACTCCGTTCCCATCCAATACGGGTACGCTGTTGCCGTCCTCATCCAACTCGTACATCAAGAACAACTGGTCCCCGGTATCGGGATCGACACCTGCAGTCCTGAGCAAGTAGTAATCAAACCTTGAACGGCCTTCCGCCCAACGTTTCGATCCATTGATGAAAGGGTCTGGCAGGCTGGTGATCTCATTTTTAAAGGTCGATGCCTGCAGAGTCACGTTCCACCTGAAATCATCCTTGTTGATCAAATTTGCCGTCAAACCGATCTCAAAACCTGAATTGTACATATCCCCAATATTTGTTGGAACTGTGTTCAACCCATTGCTGAGCGCTATGGGCAGGTCGTAGAGCAGGTCGGATGAATTTCTCTTGTAGTATTCGACTGTACCGTCCAAAAAGTTGTTGAACAGGGTAAACTCCAAAGCCACATCAAAACTCTCTATGGTCTCCCATTGCAGGTCAGAGTTTCCTATGTCCGAATAGATGATGGCCGGATTACCAGCATTGGAAGTCAAAGAATATCTGGGTTGTGATATGAAATAGTCCACTGGAATTCCTAAGGCATCATTTCCCACTTCACCATAGGACCCCCTCAATTTCAATTGATCGACAAAGGACACATTGTCCATAAAGCTCTCTTGGTCTATCCTCCATGAGGCCCCAACGGAGTAGAAAGTACCCCATCTGGAATCCTTGCTGAAAGCAGATGACCCATCCGTTCTCACGGAACCGCTTATGTAATATTTATTGTCGAAATTGTAATTGGTCCTCAAGAAATAACTTTCGATGGCCTTGGCCGTGGTGGACCCGCCCAAGCTCACGGGAGTTGCAAAGTTGTCAAACTCATAGATTCCCTCGGCGGTCTGTGAAATGGCAAGGGAGTTGCTGCCTGAGAAAGTTCTTTCGTAGCTTTCATGTCCTGCAGTGATTTCCACATTATGGATATCGTTGAAACTTTTGTTGTAAGTCAGGATCTGGTTGAAGTTTTCCACTTGCCGTCTGAACCTGGTTTCACTATATCTACCATCCGGCTGGGCATCACCGATGATGTTATTCTCATATTCCTTTTCCAGTCCTTCGTTGATATCCCTTCCATAATTTACCCTGAGGTTCAGGCCATCCAAAATCTCAACATCGGTAAAGAACCTAAAACCGTAGGTATTGTCCCTGTCCCGCTCGTCGTTCAGCAACAGTTCTTGGAGCGCATGGCGCCCTTGGCTGATCGGGCGTGAACCAATATTGTATTCTGCATATCCCTCCCCGTTGTCGAACACTGGGTTTCCTCCGGCATCGAGCACAAGGTTTCCTTGCAGGTCATTCACATATACTGGATAGATGGAACCTATGTTCTTGGCAAAACCAAAAGGGTTCACGATGCTCCCTGTTCCCGCAGAACTTGGCCCAACAGCCTCGGTAACCGTAACATTGGCACTACCGCCTATTGTTATCCTGTCGCTCACATCAAATTCTGCGTTCAACCTTGTCGTTAAACGGTCAAAACCTGATTTGACCACAAATCCCTCTTCGTCCAAATAGGAAGCGGAAAAGAACACCTTATGGTCTTCCCCACCACCGGAAACATTGACATTGTAGTTCTGCCTAACACCTGTTCGATCCATCACATCGTACCAATCCAAACTCTTATAGATCAAGTTGGCATTGGGGTTGAGCCTGCCATCCGTTCCAACAATCTGATCGTTGGGAACATTGAAAGGGTTATATCCCAAGCTGTTGTAGATGTTTGCAGAGGCATACGCAGGATCTCCCCCGCCCGCACTGGAGTTTCTCAGAGCTTCCCACATCACCTCATAATATTGCCCAGGAGTGACCTCGTCGTATGCGGGGATACCCCTTGACACCAAACCGTATTGCATGGAGGCATTTACCTTGATCGCTCCTTTTGTTCCGCTTTTGGTGGTGATCATGACAACCCCGTTGGCCGCCCTAGAACCATAAAGCGCCGTTGAGGCGGCATCCTTGAGTATGGTAAAAGATTTAATGTCCTCTTGGTTAATGGTATTCAGTGCTCCTTCGTACTGGATACCATCAACGATAAACAAAGGGTCTGATGAACTGTTGAGCGTTCCGACACCCCGAATGACGATGCCCGGTGACGATCCCGGTTGGCCTGATGCAGAGGTAAACTGCACACCTGTAGCCCTACCCTCAATGGCGGCAATTGGTGATGTTACGTTCCTGATTTCCAAATCTTGGGCCCCGATCACGCTTGCTGAACCCGTGAAAGCCTCCTTTGTACTTGTTCCGTATGCCGTGACGATCACCTCTTCAAGGGCCTGTGCATCCTCTTCAAGGCCAACATTGATGACGGTGCGGTTTCCTATCGACTCTTCCCTAGTGGTATATCCCAAATATGAAAAGACCAGTGTTTGTCCTGCACTTGCAGTTATGGAATAATTTCCATCAAAATCTGTTTGCACCCCGTTAGTGGTGCCCTTTACAATAACATTTGCCCCCGGTAGCGGCATACCGTCGGATGCAGTGGTCACCGTTCCCGTAATTGTCTTACTTTGGGCAAACGAAATTTGCACAAATAACAATAATAATAGCGTTAAAAACACGCTTGGTTTTGTTCTCATTTGTTAGTTTTTTGTATTAGCTACCCACGAAAATGACTTTTTCTCGGATATTCTCCAATAGAAAATTTGTCAAAACTTTAACAAAAGCTCTTCTCTCAAAGGTATATATTTTTATTTAATTGATTATCAGATATTTAATTCTTTTTAGCCAGAAGTAAACTATTATCGGGGCTTACTTTCTTTAATTCTTTGTTAACATTAAGGAGCATTTATTTTCTTAAATTGTTAACATATTTGACTCATCATCAATCAAAAAAATGAAACAATACTTCAGGCAAATCGCCCTTGCTTATCTATTGCTCCATTCTATCTGTTCATGGGGAAGTATTCCTGATTATTCCACAACGGAGCATTTTTCCACCCGTTTTCAAGATTCATTGGACTGGGCCGACTACTATTTCAACATTCATCGGTACAATAAAGCAATCCCTATTTATGAGAAAAATCTAGGAACAATGGACAGGGACCGAAGGATCCATGTAATCAAGAAACTGGCACTGAGCGAAGCTGCGGAGGAAAACCAGGGCAAAGCGGTTTCCTATATCAATGATTACCTAAAAATGGATTTTCAACCAGCTTTTGTTCTGCACGAGGGCTTCGATAAGATCCGAAACTCTGAAGAGTTCAAAAAAATATCGGGAATCTTACTGCCAGAGATTTCAACTTGGTCCATATTCTATTTTTTTGTGGCCATTGTCGGCTTTTATGTGGTGCTTGCCCTAGTGGTCAATAAAAAGATTGATAAACAAGCCAGGATCCTAATCTCCCTATTTGTTTTTATACATTCATTTTTCATACTGAACATCTGTATGAACCAAACAAATTATGTGTTTCAGTTCCCACACACATACCTGATGTCCACATGGTCATCATTATTGTACGGACCGCTTCTTTTTCTATATTTCAGAAGGGTATCAAAATCCACAACTTTTCAACAAAAAGATCTTTTGCATTTTTTGCCAACCCTGGCATTGACCTTGTATATGGTGATGGAGGTATATGCATTCTCCAGCTCTGACAAGTTGAACCTGATGCTGGACAGACTTCAAGAGGGACTGAACCCTGGAGACTCGGTCAATCTTTTGCCTCTGGTCGCCCTCAAGGCAATATCATTGGCCATTTACGCTTATTTTGTCCACCTTATCATTACCAAGAACAATGCTCAATTGAACAAAAGAACCCGTATTTGGCAAAAAAACATGTATCGGATACATGTGGGCTATGTAATTGCCTATGTGGTATATGGTGTATTTGCGATTGCAGGCAAGAACAGTGGCCTCCTCTTTCATGTTCCCTTGGTGATGATGAGTTCCATGGTCCTCTATGTTGGATATGCGGCCAATGTACAGCCCGATGTTTTCAGTGGCCTGTATGCATACACCCACCCATTGTTCCCGAAATATCTCAAATCGGGCCTTACGGACAGCCTTTCCAAAGAACTGAAGGAAGTGCTCCTTGATCTTTTTCACAATCAAAAACTTTATTTGAGGAATGACATCAATCTGGATATGGTAGCGGAAAAACTGGATACTACCCGCCATAATACATCCCAATTGATCAATGAACATTTTGAGATGAGTTTCCATGAATTTGTGAACTCTTTTCGAATAAAGGAAGCCAAGCGACTACTGGAAAAGCAACACGAGCTGAACATCATCGATATTGCCTATGAGGTCGGCTACAACAACAAGGTGTCCTTCAACAAAGCTTTCAAAAAAGATACTGAGCTCACGCCGAGCCAATACTTGAACAGCATCAAGAACAGATCTAAAATGGATTTGCAGAAAAATTCGATTTGATTTAGAAAAAGCCGAGGGCATCAAAATCCCGGCCATCAAGTAAATTCTTATCGGGAACACCTAAAAAATCTCTTTTTGAGGGTAACTAGTGCCATCAATCAAAAAATCATCAATTAAATGACTAGATCACACCATCAATTTCCATTGAAGTATCTGGGCGAACAGGGCAGATGAATATGAACAAGGTCGGACGGCACGAGGCCTTACTTCTTAAAAAAGCAAAATCCATTAAGTTTTGTTTACTACTCAGAAGTTTGTTTGAATTAGCTATCATCTTCCTCAGTCCGTCCACCTTTTTTCTTGCAGCCACAAAATCATCGGTCCGCATAAAAACATTTTTCTTCCCTCATGGACTGCCCTCTTTTATCGGGTAAGACAACTCGGTAAATTTACTTTGGGGCTGAAACAGTTTATCCCAGAACAGATCTGGCTCTCTATCATCTCTTCAGAAATAATCTCATTTTTGAACGTTATTCGGATTAGTCAAACATATATAGATCCGTCAGATTTGGAACAATAACATCCTTACTACTCCACTTTTCATTCGATATAATCCAAGGAAAGTTATCAGGGCCACTATCCATTATTTCCCAAGGATCCGCAACCTCAAAAGCATAATGCAACTCCAAAACCATAATCTGCACATAAAATTCGAATGCAGGATTATGCCATCAATTCTTTATCTTCACAGACAGGAGCACCCAACAAAAACCCAACCGGATTGAGGCCTTTTATTCCATACTTTCTATTTTTCATCAGTTTAGGATTGTTCGCACAAGAACTCCCGCCCATACAGAACTACACCCCAAAAGAATATAATGGGGAGTACCAAAACTGGGGCATTTCACAGTCCATCTCAAAAAACATTTACATCGCAAACCATTCCAGTTTATTGGAATTTGACGGAAGTAAATGGCATAAGTACAAATTGCCCTCCTCATCCATCATCCGATCGGTAAAAGCCATAGGCGATAAAATTTATACGGGATCGTACAGGGAGTTCGGGTATTGGACCAAAGGGAAAACTGGGCAGCTTTCCTACACCTCATTGTCCGATAGGCTGGATTTGCCCCTTTCGGAAGACGAGGAATTCTGGGACATTTTGGCACTCGATCATTGGGTACTGTTCCAATCGCTGGACAGGATCTACATCTATGATCATTTGGAGGACAGCTTCAAGATCTTGGACGCAGCCTCCGCAAAGGCCAAATTGCACAGGATCGGGAACAGGGTCTATTTCCAAAAAGCCAAACAAGGGCTGTTCACCATTGAAAACGGGGAACCGATCTTGGTGGAAGACGACCCTGCCCTGACAAACCAATCCATTATAGGTATTTACGAAATGGAAGATGACCTCCTGATCCTCACCGAGGATGCCAAGTTCTACCTGTACAATTTTGAAACGCTCACACCTTGGCAAACCGATATGGACCCGCTGGCCGTGAAGCTGTACAGCAGCACCAGGCTTAACGATGGAACCTTTGTGCTCGGCAGCATTTCCAATGGTTTTTATCATCTGTCCGAAAATGGCGACCTGATCCGGAACATAGATCAGGCCAAAGGACTGAACAACAACACTGTACTTTCCCTCTTCGAAGATGCGGACAACAATCTATGGCTCGGGCTGGACAATGGCATCAGTGTTATCAACCTCTACTCCCCGTTCAATGAGTATGTTGACAAACTGGGGAAGATCGGTTTGGTCTATGCCGCCATGCAGTATAAGGGCCACCTGTATTTGGGCACCAATCAGGGCCTGTTTTCAAGAAGGATGGATGTTTCCGATGAATTTACCTTGGTGAAGGGCACCGAAGGACAAGTCTGGAGCCTTCAGTTGGTGGATTCCACCCTCTTTTGTGGACACAATAGCGGCACTTTTGTGGTCGATGGAAATAGCGCCGAAATGGTTTCGGATTTTAGGGGAACATGGGCCGTGAAACCTTTACAGCATAGGGACGGCCTAATCCTACAGGGCAATTACAACGGGCTCAGTATCCTCGAAAAGAAAGAGGGATCTTGGTCGTTGCGGAACATCATCAAAGGATTTACCATTTCCAGTCGTTTTTTTGAGATTGATTCCTTGGAAGTTGTGGTCAACCATGAACAGAAGGGCCTTTACCATATTGAACTGGATCCTGGCCTACGGCATGTAAAAAAAGTAAGGAACGTGCAGCCCCTTGGACACAGCTCCAACATATTCCGATTCAATGACGTACTGTACTACAAAACCTATACGGGCATCCATACCCTCAAAGATCGTTTGGGCAACATATCCTTGGACAGTGCCATGACCCGGTTGGTCTTCAAGGAGAATGAAAGTCCAATCAGTATTATCATCCCCGATACTTCTGGCCGAAAACTATGGTTCTTTACCGAAAACGGAATAAAATACCTGACCCAAAGTACCCTGAGTGGAAAATTGGGCGACACCAACATCCCCATGCCCAGTACCCTGAGAAGCAATCTGGGGGTTTCTGGGTTTGAGAACATTTCCAAGATAGCCGACAACGAATACCTCATCGGAAGCTCGAACGGATATGTTTCCCTTGATCTGGACAAAGTGACACCGATCACCAACCCTATAAAGATCAATACCATTTACCATGGTGATTATCGTGATATTTCAACCAGAACACCCCTCAATGTGCACGGGGAGTTCAACTATACAGACAACAACATCATATTTGAGTACAGTGTTCCCGAATTTGACAAATATATAGAAGTAAGGTACCAATATAAATTGGAGGGTGTTTACAACGATTGGAGCGAATGGTCCGAAGCGACCGAAACTTCCTTTAACAACCTTTCCTTTGGGGAATACACCTTCAGTGTCCGGGCCATGGTGGGAAATAGCATTACCGAGAACACTGCATCCTACAGTTTCACTATACTGAGGCCATGGTATCTGTCCAATATTGCCCTTTTATGCTATGTTTTGGGCTTCATCCTTCTATTTGTACTGATCCACAAAATCTATAAAAGGTACTATCGCAGAAAACAGGAATCCCTTATCAAAAAGAACCAAAAGGAATTGGAGCGTCAAAAACTCCAAGAAAAGGAAAGGATATCACAACTGCTCAACGAAAAGCTCCAAGATGAAATTGAGAACAAAAACAGGGAGTTGGCCATTTCCACCATGAGCATCCTCAAAAAGAACAAGTTCCTTTCCTACCTGAAATCACAGCTGAACAACATCCCTGACAAAGACCGGAACATAAAATCCGTACTCAAGGAAATAGACCGGAACATCAACAGTGAAGATGATTGGAAGTTTTTTGAGGATGCCTTCAACAATGCCGACAAGGATTTCCTGAAACGCATCAAAACAAAACATGAAAGCCTTACCAACAATGATTTGCGACTTTGTGCCTATCTCAGGTTAAATCTTTCCTCCAAAGAAATTGCCCCACTGCTCAATATTTCCGTAAAAAGCGTGGAAATGAAACGCTACAGGCTCCGCAAAAAGTTTGACCTTCCGCACCAGGATAATCTCACGGATTATATTTTGAACTTCTGACACAACTCTACCTTTTCACACAACCGCTCTACAAGCATTCAAACTACCTCTACATCAACACTACAAAACCTGTTTTGTATGTCTGTTTCCCCTAGCTTATTCACTTTGCACCATCTCTACAAATATTTTCAAATCGATATATTTTACTGGCTTTTTATGTCAAAATCTCAAAAATTCTATTATCAAATTGCCAATGTAGGTTTTATATAGAGGCAAGTCCTTTGTTAAGAATACGTTAAGCCCATAATTTTATAACCAAACTAAATCACTCAAAAATGAGATATGGCATTATAAAATTAATGGTGCTGCTATGCACTGCTTATGGATTCTCTCAAACAAAGACCATTACCGGAACCGTTTCCGACAACACTGGACCAATGCCAGGGGTCAATGTCCTGGTCAAGGGAACAACCAATGGTGTGGTGACCAATTTTGATGGAGAGTTCAGCATTGAAAATGTATCCGACACCGATGTGCTCGTGTTCAGTTACATCGGTTTTGTGACACAGGAAATTACTGTTGGCTCACAGAATAGTGTCAACGTGGTCCTGCAGGAAGATACCCAAGCCTTGGACGAGGTCATTGTTGTGGGGTATGGTACCCAAAAGAAAAGTAATGTGATTGGCTCCGTGACCAGTGTCGAAGTTGAGGAAGCCACAAGCGTTCCCACCACCAACGTATCCGAGATGTTGAGAGGTAGGGCAGCCGGGGTTCAGGTAAACTTGGGAGACGCCAGACCCGGTGGGGGTTCCGACATTGTCATTCGTGGCAACGTGTCCGTGGCGCCCAACGGAAACTCTCCCTTGATCATTGTGGATGGACTACCCTTTGACAGTCTCAACGATGTGGCCCCCGATGACATTGCCAATATCGAGATCCTAAAAGATGCCTCTTCCACCGCAATTTATGGATCCAGGGCATCCAATGGGGTCATCTTGGTCACCACAAAAACAGGTAGGGTGGGCAAGGCAACCATAGATTATCATGGGTACACCACAGTCCAAACACTGACCAAGAACTTTAACCAGTATGATGGCCAACAATTCATAGATCTGAGAAGGGAAGCCAACAGAAATAGGTTCACCGGGGATTATCTGAATGATGAGAACATCTTCTCCCCTTTTGAACTGGAGGCCATTGAAAACCGCAATTTTGTGGATTGGGAAGACCTTGTTCTGAACGATGCAGTCATACAAAGCCACTCCCTTAGTTTCTCCTCAGGAACTGAGAAAACCAAGATTTTTTCCAGCGTCAACTACTTTACACAAGAAGGTATCATCCCTAACTCAAGTTTTGACAGGGGCACCTTCAAACTGAACATTGACCAACAATTGACCGAAAAATTGTTGTTCAGGGGTATCATCAACTACCAAAACGCCACCCAGGACAGGGAAACGGGCGGACTCAATTTTACCACGATTACCCCCCTTGCCAAACCGTTCGGCGATGATGGGGAACTGGTAAAGTTCTACTTGGGCCCATCAAACACGGCTGTGAACCCATTATGGGACCAAAGGGAATCGACAGATGAGTCCAAGATCAACCTTACCGATGTGAATCTCAGCCTGGTCTATAACTTTACGCCCAACCTGAGCTATACCCTTAAAACCTTTCTCCGGAACAGGAACACGAACAGGGGCATATACAGAAGCTCCCTTCACTCGGCAGGAGACGAGGGAATTGATGGTATCGCAGTACTGTCCAACACCCTTTTCAAACAGGTGTTGGTGGAAAACATCTTGAACTATGCGCCACAGATCAACGAGAACCACACACTGGATTTTACCGCCGTGCAGGCCTTTGACGAGCAGCGCAACGAATATACCCAGCTGGACAAATCCGGTTTCACCAACGATGCCTTGGGCTACAATGGCAATGCCACTACCCTGCTCAACAACATCAGGAATGTATCGCAGCGTAGGCTCCTTTCTTTTTTGGGAAGGGTCAGGTACGGTTATTTGGACCGTTACCTATTGGAAGCCACTGCCCGGGCAGATGGTGCCTCAGTTTTTGCCGAAAACAACAAATGGGGCTTCTTCCCGGCAGTTTCAGTGGCATGGAAGATGCACAACGAACCCTTTATGCAAAACCTGGATGCCATAAACGAAATGAAAATTCGGGTCAGTTATGGTGCCACCGGAAACCAAGGTATCAACCCATTGGAGTCTTTGGGAGTGGCAGATGATCTGCCCTACGTGTTCGGCGACCAGACCGTGGCTGGGGCGACCGCATCTTCTCGCTTGCCCAACCCGAACCTAAAATGGGAGACCACCACTACTTTGAACACAGGGGTCGATTTCAGGTTGTTCAACAATCTTTTTGAAGGAACCGTTGAATACTACAAGGCCAACACCACCGATCTGTTATTGGATCGATCCATTGCTGGCACGACCGGGTTCAATGTAATACGTTTCAATGCCGGTGAATTGCAAAACCAAGGTATCGAGGCCTCGTTGACCACCAACATCTTCCGAAAGGAGAACTTTAGATGGTCCTTGGGCCTTATCTTCTCCAGAAACAGGAACGAAGTGATCTCCCTGACTGGCGAGCTTGACGATGAGGGCAACCCCATTGACCTGACCGACACTTCGGGCAGAAGGCTATCGGTGGGCCAATCCATCAACAATATATGGTTACCCAAATATGACGGCATCTATCAGGAAGGGGACGATATTGCCAGTTCTGGAAACCCATTGGCACAGCCCGGGGATGTCAGGGTCATCGATCAGGATGGAAACGGACAAATTGACGACAGGGACAATGTGTTCACCAACACAGACCCCGATTGGTACGGGTCCATCACCAATACCATAAGCTATAAAAACTTTGATCTTTTTGCCGACATCTACATTGTGCAGGGAGCCACAAGGCTGAACCCTGTGCTTGCCAACGGAGAATTGTGGAAAGGGGCCATCAACGGTATCCGGGCCAAATACTATACCCCAGAATTTCCTTCCACCGAATACCCAAGGCCAAAACCGGATACGCATTTGCATTTGTTTCCCTTTGCGGTCAGGGATGCCTCCTATCTGAGACTGAGAACACTCACATTGGGGTACAACATTCCAAGGGAGACTTTCTCGAAAATTGGACTGCAACGCGCCAAGATCTATGTCACAGGGACCAATCTGTTCACCTTCACAGACTTTAAGTCGTACAGCCCGGAGCAAAACCCGGTAAATGGGATAGAAACCGCGTTCCCTGAAACACGGAACATCACCTTGGGCGTCAAATTAGGATTTTAAAAAAATTGTCATGAAAAACATATATAGCTACATACCATCAAAAGGAATATTCGCAATGCTACTGGGCCTTGCCATGTTCACTTCCTGCGAGAAAGATTTGCTAAAGGACGAATTGCTCTCGGACACTTCTGTCGATTTTCTCTACACGACCCCTGAAGGCCTGGAATCGGCAGTGGTGGGCCTGTATTCCCTTAACAGGAACATCTACCAAGACCTTAGCCTAAATGGAACTTACCCACTCATTTTACAGGCCAAAAGCGACCTTGGCGTAGGAATCACCGGTGAGGTTTCCCTATATAGCAGGCTCCTTTGGGGCGCAAGTCTAGGGGATTTCGGCACCACATCCGGGATCAATGCCCACTGGGTACACCACTATAGGATCGTGGACAGGGCCAACGCCATCATTCGGGGTGCGGAAAACCTGGAGGGTATTGATGAAGATAGAAAGAACCAGATCCTGGCCGAGGCCAAATGTATGCGGGCCAATTCCTTTTTCACCCTCTACAGGCTGTTCAACAATATTTTCATAACCACAGAGCCGACCACGCCCGATAACGCCTTTGATGTGCCCCAGGACAAATCTTCGGTGGAAGAGATCTTTACATTGCTACGATCCGATCTCGATTTTGCCATTGACAATTTGAACTACAACCCAGAGCAGTTTGGAAGATGGGGACAGGGAGCGGCAAGGCACCTTAGGGCCAAAGTGGCCATGTGGGAAGAAGACTGGGCAGAAGCTGCCGAACAGGCAGATGCCGTGATCACCAGTGGCAACCACAGCTTGGTGGCCACCGAAGAAGTCTTTGCAGGCGAGCTGGACCATTCCGAAACTTTGTTTGCCATCAATTTTGAGAGAGAGACCATAGGCGGGGGCAGTCCCCACATCATGAACTGGAACATGGTATCTTCCTATGCAGACGCACCCGGGCTCATTCAATCCGTTGAAAATGGCGGTGCCGGGGCAGGCTTTATTTCATTGAACCAATACACCATTGACCTGCTCAACGAAGACCCGGACGACAACCGAAAAAACAACACATACTACATCTTTGAGTATGCCTACAACGATGAAACCGCACTGCCTCCGGGCAAACAGTTGGGCGACCCACTGGACTTGTACGAGAACAGCGAAACGGACCAAAACGAGTTCATGCTCTACTACAGAAGACAGAATCCCGGTATCTTAAAGTTCTTTGATGAAACCGTGGAGCCTACGGACCGAAACCATTTCAAGAACATCATGATCTATCGCTTGGCCGAAACCTACCTGATCAGCGCCGAGGCCCACATGATGCTGAACAACACCAGCAAGGCCCTGGAATACCTGAACGAAGTCAGGGAAAGAGCCAATACAGATCCTGTCAACACGATCGACCTTCAGGCCATTTTGGATGAAAGGGCACGCGAACTGGCCTTTGAAGGACAGCGCTGGTTCACCCTGAAAAGGACCGGAAAACTGTACGAATTCCTTTTGGACCACATGAACAACGACAACATGAACGAGTCGTATCCCGAAGGAAACCCAAAGGTGCTGTTGAGGGAATACATGGAGAACTGGCCCATTCCCCAGCAACAAATGGATCTTTTGGGACCCAACTACCCCCAAAACGATGGGTACAACTAACGGCCAGCAATCAGGATTAATTAAAAAAATGGAGAAAATGAACAAATATAAAAACAACAGGAACAGACTTAGTCCAAGGTTGTCCCTCTTATCGCTATTCTTTGCCTTGGCCACTTTGACAGGCATAATTTCTTGCGAAAGCGAGGACGATATGCCACCACCATCTGCTTATGTGAAGCCTGCACCACAGCCCGAACCCGAACCGGGTGGGGATTGCACCTTTTCCACCATTGTGCCGGAATTGGCCGATGGCATCGATTTTGAATGTGGCGGTCCCGAGGTCACCTTTTTTGGTGAAAAAGACGGTTCGTTCACTGTGGAATATGTTGAAAATCCTGATCCCTCTGGCATCAACACCTCTGAAAAAGTGGTGGAATATACCCAGACCGAAGGTGTGGAGCCCTGGGCCGGTTTCTTCTTTGATTTGGCCAGCAAGGTCGATTTCACGGAATTGCAGACCATCAAGATCAAGGTGTACTCCCCAGCTGCGGACCAAAATGTGCTCCTGAAATTTGAGGACAGTGCCGATGGGTCTATTGCCAAAGAAGTACAGTCCATGACAACGGTGGCCAACGAATGGGAAGAACTGTCCTTTGCCTTTTCTCCCAGTGACTCCGACAAATTTGACCGAATGGTGCTTTTCTTCAACTTTAATGGAGACAAAGGTGCACCCACCACCCATTATTTTGACGACATTGTCATGAGCGAGGGCGGTGCTACCGAAGAGCCTGGGGAAACAGCGGAACCGACAAGTCCGGCCCCAGCACCCACTATTGATCCGATGGAAGTCATATCCCTGTTCAGTGACACCTACACCAATGTTCCCGTGGATACTTGGAGAACCGATTGGTCCGATGCTACATTGGAGGACATCACCCTTGAAGGCAATGCCGTGAAAAAATATAGTGAGCTGAGCTTTGTTGGCGCAGAGACCGTGTCTAGCCAAATCGACGCTACGGACATGACCCATTTCCACACCAATATATGGACGGCCGATGCCACGGAATTCAGGATTAAACTGGTCGATTTTGGTGCAGATGGAGCCTTTGGCGGAGATGATGACGTAGAGCATGAGATGGTTTTTGAAAATCCCGCACAACAGGAATGGGTAAGTCTGGACATCCCACTTTCGGAATTCACCGGACTGACCACCCGGGCCAACATTGCACAATTGATCTTTGTGGGAGCGCCCTCCAAGCAGAATACGGTTTTTGTGGACAATGTTTATTTTTATAACGAAGCAGGCGTTTCCACAGAACCAATAGTCGGCGCACCGGAACCCACCGCCCCCGAAACCAATGTGATTTCTGTGTTCAGCGATGCCTATACCGATGTTGCCGGAACCGATTTCAACCCCAACTGGGGCCAGGCCACCATCGTTTCACAAGTGGATGTGGCCGGTAACAATACCCTGAAATACGAAAATTTGAATTACCAGGGAACACAGTTTGCCGCACCGCTCGACGTTTCTGGAATGACCATGGTCCACGTGGATTATTGGACAGCCGATTCTTCAGCCCTCAACCTATCCCTGATAAGTACCGGGCCATCGGAAACCCCGTATGCCTTTGAGATCACCAACGGCCAGTGGGTAAGCGTGGATATTCCACTAACGGAATTCTCCGATGTTGTCGATCTTACCGATGTCATCCAATTGAAATTTGATGGCAATGGCACCATCTTTTTGGACAATATTTATTTTTATGCACCCCCTGCTACAGAACCCACTGCGGCAGCAACTGTCCCGACGGTTCCCGAAACGGATGTGATTTCCTTGTTCAGCAATGCCTACACCAACGTTCCCGTGGATACATGGAGAACGGATTGGTCAGCCGCCACCCTCGAAGATGTTCTAGTTGATGGCGATGATGTGAAAAAATACAGCGGGTTGAACTTTGTGGGAATTGAGACCGTGACCAATCAGATCGACGCCACGGAGATGACCCATTTCCATACCGATGTTTGGACGGCAGATGCCACAGAAATCAGGATAAAACTGGTTGATTTTGGAGCCAATGGTGCCTTTGACGGCGGGGGCGACGATGTGGAACATGAAATCACCGTTTCAAACCCTGAACAGAACACATGGATATCCCTGGACATCCCGCTTTCAGACTTTACGGGATTGACCACTCGTGCCAATATTGCACAATTGATCTATGCAGGCCAGCCAGCAGGATCTATGACCATATTCGTGGACAATGTATATTTCCACAAATAATGCGCATAAATTGACGGTAAAATCCATTTCTCATGGGTTGGTTTGAGTTAGTTTAGTTAATGGATAGGCTCCCTTCCTTTTAGGTGGGAGCCTATTTCCCAAGTAAATCGCTATGAAAAAAAAGAACAAAACACGTATTCACCAAATATTCAAAATGAATTTATTCAATGTATCCTTATTGACCTTGGTCTTAGCCCTATCCTGTAGTAGTTCCAATGATTCGGAACAGAGTGGAACCCCCTCCGATCTCGTTGTGGACGTTAACCTTGTTGGCGCTAATGACGCCAATCCCAATGGGGATGGATCGGGAAAAGTCCAAATTACCGCTTCCGCAAAAAATGCGGTCAGGTATGCCTTCAGAATAGAAAGTGGCGATCTTGTGGAAAGCCAAACGGGAACCATGGAGCACACCTTCACCAAAAATGGCACACATTCCTATAACGTTGTGGCCTGGGCCTATTCGGAAACAGGGGAATTCATCAACAAAACCGTGGCTGTGGAAGTGTACAAGTCCGATGAAGAATTTGCCACCTTGGTCTTTTCGGATGAATTTGAATACGAAGGAAGCCCCGATGCCCAAAAATGGCACCATCAAATCATCCCTCCAAACAATGGAAGTTGGCACAACAACGAATTGCAACACTATACCGCAAGGACCGACAATTCCTTTGTCAGTGACGGCACCCTCAAAATCAAGGCCCTAAGGGAAGACTACACCTATAATGGTTCCACAAAATCCTATACCTCGGCCAGATTGAACGCCAAACTTGCCTTTACCTATGGCCGTGTCGAAGTCCGTGCAAAACTGCCCAGCGAAGCAGGAACTTGGCCCGCTATATGGACCTTGGGGGCCAATGTGAACGAAACAGGCAATTATTTTGGTGATCAGTATGGCAGCGTTGGATGGCCCTTATGTGGCGAGATCGACATCATGGAACAGACGGGATGGGACAAAAATATCATCATATCCCATTTTCATTGGGGCGATCTGAACACCGAGGAATACAAAAACGAGGGCGGGGAATCCCCTATTACTGATGCATCCTCTGAGTTCCATGTGTATTCCCTGGAATGGGACAGCGACAGCCTGAAGGCATTTGTAGATGACACCTTGGTGTATGTGCTGCCGAACACATCCAATAAACCCTACAACCATGAGCACTATTTGATCATGAACATTGCCATGGGCGGAAATCTAGGCGGGGATGTTCCGGACACTTTTTCTGAGGACACCCTTGAAGTTGATTATGTGAGGATTTACCAATAAAATAGTTGTACAAAAGTAAACTTTGGCAGTTCCTCGCAAGAATTTCAAGAACCACGAGAGTTATATTCCTCTCTCCATAAAAAAGGCCGTGAATAAATCACGGTCTTTTTTTATTGCCCAAGCTCACGAACCTCAAAAGATGCGAGTTCCCGCTCCAGATAAGTTACGGTCACTTCCATAGGGTTGCAGCAGACTTCACAATCTTCCACATAGGTCTGCTTGGATACAGATCGATCCAAAAGAAGGGAAATTTCTTCCCAACAATAGGGACATTGAAAAAAATGTTCATCCATGGAAGCCAAATTTTTAGCAGCACATTACAACAAAGATACGCACCATCAAAAGGCACTCCATGAAAGATTTTCACAAAAAAGGGGATACCTTCCCTGTATCCCCAAACCAAACAAACTAAAATAACAACTAACTACTCATTCTCGTTGTCATCTTCAAATTTTGTGTCTGCCATGCGTGTCCTTTCAAAGTGGATTTCCTTGAATTTGGGGTTCAATGATTGATTATCCGAGTCGAAGACCAAAAACTGTTTGGAATCCATATTCTCCAATCCGGTATAGGAATTGAAACGGTTGTTTTGCAATTGTAGGATTTGCAGACTTGCCAGTTGGCCAAACTCTATCGGGATTTCGCCTCCCAATTGGTTGTTGGCCAACACCAGTTCCTTCAATTGTGCCAATTTCCCAATTTCCGATGGGATTTCACCTTCCAGTTTGTTTTCAAAAAGCCCCAAGGTTTCCAGTTTGGAAAGGTTGCCAATGGATGGTGGGATGATTCCCTCCAGATTATTGCTGGAGAGGTTCAGTTCTTTCAAATTTTTCAGACTTCCAAAACTATCGGGAATGGGTCCGGTCAAGAAATTGTTGAACATGGAAAAAACTTCCAACTGCTTTAAGTTGCCCACGCCCATTGGAATGGCTCCTTTAATCCTGTTCATTTCCAAACGGACCACTTTGAGGTTTTTCAGCTCCACAATATTCTTGGGAAGCACGCCTGTAATCTCGTTAAAGGCCAGGTTCAACTGGGTAAGATGTTTCAAATCGCCAATACTCTCTGGCAATACACCTTCCATGTCGTTCATGAAAAGATTTATCCCTACAACATGGCCATCCAATATCTCAATTCCCTTCCAAGTATTGACCGGTGCATCCATGTTCCATGAAACCTTCCATTGGCTTCCATTGGTACTGTTATACAGGTCAATAAGTGCATTTTTCTCCTCTTGGGAAACCTGCCCATGGACAGAGGCCGCTCCAATAAAGGAGGCCAAAATTAGAAAGAAACCGACCAATCGAATCATGGGTTACTTATTTATCGCACAGAATTTACTTACAAAGTAAGAAAAATATGAAACCCCCTACAAATATAATCGGCAAACGGATCGTGAAATGTTGTGAAGTTGGTTGAAATTGTGGTCAATCCTAACCATCTGTAGCTCATCCCAATGTTTCCAGTTCGTGGGATATGCTTTCCCACTCTTCCATTAGGTTTTCCAACCGTTTCTTTTTACCCTGATAGCCTTCAAAAAAATCAGGTTTTGCTATGGTGGCATCATAATCCATGAGAAGGTCATGGTCAATTTCGGCTATTTCCGTTTCCAATTGGGATATTTTCTTTTCCACTCCGCTCAACCTGTTCTTGAGGGATTTCTGTCTTTTCTGTGTTTGGTAATCATGGTCCTTGGTTTCGTTCTGGACCTTCTCCCTTACCTGCACCTCTTTTTTTTCAATCTTCCTAAAATCTTCTGCCTTGCGCTGCTCCAGATAGAAGTCGATATCCCCGAGATATTCCTTGATGTTCCCATCCTTGAACTCATAGACCCTATCGGTAAGCCCTTGAAGGAAATCCCGGTCGTGGGATACCAAGATCAAGGTTCCTTCAAAATGCTGTAAAGCCTTTTTCAGGACATTCTTCGACTTGATGTCCAAATGGTTCGTAGGTTCGTCCATTACGAGGACATTGAATGGTTCCAAGAGCATTTTGGCCAATGCCAGACGGTTCCGTTCTCCACCGGAGAGCACTTTTACGTATTTGTCCACCTCATCTCCCCTGAACAAAAATGAACCAAGGATGTCCCTGACCTTGCTTCGGTTGGTCTCATTTGCCGCATCGATCATGGTGTCCAAAATGGTTTTGTCACCATCCAGGTACTCGGCCTGGTTCTGCGCAAAATAGCCCAATTGCACATTGTGGCCCATTTTGAGGCTTCCTTCATGTTCCAGTTCGCCCACCATGATCTTGGCCAAGGTAGTTTTTCCTTGACCATTTTGGCCCACAAAGGCGGTCTTGCTTCCGCGCTCCACCAGCAGGTCTATCCCCTGCAATACTTCGTTTTTTCCGTAGCTCTTCGAAAGGTTTTCCAGTTCCGCTACCACTTTCCCTGGGGTCACGGAGACCGGAAAGCGAACGTTCATCACACTGGTGTCCTCTTCATCGACCTCTATGCGTTCCATCTTGTCCAGCTTTTTTATGAGCGACTGGGCCATGGAAGCCTTGCTGGCCTTGGCCCTGAACTTTTCAATGAGCCGTTCGGTCTGTTGGATCTGCTTTTCTTGGTTCTTTTGGGCGCTGAGCTGTTGCTCCTTGATCTCCTTTCTGAGTTCCAGAAATTTGGTGTAGGGTTTATTGTAATCATAGATCCTGCCCAATGAAATCTCTATGGTACGGTTGGTCACATTGTCGAGAAACATTTTATCGTGCGAAACGATCACCACCGCTCCGGAATAGTTGTTCAGGAATTGCTCCAACCAGATGATGGATTCGATATCGAGGTGGTTGGTGGGCTCATCCAAAAGCAGTACATCATTGTTTTGGAGCAATAGCTTCGCCAATTCTATCCGCATGCGCCATCCACCCGAAAAAGTGTCGGTCAACTTGTTGAAATCGTCCCTTTTGAAACCCAGACCCAACAAGACCTTTTCGGTATCCCCTTGGTAATTGTACCCTCCCAAAATTTCATAGCGATGGGTCACATCGTTCAGGTCCACCATCAGTTGGTGGTAAGCGTCACTTTCATAGTCGGTGCGCTCGGCCAGTGCCGTATTGATCTCCTCCAATCTCATTTCCAAGGATTTGATCTCCGAAAATGCCTGATAAGCCTCGTCCAACACCGTTCTTCCTTGTTCAAAATCGATGTCCTGCTTCAAAAAACCAATTTTGATGTCCTTTTCGGTGGCAATGGTGCCCTCGTCCAAAGGCATTTCCTTGGCTAGCAGTTTGAGCAGTGTGGATTTTCCGGCTCCGTTCTTCCCAATGAGGCCCACCCTGTCCCCACCGTTCAAACGGAAAGAGATTTCCTCAAAAAGATACTCACCACCAAAGGCTACGGAAAGATTATGGACATTTATCATTTTATGTGACCTGAATTACATTGCAAAAGCGGCTTTATCCGTATTTTTGCTTAAAAATCGGTGCAAATGTTAAAAAAAGGAACCAAACTGTACAGCATTTTAACAGGAAGTTGTCCCAAGTGCCATGAGGAGAGCATGTACGTGAACCGAAATCCGTATGCCCTGACCGAAATCTTCAAGATGCACGAACGTTGTTCGCACTGTGGCACAAAGTACAAAATAGAGCCTTCTTTCTTTTATGGCTCCATGTATGTCAGCTATGGGGTCGGCATAGCCTTTGCAGTTGCGGCCTTTGTCATTTCCTTTTTGATTGTTGGCACAAATTTGGTGAACACTTTTATTGCCATTGTGGGCACTTTGATTGTTTTTATGCCCGTGATCATCAGGCTGTCCCGAAACATTTGGATCAATTTCTTCATTAAATACGATTCCAAAGCAACTCGGCACGAACATGTTGCCGAGGGTCAACTGAAATAATATTTTTCCGTAAATCGCCGAATGTCCATTTCCGGGTCTATTGCAGCACCGGTTTCTATGGCTTGGTACAACTGGTTCGAAGCATAGGGGGCAATGAGCACACCCCTGGAACCAAATCCGTTCAGCACATATAGGTTTTTATGTTCCGGATGCTGCCCTACCAAGGGCCTGCGGTCAACCACAGTGGGCCGTATTCCTGCCACATGGCCCACAATCTCGAAATCACATTTTAAAAAGTTCTTTAGCTTTCCTACAAGTTCATTTTTGGATTCTTCCGTTGGTTCATTGGTCTTGTCCTTCCATTTGTAGGTAGCCCCCACCGAATACAGGTCGTTTCCCAAAGGAATAGTGAAAACGGATGATTTTATGACATTGTCCTCCTTTAAACCGGGAGCTTTTATGGTCAGCAGCTCACCTTTTGTACCGTTCAAGGGCAGATACCCAAAAAATGGGTCGTTCTTTAGGCCGTAGCCACACGCAAAAACAATTCGCCTCGCTTTGGTGGATTTGTACAGGACATGGTCATTGTGATGCTCAACCCTGGAAAAATCAAAAGATTGGGTGTCCAATATCCCTTTTTGGTCCAAATAGGCGGTATAAGATTCCACCAAGGTTGCCGTGTCCAACCTGCCTGTATATTTTACCAACCCGAAACCGAAAGGGGCGTCCACAAAGGGGTTGTTGTTCTGTTGCATTGTCGTGGAAAGAAAATGGTCCAGCCCAGGTCGGTCGGCTGCCTCGAACCATGCATTCTGTTCCTCAATGGAAGCAAACTTTCTCAATACCGGTAGTTTGTGGTCCAAGGGGACACCCAACTTCCTTTCCAAATTCTGATAAAAGGGCATGGCCAGCTCCATCTGCTGTTTTGCCTTCCAGGCGAGGGTAAAGCGCTTTAAGATCACCGGATTGTACAATCCTCCGGCAACCTGTGATGCCCTTTGGGACTTGTCCGAGATCACCTTGAAGGTCTTCCCTCCTTTTTCCAAGGTTTCGCAGAACGAGATTCCCGCCAACCCGATACCGACTACTATATAATCCAACATAGTGCAAAAGTAGCCATCTATACCGATCGGCATGGAATTTTTTTAACCTGAGTTCGATTATTATCCTGAAATATAATATATTAAAAATCAGTATTTTAACCATTCAAAAACTATGTCTCTTTGAGCATATTCGAGAAGTCATTTAAAATCCCGAACTGTTAAATAGGTCTCGACTGCGCTCGACCTGACACTTTGGAGTAAAACTCTGATTTGAATCTCATTGACAATAGATCTCAGGTTTTAAAGACAAAAAAACGCCGCAATAAATTGCGGCGTCATTTTGTGTTGAATTGGAAATTTTCGGGCTAGTATGCCCACATATCCTGCTCTCTGTCCCTGATGGATTCCTTGATCCTTTCAGCTTCCAAGAGCTGGAACAATGCATTGTCAAAAATATACTCGTCAATCTTACGATCTTCGTGGACATTTTCCTCTTTATAGATTACCCCGTTGAAGCGTCTTGCATTCAAGAGCATATCGAAGGAAATGGGCCTTGCAGAGTTGCGCTGGTTGTACACCTTTGCATCGTGCAAGATTTGTCTGGCAGCGGGATACCACACCCAGAACAGTTCCACTTTGTTCTCCCCGGGATCCATGGACTCGTCGTCTATGAAGTTAACGTCAGGCGCGACCGGGGCTATGCCCAACAGTCGATACTTGAGTTCTCCCTGGCGCTTGTCGAAATACCAGATTCCTTTGATGCGATACTCCTCAATGTCCGCAGCGGTAAGATCCCTTTGGTTGATGAACTCTGGGGAAATGCGCTCTCCGGCATTCATTTGTTCGTATCCGAGGTCGGTGGTATCCACTTTGCTCAAGGTCGCCGAAAGATCTTCCAGTTTCCTTTTTTCGGTAAAATAGGAATCCGTGTAGATTTCAGTCAACTTGCCATTTCTGATGTTCTTCATCAAAACGTCGTAGAGCGACCTTCTGTCCGCCCCAATACCTATGGTATCGGTTGGGTAGTACAACGGAAAGTTGACACGCTCGTCCAGGTCGATGATTTCCCATACGGTCTTGGACCACAGGATGTCCCTGTCATCCACATAACCGTATTTCAACGGGGCATCAGCATCCTGCTCGATCTGGGCCTGGGTCTTTTTACCTATATCTTCGGGCAGTTTGGCATTCAGAATGTTTGCCTGTGCCATCATCGATACGGGCAATACGCCTAACAATCCGATTAATAATGCATTTTTCCAATTCATGATCACTTAGATACTTTTTTAGTTTGTAAGCTCTACCACTACAGGAGAAACTTTCTTCAACTTGTAGGTCTTGTTGTTGGTGATATACGCTTGGATATCGAATATCTGGACACTCTCACCTCTTCCTGCCCTACTTAGGACGGATTTAGCCCTGCTGTCCAATTTGTTGCCTTGAACCACTACGGTGGGCTGACCTGGCACTTTGAACTTGAACTCGCTCACGGCAAGGTTCAGGTCAAAGTCAAAGTCTTCCAACATGGCACTGACGGTAGCAATCTCCAAGTTTTTCCTTGGCATTTTGATACTACCTGCTTCCCCACGGACGGTTCCGCTTGGTCTTGGAATATCCTTGATACGGAACTCGGACTTGGTGGAAATGCCTTTACCATCAGGCAAAGTGCCTGAAGCAGTAATGGTCACACTTCTACCTGTACCTGGGTTCATGATGTAGTTGCTGCCACTTCTTCTGGTCAGACCAGGAGCTGAAGCAGTAACTTTGTTGTCAGGAATACCAGGAATGGAAATGGTCATTGGGTTGGCCACGCCTCGGTACACCACGTTCATTTTATCAGCAGAGATTACCGCAGCATTGGGCATGGAAATGGTGGCAAAAGTGTTGTCCACTTCTACTGGCACTTCGGTACCGTCTTGCATAAAGTACATAGTCCCTTTGATGGTGTGGTCTCCGGGAGTTCCGGCACTGATCAACATTTTGATGCCACCGGCCTCCAATTCGTAATCCTTACCTTCGGTCAAGGGTCGTCCGTCCAAGGTCAATTCGGCCTTTACAGGAGTGGATGTTTTGTCCGTTTTGCTCACAATGATCTTACCATTGTACTTCTCCCCAGCATAATATGCAGTTTTTGGAGCGGAGAGGGCGCTGGCAAAGTTTGTCAGTGAAACAGCCTCGGTCAATTCACCCTCCAAAAGGTTTTTCAATACCTCTTGTTCGGTGGTTTTGATATCGGCCTGCAGTTGGGTCAATTTGGTCAAGGAAGCCACCAATGGGAATCCTTCAAAATGATAGTTGATCCAATCTTGGCGTGTTCCGTCCCTTTTTTCCACTTTTCCGTCATCTTTTTTACCATCGCTGGTAGCAAAGCGGACCTTTACAGCTTCTTTTACGGAACCGAACTTACCTTCTGGCAAAGCATTGATCACACCTTCGCGGTAATCATTGATCTGCTTCATGAACTCTTTTCCCTCAGCGCCCAAGTTATCCCCTTGGAAGAACTTCTGATCTAGGTAATCGGATTTGTCCATGACCACATAGTCCTTTGGGTTTTCCAAGTCGGCGGTCATTTCTTTTTTCAATCCTTCCAGATAGTTGTAGTACGTATCGGAAAGTTCCTTGACTTTCTGTGCATTTTGGTACAGTTCACCATATTCCGCTTCGTTTTCGGAAGCTTTGGTTTCCAAACTGTTCAAAAAGGCCAAGTTGTTTTCTGTTGTTTTGGCATTGGACGTCTCCAGCTTTTCGTTCATCAGACCGAAAGCCGCAAGTACTTCCTTGCTCATATTCAGGGCCAACATCGCGATGAAGATCAAGTACATAAGGTTGATCATCTTCTGACGTGGTGTTTGTTTTCCTCCTGCCATGTTTTTCTAATTAGATTTAATAATTAATTTGATTTGGATTTGGTATCTGCCAATCACTAATTAGTTTCTACTGCCCATAGCGGAAAGCATTCCTCCGTAAACCCCGTTCAGGGATGAAAGGTTGGTTGCCAAAGATTCCATTTGTTCTTTCAATGCACCTGCATTCTGAACGACTTCCTCGTTGATGGAAGCTTGACGGCTGGCACTTTCCAATTGTACTTTGTACAAGCTGTTCAAAGATTCCATTTGTGCAGCGGCGTGCGACAATTCCTCAGAGTATTTTTTGGTGTGCTGTATGGCATCTGTGGTAGGAGCGATATTTTTGGCGGCACCTTCAAAACTCTTGATACTCTCTCCCAAGCTGGAGAAAAGCTCAGCATCGATATTGGCCTCCTTAAGCAACTCATCCAGTTTTCTGGAAAGGATACCCTCAGCCTCCTTGGCATCTTTGGCATCCTGCTTTTTGGAACCGCTCTGTTGGCCACCTGCCAATTCTGGGTACACCAAGGACCAATCGTACTCGTCGTCCACTGGTTCAAATGCACTGATGGCGAAGATCAATGCTTCGGTAATAAGTCCCACCGCAAGGAGCAATCCACCTGTAAGTGGTCCGAACTCCCAGTGAAGGATCTTGAACAATGCACCAATGATGACCACCGATGCTCCTAGCCCGTAGGCCATGTTAAACAGCTTTTTTGTTGATTTTGACTGTGCCATAATTCTAGTTTTAATTAAGTTATATAAATAAGTATTTGGTTACTACTGGTCCCGTATTTATATAATGTTCTCTTTTCTTTTTTACTTTTAAAATTAGTTTGGAAGGCCTTGCCCCCTGGTCGAATCTTCCTCGCCCATATAGTCCTGCACCGTTCTGAAGCCGATGTAGCTTCTTGCGGAATCTTGGTATTCGTAGTCCCTGGTGCTTACCTGAAGGAAGTAGGCAACATCCTTCCAAGACCCCCCACGTATCACCTTACGCTGGTTTTGTCCCGAACCGATGTTCGGGTTCATGGTGGACACATAATCGTATGCATTTTGGTCAAAGCTGGAGCTTGTCCACTCCGACACGTTTCCTGCCATATTGTAAAGGTTGTATTCGTTAGGTTCGTAGGATTTTGCCTCAACGGTGTACAGTGCTGCATCTGCGGCATAGTCTCCACGCTGGGGTTTAAAGTTGGCCATAAAACAGCCCGTATCGCTGATCACATAGGGTCCACCCCATGGGTAGGTACCTCCTTCGATTCCTCCCCTTGCGGCGTATTCCCACTCTGCCTCGGTGGGCAACCTGAATTGGTTCACAAACTGTTTGCCGCGGCTTTTTTGGTCATCGTTCTTGAACTTGGTCCTCCAGTTACAGAATGCCTTGGCCTGCATCCAGTTCACGCCCACCACGGGATAATCGCTATAGGCATCATGCCAGAAGTAATCATTGTGCATGGGCTCGTTATAGGAGTATTCAAAATCCTTGATCCAAACGGTGGTGTCCGGGTATATTTCCAATTCTTCCTGTCTGATGAAGTCCTTTCTCCTACCTGTCTTTGCCCTCGCAGCGGCTTCAATATCCATCCAATTGTACTTGTATTTCAATTTGGTGACATCTATGGTTCTCAAACCGTTATAGCTTTCCTCTTCCGGAAGGTAAATGGAATCCATAACCTCGGCATAGTATTCATCAGGATATTCGGAAGTGTCCCATATCAGGTCCACATCCTTGTTCAGCGCCCTTCCTTCGTAGCCCGTATCACCAAGCCCGGCATAATTGTCGAGCATGTATTTGTCATAGACCGAAAGTTCGGTGGTATCGGTATCTTTAAAAGCGAACTCTCCGATACCTTCATCCTCGGGACCGATTCCCAGTTCATCGGCCAAAATGGCCAATCTGGTCCTAACGATGGAATCTTTCACCCACTCCACGAACTGACGGTACTCACTGTTGGTTATTTCTGTATCATCCATATAGAAAGAACGCACGGTGACCGTTTTTGTGGGGGCGTTCAATACTTTTGCCTGATCCTCCTCGGCCTTGCCCATCACAAAGGCACCGCGCGGAATCAGTTCCATGCCATAGGGCTTCTCTGGATGCCATTTTTTTCCACTGACCCCAACTAGTTCACCTTTTGACCTTGATTTAGAGCCACAACTGGTGAGCAAAAAAACAAGTGCTATGGATGAAAAGAATAGCTTTCTCATACTTTAGGTTAAATTACTTTCGATTCAAGATTTAGACTGCGAAACACAAATTCATTACTCTCAAAACTATTTTTTGAATAAATTATTGTGCTGTCACACCTTATTACCCAAAAATTAATTTGTTCAATGAAAGCCCTTTCTGTAGGCTTTGAACCACCTTTCGGGAATGTTTTGGTTGCAAGCATCCAAATAGTCCCCTTCGGTGCATGGTAATAACGCCACCGAATTTGTTTTAGTATGCTCGGCCAAAATTGATGGCACTTCCACCCACCAGCGTTGGGTCACATGGCTTTTGTAGAAGATCAGCTCCTCTGTGTCGGTGGGTACGGTGAATTTAGTGAAGTCTTCGCTCTTGGAGCTGGGCTGTTCCTTTATCCTAAAGCTGAGCCCTTCTATAAAATACCAGATAATCTGGGCAATCATCTGAAAGGCCTGATGGGAGTTCTCCCCTTCATAGATCCCGAACAAGGAAACCCTGTCGCTGATGCCCGCATAACGTGCTATAGCGCATATTTCCCTTCCGGTGAACCCATTGGGCGAAAAGTTTTTGGAGAGCCCCATCTCGCTGGCACGTATGGCCCTAAGATCGAGGCTGACGATATCACTGCTGCGCAAAATGGGTTCTGCCAGTTCTATATCTGCCGCTATTTCACCCAATCTATAGGCATCAAAGAAGAGCCGTTCCATAAGATCGACCTCCTCTTGTGCATTGAAATAGCTTTGGTATCCTATGTTGGAAAAATTGAAAAGATTGTTGGGCTTGTCCGTAATGATCCTGCTCATGTAGGAATGTGATGAGATGAGCTCCTCGTCCTCGCCAAAATCAAAACGGCTGTCTATGGCCACAAGGTTCACCATGTCCTTGATCTTGTCAAAGGCACGATAAGTTGGGTAGGTGATGTCCTGGGTGTATCCTATTATTATAGGTATGATGTTCTCTTCCAATAGCCCAGCCACAATTTCCTTTACCACAAAGTAGGTATCCTCCACGGTATCGCCCTCTTCCACATCCCCAATGTCTATGATGGTGGAGTTCCAGTTGCCCATCATCAGACGGTACAATTGAATGCGCACTTCGTCCACATCCAGTTTTTCAGGTTTTTTTTCAAATGCGTTCCTAGATTCCAATACACCAAAGATGGCCACATCGGCATGGGCAAACACGGGAAGTCCGTCCTTTTCCGTGTGCATGTGGATATTCTTGCCCATAGCTTGTTGGGGCAGCAGTTCCATGTGAGCCAACACCTTGTCCTTTACTGGAACCAAAAAATCGAACGCCATACTATTTCTTTGCCTTTGTCTTGGCTTTTTTCTTAGGTGATTTCTTTTCCAAAAGGGCCTTTGCCTCTTCCAATGTGATCTTTTTGGCATCCACATCTTTGGAAAGCTCTACTTTGACCTTGCCTTTCAAAATGTTGTGCCTCCCCCACCTTGCTTTTTCTATCCTGATTTTTTCCTCAGGCCATTCCTGCACCACCTTTTCAGCCTCTTTTTTCTTCTTGTCCTCGATGAGCTCCTTAACATCGGATTGGGAAAGGTTGTCAAAATCGTATTTCTTGTTCACGTTGATGAACATACCGTCCCATTTGATGAAAGGCCCAAACCTTCCCTTGCCCTTGGTGACTTCCTTGCCTTCATAGGTAGCGATGGGCGCATCAGCCTTTTCCTTCTCCTTGATAAGTTCTATGGCTCGGTCCATATCCACGTCAAAGGCACTTTCTCCTTGGGCCAGTGATATGAACTTTTTGCCAAACCTCACGTAAGGGCCATACCGACCCACGTTGGCCTCGACTTCCTCTCCTTGGTACACCCCCAATTTTCTGGGCAACTGGAACAGTTCCATAGCCTCTTCAAAAGTGATGGTGCCAATGGACTGATCTGGCAGCAGGCTGGCAAACAATGGTTTCTCTTCTTCATCCACAGTACCTATCTGAACCATTGGACCAAAACGACCCAATCTGGCAGCAACCTGTCGGCCCGTTTTGGGATCCACACCCAAAATACGTTCCCCACTGGCACGCTCCGCATTCTCCTCAACTTCCAATACATTGGGGTGGAAATCCTTGTAAAAATTTTTCATCATTTGCTGCCAGTCCTCTTCCCCGGCAGCGATTTCATCAAAATCCTCCTCTACCTGTGCCGTGAAGTTATAGTCGAGTATCTTGGTGAAATTGCTCACCAAAAAATCGTTCACGATCATTCCGATATCGGTCGGCACCAGCTTTCCCTTGTCCGACCCAACCATTTCGGAAAGTTGCGTTTCAGATAGCTTGCCCTGTTCCAGAACGAGTTGAAAATACTTTCGCTCTGTGCCTTCCACACTTCCTTTTTCCACATAGCCCCTGTTTTGGATGGTAGAAATGGTAGGCGCATAGGTCGATGGTCTTCCAATGCCCAGTTCTTCCAATTTTTTGACCAAAGAAGCCTCTGTGTAACGGTATGGCGGTCTGCTAAAGCGTTCGGTTGCAGAAATGTAAGTGTTCTGTAAGCTTTCGCCCACCCTCATGGCGGGCAACATCCCCTCCTGTTCTTCCGCACTTTCCTCCTCATCGGTCCCTTCCAAATATACCTTTAGAAAACCATCAAACTTGACCACTTCACCATTGGCGGTGAACTCTTCTTGATGGGTGCTGGCCTTTATCTTCACATTGGTGCGTTCCAACTCGGCATCGCTCATCTGAGAGGCCAGGGTCCGTTTCCAGATCAGCTCATAGAGCTTGGCTTGGTCACGCTCCAACTGTGGGGATTGCAATTTCATATCGGTCGGGCGAATGGCTTCGTGGGCTTCTTGCGCCCCTTTTGACTTCCCTGTAAAGTTTCTCACCTGGCTGTAGTCCTCTCCATAATTTTGCACAATGGCTTCCTTGGCCGCACCCAATGCTTCGTTGGAAAGGTTCACGCTGTCCGTCCTCATGTAGGTGATCAGACCTGCTTCATAAAGTCGCTGTGCCACCTGCATGGTCCGGCTCACGGAAAAATACAGTTTACGAGATGCCTCTTGTTGCAAGGTCGATGTGGTAAAGGGTGCCGCAGGGGACTTCTTTGCCGGTTTTTTGTCCAACTGGGCAACGGCAAATTCAGCTCCTACGTTTTGCTTCAAAAAGGCTTCTGCATCTTTTTTTGTGGGGAAGGTCTTGTTCAACCTTGCCGAAAAGACATTGCTCCCATCCGTTTTGAATTCGGCCTTTATCCTGAAGGAAGCTTCGGGCGTGAAGCTTTCTATCTCCCTTTCCCGTTCCACGATCAACCTGACCGCTACGGATTGCACCCTACCCGCAGAAAGCCCGGGTTTTATCTTTTTCCAAAGCACAGGTGAAAGTTCATAGCCCACCAATCGGTCCAACACCCTCCGGGCCTGTTGTGCATTGACCAAGTTATAATTGATGTCCCTTGGGTTTTCGATGGCCTTCTGGATCGCCGATTTGGTGATGGAGTTGAACACGATCCTTTTGGTCTTGCTCTTGTCCAGTTTCAATTCTTCCGCCAAGTGCCACGAAATGGCCTCTCCCTCACGGTCCTCATCACTGGCCAGCCAAATGGTATCCGCCTTCTGGGCGAGGTCCCTTAGCTTTTTCACCAAAGCCTTTTTATCTTTATCAACGGTATATTTTGGCTTGAAATCGTTTTCTACATCCACCCCGAGTTCTTTGGAGGGAAGGTCCGCAATGTGTCCAAAACTTGATTCGACCTGGTATTCTTTTCCCAAAAATCGTTCTATGGTTTTTGCTTTTGCGGGGGACTCTACAATAACTAAATTCTTTGGCATGCACTGGGTTTTGTGGTAACAAAAGTATATCAATTTTTCGATTTTGGGTTTTTATGGAACCCTTATCAAAAAAATATCCCGCTAAAAACGGGATATCTAACTTGGCAATGGTGATTTTTTTAGTTGAGCCCGATCTGGCTGATGAGCTTTATTCCATCGTCCAGATATTCATATTGATAGAGTATTTCTTCTCCTACCATAATCAGATGGCTTTCCAAGGGAATTACATCGAAGGTGACGATGTCCTCAAAATGGTTCAGCTCTTTCAAGTTGTTGATATCGGTTTTGTCATAGACTTTCAGCCCGGAAGCTCCATCACAGATAAAAAGTTTTTCGTCTTTGATGCCCAAGCCATACGGTTCATCCATTGGGTATTGGACTGCCAACTCAGGGTTGGCGATGTCCGAAATGTCCACGATGAACAATCCACTTTCGGTCGCTCCACACCAACTGCCCCCTCGAAGGGTCACATAGGCATAATCACCATCCACCACCACAGGGTCGCAGGCCGTGCCATGCTCAAACTCGGAAACCTTGCTTGGTGCGGCAGGGTCGGTGATGTCATAAATATACATCCCGCGCATACTGCCCAAGAAAAGGTAATTGCCATTGTAAAAAATAGTCTCTATATCGAAACCCGCATACACATCTTCCAAAGGTTGGGGATTGTCCAAATCGGATATATTGAACACATTGATGTTGTGGCTGTCCACGGCGTACAGGTAATCTTCCACAATTTTGAACCTGGCCAGCGAACCTCCCTGCCCCGTTCCGCCATTTGCTGCTTCGGCCACAGCCATGTCATTTCCCAAAAAGCCCCAACCGCTCTTTTCCGCTTCGGAGATAAGCCTTCTTTCCGTTGTGGTCGTCCATCCCACAATGATCTCATTTTCGTAATCGTAATCCATATCTTCTACGATATTGGCCTCAAAAGGGAAGACCACGCCGCCCTGCAATACATTTTCCAATCGGTTCACCAATTCAATGTTGTTGATGTCGGAAATATCGATGACCACCAGGTCCGATAGGCTGTCCGCAAAAAGATAATCGTCCTTCACCGAAATGTCCACATTCCCGGGAATCTTGATGAACCCAATCTTCACGGGCTGCTGTGGATTGCGGTTGTCGATGATATGGATACCCTGATACTTATCATTTACAAAAATGTAGTCTTTATAAGTGTACACCTTCCCAGATTCTTCTATGGGCCTAGGTGCAATGATATCAACGCTAGTAGCAAATTCGGCCTTGCTCATCACCAAGGGACGGGCCACGAGGTAATCGGCATATTTATCACTGGAATCATCATTGGTACAGGACAGCAACAGTAGCACGGCCAAAAAAGGCAGCAGAAGGATTTTGTTTTTCATAGTGGTTTGTGTTTTTATCCCTATAGATGAAAAAGCCATGAAACGTTGCGTGGACCTTTCTTAAAATCAAGCATCCATGGATAGTCCTATGGCATCTTTGTATATGAAATATATCGGTATTTTGCTGAACATCGCCGTAAAGAAAACACCCACCACACAAAGGATAATTCCCAATTGGGCAATCAATCCTGCCACAAAGACCAGAGCAAATATGATGAGCCAGTTCTTATTGCCCAGTGCAAATCCCGACTTTACGATTTCCATGGCCGTTAAATCCCTATCAAAGGCAAAAAAAGCGGGGAAGAGGGACATGGGAACCACCAAATAGATCAGGCCCAGGCCACAGGCCAACATTCCCAACAAGGACAACCCGAACATCAACAGCGAAAGGATGAGCGCTTTCACTACATACGTTTTTTTGAAGTAGTAAAAGTAGTCGTCCCTGCCCATTTCATCCATATCGTATTTCCTGCAAATCCGCAAAAAAGCTGCATTCAAGCAAACGCCAACGGTCATGGCGCCAACGGAAAAAATGGGAACCACCACCGCCATGAAAGCGGCAAAGGCGGGAGGCACTTCGTTATGCTCAAAAGCTTCGGGATCCGAAATCCCCATGGCCATCATGGGTATGTAGATGAGCGTATATAGAGGTATCAATGCAACAAAGGTCAAAAGCAAGGCGATGAAGCCCTGCAACCACACCTTCTTGAAAAGTTCCACAGATCGGTTGAAGACACTCCCAAATTCTGTGGGACTACTTTGGTTTATTCGTTGGGAAACATGGGAAAAATCCATATCAGATCGGCTAGGTTTTGAACCTCAAGGTAATATTTACTCTTGAATTCGCAATATAATCCTAAAAAATACTGCCATATTGTCACTAAAATGGAATAAGCACTATCTTTGCACCCCATTGTTGCAATATGATCAAGGACGAAAGCGTAGAAAAAATAATCGACGAAAATCAACAGGGCAGCGCATTGGCCTTGGAGAAAAACGATAAGAACACCCGAAAGCTGTATATCGAGAGCTATGGCTGCCAGATGAACTTTTCCGATAGTGAGATCGTGGCCTCCATTCTGGCCAAGGAAGGCTTCAACACCACCCAACAACTGGAAGAGGCCGATCTAGTGCTGGTGAACACCTGTTCCATACGTGAAAAAGCAGAACAGACCGTGCGCAAGCGTTTGGAAAAGTTCAATGCAGTGAAAAGGACCAACCCCGGTATGAAGGTGGGGGTTCTAGGTTGTATGGCGGAACGGTTAAAGAGCAAGTTCCTTGAAGAAGAAAAAATCGTGGATATGGTCGTAGGGCCAGATGCATACAAGGACCTTCCCAACCTCATCCAAGAAATCGATGAAGGCCGAAACGCCGTGAACGTCATCCTCTCCAAGGACGAAACATACGGTGATGTGGCCCCTGTCCGATTGAATTCCAATGGGGTGACCGCTTTTGTGTCCATCACCCGTGGGTGCGACAACATGTGCACCTTCTGCGTAGTACCCTTTACCCGTGGAAGGGAGCGTAGCCGTGACCCGCAATCCATTTTGGAAGAAGTGAACGATCTTTGGGATAGAGGGTTCAGGGAAATCACATTGTTGGGTCAAAATGTGGACAGTTACCTTTGGTATGGTGGTGGATTGAAGAAGGATTTTGATAAAGCATCGGAAATGCAAAGAGCCACTTCGGTGAACTTCGCCAAGCTCTTGGAACTCGTGGCCCAGGCCCAGCCCAAAATGCGTGTCCGTTTCTCCACTTCCAATCCGCAGGACATGACCTTGGACGTAATCGAGACCATGGCCAAATATGAAAATATCTGTAAATACATCCACTTGCCCGTACAGAGCGGTAGCAACAGAATCTTGAAGGCCATGAACCGCCTGCATACCCGTGAGGAATATTTTGAACTAATCGACAACATCAAAAAAATCATTCCCGATTGCGCCATCAGTCAGGACATGATTGCCGGTTTCCCGACCGAAACGGAAGAAGACCATCAGGACACCCTTAGTTTGATGGAATACGTCAAATACGATTTTGGTTTCATGTTCGCCTATTCTGAGCGGCCCGGGACTTTGGCCGAACGAAAAATGGAAGACGATGTACCCGAAGAGACCAAAAAGAGACGTCTTCAGGAAATCATCAACTTGCAGCAAAAGCATGGGCTTTATCGCACCCGACAGCATGTGGGCAAAGTGGAGGAAGTGCTTATCGAGGGGCCATCCAAAAAATCCGATGTCCATTGGATGGGCCGAAACTCGCAGAACACCGTGGTGGTCTTTCCAAAGGAACACTACAAAGTGGGTGATTTTGTGAATGTAAAGATCAATGAATGTACCAGTGCAACACTGATCGGGGAAGCAGTAGGTTTAAGTTAAAAACATGCCGAAAACAAAAAAAATAAATGTTAAGGGGATTGACATTGTTCTGTACGAACAGAACAATGATGATTTTATTTCTTTAACAGATATTGCTCGGCACAAAGATCCATTTCATACGGACGACATCATCAAAAACTGGATGAGGAACCGAAACACGATCGAACTTCTGGGTTTTTGGGAAAGTATTTATAATCCAAATTTTAAACCCGTCGAATTCGACGGGTTTAAAAAACAGGCAGGGCTCAACAGTTTTGTAATGACCCCAAAACGTTGGATTGAAAATACAAACGCCATTGGGATAGTCTCTAAGGCTGGAAGATATGGCGGGACCTTTGCACATAAAGATATTGCATTGGAGTTCGCTTCTTGGGTTTCCATAGAGTTCAAACTTTATGTCATCAAGGAATTTCAACGATTGAAAGATGATGAGAACAATCGTCTAAAATTGGAATGGGATCTACAGCGAGCCATTTCCAAAATCAATTATCAAATCCATACGGATGCCATAAAGGAAAACCTGATTCCAAAAAAGATCACCCAGAAGCAAGCCAGTCTTGTTTATGCTACTGAAGCCGATTTACTGAACACTGCCCTATTCGGACTAACGGCAAAGGAATGGAGACGGGAAAACCCAGACAAAAAAGGGAACATAAGAGATTTTGCCAATTTGGAGCAATTAGTCGTTTTGAGCAATATTGAAAGTATAAATGCTTTGCTTATTGAGCAAAACCTTCCGCAAGGTGAAAGACTTGTCCAACTCAATAAAGTTGCGATTACCCAAATGAAATCCTTAACCGAAAGCACCACTATTAAAAAATTAAGATAAGGCCACTGAACTCAATGGAATCAATCCAATCCATAAAACAACGCTTCGAACTCATCGGCAACGATGTAAAGCTCAACCGTGCCATAGAAAAGGCCATTCAAGTGGCCCCGACCGATATTTCGGTGCTCGTCACCGGGGAAAGCGGGGTCGGAAAGGAAGCTATTCCCAAGATCATCCATTCCTTATCGCACCGCAAACACGCCAAATACATTGCTGTGAACTGTGGCGCCATTCCCGAAGGGACCATCGACAGTGAACTTTTTGGCCACGAAAAAGGGGCCTTTACCGGGGCCACACAGACCAGGAGCGGTTATTTTGAGGTGGCCGATGGCGGAACCATATTTTTGGACGAGGTCGGGGAGCTGCCCCTCACCACACAGGTACGTTTGTTACGGGTATTGGAAAACGGGGAATTCCTTAAAGTTGGATCGTCCCAAGTACAAAAGACCAATGTCCGTATCGTGGCCGCCACCAATGTGAACATGTTCGAGGCCATCAAGAAGGAAAAATTTAGGGAAGATCTCTATTACAGGTTGAGCACGGTGGAGATCAACATTCCCCCGCTTCGTGAAAGGCGGGAAGACATCCATTTATTGTTCCGAAAATTTGCTTCCGATTTTGGACAGAAATACAAAATGCCCACCATTCGGTTGGAAGATGATGCCGTACAGCTACTTTTGAAATACCGTTGGCCAGGCAACATCAGGCAATTGCGGAACATTGCCGAACAGATTTCGGTCCTCGAAAGTGACCGGACCATTTCTGCCGCCACCCTGAACAGCTATCTTCCCGATGCCAGCGGCTCCAATCTGCCCGCAGTTGTGGGACAGACCAAAAAAGAAAGTGACTTCAGTAACGAACGGGAAATTCTGTACAAGGTTTTGTTCGATATGAAGAGTGACCTAAACGACCTGAAAAAACTGACCCTCGAACTATTGAAGGACAACGACTCCAAAAAAGTCCAGGAAGAGAACAAAGGGTTGATTCGAAAAATCTACGGAAAAGCCGAAGAAGACATCGATCAGGAAGAGGAAGCCATGGCCGAGGTGCTCCAACTGCCCGAACCCGTCGTAGAGGCCACTGCACCTACCCCAGTATTACAATCCCAAGAGGACCGCTACCACTTTGCCGAGGAAATCCAAGAGGAAGAAACCCTATCTTTACAGGAAAAGGAAATCGAACTGATCAAAAAATCGCTGGAACGCAATCGGGGGAAAAGAAAGGCAGCGGCTTCCGAGCTGGGTATTTCGGAAAGGACACTCTACCGCAAGATCAAACAGTACGATCTTTAAACCGGCGGTTTTAATTTTTTAAAAGGATGATGCGAATAAAAAATGGTTTCAAAGTCGGATTGTTGGGGATAACGTTCCTGCTGTCAGGTTGTGGTGCATACAACTTTTCTGGAGCGGATATTGGAACAGCCACCAGTTTTCAAGTAAACTTTTTCCAGAACTACGCCGATCAGACCCCCGGATCCACCATTGTGCCCGGGCTGGATCGGGACTTTACCCAGGCTTTACAGAACATGATCAACAACCTCACCAGTCTTTCACTCACCGGAAACAATGGAGATTTATTATATGAAGGGGAAATAGTGGAATATAAAGTAATTCCGATGACGGCCACGGCCGACCAACGGACCGCCCAGAACCGACTCACCATGAGCGTAAATGTACGGTTCTTCAACAAAACCAAGGAAGATGCCGATTTTGAACGCCGCTTTTCCTTCTTTTACGATTTTGACGCTTCAGCTTCCCTGACATCCATTCAGGCCGCTGCACACGAAGAAATATTTGAACGGCTCACACAGGACATTTTCAATGCATCCTTGGGCAATTGGTAATGCAATATGAACGTGACAGATTTTATATATATTCTTCAAAACTCAAATGCCATCCTTTCACCGAAGCAAACACGGGAATTGGAGGACATTATTGAGGAATATCCCTATTTTCAAGCGGCAAGGGCACTGCACTTGAAGGGGCTCAAAAATCTGGACAGCTACAAATACAATAACGCCCTAAAGGTCACCGCAGCATATACTACAGATCGGGACGTGCTGTTCGACTACATTACCTCCAAGGAATTCATCCAGAACAACATTGCCGAAGCTATTGCGGGAAGGGGCTCCAAATTGGAAGAGCAAAATGCCGTTTCCGAGGAAATCGAACCCAACCCGAATGCCGAGAGTATGCTAGCAGAGTCGGATGAGCCCGCCCTGCCACGAAACATCAAAGATGCGGAACAGATCTTGAATCCAGAACTCTTCAAATCAAAAGCAACAAATGATCCAGCAAATACAGCTAGCCAAGAAAAGGAACCCAAACCAAAAATGGATTTAAAACTGGGCAGCCCCATTCCCTTCACCAAAAGGGAAAAACATTCCTTTACCGAGTGGCTCCAACTTACTTCAAGACCAGAAGAAGAGGTGGAGACCCAAGAAGACATTATGGAGGAGCTGGATCGGAAGAAAAAGTTTGAACTGTTGGACAAGTTCATCGAGAACAATCCAAAAATAGTTCCCCAAGAATCCCCAAAACCCAAGGTCAATATAAAAGAGTCCACCAAGTTCGACAAAAACGAGCTGATGACAGAGACACTGGCCAAGGTTTACCTGGAGCAAAAAAAGTACAAAAAGGCTATTCAAGCCTTTAAAATATTGAGTTTGAAATATCCAGAAAAAAGTGGTTTCTTTGCAGACCAAATTCAGGCGGTGAAGAAGCTGCAGAAAGAAAAAGAGTAAGAAAAAAATGAGCACGTTTACAATTTTTTTGATATTGATCATTATCGTGTGCCTTTTGTTGATTTTGGTCATCATGGTCCAAAACCCCAAAGGCGGTGGATTGTCTTCATCCTTTGGAGGTGGCGGCAACCAAGTTGTGGGAGGTGTAAAGAAGACCGGGGACTTTTTGGACAAGAGTACCTGGACATTGGCCACCTTGTTGATCGTGTTGATCCTGCTTTCCAATGTCTCCATTAAAGGGAGCTACAGCCAAGCAGATTCCAAGTTGTTGCAAGGTGACGACACGGAGACCACGGTTCCTGAAACTGTGCCCGAGACCGTTCCTGAACAAGTTCCTGCGACGGACACCATCAACTAGCGACAGTGACAAAGCATCCAAAAATGCCAGCTTGAATGACAAGCTGGCATTTTTGTTTTCCAGAATGTCAGTTTTTGTGCAATGGCATAATTTCTGCCCAATCAATTCGAGAATTTTTTATAAACAAACACCTAAAAATTTAAAATATGGCTAAAGTAAACATCAAACCATTGGCAGACAGGGTATTGATCGAGCCTCTACAGGCCGAGACCAAGACTGCCTCCGGTATCATCATTCCGGACACCGCTAAGGAAAAACCACAAAAGGGGACCGTTGTCGCCGTGGGACCTGGCACCAAGGACGAAAAAATCACCGTCAAAGTGGGTGACACCGTCCTATATGGAAAGTATGCCGGTACCGAGCTCAAACTGGATGGCACGGACTATTTGATGATGAGAGAGAGTGATATTTTGGCAATCATATAACCGAAAACCCCAAAAGATCAAAAATCAAAATCCAAGATTTTTCTGGCCAACCTTTTTGGAGTTCGGAAAATGAGTTTGGAACATTAAATTTTCAACTAAAAAATAACAGAAATGGCAAAAGATATTAAGTTTGACATAGATGCGCGCGACGGCCTCAAGCGAGGTGTTGACAAATTGGCCGAAGCGGTTAAAGTAACCTTGGGACCCAAGGGAAGAAACGTGATCATCAGCAAATCCTTCGGTGCACCACAAGTGACAAAGGACGGTGTTTCCGTTGCAAAGGAAATTGAATTGGAAGATGCCCTTGAGAACATGGGGGCCCAAATGGTGAAGGAAGTCGCTTCCAAAACCAACGATCAAGCTGGCGACGGTACCACTACCGCTACCGTTCTTGCACAGGCCATCGTAAAAGAAGGACTTAAAAACGTGGCTGCCGGAGCCAATCCAATGGATTTGAAACGCGGAATCGACAAAGCCGTTGAAGCTTTGGTCGCCGATTTGGAAAAACAAGCCAAAAAAGTAGGCAACGATTCTGATAAGATCAAACAAGTTGCCTCTATTTCATCCAACAACGACGATACCATCGGAGACCTTATCGCAACTGCCTTTGCCAAAGTTGGCAAGGAAGGGGTTATTACGGTTGAAGAGGCTAAAGGCACCGATACCTATGTAGATGTGGTGGAAGGTATGCAGTTCGACAGAGGATACCTTTCCCCATATTTCGTGACCGATACCGATAAGATGATCGCCGATCTGGATAATCCTTACATCCTTCTTTTTGACAAAAAGATTTCCAATCTACAGGAAATCCTGCCTATCCTTGAACCCGTGGCACAATCCGGAAGACCTCTTTTGATCATTGCCGAAGATGTGGAAGGTCAAGCTTTGGCTACTTTGGTGGTGAACAAATTGAGAGGTGGCCTTAAGATTGCCGCTGTAAAAGCACCTGGTTTTGGCGACAGAAGAAAGGCCATGCTGGAAGATATTGCCATTCTTACCGGAGGTACCGTAATCTCAGAAGAAAGAGGTTTCTCCTTGGAAAATGCCTCTTTGGACATGCTGGGCACTGCCGAGACCGTGACCATAGACAAGGACAATACCACCATCGTGAACGGTAGTGGAAAAGCTTCAGATATCAAGGCGAGGGTAAACCAGATCAAAGCACAGATCGAGACCACCACTTCCGATTATGACAAGGAAAAACTTCAGGAGCGTTTGGCCAAATTGGCCGGCGGGGTCGCCGTACTTTATGTAGGTGCCGCATCCGAAGTGGAAATGAAGGAGAAGAAAGACCGTGTTGATGATGCCCTTCACGCCACACGCGCCGCTGTGGAAGAAGGTATCGTGGCCGGTGGAGGTGTTGCCTTGGTCAGGGCCAAAAAGGTTCTTGAAAAATTGGCCACTGATTCTTTGGACGAGACCACAGGTGTACAGATTGTAGCCAAAGCCATTGAAGCACCACTTCGTACCATCGTTGAAAATGCTGGCGGCGAAGGTTCCGTAGTGATTTCAAAAGTTCTTGAGGGCAAGAAGGATTTTGGTTACGATGCCAAATCTGACAAGTATGTGGATATGCTCCAAGCAGGTATCATCGATCCCAAGAAAGTGACCAGGATCGCATTGGAAAATGCCGCATCTGTTGCAGGAATGATCTTGACCACAGAGTGTGCCTTGACCGACATCAAAGAAGATGCTCCAGCAGGACCTCCAATGGGTGGCGGAATGCCTGGAATGATGTAAGATTCCAAAATGTGAATTAAATAGGAACGCCCTGACTTTCATCAGGGCGTTTCATTTTTTTTGTATCCAGTAAATGATTCGAGCGAACCAAAAAACACCAAGTTACTTCTTCTTACCAGTAGCTTGGGCAGTCTTCTTCAATACAGGCTTTACAGCTTTGGCAGGAGATGACTTTCCATTTGACTTTGCGTTTTTCATCAGTCAATAAATTAAAAAACCATAGTAAATGTATCGCAGTTTTAAATCCAAAATTTTTTATTGGCTAAACATTAACTAAACCTTCACCATCACTTCTTAATTGATTGTACGGACTACGCTTCCACAGGTAAGCATATCGTCTCCGTAATATGGATTACGGATTTCCTTCTCCAAGCTCAACCAGTTCGCGCCCTCATTTTTATTGGCCATGGGACATTTTTGCACATAGATGGTCTGACCCATGTCCTGCATTTGGTTCCCGGTTTTGACCATTTGTTCCGAAAGGATGACAAACTTTTCCCGTTGTCCTGCAAGGGAATTTTCGTTGGATATGGCCAAAAAATGGTTTGTCAATCTTGATAAATAGGTCCTTTCCTTTGGCTCCATTTGCATTCCGACCACTTTTTGGGACTCATCTGCACCTTTTTTTGCAAACTCTTGTGCTCCTTGTGGGTCGGATACAACCAAGGCATCTTTCAGTTTTAAATAAGCATCCAAAATCGTCTTAAAACGGTTTTTTACCTCAATGGGGAAATCCATAGTCATGCCCGTGTGCCCCTCATGACCAATCATGGAAGTTCCTCCATTTTGGTTCATCATGGATTTTTTGCCTTGCAACTGGGCAGCGGCATCCACGGTAAAGGTGCCTTTCGCCACAATTTCCTCTCCGCTCTGCAATCCTGAAGCGACCACATAATTACCGTTCACCAAATTGCCCAATTGCACTTCCCGCATCTCAAAAATGGCATCGCCGGGGTTTGGTTTCACATAAACCACAGAACGTTTCCCTGTCCACAACACAGCACTTTCCGGGATTGTCAACGCTTCATCTTGGCTACCTGAAATTTCAATTTGAGCCTGAACGAACATGCCCGGTTTCAGCATTCCCTTTTTGTTATCAAGTTCAGCCCGCACCTCCAATGTTCGAGTTGTATTGTTCAGTAACGGGGAAACAAAAGAGACTTTGGCAGGAAATGTTTCGTTTGGGTATGATTTTGTGGTCACGTTCAACGTTTGACCCTTCTTAAATAAACTCAATTGGTTTTCATAAGCATCAAAAATGGCCCAAACCGAATTTAGATCGGCCACTTTCACCAAAGGTGAACCTGTTTTGATGTAATCGCCTTCCTCTACCATAATTTCGGAGATTGCACCGTTTACATTGGAGTACACCGGGAAATTTTCAACCACTTGGCCAGAGCTTTCGATTTCGTTGATTTGTGCTTCGGACAATTTCCAAAGTTTCAATTTGTTGCGAACGGCTTTATACAATTGGGGTTGAGTTTCTTTTAAATTGGCCGCAGTCAACAATTCCTGTTGGGCCGATACCAAAGCCGGAGCATAGATAGTGGCCAACTTTTGACCTTTTCGCACCGCTTCTCCTTCAAAATTGACAAAAATATTTTCTATTCTTCCATCAAAATAAGCCGATTGAACTGCGTCGGATTCCTGGTTCACAGCAACCTTTCCAGAAACTTTAACATGGTCCTCTGCTGCTCCAGAACCTACCATGATGGTTTCTACGCCTGCCAACACCATGGCATTCTCGGTCATTTTTATTTGATTTGCCATCAGGCCCTCTCCTCCATTATCCGCTGGAATCAAATCCATCCCGCATATAGGGCAAGATCCTGGCTCTGGTTGCATTATCTGTGGGTGCATGGAGCAAGTCCACATCTCGCCCGAAGCAATTTCGGTGCTATGATCATGTACTGTTTTGTTTGTAGTCCCGGCACTTCCTCCAAATATGAGGTAACCCGCTAGCAATCCCACCACAACGGCAATTCCAATGTATATGATATTTTCCTTTTTCATCTTGTTATTTTTTTCGTTTAACCAATTTCCTCATCGTTGGCGAAGAGGTGAACCAAAGCAAAAATCCGCTCAATACGGTTATCAATCCCAAAAGGGAAAAAGCACGAAGCACTGTGGTATTGAAATCATCCCGACTTTCATAATCCATGGTATGGGTCATCCACAGAAAATCGAACCAACGCCAATTTCGGTGCCGCACTGTCTGAAACGAACCATCGGCCACCGAAACATATGCCTTTATGTTTTCGGGCGAATCATAGGAAATCACATAGGCGGGCAACTTTTTTTCCCGATACTCATGGTGCTTATCGGTTTCATCGATCACCTCAACCCCTTTGACCTTGAGATTCGGGGACATTTGACGCCCCGCTACAGCTAGGGCTTCTTGTTCGGAAATCCCTTTTTTAAGGTTACCACTTTTCGCATCCACCAAATATTTGTCATTGATCCAATAATAGGGTTTGCCTGCAATTTCCTTCAGGCTCAACGAACTTATCTTATCGGATATATCAATTTGGGACAGTCCAATAAGCCCATCAAAAGATGCTGGCTCGTACTCCATGTTCCTAAAATGATCCCCATGGATTTCATCAATATCCGTCCAACTGAAATACAGCCCACTGACCGTCCACATAATGAATTGAATACCCAAAAATATGCCCAAATACCTGTGGGCCTTTCTAATCTTAACCGCTGTTGTCCGATTCACCATTTTGTTTTCAGTCGATTGATTTAGTTCGTAACCGCAAGGCATTGGCGATAACCGATACCGAGCTAAAGCTCATGGCCAAGGCCGCGATCATGGGTGAAAGCAAAACCCCGAAGAAGGGATAGAGCACCCCTGCTGCAACCGGCACCCCAATGGTGTTGTAGATCAAGGCAAAAAATAGGTTTTGTTTGATGTTTTTCATCACGGCCTCACTAAGATTCCGTGCTTTTACGATGCCGTGCAGATCGCCTTTTACCAAAGTGATCATGGCACTCTCAATGGCCACATCGGTGCCCGTGCCCATGGCAATGCCCAGATCACTCTTGGCCAACGCAGGGGCATCGTTGATCCCATCGCCCGCCATGGCCACCACTTTGCCCTCGCTTTGCAAACGTTCCACTTCTTTCATTTTGTCTTCGGGTAAGGTCTCGGCTTTAAAATCATCCAGATGCAACTCTTTGGCCACCGCTTTTGCAGTTGTGGCATTGTCTCCCGTAAGCATGATCACTGAAATTCCATTTTCCTGAATGGCTTTGATGGCTTTGGCACTGGTATCTTTTATTTTGTCACCAATGGACACAAAACCATGGCATTTGCCGTCAATGGCCAAGTAAGAAACCGTTTTGCCCTTTTCTTGGGCTTTTTTGACTTGCTCCTTTATTTCATCAGCTATCTCAACATGGGCCTTTTCCATCAATTTGATATTGCCTAAGTGAATTTCCGAGTCTTTGAGCTTGCCTTCAACACCCATTCCCGTTACAGCATTGAAGTTTTTGGTCTTCAAGGTTTCAACCCCTTTTTCTTTACCATATTTTACCGTGGCCTGAGCTAAAGGGTGTTCACTATTGGCATTTATGGACACTAGATATTGCAACAATTCTTCTTCTGAATAGGTGTCCGAAAAAGTTTCCAAATGATCAAAGGTGGGTTTGCCTTCGGTTATCGTACCAGTTTTGTCGATGATCAAGGTGTCCACATCGGCCATTTTCTCCAATGCTTCGGCGTTTTTGATGAGCACCCCATTCTGAGCACCTTTCCCTACCCCAACCATTACGGACATGGGTGTGGCGAGACCTAACGCACAAGGACAGGCAATGATCAAGACCGCAATGGCATTGATCAAGGCAAAAACGTAGGTTGGCTCAGGACCCCATATCGCCCAAACGGCAAAGGTCAAAATGGAGATAACGACCACGGCGGGCACAAAATAGGCGGATACCTTATCGGCTAAATTTTGAATGGGTGCTCGGCTTCTACTGGCCTCGTTCACCATACTGATGATTTGTGAAAGCAAGGTGTCACTGCCCACTTTTTCGGCCTTCATCAAAAAGGTTTGATTGCCGTTGATGGTTCCACTGCTGACTTCATCATCAACCCCTTTTTCAACCGGAATGGGTTCGCCCGTGATCATGGATTCATCAACCGAGGTTTCCCCTTCAGTTATAACTCCATCCACGGGAATTTTCTCTCCCGGTTTAACCCGTAGGATATCCCCAAGTTCAATGTCATCAATACTTACCTCCACTTCTTCCCCGTCCACAACTTTGATGGCCTTATTGGGGGCCAGCTTCAACAACTCCTTTACCGCATTGTTGGTTTTGCTGTGTGCCCTAGCCTCCAACAATTGACCCAAAAGCACCAAGGTGAGGATGACGGTCGCCGCCTCAAAATATACATGGACCGCCCCAGTTTCCCCCTTGAACTGGTCTGGAAAGAATCCAGGGAACAACAACCCCAGCACACTAAATATAAAAGCTACACCCGCACCAATACCGATCAAGGTGAACATGTTCAGGTTCCACGTTTTGATGCTTCGGTAGGCTCGCTCGAAAAACATCCATGTGGCGTAAAAAACCACGGGAAGCGATAACGCAAACTGAACCCAATTCCAATTTCTTGGAGCGATAAGTTTGTACAAAGGGTTATTGGGTATCATCTCACTCATCGCGATCAGGAAAATGGGCAAGGTGAACGCAAGGGCGATCCAAAACTTTTTGAGCAGTTTTTTATAGGTCTTTTCCTCTGCACTGGCCTCAGGCTCTTTGGGCACTAGATCCATTCCACATTTTGGGCAGGAGCCTGGACCATCCTCCACCACTTCGGGGTGCATAGGGCAGGTCCATTGTTGTTTGGAACTTGTGGCCGTGTTTTGCTCCTCCACCAAATCCATCCCACAAACGGGACAATCGCCGGGCTTGTCGTAGGTTTTGTCGCCTTCGCATTGCATGGGGCAATAAAAGGTGCCATTGCCATTAGAAACCGCCTTTTTCTCCTTCTTTTTTGGTTGATGGTGGTGTCCCTCGGGATGAATGCTGTAACCGCCCCCATCTTGCTCCAAGGCTTCCTCGAACTTTTCAATGGGAATGTGTTTGTTCATCTCGATCACGGCTTCGGCTTTTTCCAGATTCACCTCAACAGCATCAACACCGTCCACCTTGGACAATGTTTGCTCCACATGATTTCTACAGCCGTTACAGCTCATTCCGTGTATGTGATAGGTATGTTTCATCTTGTTTGTTTTGTATTCAAAACTACCTGATTCCCAGCCCAAAGCTTTTTATAATTCTGGGCGTTTTTTATACAATTTCATCCAAAGGCCTCCGATTCCAATCTTGTAGCTTTCGGTATTCGCTCATGGACATCCCTGTTATAGATTTAAACTGCTTGGCCAAATGGCTGCTGTTTTTATAGTTTAAATCGTAAGCGATTTCTGAAAATGTTTTGACACCCATCTGGATTTCTTCTTTTACTCTCTCTATTTTGAGCAGGATAAAATATTTTTCAATGGTAAGGCCTTCTTTGGCACTGAACATTTTACTGAGCGCCGAATAATCCTTGTTCATTTTTCCTGACAGGTATTTCGAGAGATTCTGGTGCATATCGTCATTCAAGGCATTGATCAGGTGTTTCTTAATATCAGCTATATAACTGTTGTTTACATCCTCGATCAATTCAAAACCATTTTTGACCAAAATCTCCCGAATACGCTCCAATTGGTTTTGGGTCCCATCAGAAAATTGGACTTCTCCCAAGTCCATGTGTACCACCTCGATGCCAGCATTCCGAAACTCCTGCTTCAGAACACCTTTGCATCTTTCACATACCATGTTTTTGACTTTGATACGCATAGCGGTACAATTTGAAATTAATTATGGGGTTGCCCGTCTGCCCTATATTCCTCGTTCAACACATAGGTCATTCCACAAACAGGACATTTGCCTTCTTCATCACTGCCGCTGCCCTCACAGTGCATCGGACAAACATATTTTGAGGTGTACTCCTTGCCCTGTTTATCAGCGGTTTCCATCTTGTCCATATCATGATCTTCATGGTCCATTTTATCCATATCGTGACCATCATGTTCCATAGTGGCCTCTGTGGAGGTTTCCTTCGCCTCCTCGGTTTTTCCTTTGCACGATACTGTTAGCACCAATGCTGAAACAAATGCGATTCCAATGATTGTTTTAATGTTTGTTCTCATTTTTGATTTATTAAAGTTACTTGTTAATTAAATAATTGATAATGGCAGATTGCAGATAATACAGCTGCACCGATTGTATTTGATTCGTTTGAAACTTGAGCTGCAACTCCTGAATGTCGAGGACATCGTTAAAGTCGATAGTACCCGTTTCGTAGTTCTTGATCAGGATTTCCTCGGCATCCTTGGCCTGTTTTAGGTTTTTTGCTTGGGTTTGATGGGCAATACGCGCTTGGTTCCGTTGCGAAATGGCATCGGCATAGGCATTTTCCAATACGTTCAACCGTTCCGTTTTTTGAAGTTCAATCTCTTTTTGACGAAGCTCGTTCTGCTTGGTAACGGATTTGAATTTGTTGTTGAAAATGGGAATGGAAAAAGTCACCATCGGCATTACAATATCCTTTCCATTATCGCTCATTGCCATATCAGTCCGTTCCGAAACAGGGATGTAATCGAGCCCTATCCCAAAACTTGGGGCATTTTCCTTTTGGTTGAGCAGTTCCGATTGCGTGACCGACTCGTACAATTGATCGTATTTGAGGAGTTCTGGATTCAGGCTCAGATCATCCTTGTTGAGCATAGGGTCATCCAAGGGAATTTCCATTTCATCCACTACCTCAACCGCAATGCTTTCATCCCGGTTCAATAAATTATTGAAAACGGCCTGTTCCGCTAAATAGGATTGCTCCAACACTTCTTTCTGCTGCTGCAGTTCATTTTGCCGAATTTGAAGTTTCAACACATCCACCGCCGAAGCTTTTCCCACTTCAACAGAGGTCAAGGCCAACGTTTCATAGGTTTTCAGCAAATCAATATTTTCCTGAAGCACCTTTTGCCTGGCCTGAATCCCATATAAATTATAATACGATTGTGCCAACGACAAGGCCAGTTTTCGTTTGGCAATCACAATTTCAGCATACTCCGTTTCCGCCATGGAACTTGCATAATTTTCCCGCGCAGTGATGGTACCGAACCAAGGCAACATCTGCGATACCGAAAATCTGGCACGCTGGGCTCCAGTTCGGGTCTCTGGTTCGCTCACAAAATATCCCGCTGCAACGGTGGTATTGGGCAAAGTGTTCATTTCACTCACCTTTTCCTTTGCGATGTTATACCGAAGTTCCAAAGCCTGGATCATGGGGCTGTTCTGCTCAGCTTCTTGAAGATAGAACTCCAACGATTGTGCATTTGCCCCAAAAGCAGTAAGTGCAAAGACTATATAAATGAATCTCTTTTTCATCGGTTTTGCATTTTAAGTTGCAACTCACTCTTCCAACTGAACAGCACCGGTACCACAAACAAAGTGATCAGGGCAATCAACATACCGCCAAAACTGGGAATGGCCATGGGAATCATAATATCACTTCCCCTACCCGTACTGGTCAGGACTGGCAATAATGCCAAAATGGTGGTTGCAGTGGTCATCAAACAAGGCCGGATACGTTTTTCGCCCGCTTCCAGCACCGAAGCTCGGATACCTTTCAGACTTTCGGGTTGGTTCTTATCAAAAGTTTGGGTGAGGTAGGTGGCCATCACGACCCCATCATCGGTAGCAATGCCGAACAAGGCAATAAATCCGACCCAAACAGCCACACTGAGGTTGATGGTGTGCATTTGGAAAAGATCCCGCAGGTTTTCCCCAAAAAAGTTGAAGTTCAGGAACCAATCCTGTCCGTAGAGCCAAATCATGAGAAAACCTCCTGCGAAGGCAACGGCAATTCCCGAAAATACCATCAGCGAAGTGGCTACGGACCTAAATTGAAAGTAGAGAATCAGAAAAATGATCAACAAGGCCAAGGGCACCACTACGGAGAGTGTCTTTTCTGCCCTAAGTTGGTTCTCATAGGTGCCCGTGAACTGGTAACTAATTCCCTTTGGAACCACCAATTCCCCACTTTCTATCTTTTCCTGGATCTTGGCTTGGGCATTTTCCACGACATCCACTTCGGCAAAGCCGTCCAACTTATCGAACAGTACATAGCCCACCAAAAAGGTGTCCTCGCTCTTTATCATCTGTGGTCCCTGTTCGTATCTGATGGTGGCCAATTCGTTCAAGGGAACTGGGTTTCCTTTTTCCACAGGAACGTAAATATTTCCCAATTCGGCAGGGTTGGCCCTAAGCTCCCTGGGATACCGCACCCGAACGGCATAGCGTTCCCGGCCTTCCACGGTTCGGGTCAAAGCCATACCTCCAATGGCCACTTCCAACACCTGCTGCACATCTTCAATGACAATGCCATAACGGACCAATTTTTCCCGATCAATATCAATCAACAAATAGGGTTTTCCCACGATACGGTCGGCAAAAACGGCTTCATCCTTCACACCGTCAGCCTCTTTGATGATGTTTTCCAGTTGCAGTCCGAACTTTTCGATCTCTTTCAGGTCCTGGCCCTTTACCTTGATGCCCATGGGCGCCCTCATCCCAGTTTGAAGCATCACCAAGCGTGTTTCAATAGGTTGCAGTTTTGGTGCGGAAGTGACACCGGGTAATTTGGTCACCTTTACAATTTCATTCCAAATGTCATCTGGACTTTTGATTTCGGGGCGCCAGTTTCGGAAATATTCCCCATCATCATCTGGGATCAAAAGATTTCTATCTATTCGCAAGGGCTCGCTAACATGGTTTTCCGTATAGTTCTCCCCATTCTTCACTTCCAAATTTGGATTGGCTAGCACCTTTCCATTCCTTAATTCAAAATACCCATCGGCATTTATTTTAAATCGTTGTGGACTTCCAGATGCATTCTTTTGATATTCCGAACGATACTGGATGATGTTCTCGTACATGGAAAGCGGTGCAGGATCCAGTGCGGATTCGGTCCGCCCAGCTTTTCCAACCACAGTTTGAATTTCGGGAATGGTAGCCACGGCCATATCCAATTGCTGCAATACCCTTTTGTTTTCCTCTACTCCGGCATGCGGCAACGAAGTGGGCATCAACAGAAACGACCCCTCGTTCAACGAAGGCATAAATTCCTTTCCCGTATTGCGCATGATCAAAAAACCAAATACCACGATCACGGTAGGAATGGAAAGGAAAAGTAACTTGTTATCCAATGCCCAAGTCAATATTTTGCTGTAATATTTCCTGAAGAGGTAAAACCCTCCCAACAAGACCCCGCAGATGATCCCAACGAAAATCAAGTTGATCGCGATGCTCCGATCGAATCCCAATGGCCTCCAGTACGCGGCCAAAAGCAACATGATGGCAATGACGCAAATGGCCACATTGATCAAACTGGCCTGTTTTTCATCAATAAAATCCTTTAGTTTCAAAATACCGGAAACGCCAAAGGCGATCAAAACCAAGCACAACCATTGCCCAAACAGAATGGCCACCAAGCCCAACAGGATCAAGGTTCCGTTCCATATATATTTCAGTAATGGGCTTTGGGTCTTCTTTTTAAAGATGATGGCCGCAAATGGTGGAATCAGGAACAGGGCGACAATAATGGAAGCCGTCAACGCCATGGTTTTGGTAAATGCCAAGGGAGTGAAGAGTTTTCCTTCGGCCCCTACCATAGTGAACACAGGAATAAAACTAATGATCGTGGTCAAAACAGCTGTTAAAATGGCTCCCGAGACTTCCGAAGTTGCATTATAAACCACTGTGTCCATGGGGAGGCTATCACCGTTCTCGTCCATGTGTCGAATGATATTCTCCGAAAGAATCACCCCAACATCCACCATGGTACCAATGGCAATGGCTATACCGGAAAGGGCCACAATATTGGCATCCACACCAAACAGTTTCATGGAGATAAAAACCATTAGCACCGCAATGGGCAACAGACCGGAAATCAAAATAGAGGCCCTAAGATTGAAGACCATCACCACAATGACCAAAATGGTGATCAAAATTTCAAGGGTCAAGGCTTCGTTAAGCGTTCCCAAGGTTTCTTGGATAAGTTCTGTTCTATCATAAAATGGAACAATGGTCACTTGGGAGGTAGTGCCGTCTTTCAATTCTTTTGAAGGAAGTCCAGCACTGAGTTCTTGGATCTCTTCCTTCACGTTGTTGATGACCTCGAGGGGGTTGGCCCCATAGCGGGCCACAACGACCCCACCGACCACTTCGGCGCCTTCCTTGTCCAGTATGCCCCTTCTCTCCGCAGGGCCTAAGGAGACATGGGCCACATCCTTGAGGCGGATGGCTTTATAATCTGTGGACGCGACCACTGCATTTTTAAGGTCTTCCAAGGATTTAATATAGCCCAGCCCACGGACCAGATATTCTGCTTTGTTGATCTCCAAGGTCTGGGCCCCAATGTCACGATTGCTCTGTTTTACGGCCTATGCAATTTGATCCAGGCCGATATTGTATTGTTTCAACAGCTCCGGGTCCACATCCACATGGTATTCCTGCACAAATCCGCCGATGGAGGCCACTTCCGATACCCCACTGGCCGACGAAAGGGCATATTTTACGTAGTAATCCTGCACACTTCGCAGTTCTTGAAGGTCCCATCCCCCGGTCACATTGCCCTCTTTGTCCCTTCCTTCCAGAGTGTACCAAAAGATCTGTCCAAGTGCCGTGGCATCGGGTCCCAAAGCTGGGCTTACCCCCTCGGGGAGCAGGTTGTCCGACAAGGAGTTCAGTTTTTCCAAAATACGGCTACGGCTCCAATAGAATTCCACATCCTCTTCAAAAATGATATAGATACTGGAAATCCCGAACGCAGAAGTGCTTCTGATGGTCTTCACCCCAGGAATTCCCAACAAAGAAGAGGTCAATGGGTATGTGATTTGGTCCTCGATATCCTGTGGTGAACGACCGGGCCATTTGGTGAACACGATCTGTTGGTTCTCCCCAATATCTGGGATGGCATCCACGGCAACCGGGTCCTTGGGCAAGAATCCCGTGTCCCAGTCAAAAGGTGCGTTCACAATGCCCCAGCCCATAAAAAGGACCAGTAGCAAAATGGCCACTAATTTGTTTTCTATTAAAAATTTGATGCTTTTGTTCAGCATAACAATTTGATTTAAACATTAGTCCAAGGCAAAAACTTGTACAAACGAGCCAGCCCGACCATATTGGATCGGGTTGAAAAAAACAATGTTAAATCAAATGAGAAAAGTCTGATGCAGCACTTGAACGTCCCGTATCAGTGGTGGTGGGGAATAATCAACAAAGGGGTTGACTTCTTCCGCTTCTCCTTCAAATAGATAAAAATAGGAATGGACAAAGCTTACGAAGAAAAGCTGTTGGTCCAGACTAAAATTGTCAAAGGACATTTTAAGATTGTCCTGTCCCTGGATGGTAAACGATTCATCATCACAACAGGAAGACTCCATATCCATGTCCATACCGCAATCATCGGCATGGGCAAAAAAGGAAATGTCCATGACCCGACCCATACAAAGATGCTTGTCCACCGTCCATGAAACCGTGGAAACCAAGACCAAAAGGGCCATTAGGGATGATATGAACTGATGTAGAATCTGTTTCATTACGGTACAAAACTACAAAATATTAACATTTATTGTTTTGCTTAACAGAACTTTATCTCTTTTCAAGATGTAAGTTCCGTCTTTTTTGTCGTACAAAACCCCTATTCAATACCTTTGCAAAAAAAAAATTCCTCATGCTAAAATCCTTGGAGCCCAAAATCCTTGAAATCGTAAAAGATAAAGACAAATCAGTGGATGCCCGTTTGGGTGAAATCTGTGAACTGTTGAAAAACAATGTTCCCTATTATGATTGGGTGGGGTTCTATTTCAAAAATGGGGACAAGCAGGAACTGAAACTGGGTCCCTATGCCGGTGCACCCACAGACCACACCATCATTCCCTTTGGGAAAGGTATTTGCGGACAGGTAGCGGTGAGCAACCAGAATTTTGTGGTACCCGATGTGACTGCCCAGGACAATTATATCGCCTGTAGCATAACCGTGAAGGCTGAGATCGTGGTGCCCTTGTTTGTGAACGGTGAAAATGTGGGACAAATCGACATTGATTCCAACACCCCGGACCCTTTTACCGAAGCCGATGAGCGTTTTTTGGAATTCATCAACCAAGAAGTCGCCAAAATTCTGTAAAACTTCAGCTATTTTGTTGATAACCCACTCTTCTTTTTATAACAAAAGGGGTAATTTTGTGCGCTCAATAAATTGATTTCAAGACACAGAAGATGACTGCCAAAAAAGCCTCCGCTGCACTGATTTCCGTATTTCACAAAGATGGTCTGGAACCCATCGTAAAAAAACTGAACGAACTGGGCGTGACCCTTTATTCCACAGGGGGAACCGAAACATTTATCCGTGACCTCGGTATTGATGTGGTGCCCGTTGAGGATGTGACCAGCTATCCATCCATATTGGGCGGACGCGTAAAGACATTGCACCCCAAAGTTTTTGGAGGCATTCTGAACCGACAGGACAATGAGAGCGATGTGGCCCAAATGAAGGAATTTGACATTCCGCAGTTGGATATTGTCATCGTGGATCTGTACCCTTTTGAAAAGACCGTGGCCAGTGGCGCATCGGAACAAGATATAATCGAGAAAATCGACATTGGTGGCATTTCCCTGATCAGGGCCGCCGCCAAAAACTTTAAGGATGTGCTTTGTGTATCGTCCATGGAAGATTATGAAGACTTTTTGAACGTGATTTCCAAAGGAAACGGAACTACAACCTTGGAAGACCGCAAGCGTTTTGCCACCAAGGCCTTCAATGTTTCCTCACATTATGACACGGCCATCTTCAACTATTTCAACAAAGACCATGCAGAAGCTGTGCTAAAAATCAGTGAAACAAAGGGTCAAGTGCTTCGCTACGGTGAAAACCCACACCAGAGAGGATTCTTCTTTGGTGATTTTGAGGCCATGTTCACCAAATTGCACGGCAAGGAGCTGTCCTACAACAATCTTTTGGATGTGGATGCTGCCGTGAACCTCATGAGTGAGTTCAGAAATGATGACCCCACCTTTGCCATCCTCAAGCACAACAATGCCTGTGGTTTGGCCACACGAAGCACCATCAAACAGGCTTATGTGGATGCCTTGGCAGGCGACCCTGTTTCCGCATTTGGTGGCATTTTGATCTCCAATGTTGAAATCGACAGTTCCACTGCTGAAGAAATCCACGACCTTTTCTGTGAAGTGGTCATCGCACCCAGCTATTCCGAAGAGGCACTTGAAATATTGAAGGGCAAAAAGAACCGGATCATCCTCGTCCAAAACGACATCGAGTTACCAGAAACCATGGTCAGGACCTGCTTGAACGGGGTACTGGTGCAGGACAAGGATTCAAAGACCGATACCAAGGAAGACTTGACCCCCGTAACCAACAAAAAACCAACCGCAGAAGAAATCGAGGACTTGATTTTCGCTTTCAAACTGTGCAAGCATACCAAGAGCAATACCATCGTATTGGCCAAAAACAAGCAGTTGTGTGCCAGTGGAACGGGACAGACCTCACGTGTGGACGCACTGAACCAAGCCATCCATAAGGCACAATCCTTCAATTTTGATTTGAATGGCGCAGTGATGGCCAGTGATGCGTTCTTCCCCTTTCCCGATTGCGTGGAGATTGCCCACAAAGCTGGAATCAAAAGCGTGATCCAGCCCGGTGGCTCCATCAAGGACCAATTGAGCATAGATTATTGCAACGAAAATGGAATGGCCATGGTGATGACGGGAACACGGCATTTTAAACATTAATTTTTAGTACATTAGCCGATAAATTTTACCGTTAATCCGAAATAGACGCTTTTTATGGGATTTTTTGATTTCATGACCGAGGAAATCGCCATTGACCTTGGTACCGCAAACACCCTGATCATCCACTTGGACAAGGTGGTTGTGGACAGTCCCTCCATCGTGGCCAGGGACCGTGTATCGGGAAAAATCATCGCGGTGGGACGCGAAGCCAGTATGATGCAGGGCAAGACCCATGAAAACATCAAGACCATCAGACCTTTGAAGGACGGTGTGATCGCCGACTTCGATGCTTCGGAAAAGATGATCAACATGTTCATCAAAAACATCCCGGCACTGAAGAAAAAATGGTTTCCCCCAGCACTGCGAATGGTCATTTGTATTCCCTCTGGCATCACGGAAGTGGAAATGCGGGCCGTTCGGGAATCTGCGGAACGGGTGAACGGTAAGGAAGTGTACCTGATCCACGAACCCATGGCGGCGGCCATCGGTATTGGGTTGGACATTATGCAGCCCAAGGGCAACATGATCGTGGACATCGGTGGGGGAACCACCGAAATTGCCGTGATCGCTTTGGGCGGTATTGTTTGTGACAAATCAGTGAAAATTGCAGGGGATGTCTTCACCAACGACATCATCTACTATATGCGTACCCAGCACAACCTCTATGTGGGGGAAAGCACCGCAGAAGCCATAAAAATCGAGATAGGTTCCGCAACGGAAGACCTAAAGTCACCCCCGGACGACAAATCCATCCAAGGACGTGACCTTTTGACCGGAAAACCCAAACAGGTCCAGGTTTCTTACCGCGAGATTGCCAAGGCACTTGACAAGAGTATCCTGCGGGTCGAGGACGCCGTTATGGAAACCTTGTCCCAAACCCCTCCCGAACTGGCCGCGGACATCTACAACACGGGCATTTATTTGGCCGGAGGTGGATCCATGCTCCGTGGATTGGACAGAAGGCTTTCGCAAAAGACCGATCTGCCTGTCTATATTGCGGAAGATCCTTTGAGAGCAGTAGTACGCGGAACAGGAATTGCCCTTAAAAACTTGGAACGCTATAAAAGTATTTTGATCAAATAGTTCTGTCTTTAACGCAGTTCCATTACCTTGAAGGTGTTCAAACTTTCTTAACGATACGATTGCATGCAACGCATCATCAACTTTATACTCCGGTACAGAAATGCATTTCTTTACTGCTTTCTTGTGCTCATTTCGTTGGTGATGACGGTTAGGTCGCACTCCTATCACCAATCCCGGTTTTTCAATTCTTCCAAATGGATCTCGGGGAGTATTTATGGTGCTGGTGCCGATATTTCATCCTACTTTGGGCTGCGTGAAGAAAACCGAAGGCTGGTACAAGAAAACGAACAATTGCGGAAATTGCTCTTCAATACAACAACCGATAGCATTTCCCCCTTGGATTCCACATTGGTAAACTATGAAGTGATGAATGCCAAGCTCATCAAAAACAGTTTTGCTTCGCCCCGAAACTACCTCACCATTAATAAAGGGAAAAAACAAGGGGTGAAACAGGATATGGGAGTGATCACCACCAAGGGTGTTTTAGGCATTGTTGAAAATGTTTCAAACAACTTCGCGACGGTGCAGAGCATACTCAACACCAAATCCAACATCAATGCCAAGATCAAGAACACGAATTATTTCGGTTCACTTATCTGGAACACGGAAAACTACACTGTGGCACAGTTAATCGACATTCCAAGGTTGGTACCCGTGGTGGTTGGAGATACCATCGTTACCGGAGGAATGTCCAGCATTTTTCCCGAGAACATTCCCATCGGGACCATTAAAAAATATGACCTGGACGTGTCCAAGAGTTTTTACAATATAGATGTGGAACTGTTCAACGACATGGCCAGCATCAAGAACGTGTATCTCATAGAAAACCTTAACCGGGAAGAAATCAAGGAACTGGAAGCAAGGACAACAAATGAATAGTACCATTTTGATAAACATTTTACGCTTTGTCCTGTTGGTCCTTACCCAGGTCCTCATATTCAATACCCTAAATTTTTTAGGCTTCATCAATCCCTTGGTCTATGTCATTTTCTTCTATTGGTACCCCATAAAAAACAACCGGGCAGTTTTTATGCTCACGTCCTTTTTGTTGGGTTTCATCATTGATGTTTTTTCGGACACCTTGGCCTTGAATGCCATGGCTTCCCTAACAGTGGCATACGCACGGCCTTTGATCATGAGGTTTTGTTTTGGAGTGAACTATGAGTTTCAGAATTTTAGCTTCAAGCACACTACAAAGATCCAACGCATCACATTTTTGGCATTGTTGATATTGACCCACCACCTCATATTCTTTTCCCTTGAAATTTTAAGTATTGCCCATATCCTTTTAATTTTGAAGAAAGTTTTGGCCACTGGTTCGGTAACTTTGGTACTTTGCACATTGTTCAGTTCACTTTTTAGTCCCAAGAGCGAATAAATTTGAAGTTTCTTCGTTGGAATACAAGGCATTGAGAAACAAATCCGGTCGATAGATCATGAAAAAACTGCTATTATCCTCCATTATCGTCATTATAGGGTTTACCTTCATAGGAAGGCTGTCCTATTTGCAGCTTTTTCGTTTTTCCCCAGATCAGATATTGGAAGACCCTGCCATTAAAAAAATATATGACTACCCGGAACGTGGATACATCTACGATCGGAACGGAAAACTCTTGGTGGGCAACCAGCCGGCTTATGATGTCATGGTCATCCCAAGGGAAGTACAACCGCTGGACACTATGGAGTTTTGTGGGCTTTTGGGCATAGACAAGGTCACATTTCTTTCCAAAATGGAAAAGGCCAGGGCATACTCTCCGCGCTTGCCCTCGGTATTGGTCCCCCAGCTCTCCAAGGAAGATTATGCCAAACTCCAGGAGAAAATGCGCCATTTCACCGGCTTTTACATTCAAAAAAGATCCCTGCGGTACTACAACACCCAAAGTGCGGCAAACGTGCTGGGCTACATCAGTGAGGTAAACGAATGGGACCTGAAAAACAACCCTTATTATGTTGCCGGGGAACTCAAGGGCCGCACTGGCATTGAAAAACAATATGAAGAATTGCTGAGGGGGCAAAAGGGGGTAAAACACATCCAAAAAGACCGTTTTAATAGGGATATAGGACCCTATAAGGATGGAAAGTTGGATACACTGCCCAAACAAGGAAAGGAAATCCATATTACCTTGGACAAAGAACTCCAAGAATATGGGGAAAAATTGATGCACGGAAAACGTGGGGGCATTGTCGCCATTGAACCAAAATCAGGTGAAATCCTGGCCATGATTTCGGGACCCACATACGATCCAGCTCTGTTGGTGGGAAGAAAACGATCTCGAAACTACAGCAAACTCCATTACGATACCATCTCAAAACCCACTTGGGACCGCTCCATTTTGGCCCAGCCATCGCCCGGCTCTCCCTTTAAGACCCTGAATGCCTTGGTAGCCCTTCAGGAAGGGGTCATCGATGAGAATACCAAATTCAGGTGCTACCATGGTTTTTATGTCGGGAATACGTTAAGAGGATGCCATTGTGGGGGCGGGGTCCGCGATTTGAATTCGGGAATCTATCAATCTTGTAACGCTTATTTTGCAGGAGCCTTTAGAAAAATTTACGACAAATATCCAACTACTGACCAAGGTATGGATGTTTGGGAAAAGCACATGAAAAGTTTTGGACTGGGTGATTTTTTGGGCACAGACCTACCCACAGGTGCCCCGGGCAGGATTCCCGATAAAGAGTATTATGACAAATGGTACGGTGATGGCCGATGGGCCGCATCCACTATCATTTCCAATTCCATAGGACAGGGAGAGATTGCCGCAACCCCCTTGCAACTGGCCAATATGACGGCCGCCATTGCCAACCGCGGGTATTTTTATACCCCGCATGTCATCAAAAAAATTGGTGGGTCTGGAGCCATTGATCCCGAATACACCGAACCCAATTACACGACCATAGACCGAAAACATTTTGAACCCGTGATAGAGGGCATGGCCAATGTATATGAATATGGCACAGCAAGGTGGCTCAAAATACCTGGGGTCGATATTGCCGGAAAGACCGGGACCGTGGAAAACTTTATCCGCGTGGATGGGGAACGCATGCAGCTCACGGACCATTCCGTGTTCGTGGCCTTTGCCCCTGTGGAAAATCCGCAGATTGCGTTGGCGGTCTATATTGAAAATGGATATTATGGCGCACGGTATGCTGGCCACATTGCTTCACTCTTGATCGAAAAGTACATCAAGGGCGAGATTACCCGAACAGACCTTGAGAAGCGGATGCTCGAAAAAACCTTGGAACACGAATACGCCAAGCCGTACAGTGGCGAACCTTTCAAGATAAATGAATATGTCTGGTAGAGGTATTTTTGGGAGGATTGATTGGCTGTCGGTTTTCCTGTACGCCCTTTTGGTGTTCATTGGTTGGATCAATATTTATTCCACCTCCCTGACCGACCCCAGTATTTCCATTTTTGATTTTTCCACGCTCTATGGGAAACAACTTTTTTTTATAGGACTCGCAGGGCTGGGCATCATCTTTGTCCTGTTTGTGGAATCCAACTTTTTTGAGCGATTTGCCTCCATCTTCTATGTTGCATCCATAATACTTTTGCTGGGGCTCTTCGTTTTTGGAAAGACCATTGCAGGGGCCACTTCATGGTACGATCTTGGTTTCTTCAACCTACAACCGTCCGAGTTGGCAAAAGTGGCGACCGCACTTGCCTTGGCCAAATTCTTGAGCGACATACAGACGGATATCAGGACCGGGAGACACCAGATGTATGCCTTGATCATTATCCTACTACCAGCACTACTTATTTTGCCTCAGCCCGACCCTGGAAGCGCGCTTATCTATTTTTCACTGTTTTTTGTGCTGTTCAGAGAAGGTTTCCCCATCTACTACTTGGGCATCCTCATATTTGCCGTGGTACTGTTTGCCACTACTTTAATGTTCGGCACGGTATGGGTCACCATCGGATTGATCACTTTGACCTTGTTGGTATATACCTTTAAGAAGGCATCCGTAAAAATTCCAGTTTTGCCTGTTGTCGGGGTCGTTATTGTTTCGATCCTTTTTTCACTTTCGGTAAACTTTGTGTTCGAAAACGTTTTTGAACAGCGTCACAGGGATCGTTTCGCCTTATGGCTCAGCTTGGAAAAGGATGAAAAGAAACTGGACGAAATACGGAAAACCATTGGCTACAACACCTATCAATCCGAAAAGGCCATCGAGTCCGGTGGGTTCTTTGGCAAGGGCTTTTTGGAAGGTACCCGAACCAAGGGGGATTTCGTACCGGAGCAGCATACCGACTATATATTCAGTTCTGTGGGTGAAGAATGGGGCTTTTTAGGAACGGTTACGGTGATTGTTTTGTTCTCGGTCTTTTTTTTGAGGCTTATCCATTTGGCGGAGCGACAAAAAAGTGATTTCAGCAGAATGTTCGGTTATGGGGTAATTTCCATTCTGGTGGTCCATTATTTCATCAACATCGGGATGGTGATTGGGCTGCTGCCCACCATTGGTGTTCCCTTGCCCTTTTTCAGCTACGGGGGGTCCGGATTGATTTTCTTCACGATGCTGTTGTTCATATTCCTAAAGCTGGATTCCAACCGATTGAAGGACGGGATCTAGAACTTCCAACCTTTATCGTTCACTTCGGATTCTATGATTGACTGCCATGCTTCAGGCTGTTTTTGAAAAAAATCCAAACCTGTTCTGGCCTCCAAAGTATCTACGGGTACCAGAAAATCTTTTAGTGGGGCACTACTCTCTTTTGCGGGTATCAAAAATGCCAAAACCTTCATTTCCTTTCCACTTTTTCGAAAGACTATTTTGTAAAATGCCTTGGGCACATCTACATCTTCATCCCCAATTTCTTCCAAACCTTCCTCCAATATCCCCCCTGTTATGACCATCAAATCCCCATATTTTTTGCACCAATACCGAACTTGCTGTTCCAATCGGTTCCAAACACCGGCATTGAATTCCTTATCCTGTGGACTGATGTTGCTAGTGTAAAAGGTTTCGTTATAAGCATATTCCGAAAAACGCCTATCGCCGGCCGGGCACAAATGTCCCCTATCGTATCCAGAGCCGCGAAAATTTCTCCAATCCGCTGATTTGGTCTTCACCTTGGGATCTTCAATAAAATAAGGCCGTTCCCTGTCATCATAGGTCAAGTGGCTTTTTTTGAGTTCGTAGGCGACCCACTCCGCTTGTTCGTGTGGTTCACTGTACGAAAGCATGTAGAATTCATGTTCTATTATGTCTCCGGTGGTGGAACTTGGCAAAAAACCTGGTTCGATTGCGTGTGCTCCAGTACTATCGGGGTTGGAATAGGTGGCTGGAGTATAAAAGTTTTCAAATAGCCAAAAGCCGATCACGCAGGCAACGAACAGGATGGTGTAGCGAGTTTTGTTATTCAATGGCAATAGGTTTTATGGAAAAAAACAAAACCGACCCAAAGAGTCGGTTCTGTGCATGTTTTAAGAGAACTGATCATCCTTTCACACTGGCCAGTTTTCTTTCCTCGTTTTTAATGTTGTTCAAATGCAGGTCTTTCAACACATTGACCGCTTCCTCCACATATATGTCCTTGGCCAGTTCCTTGTGCCATCTGTCCCTTTTCTCCCTAAGAATGGAATCTTGAGTGAAAAGTTCGGTCTCGTATTTGAGCGAGCCAAAGGACAATTGGGAATCGTAATCCCTCAATCTCTTGAATTTTTCGGAACGTTGTTTCGCTTCATCGGCTTTGCTTACGTATGCATCATAGCTGAGGGGAATGACATTTTCGTCCTGCTGTTCTTTGATCCATCTTGCATTTTCCTCGATCAACTTGATCTGCGGATTGTTGGCCATGCGTTTTTTGCTGTTCTCCACAGCGGTCTCAAAATCGATATAACCATCCCATACCTCATACTCGGCCGGGGTAATCTTATCCCAGCCCAAGGGGTTTTGTTGGTCGCGTTCGCCCAAATCTATGTAACTATACCTATCTGGAACAACGATGTCGCTTTTTACGCCCTCCAATTGTGTGGAGCCTCCGTTTATCCTATAGAATTTTTGTGTGGTGAGCTTGATGGCCCCAAGATCCCCGTGCTCATTGCTGCGCAGCATATTGTCCAAGGGGATTACATTCTGAACGGTTCCCTTGCCAAAGGTCTGCTTGCTGCCGATCACGACAGCTCTTTTGTAGTCCTGCATGGCTGCGGCCAAGATTTCAGATGCGGACGCCGACAGTTCGTTGACCAATATCACTAACGGACCGTCCCATTGGATACGTTCATCCTTATCTTCATGGATTTCTTTGCGCTGTCCGGAGGAGCGTACCTGTACAATGGGTCCGTCCTTGATGAACAATCCGGCCATTTCCACAACGGTCTTTAGCGAGCCCCCGCCATTGTCCCTGAGATCAAGGATGATGCCTTCGGCACCGGCCTCTTTGAGGCGCTCGACTTCCTTGGCCACATCTGTTGCGGCATTGCGCCCGGAATAGTCTTCAAAGTCCACATAAAATTTTGGAAGGTTGATCAGTCCAAACCTTTCTTCTCCCGTTTCTATGGTGGCCGATTTGGCATAGGACTCTTCCAATTCCACAACATCCCTTGTTATGGAAACGGTCTCGATGGTACCATCCACTTTTCTCACGGTAAGGTCCACCACTGAGCCTTTTGGCCCTTTTATAAGTTTAATGGCATCATCAAGACGCATTCCGACGATGTTGATCGGTTCCTCACCTTCTTGGCCCACTTTCAATATTTCGTCGCCAACTTCAAGGGTCTGGTCTCTCCATACCGGTCCGCCGGAAATGATCTCCACAATTTTGGCCCCTTCGGGCTTTTTCTGTAATCGGGCCCCGATGCCCTCAAACTTGCCTGACATACCTATATCGAACCTTTCCTTTTCCTCGGGTGCGAAGTAGAATGTATGGGGATCAAATTCCTCCACTATGGTATTGAGGTATTGGACAAACCAATCCTTTCTCTCGAGGTCGTCAACAAAGTCAAAAAACTCATCCAAGGTATTCTTGGTCACTTCCCTGGCTTCTTCCTCGGTCAAAGTTTTGTCTATGGAGTTTGGAATTTCGTTGAATGCCAAAACAGAGATGTCACTGTCCATATTTGCAGATTGTTCGGCTTCGGAAATCCTATTTTCAATCTTATCCTCAAAAACGGTCAAGGTATTATATTTGAGCTGTTTTCTCCAACGTTCCTTGAGTTCTTTTTTGTTGGATGCGAACTCTTGGTTGGCATAGTCGATGTTTATGGCTTCATCAAGGGTGTAATCAAACGGTTCGGAAAGGACCTCCTTGTAGATTTCCTTGGCCTCTTCCATTCGCACCATCAATCGCTGATACACCACATTGAAAAAAGTAATGTCGGTATTCCTGATCTCATCATCGATCATGAACCTGTATTTTTCAAATTCCCTGATATCACTTTCCAGAAAGTATCTTTTGGTGGGGTCCACAATGTCAATGAAGTCATCGAATACGTTGGAGCTGAATTCATCGTTCATGTCCTTGGGCTCGTAATGACCCTTTTCCAGAACATAAGCAATCAATTCCAGCAATAATTTGTCCTTGTCATCATTTTCAAAAGACTTATTGGTAAAACTGCAAGAAGCTACCGCCACCAGCATTACCAAAAGTGCCAAAATGAAGTTCTTTTTCATAAAAATGCATTTTTTTGGAGCGAAATTTTCTGACCTCATACCGTCAAAATTCCATTACTTTCTCCGTCGTTTCTAATTGTATGAATTCTCTAAGATACAGAAAAAACCGTGCCAGTCCTGTGCGGCGGTTTTAATTTTTTGTTAAACGACAAAAGCCCCATATCCTTATGAAAAACGTATTTTTATGCCGATAATTATGCAAGATGGAAAAACCACTCATATTGGTCACCAATGATGATGGGATTACCGCCCCAGGCCTCAGGGCCCTGATTCGCACCATGAAAGAACTTGGTGAAGTGGTGGTGGTGGCCCCGGACAGTCCCCAATCGGGCATGGGACACGCCATTACGGTGGACAGCACTTTATTTTCCAAAAAGGTGGTGGTGGACCATAAAGAAGGTGCGCCCAGGGAATACAGTTGTAGTGGCACACCCGCTGATTGTGTAAAATTGGCCCTTCGCGTGATTTTGGACCGAAAGCCCGATATTTGTGTTAGCGGCATCAATCACGGCGCCAATTCGTCCATTAACGTTATCTATTCCGGTACCATGAGTGCCGCTATCGAGGCAGGTATCGAGGGGATTCCTGCCATTGGTTTTTCTTTGTGCGATTATTCTTGGGATGCCGATTTTGGGCCTTCCCTCGGTTCGGTAAAAAAAATAGTTTCTGAAGCTTTGACGAACGGAATACCCAAGGGAACCGTGCTCAACGTAAACATTCCCAAGACCGAAACACCCCCCAAGGGCATACGGGTTTGCAGGCAGGCAAGGGGGAATTGGAAAGAACAGTTTGACAAACGGACCAGCCCATCGGGAAAGGATTATTATTGGCTCACAGGCGAATTTGAACTGTTGGACAAAGGCGAGGACACCGACGAATGGGCACTGGCCCAAGGCTACATTTCCGTGGTCCCCACCCAGTTCGACCTGACGGCGCACCATGCCATACCGCAAATAAACAACTGGAATTTAAATGAACAATAGAAAGGAAATTTTAATCGGCTTTGTTGTCGGGCTCATTGCAAATACCTTCGGTACGTTGCTCTATATTTTGCTGTTCTCCGATCTTGGCATCGTGGAAACGTTCAATGCTGCCGTGGCCCAAGGACACATTGGCAGTTTGCTTGCCTTGGGAGCCATTTTAAATTTGATCGCCTTTTTTGGTTTTTTGCGAATCAAAAGGGATCAAAGAGCAAGAGGGGTCATGTTGGCCACATTGGTTACGGCTTTGGTGATTTTGATATATAAGATAATGGCATAAAGCCAAAAAGCAAGAACAAGTTCAACATGCACAGGACTTAACTAAAGTTAATTTTGAACTTGATGTTTGAATTTGAATTTGACACTTACCGATGAAATTTTATATCATAGCTGGCGAAGCATCTGGGGACCTACACGGGTCCAACCTCATCAAGGCACTGAAAAAAGAAGATCCCTCTGCCGAGATTCGGTGCTGGGGTGGAGATTTGATGCAACAAGCTGGCGGGGAATTGGCCAAACACTACAGAGATATGGCCTTCATGGGTTTTTTGGAGGTGCTCGTGAACATTCCGACCATTTTTAAAAATATTTCTTACTGCAAGGAAGATATCCAAAAATTCAAGCCCGATGTGGTCGTTTTTATCGATTTTTCAGGCTTCAATCTTCGGATAGCCAAGTGGGCCAAAGAAAATGGGTTCAAGACCAACTATTACATTTCTCCCCAAATTTGGGCCTCAAGGGAGGGCAGAATCAAAAAAATAAAGCGGGACATTGATGCCATGTACGTCATACTTCCCTTTGAAAAGGATTTTTACGAAAAAAAGCACAGTTACCCGGTACATTTTGTTGGTCATCCATTGATAGATGCCATAGAAAACACCCCGCTTCAGGATAATGAAACCTTTAGAAAGGAGAACAGCCTTGATCCCGAAAAACCCATTATCGCTTTGCTTCCTGGAAGCAGGAAGCAAGAGATCCAAAAGATGCTGGACGTGATGCTCTCGGTCAAAAAGGATTTTCCAGATTACCAATTTGTCATTGCAGGAGCCCCCAGCCTTCCCGATGAGTTTTACCTTCCTTTCCTGAAAGGCGACAAAGTCGGGTATGTTTCCAGCAAAACCTATACCCTGCTAAAGCATTCCCACGCCGCATTGGTCACCAGTGGAACGGCTACCTTGGAGACCGCTCTTTTTGGCATCCCCCAAGTGGTATGCTACAAGGGAAATTGGATCTCGTACCAGATTGCCAAGCGCATCATCACTTTGAAATACATTTCATTGGTAAATCTCATCATGGACAGGGAAGTGGTCAAAGAACTGATCCAGAACGACCTGACCACAATAAATCTCAAAGCAGAACTTTCCAAAATCGTGGAGGGCAGCGAACGGGAGCGCATCCTGTCCGATTATAAAGTGCTAAAGGAAAAATTGGGCGGAAAGGGTGCCAGCGAATTGGCGGCGCAATTAATCGTTGAAAATGTGTAGTTTTATCTTCCAAGAAAGTAAATCTATTCTTGGATGTTACGAAAAACCATAATCTTACTATTGCTTTTTACCCTGGCCGCCTGTGGTCCCGGCAAAAAGAAACGAACCTACAGCAAGACCCGAACCGTTTCGGTAGAGGGGTCCACCGAAGACACACCCCGTGGAAGGGAATCCAAAAAAGAAGCGCGAATGAACGAAAAGGCCGAGGCCATCATTTCGACCGCCATGACTTTTTCGGGAACCCGCTACAAATATGGGGGCACCACAAAAAAGGGCATGGATTGCTCTGGTCTGGTGTATGTTTCCTTAAAGGAAAATGACATTTTTTTTCCACGAACCTCCTATCAAATGGCATTGGAAGGTCAAAAAATCGGCGTGGAGGAAGTACAGAAAGGCGATTTGCTCTATTTTAAGACATCAAAGACAGGAAAACGCATCAACCATGTGGGCTTGGTCGTGGAAGTGGACGGTGATGACATCAAATTCATCCATGCCACCACCTCACGGGGCGTGCTGGTATCCTCATTACGGGAAGGATACTGGAACCATGCTTTTGTAAAGGCCATGCGCATCTTATAGTGCAACAACTCAATTTTGTGTCCATAAAACTCACATTGGGGTTGATCATGGGCATTGTCATCGGTTTTTACACTGATGTCGCACCGTTTGTTGCCTTGGTTTGCCTGGCAGTACTGCTTCCCGTTTTATACTTGGCAAACCAAAAGCAAACCCGTAAAGGGTTTCCCTATTTTGAGGTGTTGACGTTATTCACCCTAGTGTGTTTGGGTGTTTTTGCAGTGGGTCTTTCCACCAATAAAAACATGCCCCATGATTATGCCAAACTGAATCTGGGCAAGGAAAAGGTCTGGCACTTAAAAGTCAGGGAGGCACTCAAGCCAAATACCTTTTCCCATCGATATGTTGCTCAAATTGTCTCGGTGGATGGCAGGGCAGCTTCGGGGAAATTGCTTTTCAGTCTTTCCGTGGATTCCACTTTGGAGAAATTGCAAGTTGATGACGAATTCCGGGTCCATGCAAAACCCGATGGCATTCGTCCGCCCTTGAACCCGCACCAGTTCAATTACAAGGACTATCTTGAAAAGCTAGGCATATACCATCAAATCCGTTCCGATTTTGCATCCATAACTATTGAAAAAAATGCTTCCCCGACCCTTTTGGGCAGGGCATCGAGCTTTAGGGAGCATATCATTTCAAAGTTAAGGCGAGAGAACTTCGGAAGTGAGGAATTGGCTGTGATACAGGCATTGCTGTTGGGCCAAAGGGACGACATTTCCGAGCATACCTACAACAATTATAAAAATGCCGGGGCAATTCATATTTTGGCGGTTTCCGGGCTTCATGTTGGGATACTGTTATTTCTGTTGGAGTTTCTTTTTTCACCACTGGAACGTTTACCTAAAGGCAAGACCCTAAAATTGATCCTCATCGTTTTGCTGCTTTGGAGCTATGCCTTTATTGCAGGGCTTTCCCCTTCCATTGTCCGTGCGGTTACCATGTTTTCTTTTGTGGCTTACTCGCTATATCTCAACCGACCAACCAATTCGTTCAACATTATTGCCCTGTCGATGTTGTTCATTTTGATGGTGAAACCTCTTTTTTTGTTCCAAGTGGGTTTCCAGATGAGCTATGCTGCCGTATTTGCCATTGTTTGGATCTATCCCAAATTACAAAGGTTCTGGTTTCCCGAGAATATCATCATTCGTAAAACATGGCAGTTGTTATCGGTGAGTTTAGCGGCCCAATTGGGTGTGTTACCGATAAGCCTTCTCTATTTTCATCAGTTTCCGGCGCTGTTTTTTATTTCCAATCTACTTATCATTCCTTTTTTAGGGTTGATTTTGGGTCTTGGAATTTTAGTCATTGTTTTGGCTTTGATAGATCTTTTGCCTGCATTTTTGGTCCATGGCTTCAATTGGATTATTAAAATGATGAATTCCATCGTGGACTGGGTGGCCGGTCAAGAAAGTTTTATCATAAAAAACATTCCTTTTGATTCGGTTCAATTGATCTTGGGTTACCTCATCATTATAAGTTTGGTAGTGTTTTTATCCAAGCCCAAATGGAAAATGGCCTTAGTGCTTTTTAGTGCGATTGTTGTTTATCAAAACTGGAACATTTGGAACCAAATCCAACTTCACAAAAAGGAGGCAGTGGTTTTGACACATCGTTCCAGAAATACAATTTTACTTCATCAAACCGGTGATTCACTTGCCATTATTTCACCGGACACCATTAATCTTGGGAGTATTGCGACTGATTATGCCGTTGCCGAACGCATTCAAAAAGTGGGAACATCAACATTGCAGAACAGCTATCACATTGGTCAGAAAAAGTTGTTCGTGATGGACAGTTTGGGCGTTTTTCCTTTGGAAGAGCACCCAGATTACTTGTTGCTCACCCAATCCCCAAAAGTCAATCTTGAACGCTTGTTGGATTCCGTCAAACCCAAAATGGTCTTGGCCGATGGCAGCAATTTTAGAAGTGTGGTTGCCCGTTGGGAAAAAACCTGTGCACAAAAAGAAATCCCTTTCCATTACACGGGTGAAAAGGGATATTATGTCTTTAGTTTGGAGGAGGATTAAATTTTTTCAATTTCAAACCCCTCGACCTCATCGGCATCATCAACCTTGCCCTCTCCCTCCTCGGCACCATGGGTCAATCGTTTCAGTGGTTTCAGAAGAGCGATTACGCACAATCCGATAAGTGACCAGACTATGGTTATGCCCAAAAATATTTCGAACTCCCCCAATTCTTGCGATGCTTGGCCTATAAGTCCGGCCACTTTGTTGCCAAGACCCGTTGCGGCCCAATATAGCCCCATAATTATGGATGCATATTTCAGTGGGGCCAACTTGGTAATGAAAGACAACGACACCGGAGAAGCACAAAGTTCACCAATGGTATGGAACAAGTAAGCCAATATGAGCCAATACATTGCTGATGAGCCCGAATTTTCATATTCCACGGAAGCTGCTGTCATGAACCCAAAACCCAGTGCCATGATGATCAATCCAACGGCCATTTTGAACAAGGAAGAGGCTTCTTTGCCCTTCTTCCTCCACCGCAGCCAAAAGGCTCCCACCGCTGTGGCCAGTGTGATGATGAAAAATGAGTTCACGGACTGGAAAACCGAGGCTGGCACTTCAAACAATCCAAAAAAGTTCCTGTCTGTTTTTTGGCTGGCGTAAAGGTTCATCAAACCACCTGCCTGCTCAAAAGCTGCCCAAAAAAGTATGATCAACAAAAATGACAACAGCAATACCTTTACTCTATCTTTTTCGATTTTGGTGAGCGCCCTGTCCAAGATGGCCTTTTCAGCCTCATTTTTTCTAGAAATCAGGTTTCCTACATGCGGTAAAAACTTTTGTCCCCAGATATATACCCCTTGTCCAATGAACATTCCTATGGCGGCCAGGCCAAATCCATAGTGCCAGTTATAGGTCTCCCCTATCCATCCGCAGAGAATGGGGGCCAAAAAACCTCCAATGTTGATTCCCATATAGAAAATATAAAATCCGAGATCCCTACGCTCATCTTTGGGTCTGTAAAGCCCACCGACCATGGAGGAAATATTGGGTTTCAAACAACCAACTCCCAAAATGACAAACAAACAACCTATGTAGAAGGTCATTTCGGAATTGAGGGCCAAAACGGCGTGACCAATACAGAGGAGGGCACCACCTAACATAACGGTTTTCTTTTGCCCCAAAAGTCTATCTGCAATCCATCCCCCCGGAACGGAGGAAATATAGACCAGCATGGTGTACCATCCATATAGGGCCAGGGCTTCTTCGTTGGTCCAGCCAAACCCCGGGTTTTGCGAAGTGGTCTCGGCCACCAAAAAGAGTGTGAAAAGGGCACGCATTCCATAATAAGAGAAACGTTCCCACATTTCGGTGAAGAACAACACATACAATCCTACAGGATGGCCAAATAACTCTCTTTTGTGTACTGGTTTTGCTACTGCTGACATAATTTTTTTTTGGTTTGGTTATAGGTTTTCCTTAATGAAGTTGGTCATTTTGGTATAGAGGTGCAGTCGGGTGTTGCCCCCATAGATTCCGTGGTTTTTGTCGGGATAAATGGCCCAATCGAACTGCTTGTTGGCCTGCACCAGTGCCTCTATCATTCGCATGGTGTTCTGCACGTGCACATTGTCATCGCCCGAGCCGTGCACCAACAAGTATTTTCCTTTCAACAGTTCAGGGTAGTTGAACGGTGAATTATCGTCATAACCTGTGGGGTTTTCTTGTGGGGTCTGCATATAGCGCTCTGTATAAATGGTATCATAAAAGCGCCAAGAGGTCACAGGTGCCACGGCAATGGCCATTTCAAAGGTGTCGTTGCCTTTCAGCAAACAGTTGGTGGACATAAAGCCCCCGTAGCTCCACCCCCAAATTCCAGTTCTGTTTTCATCGATATAAGGCAGCTCACTCAATTTTTGGGCTGCGGCAATCTGATCTTCCACCTCATATTTCCCCAATTCTTTCTGGGTGATCTTTTTAAAGTCTCGCCCTTTCAGCCCAGTTCCCCTGCCGTCCACACAGGCCACAATATAGCCTTCGGAAACCAAAAGTTGGTGCCAATAATCATTACTGCCCATCCACGAATTGGAAACTTGTTGCGAACCTGGGCCGCTATATTGGAACATGAACAATGGATATTTTTTATTGGGATCAAAATCGGTTGGTTTGATCATGTACATATTTAGATCATACCCGTTGATGTTTACGGTGGAAAACTCTTTAGGAGCTATTTCGTAGCCTTCCAATTTGTTCAGCAAAGCGGAATTGTCCTTGATTTCCTTGACGAGTTTACCATCAGATGCTTTGTGCAAGGTAAACCTGTATGGCGTAATAGCACTGGAATAGGTGTTGATGTAGTAGGTGAAATCACTGCTAAATGCCGCAGAGTTCGTCCCGGCTTCCGTGGAAAGTGGCTTTTTGCGCTTCCCTTTGGTGGAAATGCTATACACCCCTCTATTGATGGAACCATTCTCCACGGACTGATAAAAAATACGGTCGTGCTTCTCATCGTAGCCATAGTAGCGGGTCACTTCCCAAGATCCTTCGGTTATTTGATTTTTCAATTTGCCATCCCTTCCGTATAGATATAGGTGATTGAAACCGTCTGCCTCACTTGTCCAAATAAAGCTATCATCGTCCAAAAAGGTAAGATCATCATCGATATCCACGTAGGCTTCGTCTGTTTCTTCCAACAAAATGGACACTGAATTATCCTTAGCATTGACTGCGTAGAGCTTCAAATCGTTCTGGTGCCTGTTCAAAGTCTGGACACTCAAATCATTTGGGTCGTGCATCCATTTTATTCTGGGGATGTAGTACGGATCATCCAAATCAACATCGGAAATAGTGCCCGAAGCCACATCGTACATATGCAAGGTAACCACAGAGTTTTTCTCCCCAGCTTTTGGATATTTGAATTCATGTTGATAGGGGTACAGTTCCTTTCCATAAACATCCATGGAAAAATGGGGCACTTCGGTTTCATCAAACCGTAGGAAAGCGATTTTGGTTCCGTTGCTGTTCCATTCAAAAGCCCGCACAAAGGCAAACTCCTCTTCGTACACCCAATCGGTCACCCCGTTGATGATGGTTCCTTTATTGCCATCTGTGGTCACTTGTTTGGTAGTTCTATCGGACAGATCCAAAATGTAGATGTTGTTGTCCAAAACATAGGCCACTTTGTTTCCGTTGGGGGAAAGTGTGGGTTCTTGAATTTTTGTCTCCGCAATTTTCACCAATTCTTTGGAGGCGATGTCGTACACATAATAAATTCCCAAAGTAGATCGTCTAAAAATAGACTCGACCTCTGTGGCCAAAAGGACTTTGGATTCATCATCACTAAAGGTATAGGAAGAAAAATAGGGTATGGCGTCGGAAGAGGCGACAATGGTCTCGACCTTTTCCAAAGTTTCGTAATCGTATTTGTCCAAGCTGCTGGAACGCGGGGAACGTTCGGTGTTTAAAATGGTATATTGGGAACCGTTGTTCATGGAGCGGAGGACATCCATGGATTGTGTCCTGAATTCTGCTCCCCAAATCTCTTCAAGGGTTATTTTTTTCTTTTGCGCTGTGGAAAAAGTCAATAATCCCAAAAAGATCAGGAATAGAAAAGACTGTTTGTTCATGAAGTGAAAAAATTGATTAAAAACTCCCAAGTTTACTAATATTTATCCGAAAAATAAATTTTGCTGTTGCGTTTGCAACAAATTTTAACCTTTGCCTCAAAGTCAATCTTAGCCCTTTAAAAAGGTCAATATCCGTATATTTGTGGGCTTTAATCCAGCTTTATGAATACTCCCGTTGAAGGATTTTCCAAACTGTCAAAAACCGAAAAAATTGATTGGATAGCCAGCAATTGTACCGCAGACCCTAAAAAAACCTGTCAGTTGTTGGAACAATATTGGAACATGGAACCAAACGTGCAAAAGTTGCATGACGAGTTTATAGAGAACACGCTTTCCAACTACTATTTGCCCTTTGCCGTGGCCCCCAATTTTTTGATCGACGGCAAACTCCGTGTCATCCCCATGGTCATCGAGGAAAGTTCGGTAGTTGCGGCAGCCAGCAAGGCTGCCAAGTTTTGGCTGGAGCGGGGCGGTTTTAAAACGGAAATCCTGGGAACGGAAAAAGTTGGACAAGTACACTTTATATACAAAGGTGACACAGAAAAACTATCCAAATTTTTCAATTCGGTAAAGCCCGAGCTCATTAAAAGTGTTTCTTCCATCACCCAGAACATGGAAAAACGTGGGGGTGGCATCAATCATATAGAACTTAGGGATTTGAGCGATAAAATGGATGGATACCACCAACTCCATTGCACTTTTGAGACGTTGGATGCCATGGGCGCCAACTTCATCAACTCCTGTTTGGAGCAATTTGCCAAAACCCTGAAGGAACAGGCCAAGCTCCATAGCGATTTTACCGAGGAAGAAAAAAGCATCGAAGTGGTGATGAGCATCCTCTCCAATTATGTGCCCAATTGTTTGGTGAAAGCCGAGGTAAGCTGCCCGATCTCCCAGCTGGGAACAAAGGATATGTCCGCCCAAGAATTTGCCCAAAAGTTTGTGCAGGCCGTCAATATTGCCAAAGTGGAACCGTACAGGGCCGTAACGCACAATAAGGGCATCATGAACGGTATCGATGCCGTGGTACTCGCCACCGGGAACGATTTCAGGGCCGTGGAAGCCGGCGTGCATGCTTATGCAGCCAAGGAAGGGCAATATACGAGCCTTACCCATGCCACGATTGAGCACGACATTTTCAGGTTTTGGATTGAGATTCCCCTTGCGTTGGGCACTGTTGGCGGCCTGACCTCTTTGCATCCCTTGGTGAAACTGGCCTTGGAAATCCTTCAAAATCCATCCGCCAAAGAACTGATGAGGATTGTGGCCGTGGCCGGATTGGCACAGAATTTTGCCGCCGTGAAAAGTTTGGTGACCACGGGCATCCAAAAAGGACACATGAAAATGCACTTGCTCAATATGCTGAACCAATTGGGGGCCACGGAAAGTGAAAAAAATCAACTTGTGGAATATTTCAAACACCACACGGTGACCAATGCTTCGGTAAAGGATGCTTTGGAAAAGCTTAAATCCGTACAATGAAAAAATCCTTTTACAGCAACGGTAAATTATTGATCTCCGGGGAGTATGCCATCTTGGACGGTGCCTTGGGACTGGCCATTCCCACCAGCTACGGGCAGTCCTTACACGTGACCCCAACAACGTCTGGATTTTTGGAGTGGACCAGTTTGGATGAGAACAATGATGTCTGGTTCGCTGCCAAATTTGATCTTACCAATTTGAAAATTCTTTCTACTTCGGATGAAGCCATGGCCAAAACCTTGGTCACGCTGCTCTTGGAAGCCAATGCGCAAAATCCTTTATTGCTCACCGACAGTAATGGCTTCCTCATAGAAACACAGCTTAGTTTTCCAAGATCCTGGGGATTGGGAACATCCTCCACATTGATCAACAACTTGGCACAATGGGCACGGGTGGATGCCTATCAACTCTTGTGGAACGCCTTTGGCGGTAGTGGTTACGATATTGCCTGTGCCCAGTACAACTCGCCCATCACCTACCAAGTAAAAGATAGGGTTCCCATGGTCGAAGAAATCCATTTTGACCCCATTTTCAAGGAGTCCCTTTTTTTTGTGCACCTCAACCAAAAACAGAGTAGCAAAGAAGCCATTGAGGCATATCGAAACCAACAATTTGACAGAGCCACCTTGGTACGGGAAATTACCGACATCACTCAAAAAATGGTCTTGGCACGCACTTTGGCAGATTTTGAAATTTTGATGGAGGAGCATGAAGTTTTACTTTCCTATGTTTTGAACATGGAGCCGGTGAAACAACGTCTTTTTCCGGACTACTTTGGTACTGTGAAAAGTCTGGGGGCCTGGGGCGGGGATTTTGTATTGGTCAGCGGTGACGAAAAATCATTGGCCTACTTCAAGACAAAAGGCTACGGAACGGTGGTTCCCTATTCAAAAATGATCCTGCAATGAAAAAATGGGCATTTATCCTCGCATCCATTTCCATCCTTCTTTCATGTGGGAAGAAAGAAACGCAGATTGCCCTTAAAACGGACACGTTGGAAATTGTACCGCTTACGGAACATGCTTATGTCCACATATCCTATCTCGAGACCGAAAGTTTTGGAAAAGTGGCCTGCAATGGAATGATTGTGGTGAAAGGTGGTGAAGCCATTGTGCTTGACACTCCTGTGGACGACAACGTATCCAAAGAACTCATGGATTGGTTGAAAACCCAGGATATCACGATCAAAGCAATTGTGGCCACCCATTTTCATGATGATTGTGTAGGCGGCCTGAAATCCTTTCATGAAAGGGGCATTCCTTCATACGCCCATCACAAGACGATTGCACTTCTATCCGAACAGGAAGTGGAACCCCAAAATGGGTTTGTCGATTTTATGGAAATGGGTTTGGGGAGTGAAAAATTGTTCCTCGACTTTGTCGGTGAGGGCCACACTAGCGACAACATCATTGCCTATTTCCCCAGTGAAAATATAATGTTCGGGGGGTGTTTAATAAAATCCATTGGTGCCGGCAAAGGAAATTTGGAAGATGCCAATATAGTGGACTGGTCCCAAACAGTTTCCAATATTAAATCCAAATATCCCAACGCCTCCATCGTGGTGCCCGGACATGGCAAAACTGGAAACGGTGAGCTCCTTGATTATACCATTGCCCTTTTTAGGGAATGATTTTTAACACATATCCCCCTTTTTGGTCCATCCGTCAACCCAAACCCCATATCCGTCAATTGGGGGGCAGACATCTGGATTTTTGCCCGTATGTTTGGGTCATGTTCATCAAACCATGTGATCAAAATGACCCAAATCTTTCAATCATTGGTACAAAAACCCTTTTTGGGGTTACTTTTTCTAGTTTCCCCGATGACCTTTTCCCAGACAAATTTCACGGTAATTGAACGCTTGGACAAGTTCATGAAAGAAAGTTGCAATACCGAATACACGGAGATTGCATCCGATTCCATAGCCCAAACACTCAAACACAAAGTATATCACATCGCCCAAGAAACCAGAAATATCTATGGAGATAAACATACGGAATCACATAAGTTCATCGTCATTGACAATGGTGAAAGCGTGAACAGCTTTGAGCGGATCAATGGTGACATGGACCTTCCCGAGCTGGAAAGCTACATTAGGGAAGATTTTAGGCTCACTGAGCAAACGGCTCCTCATTTTCAAGGCATGTTGGACCTCATCTACCCCATACCTTCATGGAAGCCGGACAAAAGGGAATTCTTTTTCAAAAATGGCCATTGGTATTTTCTACGTGATGCCTATTTCCGTACCAAACAGGGTTTTGAAGTGACCGTTGACGAGAATGGAAAAATCATTTCCATTTGCTATAAAATGAAATGGGACGAGCCGGAGAGTAAATGACCCGTTTAAAAAAGTCAAATAAAAAAGCCCCTTAAAGGGGGCTTTATATTTTTTGACATAGCCGCAATCTCTAATAGAATGTGGCCCGCTTGTCCTCTATCTCCGCTTTATCTTTCAATGCGTTGTAAACTGCACTGTTTACCCTAGCGGCAGCACTGCTGCGCAAACTGTTGGCATAAGTACTGTAGTTTTCCACATTGGGAGCTTCTTCCTTTTTGGTCACTTTAACCATGAACACTCCGGTCTCCCCCTTGATCAATCCTGATGTCTGATCTTGATCCAAGCCAAATGCCGTGCCAACCACCAAGGGCTCACGACCTGCACCGGGCAATGTTGGCGACTTCATGGTGACAGCGGATGCATTGCTCAAACTTACATTGTTGTCCGCAGCGATGGCATCCATGGCCTTTCCTTTGTTGGCCGCAATGATCTGTTCGGCTTTGCGCTCTTTTCTGATTTCGGGCAATGCCGTTGCAGAAGCATCTTCGGGAGCCATAAGACCCTTTTTGTATTTTTTGGTCAATTGCACCACGGCATAACCGTTGTTCACATTGAAACGTCTGATGTCCCCTACTTCGGTATCCTCGTTGAATGTCCACTGTACAATACTTCTTTGCGAGCCAAGACCCGGAAGGTTTTCATCCATTTCCTTGATCTTGTTCACAGGTCTTACGGTATATCCGCTCTCACGGGCAATATCTCCAAAATTCTCGGGTTCGGTGTCCAATGTGGCCATTTCAAACTTGGTGGCATCGGTGAACAAGGTATTGATGGTCTCTTCTGAGGGCTCGATTTCCCTGGCCAATGTGGCCACTTGGATCACATCTTGTTTGTCATCAATCTTTATGACATGGTACCCAAACTGCGTCTCCACCAAACCGATCGTGCCTGTTGGGTTTCCAAAGCAGAAATCGTTGAACGCATCTGCCATGACACCTTCTTGAAAGTAACCCAAATCCCCACCCCTTGGAGCAGAAGGCCCGTCTGAGTTGTCCCTTGCCAAAGTGGTGAAGAGGACATCCTCTTTTCTGGCCTCGGTCAAAAGTTCCTTGGCTCTGGTCTCTGCTTCTTCCTTGGTTCTGGTGATAGCGGGATTGGCCCGCTCAGCACCTTCCCAAGTGATCAAAATATGACTGGCCTTCACGGTACCGTTTGGTTTTCTGCCCATGACTTTGGATATCTTATAGGAATCCCCATCCTTGTATGGGCCGTAAATCTCTCCTACCTCCATGGCCATCAAGGTATCGGCGGCCACCGAAGGAAGGTCTCTTTTGGCCTTGTATATGGTATCGAACTTGCTGTCCGAGTTCCTGTCCAAGAATGCCATCATGTCGGTTGTGTTCCTAAATCCGGCAATGGTATCGGTGGCATCAGTTTCTTCTGAATACTCCACTGTGTCTTCAAGCAGTGCGGTAATCGCTTCCTTTACATTGTTCTCATCTTCCGCAGATGGCTTCTCTTCAAAATAAACAAATCTTAGGTCGCGTGCCTTGTCTTGCTCAAAACGATTTTTATGGTCGTTGATATACTTTTGAATGTCGCTTTTGGAAACTTCAATGGTGCTATCGGGAATAGAAGTATAGGGCACCCGCACATATTGGATGTCCACTTTGTCGTTGGCCAGTTTGTAGTCAAACTTTCCTTCGGAAAGCGTGGCTCCCACTCCTCCTTTTATCAGATTGAAATACAACCTTTCCTTGGCGGCTTCTATAATGGCTTTTTCATCCTGCAACCAAGCATCATAGCGCAACGGGTCGTTGGCTTTCCAATCGGCAATGGCACTTTTGAACACTTGCTCGTTGAAGATTCCGTTCTCATCTTGGAAATCCGGTATCTGTGCATATCCCGATGTTCTTACAAATTCAATGATCTGGTCACTTTCCACATCAACGCCCAAATCCTCAAATTGTTGGTTCAGGATGGCCTTCCTTACTTCTTGATCATATACCATGTTCACCAATTGTGTGGAGGAGAAATTGGGACCATAGCTTCGGGAGGCGTTCTCCACCTTTACCCTGAAATCATCAATGGAAATGTCTTCCCCATTCACCTCGGCCACAGAGGAGCCTACTTTTCCGCCTGCAAAATCGTTGCTGGTGAAGACCCCGGATATTACAAATGCGAACAAGGCCAAACCAATGATGAGGATAAGGACGGTTGTCCGTTTTCTAATATTCTCTAATATTGCCATTTTACTGCTGGTTTACTTTAAATTCAGTGGGCGAAAATACCACTTTCTTTTCAAATAGGAAAGTGGAAAAAAGTGCGGAAATTATTAATCCTCAGGATGAACCCGCACACTCACTAGATCTATTTTGGTGTTGGACACCTCGAGTATCTGAAAGGTGAAATTTCCTATGGTAACTTCGGAGTCCTGTTCGGGAATGTGCCCGGTCTTGTTGACGATAAGCCCGCCCAAGGTTTCATATTCTTCGCCTTCGGGAAGGCCCAGTTTGTAGTTTTCATTGATGTAGTCCACTTCAAGCCGTGCAGAAAACTTGTAAAGGTTCTCCCCAACCCTCTCTTCATGGAAGTCGATGGTGTCGTGCTCGTCCTCTATCTCTCCGAACAGCTCCTCGATGATGTCCTCCACGGTCATTATGCCGGCAGTGCCCCCATATTCGTCCAAGACAACGGCCACACTCTTCCTTTTTTTGGTGAGTACGTTCAGAATGTCCTGTATCATCATGGTCTCCGGAACAAACTCCACGGGCATCAAGATGCTTTTTATGGTCTTTGGCTTATTGAACAGCTCGTAGGAATGCACATAGCCTATGATTTCGTCTATGCCGTCCTTATACACCAGAATTTTGGAATATCCGGTTTCCGTGAAGAGTTTGGTGAGGTTTTTTGGGGTCTCGTTCAGCTCCACTGCCGTGATCTCCGTGCGTGGCACCATCACATCTCGGGCCTTTACGGTGGAAAATTGAAGGGCATTTTGGAATATCTGTATTTCAGAGTCCACTTCATCCTTTTCTTCCACGGTCTCCATATGTTCCGTGATATAATCCCCCAGTTCCAACTTTGTAAAAGATAGCTGCACAACTCCACCCTCTGTCTTGAAAAATACTCTCAGGATAAAATCGGAAATCTTTATGACCGCAGACGATAGGTATGAGAACAGCACGTAAAAGATATAAGCGGGTATGGCCAAGACCTTCAATAGGGTGTTTGAATAGATCTGGAAGAGCACTTTGGGCAAAAACTCGGCCGTGAAGAGGATGACAAAAGTGGCTATCACGGTTTGCGACACCAGACTGAAATCGGTGAGCAACGCACCCAAAAAGGCATTGTTGGTGGGCAAAAAGGTCTGGAACCAAGCCATGAGCACCTCCCCCATGAACATTCCGTAGATGACAAGGGCAATGGTGTTGCCGATGAGCATGGCCGCTATGAATTTTGATGGCTTTTCGGTGAGCCACCTGAGCACTTTGGCCAATATCCCTTCCTGCTTTTTCTCCATTTCGATATGGATCCTGTTGGCAGAAATGAATGCAATCTCCATTCCTGAAAAGAATGCGGAGAACAAGAGGGAAAGAACTATTATGATGACCTGGGTATCCAAGATTACTGTTTATTTTCCTTTTGTCGCTGTTCGAAACGTTTCCGATACCTTCTCCTAAAGACGAACATGGCAATGGAAACTACCGCGAAGAAGATAAAAATGTAGGTTTCCTTGGGGTCAATGCCCCAAAGCGTAACGATTTTATAAATCGAAACGACCGCAACGGCCAAGTAAAGGTATTCTGTATATCGTAAAATCTTGATCATATTATTCTTCTTTAATCGTCATAAGGCCAAAGGTCTTGTGGGCCTTGAAAAAACTGAAATCCTTGTTGAAGTCCATCCCCTCGCCGTCCATAACCGTTCCATCTTCGGGATTGGTATATTTAAAAGCGGCTTCGGTAAATATCCAGTTGTTCTTTCGGTCAAAATACAACTGGTCGGTCTCCAATTTTTTGCCATCATGGCTTTGAATGACCACATTCCCCTGTAAGTCTATGAGATTGGTCTGGGAATAGACAATGCCATAATCGGCTGTGATGACACTTTTCTGGTTCTTTTCATCAAAAAAATCGACCTTGAGCCCTTTTGGAAAGGTACGAAATTTAAATGTCTGGTTGTCAAAATCCTCGGAGATGGGACTGCTCAGAACTGCAACCACCCTGGATTTGGCTGAGTCCTGAATGCTCATGGCCTCGACGGTCTCGGTATAGGTGAGTGTGAAATTCTGCGCAACCCCCTGTGGAAAAATAGGTTTTACTGCTTCCTCCCCGACCCGTTCGTACTCGTCGCCACAGGACATAAAAAGGATTGCCACGGTAAAAACCGTGGCAAAACATTGAAATTTATTTTTGGATATCCGTTTCACACTACAGATTCGGAACTGTAACGCTACCTCCAACCCAACAGCTGAAACTGATGGTCTGTCCTGCTTTGCCCGAACTGAAGATCATTTCCTTTGTAGGGGCTTTCGCATCATAGCTTGCCGCTGTTTGACTGGCCGTGCTGCTCAAGGATGGATCTACCCTTCCTGCTTTTCTGGCCATATCGGCAGCTTTCCAGTAGATGGCCCTTTTTTCGAACGGAGTGCTTCCGCAATCGTTGGCACTGCTTGCATAAAGGTTGGCAATCAAAAGATAGGCCCTTCCGTTGGCCGGGTCGGCATCGATGGCCTTGAGCGCATAGCTTCTTGCCTGCGACTTGCTGATCTTTCTCACCGTTGTGGCAATTTTATACAGGATGTTGGATTTCTTGTAGGAATCCGTTTCCAGTTCCACAGCCTTGTTAAAGTCTTCGATGGCACCTTTGGTGTCACCGGATTTTTGCTTGAGCGTTCCTCCATATAGGTAGGCGCTGGCCGATGGATCCAGGGCCAATTGGGCCTCGAACAGTTTTCGGAACATGGGGTCGTCGGTACAGTCCTTGGAGAACATTCTTCCCACAGCTCCTTTTACCCAGTTCACATCTCCTTTTTTCTCCTCATAGTTCTTTTCATATAGGGGAATAAGGTTGTCGCAGTCTGCAAGTGCGCCCAATTTGGAATCGACACTACCAGCCACTTTTCCATAGGACTCGGAATTGGTACTGGCTACCCTAAGTTGGCTTTTTTCCTTCGAGGTCAATGTGCCCAAAGAATCTTTTGGGAGCAGTTTGGTGACCACATCGGTAAGTTTTTTGTTTTCTTCCTCTATTTTCTCAGTGACATTGTCATAGGTATCAAAGACATCCTGAAGGTCTTTTTTACCGGCTCCGTGCAAATCCACCAAACTTGAGAAATATAGGTAGAGTGCTTTGGGGTTTTTAAAGTTTGCCCTATCATCTTTGAAAGCCTTGTCCAACATATTGAACAATTCTTCGTCAGATGCCATCTTGTTGTCGTAGAGCAAAAGTGCCTTGTCGATGGCAACACCAGCTTTGGTAAAGTTGGTGGGGAAGTATTTTATACTATTGTCATAGAGCGACATCAATTCTTGGACATATCCGTCCTTGTCGGCTCCCGTGGAATTTTCGATTTTGTGGGCCAAGATTCTTTCGCCATAGGTGAAGTTTGCCCTGTTGATGTCCGGACAGCTTTCATATACCATTTTCCATGGTTCATAGGCGGCATCATAATTTTTCACCTTGGCGTGCTCGGCGTAAATGGAAAGATTGGTCATGCACTCGGGGTTTTGTGCTTGGGCCATACTTAATCCCGTCAACATCACGACCGTTATCATTGTTAAGTAGTGTCTCTTTTTCATCTTACTAATTTTAAAGTGGTTAAAGTACAAATTTTCATTAAAAAATCCACTCTCGGGATCTTTTATGGGTGGTTATTTATCAATTTTTCAAAAAAAGGCTCCGTTAATTTATTTTTCTTTTCTGAAACCATTTATCATTTAGGGACAGTCCTATGTTTATTTTCAAATAGCTTTCCTCTATGAGGTTGGCGTCGGTGGTCCCCCTTCTTCCCAATTCAAAACCAAGGTTTAGGTTGGAGAAGTAGGTGTCGAGCGTTGCGCCGCTCAACGGTAAACCCAATCCAAAAGTTATGCCAAAGTTGTTGATCTCTTTGTTGTTCACCTCTAGGCCGCTTTTGTCGTAGCGGAGTCCGGCCCTATAGACCACCCTTTTGAAATAGCCGGTCAGGGCGGTATGGTCGGGAATCCAATAGCCCCCAAAAGCATAGGTACTGGCATTGTTGTAGGTTACATTGTCCAGCCCCAAAAACCTGTTTTCAAAATCGCTGAACTGCTGGAAACTGTACTCGGCCCCCATGAACCATTTTTTATCTTCCCCAAAACCCAGCCCCACTGTTGTCCTTGTTGGGATTTTCAGTTCGGTATTGCGCAGGTTGGCGGCGTCCAGGTCAACATCGATGACTTCTATATTACTCCCCGTTGCCAATGAAAAAGAGCCCAAGGTCTCGGTGTTTTTGGACACCAGATTGCCCTGGGTGTTCACCAATATGGATGTATATAAGGTATATTTTTCCTTTATGGTCGGGGTGTAGTTCAATGCATACTTAAAATCATATCCGTTCACTCTGGATTCCCTGTTGTCCAAGGTGCCAAACTGCACGCCTTCCACACTTTGGATCCTTTGGTACTCCAATGTTCCAAAGTTAAAATTGGCCGTAACCCCCAAACTAAGGTTTTTAATGGGCGCAAAACCTACGGATGCATAGATCCTGTTAAGTCCACCATCACCATTATATACGTTGATTACCTCGGCCCCGTTATTGTTCGTGGTCTCGTCCCTGAGACTGTACCCCACGGAAGAGTAGGGCATGATCCCAAAACCGACACCCATGTTTTTGGCCACCGGAAAGCCTATGGACAGGTAGTCCAGATTGGTAACGGAGTGGTTCTGCTCCTCCGACCAGTCTTTCAATCTATATTCCGTATGGGAGATTCCTGCGGTATAAGCAGTGAGCCACAGCTTGGAATAGGCAGCGGGGTTAGCTAGGTTGACATGGATACTATCGCCATACATGCTGATGCCCCCCATCATTTGATTTTCCACCGACCCATTGTTCCGAAGGTCTCCGATACCGAAATAAGAATATGGGGATATGGTGGCATTTTGTGCAAAGAGCCCATGGGCGCCCACGCATAAAAAAGCGATCAATATTTTTTTTACCATCTAGCTTTTGTTGTATTCCAGCAAGTAATTTAGCCCTTCCAAGAGAAATTTAGGGTTCGCAAATATGGTGTTTTTTAGCCTTTTGTCAAAAAATTGCGCGTCCCCGCCTGTTAAAATAACTGTTAAATGTTGAAAACGTGAACGATATTGGGAAATGACCCCGTCCACTTCCTGGGCAATCCCATTGATTACCCCGCTGTGCATGCACGCCTCTGTGGAATTTCCGATAAAATCAACAATCTCCCCAGGTTCGAGCAAGGGAAGGCCCGCCGTTTGCTGGTGCATGGCCCTGTACCGCATCCGCAGACCGGGGGAAATGGCCCCGCCCACATATTCCCCAATATTGTTGACCATGTCGTAGGTAATGCAGGTGCCTGCGTCCACGACCAGGGTGTTGCCCCGTGGGTTTTGGTAAAAGGCGGCAGTGGCCAGTGCCAACCGGTCCACCCCCAAGGTCTGTGGAGTGGCGTAGCTGTTCTTGAACGGCACCTTGGAAGTGCTGGAGAGTACATGCACCTTGCAGAAGAGGGCGACAATGTCCCGTGCCTTTTTGTCCAATTTGCCCACAGAGGAGATGAGTGCATGGTCCGTTTCGGGAAACTGCGCAAAAAGCTCCTTGACCTTGGACAAAAAAAGTCCCGACTCCGAGCTTTCGTCATAAATGAGCCTGCCGTTGCGGAAAACCGCATACTTTACCAAGGTGTTCCCGATGTCGATGACCAGATTCATGGGGCAAAGGTCGGCAAATGGAAAAAATTCAACGCCTTTTTTTCCTGAATTTGTTTGTATATCCTATTTTTGAAATTATATTTGCACCCGCTTTAGGGCATGGTACCTTAGCTCAGTTGGTAGAGCAACGGACTGAAAATCCGTGTGTCCCTGGTTCGATTCCTGGAGGTACCACTTCAAAAATCCGTAACAATCTATTATTTAGTGAGTTGCGGATTTTTTGCATTTATATTTGTGCGATTTATGTATTACGGCATGTTTTTTCCATTTACATTGGCTAGTTTATCCAACGTTTAAAGTGATGCAAAAAATAAAGACAGAGACTCCACCTCTGTCTTCAAAAAACTATAAAAGTTTTATAAGGGCTTGTGTGTGCTGATTACCAAATTCAACCAGTAATTCAAGGCTTTTGGAGCTGCAATTAACAAGTTAACTGCTTGCCCTATGTATTTTAATAAACAACATGACCTCTCTTAGTATTTAATTCAATACCTAAGTCACTGTCAACCCACTTAAAAAACCAATTTGGGCTATAATCATATATATCCTTAACAATCTGGTTTTTGACGATTTTAGATTCTCCTTGATCAAAGAAATTTATTTCCTCTAATACTTTTCTCCTAAACTCTATCACCTCTGAATCATCCTTACCAAGATAAGGACAAGTCAATACATCTATAAGGAGTAAGGTGTTTTCCGTACTATTATTTTCGTATTCAGTAAAGTAATTTACTATTATTTCTTTCAATCTTTCCCTTAAAAAATCATAATCATCATCTCTTCTTATATAACTCAAAATTGAAATTATTGTAAAATAGTTTATTGAAAGATTAGATTTTTTATTTTCATCAAGGATATTAAAATGCTTTATTAAAAGCTGCTCTTCAAGCTTATAATGCTTTCCTAATTCATTGCTTACCTGCAAAAGGTAAAGCGTTTCTACTTCTGCATAAAGAGATGCATTTTTTCTTTTGAAAATAACAGATATATTGTCAAAAATTGATTTAAAAAGCACATGCTTTTTATCAAAATCAAAAGCAATAAATTCCAGTTCAATTTTTGCTTTTCCCTCAGTTTTATCTATATAAATCTGTTTAGTACCCTCTTGATTCTTTATGAAATCAATTATCCTAAATAGTATATGAGAAACTTTGATTGAATATGTAACTTTTGGTAATACTGTGTAAACAAAAAAAGTCAGCTCTATTATTTCTTTGAAATTTTTGTATAACTGGCCATGAAGCGTTTTAATTTGTTTTAATTTTTCCTCGACCTTTTCTTTAACAAGAGCTAATTCCTCTTTTACCGCTTTTTTAGCCCCGTTTTTAACATCCTCTTCTAGACCATGCTTTTTAATTATCTCATTTAACAAATCTTTTTGATGACTCTCGAACTTGTGAATTAAATCCTTTAACTTATTAAAAACGATGGCCAAAAAATAATTCTGCAAATCCTTATAACTTGTACCTGTCAATGATAGTATTTTCTTATAATTGGTTATAAGGTCTTTCGCAGAATAGTACTTAATCCCTATCTGTTTTTGCTGTTCATTATCATAAAATCTAAAGAACATTGTTCTTTCAATCAATCCTCTAATCTCCTCTTTTGCAACAGTGATATTGGTGATTATTGGCTTCTCTATCACTTTCGTTTTGGAATCGTTAAAAGATAAATTATACTTAAGCAATTCCAATTTATAAATGTCAAGAATCAAATCTTTCACATCTTCTTTAGCATAGAAAACAAAGTAATCATCAACATACCTATAAATGTCATAATCTTGTTTATATATCAATTTCTTTTTTTCCAATTTAGCCTCCACCTCAACATCAATTCTTTGGAGTATTGTTTCCGCAAATATTCTTGAAAACTCTGACCCAATGACTATTCCATTGGTTTCATTGTAATTCATCTTTTGCATTAGCACATCAAACTTACTCCCAAAGGTTTTTTTAAATGGGTCAGATGTCATATTATCCTTTACAATTTTTTTATTTAACAACGCCCATGGTAAGGTATGGCTATATATACTATCAAAACATTTTGAAATATCAAATTTCAGGAGATTTTCAAATCTCTTCTCCGCTTTTTGATATTCATAGGATTCGTAAAACTGATTTATGTTATTGTACTTCTTGTATGAAAAGTAGCTTTTTAAACTAGTGTACTCTTTATTACTTGTTTCTATGATTTCAATTTCTTGAGTCTTAGATTTTAAATTTTTGTTAGTTGTGTCCTTAAAATATTTCAGAGATGAAATTTTTGAAGGTTTCCGGAGAGAAAATTTACTAATGTTGGTATAATAAATAATATTGTATTTGTACTTATCATAGAATCCAATCAATGATAATTGATTTAAGGGATGGATAACCGTTAATTCCCTAAAATCATGATTATTATGTGCCACTTTAAATTTAAATGGAATGGTAGCCAGCGATGATATTTTATAATAATCATATTTACCCGTTCTATTCATTACCACTCCTTTCTTAATCCCAAACACTATTCGTATAATTTTCGCTAGTATTCCTGTGTTTTCTTTAAGAAAGGACAAACGTAATTCTACTTTCCCATTAGGCCGCTTTTCTTCAATTAGGAAAATTTTATTCTTAATAAGAAAATGATAAAATGAACTATTCGAGAAAAAGGGAGGAACTTCATATGGCAAAATATCAGAAAGTACCACCCTCTCTTTTTTATAACCAATATTTTTCCTTTTTAACTTTTTCACCTTTTCCAGACAGAGTTTATTTCAGTTAGACCATATTGAACAATACCATTGTTATTTGAAGTTCTATCATTACAGTTTTTATATAGCTTTTTTTTAATAGGGAAAAGGACAAATTTCTTCGAGTGAAAATTCAGAACAAAATTTGGCTTTTTTAGTTTTTTTACTTCTTTCACAGTCAAACCAGCTCTCTTTATGTACCATTCAAGAAATGTTTGGAGTTTATTAAGAGAATCATCACTATTTAAAAAAGAGTTTGAATAATAAATACCAACAAAAACTTTATCCTTATTGTTCCTCAATTTAGTGTTAGATGTAAGGTATTCCAATCTCGCATTGAGAAGTTTGAATGCCTCTTTTCGGTTATGTTTTTTCTTGGAGTTAAAGTCATCAAATGCAGCTCTAATTTTAGTTTTGTACTTATCAATTTTATTGTCAGATAGTAAAACTTTTAAAGCTTTGCCGTTCTCACTCCCTATTTTATACCCTAAAAAGATTATCGGTTTGGGCTTGATTATATTCAGGTTAATCTCTCTTAATCCGAAAAGCAGGTTATATTCTTTAGTTTTTTTAAGGTTTAATTTTAGAAACCCAGAAGATTCATTATCAACAATTTCTATTAATTGCGATTTGTAGTTTCTTAAATAGTCATTGGAAACATTTTTTGTTTTTGGAACAAAAAGAACTATAATATCGTCAACATAACGTGCATAATAAACTACATCTGGTAGTTTTTTAAGTTTGTTATCTATTTTCCTCATGAAAAGTTCTGATAGATATGCACTAAACCCTACACCTCTCGGAACTCCCTTGGCCGAGTCCAAATCTTTTTGTCCAGTTATCTCATTATAACTATCTAAAGTGTTATTAATAAACTGTTTTGTTTTTACACTTAACAGATAGTCTCCATTGATTTTACCCCTTAGCTTCTTTTGGGGGATTGACTCGTAAAAGGACTTTATATCAGTTCTTATTACATATTTTGGAAACTCGTCCTCTAATAAGTTAATTAATTCACTTAGGACAGAATATCTATTCGATTGTTTAACATTATAACTTCTTAGTAGGTTCTGTTGAACTTTCTTGGAAAGAAAGTAATTCTCAATTGTGTTCTCTAATTGATAACTCTGCTTGCCATAAACACCTCCCTTAACAAGATTAATTTTTTTAATTCTCGCTACGTTTGCTGCAGTTTTCTCAAGAACTTCTTTTATTAATTTATCCCTTTCTTTTTTCTGGTTTTTTTTATTCTCATATAATTCAATCCTTTTTGGCAACTCACTTTCTACCCTCAATCTGCGATTTGTCTCCTTTAATTCATTGAGGATTTTCAATGAGCTTTCAAAATCAACCTTGAATTTTCCTTCAATATTCTTCCCTTTTCGATTTTCCTTATCAAATATTTCCTGAAAAGTTTCTACGGTAAAGGATTGATTATACATTAAAGTCTAGAATTTGTGTATTCAATATGAGATTAGGTTAAATTTATGAATTGTTAAGAAAAATCTTAATTGAACTAGATTGATTTTATCCCTTTATGTTTTTCACTGAAAAATTTTACTTCCTTGTTAGTGCTATTTTTTTGTTCTTACTATTTCTTGAAGTAATACATCCAGTTCGTTACTAAAATTGATTTGAGTTCGATTAGGTAAAGATTCACTTTTCCTAATTGGCGTATGTAGATAGGAATCCGCTATTTTTCTACTCATTTTTTCTAGACGTTCCATCTGTTCTTTAAAGGATTTTGTACCATAACTCCCACAGAATTCGTTAAATGTGTTCTTCCCAAAAACTGGAGGTATATGATCGATTATAGCCCTCACCAATAAAGGTACAGTTAAAAACATATCATTCTCGAAGGCAAATTGCAACTCCCTTAAAAAGGCAATTAATTTAGTGTAGTCAAAGTCTTTATCAGTAATTCCTTCAAGCTCGATAATCCTTGATTCATCAACATACTCAATGCTCTTGGTTTTCACATTAACTTTTTTCTTTGAACCAAAAACTTCTTTAATAAAATCACCAGTTACTCTTTTTCCAACCTTTAATAGCGCTGCTTCTCTAACTATTGGATTAGATAACATTGGGGTAGTCAACCAACCATTACTTTCAGCCAGTTTATATAGCTCTTCCCCATTCATATTGTGTTTTGACTCAAATGTGTATATTTCGATTCCAATAAAATCATCGAATGAGTATGTATGTCCATCAATGACATATTTTTCTTGCCCCCTTTCGTAGGCTCCGACAACCTTATTTAATTCCTCAAGGCTAATATCCAATATTTGATATGTTGAAATTACAGTTATTACGGTAACATTATAACTACCTTCTATTTTTTTCAGATTTCCTCCAAACATAGCTTCAAATTGTAAATTATAAATTTACAATTATTGGCTTTGATTCAAATTAGAGTTCTTCCTGGTTTGATATAAGAATTAACTAGCAATCAAAACGATTATCATATCTACGATACTGAGAACCATATTTGTCAATAAAGTTCTTTTTAAGATGATAGTTAAAAAAACTATTCAAGTCAAAGTTTTCATATTCATCAAATGGTCTGAAAATTCCTAATGGTTGTAAACCCAAGTAGACACTAAACAATAAAGCTAATCCAACAATAAATAATATTGCTCCTAAAATAATAACCGTTCTATTTGAAAGAAGAAACAACTCCATAAAGTATGAAGTTGTAATAAGAAATAGTAGCCCAATAATTAAAAAAAGTGCAGCTATAAACGCTAGCAAAAATCTTTTATTTCTTTTTGCTCGATATTTTTGATATTGGTCGATTTTTTCCATTTGAGTGGTTTAATTGCTTACAACTTGTTTATATGGATATAAAATACATCTATATACACCCATATTAGGAATAAAACTGATAATTAATGCTGTTTTTACCTAAGTGATAGAAATGATGATAAGCTATTCACCAAAACCTTTTGCAAAAAATTCAGTGACACTTAAATTAAAATAGGCTGAAATTCTTATGATAGTGCTGAACTTTGGATCCCATTTCCCAGTTTCTATACGTCCAAAATGGATTCCAGTGTCGTTGTAGGCGTCTTCTTGGGTAAGATTTCGGGCTTCTCTCAACCCTTTAATTCGGTTGGCTAAGTCCTTTAAAAAATCAAAATTTTGGTCGTCTTTGTCCTTCATACGACAGCAATGTCAAAATTTTGATTGTTGAAATTAATGACTTAAACGTCATTTTGTGTATTTTTGAGGAACCCCTTCATTAAAATAACCTACCATGCCACCTTCCATTTCTTCCACCATCACCAACTTCCTCCACCAAAGTTCCCATAGCCAACTGCAGGTCACCTTTGACACCCTAGAAATTTGCAGCCATCAAAACGGGCAATTGCTGCGCAAAGTGCAACGGCAGCAGAGCCGTATCCTCCTCCGGCAAACCCCACAAAAAGGGCTGGCAGAGATCACGGTACTGGACAATCTGGTCTTTAGCTTTTCCTTCCGGTTCCAGCTGCCCAGTGCCCCCACATGCCATGAGGTGAAAATGCTGTCCCTGCCCCGCCCCTTGGACCAAGGCAGATTATCTATGGATGACGAAAAATTGCAGCTCTCTTTTCGGATAGATGCCCCGGACCCTTCCCTACGCGTTGAGGTGACCCATGTGTACCAAGGCATCCTTGGCCTTGATTGCCATTGCACACCATCTTGAAAGTTGAAACTATGGCTTAACTTTGCACCGGACCGGTCCAGATTCGTTTGAAGACCTACATGGACCAAGTTCCGTCCACTTTTAGTTGAAGATTGACATCAAACAAGCAAGCATGACCTCAGCAGCATATATCGAAAAACTGAACCGAAAGCACCCTATGGGCAATTTGGTTTCAACCGATATATCAAAATGGATGTCCCATATTGCAAAAACGGCCCTAACGGATATTGCGAGTCAATTATCACAAAGCACACAAATGCAGTTTGTTCCCGAAACAGCGAACGGCAACCTATGCTTTGTCAACAACAATGACGAGCTGCGGGATGAATACAAGACCAGCTTTGCCCCAATGGACGTTCTGGACCATCTTTATGCCCTCCTGCACTCGTCCAGATACCACAAAAAACACGGGGAACTTCCCATCGATGTTCCCGAACTTCTCGATATGCCCTCTTCCGATCTCCCCAAAGGGGAGGAACGCCAAAAATACCGTGATCGGTTTTGGCAATTGGTAAAATTGGGCGGGGAACTGCGCCGGGTCCATCTATTGGAAAGTCCAATTGTTGAACGATCTATTATGGAATATCCAATTGACGGAGACAATATGGTTGGCATACCCAGATACAAGGACGGCAAGGCATATATCAACGACACCCAATATTTTAACAATGTCCCACAAGCAGCTTGGGAGTATGACATGTTTGGCCACCGCCCTGCCCAAAAATGGCTCAGTGACCGCCACGGATGCATCCTGTCCCCTGCGGATAAGCTGCACTACCCAAAGATCATTGCGGCCCTTTCGGAAACAGAACGATTGGTAAATGAGATTGATGAACTAAGTTTTCTGTAATAAAAAGATTTTCCGAAACCCTCTCAGTTTGGTTTATATACCCTACTTCCCATTTGAAACATCCTTAAAGGTCAACATTTCCGCGATTCGGCTTGAAGCACCATCATAAAAACCCGCTTCGTGCTCATAACCCTTTGGGTTATTAAAGGTGCCAAAAAGGATATCATACAGGGAAATATCCGAGTAATTGTACGCATGGATGCCCCGGGCATGATGGATGGCATGGGCCTCGGGCCGCTGCACCAAATAGCCCAACCATTGGGGAGTTTTGATGTTGCTGTGCTGGAAAATTCCCAAAAAGGTGGTGCCCAAAATGATCAAGGTGGTCGCTTCGGCGGTAAACCCAGCCACGACCACCAAACAAAGGCTTCCCAGAAAGGTAAAACCGATCATATCCATCGGACTAAAGTAAAATGCCCCAAAACTGTCCATCCGTTCCGCACTGTGGTGCATTTGGTGAAAGATTTTCCAGAGCAGGTTAGATCGGTGCATGGACCGGTGCCACAGGTACAGTCCAAACTCATAGACCATGATTCCCACAAAAGCGCCCCAATAGGTACCCAGTCCCGTAAGATCTAGCAATTGGTAGGTGGACAGGTGGACGTCCCACAACATGGGCAGATAGGACGACAGGAAGAAGAACGCCGCAAAGGAAATCATTCCCTTGAGTTTCCAATACTTGATTCTCGGCAGTTTACGGGCAGGGAAAATGGCCTCCCAAAGCATGAGGGCCACATAAATGCCGAACACGATGAGTGAGACGGGATCCAACAACAGATCCAATGGACCGGGCAAGTTTTCAAATAATGTTTTCATGACGATTCGATTTTTGATTGATGAAAAAATGAGCGCAAATATATGAATGTCAGATTGTTGAAATAAAATTTATAAAGCATACAATAGGTGGACAAAAAGAAAAGATCAGGTAGATTATCCGTGGACAAGGTTGGGATTTGTCTTTTGTGGACGGAATAGATCTGCCCAAAGTTTTGCCCTCTGTGAAAAAATGGGACACAAGACCATATCTGGGACAATGCATCCATCAATTCAAAACCGTCATCCGTCAATTGAAAAAGGATATTTGTTAATTTGGACCTGTTTAATTGCTTCAAATATTTGAAATTCACTGGATCAAATAGCTGAATTGTTATAAAAAATGGAAATCAAAATCCGATATAAAAGGAAACATCAGATAAAAAGTCTGATTTCAGGGTTTATTTGGGCCGTTTTTGGATTGCTTTTCTTGCTAACTGATGAAGGAATGAGATGGACAGGTTATGCTCATTTCATACTATCCGGATTATACGTTGGCCTCTATTTTATTCAGGATAGGCTCAACTACATCACGATAAAAGATGGTTATTTAAGTTTTAACTCCCCTTTCAAGAAGAAAATAAGGCTGTCGGATGTTGTATGGATAAAAAAATTCTCCCCTGACTATATACTCATTACGAAAAAACGGGAAGAAATCATCAACACCCAAGTGATCCAAGAAGATTCTTTGGTGGCACTGAATCAAGTCCTTTCGCAACTTGATTTACCTCCCGAGAAAACTCCCTTTTATGTAAAAAACAAATTTGATCGTTAATACCGGAAAGTTAGCAGAGATTGGGACTATTTGATCATCTTCAAATTGATCAGTTCCTGCTCGGTCAGGTGGCGCCAATGGCCACGTGGAAGGTCCTTTTTGGTCAATCCGGCAAAAACAACCCGGTCCAACTTGATGACCTCATAGCCCAAATGCTCAAAAATGCGGCGCACGATTCGGTTTCGGCCACTGTGGATCTCCACCCCTATTTCCTTTTTTGGCGCCCCTTGTATAAAACTGATACTGTCCACTTCAATGGGGCCATCCTCCAGTTCCAAGCCCGCCTCAATCTTGTGCAGATCGGCCAAACTCAGGCTCTTGTCCAAATGCACGTGATAGATCTTTCGGACGCCATGTTTGGGGTGGGTGAGCCTCTTGGTCAGTTCACCGTCGTTGGTAAAGAGCAAAAGACCCATAGTGTTCCGGTCCAATCGACCCACGGGCAACAAACGGGCCTTGCTGGCGCTGGAAATAAGCTCCATTACCGTTCGCCTGCCCTTTTCATCACTGGTGGTGGTGATAAAGTTCTTCGGTTTGTTCAAAAGGATATATTCCTTCTTTTCTAGGCTGAGGCGCTTGCCATCAAATCGGACATCATCGGAACGCTTTACCTTATAGCCCATTTCAGTGACCGGCTTCCCATTTACCGTAACATTCCCTGCTGCGATATAGGTGTCCGCTTCCCTTCGGGAACAAATGCCCGCATTGGCTATGTAGCGGTTCAAGCGTATCTCATCGGGATTGGATTTCTTCTGTGGTCCACTTTCTTTTGGTTTGCGCACCACATTTCTTCGGAACGGTTGGGAGCGTTGGTCCTTTTTGGGGCCTCCGGAAGTCCTTCTTTTTCGATTATCGTCTGATTTCGCCATCAGTCATCAATTTTTTGCAAATGTACTCTTTTTACAGCCCAAATAACTTCCAAAACAAACAATTACAGAATCCGGTTCAGCACAAGGTCCACATCAATCAGAAGAATACTGAAAACACCTACTACAATAATGAATTTCAAAATGTTGTGCAGCCACACATAGTGTTTTTTCCTTTCCGCTCCCCACAATAACATGAGGAAGAATACCAAAAGGACTATGCATCCCATAAAGTAAATGTACATATACCCCACATCGAAGGATTGGATGAGCAATAGCGCCGGGAAAAGGGTCAGGAGTATCAGAAAAGTGATCATGAACTTGGAGACCTTGGGACCGAACATAATGGGAATGGTCTTGTAGTTCTGGGCCATGTCCCCTGCCATGTTCTCCAGGTCCTTGACCATTTCGCGTGCCAAAATCAGCAGAAAAAGGAACAGGGCGTGTACAAAAATCACTGTTTTAAAATTCTGGTAGTACACAAATACCACAAAAAAGGGAGCAATGGCCAAGGTGGACGATACCAGGTTCCCCACAAAAGGAATACGTTTTAGCTTATGCGAATAGAACCAAATGCCAAAAATATAGGCCGAAAATAACAGGACAGCCTTAAAGGAGATGTAACTGGCCACGAACACGGCCAAAAAATTGAGTATAAAATAGGTCGTGAGCTTAAACCTTTGGCTCACCAAACGGTCCAGCATACTTTTGGCGGGTTTGTTGATCAGGTCCTTTTCGGCATCATAAAAATTGTTGATGATATATCCACTGGCAATGACCAAGGCCGAAGCGGTCACTATGAGAAACAAGTTGAGGTCAAAAACTACTTCACGTAATGGTTTGTCCGGTGACAAAATGTAGATCGATGCCAGATATTGTGCAAGGGTGATCACCAAGATGTTATAACCCCTTACCACGGAAAACAGACTCAACAGCTTAAAAAGCAGGAGTTTGTTTTTTCTACTGAGCATGGATTTGCTTTTAGAAGTTGTACACCACCTCTAGATTGTAGTCTTTAAGTGCCTTTTTGGCTTTCTCCAAATCTTCGGTAAAGCCCAATATGTAACCTCCACCGCCCGAACCACAGAGTTTCAGATAGTAATCATTGGTCTCGATGCCCTGCTTCCAAAGTTGGTGGAATTTGGCCGGTATCATGGGTTTGAAGTGATCGAAGACCACATGCGAAAGTTCTTTCAGGTTCCCGAAAAGGGATTTGATGTTCCCGTTCAGAAAATCTTCCACACAGGCATCCGTATGCTTGATGAACTGGTTCTTGACCATGCTGCGAAAACCTTCCTGCTTCATCTTCTCCATAAAGATCTGTACCATCGGAGCAGTTTCCCCTGTCATCCCACTGTCCAATAAAAACACGGCTCCCTTGCCATTGGTATTCTGGGAAGGAATACTGGTAGATTCTATATTGTCTTGGGAATTGATGAGGATGGGCAAACTCAAATAACTGTTCAACGGATCCAATCCCGAGGATTTTCCATGGAAGAAAGACTCCATTTTCCCAAAGATTTTCTTCAGTTGCAAGAGTTTTTCCCGGGTCAGGTTTTCCAATACCGTGATCTTATCCTTGGCATAGCGATCGTAAATGGCAGCGACCAAAGCACCACTACTGCCGATCCCGTATCCTTGGGGAATGGAACTGTCAAAGTACATGCCATTGGCAATATCGTTCTCCATGGCTTCCATATCAAAGGACACCAATCCTTTTTCCTGTTTCTCCAGATTTTTCAAATAGCCTGCAAAAGCCTTAAGGCTTTCGTTGGACTTCTGTGCAGTTTCTGACGGGTTTTTGTCCCATTTCAATGCACCTTTGAAAAAATTATAGGGAATGGAAAGTCCTTTGGAATCCTTGATGATACCATACTCCCCGAAAAGCAGAATCTTTGAATAGAATAGTGGACCCTTCATAAACTAGCACTAAGATACAAACTACGCTGTTTGATTTTCATAAAATCACGATAAACAAAACTGTTTGATCTATAAAATCTTGTTCCGTCATGAAAATACAGCGCAAATAACGTAAAAAAACAGCTTAGCTGTTCATTTTTAGTCGTTTATTTTAATCGCTCCTTTCCCCACTTGATCATTGATATATTGACCATTTTCACAGTGGGCTGTCAGTTCATCTTGCACAAATTGCAGTGCATGGTCCTTGGCACTGTCCGGATAGAGCATGTGTACGTTCGCCCCTGCATCCAAAGTAAAACAGACCGGAACCTTGGTTTCTTGCCTATATGCCCATATCTTGTTGATGATTTCCAAAGTATCAGGTTTCATCAGTATAAAATAGGGCATACTGCTCATCATCATGGCATGCAATGTCAACGCTTCACTTTCCACCAACTTGATGAATCCTTCCAGATCTCCACTGGCCAAAATAGGTTTCAAATAATCCAAATTTTGCCCCGCTTGTAGAAATCGGCTCTCGGCATAGGGGTGTCCGTGCATCAGTTGATGGCCCACCGTACTGCTCACTTCCTTTTTTCCTTTGTGAACCAACAAGATGGTATCGTGGTACGTTTGGAAGACCTTTTCCACCTCAAATGGATATTCAATCCCATATAAATCGGAGCTGTCCGGTATGTGTTGATGCTTTCCCCATTCTACCAGACTTCCCTTGATGCTCCTACAGGCACTTCCGGAACCCAATCGGGCCAAAAACGAAGTTTTATTGGTGAAGTAACTGTCCTCCATTTGGGGTGACAGCTGTCTTTCAATGTCCATCAAGCAAAGGGACAGGGCCGCCATACCACTTGCAGAAGATGCAATGCCACTGCTGTGTGGGAACGAATTGGACGTCTCAATTTTGAAATGGTAGTCCTTCAAAAAAGGCAAATAGGCTTCAATCCTTTCAAAAAAAGTGGAGATTTTAGGTTTGAAGTCTTCCTTGGGCCTTCCCTCAAACAATAGGTCAAAAGAAAAACCGTCACTTTCGTTCTTTTTTTCAAAAGAAACCGAGGTGGTTGTCGCGCAGGTATCCAGTGTAAAACTTATGGACGGATTGGCCGGAATCTGCACCGGTCTCTTTCCCCAATATTTCACCAGGGCGATATTGCTGGGAGCTTTCCATGAAACTTTTCCCTTGTTCGGAAAATTTTGATATGGATTGGGCAGAAAATCTTTTTCCGTCATTTGAAAGGATATTTCCGCAAATATAAGCCCGCAAGGTACTTACAGGAAATCGGATGCAAATAAATTCTTATTTTAGTTGCCGATGCACCGACCATGAAAAAAAGAATTGTTTACATAACCATCAGCGTTGCCGTCTGCCTTTTGATCGGCTTTCTCTCCAGCATTGCCACACAGAGCTCAGTTAACGACTGGTACACAACCCTTAACAAGCCCTCATTTACCCCTCCCAACGAACTTTTTGCCCCCGTTTGGACAGCACTTTACATTTTGATGGGCATTTCGGCGGGCATTGTGTGGTCCAAGGGCTATCACCATATTTGGGTGAAGACCGCTCTGTACCATTTTGTGTTCCAATTGCTGTTCAACGCACTTTGGAGCATTGTGTTCTTTGGCCTGAAAAATCCTCTTTTGGGACTTGTGGTCATTTTGGCACTGCTGATCCTGATCATGCTCACCATCAAATGGTTCAGGATCATAAGCAAACCCGCGGCCTATTTATTGATACCATACGTGCTTTGGGTAGGTTTTGCCGCAGCATTGAACTATAAGATATGGGAATTGAACCCGTAGGACAGAAAAGTCCAATTTAAAGGTCAGGTCCAAACCCAAGTCCAAGTTTTCAGCAAAACATGGTGCACAAAAAATCCGTCCGAAGTTTTTTGTTGAACCACTCTGATTTATTTTAGTAAATTCAAGCGCACATAAAACACTAAAATGAGCCAATACATCCTAGCCCTAGACCAAGGCACCACCAGTTCCCGCGCCGTGGTCTTTGATAAAAAGGGAACAATAATCTCCGTAGCACAAAAAGAATTCACACAACTATTTCCCCAACCCGGATGGGTAGAACACGACCCTGATGAAATCTGGTCCACCCAAGCTGGTATGGCCGCGGAGGCGGTGAGCAAAAAAGGCCTGAAAGCCGAGCAAATAGCTGCCATTGGGATAACAAATCAACGAGAAACCGTAGTGGTCTGGGACAAAAACACCGGACAGCCCATATATAATGCCATTGTGTGGCAAGACAAACGCACTGCCGATTATTGTGATGAACTGAAACGGGCCGGAAAATCGGACATGGTTCGCGAAAAAACGGGCTTGGTCATCGATTCCTATTTTTCCGGAACCAAGGTCAAGTGGATCTTGGACCATGTCGAAGGAGCCCGCAAAAAAGCAGAGGCCGGTGAACTGGCCCTCGGCACCATCGATTCTTGGCTGATCTGGAAGATGACCGACGGCAAGCTGCACATTACAGATGTGACCAATGCTTCCCGTACCATGCTCTTCAACATCAATACCATGGAATGGGACGATGAGCTGCTCGATCTTTTGGACATTCCAAAGAGCATGTTGCCCGAAGTAAAACAATCCAGCGAAGTGTATGGCCACACCTGTCCCAATTTTTTTGCCTCCAAAATCCCGATAGCGGGCATTGCGGGCGATCAACAAGCAGCCTTGTTCGGACAAATGTGCACCAAGCAGGGCATGGTAAAGAACACCTACGGCACAGGTTGCTTTATGCTGATGAACATTGGTGAAAAACCTATTGTTTCCAAGAACAACCTATTGACCACGGTCGCTTGGAAAATCAACGGAAAAACCCAGTATGCACTTGAAGGAAGTATCTTTATCGCAGGGGCCGTCGTGCAGTGGCTCAGGGACAGCCTTGGCATCATCAAGACTTCATCAGACGTGGAAAAATTGGCCGGTTCAGTGGATAGTTCCGAAGGGGTGGTCTTTGTACCGGCCTTTGCTGGATTGGGCGCGCCCCATTGGAACCAACAGGCGAGAGGCACTATTTTTGGTTTGACCCGGGGCAGTACCGATGCCCACATTGCCCGTGCCGCCCTAGAGTCCATTGCCTATCAGACCATGGACATCCTGAAGGCGATGGAGGCCGATTCGGGCATTTCCATCAAAGAATTGCGGGTGGACGGCGGAGCAACCGTGAATGATATGCTGATGCAATTTCAGGCTGATGTACTGGACACCGTCACCGTTCGCCCCAAGATTGTGGAAACCACCGTCATGGGAGCCGCTTATTTGGCCGGATTGGCCGTTGGCTACTGGGAAAATCCTAAAGAAATCCAAGATATTTGGCAAACCGATGTGCATTTTGAACCTACGCAGGACCGCGAGGCCATTGAAAAAGGCATCCAGGGATGGTACAGGGCCATAAAAGCACTGGAATACTGGACTGAAAAACATTAAGACCAACAAAAACCAACTTCCAAAATACTATGACTCCTTTCGTTTCTGAAATTGTGGGCACCTTCCTTCTAATGCTGTTGGGCTGTGGTGTCAATGCCAATGTTTCCCTTCAAAAAACTTACGGAAATGGATCTGGCTGGATTGTGATCACCACGGGCTGGGCCTTTGCTGTTTATACCGGAGTGGTGGTTGCCGGGCCCCATAGTGGCGCCCATTTGAATCCCGCGGTGACCATTGGGCTTGCAGTTGCCGGAGAGTTCCCCTATGCTGAAATTCCAAGTTATGTCCTTGCCCAATTTATTGGGGCCATGCTGGGTGCTTTTGCCGTATGGCTTATCAACAAAGATCATTTTGATGCCACGGAGGATGGCGATACCAAGCGGGCAGTTTTTTGCAATGCCCCGGCCATTCCCAACACCTTTCGGAATCTGCTCACAGAAATCCTGGGCACTTTTGTGTTGGTGTTTGCCGTACTGTACTTTACCGACGCGGTCATCTCCACGGACAACACCATAATTGGCTTGGGTTCTTTGGGGGCTTTGCCCGTTGCATTGATTGTTTGGGGCATTGGCCTATCCTTGGGAGGTACCACGGGATATGCCATTAACCCGGTACGTGACATGGGTCCGAGGATCGTGCATGCTTTGGTCCCCATCAAGAACAAGGGATCTAACGGTTGGGGGTATTCATGGATTCCGGTGGTGGGGCCGATTTTAGGGGGTGCTTTGGCCGCTGTTATCGCAATGCTGTTGTAATCATGCCCCTATTGGTCGCCTAAAGCAATGGCCTGTGCCACCAAGTAGGCCCCGGTCCAGGCATTTTGAAAATTAAAACCCCCTGTGATTGCATCCACATTGATGACCTCGCCCGCAAAATAAAGGTTGGGACAAATTTTGCTCTCGAAGGTCTTAAAATTGATCTCTTTCAGATCTACTCCGCCAGCGGTTACAAATTCTTCTTTAAAAGTGCTCTTCCCTTCCACCCTAAAGGAACATTCCGTGAGTTGTTTGGAAAGATCTTGCAGTTTTTCCTTCGAGATGTCCGCCCATTTTTCATCGGGCTGGATTTGTGCTGCCTGCACCAGTCTTGCCCAAAGCCGTTTGGGAATTTCAACCGCTGCGGTGCGCAAAACTGTTTTTTTGGCCTCCACTTCCTTGACCTGCCTTAAAAATGCTTCCATGGAGCCCTTGGTGTATTCCGGCGTCCAGTTGACATTTATCCTGAAGGAATAATGGTAGTCGTGCAATATATTGGCCCCCCAAGCGGAAAGTTTCAGGATGGCGGGACCGCTCAACCCCCAATGTGTGATCAAAATGGGGCCATCTGCCATCAGGACAGGCTCGTTCTTGGTTGCGCTTTTGAGTCCCAATTGTTCTTTATCGGTCTGGAAAAGTTTTTTTGGCAGCACCTCCACGGATGCATTTACACTGATTCCTTGGATGCCTTTTATCCGTTCGTCATCTATATTGAAGGTGAACAGGGACGGAACGGGCGGAACGATGTGATGCCCTATATCTTCCAATTGCTGCCATATTTTGGTATTGCTCCCGGTCGCCAACAACAGTTTTTTGGTTTGATAATGCTTGTTCATGGTGGTCACCTGCCAGCCTTCCTCCATTTTGTCAAACCGTTTTACCGAGCTGTTCTTCAAAACTTTCACTCCTAACCGTTCGGCCTCACTGAGAAAACAATCGATAATGGTCTGCGATGAATCGCTTTGCGGAAATATGCGTCCGTCCTCTTCAATTTTGAGCGGTACGCCCCGCTCTTCAAAAAAAGCCATCACATCCATGGGCGCATGTTTGTGAAAAGGGCCCAAGAGTTCCTTTTCTCCCCTGGGATAATTGGTGACCAGTTCTTTCGGGGAAAATTCGCCGTGGGTGACATTGCAGCGGCCCCCTCCGGAAACCTTAACCTTGGAAAGCACGGTCTTGCCCCTTTCAAAAATGGCAATTTTAAAATCTGGGGCTTGTTCCGCAATATGGATCGCGGCATAGAAGCCGGCAGCTCCCCCGCCCACAATGATGACATCGAACATCAGTTCACCCGTTCGGGATAGTTGGTGATGATGCCATCCACTCCAAGGTCCTTCATTTGTTCAATATCCTCGGGTTCGTTTACGGTCCAAGTATAAACCTTCAGTCCTTCACTGTGCATTTTGTCCACATTTTCCTTGGTAAGGGTCTTAAAATAAGGGTTTATGGCGGTTGCGTTCAACTCTTTGGCCACTTGGATGGCCTCCAATGGGTCTTTTTCGGTGAGCACGGCTATCTGGATGTCTTTGTTGTGGTTGCGCATTGCCCTGAGCTCATCCCATTTAAAACTGGATATGATGAAGTTGTCAAGGGACCAGCCATTGTTCTTGATATAATAGTCCGTGATGAAATTGACCCTGTCGGCGGTTCCGGCCCCTTTCAGCTCTATGTTGAGCGCCACCCTATTGTCTATGAGCTTAAGCACCTGTTGTAGATCAGGAATTTTGTGGTTTCCTTCCAAAGTAAGTTGCTTTAGGTCCACAATATTGTATTCCTCAATATTCCCCCCTCCGTTGGTGAGCCTTTCCACCTTTTCGTCATGGAACACCACAATTTCCCCACTGCTGATCTTAAACACATCGATCTCGATCATGTCCACGCCAAGGTCCATGGCTTTTTGGATGGAGGCAAGTGTATTTTCCGTTTCGTGGCCCATGGCTCCACGATGCCCAATGACCAAGGGTTTGTTTTTCATATTGCAACTGTTAAAAAGAAACAAGGCAGTAAGGGCAAAGAATATGCTTTTCTTCATTTTTTTTTGGTTCGTTTTATGTGCTAAAAATACGATTTGAAGGTGAATCCTGAAATTGTCCATAAAACTGTTTTACTTGTTGGGCAAACCACACTTGGTTTCATTGCTCTTTCATGGACAGTCTTCTATCCTTCCACCTTAAATATGTACGACTGCAATGGTTCCAATTCCAAATGGACCTTTCCTTGACCATCTTTGACAAAAAGTTCTTTTTCCACCTTTCCATATAACATTTCCTGTAAGGGATATTGCCCCTCTTCCAACTCCCATTTGGCGATCAGATCTTGTGGGAGCTTCAACTCAAACGCATAACTTTTGTGGGCGTCAAAATTGGTGACCACGATGAGCTGCTCCCTATTGGACCATCGCACATAGGAAAGTACCCTGTGGTCATAGTTTTCAGTGTTGTCCTTATTGAAAAAATGAATTTCTTGATACTCTCCCATCAAAGCATCACTTTGAATGGTGAAGTTGAGAAGCCGTTGGTAAAAATCACGGAGTCCTTTCTCTTTTTGAGAAAGTTGGCCACCATCAAATTTTTTATTGTTCATCCACTTTTGGTGGTTCGGCACACCAACATAATCAAAAATGGAGGTGCGGGAAGGCTTTCCAAAACCGGCATCTTCGGCACCGGGTTCGCCCACTTCCTGTCCAAAATAGATCATGGTCGGCGAGGTGCCTATGGTAGCAGAGACCACCATGGCAGGTTTGGCCATTTCGGCATTGCCAACAAATTCGGGGCTGGCAATACGCTGTTCGTCATGGTTTTCCAAAAAATGGAGCATGTGGTGCTCTATATCGCCCAACCCTTTCTGGACCATGGGAATATGGTCTGTCCAGCCATATCCCTTCATAATGTGCTTGATACTGTCATAAAGTTCCACCTTGTCATAGAGGTAGTCCATTTTGCCTTTATGGATATAGTCGCGGTACAGACCGGGATTATAGACTTCGGCCAACAAAAAGGCTTCAGGGTTTTTCATTTTGATATGGGAATTGAGATAACTCCAAAACTCCACGGGGACCATTTCGGCCATATCAAAACGGAAGCCATCGACTCCGAGATCCAGCCAATAGATTGCTATATCCCTGAACTTGTGCCACGAATCGGGCAGGGTCTTATCTTTCCAAAACTCGTAATGTGCCTGATAATTCTTTTGACGGTATTCTTCGGGAAGTTCTTCAAAATCGTTGGTTCCATCGGGCCGTATGCCATAATTCACCTTCACGGTCTCGTACCAATCGTTGAAGCGGGGCTGTGCCAATCGGGAACCGTTGCCCGTCCATTTTGCAGGATATTCTTCAAATTTGGAATCGGCCAATGGGTTTGCTCCCCCTCCCAGGGGCAAATAGCCATCCTGCCATTCGGGCACTTTGAACCTTTCTCCCTGAATATAGTAGAAATTGTTGTTGACATCATATTCCTTCGTGGTATCATCATCGGCCCCAAAGTCTTTTGTCCCTTCTGGATTGGTGGTGCTCTCGTAATTCCTTGCCACATGGTTGGGAACTATGTCAATGATGACCTTCATTCCCGCATTGTGGGTTCTTTGAACGAGCGCCTTGAACTCTTCCAAACGTTTTGCCGGATCCATGGCCAGATCGGGATTCACATTGTAATAGTCCTTTACGGCATAGGGTGACCCTGCGCGGCCCTTGACCACGTCCGGATCATCATTGGAAATGCCATAGGCGGTATAGTCATTGATCAACGCATGGTGGGGCACTCCTGTGTACCAAATGTGCGTAATGCCCAAATCCTTGATTTCCTTTAGGGCCTTATCGGTAAAGTCGGCAAATTTCCCCACTCCGTTTTCTTCCAGGGTTCCCCAAGGCTTGTTGGTGGTGTTGGTATTTCCGAAAAGTCTGGTAAACACTTGATAGACTACGGTTTTCTTCTTCATGGGCGGCTCAATGGGCTTTTGATCGGATTTTTGCCCGCACGAATATACTGTGAAGAGCAGTATCAAAAAAGTGAAGACCTGCTTTGTTGCCATACTCTTTGCTTTGATGGGCCTCCATGATGTCCATAGATATTCAATATGGAATGGCTTAATGGACAATGGATTCCCTGATGACCAATGTCGGTTCCAAAATCTTGGTTTGATAGGTTTCCACTTCCTCTTCGCTTTCCACTTTATCTATGAGCATTTTGGCGGAAACTTCGCCCATTTTCTCACCATGCTGGGCCACTACGGTAAGACTTGGGTTGGCATATTTGGACAATACACCGTCGGTAAATCCGATGAATGATATGTCGTCCGGGATCTTTAGTCCTTTTTTGAGTGCCAGCCCCATGCTATAAACCGCAAATATTTCATTTACGCAAAGGACCGCTTCCGGTTCTTGGCTGTCCAGAAAATCCTTGATGCGTTTTTCGTCCATTTCCATGGAAGGCATCTTCAATATCATGGATTCGTCCACTCCCAAATTGCTCTCGGCCAAAGCTCTCCTGTAGCCGGTGGTCCTGGCCTTGCTCACACTTAAATAATCGTCCGTGGTAATGAGGGCTATCCTCTTTTTTCCCTGTTCAATGAACTTTTTGGTGGCCATGTATCCACCCAACTCATCATCAATGATCACTTTGTCGCATTCGACCTCGTTGGTGATCCTGTCAAAAAGCACCACGGGGATTCCCTGCTCGGTCACTTCTTTAAGGTGGTTGTAGTCTCCTTTTTGCTGTGTTTCAGATGAAAGTGACATGATAAAGCCATCAATGCTTCCATTGGCCAACATTTCCATATTGATCACCTCCTTGTCAAATGATTCCTCTGAAAGGCATACGATCACATTATAGCCCCTGGCGTTTGCATATTTCTCAATGCCACGGATGACCGTAGTGAAGAAATGGTGCACAATATCGGGAATCACGACCCCTATGTTCTTTGTCCTTTTGTTCTTCAGGCTAATGGCGATGTTGTTGGGCTTGTAGTTGTAGAGTTTTGCAAAGGCCTGTACCTTTTCTTTGGTGTCCCGGCTGATTTCCTCGCTGTTCTTGAGTGCTTTGGAAACCGTTGATATGGATACCTCCAGTTCTCTGGCAATATCTTTTAAGGTAATCTTGGTTTTCAACTCGGTCTTGTTTTGATCTGCTTTGGTTTGATGTTGAAAATTACTCAATAAACGGGCAAACAGATCGGCAAAACGATCTTTTTAACAAAAAACCAAAGAAAGGTTCTTATAAAATCAAAAAGAAGTGTTAACTACGACGAAAGATAAAAAACACTATATTAGTGCCAATATTACAGATTTCTTAGTTTTCTTTGATATTATTGTGATATGCACAAACCAACTCTTTAAGTTTTGCCAACCTTGCACCTACCTAAAGTTATCAACACGAAACCGTTTTCGTGATACATTACGATATAGTTAAATTTCGATTAACATTTTTTTTATATATGTTTAACACTTGAATTAAAATTAACTAAACTTAAAATTAATTATTTATGAAGATTACGCTACTAAAAAGCTTTTTGTTGCTCGGAGCATTTTTATGCTTTGGTTTGGCAAAAGCTCAGACAGTATCAGGTACCGTTTCGGATGCAAACGGTCCTTTGCCAGGGGCTAGCGTATTGGTCAAAGGAACGACCAATGGTACCCAGACCGATTTTGATGGTAATTACACCCTTGACGGCATTGATGATACGGCTACACTGGTGTTCAGTTACATCGGTTACCAAACAGTGGAAATGCCCGTAAACGGCCGATCTACTATCAATGTGACATTACAAGAAGACGCACAGGCTTTGGACGAAGTGGTGATCATTGGTTATGGTCAAACTACGGTCAAGGATGCTACAGGTGCTGTGGCAGCTGTTACTTCCGAAGACTTTAATGGTGGTATAATTGCTTCACCTGAGCAATTGATCCAAGGAAAGACCGCTGGGGTGCAGATTACCCAGGCCAGTGGCGAACCGGGTGCTGGGGTCAACTTGAGAATCAGGGGTTCGAACTCTATCCGTTCCAACAACAACCCATTGTTCGTTGTTGATGGCATCCCACTTTCTGGAGAATCTACTACTCCGTCTGGAGGCGACGTAATCAACGGTAGCAATGCCACAAGAAACCCGCTGAACTTCATTAACCCTAACGATATTGAAAGCATGTCCATCTTAAAGGATGCTTCCGCAACTGCAATCTACGGTTCCCGTGGTGCCAATGGTGTGGTGATCATTACCACAAAAAGTGGAAGGGCAGGCCAAGGCGGCGTATGGGAATTCAACTCTAACCTGAGCATTTCTTCACCCGCCAACGAATATGACCTTTTTGATCGTGATGAGTTTTTGGCAGCCACGGCTTCTGAAAGAAGTCAAGCGATTGCTGATGCGGCCGACTTTGGATTCAACACCAACTGGCAAGATTATATTACAAGAACAGTTGCTTCCCAAAACCAAAACCTTTCCTATTCCAGAAATTATGGTAGCGGTAACGTTAGGGCCACATTCTCTTACGGCAAGCAATTTGGTGTAATAGAGAAATCAGCACAAGAGCGTATTACTGGAAGAATCAATGCAAGCCAAAGGTTTTTGGACGATAAGTTGAGATTGAACCTTCAAGCATCACTTTCTCGCGTTAACGATGATGCTCCTCCAATTAGTGGCACTTCCGGTGCAAGCGGCAACCTGATCGGTGCTGCTTATTCTGCTAACCCAACCTGGCCTGCCAGCCCAAGCTTTTTCTTGGAAGGAAACCAATTGAACCCAGCCAACTATTTGGCCAGTTGGCAATCCGTGACCAATACCAACCGTGCATTGATTAACCTTTCCGCTGAATACGATATCATTGATGAGTTGACCGCCAAAGTCACTGTAGGTTATGATGATTCCGATGCGGATGCAGTCTCTTCCATCTCGGCAGAAGCAAACAACTTTAACAGAGTTACTGGAAATGGTCAAACTGCATACAACAACTTGAACGCTACGAGTCAACTTTTGGAAGCCACACTTAACTACAAAAAGGATTTCGACAATTCTTCCTTGGATGTTATCGTTGGTTACTCCTTTCAGGATTTCCGTAGAAGAGGGTTCAACTCACAAGGTTGGCAAGCACCAACCTCTGACCTGAATGCCATGGGCCAACTTTTGATCGAAGATGTCAATAACATAAGGAACAGCATCGATGGACCTTACCAACAAGCAGGTTATGCACCAAATGGTTCTTTCGTAAACAGCATCAATCCTTTTGAGGATACTGCAACACTGGCTGTCACCTCTGGTTCATACACCTCTGTTTGGATAGATACTTTTGACAACACCGATGAGTTACAATCATTTTTTGCTAGGGCAAACTACAGCTTGAATGATAAATTCTTGTTTACCGCAACGGTAAGGGCCGATGGTTCATCCAGATTTGGTGGAAACAACCAATATGGTTATTTCCCATCTGGTGCCTTTGCCTGGAAACTTAGTGAAGAAGATTTTGTTGGTGACGCATTCTCTACATTGAAATTGAGATTGGGTGCTGGTATTACCGGTAACCAAGAAGGTTTGGGATATGCCAACTATTTGAGAAGGGAGCGCTTCAACGGCCCTGGAATATCGGATAACGGTGATATCATCCGTCCCGGTTCCGATGTTGTGGCGGTACAAAACCCAGAACTAAAATGGGAATCCACCTTGGACTTGAACGTAGGTATAGATTTTGGATTCAACATGGATAGATTCAGTGGATCCATTGATTTGTATCGAAAAGAAACCAAGGACCTGTTGTTTAGACAAGGAGCCGCAGCCCCGGCAGCCGACCCATTCGTTTTCAAAAATCTTGAAGATGGCACGGTGATCAACCAAGGTGTTGAACTTGCCCTTAATTATGACTTTATTCAAACACAAGATGTAACCTTCTCATCCTCCTTCAATGTAGCTTACAACAAGAACACTGTGGAAGGATTGAATGGTCTTACAGCCAACTTTGGAGCTTTGAACGGGCCTGGATTGACAGACGCTTTTGCACAGCGTTTGGGAGAAGGAAGGTCGTTGTTCTCATTCTATATGGCCGAATACTCTGAAGATTCCAGTGGCAATCCAAATTTCAACCCCGATCAAAAAGACTTCGTAGGCAAAGACGGACTACCTGATGTAAATGCGGGACTATCTTTGAACCTTAGGGTGAAAAACTGGGATGCCTCGGCCTATTTTGCTGGACAATTTGGCTTTCATGTATATAACAACACCGCAAACGCCTTCTTGAACAGACCCACATTTGAAACCACAAGAAACGTGGATCAAAGAGGTTTGGAAACCAATGTGAGCCAAGAAGTTTCCACACTTTATTTGGAAAAAGGTGATTTTGTAAGGTTACAAAATGCAAGTATCGGATACAACGTGCCCCTGAGCGGAGAAGGTGCGCTAAAAAATCTAAGATTGTCACTTACAGGCCAAAACTTATTCTTGATTACCGATTATAGCGGATTGGATCCAGAAGTATCATCCACCACAGGAGACTTTGGTACTGGAATACCCAGCGCAAGTATCGATTATACTTCTTTCCCAAGACCAAGGACTGTAACATTGGGAATCAACGCTAAATTTTAAAAAAAAGAGCAATGAAAAATATTTTAAAAGTAACGAACAGATATTTGACACTTACCTTGCTAGTAGGTGTCATGCTAACTTCCTGTACCGATTTGGAAGTAGAGCCAACCGACTCGATATTGGCTGAGGGTTTCACAGGACTATCTGCAGAAGCCGCTGCCAGTCAAATAACTGCGATGTACAATAATGTGAATGGCTATTTTGGTACTCAGGCCAACCTTTATGCGCTGAACGAAGTTACCACCGATGCTCTTTTGGTTCCGACCAGAGGTTCTGACTGGGGTGATAATGGAATATGGAGACAAATGCACCAACATTCCTGGACTCCGGAACACCAATATATTTTGGGAGTATGGAACGAATGGAATGGTTTGCAATTGAGCGCCAGTGAAGTTTTGGATACCCGATCAGGTTCTTCAACGGAAGCTATTGGACATGCAGCATTCTTGAGAGCCCTATCCATGTTCATCATCCTGGACAATTTTGGACAAGTACCCTATAGGGATACCGAAGCTGCAGACCCATTGGCTGACCCAGAAGTATTTACCGGGGAAGATGCTGTTTCCTTCATATTGAATGACCTGGACACTGCTATTGCCAATCTTCCTTCGTCTTCCGCAGGTGATGACAACGTTAGAGCTACAAAAGCTGCCGCAAGGTACCTAAAAGCAAAAGTACTACTGAACAGACATATTTATAACGGTTCAGGCACTGCTGATTCAGCCGATATGAACCAGATTATTTCATTGGTGGATGCAATTGAAGGAGATGGTTACGAGTTAGCGACAGATTACTTTGACATTTTCGTGCCCGGTGGCGATTCCGAAACAATTTGGTACGCGCAAACCTCGGCAGGCACCAGAATTTTCCACACCTTGCACTATAACTCTACCGAGTTGGGTGGTGGTGGCTGGAACGGCTTCAGTACTTTGGCAGAGTTCTATGACCTATTTGAAGGAGACCCTGACAGCAATCGTGGACTCAATGATGGCACACTTCAAGACGGCCAGGAAGAACGTAGAGGTTTCGTTCCTCCATCTGGTATTCCTTTTGATGGCAGTTTCGGGACCGACGACAACAATGACGGGATTGTAGATGGTTCCAATGTAGGTTATGGATTTCTGATTGGACAACAATATGGTCCAAACGGGGCTGCTCTTCAGGATAGGAACGGTAATCCATTGAGCTTTACCAGAGACTTTTTCAGTGCCGTGGATAATCAACCAAGTCTCGTTGACAACAATGAGGTAACCGGTATACGTGTTATCAAGTACAACCCAAGGAACGGTGCCTTTGCAAACCACATCATTTTCTTCAGATATTCAGATGCCTATTTGATGAAAGCTGAAGCGATGATGCGAAGTGGTGGAGATCCAACTGCAATGATCAATGAGTTGAGAACCATCAGGGGAGCTACACCTCTAGGCTCGGTAACAGAGCAAGATCTTTTGGATGAAAGAGCTCGTGAATTGTACACTGAAGGTTGGAGAAGGAACGATTTGATTCGATTCGGACAATATACCAAAGACTGGGACTTTAAGGATCCAGATGCTGTGGGAGACGCAAACCGTCAACTGTTCCCAATACCATCTGCCCAACTTATCCTTAACCCAAACTTGGTTCAAAACCCAGGATATTAATTCTATTAAGTTTAAGCTGTTTTGCACATATGAAAAGGCCACCGATCGGTGGCCTTTTTTCGTCTGTTCCGAAAAATCAGTTATCAAATTAATATGAATGCAACTTTTGGCTACCCCCTTGTTTTTAGTTCATCATTAATCCACCATTAGTCAAAGATTAATCTTTCTACATTCTTGTTTCGTATGGAAATAACTATATTGATTCCCATTTTGATGAATGAAATGAAAGGACCGTATTGGCTTATATTATTGGTATTCTTCGCTGCATTTAGCTGCTCAAAAAAAGGTGCAGATACGCTGTTTGTCCACAAAAATGCTGAACAAACCGGTATATCGTTTGCTAATCAACTTGAACAGACACCTGAACTTAATATCCTAAACTACCTCTATTTTTATAATGGAGCAGGTGTTGCAGCGGGAGACTTTAATAATGACGGGTTGGTGGATCTTTATTTTACTTCAAACCAAGGAGCAGACAAACTATACTTGAACAAGGGTGGCTTTAAGTTTGAAGATGTGACCGTTAGGGCAAATATTAAAAATGATCATGGTTGGACCACAGGTGTTGTCCATGTGGACATAAACAACGATGGTCTTTTGGACATCTATGTTTGCAAAGTGGGTGACCACGGTCAGATCAGGGGAAAGAATCTATTGTACATTAATCAAGGCTTGGACAAAAATGGCGTGCCAATATTCAATGAGGAAGGAGAAAAATATGGTCTGGATTTTATAGGGTATTCTACTCAGGCAGCCTTTTTCGATTATGACCTGGATGGCGACTTGGACATGTACCTGTTGAACCACTCCGTAAACCCCAACCGATCTTATGGAAAAGGAACAAAAAGAAAATTGGTGGATTCCATGTCGGGGGATATTCTTTTTAAAAATGAAAATGGAAAATTCGTCGATGTATCAAAAGCAGCGGGAATTTTTCAAGGAAGTATAGGTTATGGTCTAGGTTTGGCCATAAGCGACATAAACAATGATGGTTACCCTGACATTTATGTGGGCAATGATTTTTTTGAAAACGATTACCTCTATATCAACCAAAAAGATGGCACATTTAAAGAAACAATATCAGAGAACAACAAAAAATTAGGGCACACATCCCACTTTTCAATGGGCAACGATATAGCGGATATCAACAATGATGGCCTAACGGATATCCTGTCCCTCGATATGCTGCCTGAAGATTTGGAAACATACAAAACATCAGGTTTGGAACACCCCTATCCCGTGTACCAACAATATCTCAAAAATGGATTTGCACCACAATACATGCAAAATGCACTGCACCTAAATCTTGATGGGGAGCACTTCAGTGAAATTGCCAATTTAAGCGGAATAGATGCCACAGAATGGTCATGGGGAGCTCTGTTCGCGGATTTTGACAATGACGGGTATAAGGATCTGTTCGTTTCCAATGGAATCCAAGGCGTGACCAATGACATGGACTACATTAACTACATTTCCAATGAACAGATTCAAAAAAATATTGAGAAAGGACTTTCCGACAAGGACATGGAGCTGATAGACCGCTTGCCCACCAAGAAAGTCCAAAACTACTTCTATAAAAACAATGGTGGGGTCACATTTAACAATGTAACAACACTTTGGACGCCTAAAATCGAATCGTTCAGTAATGGTTGTGTATATGCCGATCTTGATAATGATGGAGATTTAGATCTGGTCGTGAACAATGTAAACCAGAAAGCATTTGTCTTGGAAAATACTCTAGATTATGGAAATTTTTTCAAAATTACTTTTAAAGGAAATTCCAAGAACAAGTTAGGTATTGGCACAAAAACCATTGTATATACCAAAAATAACAAGTTGGTCCAAGAAAACTTCGTTACTCGTGGTTTTCTTTCAGCTAAGGACAACAGCTTAAATTTCGGAATCGGACAGGACTCCATTATAGACTCTATCCAAGTTGTATGGCCTGGAGGAAAATACCAAACTTTAAAGAATATTGTAGCCAACAAGACCATGGATGTCCAATATAATGAGGCAAATGGCAATTATTATACTGAGCAAGAAAACAAAACAGGGAGGCGGACATACTATTATTCTGTTGGAAGTCCCGACTTCACCCATAAAGAATATCCCTCTCTGGATTTTGACAGGAACCCTTTGGTTCCCTTTTCTTACTCCAATGAAGGCCCTTCAGTATCAGTTGCAGACATAAACAATGACGGATTGGAAGATTTTTTCATCTCTGGAGGAAAAAACCAGGCCTCCGCACTTTATATTCAAAACCAGGACGGATCTTTCTCACAACACCAAGCATCATTATTTGAACAAGATGCAATGAGCGAAGATGTCGATCAAATCATATTCGATGCAGACCATGACGGAGATCTAGATCTTTTAGTGGTCAGCGGGGGCAACGAATTTACAAGAGGCAAACCGCTCAATCCAAGGATGTACATCAATGAAAACGGTTCGTTTGTCAAACATGCTGAATTGTTCGATAATATAGAGATCAATGCATCCAAAGTGGGTGCAGTCGATGTTGACAATGACGGAAACATTGATATTTGTATTGCTTCCAATGCACTCCCAACAGAATTTGGAAAAAAGCCCAAACAGTACATTTTCAAAAACACGGGCGATGGAAACTTTGTTGAAATAACCCCGTCATTTGCTCCCGGCTTTGCAAGCATTGGAAATGTCAAGGATTTTGTATGGAAGGATTTGGACCAAAATGGGTTTTTGGACCTTATCGTTATAGGACACTGGAGTCCCGTCACCGTATTCATGAACGATGGAAAAGAGCTTACAAGGCAAGAGAAAAATGGTCTGGAAAAAACAAATGGTTGGTGGAATTGCATTGAGGTTGCTGATATGGACTGTGATGGGGATTTGGACATCCTTGCAGGAAACTGGGGTTTGAACACAAAATTCAGTGCCTCCCATGAAAAACCCATAACGTTGTATATCAATGATTTTGATGACAATGGCTCAATTGAAACAATTGTCACCCACTATCACGGTGATAAAGAAACTGCCTTTGCATCAAAGGATGAGCTTGCAAAGCAAATGCCCTTTCTCAACAAAAAATTCCTTTTTTACAAAGACTTCGCCAAAGCCTCACTCGAAGAGCTATTCGGAAAGGACAAATTGAATGAAGCAGACCAAAGAAAGGTGTACTTGTTGGCCACATCCTATTTTGAAAATGTTGGAAAAGGTCATTTTTCCAAAAAGGAACTGCCGCTCTTGGTACAATCATCGACAGTCAACGATATTTATTTAGAAAAAGACAATAAAAAAACGATTAATGAAATATTAATGGTGGGCAATAATTTTGAGATAAATACCCAACTTGGTAGATTAGATGCCTCGCATGGATTTTTGCTGAAAAATGATGGCCAGGGCAACATAAGTTGGAAAGGGAACTTGAGTGTTTCCGGCGCTGCCAGAAAAATTGAAAAAATAATTGTGGCCGGGGAGGAAAGACTCATCATTGCCCTGAACAACGAAGCTCCCATATTTTTGGCCAAAAAAACAGAACAATAAATGAAACTGAAACATACCCTTGCCCTTCTCCTCTTTATCCTTTTCTGGGCTTGTAAAAATAAAGAAGCCGACAATGCAGTAGTAGAAAAAAAAGAGACCCTTTTCACCCTGCTGTCCCCACAAGAAACGGGCATATCATTTGTCAATTCAGTAGAAAATCAGAAAAATTTCAATATTTTCAAGTACAGGAACTTTTACAATGGTGGAGGTGTCGCCATTGGCGACATCAACAACGATGGCCTTCAGGATATTTACCTGACCGGAAACATGGTCCCCAACAAACTTTACCTGAACAAAGGCAATTTTAAATTTGAAGATATTTCCGAAAGCGCTGGCGTCAAGGGCAGCAAACCCTGGTCCACGGGAGTGGTGATGGTGGACGTGAACCAAGATGGACTATTGGACATCTATGTCTGCAATGCCGGGAACATGGAAGGCAACAACCACGATAACGATCTTTATATAAACAATGGAGATCTCACTTTTACGGAAAAGGCCAATGAATACAATCTCGCCAAAACAGGTTTCACCACCCATGCCTCCTTTTTTGATTATGACAAGGACGGTGACCTCGACGCTTACATCCTCAATAACAGCAATGTCCCAGTAAGCAGCCTTGGCTATGCCGAACAGCGTCAGGTCCGGGCACAGGACTGGGAAGGCGTTCCCGACATTTTTAAGGGTGTAGGCGATATGCTCCTACGAAACGACAATGGAAAATTTGTGGATGTCAGTGAAGAGGCCGGAATCTATGGTAGCCTTATCGGCTTCGGATTGGGGGTTTTGGTCACCGATTTTAACGGCGATCTATACCCCGACATATACATCTCAAACGACTTTTACGAAAGGGATTACCTCTATATCAACCAAAAAGATGGCACCTTCAAGGAAGAGATCAAGGAGTGGACCTCCCATCTGAGCCTTTCCGCCATGGGAATCGATATTGCCGATATCAACAATGATGGGCACAACGACATATTCATCACAGATATGCTGCCCGAAGAAGAACAACGAGTAAAGTCTGTCATGGAATTTGAGGGATATAACGTATTTGACCTGAAACAAAGTAAAGACTTCTACCAGCAATACATCCAAAACACCCTGCAGCTCAACAATGGCAATGGCACGTTCTCAGAAGTCGCTTATTACAGTGGGGTGGATGCCACGGACTGGAGTTGGGCCGGACTCATGTTCGATATGGACAATGACGGCCTAAAGGACATTTTCGTCACCAATGGTATCAATCACGACCTCACCGATCTGGACTTTGTCGATTTTTTTGCCAACGAGATCGTGCAGAAAATGGCCCTCACGGGAAAAAAAGAATCCATCGATTCCATTATCAACAAAATGCCCGTAAAGCCACAACCCAATTACGCCTATAAAAACAATGGCGACATTACCTTCAAAAATGCCAATAAGGAATGGGGCTTTGAACTCCCCACCCGTTCAAATGGGGCGGCCTATGGAGACTTGGACAACGATGGCGACCTGGATCTGGTCATCAACAATGTCAATACCGAAGCTTTTGTGTACCGGAACAACTCCGATGCTCAACTGAGCAACAATTATATCCAGTTAAAATTCAAGGGATCCGAAAAAAACCCCTTCGCCGTAGGCACATTGGCCAAATTCTATTTTGATGGAAATGTGATCAACCAAGAACTGATCCCTTCCCGGGGCTTCCAATCTTCCATGGAATACGGAATGACCATCGGACTGGGTCAAACAAAGGCTTTGGATTCCATTCGGATTGTATGGCCAGACGATCTAACCCAAAAACTTGAAAACGTAAAGGCCAACCAAGTTTTGACCCTCGATCATTCCCAAGCAACTGAAACCTACAAAATCCCTAAAAAGGAAGTCAAAAAATCCTTTTTAAGTGAGTTGGACACCAAAATGATGGTCTCACACAAGGAAGATGGCCATAACGATTTTGATTATGAAGGGCTCATCTACCAAAAACTGTCACAAGAAGGACCGGCCTTGGCTGTAGGCGACGTAAATGGGGACGGCAACGAAGACCTCTTTATCGGCGGGGCGCAGGGACAGCCGGGCACCATATACCTTCATATCGGAAATGGCAAGGTATCACCAAAAAATTCTACCGATCTGGAAAAAGATAGTGCCTTAGAAGATGTGGCAGCAGCCTTTTTTGATGCGAATGGTGATGGCCATCTGGACCTGATCGTTGGGTCTGGGGGGAATAATGTCGCACAACAACGCAATTACAGGGCCCGCCTCTATCTCAATGACGGCAACGGCAACTTCACCAAATCAGAAAACGAATTGCCATCCACCTTTAAAAACATATCCACCATCTCCCCTTTCGATTTTGACGGTGACGGTGATGTGGATTTGTTTATAGGTTCACGAAGTGTGGTAGGGGTATATGGTATTTCACCCGACCACCTGTTGCTTGAAAATATGGGGAACGGCACGTTCACCAACGCCACCGAAAGGTTGGGCTACGATTTGAAAGATGCCGGAATGGTCACCGATTCCAAATGGGTAGATGTTGATGGGGATTCCAAAAAAGACCTCATTGTTACCGCTGAATGGGATACTCCAAAAATTTACAAAAACACTGGTAGAAGGCTCACCAAAATGTCCAGTTCATTGGACAGTCTTTACGGGTGGTGGAACACCGTGGAAGCAGCAGATTTGGACGGGGATGGCGATCTCGACCTGATCTTGGGCAACCAAGGACTCAACCTGCACTACAAACCGACTCCAGAGACCCCCATGAAAATGTGGATCAACGATTACGACAACAATGGCACCATAGAGCAGATCACAACGCTCCAAAAAGAC
>JBLWSV010000012.1:0-143922 GCA_048270465.1 Allomuricauda sp.
GGCCTTCCACACTACTCCATTGGTTCATACTGCCAGGTCTTTACTTTTTCGAAACTAAAATTAGGAACTATTATAGCGTGGTTTCAGGGCAATTGACGGATGGCCGTTTTGGGTTGACGGATGGGGCATTTGGATACATCAAATGGATTTAATGAAAGTCAATTCTTACTTTTTCGCATAAAATTTGATGAAGCTGTAACATTTTGTTTAACCCAAAGTCTAATGTAAAGGAAGATTTGCCCAGTTTTTGTGCTATTCTTGGTTTAGAGACCCATGAACAGATACTGTCCCTTATGGTTCATTATTTAAAAGTCAGTCTTTATGGTTTGCTCATAAGTTTTTTGGGAGCATTGCCCTTTGGTACTCTCAATCTTACCGCTTTTGATATTGCTGCGTCACAGGGCTTGGTTTCGGCCATTTGGTTTGCTTTCGCGGTCGTGGCCGTGGAATTGGCCATGGTCAGGCTGAGTTTATTTGGCAATGAACACTTGCAGTTGGGCAAAAAGGCCATGCATTATGTGCTGCTCTTGGGAATAGTTCTGTTGTTATACTTGTCACTGGACAGTTTTTTGGATATCTTCCGGGGACCATTATCCCATCCCAAAACAAATTTTTTGCCCCATATTGAGTCGGCTTTTGTGTTGGGCCTATTGTTGAGTTCTTTGAATCCTTTGCAGCTGCCATTTTGGTTCACCTGGAACAAAGTGTTGGACAATAAAGGAATCTTGAGGGCATCGGCCGGGCATTATACCTTTTATATTATGGGCATTGGGTTGGGTACCCTGATCGGATTGGGCATTTTTATCTTGGCCGGTAGGTTCATCTTTACAAATTACGACCAATACCACGCCGTAACAAGTTTGCTCATGGGACTCTTGTACCTTGGATTTTCTTGTTATCTTATGTTCCTTTTGATCAAAAAACGAATATCATAAAACTGAATGAACATGTTCAAATCATCTTTGGATACCCTTGAGCAGTTTAAGCAGATCCTGTTGGGACTCCCGGGGGATTGCTATGCAAAGTCATGTAGTGCACTGTCCAATTCCACTATTGGCCAACATACGCGCCATGTCATAGAACTGTACCTTTGTTTGCTAAATGGATATGAGACTGCCAATGTGTCCTACGACCGTAGGGAGCGTAACCTCCAAATAGCTGAGGAGCTTCCCTTCGCCATGGAACAGTTGGACTGGATCCAAAGCCATTTGGAACGTCCCAACAAGCCTATTAAAATTTATTACGAATTGAATGGAACGGAGATTTGTATGGATTCCAATTACTATAGGGAAGTCATGTACAATTTGGAACACACCATTCACCACCACGCACTCATTAAGGTGGGCATTCAACAACTTACGGACCATCAGCTTCCTGAAAACTTTGGTGTGGCACCCTCTACCATTCAATACAAAAAGGCATGTGCACAGTAAGTTTTGTTCCCTCCGGGAAAAACTATTTCATCACATCCAATAGGGACGAGCATATTTCCCGTCCATTGGCATATCTCCCCCAAGAAGAAACCATAGGGTCGGTGAAAGTGCTTTTTCCCAAGGATCCCAAAGCTGGTGGAACCTGGTTTGCCCTTAATGAAAATGGCGCAGTGGCCGTATTGCTCAACGGTGCATTTGTAAAGCATCGGCCCAACGGCAGCTATGCCAAAAGCCGCGGTTTGGTGCTTTTGGACATCATTGGGGCCAAAAATCCCCATTCCGTACTTTGGGAAATGGACCTTTATCGTATTGAACCCTTCACCGTAGTCCTGTTCCATTCCGACCTGCTGGAATTTAGATGGGACGGAAGCCAGAAATATTTTAGACCGTTGGACAAGTCCAAAAAACATATTTGGTCGTCCGCAACCCTGTATGACGATACAGTCATTGCGCACCGTGCATCCCAGTTCCACCAATTTGTGCATAATTCAGATCGGATCGGGGCTTCGGATGTGGTAAATTTCCATACCGACAACCGGGATGATCTTGAAAATGGATTTATCATTGACCGGAAAACAGGACTGAAGACCTTTAGTGTCACCCAGGCCGTTCTACACCATGAAGAGAGTGCCTTATTGCGACACATAGACCTTTTGGACGACAAGGTTTTTGAAGTGCCCTTCCCGTTCAATCAGGTTACTGTGTAAGCGTTATGGGTTCCTTGAGATTGAAGTGGCACAGACTCACCCATTGGGAATATTGGCCATTGTGGGCCATTTACTACCCCTTGTTTCCTGTTTGGCTTTATTACTCCCTTAAGGCCCGTTCCTTTTTCTTTTTCAATGCGGCCAATCCGTGCATCAAAAATGGGGGCATGGCCATGGAATCCAAAATGGCCATTTATGAATTGATACCAAAACAATTTATTCCCCAGACCCTTTTCATTGATAAGGATGAATCGCCCGATGCTGCCTTGGAGCGAATTTTGGCTTCGGGCATCACCTTTCCCTTTATTGCAAAGCCGGACATCGGCATGAAATCCTTTGGGGTCGAAAAAATATATGATGAAGACCAGTTCAAAAACTATGCCTTGAAAACTCCCTCCCACTACTTGGCCCAGAAATTTATACAATTCAAAAATGAAGTCGGAATATTTTATGTACGTAGGCCAGGGGCGTCCGAAGGGAAGATCACGGGCATCGTTTCCAAGGAGTTTCTTTCCGTAACAGGGGATGGCAAAAGTACCCTTTTGGAGCTTATACGTAAAGACCCACGTAGTCACTTGCAATTAAAAAAACTGGAGGAGAAACTGGAAATGGAACTTGGCACCGTTCTTTCCGATGGAGAAAAAAGAGTGTTGGTGCCTTATGGCAGCCATGCCCGGGGCGCCAAGTTTAATGATATTACACACAAACTGAACGATGGGCTCAGAAAGACCATCAACAATATCTGTGGACAGATGGAGCATTTTCATTATGGGAGACTGGATGTGCTCTACCATACTTTTGAAGACTTGTGCGACGGAAAAAACTTCAGCGTGATAGAGATCAACGGGGCAGGGGCAGAAGCAACCCACATCTACGACCCCAAGCACTCCCTATTTTTTGCTTGGAGGGAAATAATGCGTCATTGGCGAATGATGTGTGAAGTGAGCATACTCAACCATCAAAAAGGATATCCTTATCTCAGTTTTCGAGAGGGTAGGGCCATGCTTCGGGACAATTCCGTATGGGAAGCAAAGCTTCGGGAAATCTGAGACATATTTTATTTTTTGAACATAAAATACACCGCCAAGACCAAGAAAATGAAAGAAATGATGTGATTGGCCCTAAATGTCTCCGTTTTGAAGACCACCAAGGTGAAGATGGCAAAAACCACCAGAGTGATTACTTCCTGGATCACCTTTAATTGAATGAGACTGAACGGTCCGCCGTTTTCCCGGAACCCGATCTTGTTTGCCGGCACCTGAAAGATGTATTCGAAAAGGGCAATCCCCCAACTGATGAGGATGATGGAGACCAAGCCCAGTTTATTGAACCATTTCCATTCGTGGAATTTGAGGTGGCCGTACCAGGCAATCACCATAAAAGTATTGCTCAAGACCAACAGCCCAATGGTAAAAAGTGCTTTCATAGAAATATCCAAAGTTTTATGTGGATTGTTTAAGCTAAGGTAGATCTTTGCCTGAATTTTTGCATGTTTGGATTTCTAATTCGGAAGTGACTTAAAACGAATCACGTTTATTTTGCGATAGATGCTCCTCTTTTTCCAATGGCATCCATAATGATGGGTGCATGGACACGTGAATTCTCGATGAACCATTTATGGGTCTCCATCCCGCCACAGATCACTCCTGCCAAGAACAGCCCCGGCACATTGGTCTCCATGGTCTCGGGATCATAGGAAGGAATGCGCTTCGCATCATCGGAAAGTGCAATGCCCAACTTTTCCAAAAAGGCAAAATTGGGCATGTAACCAGTCAATGCGAGGACAAAATCGTTTTCCAAAACGGTTTCTCCCTCGGGGGTATCGATGATGATTTCTCTCGGTTTGATTTCTTTCACCATGCTGTTGTAATAGGCCTTGATGCTGCCTTCCTCAATTCGGTTGATGATGTCGGGGCGCACCCAATATTTTACCCTTGGGCCAACTTCGGGGCCACGAATGATCAAAGTGACTTCGGCACCCTTCCGCCAACATTCCAAAGCGGCATCAATGGCAGAGTTGCTGGCCCCGATCACAGCCAATTTTTGACTGGCATAAAAATGGGGGTCTTTATAATAATGGGAAACCTTGGGCAGATCTTCGCCCGGTACGTTTATTTTGTTCGGGATATCGTAGAAACCAGTGGCCACGACCACATTTTTGGCCCTGTATTCTCCTTTATCCGTATTGACACGGAAAAAATCCGCTTCTTTTTCCACACCGACCACTTTTTCAAACAGATGGATGTTCAGTTGGTTGGAGGTCGCGATTCTACGGTAATATTCCAAGGCTTCGCTACGTTTGGGCTTGGCCTCTTTGCTAATGAAAGGGATCCCGTCTATCTCCAGTTTTTCCGAAGAGGAAAAAAACTGCATGTTGATAGGATAGTTGAACAAAGAATTGACAATGGGGCCTTTTTCAATGATGATATAGCTGAGTCCACGTTTTTTGGCCTCCAGGCCACAAGCAATGCCAATAGGTCCCCCACCAATAATGACAACATCAAATTCCTGCATTATGCGGTTTTTTCTTTTAGATTTTTAATGGTAGCTGTTGGGTTTTCACTTTTGAACACAAAACTACCGGCGACCAAAACATCCGCACCGTGTTCCACCAGTTTTTTGGCATTGTCCGCGTTCACCCCTCCATCGATCTCGATCAAGGCATTGGAATTTTTTCTTTGGATCAAATTTTTTAGATCACTTACTTTTTGGTAGGTGTTTTCAATGAAGGATTGTCCTCCAAAACCAGGGTTTACGCTCATCACGATCACAATATCAATATCCTGGATGGTGTCTTCCAACAGGTTGATGGATGTGTGTGGGTTCAGGGCCACGCCGGCCTTCATGCCCTCGGATTTTATGGCCTGCAAGGTTCTGTGCAAATGGGGACAGGCTTCATAATGTACGGTCAAATGGTGCACGCCCAAATCCGCAAAAGCTTTGATGTACCTATCGGGGTCCATGATCATCAAATGGGTGTCCAAAGGTTTTTTCGCATGCTTGGCAATGGCCTGTATCACGGGCATCCCGAAGGAAATGTTGGGAACGAACATCCCGTCCATAACATCCAAGTGAAACCAGTCGGCCTCACTTTTGTTCACCATTTCGATATCGCGTTGCAGATTGGCAAAATCAGAGGCCAGTAGCGAAGGGGCAATTAGTGTGTTGTTCATGGTGCAAAGTTAGCCAATTACGAAGTTCCTAAAATGAAAAAAACTCCGGTAATCAGCCGGAGTTTATTCATCAATCAAAAAACGAACAGTCATGATTAACTGTTGTAGGTACACAAATTACAACTTTCCTGCCAAAAAAACAATTTAAGGATAGTTTAACTGTAATTTGTTGGGATTTTTTTGCACTTTATCCCAAATATGTCTTTAAAATCTTACTTCTGGAGGTGTGTTTTAGCCTTCGGATAGCCTTTTCCTTGATCTGACGGACCCTTTCCCTGGTCAGGTCAAAAGTCTCCCCGATCTCTTCCAAGGTCATGGAATGTTGTCCCGCCAAACCAAAGTATAGCCTGATGACATCGGCCTCTCGGGGTGTCAAGGTCTCCAGTGCGCGCTCAATCTCTGTGCGCAAGGATTCATGTAAAAGTTCCTTGTCCGGATTGGGGGATTCTCCACTTCGCAATACGTCATAAAGGTTGGAATCCTCACCATCGATTAAAGGGGCGTCCATGGATACGTGGCGGCCTGAATTTTTCAGGGATTGCTTCACATCTTCCACTGTCATGTCCAATTCTTTGGCAATTTCCTCTGCAGATGGGGTGCGTTCATGGGCCTGCTCCAAGAAAGCAAAGGTCTTGTTGATCTTGTTGATGGAGCCGATCTTGTTCAGGGGCAAGCGCACAATACGTGATTGCTCTGCCAATGCCTGAAGAATGGACTGGCGAATCCACCAAACAGCATAAGAAATAAATTTAAACCCACGGGTTTCGTCAAAACGCTGGGCAGCCTTGATCAAACCCAAGTTTCCTTCATTGATCAAATCCGGAAGGGTAAGTCCTTGGTTTTGGTACTGCTTTGCCACGGAAACGACGAATCGAAGGTTTGCTTTGGTCAATTTTTCCAGGGCCACCTGGTCTCCCGCCTTGATTCGCTGTGCCAACTCCACTTCCTCATCGGCAGTGATCAAGTCCACCTTGCCGATTTCCTGCAAATATTTGTCCAACGAAGCGGTTTCCCTATTGGTAACCTGTTTTGTAATCTTTAACTGTCTCATCTAAAAATTTCCCTTCAAATTAAGTTTGTGAGCAGAGGCTCATTAGGTTATACGTTGAAAAATTTAAAAAGTTACATTTTGGTAAAATTTCTTTGTGAAAGTTTTCTAAAAACGAAAAAAACCCTGGGAATATTTCCCCAGGGTTTTTCTTATAATATGAAAGTTGACTTAGTCCCTTCTGGGCTTTCTGTCACGATCGCCACCTCTGCGGTCACGGTCACCACCTCTTCGGTCGCCACCTCTTCTGTCACCACCACGATCATCTCTTGGAGGTCTTTCTTTATAGCCTTCCGGTTTGGGTAACAGTGCCTTTCTGGAAACTTTTTCCTTTTTGGTCCTTGGGTCAATACCTAGGTATTTCACGTCAAAGACATCTCCCATGTTGACCACGTCGGAAACATTTTCAGTGCGCTCCCAAGCCAATTCCGATACGTGGAGCAATACCTCGTTGCCAGGGGCCTCGGTGTATTCCACCACGGCACCAAATTCCAACATCTTGATGACCTTCACTTCGTAAACGCTGCCCACTTCAGGCTTGAACATCAACGAGTCTATTTTGGCCAATACCATATCGATGCCATCTTGGTCGGTACCCAAAATTTCCACGATACCTTCTTCGGTATCTGGATCTTCGTTGATAACGATCGTGGTCTTGGACTTCTTCTGAAGGTCTTGGATCACCTCTCCACCTTTACCGATCAGTGCACCGATGAACTCACCAGGAATGATTCGGGTAATGATTTTTGGAGCGTAAGGTTTCACCTCTGGTCTTGGTGCTGCGATCGTATCGATCAATTTCTCCAAGATATGCAACCTTCCGTCCTTGGCCTGCATCAATGCCTTTACCAAGATTTCGTATGAAAGTCCTTTTACCTTGATGTCCATCTGGCAAGCGGTGATACCATCTGCGGTACCGGTCACTTTAAAGTCCATGTCACCCAAGTGGTCCTCATCGCCCAAGATATCGGAAAGAACGGCATACTTGCCACTTTCGGTATCCGTGATCAATCCCATTGCGATACCGGAAACAGGTTTTTTCAATTGTATCCCGGCATCCATCAATGCCATGGTGCCTGAACAAACGGTTGCCATGGAAGATGAGCCGTTGGATTCCAATACTTCGGAAACCACACGGACGGTATAAGGGCAATCCGCAGGGATCATGCCCTTTAGGGCACGTTGTGCCAAGTTACCATGTCCGACTTCTCTTCTGGAGGTACCTCGAATGGGTCTTGCTTCCCCTGTTGAGAAAGGAGGGAAGTTGTAGTGCAGGTAGAATGTCTCTTCTCCTTCATAGGAGGGCATGTCTATTTGGTTGGCCTCCCTGGAAGTTCCCAAGGTTACCGTTGCCAATGCCTGTGTTTCCCCTCTGGTGAAGATGGACGAACCATGCACGGATGGCAAGTAATCCACTTCGCACCAAATAGGGCGGATGTCGGTGGTTTTCCTTCCATCCAAACGAAGGCCTTCTTCCAGGGTAAGGTTCCTGACAGCCTCTTTTTCAGCTTTGTGATAATATTTGGAAACCAATCCGCCAATTTCTTCCAATTCCTCTTCGGAAAAAGCGGCCTTGATTTCTTCCTTGATATTGGCAAAGGCCTCACTTCGTTCTTTTTTGGAAGAACCGGCTTTGGCCACTTCATAGACTTTGTCATAGGCCATGTCATGGATTTTCTTCTGAAGCGCTTCGTCTTCAACGGCCTGTTCGTACTCTCTGGTTTCTTTTTTACCAACGGCTTCGGCCAATCTGACCTGTGCGGCACACTGTACCTTGATGGCTTCGTGGGCAAATTTGATGGCTTCTACCATTTCCTCTTCGGAAATTTCACCCATCTCGCCTTCCACCATCATCACAGAATCTTCGGAAGCACCGATCACCATATCGATGTCGGACTCCTTCAATTGTGCCATGGTCGGGTTGATGATGAACTCACCGTTCACCCGGCCCACACGAACTTCGGAAATAGGACATTCAAAGGGAATATCGGACAATTGGATGGCTGCAGAGGCGGCCAATCCGGCCATGGCGTCCGGCATGACCTCTTCGTCGTGCGACATCAATTGGATCATGACCTGCGTTTCTGAGTGATAATCTTTGGGGAACAATGGTCGCAATACCCTGTCCACCAAACGCATGGTAAGCACTTCACCATCGCTGGGCCTTGCCTCACGCTTGAAGAATCCACCGGGATAGCGTCCCGCAGCGGCAAATTTTTCGCGGTAATCCACGGTAAGTGGCAAAAAGTCCACATCCGAGGCTTGATAGTTGGAGACAACTGTACATAGCAACATACATTTGCCTGATTGGACAACCACAGAGCCATGGGCCTGTTTTGCCAATTTTCCGGTTTCGATAGAAATCGTTCTACCGTTACCAAGGTCGATGACCTCTCTAAAAACTTTTGGAATCATAAAAATAATCTTACCCGATCATTGAAAATCTGGGTCGTTAAACATTTGGTCTACCGTCATCCGGACGGTCGGGTTGTGTTGTTGTTGTGTTTGCCTGTTGGCACTGACCAATGAAAAACTATGTGAAGCTTTTTGTGTTTGCCCGATTTTTGGGTCGGGACTTTAAAAAACTGGAACAAATCCAGTAAAATAAAAAGGGGAAGCCAAGGCCTCCCCTTCCATTTTTATTTTCTAATACCCAATTCTTTGATAAGAATACGGTATTTTTCAATATCCTTTTTCTTCAGATAGTCCAAAAGACTACGTCTCTTTCCAACCAATCTTACCAAGGAACGCTCGGTATTGTAATCCTTGTGGTTCCTTTTAAGGTGTTCTGTCAAGTGGTTGATACGGTGCGTAAACAGTGCAATCTGCCCTTCCGTAGAACCGGTGTTGCTCTCAGAGCCGCCGTGTTTCTTGAAAATGTCGGCTTTTACTTCTTTGGTTAAATACATTCCAATATTATTTAAATGATTTTTATGTATCGATCGACCTTCGATCAGCGTGCAAAGATAATTCTTTTTTTGGACTGAGAAACTTTAAATAAGAACCATTGTCCTCGTTTTTAGGACCTGATAGGTTGATTGGTGATCAGATCGATATAAAGATTGACTTGTTTTTTCAAATCCCTTCGGTGGGTGATGAAATCCAAAAAGCCGTGTTCCTTTAGGAATTCCGCGGTCTGGAAACCTTCGGGAAGGTCTTTTCCTGTGGTGTCTTTGACCACCCTTGGTCCGGCAAAGCCAATCAAGGCACCGGGCTCGGAAATATTGATGTCCCCCAACATGGCATAAGATGCGGTGGTTCCCCCAGTGGTGGGGTCCGTGCACAATGAAATGTAGGGAATTTTTGCTTCTGCCAACTGGGCCAGTTTGGCGGATGTCTTTGCCAACTGCATCAAGGACAGGGCAGCTTCCATCATCCGTGCACCTCCAGACTTGGAGATCATCAAAAAGGGAATTTTTTTCTTCATGGCCACATCAATGGCACGTGAGATTTTTTCACCGACCACGCTGCCCATCGAGCCTCCGATAAAGGCAAAATCCATACAGGCAACCACGATTTCTTTTCCCATGGATTTACCAACCGCCGTCCTAACGGCATCTTTGAGACCTGTTTTTTGTTCCGCGGCCTTCAGACGTTCGGAATATTTTTTGGTATCGACAAATTTTAGGGGATCCTTGGACTTCATGTTCTTGTCGAGTTCTCGGAACTTATTGTCGTCAAAAAGGATTTCAAAATATTCCTTGCTCCCTATCCTGACATGGTAGTCATCCTCGGGACTTACGTAAAAGTTTTTGGCCAGGTCCTCTGCCTCTACGATCTTTCCGGTCGGGGATTTGTACCACAGCCCTTTTGGGGTGTCTTTCTTTTCTTCGGTGGCGGTCTGTATTCCTTTTTCCTTTCTTTTAAACCAAGACGACATGCAATCAATATTAAGTTAAACGAAGGCTTACAGGGTGTTTACGTTGTTCAGGTCCTCAAAGGCTTTCTTCAAACGCTCACTAAAGGTTTTTTCGCCTTCGCGAAGCCACACCCTTGGATCATAGTATTTTTTATTGGGCACATCCTCTCCATCCGGATTGCCGATCTGGGATTGGAGATAGGCCGATTTTCCTTGGATATAGTCCCGGACACCTACCAAAAATGCATATTGGAGATCGGTATCGATGTTCATTTTGATAACTCCGTAGCCTATGGCTTCCCTAATCTCTTCCAAGGTGGAACCTGACCCTCCGTGGAACACAAAATCGATATGGTTATGGCCAACGCCGTACTTTTGCGAAATGAACTCTTGGGAATTTTTCAAGATTTTAGGGGTCAATTTTACATTCCCCGGTTTGTACACTCCATGAACATTTCCAAAAGCGGCCGCTACGGTAAATCTATGGCTCACTTTGGACAGTTCTTCATAGGCATAGGCCACTTCTTCGGGCTGGGTGTAGAGTTTGGAATCATCCACATCGGTATTGTCCACACCATCTTCCTCACCTCCGGTAACACCGAGCTCGATTTCCAAGGTCATGCCCATTTTATCCATGCGCTCCAAATATTTTTTGCAGATTTCGATGTTCTCTTCCAAAGGTTCTTCGGAAAGATCGATCATGTGGGAGCTGAACAAGGGTTTCCCGTAATTTTTGTAGTGTGTTTCACTGGCGTCCAAAAGTCCATCGACCCAAGGCAACAATTTTTTGGCACAATGGTCGGTATGCAATATTACTGTTGCTCCGTAAGCCTCGGCCAATTGGTGCACGTGCTTGGCACCCGCCACACCACCTAAAATAGCAGCTTTTTGACCATCATTGGAAAGTCCTTTGCCCGCATTGAATTGTGCCCCTCCGTTGGAAAACTGGATGATGACAGGGGAATTCAACGCTGCTGCTGTTTCCATAACGGCGTTTGTGGTATCGGAACCAATTACGTTTACGGCAGGCAATGCATAGCCATTTTTCTTTGCGTGCTTGAATATTGCTTGTACTTCATCGCCGGTAGCAACACCGGGCTTTATGTTGTGGGACATAATTTTAGATGGTTTCGGGTTAAAATAGGGAACAAAAGTAATAAAATATTTCCTCTAGAAAGGATAATTGATTCCTATATTGAAGACCGCATCCCTGAAATTGTACCCATCGAACCATCGGTCCGATCCCTCTTTTGCAGGATTGTATGTCTTGAAGCCGACATCCAACCTGAACACAAAATAGGTAAAATCGTAGCGTAGCCCCAGACCGGTACCAAGGGCGAGGTCTCCCAAAGAGGAAATACCCTGAAATATGGCATCGGGGTTGTTTTCGTTGTCAAACACGTTCCAGATGTTACCTGCATCGGCAAATAGTGCACCTTTCACGTCCCCGGCAATGGGGAACCTATATTCAGCGTTGAAGGCAAGTTTTAGGTTGGCCTCGTTGAAGTCGTTGATGTTGCTGGTCTTTCCAGGGCCAAGTTCATAAGCGTTCCATGCCCTATTGTCGTTGGAACCCCCTGCAAAGTAACTTCTCACAAATGGAATGTTATCGGAATTTCCATAAGGTATGGCCATCCCCATAAAGCTTCTGAAGGCAATTACTTGTGAACTACCAATGTCCCAATGCCTGATGAAATCGAACTCGGACTTGATGTATTGTGAAAAGGGTACGCTGAAGACCAACAACTGTTCATTGTCATTTTCATTGAACGGCACCACGTTGGAAATGAGGGAAAGCAAATTCCCCGCACTTTCAAGTTTAATGCGGTACTGGTAAAAATCATTGTCGTTGATGCCCGTTTTACTGTTTTTGGTATGGGTGAAGTTGCTTGCAAAGATGAGGTTGTTGTCCGTCAGTCGCCTTCTGCGTTCGGCAATGCTGTTGACTTCGTCGAGTTGCTCCTCCGATACCGGTATTTCATTGTCCAAGACTGCTCTGACAAAATCGTTGGCTCCATCAGGAATGCGCAAAACCGGATTTTCTGCTTCAATATCCCTGAAAAAAGAAGCGTATTGGGGGTCGTCCTGAAAATCATCCGCAATATTGTCCAGATTGGCAAAGGTGTTCCGGTACACATTGTAGAAGTTGTCTATGTTCAGGTTGCGCACAAACTCCACGTTCAGTAACTCAATATTGTTCCTGTGGCGTGTGGTGGGCGACCAGTTATAGGAAAGTACGGCGTTTAGCGATTGCTTGTCCAGCCCAATGTTCCGCTGGAAGTTGGTACCGACCAAAAGCCTGCTCTGGGGGAGCATGTAGCTGGGGATGATTTTTTCGGTGTTGAACGGCAACCATATCCGAGGAAAGGTAATGTTGATATCCCCGCCAATCTCAGAGGTAAAAGGGCCATCGGAAATCGAAGCATCGCTCAAGAGGCCAATGGATCCCCTGGCCGAAACATTCAAGGTTTCGGTTCCGCCAAAAACATTCCGTGTAATCACAGAAGTGCTAAAAGCGGTGCCCACCTGTTGGATGTTGGAATGGGTGACATCAAAATTCAGGTTCAACGAGAATTTGGGCTTCGCCGCCAAATAAATATTGGATACCAACTCTGTTTGGGTGGAATCGGCAATAAATTCAATATTGGGATACTTAAAGGTGTTCAGATTGGTGATCTGTCTGTACGTCCTGATTCTGTCCAAATCCCTATAAACACTGTCTTTTTGGAAAAAAATGGCATCGGTAAGGGCATTGGGCTTGTACCTGAGCTTGTCCTTGTAATAAATGGTGTAATTCTCGTGTTCCAGGGTCTTTAAAGAATCTCGACCATTTATGGCATAATCTGCATAAATGTTGATTTTTTTGAGTCGGGCCACCCGATATGGATTGATGGAATCGGTATTGTCCGCAGTGCTCCTGAATTTTTTGATGTTCAACTGTACGTCCATCAGTTGGTCATCGGCCATTTTTGTGGTGTCCCTTAAAACATCAAAATTGATGGAACTTTCCTGGAAATTATAGACCCCGGAATTTCGGAAGAGCGTTGTGAGCCTTTCCCTCTCCAAGGTAAAATTTTCCAGGTCGAACTGTTCGCCAGGTTTCACATGGCTGCGTCTGGATGACAGGTCGTAAATGGAGTCAAGTTCCGGGGAGGTGATGTTTTTTTGGATGGTGTCTATGATGTAGGGTTTGTCCAAAGTGATCTTGTACTTCAACTCGGCCCTTTTCTTTCTTTTCCCTTCCACTATTTCATAAGCCCCGCTGTTGTTGAAATATCCCTTGCTGTTGTAGTATGCCTCTAGTCTTTCCACGGACTTTCGGGTGAGCGATGTGTCTATCACCACGGGTGGTTCGCCAATCCGTTTCAGGAATTCGCTGGCACCCTTCACAATGAACGATTCCTGCAACCTGTTGACCTGTTTTTGGGAGAGTAGATTGTTCAGGCGCTTTTCCCTTTTTTCCTTTCGGTGCAGCCAATCCTGGAAGGAAGAATCAGGATTTTCTTTGGCAAGATTGTAAAGGTTCAATCGGAGCGGATAGCCTAGGACACTACTGTTGGGCTTTTGGGAAATGAGGCCTTTTATTTTACTTTCGTTTACCTTTTTATTGTCTATGAAAATGGAGTTCTTGGTAAGCAGCAATTCATCTTCCCCTACCTTTTTAAGTGTATTGCACCCCATTGTGCCCAACATAAGCAACAATAATCCTATTTTTGCCCAGTTGCCCATTAGACTTGAAGAACCCCTCATAGATGCCAAAAATACACGATTTAGATGGTTACAAAAAACCAAATTAAACTAGTTGTTAGCCTAAAGCAAAAAAAGTACCGATCTCAACACGGACTCTTTGTGGCCGAAGGTGAAAAGTTGGTGAAAGAGTTGCTACAAGCGGGCATGGAGCCGTTCAAAATTTTTGTGGACGGGACATGGAAGGGGAGTGGACTGGGAGAAACGGAACTGGTTTCGGGAACCATTTTGAAACAGATGAGCAGCTTGAAACAGCCCAACGGAATAGTGGGGGTTTTTCATATACACAAAACGATGAAAACCGAAGTGTCGGATTGGATAGTGGCTTTGGATGCCGTGCGCGATCCGGGCAATCTGGGGACCATCATACGGTTGTGCGACTGGTTTGGGATACGGCAATTGGTCTGCTCCATGGACACTGTGGATTGTTACAACCCAAAAGTGCTGCAGGCCACCATGGGTTCCATAGCACGGGTAAACATAATTTACGCTTCCCTTCCCGAGTTTTTAAAAAATGCGGAACAATCCATTTTTGGTGCTTTTGTGGATGGAGAACCAATCTATGGAAAGCCTTTTCCCGATAAAGGCATCTTGGTGATGGGCAATGAGGCCAATGGCATTTCCGATGAAGTGGGTGCATGGGTCACGGAGCGGATTTCCATTCCGCAGTTTGGTGGGGAAACTGCTGAAAGTTTGAACGTGGCCACGGCCACTGCTATCCTTCTCAATGAAATTAGGAGGTAGTTGGATTTTTGGAGGGTTGGATTCTTGGACTTACAGAAATCTAAATATTCAATAATCCAGATTTATTCAAAAGTAAAATTGATGAAGATGCCCCTTGTGCGCATCGCATTGATGTTCCCTGTCCATGGGCTGTTGGGGTCGTTATCGGGTACAAGTTCGTCCGTAAGTGCAAAAACGCCCCTGATGGAAGGAGAAAACTTGAAGTATTCCGTATAAAAATCGATGCCAAAACCCAACTCATAGCCATATACATTTTGTTTCATCCGAAACTCGCCGCTGCTGTTGTCATCTAAGCTGTCCTCCTTACTGCCAAGGTTCATCGAGGTATAAACGCCGCCCACAATAAATGGTTTCCAATTGCCTATCCTACGTGTACTGGCTTTTAGCAATAACGGAAATCGAATATAGGTGGACCGTACTTCACGGATAGCATCAGCCTGATTGTCGAAACCTGGAAAACCAAGGGTACGTGCCGTGTAAAGGAGGCCGGGTTCAAACCGGGCGTCCAAAAATTCATTGATGCGTAGCTCACCGATCAGCCCAACATTGAATCCGATACTCTTGTCCACCAAAATATCACGGCCAATGTCATCCTTGTACTCAAACTGAAAGTCATATTGGTTGAAACCCAGATAGTACCCCCAGTTCAAAAACTTCAAATCCTCGTTCTGAAGGTTGAGAATGGGGTCTTTCCCAAATTGTGCGGTGGATTTTGGACTTGCCAAGATTAGCAGCCCAAACAGGATAAGGACGTTTTTCATCAAACTATTTTGTGGCGACATAGATGGAGGCTACTCCCAATGTCTGGGGTTTGTTCTCTATTCCTATAAACCCGATTTTGGCCAAAATATTGTTGAAGGCCTGCCCATGTGGAAAAACAGATGCGGATTCACATAAATAAGAATACGCCGAACGGTCTTTGGAAAAGATTTTTCCAATTACTGGCAGGATGTGTTTGGTATAGATGCGATATCCTTGTTTGAACGGGGTTTTGGTGGGGACCGAGGTTTCCAAAATGACCAAATGCCCTCCCTTTTTCAGTACCCTGCGTATTTCTTCCAGTCCTTTTTCGAGGTTTTCAAAGTTTCGGACCCCGAAGGCCACCGTCACGGCATCAAATGAACCGTCCTCAAAAGGAAGGTTCTCGCTGTCGCCCACCACCATTTCGATGGTGTGGTGCAGATTTTTTCTGGAAACCTTTTCCTTTCCCACCTCCAACATGCCGGGAGAGAGGTCCAGTCCAACAATTTTTTCCGCACCCGTCTGTGCCAGGGCTATGGCAAGGTCACCAGTCCCTGTGGCAATGTCCAAAATGGTTTTTGGGGATTTTTCTTTTAAGAAGGAAACGATTTTCTTCCGCCATTTGATGTCGGTCCCAAAGGAAATCACCCGGTTCAGCCCATCATAATCTTCCGAAATGTTGTCGAACATTTGTCGTATCTGCTCCTTTTTCCCGAGCCCTGATTCTTTGTAAGGGGTCACTTTTTCTGACATGGCTTCGATTTGCTTGCAAATATACAACTTAGCCATCTGGGAAGAAGACAAAAATATTTGTGTAATTTTGCCGTGGAATGGCGGAATCTTTCCGTATTTTGTTAATAGTATGTCATTTAGACTTCGTTTTTCCATTCTTGTTTTTTGTGGCGTACAAGTTGGACTTATTTGGAAACACATCTTATTCTAATCAATGAAGATCATTATTGCTGGAGCTGGTGAAGTAGGCTTTCATTTGGCAAAACTATTGTCGTATGAGGCCCAGGAGATTACGTTGATCGACACGGACAAGGAACGGCTGTCCTACGCCGATAACCATCTGGATATTCGTGTTTTGAAGGGGGATGCCACATCCATACAGGTGCTGCAGGACGCCCAGGTCGATGATTGCGACCTTGTGATCGGGGTGACGGCCTCCGAGACCACCAACCTTACCCTTTGCCTATTGGCCAAACAGTTGGGCTGCAAAAGGACCATGGCCCGGATATCCAATACGGAATTCATGGACAATCGGGACATCTTGAAGTTTGAGGAGTTGGGTATTGATGAGCTTATCTCCCCCGAACGTTTGGCCGCCATGGAGATACAGTTGATGCTGAACCAATCGGCCTTTAACGACACCTATGAATTTGAAGGAGGTCTGCTGACGATGTTCGGGGTGATCCTGCCCAAGACCGCACCCTTTGTGGGCAAAATGGTCAAGGAAGCCGCCCGCATTTTCCCGGAACTGCACTTCATGCCCATTGCATTGCAGCGGATGGGGACCCAATTCACTCTCATTCCACGTGGGGATACCGTGTTCAAGGAGGGAGATCAGGTCTATTTCATCACTTCGGACAAAGGGGTAGAGGAACTGTACAAACTCACCGGTATGCAGAAACAGGAGATCAAGAACGTGATGATCTTGGGTGGGAGCAAGGTCGGTTTCAAGACCGCCCGGGACCTCTGCAGTAAAAAATTCAATGTAAAACTGATAGAAAAGAGCAAGGAAAAGGCATTTGACATTGCCGACGAACTTCCCCATGCATTGGTCATCAACGGGGATGGCAGGAACGTGGAGCTTTTGGAAGAGGAAAGCCTCGAGTCCATGGATGCCTTCATCGCCGTCACCGGAAATTCGGAGACCAACATCATGTCCTGTCTGGTGGCCAAGAACAAAAAGATAAAAAAGACCATAGCCCTGGTGGAGAACATGGATTATTTCCAGTTGTCCCATTCCATCGGAGTGGATACGCTCATCAATAAAAAACTGTTGGCGGCCAACAGCATATTCCGATACATCCGAAAAGGGGAAGTGTTGGCATTGACCCGTCTCAACAACCTCAATGCGGAGATATTGGAGTTTGAGGTAAAGGCCACCTCGTTGGTGAACGGGGAACTCATCAAAGAACTGAACTTTCCTCGTGAGGCGAGTATAGGAGGGGTGATCCGAAATGGGAAGGGCATCATCGCCCTGGGTGATTTTAGGATAGCCCAAGGGGACAAAGTGGTGGTCTGCTGCCTGCCCAAGGCCATACCCAAGATAGAAAAGCTGTTCCTGTAATGAGGCTCAACACACGAATCATTATCCATATTATGGGGCTTTTGCTCCTTTGCAACGGCTCTTTCATGCTTTTGGCCGCCTTTGCCAGTGCCATTTATAAGGATGGTGCCACCTTGGACATTGCCCTTGCCGCCATTGTCACCATGCTTTTTGGGATCATGGCCATGTTCTACACCAGGGGCCATAAAAAGGAGGTCAAGCGGAAGGAAGGCTATATCGTGGTGACTTTTGGATGGATCGTGATGTCCATTTCAGGAATGTTGCCCTATCTTTTTTCAGCATCCATTCCTTCCATTACCGATGCTTTTTTCGAGACCATTTCGGGCTATACCACCACAGGGGCCTCTATTTTGGATGACATAGAGGTGCTGCCTGAAGGAATCTTGCTTTGGCGGAGCCTCACCCATTGGATAGGGGGGATGGGGATTATTGTACTGGCCATTGCCATTTTACCATTGTTGGGCATAGGTGGAATGCAGCTGTTCGCAGCAGAAGCACCTGGCCCGGGCGGCGACAAACTACATCCCAGGATCACGGACACTGCCAAACGACTTTGGCTCATCTATTTTGGATATACGGTGTTGGAGACACTGTTGTTGAAATTGGCCGGGATGACCTTTTTTGATGCGATCAATCATTCTTTGGCGACTATGTCCACAGGTGGTTTTTCCACTAAAAATGCCAGTTTGGCCTATTGGAACCACCAGCCCATCATCCAGTACATCACCATTCTTTTTATGTTCTTGGCGGGGAGCAATTTTGTACTGAGCTATTTTGCGCTTACGGGAAGGGTGCAGCGAATTTTGAAGGATGAGGAGTTTAAGTATTACTTGGGTTTTATATTGATTTTCAGCATTTTATCAGCATTTGGAATTTATTTCAAAGCTGATGTTGCCATGTCCGAATACCATCCCATGGTGTGGGGCGAGGCTGAAAGTGCCTTTAGGCATGCGCTTTTTCAAGTAGTGGCAGTTATTACAACTACAGGTTTTGTGTCAGCCGACTTTACGGCATGGACACCCTTTTTGACCATTTTCTTTTTTGGGTTGATGTTCCTTGGAGGTTCTGCAGGTTCCACGGCAGGGGGTATCAAGGTGATGCGACACCTGATCATCATCAAAAATGGCGTTTTGGAGTTCAAACGGACCCTGCACCCCAATGCGATCATTCCTGTGCGGTATAACCAAAAGACCGTTACCGAGCATATTGTGTACAATGTGATTGCTTTTTTCGTACTCTATATGCTTTTGTTTATCATAGGTTCCCTGGTCCTTGGCTTTTTGGGCCTTGACTTTATTTCCGCAGTGGGCGGAGCCGCCTCTTCTTTGGGCAACGTGGGACCCGCCTTTGGTGAACTGAACCCTGTGAGCAATTACAACAGTCTTCCCCCGGCAGGAAAATGGTGGTGCGGTTTTTTGATGTTGTTGGGGCGTTTGGAACTGTTCACCGTGCTCATTGTCCTTACCCCATATTTCTGGAAAAAGACATAAAAACAAAAACCTCTTGAGGCTGTCAAGAGGTATCTGCACTAAGTTCAATTTTTCCAAACAAGGAAAGGATGCTGAATTTGGTTCAGCATGAATCCCTATAATTACACCACAGCCTTGATACGGGCAATGGCTTCCCTTAATTCTTTTTCCGAAGCCGCATAGGAAATACGGATGCAGTTGGGGTTTCCGAATGCTTCGCCCGTTACCGTGGCCACATTGGCGTGTTCCAACAAATACAATGCAAAATCCTCAGCACTGTTGATGGTGGTCCCTTTCAATGTTTTTCCGAAGAAAGCGGAAATATCGGGGAACACATAGAAAGCACCCTCGGGAACATTGAGTTTGAACCCATCGATTTCACCCAACAGTTCGAGGACAAGATCCCTTCGCTTGTGGAACTCGTCGATCATGTACTGGATTTTGCTCACTGGCGCTTCCAAAGCAGTGATCACGGCGCGTTGTGCAATGGAATTGGCCCCACTGGTCACCTGCCCCTGAAGCTTGGTACAGCCCTTGGCAATCCACTCCGGGGCACCAATATATCCAATTCGCCATCCGGTCATCGCAAAGGCCTTGGAAACACCGTTCACGGTCACGGTTTTATCATACATTCCATCGATTCCGGCAATGCTCACGTGTCCACCTTTGGTGAAGTTGATATGTTCATAGATTTCGTCGGAGACCACATAGATATCCGGGTATTTTTTCAAGACCTCGGCCAAACCTTCCAATTCCGCTTTGCTGTACACCGAACCGCTGGGGTTGCAGGGTGAACTGAACCAAAACATACGGGTCTTTGGGGTAATGGCAGCTTCCAATTGCTCTGGCGTCATTTTGAAATCGGTTTCGATGCCAGTTGGTACTTCAACGGGAACCCCTTCGGCCAATTTCACGATATCGCTATAGCTCACCCAATAAGGAGCGGGAAGTATCACTTCATCACCTGGGTTCAATACTACCATGGCCACATTGTACAGGGATTGTTTTGCCCCTGTGGAAACCACAATTTGGTTGGGTCCATAGTCCAGATTATTGTCCCTTTTGAATTTGAGGGAGATGGCTTTCTTCAGCTCGGGATACCCATCCACTGGGGTATAGCTGCTATAATTTTCATCAATGGCCTTCTTTGCGGCCTCTTTTATGAAATCGGGGATGTTGAAGTCGGGCTCTCCCAAGCTCAACCCAATGATATCCTTGCCTTCATTCCGTAACTCCCTGGCCTTGGCCGCCATGGCCAAAGTTGCTGACGTGGACATGTTCTGTATCCTGTCAGATAGATGGTTGCTCATGTGATATGCTTGTTTTTACTGGTACTGAAGCTCTGGGTTTTTGCCCAGTTCCTTCAAATGTTTGAAGTGCGAAATTATAGCTTTTCTGGTAGTTTTATATTCGTTGTAGGGCAAATTAAATTCCTTGGCCGTCTGTTTCACAATTTTGGAAATTTTTGTGTAGTGGATATGGCTGATGTTCGGGAAAATGTGATGCTCCACTTGATGGTTCAATCCTCCGGTGAACCAGTTCACTATCTTGTTCTTCGTGCCAAAGTTTACGGTGGTGAACAGTTGGTGGATGGCCCAAGTGTTCTTCATGTTTCCTTCTTCGTCGGGAAGAGGTTGATCTGCATGGTCCACGATATGGGCCAATTGGAACACGACGCTCAATATGACCCCGGCCACATAGTGCATGATGAAGAACCCGAGAAGCACTTGCCACCAGGCAATATTGGCAAAAATCAATGGAAGGACAATCCAAATAGTGATGTAGAGCACTTTGGTGATTACCAGTGTGCTCCAGTTGATCACGGGGTTTGGAAGTTTACCGTAGCTCAGTTTGCGCTTCATGTAGCGGTACATCTGCTGGAAATCCGTGGTTATGGCCCAGTTGAAGGTCAACAATCCATAAAGCAGGATGGAATAGTAATGTTGGAACTTATGGTGTTTTCTCCATTCTGCGTGCTTGGAGAATCTTAGTATTCTTCCGGCTTCCATATCCTCGTCATGTTCATGAATGTTGGTGTAGGTGTGGTGCAGGACATTGTGCTGCACTTGCCAGTTGTAAACATTTCCGGCCAAGATATAGATGCTGCTCCCCATGAGCTTGTTCACCCATTTCTTGTTGGAATAAGCTCCGTGGTTGCCGTCATGCATAACGTTCATGCCCACTCCGGCCATACCGACTCCCATGGTAATGGAAAGTAACAGATAGGCCCAAAAAGGCAGGTTCAAGGTCAATATTAAAAAATAGGGGGTCAAAAAAACGGCAAACATCACTATTGTCTTTAAGTGAAGTTTCCAATTTCCGGTTTTTTTGAGGTTGTTTTCGTTGAAGTATTCGTTTACTCTTTTGTTCAGGGTTCTGAAAAACTGTGCAGAATCCTTTCTTGAAAACCGGACGGTATTCGTACTCATAAATAAAATTTTTACAAAGATAGCCAATATTGGTCTTTGGGACCAACAACTACCTGTTAGAACGATGTTAAGGTCTATAAAAGTATTAATTTTACCAAAAATAACGGTTGGGGCCATGGATGCGGAACTTATTTTCAAATATTTTACGACGCTCAGTGATGCTCAGAAGGAGCATTTCAAGGAGTTGGAAGACTTGTACAAAGACTGGAATTCCAAAATCAATGTGGTTTCCAGAAAGGACATAGACGAACTTTATTTGCGCCATGTACTTCATTCCCTGGGTATTGCACGGATACAAACTTTCAATGAAGGGGCGCATATATTGGATGTAGGGACAGGGGGAGGGTTCCCGGGCATTCCGCTTGCCATTTTGTTTCCCAACGTGGAGTTCACTTTGGTGGACGCCATCGGAAAGAAAATTAAAGTGGTGCAAGATGTGGTGGAGGGACTGCAACTTAAAAATGTCACTGCCATCCATTCGCGGGTCGAGGACCTGCCGGGCCAATATGATTTTATAGTGAGCCGTGCCGTGGCCGCGATGCCGACCTTTGTGCACTGGACCAAGGGCAAGATCAAAAAGGATTCTTCACACGAGCGAAAAAATGGCATACTCTACCTGAAGGGTGGAGACCTTACTGAAGAATTGAAGGACTATTCCACCATCCAAATCTTCGATTTGAAGGATTATTTTGAAGAGGAATTTTTTGAGACCAAAAAAGTGGTTTATCTACCGCAAAAGTTCAAGGGCAATTAAATACTGTACATTCTTTCGTAAACCAACCTGCATTTCCTTGAATATTCCTTGGCAAATTGCCATATACGACCATACTTTTTCATCATCAATTTTCCCCAAGCATTGATTCGTTCTTTCATAACTAATCGATTTAAGACTGTGAAATTAAAAAAGTTACATTCAATTTACAATTAGTTAACGTTAAATTTACATACAAATTGTCCTGATCGGTGTTGGTTTGAAAAAAATCTTGCTCAATCAATGGTAAAGCTTATTGATATCGGCTTCGGCAATATCAATGAACAGCTTCCCCATTTTTTGGCAGACCAGATTGAAAAATACTTCGCCCTTTTGCTTGCTGGCCTTGTTTGGATCACCCACTCCGGTGTCCTTACTGATTTTTGACCATGGTCTTTCGGTCCAGGCCCAGCCTTCGGAAAATGCTTTGATCTTGTTTTTGAATTCTTTGCCATCGCCCCAATCCTTTTTGGGGAGTACCAGTTCGGGTGCCAAATGGAGCATGAGGCTGGTCTCCATTTCATCTGCATGGTCACCGGGGTTTTCAAAAACGTCCTTTTTGTCCACCATTTGGAACCAATTGGTCACACAAATGAACATTTTTGGGAAGAGCAGTCCCAGTTCCCTAACCATGGATTTCCAATTGTTGCCCCCATGACTGTTCAAGATCATGAATTTGTTTATGCCCTGCCTGTCCAATACGGTCAATATATCTTTTAAAATGGCAAACTGGGTGCTGGGATTCAGATTCATGTCCAAATAGATGTCGGTCTGCCCTGTGTTTACGCCGTAGGGGATGGTCGGGAGAACGACTACCTTGCAACCCTGGTCCCAGGCCAATCTTGCTGATTCCTCGGCAATGGCAGTGCCCTCAATAGTGTCCGTGGCATAGGGGAGATGGTAGTTGTGTGCTTCAGTGGCGGCCCATGGAAGAACGGCCAAGTCAAAGGATTCTTCTTTCAAATGTTTCCAATTGGTCTCTGCCAAAATGTACGGTCTGGGCATAATAAGTTGTGTTTAGGTCAAAAAAAAGCTGCCAATTTTGGCAGCCTTTAAATTAGCTATTTCTAAATTACCCCAAAAATGGATAACGATAATCTTCCGGGGTCACAAAGGTTTCCTTGATCAACCTAGGGGACACCCAACGGAGCAAGTTCTGCATGGAACCGGCCTTGTCATTGGTTCCTGACGCCCTTGCACCTCCAAAGGGCTGCTGCCCTACAACGGCTCCAGTGGGTTTGTCGTTGATATAGAAGTTTCCGGCACAATTTTGCAGGGCCTTCGTAGCTTCGTCAATGGCATAACGGTCCTTGGCCAATACGGCACCGGTCAGTCCATACTCCGATGTGCCATCGACCAATTTCAAGGTGTCGCTCCAATCTTTGTCCTCATAGATGTAAACGGTCACCACCGGGCCGAAAAGTTCGGTGCACATGGTTGTGTATTTTGGATTGGTGGTCAAGATCACCGTGGGTTCCACAAAATACCCCACGGACTTGTCGTATCCACCACCCGCTATGATCTCTGCATCCTTGTCTGCCTTTGCTTGGTCAATATACTTGGCCAATTTGTCGAAAGAACCTTCGTGGATCACGGCGGTGATAAAGTTGCTCATATCCGCTGGAGAACCCGGCTTGTTGAATGAGGCAATATCTTTTTTGACCAACTCCAAGATTTCATTGGCGGTGGATTTTGGTAAATAGACCCGTGAAGCGGCACTGCATTTCTGTCCCTGGAATTCAAAAGCGCCCCTGGTGATGGCCGTGGCGACTTGTTGTGGCTTTGCGGTCGGGTGTGCGATGATAAAATCCTTGCCACCGGTTTCGCCCACAATTCTTGGATATGTTTTGTATATGTGGATATTGTTCCCTATCTGTTTCCAAAGGTTCTGAAAAACGGTGGTGGATCCCGTAAAGTGGATCCCTGAAAAGTCCGGACTGGCAAGCAGGGTATCGGAAATCATCGCGGGATTGCCATAGACAACATTGATGACCCCATCGGGAAGACCAGCTTCTTTGAAGACGTCCACAATGACCTTGGCGGAAAACACTTGGCTTTCACTGGGTTTCCAGACCACCACATTGCCCATCATGGCGGCACTTGAAGGAAGATTTCCAGCGATGGCGGTGAAGTTGAACGGGGTAATGGCATACACAAATCCTTCCAATGGTCTATACTCCACACGGTTCCACACTCCTTCGGACGATTCGGGCTGCTCTGAATAGATCTGGGCCATGTATTCCACATTGAACCTTAAGAAATCCACAATTTCACAAGCAGAATCAATTTCAGCCTGATAGATGTTCTTGGATTGTGCCAACATGGTAGCGGCGTTCATTTTGGCGCGGTAAGGCCCTGCGATGAGCTCGGCGGCCTTCAAGAAGATGGCGGCGCGCTGTTCCCAAGTCAGGTCTGCCCAGGCCTTTCTGGCCTCCAAACAGTTGGAAATGGCTTTTTCCACATGCTCCTTTTCGGCCAAATGACAATGTCCAATGATGTGTTTGTGTTCATGAGGAGGTGATATGGGTCTGGTGTTTCCGGTCTTTATCTCTTCACTGCCAATATAAAGAGGGATCTCAACCTGTCCATTGTAATAGGCCTCATACTGTTTTAACACTTCTTCGCGCTCCGGACTGCCCGGGGCGTAACTTTTTACCGGCTCGTTGATCGCGGTCGGAACTTGAAAAAATCCTTTTCCCATGTTTACTTTTAATTTTTGTTAGAATATTTATTACACAATTCCAACAAAAGTACTAAAAGCAAAATCGATTTTAAAAGGAAGGGCCATCTAGTTTATGGCAAACGGGGCTGAGAACTTGAATGTTGGGATTTCCACCTCAAATTCTTCGGAATTGCCGAGGTTCACCATTTGGTAGTGGCCTTTCATGGCGCCAATGGGCGATGCCAACAAGCAGCCAGAACTATAGGTGTGCGATTTGCCGGGCTTGATGACGGGCTTTCTGCCTATCACCCCTTCGCCATCTATGGTCTCGACCTCTTTCAGGGCGTCAAAAATGTCCCAATGCCTTGCGGTCAATTGCACCGTGTCCTTGCCCAGGTTTTCTATGGTGATGGTATATCCGAAGGCATAGTGCATTTTGTAATTTTTGAAGAAAGTGCCTTCAAAACTGGTGAGCACCGATACCTTGATCCCTTTGGTGACTTGAGTGAACATAAGCTAGTTATAGATAAAAACGCTTCCCGTAAACAACAATATCACCGCAAAGATTGCCAAAAAGGTAAATATAGTGTTCAGAAAGAGATATTTGACAATGGTTTTAAATCTTCCCTGCCCATAAAATTTTCGCATGGCCTTGTACAGGTATATACCAAAAATGATGATGAAGATACCCGCACTGCCAATATTGAAAATGGTGTCCAACATCAGGCTAAGGATCAGCAAGATAAACAACAGCGACTGATTGTGAAAGCTGAAGATCAGATGATCGGTGTAGGTATATTTTTTCCTGATGTACACCAGCCAAACGAAGACGGTGAACACCGGCATGAAGAAGAAAACGACAAAAGGCAGTTTGGAAATGGTGGAGTTAACAAAACGCCCCGGCTCCTTCTCGATTCTCAGGGCACTGTTACTTGTGTTGAAGGCCATTTTGTTGGGCCAGGTGTCCTCAATGCCATACTTTGCAATAGCCTGGTCAAATGAAAACAGGGTGTCCCTTTTGATCCCCTTGATGAAGAAATCCACCTTGTTGGAGAAGGAATTGAGGTTGGATTTGTTTTTCAGGTCCTCGAAATACCTTTTTGGATCCGAGAACATGACAGAGTCTTTTTTGTCCCCATTTTCATTGATAAGTGAGGCCAAACCCCTCAATGTGTCCAACTGCTTCAATTGCTCCCTTACCTCCGGGTCGTTTCCCGATATAGAATCCAGTTTGGAAATGGCCCGGCTTTTTTGTTGTTCCAATTTGGTGCTGTCCACCCCAAGATTGCCAGAATCCATATCCAAAAAGAAAGGAGTGCCATCTATATTTCCGTCAAACCGGCTTGCCGTCCGGTCCAATTCTGAAAAACGGTAGATGAAGGTGAACATCAAAAAATAGATAAAGGCAAGGCTCAACAAAAACCGGAACGGATTGGTGTAGGTCATCCGCTTTCCGTTGATATAGTCCCGGGTGATCGTTCCAGGTCTGAGCAACAATGCGGAAAGTGTTTTGAAGAGCCTGGAGTCATAATTGAACAGGCTGGACATGAACTCATCAAAAAAATCCTTGATGCTCAGTTTTTTGGTGCTGTTGGCCTGTGAGCAGTTGGGGCAATACCTGTCGCTCATGTCCAGGGGGTGTCCACAGTTCAGGCATTCAACGCCCCTGAACCTTAGTTCGTACCGTCCCTTGCTGACCAAACCGCCTTTTTTTTCCATAACTTATTGGGTTTCGGAGCTAAAGATAATTAATTGCTTATGGTTGCGGAATTCACCGAACCTATACCTATTATACTGTCATATATCTCCCCAAAGTCCCTGTAGTACACCAGAATGAGGTAATTGTTTTCCGTAAAATGAAAATTCCCGCCCACAAGGTTGGGTTCTACAGTGCCGTCCTGTCGTTCCACGAAATATCTGTAATTGTAAAAGCCCTGTTTCATCAGGAGCGATAGTTCAAATTTCCCGCTTTCTTGGTTGAAGGTCATTTTGTTTTCCTCTGTGAGAGCATAATTGTTGAACCTGCCCACAACATACACATTGTCCAGCCCTATTTGATTGCTGTAAGGAAGGCTAAAATGGACCTTGGAATATTCCGCTTCGCGGGAAACATCCTCACCCTGAAGGGTGCGCACCACAAAATCCCCGTTGATATCCGGAAAATAAGTATATGGTTTATCGTATCGATATTCGTTGGTGAAGAGAAAGTGGTTATAGACCTGGCCCATTTCAATCCTTGATATGGCGAAAGTGGGTGAGCGTAGGTCCTTGGTGTCAAAGTTCAAGAACTCATTGCCGCCGAAGAAACTGGTCTCCTTGTCATATTTATAGACCAGCTCCGTGCCGATGGTGAACTGGGGTTTTATGTTGAAGAGTGCCGTGGGCCAAAAATAATTTTGAAGAATGGCGACCTTTATTTCGTTTTTGGGGTTCACTACTGGAAAGCCTCCAGTGTTAATGGTGAACTGGACCACCTGTTTTTCGTTCAAAAAGTTGAAATCCCGTGACCGTTTGGCCACTCCCGCTACGGAAAGTACATCGCGGTACACCACAAACCTCCTGGAGAACTGGAGCTCTCCATAGCTGTTGTGGATTTCGAGCACATAATTGCCGCTCACCTTCAGGCCCACATTCTCGTTGGGGATGGTCAATCGGTAGTTGGAGTAGGGTTGTAGGGTATTATAGCTGTTTTCGTAGTCGATGATACGCTGGTTGTCCGCACCGTCCAGATATTGCGATTTCAACAATTGGGACGGCGTCCAGTCATAATCGCAGTGGATGATCTTGTAGTAATAGTCCTGTTCGCTGGCGGTAATGTCATCAAACTCCAAGGTCATGGATTCACCTAGCTGGACCACGGGAAACTGGTCTTCGGTGGGGCCCCTGAAGATGATTGTCTTGATGTTGTCCGGGGGATTTACCTCGACCTGCACTTGGGCAAAGATGCCATCCGCAACCAGGCACAGGAAAAACAGTTTGATCAAAAGGCGCATTTAGGACTTATTTTTTGGGTAAAGTTAAACAAAAACTATGTCTGGGGAATTTAGGTCGATATAATCCCATTTTTATGGACAATAATTATGAAAACAATCCTTTAAGTAGTAAATTTGCGACCGATTTTGATAACAAAAGGTCTACAACAATATGTCTAAAGACATCCGGATTAGAAAGGGGTTGAATATCAACCTCGTCGGGGCAGCAGAGCAGACTACTTCCAAAGCCGTTACCAGTAACGTTTATGCCCTAAACCTAGATGATTTCCATGGAATCACCCCAAAAATGTTGTTGAAACAAGGGGAGGAAGTAAGGGCGGGCGAACCTCTCTTTTACAACAAGAACAAAGAGGAAATGCACTTTGTGTCGCCCGTGAGTGGTGAATTGGTGGAAATCGTGAGGGGGGCAAGAAGAAGGATCTTGACCCTCAAGATCCTTGCCGATAAGGAGCAGAACTATGTGGTCAACAAGGTTCCCGATCTGGATGAAGCGGAAGCCCCGGCCATTAAAAATTTCCTATTGCAATGTGGCGGTTGGCCGTTCATCAAGCAACGTCCCTTCGATGTCATCGCAGACCCTGATGCAACGCCCAAGGCCATTTTCATTTCAGCGTACACCACGGCTCCCTTGGCTGCCGATGTGGACTATGTGCTGAAGGGCAAGGAGCAGGAACTTCAGGTGGCCATCGATGCTTTGGGTAAACTCACTCCCGGTAAGGTGCATGTTTCCGTAGGCATGTCCAGTAGATCTCCCTTTGCCGATTTGAAAGGCATAGAGCTCCATAAAGTGTCGGGTCCCCATCCAGCGGGCTTGGTAGGAACGCAGATCAATAAAATTGATCCCGTCAACAAAGGCGAGGTGGTTTGGACCATTTCCCCACAAGATTTGTTGATCATTGGTGAGCTTTTGCTCACAGGTAAGTTCAATGCGGAAAGAACCGTTGCCCTTGCGGGATCAATCATCAAATCCCCAAAATATTATACTACAAAGATTGGGGCCGAGATTTCTACCTTTTTGTATGCCAGTGGCGTAAAGGAAGATAGGTTCAGGCTGATCAATGGCGATGTGCTCACCGGTACAAAGACCCATACGGAAGGCCATTTGGGCTTCTACAACAATACCGTGACCGCAATTCCGGAAGGTGATGACTATGACTTTTTTGGATGGAACAAGCCGATTTTCAATAAGATTTCGAACACCAGGGCCTTGACTTTTTCTTGGTTGATGCCCAAAAAGAAATACGACCTGGACACCAATACCAACGGTGAACACAGGGCATTTGTGGTGACGGGCCAGTACGAAGAAGTATTCCCTATGGATATTTATCCACTCCAACTCTTGAAGGCCTGTATGGTCAAGGATTTGGACGAAATGGAACAATTGGGGCTCTATGAAGTGGCCCCAGAGGATTTCTCATTGACGGAATTCATCTGTATATCAAAACAACCGCACCAACAAATCATCAGGGAAGGATTGGATTTGTTGCAAAAAGAACTTGGATAATATGGGCATGAAAGAAAAATTACATCAGCTTAAGTTAAAGTATCAGGGCAAAAAGATGGCTCCTGCCTTCAATGCACTGCATACGTTTCTTTACACACCTAACGAAACCACACATACAGGTGCGCATGTTCGCGCTGCGGACGACCTGAAACGAACCATGAACACGGTGATCATGGCCTTGGTGCCCTGCTTGTTGTTCGGTATGTTCAATGCGGGATATCAGCATTACTCTGCCATCAACGGGTTTCCTGAGAATTTTGACCTTTTTGAGCATTTCCTCACTTGGGACAACTTCTGGTTGGGATTGGTCACAGTGCTGCCATTGGTCATTGTATCCTATGGAGTGGGTCTGGCCATCGAATTTTTGTTTGCCGTGATCAAGGGCCATGAAGTGGAAGAAGGGTATTTGGTGACCGGAATGTTGGTGCCATTGATCGTGCCTGTTGATACCCCGTTATGGATGTTGGCGATTGCCGTTGCATTCGGTGTGGTCATCGGAAAAGAAGTGTTCGGGGGAACGGGGATGAACATCCTCAACCCGGCGTTGACCATTCGTGCCTTTTTGTTCTTTGCCTATCCCACCTGGATGAGCGGGGACAAGGTTTGGGTACACGGGGCCGTGGAAAGGGCAGGTACTGCGGATGCCATTTCAGGGGAGACCATTTTGGGCTACTTGGCACAAGGTAATGCCTCGGAAATCAGATATAGCCTTTCGGACATGTTCTACGGTTTTATTCCGGGATCTGTAGGGGAGACGTCAACATTTTTGATTTTGTTAGGTGCCCTTTTCCTGATTTTCTCCAAGATTGCCTCATGGAGGATCATGGTGAGCGCCGTAATTGGCTCCTTGGTGATGGGCCTTGTTTTTAATGGTGTTGTAGCTTATGAATTGATACCTAGCTATAGTAAATTTTATACCTTGATGAGCTTCCCTTATTGGCAACATCTATTGGTGGGCGGACTCGCCTTCGGTATCGTGTTCATGGCGACGGATCCCGTGACCGGGGCACAGACCAACAGGGGAAAATGGATCTATGGATTCTTTATCGGATTCCTGTCGGTCATGATCAGGGTGTTCAATCCCGGATATCCGGAAGGGGTGTTCCTGGCCATATTGTTGATGAACGTATTTGCACCGACCATTGACCACTACGTAGTGAAAGGCAACATCAAGAGAAGATTGAAACGATTCAAAACAGCGACCATATATCCCAAAGCTTCGGATGAGGTTGATTCATTAAAAACGGAAACAGCTTAACTATTATGGCAATCAACACAGAAAAGAATGGCTACACCGTAATTTTTGCGGTAATCATGGTGATCATCGTGGGTTCTGTACTTGCCTTTTTGGCCACGGGCCTCAAGCCAAAAATCGATGAAAATGAACGCTTTGAAAAGCAACAGAACATTCTGTATGCCATGGGCGTCAACCAAAACGAAGGAGATGGTGGCGTTGAATTCATCCCCACCAATCAAGTGGAAGGGGAATTTTCAAAATACATAAAAAAGCAGATGGTTGTTGTGGGTTCCGAAGCAAAGGAAAAGGAAAATGCCTATTTAATCGATGTGCAGAAAGAACTGGACAAGGTAAAAAAAGGGGAAAGTGCCGAACTGCCTTTGCTCGTTGGAGAAAAGGATGGTAAGGAATACTACATCATCCCCATGTACGGTAAAGGACTTTGGGATGCTATCTGGGGATTCATGTCACTCGACCGGGACATGGTGGTCCAAGGTGTTTTTTTTGACCATAGAGGCGAAACCCCGGGTTTGGGTGCCAACATCAATCAACGTTTCTTCATGGATGATTTTGAGGGCGAGACCGTTCTGGATGGCAATAGCTATACCGGAGTAGAGGTCGCCAAAGGCAACAACGACCCCTTGAACGAAGATAAAGAGGACAACCAAGTGGATGCATTGGCCGGGGCCACCATTACAGGAAACGGTGTGACCGCCATGATCAAAGAAAGCCTGAAGCTTTACAAACCTTATTTAGAAACCATTAGAACAAAATAATATGGCTCTACTATCAAAAAAAGATGCAAACCTGATATTGGACCCCTTGGCGGACAACAACCCGATTACCATTCAGGTATTGGGCATCTGTTCTGCCTTGGCGATCACCGCGGAACTGAAGGCTTCCGTGGTCATGGCAATATCGGTACTGTTTGTGCTCGGAATGGGCAACGTGGTCATATCGCTTATGCGGAACATTATTCCTTCAAAAATCAGAATCATTGTGCAACTGGTCGTTGTGGCCACCTTGGTGATCATTGTGGACCAAGTGCTCAAAGCCTTTGCTTATGAGCTCAGCAAAACACTATCGGTCTTTGTGGGGCTTATCATCACCAACTGTATCATCATGGGCCGTTTTGAGGCATTTGCCCTCGGGAATGGACCTTGGAAATCGTTTTTGGACGGCATAGGAAATGCCTTGGGCTATGGGATCATTTTGGTCATTGTCGGGTTTTTTAGGGAGCTTTTGGGTTCTGGTACCTTGTTTGGGATCCAAGTTTTGGGCGACCCTGTTGCCAAGACCGGACTCTATGCAACGGGATATGAGAACAATGGTTTCATGATCATACCTCCGGCAGCATTGATCGTGGTGGGCATCATTATATGGGTACAACGCTCCAGAAACAGGGCATTAATAGAAGAAGCATAAACTGAGGAAGCATGATAGAGCATTTAGAACTTTTTTTTAAGTCGATCTTCATAGACAATATGGTGTTCGCGGTCTTTTTGGGAATGTGTTCCTATTTGGCCGTATCCAAGAAAGTGTCCACAGCCGTTGGTCTGGGGGCTGCGGTAATATTCGTTTTGGGTGTTACGGTACCGCTAAACTGGCTTTTGGATCAATATTTGCTGAAAGATGGAGCGTTGGCCTGGTTGGGCCCTGAGTATGCCGATTATGACCTTGGCTTCCTATCGTTCATTTTATTTATCGCAACGATTGCCACCATGGTGCAATTGGTAGAGATTGTGGTTGAAAAATTTTCTCCGTCCCTCTACAATTCATTGGGGATATTCTTGCCTTTGATAGCTGTGAACTGTGCTATTTTGGGAGGGTCGCTTTTCATGCAGACCCGCGATATACCCAATTTGGGATTGGCGCTCAATTACGGGGTCAGTTCAGGAATTGGATGGTTCTTGGCCATTTTGGCCATTGCCGCCATTCGGGAGAAAATCAGGTATTCCAACGTGCCCGCACCCTTGCGTGGTCTTGGTATCACCTTTATCATCACAGGGTTGATGGGCATCGGGTTCCAGAGCTTTGGAGGAATGCTCACCGGTGACAACGAACCACCCGAAGAGCCTGCAAGCACCACTACCGCTGAGGCCGTCAAAGAGGAAAAAGAAATTAAAAAGGAGCTGGAGGACAAGGATAAAACAGTCTCCTATAACGAAGTTATAAACAAGTAAAGATGATTTTAGCCGCAAGTACTGGAGGTACCATTCTGATTACCGTAGTAGCCTTTTTGGTTTTGTTGTTGTTGTTGGTGGCCTTGTTGCTTTTCACCAAAGAAAAATTATCACCCTCGGGACCCGTTACCATAACCATCAACGGGGAGAAAAAGATTGAAGTGGGGTCGGGGAACTCCCTTTTGTCAACCTTGGGGAACCAAAAAATATTTTTGCCATCTGCCTGTGGTGGTGGGGGAACCTGTATCCAGTGCGAATGCCATGTGCTTTCGGGTGGAGGGGAGGCCTTGCCGACCGAAACCCCCCATTTCTCCAAAAAGGAGTTGCAACATGGGGCCAGATTGGCCTGCCAAGTGAAGGTGAAGCAGGATATGGAGATTACCATTCCCGAAGAGGTCTTTGGAATCAAAAAATGGAATGCCAAAGTGGTGCGTAACTATAATGTGGCCTCTTTCATCAAGGAGTTTGTGGTGGAAATTCCGGAAGACATGAACTATAAGGCAGGAGGTTATATCCAAATCGAAATCCCGCCCTGTGAAGTCAAATATTCCGATATCGACATCACGGCACACCCAGAGGAGCATGAAACGCCGGATAAATTTCAAGCAGAATGGGACAAGTTCAACTTGTGGCCCTTGGTGATGAAAAATCCTGAAACCGTAGAGCGGGCTTACTCCATGGCGTCCTACCCTGCAGAAGGAAGGGAAATCATGTTGAACGTACGTATTGCGACCCCGCCATGGGACCGATCCAAGAACGGTTGGATGGACGTGAACCCTGGGATAGCATCCTCTTATATTTTTGGTCTGAAAAAAGGAGATCCCGTGACCATTTCCGGACCCTTCGGTGAGTTCTTTATCAACGAATCGGAAGCTGAAATGCTATATGTGGGTGGTGGAGCAGGAATGGCACCTATGCGTTCGCATTTGTACCACTTGTTCAAAACCCTGAAAACCGACAGAAAAGTAACCTATTGGTACGGAGGTCGCTCCAAGAGAGAGTTGTTCTACATTGACCACTTTAAGCAATTGGAAAAGGAATTCCCCAACTTTAAATTCTACATGGCACTTTCAGAGCCATTGGAAGAGGATAACTGGAAGGTGAAAAAAGACATTAACGATGAAGAAGGCGATGGTTTCGTTGGATTCATCCACAATTGTGTCATCGATAACTACCTGAACCATCATGAAACTCCCGAGGACATCGAGTTATACTTCTGTGGTCCCCCACTGATGAACAAAGCTGTTCAAAAAATGGGAGAGGACTTTGGTATTCCGGATGAGAATATCAGATTCGATGACTTTGGAGGATAGATTAAAGTGAAATACCACCTCGAGCGTGGTCCTTCCAGACGGACAGGCAGTCGAGAGATGTTTGATCATAAAAACCAACCGATGCCTTGCATCGGTTTTTTTGTAACGTATGCGAAGGGAACTGACAGAACAGGAACTGCATAACCTGGCCATGAACATTGTGGGCCGGGAACTGGAAGCGAATGGCTTTGAATTTATGGCCATCAACAGTAAACTGAAAAAAAATCCACAATATGTTTGCCTGAAGGAAAAAGTGCTGCATTTTATCGTGGTGCGCAACGTGGAATTTCCCAACGATCCAAGGGAATATGATGACCAACTGATGCAAAAGGTGAAAGACCATGCGCTAAAGTTTGAGGCCAAGACCTATTTTGCGGGGGTTGGACTCTCCAATGCTTCCAATCGTGAACTGCCCGTATATCTGAACGAAGAGTATATTGTGGATTACCAAGGTTTAATAGAAATATAGGTTATGGGGAAAGCGTTGTTTTTGTTTCTGACAGTCTTGTTTTTTGGATGTAAGCCCAATGAACAGGTTAAAAACCAAAATTGGGGCAATGCATTGGGCACCACCTATTCCATTATTTATATTGCCGATGGGGAGCTGGATTATCAACAGGAAATTGATTCCGTGTTTCAGGCCGTGAACCAATCCATGTCCACTTATATTCCATCATCGGACATATCCAAGATCAATGAAGGGGATTCCACAATTGTGGTGGACGACATGTTCCGTGAAGTTTTTGATATTTCCAGTAAGGTTCATAGCGCTTCCAGGGGTTATTTTGATCCCACAATCGGTGTTCTGGCCAATGCGTGGGGGTTTGGCCCCGGCGAACAGTTGGAACTCGACAGTCTAAAAGTGGACAGCTTGTTGGGCTATGTGGGATGGGAAAAGGTGAGGTTAAATGACGATCATACCATTTCCAAGGCGCATCCAGCCATCCGTTTTGACTTCAATGCAGTGGCCAAGGGCTATGCCATAGACCGCTTGGGGGCCATGTTGGACGCCAAGGGAATTCGAAATTATTTAGTGGAAGTCGGTGGCGAGGTGTTGGCCAAGGGCACCAATCTTATTTCGGGAAAACAATGGACGGTCGGAATAGATGACCCACAAGTGGAAACCGGTCGCCAACTCAAGTTGATCGTTTTATTGGAGGACAAGGCAATGGCCTCTTCCGGAAATTATAGAAAGTTCAGGGTGGATCCTGAAACTGGAAAGAAGTATGTCCACACCATCAACCCGAAAACGGGCTATACCAAAAATTCCAATGTATTGGCAACCAGTGTGGTGGCGAACACCTGTGCGTTGGCCGATGCCTTTGCCACTACTTTTATGGCGATGGATCTGGAAGAATCCAAAAAAGTCCTAGCGGAACATGAGGAATTGGAGGCATACATCATTTATCTGGATGATGAAGGACATACTACTGAATTTATGACATCAGGGTTCAAGACCTTGGTGAAACCTTAAGATGGTTCAGATTTTGGAATCATAAATGATTCGGTCATTTTTTTTGAGCTTGATATCTTTGACAGAACCGGTTCCCTCAAAAAAGAAACAAAACCCAATTATTTTACTTTTAGGCTTGGGAACATCAAATGTATATGCAGGTTTTCCATTGACAGTGATGGTCAATTTTTGATCTTTCGAAATACACTCCATGCGCACAAAATCACTATGATCCACACCAAAGTTTGATAGATCATTTTTTTTGCCATCTATTTGCTTGTTGAACGCAAACAGTGAAATTTCGGAAATGCACCCCTTATTGCAAACAGGGAGGGCAATTGGTCCATCTTCGCTCAAAATTGTCAATTGGGCCAGTTGGCAAGGAACATTCCCCGATTTAAAATCATTGCGAAAAGAGGTTGTCAGTTCAAAATCATCCGTGAAAATGGCCCCGAAATCCTGCACTCGGTACAAGCCTACAAAAGTCTTGGCCGCATAAGGGTCCAACCCATGGGCCTTCAAGCTTTCTGTCGTTATGGAAATGGTGTTATCGACACTTAATCTGTCCATATCGAGATATATGGGCAATGAATCTGTTTCAATGGTGCCCAACCAGCCATTTGAGGGGATAAAAACATTCTTTTCCTGGACAATGGAACCATTGATCACCAACTTTGATTTAAAAAAACCCGGCCTATAATAGATACATGTTGAAATACTGTCCGTTTTGTTGACCACTACTCTCTTTCGTTTGTCCCAATCTTGTTGGATTTCGATCTTGTCCTTATCATCCGCCATCGAGGCATCATATTTAAAGATCACAGAGTTGGGCAAGCCTGAAGCGACGGATTTGACGGAAAAGGAAAAGTCATTTGGGTTATAATGGGTGGTGACCTTGTAAAAAGGAAAGGAAAGGGATAGGATGACTAGCAATACCAAAAGACCCATTCCGTATGTTATCCGAGTGATCTTCCCTCTATGTTTTTTTCCATCGGACCCTTTTATCGGCTCGACATTTTTTACAAATTCCCTCCAATCCCTAAAACCAACATACTTTGCCAATGCGTCCAAGGTACTGTTATTGGGTTTTGAACCGTAATGTACTCTGCCGCTCAAACGCTTTAAGGTGGAAATACTCAATAACGTGCCTGTTTCTTCATGTATGGATTCACTGAGCACACGGAAGTCGTAAGTATCCCATGACGCTATGGATCCCCTGGATAACTTATTCGAAATCAAGGAAAAACAATGGGCGATATATTTCTTGTAATCTTCCAATTCAGAAGTGTTCACCATGATGAACAAACTTGAACAGAAATGAACCGTTCCGTACCTCCCCGCAAAATTGTCCGGTAATACATTTGAAAATCATCGATCAATTATAAACAAAAAAACGGATTTCATCATGAAAACAAAAATTAACAAATTATTCCTGTGCAGTATTGTTCTTGCACAATTATCGTGTGCCCAAAACAATGACCGGACCAAGGACCTACCTTTTGACGACCTTACCTGGAACGTCCAAAACAGTGAAGGAATATCGCAGCCCATGGATACAATGGTGTACGACGGTAAGAAGGCACTACACCTTCCAAAGGGGCACAATGCGCATTTAAAAAATATGAAGTTTAAAAACTTTGAAGTTGAATTTGATTTCATAGGATTTTCAATGCCGGGATTGGGCTTTCGAGGGCAGGACAAAGACAACCATGAGTTGATATATTTCAGGAAAATTGCAAGCGGAAAGGAAGATGCCCTTCAATACATTCCCATTTTTAACGGTAGCTTGCCATGGCAGCTGTACAATTATCCCCAATATGAGAGCAGTGCTGTGTTTGCTGAAAAAAAGATGGCTTCGTTTCCATTGGCCATCGAAGATCAATTTGAGCAAGGACCCATTGGGGATGGTTTGCGATATGAAATGGAGAAAAAGGGAGTGAACTATTCTCCCAAGGCCCAATTGTATTTTATAAATGAGGATATCAGGGCAATAGATGATATGGAACAGCTCACGGCTGGCCTTTTCAGAAAGACCCCGACCAACTGGGAATTGTGGGACCCACTTGTTTGGACGCATGGAAAGATAGTTGTGATTGGAGACCGCGCCTCCGTATATGTTGAGGATATGGAAGTGCCCAAAATGACTGTAAACTTGAAACGGGACAGTGAGTCAGGGGACATCAGCTTGAGAAGTCAATTTTATGATGCTTTTTATGCCAATGTTTCCGTCAAGGATCTAAAAGATACCGTCTTGGCAACGGAAAAAGACGATACGACAAGGCTTTCGGATACTAATTTGCGCAAGTGGCAACTATCTCCAAAGTTTGTCAAGAATGAAGAGGAAATCCTTTTTCAGTTGGACTCCCTCAAAAGTAGCGGTGTCACATGGAAGAAGGTACGGGCTGATGAGGATGGATTGGTCAATATCAGTAGGTTTGTCAATGAAATGAGCGGCACTGTTGCTTTGAAAACCAGTATTGGCACCAAGAGCGCACAAAGTGTAAAATTGCATTTTGGTTTTGCCAAACACCTAATGATCATACTTAATGATAAAATTGTTTTTAGTGGAGAAATGGACACGAAGGAAAAAGAAGGAAGGGTGTTTGTTGATGATGAAACTGTGGATTTGAAACTGGTCAAAGGCAAAAATGAGATTTTCTTGGTATCCACAGGGGATGAACTATATCATCAAAATTGGGGGTTGATCGCTAAACTGGAAAGCTTGAGCGGAATAAAAACGGACTAATTTTTGGAAACTAAAGGAATGATCTCTCCTTTGGCCAATCGGTATTTCTCAACCTCTTCCTTTGGAAGTACATGGGTGTAATCCACTTCCTCGACGGTGAATCCCACGCTGCGCAGTTTGTCAAAATAGTCCCTTCCGTAAATACGCACATGATCGTATTGTCCAAAGATTTTGGCCCGTTCCTTTTTATCGGTGATGGTGTCGTCCTCAAAGGTGTTTTCCCGTTTCAGGTCCTGCGGAATCTGGACAATGCCCCATCCGCCCGGTTTCATCACCCGGTAAAGCTCCTGCATGGCTTTGGTGTCATTGGGAATATGTTCCAGCACATGGTTGCAAAGAATCACATCAAAATTGTTGTCTGCAAACGGCAGGTTGCAAATGTCCGCTTTCACATCGGCCAAAGGTGAATTGAGGTCGGTCGTGGTATATTCGATGTTTTCCAGCTTCTTGAAACGCTTGTAAAATGCCTGTTCGGGTGCAAAGTGGAGCAGTTTGAGCGGTTTTGTAAAGAAATCCGTTTCGTTTTTAAGGTAGAGCCATAACAATCGGTGCCGTTCCAGGGAAAGGGTAGAAGGGGACAGTACATTTTCCCGCGGATTCTCATAGCCATAAGGCAAAAAACTCCTGAAACTTTTTCCATCGATGGGATCGGTATAGTTTTTTCCCTTTAGGGAAAGGGCAATCAAAGGGCGAACCCAATAGCTCAACCTGATGAGTAGTGGTCTTGGAATTAGGTTGAGAAAGTATTTGAATATTTTTGACACGAATTACACGGATTTTCTCAAAAAAAAATTAAAAATGTTCGACACCAATTGCACAAATTTTCACGAATACCTTACAGTAAAACTCTTTTATAGGTAAAACTATCTTCTCCAAAGTTTACAATGAGGCCCAACTTCATTTTTGATGCTGCCAAATAGTTTAAAGTTTGTTTTATATGACCACTACTGATTTTTTCCACTGCTTTGAGTTCCAATATGATTTTATCATCAATAATAAAATCAGCAAAGTAGTGGTGCTTTAGCAGCTCTCCTTTATATATGATGTCAAATTTGACTTCTTTTCTGAATGGAACACCATTGGATTTCAGTTCAATTTCCAATGCATCGCTATACACTGCCTCACTAAAACCCTTGCCCAATTCATTGTGAACATCCATGCACAGACCAACAACAAAATAGGACTCATTTTTATATAAGATTTGGGACATATAAATTTGAGAAATTAGTGAAAATTCGTGGAATTCGTGTCAGCAAAAAGACTGTTGGGGCCTAAAGCACCAATTTTTTGCTGCGGAACTCATCCTCTTCATCACTGGTGATGCCCAGAGCATCATAGATGTATTGGTAGGTGGATAGCAGTTCCGGTTTTCCGTCAACCAAAGCCACATCGTGCTCAAAGTGTGCACTGGGCTTGCCGTCTGCGGTCAGAATGGTCCATCCGTCCTTTAACTGCTTGATGCGCCTTGTCCCCATATTGATCATGGGCTCTATGGCGACCACCATACCGTTCACGAATTTCTTTCCCCGGCCTCTTTTACCATAATTGGGCATCTGGGGGTCTTCATGAAGCTCTCTTCCCAAGCCATGGCCCACCAGTTCCCGAACCACGCCGTAGCCATGGTCCTCACAGTATTTTTGGACGGCATAGGCCACATCGCCCACGCGGTTCCCTTCCTTGAACTCCCGAATGCCGACATAAAGGGACTCCTTGGTCACCCTCAATAGTTTTTTGGTCTCTTCTGCTACTTCACCCACTTCAAAAGTGTAGGCATGGTCCCCGAAGAATCCGTTTTTTACCGCACCGCAATCCACAGACACAATATCGCCCTCTTTCAAGGGTTCGTTGTTTGGGATTCCATGGACCACTTGTGCATTGGGGCTCCAGTTCAGGGTATTGGGAAAGTCATACATACCCAAGAAACCGGGCTCGGCCCCTTGTTCCCTAATAAATTCCTCGGCCATTTTATCCAATTTCAAGGGATTGGCCCCGGGTTTTATTTCTTTGGCGAGCATGCCCAAGGTTCTGGAGACCACCAAGGCACTCTCGCGCATCAATTCAATTTCTTCTGCTGTCTTTACTTGAATCATAGCCGCAAAGATAATTTGAATCTATGGATTATGGCGAATTTTACCTTAAACCAGTGGTTTTTGGGTCATCGCTTCGGGCTGTGGAACACCCATCAATTTTAAAATGGTAGGGGCAATGTCTCCAAGAACACCATCCTTGATCTCTTTCAGGTCCTTATCCACGAGGATCAACGGAACAGGGTTGGTGGTATGTGCCGTGTTGGGGCTACCATCGGGGTTGACCATGGTGTCGCAGTTGCCATGGTCGGCAATGACTATGGTGGAATATCCGTTTTCTAAGCCCGCCGTAACGACATCCCTGGCACATTCGTCCACCGTTTCACAGGCCTTTATGGCTGCGGACATGACCCCGGTGTGGCCCACCATATCGGGATTGGCAAAATTGAGGCACACAAAATCCACCAATCCTTTTTTAAGTTCGGGAATGATGGCATCACGAATCTCGTAAGCACTCATTTCAGGCTGGAGATCATAAGTGGCCACCTTTGGTGAGGGGCAAAGAATGCGCTGCTCTCCTTCAAACGGCTCCTCGCGGCCCCCGTTGAAGAAAAAGGTAACATGAGGGTATTTTTCGGTTTCGGCGATTCGGATCTGTTTTTTTCCATTTTTGGAAAGCACCTCGCCCAAAGTGTCCTTAATATTTTCCTTGTCGTAAATCACCTTGACCCCCTTGAAGGATTCATCATAATTGGTCATGGTGACATAGTACAGGTCCATTTTGTGCATGTTCTGCTCATGAAAATCCTGTTGGCTCAGTGCTTGGGTGAGTTCCCTGCCACGGTCGGTCCTAAAGTTGAAGAAGATGACCACGTCTCCTTGGTTGATTTTTGCCAGCGGGGTGTTTTCCGCATCCGTCATGATCAAAGGTTTGATGAATTCATCGGTTACCCCTTCGTCATAACTTTTTTGCATGGCCTTGCCGATGTCCTGTGTTTTTTCGCCTTCGGAATTCACCACGGCATCATAGGCCAGTTTTACCCGTTCCCATCTTTTGTCGCGATCCATGGCGTAGTAACGGCCAATGACCGAGGCCAGTTTGGTATTTTTGTCGGAACAAAAGTTGACCAGGTCCGCTAAAAAGCCTTTGCCGCTTTTGGGATCCACATCCCTTCCGTCCGTAAAGGCATGTACGAAGGATTTTTCTACACCGCTTTCCTCCGCTGCCTTGATCAGTGCCTTGAGATGGTCAATATGGCTGTGTACGCCTCCATCGCTCAACAGGCCTAAAAAGTGGATGGGTTTTTTATTGGTCTTGGCATAGTCAAAAGCCGCTTTCAACACGTCTTCGTTTTTTAGGGTATCCTCCTTTACGGCCTTGTTGATCTTGGCCAGGTCTTGATAAACGATCCTGCCCGCACCAAGGTTCATGTGGCCCACTTCGCTATTGCCCATTTGTCCTTCCGGTAGGCCCACGTTCATCCCGTCGGTGAGCAGATCTGCATTGGGGTATTGGGTGTAGAGTGAATCCACAAAGGGAGTGTTGGCCTGCGCTATGGCAGAAACCTTTGGGTCTGGGGACTTTCCCCAACCGTCCAATATCATTAGGATGACCTTCTTGTTCATGGTATGGAAATTATGTTTTCAAAAATAAAATGATCTGTTTGGATGCCCTAGGGTTTCGCTTATTTTCTGATTGCGGATTTGTTAATTTTTTTATGTTAAAATTGAAGGATTGTTAAAATTTAGTTATTTAAGTGTTAATCCTGTAACATATTGCTCTAGGGGGAGTCTATTTTTATGACAAGTATTCATTCATTAATCAAAAAACAAATCATCATGAAAAAAGCAATTTTTGCAGTAGCTGCATTGTGCATGCTAGCAGTGACAGGCATTTCCGCCAACGAGATCCCTACCAACGAAACCCCGAACCTCACCACAACACCACCTGAACTGAGCACTTTTTGTAAGGCCGTAATGCAGGGTGATGTGGAGACCGTGAAAAAACTTATCGAGCTTGGCGAGGATGTGAACCAAAAGTCCTTGGGCATGGCCCCCATCCATTTTGCGGCACGCTACAACAAGGCCGAAGTGCTGAAAGTCCTTATTGACAACGGAGCAGATCTGAAACTGCGCTGCGACAAGGGCTACACGGTGAAGAAGCATGCCGAATTGTCCAATGCCGACGAAGCACTGGAGGTTTTGGAGGCCGCTATGAAAAAGAAATAAGGAGTTTATTCGTCCAATAAAAAACCCGATCCTTAAGGATCGGGTTTTTTTGAGCTCATTTTACATGTAATTTAGTGTTCTTGCAAAAGAGTATGTTGTGGCTCAGAATTCAAAGCCGGTAAAAGCCCTGTACAAAAATGCATATACTGCCATGAACAGCATGACCGCACAAAAGATGGAGTACCCTTTCAGAAAAAGTACCACAAAACTCGGTTTACAATCGTCGAATGCCTCCAAATAGAGGTGCTTAAAGTGTAATAGTGTTCCCATAATGTGTTCTCTCTTTAGGATAGCACAAATGGGATAAGTAAAAGATGATATAGGATTTGGGGTCAATTCAAAGATAGTGAAATCTAATGACTTATCTGTTTTTCTCGATGAATGTGCCGTTTCTATCGACCTGAATATTTTTCTATGGCCTCCCTAATTTTTTCAATTCTGTTCTCAGGGTCTGGGTGGGTACTTTGGAACTCTGGCACCCGATCGGGACCCGCTGCCGCTTTAAGGATTTCCATCACCTTGATCATCTCGTTGGGGTCGTAACCCGATTCGATCATGAACAGTACGCCCAGGTCATCGCTCTCCAGTTCGTCGCCTCGTCCATTTTTCAACAAGGTGTTCTGTCCAATGCCGCTCACCACGCTCCCCATGTCGCCACCTACGGATGCCCCGGTGGCCAAGGTCTGCCAAAAACTGCTCTCGGCAATGCGTTCCGCGGAGTGCCTGCCGATGACGTGGCCGATTTCGTGCCCGAGCACACCCGCCAATTGGGCCTCGCTCAGTTGGGAAAAAAGTGCGTAGGTGATAAAAATCTGCCCGCCGGGGAGGGCAAAGGCGTTGATGGTTCGGTCGTCCGCCAACAAATGGAATTCATATCGATAAGGGGTCTCGCTGGCAATGCTGTTCTGCACAAGTCGGTTGCCCACTTGGTCCACCAAGTTCTGCAAACGTTCATCAGGATATAACCCTCCGTGCTGCTGTGCCATTTCGGGGGCGCTCTGGAGCCCGATGGCAATCTCCTGCTCCGTGGTCATGTCAATATTCTGTACTCTTCCGGTATAGGGGTTTTCTTCTTGGTTGCTGCAACGGCGGATAAAGGCAAAGGCCACGATGGCGAGGCCTACCAAGATACGGATCCTCCAACTTCCTCTTCTCATGGTGTTCGTGTTTAGCGGTAATGGAAGATACGAAAAAAGAGGCTACAAAAGTTTGGGATTGATGTCCAAAATATGGTCCTGCACATAGCTGCGCACAAAGCCTGCGGTAAAATGCTCTATCCCCAAAAACTCCTCTTCGAGCAAAAGTTTCAAAACGTTCAACCTTCGGTATGCCGCGAGCATAGGGATGGAAATGGGCGCATAGCTGTAGTGCCAAGGTTCGTATTTGAACCCCCTTCTCCTTGGGTCATTGGTATAGACGAGGTAAAACCCGAATTTTTCCGAATTTTCGTCCAACCATTGCTTTAGCCCCTCAAACGGACCGCCACTTTCAAACTTATCGGCCACCAGCACATCCCCAGAGGTCTTCGGATAACCGTCTATGATATCGATATCGGTGCCCCAGTGGTGCCTGCTGGTACCGGGAATGGTAGAGTATTCAATGATCTTGTCGATGGCCGCCATGGGCTCCATGCGTTCGTCCTCGGTGAAGCGGAGGTACTTGCGCTCCCAAATCCCTTCCTGACGGTAAAAATCACGGTAGCTGGACACAATCTTGATGTCGTACCCATCCGAATAGGCCGCCTTTTTCATCTCCAAAAAGGCATCATGGGCCGCTTTCCGCAGGTTGATGTCCTTGCCATAAAGTTCGATCTTGGCCTTGCCCATCAATTCGTCGGTAGTATAGTCTTCCTCGATGTGAAAAGGGGATAGGGGCACAAATGGTGGAATGGCACAGGCCAGTCCCGATATGGTGGTCGTCTTTATAAAGTTTCTTCTCTTCATCGTAGATATGTTATTCTGTTGTTCAGTTATGCTGTTATTGGGTTTGGAGGTCAACAATCAGGCATGACGCATCCTTATGCCTGGTCGATTCTTCCAGCTTTGCTCAAGATGAACTTGGAAGCTTCGCCATCAATTGCCTCTCGACTGCCCCCTTCGGCTTACTTCGACTACCCCTTCTACTCATTTCGACTTCGCTCAATGACCAGCGCTCAGGGTGACAGCTCAGGGTGACAGCTCAAGGTGGCACTGTTCGATGCCATTATATACCTCTTCCTACCAGACAACGTAAAAATCGCAATAATCTGTCATTCCGGCCAAAAAGAGATGAAAATTAAGTTTTTCACAAAAGGTCTCATGGAAAAGCAGACCGATAACATCTCGCCAGACCCTTCGACTGCCCCTTCGACTTACTTCGACTACGCTCAGTAACCAACGCTCAGGGTGACAGCTCAGTAACCAACGCTCAGGGTGACAGCTCAGTGTGACAGCTCAGGGCTGAAAACCCAATTTGGTAAAGGTGCAATGCAGATCAGCGGTCCAAGAACAGATAGCCCGTGTATTGCAGGTTCAGGTCGTTCAGCGTAGCCAGGTAATAATAGACCCCTTCGGGCAGGCCAATGTCCTGGTTCATGACAAAACTTCCCGTGTTGGATTCCCCACGGAACTCGTTGGTGTAGTTTGCCTGCTCAAAAACCTTTTGCCCCAATCGGTTAAAGATCTGCAAGCTGTTGTTGGGCGATTCGTCCAGGTTGTCGATCACCAAAAAGTCGTTCACCCCATCGCCGTTGGGACTGAGAAAATAGTTGCCGAGCGTTGGGTTGTTCACCGCAAAGGTATCTGTGGGCAACGGAATGGTACCAAAGGTAATGGCCGCATATTCGCTGGGCACAAAGGTCTCCGATGTCACAAAACCCTCCATCACGTCGCCACTGATCGCCGAATTGCCGATGATCACCCATTGGTTGGCGGCCTTGCTCCAGCCCACCACAATGATGGACTCCAAGGTAGCATTGGGGATGATGGACAAGGCACTGCGCTCGTTCCAAGAGATGGTCACGCGGGCGGGCACATCGCTGCGCAGGATCCAGAACTCCCGATCGGAAACCGTGCCGATGTCCTTTACCTTATCGTTCACGTCAAAACTGCCGGAAAGGGACAGTGGGGCGGAGGGGTCCTCAAAAAAATAGGCACAGACGGCCAAAGGCGGGCTGCCCTCGGATTCCATCGTCAAGGTGCGCAATTGGTGAAAATCCCCCACGGGGAAGCGAAAAAAAGATTGGTTGTTGATGGCCGCAAAGCCCGTGACCTTGGAGTCGTTGTTGCCCTCGGCCCCGGTAGTGGCAAAACCATTTTCCATAAAGTTCAGGTAAACGGTTGGATCGTTGACCGGGGTGTCCACATTGCCCTCAATAAAGTTGACATTGATCCGCACGTTTACGGGAATGTGTAAAAAGACATCACTTGTGGCCATGACCTCCACGTTTCTAAAAGCGGGAGGGGTGCTGCCCATCACCTGGATGGAGCTGTTGCCATAAAAGCCCACCAGCCCTTGGTTTTGATCAAAAGGGGCGTTGTTGATAAGGTTGGTGTGCAGGCCCAGCCCTTGGTTTAGCCCAGCGGAATGCACCTGCATATTGCCCGCATGGTAGAGTGCGCTCTGCGCCAAGCCGCCATGAGCAAGCAATAAGAATGCTATGAGGTGGAGGAGTTTCATTAGTTGATTCGTTGCCATTCCACACCATCGCTTTGGATTGTGACCGTTGTTTGCATGGGAATGTCAAAACTTGATGAACCTATAAGATTAGTGTACCCGTCAGTATTTACAATATAAGCAGGGTTTTTTATGATATAAATACGACCTCGACAACTCTCAGGTGCAGGAAAGTTTATATCCGAGTTTGCCCCAATTATTATAGTGTGATGGGTTTCGTCAAGATCTAATAAACCACCATTCCATCTCAAAATAGCAGTTGCGAAGGATCCTCCAGTTTGTAAAGTGGATGTTGGTGTATTAGTTCCGACCCCCAGTCTTTTATCGGTATTGTCCCAAAAGAAATTTGGGTTGTCTTCTGAAACACCATTGGTTCCATCTGCAAAAAACACAGAACCTGCAATAGCTGTCACAGTAGCTTCTGCTGGCTGCTGCCAAGTAACCATACCACCTATGGTGGTAAGTATGTCCCCATCCGTCAGGGAAGCTTCTATTTTGGCTGGGGTTACATTTGCATCGGCAATCTTGTCAGAGGTGACCGCATTGTTGGCAATAACGGTGGCATCGGTCGATCCAGTGACCTCGCCTGCCAGTGCATCCACGTCCAACGATCCGTCCGCAGCCTGTGTTAGGCCGTTCCCTGCGACATCGCCTGCGATCTTTGCTGCGGTGACACTGTCGTCGATCAGTTCGATTGTCCCCACGGAGTTGTCGGCCAATTTTGGGTTGGTCACTGCACCATCTGCCAGTTCAGCGGTTCCTATTCCCAATGGAGAAACATCCAAAGTGTAGGGGTCGGCATCGGTTCCAGACCCTAATCTGGTCAGGGTCGCATCAGTGGCATCCACCACTTCGTTTCCAATGGTTCCATCCACCTCAGAAATACTAATATCGGCTTCATTTGTGAGTTCCCATACTGTACCGTTCCATCGGAGCAGGTCGCCCACATTGTTCCCGTCTTCAAACTTAAGTGGCGAAATCGATTTGGGAGCCATGTGCCGGTTTTCAATGGATCCATTTTGGATTTTTGATGATGTGACCGCAGAGGCGCCGATATTGTCCCGGCTGATTACATTAACTTCAAAATTATAGTTGAGACTTCCGTCCGGATTTTCCGTTGGGGTAATCACTACGGTACTGTCTTTGGCACTGGGAAATAGTTGGCTCAGATAATCCGCCCGCGTACTCACCGTAAAGGAATTGTCCAGCGCTTCGCAGATGTTGATCCAGTCCGTTCCGTTAAAGTAGTGCAGGCAGTCGTGGTCGGTGTTATAGACCAAAGCACCGCGCAAAGGGTTGATGGCGCTCATCTGTGCATCGTTTACCCGGGTGATCACCAGCACACGCGAGGTGCTTTCCAGTTCCAGTACCGAGGCATTGTGAAGGGTTTCGGGGTTGCTCCCGATCTTTACCTGCCCGCTCAGGGCGTTGGTCATCAGTAGGGCAATGACCAAATAGCTAATGTACGTTTTCACAGTGTTTGTATTTGAGGATTCCAAACGTAAACCACAAAACTAATGGTATGATCGCATATTTCTAGCATTTCCCGTCCAAATGCGAAGTTCACGGGTGAATGGGTTTCAGGTTTCGGGTTTTGGGATGCGGGTTGCGAGTTTCGGGTTGGGACATGGGAAAAGAGAAAAGACGTAAGACTTGAAACCAAGAACCGACTTCGGGCATCGAGCATTAATTTCTAAGCACCAAAAAACAAATTTCAAATTCCAAACTTTAATAACAAAATAACTCAATAACTGAATAACCCAGCCGGCAGTAAGCAGTTGGCAGTGTACAAAGTTCAAGTTCAAGGGTCAAGTTCAAGAGGGGAGAATATAGTACATAGAATATAGAAAATAGACAAGAAGAAACAAGAAACCTTTAACCCTTCACCTTTGACCTTTGACCCAACAACCGACTTCGAGCATCGGGCACCGAGCACCAAATTCCAACCCCGAAACCCGAAACCTCAAACCAAGACTGCTCCCTGCCTACTGCGAACTGACCCCTGCCTACAATCCACAGAATTAACAAAAGTTTAGAACCGCATTATTTTTTTATATGGCCTTCATAGGTTTTCTTTAACTTGTGCTATTGCTATTGTTGAAAAATTGTCATGTCGAGGCTGCCTTTGTCGGCAAACAGCTACAGTTGAGACGTTTTTGGGTTGTCCTTCCGACTCCACCTGCGATGACAAGATTTACTTTGGCCCCCAATCGGCCCATCATTTAAAAAGAAAAACGATGAAAAATATATTTTTGGTTGTGTTCGCCCTAATGGTCTCCGCGGTTTCGCTAGCGCAAGACGGCCGCCAATTGCTCCGTGGCAAGGTGCTGTACCGTAGTACCAACGTGCCCAACGAGAACGTGATCAATTCCACTTCGGGAGAGGCCACGATCACCAACGACGATGGCGAGTTTGCCATAGCGGTAAAGGAGGACGACCAATTGGTGTTCACGGCGGTGAATTACCAGTTGGAAGTGGTGAAGATCACCCCCGAGATCTTGCAGAAAAACCGATTGGTGGTAGAGGTCACCGAAAAGGTCACGGAACTGGACGAAGTGGTGGTCACCCCCGAGAACCAAGAGGGGTTCCTTCGGGTCAAAAATGAGGATTTCAAGCAATTTGAGTATGAAATTGACAGGGGCACCGAGGTGGTGAATGTAGCGGAATCCCAAACCGTTCGCGGCATGCGGGACGGAATCAACTTTGTGAACATTTTCAAGGCACTGTTCAAGGCCCGTGAAGTGGATGGACAGCAAAGGGAACCGCTAAAAGTAAGCGAGGTGCTCCGCCATGTGTATGATGATGAGTTTTTTGTGGTTGACCTGAAATTGCCGCAGGACAAAATCGATGCTTTTCTGATCTATTGTGATGACAAAATACCTTCCCAGACCTTGCTCAAAAAAGAGAACGAGTTCCAACTGATCGATTTTCTGGTGACCCAGAGCAAAGCCTATTTGGAAACGATACAAAAGGAATGAAACACTTTTTGTTGCCATTGTTGTGCTGTATGGTCTTTTTGGCAACCGCCCAGGACAAGCCCAGCAAGGAATTGAAGGGCAGGGTCACCAGTGCCGACAAGGATGTGGTGGGGGTGGTGGTCCAGAACATCAGCACGGAACAGGCCGTGATCACCGATATGGAGGGCAACTTTGCCATCAACATTCAACGCAACGATACCTTGGTGTTTTCCGCGGTGCACTTCAAACGAAAAATAGTGCCTGTTACCCCATTGCTCTACAACACCAACTTTGTTGAAGTGCCCATGGAGGAGTTTGTGAACGAACTGAGGGAGGTGGTGGTCATGCCCTACAACCTTTCGGGCGATCTGGGCCAGGACCTGGGCAAACTGACCTTGGAAAAAGACGTGAGCGCCGAGGCACTGGGCCTTCCCAATGCCCACCAAAAAATACCCACCCAGAGTGAGCGGATGCTTCAGGAGGCATCGGGAATGAGCGTAACGGCAGGTGGTGGACTAGGGGGAGCCGGGGGAGCTGTGTCGCTCAACCCCATTATCAATGCCATCACGGGACGCACTAAAATGCTGAAAAACCGGGTAAAAGTGGACAAGACCTATGCCCGGACGCAGCGCGTGCAGGATTTTTATGTGGATTCCCTTTTTGTGATGACATTGAAGATACCCGTGGAAAAAATCGACGATTTTATGTATTTCTGTGAGGTGGACGAAGCGTTCCAAAAAACAGTCGATACACAGGACAAATTGAAGATATTGGATTTTATGATGGAAAAGAGCCGTGCCTATCGCAAGAACAACAATTTGGATTGAGTTTTTTTGAAGTCGGAAGTCGGAAGTCGGAAGTCGGAAGTCGGAAAGTGCCAAGTTCAGGTTTAAGTTCAAGTGTCAAGTTTCAAGTTCAAGAACTGAGAATATGGAAAATAGAGGATAGACTATAATAAACTATAAACTTTGTAACCCTTAGCTCTTTACCCTTCACCTTTAACCCAAAACTGACTTCGAGCATCGAGCACCAAAAAAACAAATCCCAAATTCCAGTAGGCGGTTAGCAGTGGGCGGTAACGACTTCTGGCTTCTGATTCCCCCACCTTGGACACGAATTGCACGAATTCGCACGAAAGGTTAAAATATCAAACCAGAAACTTGAAACAATAAACGGCAAATGCCAATAACTCAGTAACCGAACAACCCCTACCTGCAGCAAGCAGGCAATAACTTATTAACCAAATAACAGAGTAACCCAACAACCTGACAACAAAAGTATGTTTTGGCAAACAAATTGCAGATGTAGCCATAAAACTGTAACATTGTTCCCACTATAACGTCCAATACGCCATGATGAAGAGGAAAATTGCAAAAATGTTGATGTTGCCTTTGGCAATGGTCTTTTTTTTGTCCTTCACAACTGCACATAAATTTTACGTCAGCGTCACCAATATGGTCTATTCCGAAGCGGATGATGCTTTTCAGATCACCACCCGCATTTTCATCGACGACCTGGATGCCCTTTTGGCAGAACGGTATGGGATAAAAGCCAAATTGGCCACCCAGAACGAGGCCAAAGTTGCCGATGAGTACATTGAAAAGTATTTCAGGGCGAAATTTGTGGTGGAGTTCAACGGAGAACCTGCCCAATACACTTTTTTGGGAAAGCGCTACGATAAGGACGTGGTCATCTGTTATCTGGAAATTCCCAAAGTGACTTTGTCTGAAATGAAAACGATGTCCGTTCAAAATGAAGTGCTCACGGATCTGTTCGACGAACAGAAGAACGTGGTGCACGTGAAATGGAAAGGGAACAAAAAGAGTTTTGTGCTCATCAAAAGTGACAGTAAAGGAATGTTAAACTTATAACGCACCCTTAACATTTGGTTAAAATGCGTTATTTTTCACCATTATAAAAATCAAATTGAAAATGAACAAAGTCAAGTATTATGTAGCTTCCGTACTCTTTCTTTTTGGAGCCATTGCCATGGCCCAGGAAGAGGAGGCCCAAAAGGAACGGGAGCCCGGACATTACAACCAAAGTAGGTTCAAACAGTTGTATGAGGAGTTCTCCACTCCGAACACTTATAGATCGGCTTCCGGGGCTCCGGGACCGGACTACTACCAGCAACAGGCAGATTATGTCATGAACGTGGAACTGGACGACAAAAATGCCAAACTTTATGGCGAGGAGACCATTACCTATCACAACAACTCACCTGACGATCTGGAATTTCTATGGGTGCAATTGGACCAGAACGTGCGCGCCAAAGATTCAAAGTCACCCCTACGGGACGGTAACGGCGTGAACATCGCCTACACTGCGGACAATTTTGCCGAGACCTATATCAGCGAACCTTTTGACGGAGGTTTCAATATTGAGTGGGTAAAGGATGCCAGTGGCAAGCCCTTGTCCTACACCATTAACCAGACCATGATGCGGGTCAACATTCCTCAGCCGCTGAAAAGTGGTGAGAAAGTTTCGTTTTCCATCAAATGGTGGTACAATATTCCAGACCATACCGTAAACCGTGCCCGTTCCGGGTACGAATATTTTCCGAAAGATGGCAACCGTGCCTACGTGATCGCACAGTTCTTCCCTCGTATGGCGGTCTATAGCGATGTGGAAGGATGGCAGAACCACCAATTCTGGGGAAGTGGCGAGTTTGCCCTACCCTTTGGAAACTATGATGTGAGCATTACCGTTCCTGCAGACCACGTTCTGGATGCCACCGGTGTATTGCAGAATAGGGAGGAGGTCTTCTCCAAAGAAATGATGAAGCGCTACAAGCAGGCCACCAAGTCGTATGACAAACCAGTGATCATTGTAACGCAAGAAGAGGTGGAGGCCGCCGAAAAAGGGTTCTCCACCGATAAGAAAACATGGAAGTTCAAAGCGACCAACGTTAGGGACTACGCTTTTGCTTCTTCACGTAAGTTTATCTGGGACATGCAGGCCGTCAAAATTGGCAACAAAGACGTTATGGCTGTTTCCATGTATCCCAAGGAGGGCAACCCGCTTTGGGAAGATATGTCCACCAAGGCCGTGGTACAAACGTTGCAGACCTATTCAAAGCACACCTTTGATTACCCATACCACAAGGCCATTTCTGTACACGCCAAAAACCAAGGAATGGAGTATCCCATGATCTGTTGGAACTATGGTCGCCCCAATGAGGACGGCACCTATTCCGACAGGGTGAAATATGGTATGATCAGTGTAATCATCCATGAAGTGGGCCACAACTTTTTCCCCATGATCGTAAACTCCGATGAGCGTCAGTGGGGATGGATGGATGAAGGTCTGGATACCTTTATGCAGTACTTGGCGGAGCAGGAATTTGGTAAGACCTATCCTGAAATTATCGCTCCCAATGAAAATTATCCATCACGCAGGGGAGTACCTTCCGCAATCGTTCCTTACATGGCGGGAGACCAAAGCTTTATCTCGCCCATCATGTCCAATCCGGAGAATGTGTACCAATTGGGCCCCAACGCTTATGCAAAGCCCGCAACCGCTCTCAACATTTTGAGGGAAACCGTAATGGGCAGGGAACTGTTCGATCATGCCTTTAAGACCTACGCACAGCGTTGGATGTTCAAGCACCCTACCCCTGAGGATTTCTTCCGCACCATGGAAGATGCCTCGGCAGTGGATCTAGACTGGTTCTGGAGAGCTTGGTTCTACACCACCGACTATGTGGACATAGGGGTGAAAGGGGTCAAAAAATATTATGTGACCAACAAGCCCACCAAGGAAATGGAGAAATATATGGCGGACAGAAACCTTACAGAGGCCGACCTGCCTCCATTGGTATATTTGGCCGAAGAGGACAGTGAGGATTATATGCCAGAGTTGAAAGGGAAATCCCCGACCGAAACTTCCCAGAGCCTCAAGGAATTTATGATGGACAACATGACCGAGGCTGAAAGGTCGCAGGTGAAGGAGCCCAAGTATTTCTATGAGGTCACTTTCGACAAACCGGGAGGCATTCCCATGCCATTGATCGTGGAATATACCTATGCCGATGGCACCAAGGAGAACATTACCTATCCCCCTGAAATTTGGAGAAAGAACGATGCCGAGGTAAAAAGGGTCGTTGCCTCAGAGAAAGAATTGGTGGGCATTGTGGTGGATCCCAAGCTGGAAACGGCCGATATCGATACCACCAACAATGCGTGGCCCAAGAAAGAAGAGAAGTCTGACTTTGATAAGTTCAAGGAAAGTATCAAAGGAGAGAAATAGGAAATATTTAACTAAGAAGAGCCTCGTGATTTCACGGGGCTTTTTTTATTTTGCTGCCAAGTTCTGATTATATTTGTCCTATGTATTTTCTATTCATAAGCGGCGGAGAGATTTTTTTCATCCTATTTATAGCGGTGATGGTCTTTGGTGCCGATAAAATTCCTGAAATTGCCAAGGGACTTGGCAAGGGAATGCGCCAATTGCGGGACGCCACGGACGATATTAAAAGGGAAATCCAGAAAAGTGCCGAAAAACAGGGCATAGATACTGACTTTACCAAAGACATACGCAATGAGCTGAACGAGGTGAAAAAAAATGTGGATGATGTTACCGGCTCCGTGAAAAGAAGCACCAAATAAATCCATGCTGGAAAAACTCCTCCAATGGGACCGCGATACTTTTATCTATCTCAATGGCCTCGGAATTGAGAAATATGACGTTTTTTGGTTAACAGTGACCAAAACAGCCAATTGGATTCCACTGTTTGTTCTTTTTTTGACCCTCTTGTTTATCAAATTCCCCAAAAAGGAAGCCTTTTTCAAATTTTTGACGGTCTTGTCACTCTTTGTTTTTGTGATGGGCATCATGCATTGGACCAAAATTTCGGTGGCCCGCTTGCGCCCCAACAACACAGAAGAAATCAACAGTTTGATTCGCATACTCCATCAACCTGATGACTTTAGTTTTTTTTCGGGACATGCCGCCAGTTCCTTTTCCATAACCGTGGTGATGTTCCTTTTCCTTTGGAAAAAACTGAAATGGTGGTGCATCCTGTTCTTTGTATGGCCCATTCTTTTTTCCATGAGCAGGATCTTTGTTGGTGTACACTATCCCTTAGATATTATCGTGGGAGCAATAGTGGGCATTTTATCAGCACTTTTGTTCCACTTCCTTTACAGGCGTTTTATAGCACCCGGCTCAATGTCAGTCCATCCCTGATGGGCAGCAGAACGGTTTCCACCCTTGGGTCGTCCCTGAGTTTTTTGTTGTATGCGACCAATGCAGCAGTGGCCTTGTCGGATTTTTCAAGGGGTTCCACCACTTTGCCCGACCACAGTACATTGTCCGAAAGAATGACACTGCCCTGCTTTGTTTTTTTCATTGCGGCCTCGAAATAATCATTGTAGCTCACCTTGTTTGCGTCAATAAAAACAAGATCAAAGACCACCTCCAAACGGGGTATGATTTTCAAGGCATCCCCTGTGTGTTGCACGATCTGACTCCCAAGTCCACTCCTGTCAAAATACTTTCGCTGCATTTGATGGAGCTCCTCGTTCACTTCAATGGTGTGCAATTGTCCCTCTTTTTGCAATCCCTCGGCCAAACAAAGTGCCGAATACCCCGTGTAGGTCCCGATTTCCAAAATATATTTTGGGGTAATGATCTTGGACAGCATGCTCAGTACCCTTCCCTGAAAATGCCCGGTGATCATTCTTGGCTGGACCACTTTCAGGTGGGTTTCACGGGTCAGTTCCTGCAACAGTTCGGGTTCCGGTTCCGAATGATCGGCAATATAACTTTCCAACAAAGGGGAGAGGAAATGCATGGTCAACTTTTCGCAAAAATAGGGAAAAGAAGTACATTCGATATGGATTCATGAAATTGGAATACGATGTCAAAAACGATAAAAATAAGGCAAGCAACATTGGAAGACCTCCCAGTGCTTTTGGATTTTGAACAGGAAATCATCAAGGCGGAACGCCCTTTTGACGTCACCATCAGGGAAGATCCGGTCAGTTATTATGACTTGAGACAAATGGTGCAAAATCCCGAATCCCAAGTAGTTGTCGCTGAAGCAAATGGGAAACTTGTGGCCTCTGGCTATGCCATCCCAAAGAAAGCAAGGCATTACTTGGACCACGAGTGGTATGCCTATTTGGGTTTCATGTACACCGATCCGGAATACCGTGGGTTGGGCATCAATGCCAAAATTGTGGATGAACTGAAACAATGGGCGATCCAAAACGGGTTCAAGGAAATACGGTTGACCGTGTACAGCGATAACCTTCCCGCTATCCGGGCCTACGAAAAAGTAGGGTTTAAAAAACACATCATCGAAATGCGGTTGGAGTGACTTCCGAGGCCGGATTTAATCCCACAAATCGTATTTTTGAAGCAAAGCAAAAGCACATGACATTCCAAAATACGCTGGAATTCGCTCAACAACTGGATGCAGCGGACCAGCTTTCCAAATACAGGCAAGAGTTCCACTATCCGCAGGTGAATGGCAAGGATGTCATCTATTTCACCGGAAATTCCCTCGGTTTGCAGCCCAAGCGCACCCAAGCGTATGTGGACGAGGTGATGAAGGACTGGAGGGAACTGGCGGTGGAAGGACATTTCTATGCCGAAAAACCGTGGTGGGACTACCATGAACGTCTTGCCGAAGGATTGGCGAAAGTGGTGGGCGCACAGCCCAAAGAAATTTCGGTGATGAACACCTTGACGGTAAACCTTCATTTGTTGATGGTCTCCTTTTATCGGCCTACCACAAAGCGTTTCAAGATCATCTGTGAGGAAAAAGCCTTCCCTTCCGATCAGTACATGCTGCAGAGCCAGGTCCGTTTTCACGGATGGGATCCCAAGGAAGCCATCGTGGAAGTGAAAAAAAGGGAAGGGGAACATGCTTGGCGAACGGAGGACATCATCCAAAAAATCAATGAGGTAGGGGAAGAGCTGGCCTTGGTATTGATGGGAGGCGTCAACTATTACAACGGACAAGTGCTGGACATGCAGGCCATCACCGCAGCCGGAAAAGCCGTTGGGGCCTTTGTGGGCTGGGATTTGGCACATGCTGTAGGTAATGTGAAGTTACAGTTGCACGATTGGAACGCTGATTTTGCTTCGTGGTGCAGTTACAAATACATGAACAGTGGTCCGGGGAACGCTTCCGGTATCTTTGTGCATGAAAAACATTTGGGTAAGGGGGACATCCCCCGTTTTGAAGGATGGTGGGGAACCAAAAAGGAGACCCGTTTTTTGATGAAGCCTGAATTTGATCCCATCGAATCGGCCGATGCCTGGCAGTTGAGCAATCCGCCCATACTGTCATTGGCCCCCTATTTGGCCTCTTTGGAACTGTTCGATGAGGTAGGGATGGATGCTTTGATCAAAAAACAAAGGACCCTAGTGGCCTATCTGGAATTTATTCTCCATGAGATAGACAAGCAGGTGGACAGTACTTTTGAGATCATTACCCCAAAGGAGAGGGGCTGCCAGCTGTCCGTATTTTTGCATGGCGAGGGCAGGGCCCTTTTTGATTATCTGATGAAAAATGGGGTGATCACCGATTGGCGGGAACCCAATGTGATACGCTTGGCCCCAGCTCCACTATATTGTTCCTATGAAGATATGTACCGTTTTGGGCAAATTTTGAAACAAGGCATACAAAACAAATAATCGCTTATCGATCCTCAAATGAATCCGACCAACCTCTCATCTTTATGAAGTCCCTCAAATTGATTCTGTCCAATCCAAGGTATTTTGGAGCGGCATGGGTTTTTACCAGTATCAATATCTGGTTTGGTACCTGGGCCATATACATCCCTACCGTAAAAGAAAAGTTGGGCATAGATAAGGCAGATTTGGGGATTGCTCTGTTTTGTCTGTCCCTCGGCGTGTTCACCATTATTCCAGTGGCATCCAGGTTCATCAACAAAATTGGAGTGGGCAGGGCTTCTTGGTTTGGAGTTGTAGGCGTCACCGCAACGGCTATGCTGCCGCTTATGGCCCCCAATTATTACTTGTTGATGGCAGCACTGTACCTATTTGGGGCGGGCAATGGTTTTATTGATATTGCCATAAACACCTTGGTCACGGAGATTGAAAAAGAGGACAAGCAAAATTTCATGTCGGCGGCTCACGGTTTTTTCAGTCTGGGCGGTATTTTGGTGGGGTTGGGCAGTTTTCTGATCCCTATTATTGGAAGCCCGGTGCTGCACATGGGCATTACGGTGGTGTTGGTGTTTATCCTCAATCTCTATTTTAGAAAACACTACATCCACATTGTTGCCGCTCCTGTGGAAAAGGAGCCGTTTAGCCTCAAACTTTTTAAGCCTTTGCTGCTGTTGGGCATCATTGGTTTTGTCTCTTTCGGCAGCGAAGGTGCCATCATCGACTGGAGCGGGCTTTACCTCAAAGAAATGACCATGGCCCCCGAGGTGCTGATTGGCGCAGGGTTCTTGGCGTTTTCCACGACCATGACCTTGGGCCGATTTCTTGGTGATGGGATCAGTGCTAAAATTGGTCCCATTAAAATTGTGGGGTTGGGCGCCTTTATCGCGGCCTTGGGGTATTTGTTGGTACTCACGCAGCACACCACATTGTCCATCATTGGGTTTGCTTTTAATGGCCTTGGGTTTTCGGTGATTGTTCCCGAATTGTTCCGGATAGGCGGGAATGTCAAGGGCGTGGACTCTTCCCAAGGGGTTGCCTTTATTGCGGGATCGGGGTATATTGGTTTTTTGTTGGGCCCTGTCATTTTGGGGTTTATTGCAGAAAGTGCTTCGTTGAAATATAGCTTTATGCTGTTGTTGGGTATGGCTCTATTGGTTATGGGGATCACTTTTTTCTTGAATGGAAAGAGGAAGTAGGTCGAAGGTTATAAATGTCTTTTAAAATCCATCATTCCTCCCAGTATTCTCACAACAAGTATTCCAGAGCTGATTTCCTTATAAAAAACTATATGGGATTTATAACGAAATCTTTTTAAACCAATTCCATTAGGTAAAATAAAGATTTGACCTAGCTCTGGATTATGGGCTATTTTCGCTAATGAGTCAATTAATCCATTTCTATATTTCCGTGCCTGACCGATGCCAAACTTGAAAATGGTATAGTCCGCTATTGAAGCGATATCATCTTCTGCTGCCTTGCTCAGCTGTAGCTTAGGCATTCTTTTTGGTGTATCGCTCTTCGGCCTCCTTCCATATTTGCTCAACCGTTTTATTGCTTATACCACTATCCAAGCCTTCTTGTACAGCTGCACGGAGTTCTTCCAGTTTTTGTTGCTCAGCTTGGTCCTTGCGCACTAAATCCCGTAAATATTCGCTATCGTTGGTATAATCCCCTTTCTCGACTTGTTGTTTGATCCACAAATCCTGTTGCTGTGTAAAGGTGATTGATTTTCTGATTGTCGTCATAACGTCTATTGTAATACAATTGGTGCAATATAGCACTTTTTCGCACCTAGTAGGTGTACTTAAGGACTTATTTATGATTTCTTGAATTGTTGCTCCCTAAAGAAGTGTCTAGGTTTATTACAGAAAATTTAATGGCTTTTGGAGTTGATTTGGGCAGTGCACGCCTGTCCGTACCCTATTTCTCCGCAATTTCCTTGAGCTTGCCCAATGCTCTTGGCCAGGTCGTGTTGAAATAATCAAGGTAGTCCTCTGTTACATCGATGTCCACCGTTACTGTTGTTACGCCATCGCGCTCTTGCAATGAATAGTTTTCCAGACCGCCGGCCCATTTTTCAATCTCGGCACCTTCAGTGATTTCATTTTCGCCGTCCAAAATTCCGTAGTGGCGGATGGAAACAAAACGGAATGGGATGTTGTCCGCAATTTCGGCAACCATTCCGCCCCTTTACCGTTTTCATCCGTTCCGACAAAATATATTTTGGATCCTTTTTCCCAACTTCCCTCATAAGTTGAGGTTGGGTTGAACTCGGATGTCCATTGCTGGTAGGTTTCAATTACGCCAATACCGAGCATGGTGTTGTACACTTTCTCGGCAGAAGCCTTGATGTCTTTTTTGAATTGTAGTTTTTTCATGATTTGTATATGGGTTATATGCTCTCTTATGACTTGTCTATATAAACGCCTTTTACACCGTTATACACCCCAATAAAGCAGTAAACGATGTATTGGGTTATCCGTTATTGTACTGGGAACTTTTAAAAAATAATCATGGCGCTCTTGGCCCAAAAGCAAAACGCTACTCTTTTTTTACCGTCAATCCCGTAAAATACAGCTTGGTTCCCCCTTCTGGCCTGTTGTATTCCTGTGCAAGTTTCAGCCCGCCCACATCGGTATAATCCTCCCAAGTGGCGGCCAGCGAAGGCTCTTCTTGGTTGGACTTGCGATAGACCCATTCCCGGATGATATGGTCGTCCTTAAAATAAAGATCATAGGCATCACCCGGGGTATAGCCACCCTCGTTCTTGTACACGATGGTCAGTTTTTGCATCTGCTCCCCACTGATGGGTGCCTTTGCATCCGCTGAGTGCTCAAACGTATAGCTCTTGGAGTCCCACATCAGGTTGAAGGGTGCCAACAGCCAATATCGGTCATTGATAAAACCTGCATTGGTCTTGTAGGCGATGGAATCCATGTCCCCTTTGTTATAGACCAAGGTGTCTTGGCCGGAAATGGCGGTCACTTCGTTCAGTTTGGGCCTCCACGCCCAGCTGCGCTCAAAGTGCATGTAATCCCTGTCCACGTTGAAGGTAAAGGTAATCTCCTTCACCGATTTCCAATTTTGGAAACCATGCGCATCCGCCACCAGTTCGGGGACGGTTTTTTCAGGCTCAGTGGCCTCTTCCGTTTTTTTGGTTTCGGTTTTGCAGCCCATCAAAAGGATCAGGGAGCACATTCCAACGAGGTAAACAGTCTTCATATCTGGTTTTTAATCAAATATACCTGAAATTCCACTATTTTCGCGCCCATTTTCGGAAGACCACTATAAATTAAATCGACCTTGGAGTGACTTTTCTCAAAAAACTGTTTCTAATTCTGATAAGTAACCCCGACAAAACGTTTTTGGAAGCAGAAGATCTTTATGCCCATCTGTCGGATGAGGAGTTGGTGGAACAGATTGTGGCGAGCAATGACCCTATGTTGTTCGAGAAGTTGTACGACCGCTATGCCAAGATGGTGTACAACAAATGCTATGGATTTGCAAAATCCGATGACGAGGCCCAGGACCTGACACAGGACGTTTTTCTCCAACTTTTCATTAAGTTGCGGACGTTCAAGGGAAAATCCAAGTTCTCCACTTGGCTGTATTCTTTTACGTATAACTTTTGTGTAAACTACATCAATCGGAACAAGCAACGGAAAATACGTGATAAATCCGTTCTTGTCGAAGAGACCGAATATAAACTCACCGAAGACGTGCCCGATGAGAGTCTCTACGAAATGAAGGCGGACCGGCTCAAAAAAGCCCTCGAAATGATCTCTGTGGAGGACAAGTCCCTGTTGTTGTTGAAATATCAGGATGGTGCCAGTATAAAGGACCTGGTCAACTTGATGGACTTAGGGGAAAGTGCCGTGAAGATGCGGTTGAAGAGAGCAAAGGAAAGATTATTGGAAATCTACAATACCCAGGAATAGATGGCAGAGCAACACAAAAACCCGTTCAAAGAGCTGGAGGCCTCACTTAGGGAGGCCCCGCCCGGCATGAAAAAGAAAATCATGAACGACATTGCGGCCGCAAAGTTGGTCATGGACATGGCCTCTTTGTTTTCCATCAACTTGGGAAGTGCCCTGCGAAAACTTTTTAGGACACTGGGAGAAAACTGAAACCTATCAACAACACTATATAAATAAACATCAACTATGGAAACAATCAACAACTGGAAGAATATTGCATTCGATTCCCTCTCGGCCATGGGCAAGGAAGTGGCACAGGTCTTTCCAAAAATAATCGGGGCCACTGTGATCATGCTCCTGGGGTGGCTGGTCATCAAAATTGTCATGTTTTTGTTGGGTCGCATATTGAGACTGGCCAAAGTCAATCTCCTCAACGATAAGATAAATGGCATGGGCATGACCAGCAAGGGGGATTTTAAGATCGATGTGGTCAAGATCATCCTGGGTTTTGTCAAATGGCTTTTGATCTTGGTCTTTTTGATCGTGGCCGCGGATATCCTCAACTGGCAGATCATTTCAGTGGAGATCGGCAACCTGCTCCATTACCTGCCCCGTTTCTTCAGTGCGCTGGCCTTGCTCATGATCGGGTTCTACATTGGCAATTTTGTGAAGAACACCGTAAAGCGGTTGTTCGATTCCTTGGAGTTTGGCGGATCTAATCTGGTGAGCAACCTTTTGTTCTATGTCATTGTCATCTTTATGTCCGTTACCGCCTTGAACCAAGCTGGGGTGGACACGACCATCATCACCAACAACATCACCTTGATCATGGGTTCGTTCCTTTTGTCCTTTGCACTGGGTGTTGGATTGGGGTCAAGGGAAATAATTGCCGATCTGCTAAGGTCCTTTTACACCCGAAAAACATATGCGGTCGGCGACAGGATCGTGATCGGGGAAGATGAGGGCACCATAGAATCCATTGACAACAATAGCCTTACCTTGGTGACCTACCGGGGCAAGTTCGTCATCCCGATCAAGGATGTGGTGTCCCAAAAAGTGGAGATACTGTCACAATAGTTCCATTGTGGCAATGTAGTGGCACGATTTCCTTGGAATTTGATTATTTTTGAGGTTCACAACAGATAAAAAATGAGTTCAAAAAAAGGAAAGGTACAGGAATTGATCCAAGAGAAGTTGCTCGATGAGCGCAAGATATTTTTGTGGGGCCAAGTAGATGATGATTCTGCCAAGCATGTCATAGATCGTTTGCTCTATTTGGATCTTCAGAACCATAAGGAGATCCAATTGATCATCAACAGTCCAGGAGGTTATGTGACCTCGGGCTTTGCCATTTATGACACCATCAAGCAGATCAAAAGTCCGGTTTCTACCGTTTGTAGTGGATTGGCGGCTTCCATGGGGTCCATTCTTTTGTCCGTGGGCGAAAAGGGAAGAAGGTTTATCCAACCCCATGCCCGCGTAATGATCCACCAACCCAGCGGTGGTGCCAGAGGGCAGGCCTCGAACATAGAGATTCAGGCCAAGGAAATCATCAAGACCAAGGAGTTGGGTGCCCGCATTTTGGCGGACAATTGTGGGCAATCCTTCGAAAAGGTCATGAAGGATTTTGATCGTGATTATTGGATGGGTGCCGAAGAATCCATTGAGTACGGTATCGTGGACGAGATTTTGAAATAAGACCCAAATACCCTAAAAGGGAAAAAGTCCTTCGCAAATTTTTGTGAAGGACTTTTTTCATATATATGGGCGCCGAAGCGGGATATTTGTAATATTTACGATCCAATTCGCACTGAAGGATTTTGAGGGACTGTTAAAATAAATTTAAAACCTATCCGGATGCATCATTACATCGATGGCACGTGCCTGCAGTTGTTCCATTTCATTTTTGGTTTTTTTTGTCCAACAAGCTGAACATCATCGACATTCTGGGATTGTTTTCAAGGAAAGCGCGTTTTTCGTTCAGGAAATTCCAATACAGCGCATTGAACGGACAGGCTTTTTCACCTGTTTTGGCGTTATGTTGGTAAAAGCAACCTTTGCAATAATTGCCCATTTTGTGGATATAGTTGGCACTGCTCACATAAGGTTTTGTGGCCAACAGCCCCCCATCGGCAAATTGGCTCATGCCCCGGGTGTTGGTGATTTCCACCCATTCGATGGCATCCATGTAAACCCCTAGGTACCATTGGTCCACTTCATCGGGATGGGTTTGTGTCAAAAGGGCATAGTTGCCAATAATCATCAACCGCTGTATATGGTGTGCATAGGCATGGTCCAAGCTTTGTGAAATGGCATGTTTAAGGCAGTTCATCTTGGTGTCTCCTGTCCAAAAAAAGTGGGGCAAGGGATTATGGTTGTCCAATTTGTTCATCTCGGCATATTTGGGCATTTCTTTCCAATAAACCCCTCGCATATACTCCCGCCATCCTATGATCTGTCTGATAAACCCCTCGACTTGGGAAATGGTTATTTCCTTTTGATGGGCGCGATAGTGTTCCAAAACCGTGTCCACCACTTCCTTTGGAGACAACATTTTACAGTTCATGGCGAACGAAAGCCTGGAATGGAACAGGAATTTCTCGGCTGTGTGCATGGCATCTTGATAATCACCGAAATTTTCCAGCAGATGTTCGCAGAAGAAATCCAGTAGTTGAAGGCTTTCATCCCTGGAAACTGGCCAGTTGAATGCTTTTGTATCTATGTTCCCGAATGTTTTTACCCCAGCTTTCGCTATTTCTTCCACCAAGGTCCCAACATTTTTTGAAAAGGTAATCTCACGGGGTATCCTTGGATTGCCCGACCATTTTTTTCGGTTGTGTTGGTCAAAGTTCCATTGGCCACCTTCAGGTTGTCCATTGACCATCAAAACGTTGTGTTTCTTCCGCATCATGCGGTAGAAGCTTTCCATGAGCAATTGTTTTTTCCCAAAGAAGTCCCCCAGTTCATTGCGTGTCGTATAAAAATGCTCGGTATCAAAGGCTTCCGAAGGAATGGGGAGGGAACGACATATTTCTTTTAACTGTTTGTCCAAACGATATTCATCCGGGAGTTGGTACTCAAATTTTTCGGCATTGTTTTGAGCAATGCATTGCTCCAACAAAGTTCCCAGGTCCTGTGGATTGTCCTTGTCGCCAATTTTGAGATATGCTACGGTATGTCCATTGTCTTTCAAGGTTTCGGCAAAGGAGCGCATGGCCAAAAAGAAACCGACCACTTTTTGGATATGGTGTTTCACATAATCCGTTTCTTGTCGCATCTCTGCCATGAGATACACCACGTCGGTATCCACTTTCTTGAACCAGCTGTGTTCGCTGTTCAGTTGGTCACCCAATAGCAATCGTAGTGTTTTCATTGGTCAAATAAAGAGGGTTGCAGCCACAGTTTACGGAATTTATGGTCCGGATCGTACATGGTGGCCTGTCGTTCGGTATTGAAGGTCCTGTTCCTTGGGTCGTTGCCCACACCGCTGTTGTACATCCAATTGCCCCAATTGCTGTGCACATCATAGTCGATCAATAGGGACTCAAAATAGGAAGCACCAATTCTCCAATCTTGTTGTAAATGTTTGGCCCAATAACTGGCTGCATTCTGCCTGCCCCTGTTGCTCATCCATCCGGTATGCTTCAATTCCAGCATATGGGCATTGACAAAGTCGTCTTTCGTTTTGCCATTGATCCAGTCATTCTTTGTTTTTTCATCTTTTCCCCATTCATAAATAGCTTTTCGGATACCTCCCAATTTGAAGATCTGGTTTCCGTGCTTCAAGGACACATACTTAAAATAGTCCCGCCATAGGAGTTCAAAAACGAGCCAATAGGTGCTTTCGTTCTTTTCCACCACTTTTTCGTAGTGCTGCACTTCCCAATAAATGGTGCGTGCCGATATGCCGCCATTGGCCAGCCATGCCGATAATTTGGAGCTGTAGTCAATACCTATGAGGCCGTTGCGGGTCTTTTTGTAGTGGGAGAGTTTTTTGGTTTCCCAGAAATAATGGTCCAAACGTGCAAGGGCGGCTTCTTCTCCACCGCTGAAGGGAAACGCCGAACGCATCTCTATTTTGAAATTCGGAAATCCCAATCCTTCCAAGGTGGGAGGAGAGGTGTGATTTTCAATGAGATTGCCGGTAGGCATACTGGTGGGCATTACTGAAATGGGACGAACCGGGATATATTTTTCGCATTTTTTTCGGAAATGGGTAAATACATCCGGGATGCTTTCAAAGTCAGAAAATGGGACATCATCGGGATGGTAAAGAAACTGGTCAAAGATTTCGATGAACGAAACGGCTTTCCCGATTCTGCATTTCACATTGTTGATGGTATCCAGTTCCTCAAATGTCCATTCTCTTTGCAGAAAAATGTTGTCGATGTGGTACTCTTCCACCAATTGAGGGATCTTGTCCTCCGGTTTGCAGAAATACGTGAGCAATGAAATGTTGATGTTCTCAAGATTTTGCTTCAGTTGCGCCACGGTCTCCAATAGAAATTTGGCACGAAATTGCCCTGTTTTCCTAAAACCAAATCGACCAATTTGATAATGCCTTGGATCGAAAAAATAAACTGCGATGACTTTTTGGCCATTCACTCCATGTTTAAGGACCTGATTGTCCTTCACCCTCAAATTATTTCCAAACCAGATAAGGTTGTTTGTCATAGATCATGTATTCCTACGACAACGCTCACTGCAATATTTCACCGATTCCCAATGGAGTTCCCATTTTTTTCTCCAAGCAAAAGGTCTATTGCAAACGGGACAGGTTTTTTGGGGAAGGTGTAATTTCTTGTGCGGCACGATATTATTTTGTTTAATAAAAATACAAAAAAATTAAACATTCATTGACTTTTTCCTCTTGGCCCGATCATGAAACTATATGATCTCCAAATTCCCTATTTTTGCATCTTAATCAGAATTGGCCCCAACGGGCATTTATGGCACAGACTCCCAAAAATATTGCCATCATAGGTTCCGGATTGGTGGGCTCGCTCTTGGCAATTTACCTCAGAAAAAAAGGACATACCGTTACGGTTTTTGACAGAAGACCTGATATCCGAACCATTAAGTTTTCCGGTCGTTCCATCAATTTGGCCATGAGCAATAGGGGGTGGCGCTCCCTAAAAAAAGTAGGTTTGGAAGAAGCCATCAAAGAAATTGCCATTCCCTTGGACAAGCGTGCCATGCATGTGAACGACAAACCTGTTTATTTTCAGAAGTACGGCAAGGAAGGAGAGGCCATTTGGTCCATTTCGAGAGGCGTCTTGAACAAGCGTATGATCGATTTGGCGGAAGAGGCGGGAACCGAGTTTAGGTTCAATGAAAAAGTATGGGACATTGACCTTCCAACGGCCAGGATATTCACAGGGGAATCCGAGAAAAGTGAGTGGAAGGAGTATCAATACGACCTGGTATTTGGTTGTGACGGAGCTTTCTCGCGAGTAAGGCACAAAATGCAACGCCAGAGCAGGTTCGATTATTCACAGGATTTTATTGACGTGGGCTACAAGGAACTTACCATTCCCGCCAATGAAGATGGTACCCACAAACTGGATAAAAACTCCTTTCATATTTGGCCAAGGGGCAAGTTTATGCTCATTGCCATGCCCAATATCGATGGAAGTTTCACGTGCACACTTTTCTTGCCCTTTGAGGGGGAAGTATCTTTTGAAAAGATTACGACCGACGATCAGGCGCGGGATTTTTTCAAAAAGTATTTTCCCAATGTGAGAAAGGATATTGAAAATTTAACGAAGGACTTTTTCAACAACCCGACCAGTGCCATGGTCACCATGAAGTGCTATCCATGGACCTATTGGAACAAAGTGGCCTTGGTGGGGGATTCCGCACATGCCATTGTCCCTTTCTATGGCCAGGGAATGAATGCCGGCTTCGAGGATATTTATGCACTCGATGAGTTGATGGAATCGCACGGGGATGATTGGGATGCCATTTTTTCAACCTACCAAAAAGAACGCAAGCCCAATGCAGATGCGATTGCGGAGCTCAGTTACAGGAATTTTATGGAGATGAGCAGTAAGACCGCCGATCCCAAATTTCTATTGCAAAAAAAGATAGAGAAACATTTTGCCGCAAAACATCCCGAAAAATGGATTCCGGTCTATAGTAGGGTCACTTTTTCGGACAGGCCTTATGCTGAGGCATTGGCCATTGGTGACCAGCAGGAAAGGATTATGAAAGAGGTGATGGCGTTGCCCAAGATTGAAGAAAAATGGGACTCTCAGGAAGTGGAAGATAAAATATTGGAACTTCTGGGGGGAGAATAAAGCAATGTGTGGACCAACAAAAAAGCCACCCAAAGGGTGGCTTTTTTGTTATCGGGTAAATGCGATTAAAACTTAGCGAAAAGCGCTTGCATTTTTTCCTGTTCTTCTTCGGCCAAAAGTGGATCGACCAAAATTCTACCGCTGTGTTCGTCGGTGATGATCTTTTTTCGGGAAGCAATCTCTACCTGCACCTGCGGTGGAATGGTAAAGAACGACCCACCTGAGGCTCCTCGTTCAACGGGGACCACGGCCAAACCGTTTTTCACATTGTGACGGATTCTTTTATAGGCTTGGATCAATCTATCCTCGATTTTTTCCTCAAACTCCTCTGATTTTTTTAAAAGGGCCTTTTCCTCTTTTTCGGTTTCGGCCAAGATAGCGTCCAATTCCCCTTTTTTGTGCTTCAAGTGACCTTCCCGTTCCGTAAGTTTTTCCTTGGTCTGGGCAATCACCTCCTTCTTTTGTTCTATCTGGGCCTTGAACTCCTTGATGTTCTTTTCGGCCAATTGGATTTCCAGTTCTTGGAACTCGACTTCCTTGGTCAAGGAATTGAACTCACGGCTGTTCCTTACGTTCTTCTGCTGTTCGTTGTATTTTTTGATGAGAGCCTTGGACTCATCGATGAGGTTTTTCTTGGCAGTAATTTCAAAATTGATGGTCTCCAAATCGGTTTTCAACTTGTCCAACCTTGTTTTGAGGCCATGAACCTCATCCTCCAAATCCTGTACTTCCAAAGGCAGTTCGCCCCTAATGTTGCGTATTTCATCAACCCTGGAATCGATAAGCTGCAAATCGTACAGAGCTCTCAATTTTTCCTCCACGGTGCTTTCTTTCTTGTTCGCCATATATTTTATAGATACTTGATGGGATTCGTTATACTCTCTGATAAAGCGACTGCAAAATTAGGAATTTTTTTTGTAAGATGGCCAACCAATAAATCTTTTGTAAACTGCTCAGTTTCAAAGTGCCCAATATCTGCTATGACCAGTTGGCCCTCGGCTTCATAAAACTGGTGGTATTTGATGTCGGAGCTGATAAAAACATTGGCCCCTGCTTTCTTGGCAGCGGGTATGGCAAAAGCACCACTGCCTCCCAAAACGGCTACTTTTTTTACTTTTTTGCCCAAAAACTCGGAATGGCGAACCACGGAAGCTCCCATACGCGATTTCAAAAAAAGCAGAAAGTCTTTTTCGCCCATTTCGGCTTCCAGGGTTCCGATCATGCCCATGCCCAGGTCCTGGTTGGTGTTTTCCAAAGCGATTACTTCATAGGCGACTTCTTCATAAGGATGGGCCTCAAACAGGGCTTTCAGAATATCCCTTTCCTTTTCAAATGAAAAAATGACATTGATCTGGGTTTCCTTTTCAAAATGTACCTCCCCAACTTTCCCAACCGTAGGGTTTGCATTTTCGCCAGCTTTGAAACTGCCCGTGCCTTCCAGGTTGTAACTGCAATGGCTGTACTTTCCGATTTCGCCAGCTCCGGCAGCAAAAAGGGCCGATCTCACCTTTTCTGCATCTTTCAATGGGGCGTAGGTGACCAATTTTTTTATGGCACCTTTTTTTGGAATGAGGATTTTGGGATCTTTGATGCCCAGCACTTCACAGATTTTGGCATTGACTCCCATGTTGCTGTTGTCCAGTGCAGTGTGCATGCTGTAAATGGCGATGTTGTGGGCAATGGCCTTCATCACCACGCGTTCTACATAAGTGCTTCCCGTTAGCTTTTTGAGGCCCGAGAAGATAATGGGATGAAAACTCACAATCAGGTTGCAGTTTTTTGAAATGGCTTCGTCCACCACATTTTCAAGAGTGTCTAGGGTCACCAAAACACCTTGGACGGGCATATTTGGGTCGCCTACCAATAATCCCACATTGTCAAAATCTTCTGCATGTGCCAAAGGGGCCAGTTCTTCCAGTATTTTTGTGATGTCCTGTACGGTCATTTTTATATTCTTAAGCAGGCTAAAGATAAAATATTATATTTTCGTTCCATGCAGCAACTGCTCCGTAAAATAGCATTTCCGATTTCCCTGGTCTATGCCTTGGTGGTATATCTTAGAAACTTTCTCTATGATGTGGGCATCTTTACGTCCAAATCTTATGTAACCCCGACCATTTGCGTGGGCAACCTTAGTGTTGGCGGAACGGGCAAGACCCCCATGACGGAGTATTTGATCCGTGAATTGAAAGGACACAGAACCGCAGTGCTGAGCAGGGGCTATAAGAGAAAATCCAAAGGGTTTTTATTGGCCATGCCCCAGAGCACAGTTTTGGATCTTGGGGACGAGCCCTATCAATTGTACAGAAAATTTCCGGAGGTGGCTATTGCGGTGGATGCGGACAGGAGAAATGGCATCGAGCAACTTGAAGAGTTTGTAAAGCCCGAAGTGATCGTGTTGGACGATGCTTTTCAACACAGACGGGTAAAACCGTCATTTTCCATATTGCTTACGGCCTATGGCAATCTTTATGTGGATGATTGGTACCTGCCCACTGGAAATTTGAGGGACAGTAAAAAAGAAGCCACACGGGCAGATCTTATTGTCGTTACCAAATGCCCGGATACCCTATCCGCTGTGGAACGCGGGCAGATCAAAGGAAAATTACGGCCCAAGGTCCATCAACAAGTTTTGTTTGCCTCATTGAAGTATCACGATAGGGTTTTTGATGGTAATGGGAAAAGTATGGAACTTTTGGACCTAAAGCAAAGGCAAGTGGCCTTGGTAACGGGAATAGCTGCACCAAAGCCCTTGGTGGATCATTTGACCTCATTGGGCATCCCTTTTGAGCATTTTGCGTTTGGTGACCACCATCATTTCAGCGAAAAGGACATGCGCCAATTCAAAGGCCATGAAATTGTGCTGACCACGGAAAAGGATTTTGTAAGGTTGGAAGGCCGGTTGGAAAATCTCCATTATGTGCAAGTGGCCCACCATTTTGACGATGTTGACAGTGCTATTTTGGAAGAAAGGGTGAAAAATTTGCTCTAGACCGACCCTTGCATCTTTTTCTTGAAGATGTTTTCCCCAATCTTTTGGTAGAAAATCTCAGGTTTGAAGGGCTTGGTCACTACATCGTTGCAGCCTGCTTGGTAGAAACTTTCCAAACTGTCGTCCAAGGAAATTGCCGTAAGTGCGATGATGGGTACGTCCGTATTGAACTTTCTGATCTGTCGCGTGGCTTCCTCTCCACTTATCCCGGGCATGTGGATGTCCATCAAAATGGCATCATAGGTGTTGGACCTGGCCATGTCGATGGCTTCGTTCCCGTTATTGGCAATATCGCAGGTGATCTCTTTTTTGGTGAGCATCTTTTTGGTGATGACCTGATTGATCTTGTTGTCTTCTACCACCAAAACGTGTAGCCCCTTGAATTCAAATTCTTCGGGGTTGAGCTCAAAGGAAAGCTCTTCGAGGGCTTTGCCATCACACTTCAAATCCATTTCAAAGAAAAAGGAACTGCCGTGTCCAACTTCACTCTCCAAGTGTATGGTACTACCGAAGAGCCCCAATAGGCTCTTCACTATGGTGAGGCCTAGGCCGGTGCCACCATATTCCCGGTTGATCTGTATGGATCCCTGTTCAAAGCTGTCAAAGATATGTTTTTGCTGGTCCTCCGAAATTCCGATGCCATTGTCCCTGACCTCAAAATACAGCTTTACCTGATCTTCTTCTTTGCGGAGCAATTTGGCTATGACCTCTACTTTTCCATTTTTGGTAAATTTTAGGGCATTGCCTACAAGGTTCATGAATATTTGGGAAAGTTTTATGGGATCCCCAAGAAGTTGCTGTGGTATGTTGGGGTCATAATCGAGAATGAGCTTGGTCTTGTTCTCATTGGCGTTCTGCTGTAGGGAGTCCACCACATCGGTAAGCACTTTGTGCAATTTGAACTCAATGCTCAAGGGTTCCAGTTTATCGGCGTCAATTTTGTTGATCTGAAGGATGTCGTTGATGAAGTTCAACAGGTATTCCCCGGAAAATTTCAACGATTTCAAGTGTTCTTTTTGATGCTCCGAAGGGTTTTCTTCCAAGAGCAAGTGGGTGAGCCCTGTAACGGCATACAAAGGGGTGCGCAGTTCGTGGGTCACTGTGGACAGAAAGTTGGTCTTGGCCTTCATGGCCGATACGGCAGCATCCCTTGCCAATTCAAGTTCCTTGTTCTTGGTGTACAACAGGTCGTTGGTCTTTAATTTGATCTGGTTGTTCCGGAAAAGTGAAACGGCCAACAACGAAATTATGGTCAAGAATGCCGATGTCAATATGGCAGTGATCTCTGAGCGGTTCTTGGATTCGCTCAACTCTTCATTTTTGGCCTGAAGCTTGTTCAGTTCGGTCATTTGGTGCTCAAAGCGAATTTTGTCGGCCGTTACGGCATCCAACTTGGCCTTTTCTATGTTGAAAATGGAATCCTTAATTCTTTCCAGTTTCTTATTGTAGCGGAGGGATTCATCAAATTGGCCTGTTTTTTCATAAATGTCCGACAACTGTTCGTAGGCATTTTTCGCTTCCTTGGCAAAGCCGTGCTTTTCTGCAAGTTCCAAAGTGGCCTTGGAATGGATAATGGCGTCTTCCAGATCGTTCTGGATTACGCTTATGTTGGAAAGCTGTAGGTTTGCCTTGGTGGCGAGGTAGGCACGTTCTTTGTCATCTGAGTTGACAATGAGTGCATGGAGGTTTTTTATGGCATTTTCGTAGTTGGTGATGTTGGTGTAAATATAGGCTTCCAAAAGGAGGATGTTGTTGCCAAGGTTTCTATTGTTACTCAGTTTTTTGGATTCTTCCAATAGTTTTAGGGATTGGAAGTTGTTGCCCTCATCAAAACGTATTGCGGCCTCCAAGTAGAGGTGAAATGCTTGGCCATAGGAATAGGAAATGTCCCTTAGCAGGATGCTGGCCCTGTCCCAATAAAATAGGGCGGTTTCACGATCGCCTTCCTCAAGGTAGAGTCTTGCATACTGGTGGTAGATGTCCAAAAGGAGTTTGGCATCCTCGTTGCTTTCAGCAATATTGGCTGCTTCTTCAAGGGTTTCCAACGCTTTGTCCACCTTGTTCTGGTGCCTGTAGTCCATAAAATTGTCAAAAATGGACTGTATCTGGGAGGTGGAGCTGGCATCGTTTTGACCAAAAGAGGTATGTATGCACATCAAAATGCACCATACCAATAGCGTTTTTACGCCAATCCATTTGTGTGGCAAGTCTGAGGTCAAACGTAATTTTTCTTTATAAGCAAAGCTATTAAATCAATAATTCTGGAGCAATATCCGGTTTCATTGTCATACCATCCAATGATTTTGATCATTTTACCAATAACGGATGTCATCAATGAATCAAACGTACAAGAATGACAACTATTGTTTATATCGATGGAAACAATGGGGTCTTCCGTATAATGGAGAATGTTTTTTAGCCCGTTTTCGGCATATTTTTTAAAGGTAGCATTTATTTCGGCAATGGATGTTTCTTTTTTTACATTGAACGTTATATCGGTCAATGATCCGTTGGGAACGGGAACCCGGATGCCACAACCACCGATGACGTCCGAGAGTTCGGGAAAAATTCCGGTAAGGGCTTTGGCAGCGCCCGTAGTGGTTGGGATAATGGACTGTGCAGCCGCCCTTGCCCTCCTGAGATCACGGTGCGGGGCGTCGTGCAGGTTTTGGTCGGAGGTGTAGGAATGCACTGTGGTGATATAGGCTTGCTCCACTCCGCACAGTTCGTTGATGACCTTGATCATGGGGGCAGCATTGTTGGTGGTGCAGGATGCGTTGGAGATGATATGGTCATTCGCATCTATTATCTCTTCGTTTACGCCCAAGACGACCATCTTAATGGTATCGTCCTCCGGGGGCACGGAAAGGATCACTTTTTTGGCCCCATTCTGTAAATGATGCTCCAGTTGCTCCTTTTTTTTGAATTTCCCAGTGGATTCGACCACAAACTCCACATGCTGGTCTCTCCAGTTGATGTCTTTTGGGTGGTTTTGGTTGAGCACCTTTATTTCCCTACCGTTTACGATAAGGGAGTTGCCTTCTGATTGGACATCTGCTTCGAATATTCCGTGGATGCTGTCATATTTGAGCAAATGGGCCAAGGTTTTGGCGTCGGCAAGGTCATTTATGGCTACCACTTGGATGCTTGGGTGCTTTTCCAAAAGCCTAAAAAGGGTCCTTCCGATACGCCCGAAGCCGTTTATGCCTATTCTGATGTTTCCCATGACGTGGATTGGGGTGATTTTGGGCCTAGTGGATGTGTTTGTGCGCTTTGTAGGAAGAACGGACCAACGCCCCGCTCTCTACATGTCTAAAGCCCATTTCTAGACCGATTTCCTCATATTTTTTGAATTGTTCCGGCAAAATGAACTGCTTTACGGGCAAGTGCTTTTTGGAGGGTTGCAAATATTGGCCGATGGTGACCACGTCCACATCCGCTTTTCTAAGATCTTCCATGGTGGCGATGACTTCGTGCTCTTCTTCGCCCAATCCCAGCATGATGCCGGATTTGGTGCGGTTGGCCCCATTTTTTTTAAGGTAGTCCAAAACTTCAAGGCTTCTTTCATACTTGGCTTGGATACGGACTTCCCGAGTAAGTCGCTTTACGGTTTCCATATTGTGTGAAATGACCTCTGGCGCTACTTTGAGGATTCGGTCCAGATGGGTTGAAATCCCTTGAAAGTCGGGGATAAGGGTTTCCATAGTGGTTTCCGGGTTCATTCTTCGGACTGCCTTAACGGTCTCTGCCCAAATGATGGATCCCATGTCCTTCAGGTCGTCCCTGTCCACCGAAGTAAGCACGGCATGCTTAATGTTCATGATTTTGATGGAGCGTGCCACTTTTTCGGGCTCTGCCCAATCCACGCTTTCGGGTCTTCCTGTCTTTACGCCACAGAAGCCACAGGAGCGGGTGCAGATGTTGCCCAAGATCATAAAGGTGGCGGTACCTTCTCCCCAGCATTCACCCATGTTCGGGCAACTTCCGGAGGTACAGATGGTGTGGAGGTTGTATTTGTCCACAAGGCCCCTGAGCTGGGTATATTTTTTGCCCGTGGGGAGCTTTACCCTGAGCCATTTGGGTTTTCCCTTGGGTGGTATCACGTTTTCTGAAACACTTGTGCTCATACAAAGAAATTTGGATGACAAAGATACGAAACTGGCAAGGAAAGTTAAGGGTTGTGGAGGGTCACTTTTTTTTGATGATCTCGGCCAAAAGTTTTTTGGCACGGAGCAGTTTCACCTTCACATTGTTGACGGGTTCATTGAGTTCCTTGGCGATGGCCGCGTAGCTCAACTCGTTGAAATAGCGTAGGTTGATGACTTTCTGGTAGTGGGGTTTCAATTTTTTGATGTCCTGGAGCAAATTGGCGAGATTTTGTTCCGTGATCAACCTGTCTTCCACAGTAGGGGTTTCGTCAAGCACTTTTCGAACGGCATCTCCCTGTGGTTCCATTTCGTCCAAAAGACTTCTTTTTCGCTTGCGGATGAGGTCCACATGGAGGTTTTTGGAAATGGCGATGAGCCAGGTTTTGAACTCGTAGGCCTCATCGTATGTCCCTATTTTGTCAAAGGCGCGGGAAAAGGTGCGGATAGTGATGTCCTCGGCATCGTTTTCGTTTTTGGTGCGCAAGAGTTGAAAACCGTACACATCGTTCCAAAAAGTGTCCAAAAGCGTGCTGAAGGCAATTTGGTTTCCTTCTTTTGCCCTTTTTATGATCTCTTTGATGGAATCGTCGGTTTTCTCCAAAAATTTGGCCTTTGCCTCAGGTGTTTTTAATAGATGAATGTTAAGCGGATATAGTATCTTTCTTACATTCCTGTTCTTCGGGAAGTTTTCCGCAAAAACCGCATGCCTCACCCTCTCTGTTCAAAAAAGGGCTTTGGCTTGCACAGGTGCCTGCAAATTTCCCATCTTTCTTGCCCCATATTTTGATGGCTATTCCAGCGAACGCAAGTCCCAATAAACCAATGGTCAATAGTACTAACTTCATAAACCAAGTTTTGTGCAAAGGTACAAAATCCCTCACTAAACAAGGCGGGTTTAAGGATACTTTAGGTTCTTAATATGTGATGTTGGCCACAATATTTTCCACTGTGGGCGAAGTGTTTCCTCCTTCAGGTTCGATGGTGATGTAGCCTATGGCTTTGTCCGCATAGGGTAGGGCAAGGAGTTTGTCCTTTTCTTCAAATTGTTTGATAACGCCCAAGTTGACCAGTTCCCCATTGACCTCGGCCCACATTTGGAAGCATTTGTTCTCAGGTAGTTGGGGAACATTGCTCACGTTGATGTAGGAGAGTTTTTTTACCGGGTTGATATAGGCTACGGCCTTAAGTTCCTTGGCTTCCTTTTTGCCTTTCACCTGATATTTCTTGGTATCAGGGTTGTTCAGGACGATGAACTGGTTCCTCATATCTTCCAGTTGGTTCTTCATATTGTCCTCCAAGTATTTGATCTTGTTGGTGACCAAAGTGTTCTCCTCCTGCAAACTTTTGTTCTGGTTCCAAAAGAAGAATGAAGATCCAGCGAAGATCATCAGGGCTACACTGGCAGCAATGGCATACCTGTAGAACCTTCGGCTGACCATCCTTTCCTTCTTGGCACTCTGAAGAATGATTTCCTTGAGTCCCTCTGGGGTTTTCCTCGCATACATTTTAGCGAAAGTCTCCAAATTTTTCTGGAGCTCATCGTAGGTGTGCCTCACTTCGGGGTACATGGCGATGTACCTTTCGGTCTGTTGGGTCTCTTCCTTGGTGGTCTCTCCCAACAAGTATTTCTCCAAGGTGTCGGATTCCAAAAATATTCTAACTTTTTCTTTCATGACAATAGGTTTAAGACTAAGAGCAAAGCCATTGTTGTACCGTAAATCTTTCCAAGTTCCCTGAGTCCAATTTTCAATCTGGATTTGATGGTGCCCAAGGGAATGTCCAGTTCCTCACTTGCCTCCTGTTGCGTCATTCCCTCAAAAAATAGGGCTTCCAAAACTATTCTGTACTTATTTTCGATTTTGTCCAGGTTTTCTTGGATGTCCAGATGCTCGGGGTCAATGCCCTTCACTCCAAGGTTATATACGTCTGAAACGTCGATTTGGACTTCCTTATCGGCTTTATTGTTCACACTCCGCAATTTATCGATGGCCGTGTTGCGGGTTATCCGAAAAAGCCATGTAAAAAGCTTGGCCTTTGAGGCATCGTAGGTGTCCGCTTTTTTCCAGATTTTGATGAAACTTTCCTGTAGTACATCTTGGGCAAGGTCTTCATCTTTGACCACTTTATAGGCTACCCCAAAAAGCGTGTCGCCGTAATTTTCATACAGCAGGCCTATGGCCCTATCATCCCTTTCGGCCAAAAGTGAAACAATATGTTTCTCTATCAGTGTGCTCATTTATGGTGCTTTGGGTAAAATTTTTTGGGTCAAAAATCTAAAATAGGGTTTATATCGTATATAGTACAACGCTAAGGTAGAAAAAGCATTATTTGCGACCTTGGATCAGTATGGAAAAAAAGGACCCGTTCCTTCAAAATATATATAAGTTTGGTTAGTTTGGTTTGGTATAACCCCCGTTATTGTTCGCAATGCGGGGGTTATTTTATGATGTTCACCTCGGGTTGAATGCTTATGCCAAATTGTTTGGACACCTCTTTTTGAATGTTTTCGGCCAGTTCCAGAATTTCCTTGCCTGTGGCATTTCCATAGTTGACCAGCACCAAGGCCTGCCTTTCATGTACCCCTGCGTCCCCAAACCGTCTTCCTTTGAACCCGCACTGTTCTATGAGCCACCCTGCCGGTACTTTGAACTGGTCGTCCTCCAACTCGTAAAAGGGAGCTTCCGGGTGAGATTTGATAAACTTGTCGAACTTTCTCTTGCCGATTATAGGATTTTTAAAGAAACTGCCACTATTTCCTAGCTCCTTTGGGTCGGGCAACTTACTTTTTCGAATGGCGATCACGGCATTGGAAATGTCCCTGATCGTGGGGTACACTATATCATTTTTTCTGAGTTCTTCCTCAATGGCGCCATAACCTGTCTGCAACAGATGATTTCTTTTGGTCAATCTGAGGGTCACTGAGGTAATGATATAACTGTCCTTTGCCTCATTCTTGAAAATGGAATCCCTATATCCGAACTGACAAGCCTCCCTACCAAAAGCCACCAATTCTCCCGTTTTCACTTCCATGGCGGCACAGTTTACGAAAACATCCTTGAGCTCCACTCCATAAGCCCCGATGTTCTGGATGGGGGCAGTGCCCACATTGCCGGGAATCAGGGAAAGGTTCTCCAGACCCCCATATCCTTGGTCCAGGCTCCATAGGACCAGATCGTGCCAATTTTCCCCGGCCATGGCCTTTATTTCAACAGAGTCCCCATTTTCTTCCACAATGGAGATTCCCTTCAGGTTGATGTGCATGACGAGTGCATCGATGTCCTTGGTGAGCAACATGTTGCTGCCCCCACTGATAATAAATCTGTTGGGATATGCCTTTAGTTCCAAAACTCTCTGTAACTGGGCCAATCCGGTTATTTCTACAAAAAATCGGGCTTTGACGTCAATACCAAAGGTATTGTAGGGTTTTAGGGATATGTTTTCCTGTATGTTCACTTGGCGTTGTACTCCGTTAAGGCCCTGCCCAAAATTTGGACGGCCATTACAAGTTGCTCTTTTTCCAGCACATAAGCAATCCGTATTTGATTTTTGCCCAATCCGGGAGTGGCATAAAAACCAGCTGCCGGGGCAACCATCACCGTATTCCCGTCCATTTCAAATTTTTCCAACAACCATTGTGCAAAATCATCGGCATCGGCTATGGGAAGCTCCGCCACACAATAAAAGGCTCCTTGGGGAACGGCAACCTTTACTCCGTCTATTTTTTTCAGCTCCGAAATCAGTATGTTTCTTCTGGACACATACTCGTTGATGACATCATCAAAATATTCCTGAGGTGTCTCCAAAGCAGCCTCGCTGGCTATTTGGGCAAAAGTCGGGGGAGACAATCTAGCTTGGGCAAATTTCAAAGCCGTTTGGATCACTTCCCGGTTCTTGGAAACGAGGCATCCAATGCGCGCACCACACATACTATATCGTTTGGAAACAGAATCCACCACAATGGCATGTTCCTCCAAGTCATCCACCTGCAAGATGGAATAGTGTTGCCTTCCCTCGTAGGTAAACTCCCGATAGACTTCATCGGCGATGAGAAAAAGGTTGTGTTTCTTCACCAGTGCAGCCAATTGGTTTATTTCTCCTTCGCTGTAAAGATACCCCGTTGGGTTGCCGGGGTTACATATTAGGATAGCCTTGGTTTTAGGGGTAATCAGTTTTTCAAACTCGGCAATAGGGGGTAGGGCAAAATTGGTGTCTATGGAAGATGCAATGGGCACCACCTGCACTCCCGAAGCCGTAGCAAAACCATTGTAATTGGCATAAAAAGGTTCGGGTATGATGATTTCGTCCCCGTTGTCCATCACGGTCCCCATGGCAAAGGAAAGGGCCTCAGAGCCACCTGTGGTGACAATAATGTCCTTGGCCGTCACATGGATGTCCTTTTTTGCATAGTAGGCGGCAATTTTTTTCCGGTAGGTCTCGGAACCTTCGGTCATGCTGTATGCCAAAACCTCAATGTTATGATTTCTCACGGCATCCAGGGCCACTTTTGGCGTCTTGATGTCCGGTTGGCCAATGTTCAGATGGATGACATGGATTCCCCTTTTCTTGGCAGCTTCCGCATAAGGGACCAATTTTCGGATGGGGGAGGCCGGCATTTGCCTGCCTTTTTCAGAGATACTTGGCATATATGAAAATTTTAGGCAAAAATGGGAAAACCAACACTTCAAAACAACAGATTGAGGTTTTATTTATCCGCTGATCGAAATGTTAAATTGAGCAGAGCGTTTTGTCTTATTTCGTATATTTAATAAGTACAATCCATTAAAAGTAAGAATGTTAAGGAGAAATCTTGTTTTTTTTGTACTTCTTTTGATGGTGCCTTGTTCCATTTTGGCACAGGGGTATTTATTGCCCAAGGGAGATAAGTTTGAAAAAATAAGATTTGAGCTTATCAACAACCTTATCATAATCCCTGTTGAGATCAATGGGACAGAGCTTACTTTTATCTTGGACTCCGGGGTCAGCAAACCCATTCTTTTCAATCTTTCGGATTCGGATTCCATACCCATCAACAATGTTTCGGAAATAACCATCAGGGGTCTCGGAACCGGGGAACCCATGAAGGCGCTCAGCTCCAAATCCAACATCTTCAGGTTGGGGGAGGCAAGGAATTTTTCCCAAGACCTCTATGTAGTGCTCGATAGGGACATCAATTTTTCCCCGTCGCTCGGTATCCCGGTGCACGGCATCATGGGATATGATCTTTTCAAGGACTTCATTGTGGAGGTGAACTATAGCTCACAAACCCTAAAACTCCACAACCCCGAGCTTTACAGATATAAAGAAAAAAAGAACAGACAGACCCTGCCCTTGGATATAGAGAACAGAAAGGCCTATGTAAAGGGCACGGTTTTGATGAAAGATACGGCCAATGTACCCGTCAAGCTACTTGTGGACACAGGGAGCAGCGATGCACTTTGGTTGTTCCATGAACCTACAAAGGGCCTTGAAATACCCGAGAAAAACTATGAGGATCATCTTGGGAAAGGGCTCAGTGGCGATATTTTTGGAAAGCGCAGTAAAATCGATGGGGTAAAGATCGGTGATTTTGAACTGAAAGAGGCCAAAGTGGCCTTTCCGTACAGGGAATCATTTGGGCTGATAGAAAATTTGGGAGACCGCGATGGAAGCGTGGGCGGTGAAGTGCTCAAAAGGTTCAACATCATTTTTGATTACTCGCATGGACTCGTTACCCTGAAAAAGAATGCCCATTTTAAAGAACCCTTTCAGTACAACTTGGCCGGTGTGGAACTTCAGCACAACGGGTTGCGTTACATTGCGGAAAGCATAGCCGGCCCTGACGGGATCGTAAAGGATGACGATTCTTCCTTTGGAAATGTCCAGATATTGTTGGAAAACAAGACCCGGTTGAGCCTAGTGCCGGAAATCGTGGTATCGGGAATACGGGCAGGAAGCCCGGCTGCCGAAGCGGGACTACGAGAAGGGGATGTAATTTTGGCCGTCAATGGGAGAAGTGTCCATCGCTACAAGCTACAGGAAATCCTCAAAATGATGAACGAGAAGGAGGGGAAGCGCATCAAGGTCCTTATAGAACGCTACAACAAGGATCTATTGTTCTCCTTTGTGCTGAAAAAGGTCTTTGATGATGACTGAAAATAAAAATCCCCGGAAAAACAACTGCTTTCCAGGGATTGGGTTATAATTTTCTTTTTACTTGCTATTTACTGGCTCCCGGTCCTTTTACGGTTCCCTTGATCTTGAGGACCTTTGTGGGGGTATCCGCATTGGAGGTCACGGTAATGGCCTTCCTGATGGGACCGACCCTGTTTGTGTCATATTTTACCTCGATTTCGCCTGTTTTTCCAGGCATGATGGGCTCTTCGGGCTTTTTAGGGATGGTGCATCCACAGCTGGACTTTACGTTGCTGATCACCAAGGGCGCATCCCCTGTATTGGTGAATTCAAATACCCGGACACCGTTGCTGCCCTTTTCAATCTCACCGTAGTCGATGGTCTCGCTCTTAAATTCGATTTTAGCAGTCCCTTGGGCATATATCCCTAAGGATAAAAGCCCTACAAACAGCATGAGTACAGTTTTTTTCATCATTTTTGGTTTTTGGGTGAACTTCAAATGTAGATGTTTTATCACCTGCATCCAAAATTCTTTTGTTATAGGATAACGTTACTTATTTTTGTTTCGTATTTCTGGATTGGCCCTGATCCGAAGAATGGCCCAAAATAAACCTTGCGCTTCCCCTTCAAAAAAACCGATCCAACTCCAATTTTAACAAAAACTGTACCGAACAATGGAAATTCCATCAAAATATGAGCCCAAAAGGGTCGAGGAACACTGGTATGCCTACTGGACACAGCATGGGTATTTTGGTTCAAAACCTGATGACAGGGAACCCTACACCATAGTGATTCCGCCACCAAACGTGACCGGGGTGTTGCACATGGGACACATGCTCAACAATACCATTCAGGACGTTTTGATACGCAGGGCAAGGCTTTTGGGCAAAAATGCTTGTTGGGTTCCGGGAATGGACCATGCCTCTATTGCCACAGAGGCCAAGGTGGTCGCCAAATTGAAAGCTGATGGCATCGACAAGTCTAAACTGTCACGGGAAGAATTTCTAAAACATGCCTGGGATTGGACCGATGAGTACGGAGGTGTAATTCTTCAACAATTGAAAAAATTGGGCTGCTCCTGTGATTGGGATCGTACCAAGTTTACCATGGATGACAATATGTCAGCCTCCGTGATCAGAGTTTTTGTGGATTTGTACAATAAAGGGTTGATTTACAGGGGGTATCGAATGGTCAATTGGGATCCCGAGGCCAAAACCACCCTTTCCGACGAGGAGGTGATCTATGAAGAAAGGCAAGGAAATCTATACTATTTATCTTACGCGATTCAAGGTTCGGATGAAAAAGTGACCATCGCAACCACCCGTCCGGAGACGATTTTGGGCGATACTGCCATCTGCATCAACCCAAATGATGAAAGATACCGTCATCTTCGGGGGAAAAAGGCCATCGTGCCGATTTGTGATAGGGTAATCCCCATCATTGAAGATGAATATGTAGATGTTGAATTCGGTACAGGGTGCCTAAAAGTGACCCCTGCCCACGATGAGAATGACAAAAATCTGGGGGACAAACACAATCTGGAAGTCATCGATATCTTCAACGAGGATGCGACCTTGAATTCTTTCGGGCTCCATTATCAAGGCAAGGACCGCTTTGTGGTGCGAAAGGAAATAACCAAGGAATTGGAGGAAAAAGGCTATTTGGTGAAAACGGAGCAGCACATCAACAAAGTGGGTACGTCTGAAAGGACCAGGGCAGTAATCGAGCCAAGGCTTTCCGACCAATGGTTCCTTAAAATGGAAACCTTGGCCAAACCGGCTTTGGAAGGTGTCCTGAAAACAAAGGATATAAAACTATACCCTTCCAAGTTTGAGAACACCTATCGACATTGGATGGAGAACATCCGTGATTGGAACATTTCCCGTCAGTTGTGGTGGGGACAGCAAATCCCTGCTTACTACTATGGTGACGGCAAAGAGGATTTTGTGGTGGCCGAAACCCCGGAAGAAGCACTGAAACTGGCGCAGGAAAAAACTTCGGACTTGGGACTTCAGATTTCGGACTTGAGACAAGACCCCGATGTTTTGGATACTTGGTTCTCGTCCTGGCTTTGGCCCATAAGTGTTTTTGGGGGGATTTTGGAACCGGAAAACGAAGAGGTAAACTATTACTATCCCACCAGTGATTTGGTGACAGGGCCCGATATTTTGTTCTTTTGGGTGGCACGAATGATCATGGCCGGGTACGAATATCGAGGAAAACGACCTTTTGAAAACGTTTATCTTACCGGATTGGTGCGAGATAAACAGCGTAGAAAAATGTCCAAATCCTTGGGCAACTCGCCCGATGCCTTGCAGTTGATCGAGGATTTTGGGGCAGATGGTGTTCGTGTGGGATTGTTGTTGAGCTCCGCTGCGGGGAACGATCTGTTGTTCGATGAAGCTCTTTGCCAGCAGGGTGCCAACTTCGCCAACAAGATCTGGAACGCTTTCCGATTGGTGAAAGGATGGGAGATGGCCGATATTTCCCAGCCCGAAGCCGCCCAAAAGGGAATTGAGTGGTACAGGGCCAAGTTCAATCAAACCTTGGTGGAGATCGAGGACCATTTTTCCAAATACCGTATTTCCGATGCTTTGATGGCTACCTATAAATTGGTTTGGGACGATTTCTGTTCCTGGTTGTTGGAGATTGTAAAACCTGATTATCAAAAACCTATTGATCGGAAAACATATAATGAGGTGTTGGCTCTTTTCGAGGAAAACTTGAAATTGCTCCATCCATTTATGCCATTTTTAACTGAGGAAGTTTGGCAGCACATTGCCCAGCGTACTCCGGAAGATGCATTGATCGTGGCCCAATGGCCCAAATCCAAAGAAGTGGATTTAACATTGATTGCAGATTTTGAATTTGCTTCCGAAGTGATTTCGGGAATACGGACCATCAGAAAGGAAAAAAACATCCCCCAAAAGGATGCTTTGGAGCTCTTTATGTTGAATGCTGAAGGTGTTGGCAATCAAATGGACGCTATCATCTTAAAATTGGGCAATCTATCAAAAATGGAAACGGTAGATTCCAGTCTGGAAGGCGCCCTTACTTTTAGGGTGAAAAGCAACGAATATTTTATTCCCATAAGTGGCGCTATTGATGTGGAAGCTGAAATTGCCAAGATTACGGAAGAGCTCAATTACACCAAAGGATTTTTAAAATCGGTGGAAAAGAAGTTGGGGAACGAACGTTTTGTGAACAACGCCCCCGAACAAGTAGTGGCCATGGAGCGAAAAAAAGCTGCCGATGCCGAAGCCAAGATTGAAACTTTGGAAAAGAGTCTGGCTAGTTTAAAATAAGTTCTGGTGTTGTAAAACGATCATGTTTTTACAAGGGGCCTTCCAAAAGTAGGGAAGGTCTTCTTCCAATCCTGGAGCAAAGTTGAGAACGGTACTAAGTTTCAGTTTTTCGACTGATTCGGCCCATGGTTTCAATAAGTGGAATGCGAACAAGCAAAAAGGGTGCTCGGCATCTCTAAATCGGAACTTGTTCCAGACCCAATCTATACCGATGACATTATTTATTCAAAAATTTGGATTAACTTACTGGTAAATAACTCCCGTACTTGCATCGTATAATTTAAAATAGTTGCAATGGAATCGTATGCGACCGCTTTGCTATATGCCACACCTTTCTTTATCGGTTTGGTACTTATAGAAGTGCTTTATGGCCGTTTTGTGAAAAACCAAAAGCACAATGTTATGGACACTGTGAGCAGTCTCAGTTCCGGATTGACCAATGTGGTAAAAGACTCGTTGGGACTTGTGGTCATTCTTGTGAGTTACCCTTTTTTGTTGGAACATTTGGCCCTTATGGAGATCAAGGCTACCTGGCTGGTCTGGGTCGTGGCTTTCATCGCTTTGGATTTTGCGGGATATTGGAACCATAGATTGAGCCATCACATCAATTTTTTTTGGAACCAACACGTGATCCATCACAGTAGCGAGGAATTCAATTTGGCCTGTGCACTCCGTCAGCCCATTTCCAACCTTTTGGGCTATTATGCCCTGTTGTTGATTCCTGCGGCCCTTTTGGGGGTCCCACATCAAGTAATAGCCGTATTGGCACCCATCCATTTGTTCGCACAGTTTTGGTACCACACCCAACACATTGGAAAAATGGGATGGTTGGAATATGTAATCGTTACACCATCACAGCATCGGGTGCACCATGCCATTAATCCTGAGTACATTGATAAAAACCTTGGACAGATATTCTGTGTTTGGGACCGAATGTTCGGAACTTTTCAGGAGGAGTTGGACCATATTCCACCGCAATATGGGGTGTTGAAACCGGCAAATACGTGGAATCCCATCATCATCAATTTTCAGCATTTATGGCGATTGATCCAGGATGCCTGGCGGACCAAGAACTATTGGGACAAACTACGGATTTGGTTCATGCCCACGGGTTGGCGTCCCGAGGATGTGAAGAATGCATATCCAGTGGAAATCATAGAGGATGTGTATAATTTTGAAAAATACAGGCCGGATGCCACCGCTGCACTCAAGGCCTACGCAATGTTCCAATTAGTGGCCACCACTGCCTTGATGCTCTTTATGTTCTATAATTATTCGGAAATCGGATTTGAAGGGCTTTTGTTGTTTGGGGCATTTGTTTTCATGGGAGTTTATGGCTACACCACCTTGATGGATCGAAAAAAATATGCCGTTTGGATCGAGACGTTCCGAGGGTTGGCAGGGCTGGGCCTGATTTTCCACACAGGAGATTGGTTTGGGATCGAGGGATATTTGCCCGGTGCCGGTTATTTGGTGGCATTTTACTTTTTGGTCACCGTTCTTGGGGGCATTTATTTCACGTTTTTTGAAAAAGCCTACGCAGCAACTGATCTGGCCTCTTAAAGCTTCCTCAGTTCTGAATTGACAAGTTCGATATATTTCTCCATCGCCTCTATGGACCCCATGTTCTTCGCTTGGAAAAGGGCATTGGCCTTGAAAGCATTGATCAAGGGCGTCCTGCTTCCCGGATTGTCAAAATTTCTATTGGCTATCTTGAAGTAGGCGTAGAGTTTCAATAAAAGATCTGCCGGTAAGGGTTCGGTGTACCCGTTCACAAAACGCACCGCTTCGTCAAATCTTTTATGTAGTTCATCATCAGTCATTGGTCTTTCGTAAGGATGCAATGCAGGTTTTGGCACCTGTCACTTTTTGGTTCAGTTTCACGTTTATATCACAGTCCAAGGGCAAAAGTAGATCCACTCGGGAACCGAACTTGATGAAGCCCGCATCCTGCCCCTGTGTGACCTGTTCCCCTTCCTCGGCATAATTGACAATGCGGCGTGCCAAGGCCCCGGCAATCTGTCTGTACCCAATTTCTCCAAACTTGGGCGTATGGAGCACCACAGTGGTGCGTTCGTTCTCCGTACTTGACTTGGGGTGCCAGGCCACCAAATATTTTCCGGGATGGTATTTGGAATAGGTGACCGTTCCGCTGGCTGGGTATCGGGTCACGTGCACATTGGTGGGCGACATAAAAATGGACACTTGCTTTCTTCTATCCTTGAAGTATTCAGGTTCGTCCACTTCTTCGATCACTACGATCTTGCCGTCTGCTGGGGCCAGAATCTCATCGAAATTAGGGGTCACCAACCGTTTTGGGTTCCTGAAAAACTGGAGAATGGCAATGAGCACTACCAGAGCTGTGATCTGTACGGTAAACCTGGCCCATTCCACATCCATGTAGTATTGTGCCCCAAGAACCGCGGCAACCACAATAAAAAATGTGGTCAAGATGATTTTTTGGCCTTCTTTATGAAACATAGGAGAATATATTAAGTATCAAATATGCAAAGGGCGATGCGAAGACCAAGCTGTCCAATCGGTCCCAGATTCCGCCGTGGCCCGGCAAAATGGCACCACTGTCCTTTACTCCGGCCATACGCTTGAACTTGGATTCCAAAAGGTCGCCCAAACTTCCCGCTACCACTATCAAGGTTGCCATGGCCATCCATTCCATCAAGCTCAGTTTTGTTTCGAACCAAGAGAGGATGTAGGCAGCAACCAATGCAAAAATAAGACCTCCTACAGAACCTTCAATGGTTTTTTTTGGAGAAACTGCAGGAAACAATTTTGTTCTGCCCATGGTCCTTCCCACCAAATAGGCGAAAGTGTCATTGACCCAGATCAAAATAAAGATGCCCATGATCAGAAATTGTGCAAAGGCATTTTCCTTATATGGTATCATGGTCAAAAAAATGCATCCACCGCCAATGTAGAAAACCGCAATGATAGATTTTTGGAGCTCGGTAAACTTTTTCGGCTTTTTGGAGAAAAGAAATGAGAGAAGGGCCAAATCCACAGTGATGGTCAGGAACATAAGAATGGTCACGGCCATTCCATCTTGGACCAAGTAGATGAATATCCACCAAAGCCCCAAATATGCAATGAAAATGTAATATCCCTTGAGCTTTATAATCCTTTTGAATTCGTATAGGCAAGCAAGTCCAAAGGCCATGAACAGGAAGTCAAAGGCATCCGAACTTAAAAAAACCGCTCCCAAGAGAAGCACCACATAGATGACCCCCGTTATGGAGCGCCTTAAGATCTCTTTCATGGACTAATAGTCTTCTAGGAGTAAAAGATAGACATTTTTTGAGGCACTTCCGTAGGAAAGGAAATCATCCTTGTTCTCCGGTGTAGGTTGGAAATGCTTTAGGGTGGTGATGTTATTGGGAATGTCTTTTTGATATTTTTCTTTGATACTCTTGAGTGCCCCGCTGATGGAATCGACCAACTGGCTGGTGGTGGCGAATACGATCAGGTTTGAGGGCAGTTCGTCCAATTTCTTTTCCTTGATTTGGTTGGAGCACACCAAAATGGAACCGTTATGGGCAACCAAGTGTTCGCAGGTGGTGAAAAATATATCACTTTCTTGCCTGTTTTCGGTGAATTCAAGTTTTTCCGAGGCAAAACGCGTCTCCAGCCTTGGGTCTAGACAAAAGAACGGGTGGTTTTGCCAATCGTTTTCTGATATGATGTTCTTCAGAGCTTGGGATACTTCTGAAAAATCTTCGCAGTAGATGAACTTGCCCCCGTTTTTTTTGAAATAGATGGTGAATTTTTCATCGACAGGTATTTTTAGATCGGGCATGTGGTCTCCACGGGTTTCCAAAGTTTCCTTGGAAACCTTTTTTCCTCCACCAAAAAGCTTTTTAAAAACTCCCATCTAAAATATTGAGTACATTGTTCTATTTCAATCCAAAACCATTTTGATCAAACTTTGATTTATTTGGCGGGTTCGGGCTTCAACTCCTCTTCCTCTTTCTCAAAGGGTCTTCTGCCAAAAATCTTTTCCAGATCGTCCTTAAAGATAACTTCTTTTTCCAAAAGCCTTTCCGCAAGCTCGGTAAGTTTGTCTTTATTGTCTTCCAAAAGTTTGATGGCCCTTTGGTACTGCTCTTCGATCATTTTGGATATTTCCTGATCTATTTTCTGTGCAGTTTCCTCGCTGTAGGGCTTTGTAAAGCCATATTCGTTCTGTCCGGATGAATCATAATAGGTGATATTGCCCAATTGATCATTGAGACCATAAATAGTTACCATGGCACGGGCTTGTTTGGTCACTTTTTCCAGATCGGAGAGGGCACCGGTGGATATTTTGTTGAAGATGACCTTTTCGGCCGCCCTTCCTCCCATGGTGGCACACATCTCGTCCAGCATTTGCTCTGGGCGAACGATCAATCGCTCTTCGGGAAGATACCAGGCAGCTCCCAACGACTGTCCACGGGGCACGATGGTCACTTTCACCAAGGGTGCTGCATGTTCCAACATCCAGCTCACTGTGGCATGGCCTGCTTCGTGGAATGCAATGGTCTTCTTCTCTTCGGGGGTGATGATCTTGTTTTTCTTTTCCAGGCCACCCACAATACGATCCACGGCATCCAGGAAATCTTGCTTGGTTACGGCTTTCTTCTCCTTTCTGGCAGCGATCAGGGCAGCTTCGTTGCAGACATTGGCAATATCCGCACCTGAAAACCCGGGCGTTTGTTTGGCCAAGAAATCCAGATCGAGCGTCTCCGCCGTTTTGATGGGGCGAAGATGGACTTCAAATATTTCTTTCCGTTCATTCAGGTCGGGAAGGTCCACATAGATCTGACGGTCAAAACGTCCGGCACGCATCAGTGCTTTGTCCAGCACATCGGCCCGGTTGGTGGCCGCAAGTACGATGACATTGGTGTTGGTGCCAAACCCGTCCATTTCAGTCAATAATTGGTTCAGGGTGTTTTCCCGCTCATCATTGGAACCTGTAAAGTTGTTCTTGCCCCTAGCGCGTCCAATGGCATCTATCTCATCAATGAAAATGATGGCAGGAGACTTGTCCTTGGCCTGTTTGAAAAGGTCGCGCACTCGGGAAGCACCCACACCCACGAACATTTCCACAAAATCAGAGCCCGATAGGGAGAAGAAAGGTACTTTGGCCTCACCGGCTACTGCCTTGGCCAAAAGGGTCTTTCCGGTTCCGGGAGGGCCTACCAATAGGGCTCCTTTCGGAATTTTACCTCCCAAGGAGGTATATTTATCGGGATTTTTCAGGAATTCCACGATTTCTTGGACTTCCTCTTTAGCTCCTTCCAATCCGGCAACATCTTTAAAGGATGTGCGGGTATCGGTTTTTTCATCAAAGAGTTTTGCTTTGGATTTTCCGATATTGAATATTTGTCCACCGGCGCCGCCCCCAGCACCACCTGACATTCTGCGCATGAGGTAGATCCATATTCCTATGATCAGGGCGAAAGGCAACAGGGAAAGCAATAGGTCACCAAGTACATTGGATTCGGTATCGAATTCCACTATGGTATCCAGGTTGTTCTCCTTTTTGATTTCCGTAATTTCGTTCTGAAAAATCTGAAGGTCCCCATAATCCAAAATATATTGTGGCATTAGATTGGTGGAGGGGAACAAGGGTTTTTCGGCAACCCCTTTGTGCACATCTTTGCTCAGGGCCTCATCGGTCAGGAAAACCTTGGCTTGCCGTGTATTGGTGATGATGACGATTTTGGATATGTCTCCATTGCGCAAAAATTCCTGCAATTCTGAGGTTGTGGTCTTTTCTGTGCTGGAGAAACTGCTTCCTCCAAAAAACTGGAAGCCAATGATGAGGGCGATGACCACGCCATATATCCACCACGAACTGAATCTGGGCTTTTTAGGTGTATTTTGATTGTTTTCGTTTGCCATTTTTTTTAAGAATTGTAGCTGCTCTCCACCATCGTTACCTTGGCATCTCCCCAAAGTCCTTCAATGTCGTAGAATTCCCTGATGTGTTTTTGAAATACATGAACCACAACATTTACATAGTCCATCAATACCCATTCTGCATTCTCCGAGCCTTCTATGTGCCAAGGTTTGTCGTGAATGGCCTTGCTGACCGTTTTTTGGATAGAGGATACAATTGCGTTTACATGCGTGTTGGAAGTACCGTTGCAGATTATGAAGTAGTCACAAACTGTGTTTTCGATTTCCCTTAGGTCCAGTAGATTTATGTCAACTCCTTTAACTTCTTCTATACCGTGCAAAATCAAGGCAATCAGTTCATCTGCGCTGGCTTTCTTTTTCTGCATTCAAAAATTTTAATTTTTTACAAAGTTATGTTTTTTTTGTTTTCTTAGCCTCAGTTTTTAACAAATCGATAAGGCGTACCACATTGGGAGAACATTCTCGAATAATCAAACTTGATGCCACGGATTCCACGAATGTCTATTTGAAGGAACTGGCACAGTCCATGTCTTTGGCCGATTACACGGTCGTTGTCGCAAAAAAGCAGCTCAAGGGCAGGGGGCAAATGGGTTCTGTTTGGCAATCTGAAGAAGGTAAAAATTTGACATTCAGCATGTTGAAAAAATTTAATATACTTCATGCAGAACAGCAGTTCCTGTTGAACATTGGGGTGTCTTTGGCCATTTGTGATGTGCTGCAATCGCTTTCCATACCCAATATTAAAGTGAAATGGCCCAACGACATTATGTCAGGTTCGTCAAAAATTTGTGGCATTTTGATTGAAAATGTCCTAAAAGGACAATTGGTGCAATTTTCCATTATAGGTATCGGATTGAACGTGAACCAGACCGATTTTGGCAATTTGGACAAGGCTGCTTCACTAAGATCCATCACGGGGAATTTTTATGATTTGGACGAACTTTTACACAACATTTTGGACAGTCTGTATTTTCATTTGGATAGGCTGGAAGAACAAAAGTTTGACCAGCTCTTGTCTCCCTACGAAAAACTCTTGTTCAGAAAGGACAAGCCATCAACGTTCACCGGGGCCGATGGCGATATGTTCATGGGGTTTATCCGTGGGGTTTCATCGGAAGGCAAACTCGTTTTGGAACTGGAGGACCAAATTTTCAAAGAGTTTGACCTGAAGGAAGTGACCCTGCTCTACTGATTTTTGTTCGGTTATTGGAATTTGGAGTTTGGTGCTCGCAGCACGATGTTTGAAGTCAGAATGGTTTCAAGTTTTTTGTTTCAGGTCTATCTGCTTTTTGTTCTTTCCTGCCAGCCGAAGGCAGGAACATGGCACTTGTTCTACTGACAACTGCCATTACCTAATGGAATTTGGGATTTGTTGTTCTTGAACTTGAAACTTGAGTTTGAACGGGGATACAGCAAACTACCGCCTCAAACCCACCGCCGTTTTCAATTATATTTTGTCCAAGTTTTTGGAAAGGGTCTCCATGAAATTGGTGATGGGAGATTTGATCATCATGGCCATCATGGCGTTGAACTCCCCCTCGAAGCTCAATCCCACTTCACTTTCATTGTCGCTCACTGAGGTGATGTCGGCGGTCAGGGTAAAGGGCAATTTGTCACTTGCGGCGCCCAGCACGACTTTCTCATTAGGATTTTGCTCTTTCAGTCTAAGGACAATTTCGGGCATGCCCTTTAGGGCAAACTTGAAGGTTTTTTCGTCCAACACTTCAAATTTGTCAATATTACTGGGCATTAGGGTTTCAAAGTTCTTGATGTCCGTAAGGAAGTCAAACACTTCCTTGTCGCTCTTGGCCACTTTTTTTTTGGAGGTTTCGATGTGCATGGTGTTCGTTTATTTCCATTCCTGTGGATTGGATCTCCATTCCAACAGGGTCTTTAATTGGGATTCTTTGATATAATGGGTTTCGGAAGCTTGTTCCACCAAATTTTCATAATCGGAGAGGGTGTGCAGTTCCACCCCTTCTTGCTCAAAATTGGTGGTCGCCACGGGAAAACCATAAGTAAAGATGGCAAGCATGCCCTTTACCTTGGCGTTTTGTTCTTTTAGTGCCCTTACGGCATTAAGGCTACTTTTTCCGGTGCTGATGAGGTCTTCTATGACCACCACGCTCTGTCCGGGCTCAAATTGGCCTTCAATCTGGTTCTGTCTTCCGTGTGATTTTGGTTCGGGCCTTACATAAATGAAGGGCAGTCCCAATGCCTCGGCCACTAAAATGCCTATACCGATGGCCCCTGTGGCCACCCCGGCGATCACATCGGGTTTTCCGTAGAGGTTTTCCACCTGTTTGGCCATTTCTTCCCTTACGAAATTCCGGATTTCAGGATAGGATAACATAATCCTGTTGTCGCAATAAATTGGTGATTTCCACCCAGAGGCCCATGTGAATGGATTTTCGGGTTCCAACTTAATTGCATTAATTTGTAAAAGCAGCTCTGCTGTTTTTTTAGCGATTCCCTTATCTAAAACCATTGCGCAAATGTATGAAGTTTTTGTTAATGAGTCCCCACTGATCTTAACAAACGAGCGCCCAGAAAATTCCAACGGGAATTTGTTTTCGTTGGATGGAGATTCCATTATGGAGGCCATCCAGCTCTTGTCCAAAAACAAGCTTAAAAAGGCTTATCTGTACCATCCGGACGGAGATCGTATCCTGAAACTTTTTATGCACAAAATCCCTGTGGTTGTGGCCGGTGGCGGTTTTGTGGTCAATCCAAAGGGGAAAGTGCTGTTCATTTACCGGAACGGAAAGTGGGACCTGCCCAAGGGAAAGGTGGACAAGGGGGAATCCATTGAAAATGCGGCGATTCGGGAGGTGGAGGAAGAGACCGGGGTGAAGAATCTGGTCATCGAAAAGTTTTTGCGCACCACCTACCATGTTTTCAAACGGAACGGTGAGTTCAGGTTGAAACAGACCCATTGGTTTTTGATGTCCACGGACTATGACGGGAAATTGGTGGCGGAAAAGGGTGAAGGAATCAAAAAAGTAAAGTGGAAGGGTCCCGGCAAAGCGGCAAAAGCCCTTAAAAATTCCTATAAAAACATCAAGATACTGTTTGACGACCCGTTTATTTCCTAGCTAAAATGTCAGAGGCCTCACTGTTTTTGGCCACTCTGGACACAGGGTAAGAGAGATAGGCGGCTTCCAAATATTTGGAGCGCTGGAAAATCCAGTCCAACTGGGCATACCAATTGTTTGAAAAATTCAGGTCCAACTTCTTTTTGGCCTCAAAGTTTTGGCGCAGCACCGAATCCTTTTGCAGCATTTCCAGGGCAATGTCCTCAAACACATAAGGTGAAAACCCTTCTTTCCGCTGAAGGAAGGTATCAAAGAAATTCCAGTTGAAGAAAGAGTCCACAGCATGGGGCTCCAGCGTTTCCAGCAGGTACCTAATGCCCGGTTGTCGGGTCGGGACCACAAAGTCCCCGGCCCTGAACTTTATACTTTTGGTAGTTTTTTCCACCTTGGTGTTATAGTGGAGATAATGTCCTTCATAAGGAACGTTTCGGCTGTCGTAGTCCAAAATCGTATAGGTTTCCACAGTGAGCGAAGTATCCTTGTCCAATTTGAAGTACTGGATCTTGTTGGCATCCAGTCTTTCCATCACTCTATGTTGGCTCTGGCCAATAATGTAGGCATCGGGAACAGAAACGGTGTCCGCCGGATAATAGTGGTCTTGATAAACTATTTCCTTGGTGAAGGGTTTGCTCCTGTCATATTTTAACCGGGGCATGCCAGTTACCTCACTTACCAAACGCTCCGCCTCATATCCCTTGAAATTGAGCGTAGAGCTTTTCGTGGTGTCCACCTGCCAATTAAAATAATATTCGGTCAGGTCTAGGTTCTTTTCCAAAGTTTCTTTTCGGAGGGTCTTTATTCTTTCATGTTCGTTTTCCACTACCTGAATCAAACTTTCCATGAGTTCATACGTTCCTTCGACCCTTTGTTTGTATGGTTTTAGCATGTGGGTCTCCACCATGAGCCCCAAGGTGCTCCAGAGGGTGGTGTAGCCTGTGGAATATCTCGGGTGATCCATGAACTGGCTGAACCCCAGCTCGGGCGGGGTGTTGAACACATTTACATAGGGTGTGATGTCCCAATCCTTTTCTTTCAGGGATTTTTCGATATCCGGCATGAAAGAGTCGTGCAGGTATTCGCCGAGTTCACCGCCCATTTTGTTGTGCTGTGTGAACAAATGGGTCAGGGTATATTGATAATCGGCCCCATTGCTTACGTGGTTGTCGATGAATACGTCGGGTTTTACCAAATGGAATATGTCCGCAAAGGTTTTCGCATTTTTGGTATCCATTTTAATAAAGTCCCGATTAAGATCATAGTTGAGGGCATTGCCCCGAAAACCATATTCCAATGGGCCGTTTTGGTTGGCCCTAGTGGTCGAATTTCTGTTGAGCGCTCCGCCAATATTGTAGATCGGAATGGTGACCAATACTGTTTTTTCCGGAATTGGGACACTTTTGGTGGCGAGGTCCCTGTATAACATCATGGTGGCATCGATGCCATCGCTTTCGCCCGGATGTATGCCGTTGTTGATCAAGATGATGGTCTTCTCCTTTCGGATATTTTCAAAATTAAAATCCCCGTCAGGGTTGAAGGTTACCATGTGCAGGGGCTGGCCACTGTCCGTTTTGCCAATGGTATGGATGTTTATTTGCGGAAAGTCACGGGCCAGCTTTATGTAAAAATCAATGGTCTGCCCATAGGTCGGGGTCTCTTTTTCCCCAGAAGCTTCATAAAAAGTTTGGTAAGAGGTCTCCTTGTCCTGTTTTTCTGTTTCACAGGATATGAAAAGGACCAAGGCCACAAAAAGGAGAAAATGCTTCAAGCTACCATGTATTCGTTAAAAACAAGTACAAAAGAAACGACCTTTCTTTCACCCAAAAATAAGGAATATTATGTTCACGAAGCCACGTTCACGTTTTCAAGATCGCTAATCTCTATCTTAAAGATGGGTTTGTTCTTAAAATTGAGCGTGTGGGAACATTTGTCCTTGAACTCGTTCCATTTTTTTAAGTCCAACGGGTCGATGGAGGATGTGATCATGTTGATGATGATGTGTTCCTTGATGTTGAGATGTATCAATTCTTCCAGAAAATCCCATCCGTCCATAATGGGCATGTTGATATCCAAAAAAATCACTTCGGGGATACATTCACCACTCTCGGTTCGTTCCACTAGGGCATCAAATGCTTCCTTGCCGTTCTGGAAAATCTGTACGTCCTCACAATTGGCCACGGGTTTCAATACCTTTTTGATGCCAAATACGGTTATGGGGTCGTCGTCCACAATAAAAATACTACCTACTCTCTTCATTAAAATATACGTTGAAGGTACTGCCTTTGTCCACTTCACTGTTAACTGTTATACTTCCGCCCATGGCCTCTATCTGGTTTTTGATGATATATAGCCCAATACCTTTGGCATCTTTATTATGATGGAACGTTTTGTACATCCCAAATATTTTGTCACCATATTTTTCCATATCAATGCCAAGCCCATTGTCCGAAACACTGAATATGAGGGTTCGTGCCCTTTTTTTGGCATTGAGTGTAATGACAGGTTTTCTGTCCGGACTGCGGTACTTAACCGCATTGGTCATAAGGTTAAGGATGATGCTGTCCAAATAAGCGGGAACGCTCTGGACCACTGTGCCCTTTGCAATGTTGTTGATGATCTCCACTTGGCTCTTTTCCAAAAATGCGGAAAGATTTTGTTGTACTTGGGCAACGCTCCTGTTCAGGTCTAGGGGTTCTTTGGTCAGGTTCACATTGCTGTTGATGTCCACAACTTGGTTGAGATTTTCCAGGGTGTCCAGCAAACTGTCGGACGCTTGGTTCAACATGCGCATGATATTCTCCTTCTCCGCTTCGTCTTCCTCGGTCTCCAAAAACTTCAACAGCATGGAGAAGTTTGCCGAGTGGGAGCGTAGGTTGTGTGAAACAATATGGGCAAAATTGATGAGCTTTTTGTTTTGTACCGAGGTGATGTTGATGAGGTTTCTCAACTGATCCTCTTTCTTTTTCATCGGGGTAATGTCCATACCAATACCGATAAGGCCACTGGCCTTTCCCTCCGTGTCGAACAGTGGAATTTTTGAGGTAAGGAAATTGGTGGTCTCCCCATCTTTTTTAACACTGATGGTCTCCTTTCCCAGCATGGGTTTCAGTGTTCGTATCACCTCGAGATCTTCCTCTCTGGAAATTTTGGCCACTTCCTCATCATAGAGGTCAAAATCGGTCTTGCCCAAAAGGTTCTTGGCCGATTTGCCCAGATATTCACATTCGGCCTTGTTCACCAATATCTTTTTGGAATCCAGATCCTTGACGTACACGTTCAATGGGAGGTTGTCTATCAAAGTGGTGAGAAGTTGTTGGTTCTGTTTGATTTTGTTCTCAGCCACAACTTGATCGTGGATATCCTGAAATGTTCCGGACACTTTAACGATCTTGCCATTTTTGATGATGGGCTTGCCGCCTACGTTTACCCACCTTTCTTCCCCTTTTTTGGTGATGATGACCAATCTTTCATTGAATATCCCGCCACTGTTAAGTGCTTTATGCAACAACATCGAAACCTTGTTCCTGCTATACCCCTGTTTGTAAAAGCCAATGGCCTCGCTCAGGGTGGGTTGGTAAGAAATGGGAACTTGATGGATTTTTTTGGTCTCCTCGCACCAATACAACTGTTCCGATTCCATGTCATATTCCCAACAGCCGACCTGGGCCACTTCGGATTTGGTCTTGAGGATGTTTTTCATTCGCTCCAGTTCGAGTTCCATTTTCACCTCTCTGGTGACATCATCGGTTTGCACAATGCTGCCCACCACATTCTCCTTTTCATCGAACCATGGGGTGAAAGTACTTTCGAGCCAGCGTTTCTCTTTTTCTTTGAGATAATGGTGCTTTATTGTAAAAGTTTTGTTTCCAGTCAATTGCTCTTTCAACCTAAAACTTTCGGGGTATAGACTGAAAAGGTCAATGGTCCCCAATTTCTTTGGATTGAGCCCATAAATATCCAGCCAAGAATCGGAAGCATCCACCAACATACCGTCCTTGTCCACAAGTGCGGTGGCTTTCGGCAGCTGTTTCAATAAATAATGTTGTGCAATCCTCTCAACTGCTTTCAAAATGTGGGGTATTTAGGGAAACTTTATACAATTAAGAAATTTCTGACCAATGTACGGGTAATGTTTCGACCTACTTATTTATTGTTGTGAAAGGGGTGAAAAATGTGGTTTTCTTGACAATTGTCAATATTAGGGCCAAATATTCGGTCGTTAAGCCTTGTAAAAAAGAATATGAAGGAAAAAGATTACAATAAAACATCAACTTTTTACCACAACTGTATCGGGAACAAGACCGGTATAGTCCCCCCCATTGCGGATTACATCCCTGACAATGGATGAGCTTATGTAGGATTTTCCTGATGAGGTTAACAAAAACACGGTTTCGATTTCGGAGAGTTTCCGGTTGGTGTGGGCAATGGCTTTTTCAAACTCAAAATCGGCCGGATTACGGAGTCCCCTCAAAATAAAATTGGCCCCTATTTTTTTACAGAAATCCACAGTCATTCCTTCATAGGTCATCACCTTGATCTTGGGTTCGTCCTTAAAGGCCTCCTCGATGAACTTGGTGCGTTCCTCCAGGGAGAACATGTATTTTTTGTCCGCATTGATCCCGATGGCTATCACCAATTCGTCAAAGAGAGTAACGCCTCTTTTTATGATATCATAATGCCCTAGGGTTAGGGGATCGAAGGAACCGGGGAACAAGGCACGTCTCATGGATAAAAAGTTTTGCTAAAAATACGGTTTTCTATCGTAAAGCTTCTTCTATGGCACTGTCAAATAATGCTTCCAACGAAATTCCGGCCGCCTTTGCCTGTTGTGGCAGCAGACTTTCCTCGGTGAGTCCCGGTGTGGTGTTCACTTCCAACAAATGGGGTTGGTCACCAATAAAGATGAACTCGCTTCGGGTGTATCCTTTTAGTCCCAAGGTCCTATAAATGAACTTCGCCAAATTCCTGACATTGGTTTCTTGGACCTGCGAGATTCTGGCTGGGGTAATTTCCTGCGATTTGCCCATATACTTGGCCTCATAATCGAAAAAATCGTTTTCAGAAATGATCTCTGTGATGGGCAGCACGGTCACTTTGCCCTTATAGGTGATCACGCCCACTGAAACCTCTGTGCCGTCCAAAAAGGACTCTATAATGACCTGGTTGTCCTCCTTGAAAGCATTGTCAACGGCTGTTTGAAGCTCCTCTTTTTTGTGCACCTTGGAAACCCCATAGCTACTGCCTGCCCTATTGGCCTTCACAAAGCAAGGGAGTCCAACTTTACCCACAATGGCATCCTCGTCCACTTGTTGCCCCTTGTTCAGATAAAAGGAAGTCGCACAGGGCACACCGTAGGGTTTTAGTGTACTCAAAAGATCCCGTTTGTTGAAGGTCAGGGCCGATTCGTAATGGTTGCAAGAAGTGTGGGGAATGCCCAACAGTTCAAAATAGGCCTGCAACAGCCCATCCTCACCGGGCGTGCCATGGATGGCGTTGAAAACACAATCAAATTGGATTTTTTCGCCATCGGGTTGGATGCTGAAATCTGCCTTGTCCACCGGGAATTCCTCGTTGGAATCGTTAAGGTAAACCCATTTGTCCTTGTTGATGACAATTCGGAACACATTGTATTTTTTGGCATCCAAATAGCGGTACACCACATTACCACTTTTAATGGAGATGTTGTATTCGCTGGAGTGGCCGCCCATGATAACGGCAATGTTCTTTTTCATTGGTCAAGTAAAATATCGCTTGGCCAAAGTAAAGAAAAAAGGGCTGGCTTTCCTATATTTGCTTCGATAAGCTTATCTACATGAAAAATTTTCTGAATTTTTTACGGAGCAGGACATTTTTGATCCAATTGGGGCTGGCCTTACTGGCCCTTGTGGCACTTGTTTTGCTAACGCTGCAATGGCTTAAAAGCACTACAAACCATGGCGAGTTTGTCGAAGTTCCCGATTTTTCGAAAATGTCCGTCATGGAAATGCGTAAAGCAGTCGAAGAAGCGGGATTGCGATACCAAGTGTTGGATTCATCCGAATATAACCCGGATTACCCCAGATTTTCCATTTTGGACCAAAACCCACCTGCCGGGAACAAGGTCAAGGCCAACAGAAAGATATATTTTACCGTAAACCCTTCAGGGTACAAGAAAGTCACCGTTCCCGATATCATCCAAGTGACCCAACGAAATGCCACCTCAATGCTCAGGGCAGTGGGACTGGAAGTGGAACGGGTGACCTATATTGATGAACTGGGCAAGGATATGGTCTATAACATGAAGTTCAAGGGAAAATACATCAAGCCGGGGGACAAGTTGCCCAAAACGTCCAAGATTGAACTGATCTGTGGCAACGGAACCATTCCGGGAAGCGCGCGTGTACAAGCGGATTCCCAATAACAATATGAACATCGAGGACAACCAAGAACTTTCGCAGGACGAGCTTTTTGAACATTACAGGTTCATGGCCTCCAAAGGGCAGGAACCTTTGCGGGTGGATAAATTTCTGATGAACTTTATCGAGAACGCCACACGAAACAAAATCCAACAGGCCGCCAAACAGGGCCATATTTGGGTAAACGGGGCCACGGTCAAGCAAAATTACAAAGTAAAGGCAGGGGACGAGGTCAAGGTCATGTTCGAGCATCCTCCCTATGAATTCCTGCTCACCCCGGAAAATATTCCATTGGAGATCGTCTATGAAGACGATTCCCTTTTGGTAGTGAACAAGCCTGCCGGTATGGTAGTCCATCCGGGGCATGGGAATTATTCCGGAACCCTCATCAATGCATTGGTCTATCATTTTGAAAATCTGCCCAACAACAGCTCGGAAAGGCCGGGGCTGGTGCACCGTATCGATAAGGACACCTCAGGATTGTTGGTCATTGCCAAAACCGAAGCGGCCATGACCCATTTGGCCCAGCAATTTTTTGACAAGAGCAGCGAACGGGAATACGTGGCACTGGTCTGGGGCAATGTGGAAGAGGATGAAGGCACCGTTGAAGGACACATTGGCCGAAATCCCAAAAACCGCTTGCAGATGACGGTCTATCCCAATGGGGAAGATGGTAAAGAAGCCGTAACCCATTACAAGGTGCTGGAGCGGTTTGGCTATGTGACCTTGATTTCGTGCAAGCTCGAAACAGGAAGGACCCACCAGATAAGGGTACACATGAAATATATTGGGCATACCCTTTTCAATGATGAGCGATATGGTGGCGACAAGATCCTGAAAGGGACCACGTTCACCAAATACAAACAGTTTGTGGAAAATGCCTTCAAGATATTGCCCAGACAGGCATTGCACGCCAAGACCTTGGGCTTTGAACATCCCGTGACAGGAGAGTTCATGCGGTTCGATACCGAGTTGCCGGAAGATATGGTGAACTGTATCGAAAAATGGCGAGGCTACGCCAAACACCATGAACAATAGTTTCTTTCGATCTTAAGATTGAAAACACCTTTGATATCTGTTTCCCAGAAACCATTTCCTTCGTTATTTTTACCAAAAATAGGCACATGAAAATTGTTATATCTCCAGCAAAATCACTCGACTTTGAAACGGCGTTGCCCACATCAAAATATAGCCAGCCACAGTTTTTGGAAGAAGCCCAAAAATTGAATGGGGTATTGAAAAAGAAAAAGCCTAAGGCTTTGTCCGAATTGATGTCCATTTCAGATAATCTGGCCCAACTGAACTGGGAGCGTAACCAACAGTTTGAACCGCCCTTCACCCCTGAAAATGCCAGACCGGCCGTTTTTGCCTTCAATGGTGATGTATACCAAGGATTGGATGCCTATACCATTCCAGAAGAAAAACTGGATAAGTTGCAGGACACGCTGAGGATTTTGTCAGGACTGTATGGTGTATTGAAACCTTTGGACCTGATTCAACCTTACCGATTGGAGATGGGCACCCAATTAAAGGTGGGCCGAAAAAAGAACCTGCACGAATTTTGGAAAAAACAGCTCACCGACCACTTGAACGGCGAGTTGGAAGATAACGAGCTGTTCATCAATTTGGCCAGCAATGAATATTTTGGCACAGTGGATGAAAAGAAGCTCAAAGTGCCTGTCATCACACCTATTTTTAAGGATTGGAAGAACGATAAACTTAAAATAATCAGTTTTTTCGCCAAGAAAGCAAGGGGATCCATGGTGCGCTATATCCTCGACATCGATGCCAAGACCTTGGAGGATATCAAAGGTTTTGATTATGATGGCTATACCTTTAGTCAAGAACATACCCAAAAAGAAAACGAACCGGTTTTTGTCCGATAATTATTTTTTGGGAAAGACTACACGATTTCCTATGTTTTAAAAGACAGGGCGTGCTGTTACGATTATGAAGCACATGCCTTAAATTGTGATACGTCCAAATTTAAACCCAAGGTTGTGGCAAAATCACGATCTTTGGGGGAAGCATTCATTACTAACACTAACACCGAAAAATCCATGCAGCAGTCCAGACGGTTAGAAGAGTTCAAAAAGTCGGTAACCAATAAGTTCAACATATACAACAGCCTCTTTTTGAGTTTGCCGTATAAGAATATTGAAAATGTGGGAATCCTCATCCCCGTTTTGCTCGATCAGTGTGAAAGGGGACTAAGGGAAGGGAAGGACCCCAAAGAGATTTTGGAGGTCTTTTTCACCAACTTCGCCAATATCAAGGACGAAAGGGAACGTCTGGATTTTATGTTCCGCATCATCCAATATGTGGAACGACAAGTGGTGCTTTATGACAGTGTGGAGGATTCTGCCTTTCCCCAGCTCCAAAAATATAGTAACTCACTCACCATCAAGGATTATTTTGAACTGGTGAACCGTACCAAGAATTGGGACAAGGTTTCCAAAAAACTGTCCACCTTCAGTGCGCGGATTGTTTTGACAGCGCACCCTACGCAGTTCTACACGCCGGCTGTTCTCGATATTATCTCTGAACTGCGGTCGCTCATAGATGAAGATCGGATATATGACATTGACGTGACCCTTCAGCAGTTGGGGCTCACCTCATTGATCAATGCCAAAAAGCCGACCCCTTTGGACGAGGCCAAGAACATCATCTATATCCTCCGAAATACCTATTACAATGCCGTTGGGGAGTTGTATCAATATGTGAAGAGCAATATCAAGGATGAGGATTTTGAGAATTACAATATCATCAAACTGGGTTTTTGGCCCGGTGGTGACCGTGATGGAAATCCTTTTGTGACGGCGGACATTACCCGCAAAGTGGCCGATGAACTGAGGCTCACTTTGATGAAGTGTTATTACAATGAGTTGAAGGAACTTCGTAAAAAACTCACTTTCAAAGGGATGCAGGAAGACCTTGTCGAGCTTAGCGACAAACTCTACAAGGCAATGTTCGACCCGACGGTTCCTATCACCTACGCGGAGATCATTGGACATTTGGGGGTCATCAGGGAGAAATTGATTGCGGATTACCACGGATTGTACTTGGATCTTTTGGATAGTTTTACGGACAAGGTGCACATCTTCAAGACCCATTTTGCCACGTTGGATATTCGTCAGGACCATAGCAAACATACATTGGTAGTGGAAACCGTGCTGAAGAAGCAGGGAATCATCAAAGAAAGTTTGGATGAACTCAAGGAACAGGAGTTGGTGAAGTTGTTGCTCGAGAAAAACTTCAAACTAAATCCAAAGGATTTTGATGACGAAATCGTGAAGGATACTATTGCCAATATCCAACAGCTACGGGAAATCCAGAACACGAACGGGGAAGATGGGTGCAATCGGTACATCATCAGTAATTCCGAGGATATTTTTGCCGTATTGTTCGTCTTCGGACTGTTCAGATGGTGTGGCTGGGACGAGAAGGACATTACCTTTGACATTGTCCCCCTGTTTGAAACGATGAAGGGGATGGATGCTTCCGAAGCGGTCATGCAGACCCTTTTTGACATTCCGAAGTACCGAAAACACTTGGAGAGAAGAAATGAAATGCACACCATTATGCTCGGATTTTCCGATGGTACCAAGGATGGGGGCTACCTTAAGGCCAACTGGTCCATATTGAAGACCAAGGAAACATTGAGCAAGGTCTGCAAGAAGAACGGGATCAAGGCCATTTTCTTTGACGGACGGGGAGGACCACCGGCAAGGGGAGGGGGCAAGACCCACAGGTTCTATGCTGCCCAGACCAAGGATGTGGCCAACCATGAGATCCAATTGACCATCCAAGGGCAGACCATAACCAGTACCTATGGCACCAAGGAACAATTCAAGCACAACTCGGAACAATTGCTCACGGCAGGACTCAGCAACAATATCTTCGGGAAGGAGCTTGTCATCACCGCTGCGCAGCGCAAACTGATCGAGGAACTTTCGGATTTGAGCTTTGACAAATACGATGCACTGAAGCAGCATGATAAGTTCATTCCGTACTTGGAACACCGCAGTACCTTGAAATATTACACCAAAGCGAACATTGGCAGTAGGCCGGGCAAGAGGGGCAACAAGGCAAAGCTCACCCTGTCGGACCTCAGGGCCATCTCTTTTGTGGGATCCTGGAGCCAATTGAAACAGAACGTGCCCGGATATTTTGGTCTTGGGACCGCGATCCAGAAGCTAAAAGATGAAGGAAGGCTCAACGAGGTCAAGAAGCTGTACAAGGAAGTTCCCTTTTTCAGGGCATTGATGCTGAACAGTATGATGTCCTTGGCCAAGACCAACTTTTATCTTACCAGCTACATGAAGGAAGATCCGGAATTTGGGGAATTTTGGAATATTCTCCATGAAGAATTCCAACTTTCCAAGAAAATGCTATTACAGATTTCCGGGCTGAAAATCTTGATGGAGGACGAAGAAGTTTCCCGGGAATCCGTAAAGATCAGGGAGAAAATAGTGTTGCCTCTTTTGGTGATACAACAGAATGCCCTCTATCACATCACCCAAAATTCAGAATTCAAGGAACTGTACGAGAAAATAGTGACACGCTCCCTCTACGGGAACATCAATGCGAGTAGGAATTCGGCGTAAACCAAAGTGTTTGGGTTTTTGATTGAAGAGTAGAAAAGTTAATGAGTAAAAAGTAAAAAAGTTAAAGAGGAAAATACCATCACGTTCATTTTCAAACCATTGGTTTGATTCCATTTTTTCTCGTTATTACAGAAATCCAACACGTTTAGACGAGTTATGCCTGAAACTTTCAACTTTTAAACCTTGAACCCGAAACCATTCAAACATATACATCCATACGAACCCTTTCTCATGGAGGAGGCCACCAAATTGATTGTGGGCACCTTGCCGCCACCCCGTTTCACTACGGGTGATCTCAGGAAGGAAGATGTCGATTTTTGCTATGGGAGTTGCAATGGCATGCTCTGGCCCATTTTGGACCGCATCTTTGATTTGGGATTGAAGTACGAGACCACGTTTGAGGCCATCTCACAGCGGGAAACATTCCTCCGGAAGCATAAAATAGGGGTCTGCGATATTGTTGCCAGTGCCGAGCGTACCAAAATCGATGCCTCCGATTTGGGGATGCAAAATGTGGAGCTTCGCGATTTGGTCGGTTATCTTAAAAAGTATGGGAACATCCATACTGTTCTTTTTATGGGGGGCAACAGCAAGAATGGCCCAGAATATTTCTTCCGGAAACTGTTGAAGGAACATAACCTGAAATTGGATGTGGTGAATGATGAGGTGCCACGGATCCATCAATTAGAGTTGCCTATCACTTCGAGTGGAGTCGAAAAACATAGAACCATCAAAACCGTATCCCTGACTGCCCCTTCGGGAGCTGCCAACCGGGCTGTGGGCAGCTTACAGGCCTACAAAGACATGAAAAGGAAAAACCCAGGGTTCAATACCCTTGATTTCAGGGTGATGCAGTATCGGAAGTTTTTTATGGATTCACTTTAGTGGACAAAATCCCATAAAACATCTTGATTCCATAGGCCAACTGCCCAATTTTTACATTTTCGTTGGGGCTGTGCTGGTTGTTGTCAGGGTTGACCATCGGGACAATGAAGGCGGGAATCTTCAGTTCATTGATGAACGGGGCAATCGGCACCGTTCCCCCCATGGTCCGTATTTGGACCACATCGGAACCAAAGGTATTTTTCAAGGTTTCGGTCAAGAATTGACCATAAGGATTGTTCAGTTCCGTGCGGAACGCATCGGTGACACTTCCTTCTTTCACCGTAACAATCTTTTCATATTGCATTCGCTCCTCTTGGGAAGGAACATGGTCCAATACCGTAAAACCCTGCTTTGCAATATGATCTTTTACCAATTGTTTCAAGCGGTTTCCATCGGTTTCCACTACCAAACGAAGGTCCAGTTCGGCGGTGGCGCTTTCGGGAACAATGGTCCTGGCTTTTTCCCCGATCCAGCCCGAACCCAATCCACGAATGTTCAAAGAAGGATATTGCAATGCTTCTTGATAAAAGCCGCCTACTTTTTCCGCTGACTTGAACTGTAATTTTTCAGCAATTGCCTCGTCACTGTCAGGAACACTTTGTAAAATGCTTTTGGTGGCTTCATCCAAGGTAATGCCGTCATAATAACCGGGAATGGTCACCCGGCCATCGGTATCTTTCATGCTGGCCAACAGTTGCGCCAATTGGAACCCCGGGTTTGGGGCATAATTCCCATAATGTCCACTGTGTTGTGGTTGAATCGGGCCATAAGTAGTCAATGATAAAGTCGTGATTCCCCTACAACCATATACCACTGTAGGTGCACCAGTGACATGCACGGGACCGTCCACGATCATCAAAAAGTCGGCTTCCAAAAGTTCACGATATTGCTTCACCGCCTTGGGCAAGGGCTTGCTGCTCTTTTCCTCCTCACTGTCCAAGATGACCTTCACGTTGAACGGAATCTCTTTTCCATCCTTTTTTAGAAGGTCGATGGTGTTTAAAAAAATGACTATAGGTGACTTGTCATCAGAAGTGGAACGGCCAAAAAGCCGCCAATCGTAATTGATGTCGTTTTCCAGTTCATCAAAGGAGACGGTTTTGAAGCCATCCCCTTCCGGTACTTTCAAAACCATTTTATAGGGATTGGGTTGGTCCCATTTGCTGGGATCTACCGACTGTCCATCCAGGTGCATATAGATCAAGACTGTGGGTTTTTCATTGTCCACGGGGGTCGCGGCAAAGAAAAGCGGCAGGTTTTCCGTATCCAGAACGGCCGTGTTGAAATTGCGCTCCCCAAATTTTCGCTTCAGCCACATAATGTTCCTGTCAATATCGTCGGGATCCAGTGCATCGTTGGGAATGGCAATGAATTCCTGAAGCTCTGTAATGGCATGGGCCACTTGGGATTTTACGGTAACATCATCTTGCGCAAAAAGGGAAGATGACATAAATAGGCAAACAATTGCGATGGTCTTTTTCATGGGGAAAAATCAAAATTGATTTTGAGAGCCGAAATTTAACGAATTTGGCCCACAAAAGCATCGATACTATCCACCCCATTTTGTGTTAAATGTTTGATGAAGGCCGAACCGATGATGGCACCCTTCGTTTTTTCGGTAGCCTGTTCAAAGGTTTTCGCATTGCTGATGCCAAATCCGACGATTTGTGGGTTTTTTAGGTTCATGGAAGCAATCCGATCAAAATAAGCACTTTGTTCCGATCCAAAACCTTCCTTTGCCCCGGTCGTACTGGCAGAACTCACCATGTAGATAAAGCCTTCCGAAGCGGCATCAATCGATTTGATGCGATCATCGCTGGTCTGGGGTGTGATCAAAAACACATTGATCAAGCCGTGCTTTTTGAAGATGGTTTCATATTCCTCTTGGTACACATCCAAGGGCAGGTCGGGAAGGATAAGTCCATCAATGCCAACTTTTTCGCATTTTTTACAAAATTCTTCTACACCATATTGTAGCACTGGATTGAAATAGCCCATCAAAATCAGCGGAATGGAAACCGTTTTACGGATATCTTTCAACTGTTCAAAGAGCAACTCCGTGTTCATCCCATTTTTAAGTGCGGCCGTGGAGCTTGCCTGAATGGTTGGGCCATCGGCCAAGGGGTCGCTGAAAGGCAAACCGATTTCAATCAGGTCCACCCCGTTTTTCTCAAGTTCCTGAATGATCTTCACCGTGTCGTTCAAGGCAGGATAGCCCGCAGTGAAATATATGGAAAGGATTTTTCCTGCCCGTCCGGCAGGCGGGTTGTCCTCTTGCAGTTTTTTTTTGATTCTGTTCATTTTAATATTCGTTTTTATCATCCCGCACCTGATGCGGAATCCATTCTCAATTCTGCTTTGGATTACTGCTTTTGCAGAAATGACTTCTATAGTCTGAAATAATCAATATAATTCTGTAGATCTTTGTCCCCCCGCCCGGATAGGTTGACCACAACCACATCATCCGGATTGAACTTACGGTCCTTAAAAATGGCCAAAGCATGGGAGGACTCAATAGCAGGAATTATTCCTTCCAATTTGCACAGGTTCAATCCGGCTTTCATGGCTTCATCATCAGTAATGGAAATAAATTCGCCTCGACCAGAAGCGTACAAATGGGCGTGCATGGGCCCCACACCGGGGTAATCCAGTCCTGCTGAAATGGAGTAGGGCTCGGTGATCTGTCCATCTTGGGTCTGCATCAACAAAGTTTTGCTCCCATGGATGATACCGACCTTTCCCAAGGCCGAAGTTGCCGCACTCTCCCCGGAATCGATGCCTTTTCCTGCTGCTTCAACAGCGATGATGCCCACCTCAGGGGTGTCCAGAAAATGGTAGAATGCCCCTGCGGCGTTGCTTCCGCCTCCCACACAGGCCACTACATAATCGGGGTTTTCCCGACCTTCTTTTTCTCGGAGTTGGGACTTGATCTCTTCTGAAATGACCGATTGGAACCGGGCCACCATATCCGGGTAGGGATGCGGACCCACAACCGATCCAATGATGTAATGCGTGTCCACAGGATTGTTGATCCAATCACGGATGGCCTCGTTGGTGGCATCTTTCAAGGTTTTGCTGCCCGATGTGGCAGGTCTGACCTCTGCACCCAACATTTTCATGCGGGCCACGTTCGGAGCTTGGCGGGCAATGTCTATTTCACCCATATACACCACACATTCAATCCCCATGAGTGCGCACACGGTTGCCGTAGCCACTCCATGCTGACCTGCACCGGTTTCGGCAATGATCCTGTTCTTGCCCAATTTTTTGGCCATCAGGATCTGACCGATGGTATTGTTTACCTTATGCGCTCCCGTGTGGCAAAGATCTTCACGTTTCAGGTAGATTTTGGTGTTGTATTTTTCGGAAAGACGCTTGGCAAAATAAAGAGGGGTGGGTCGGCCCACATAATCCTTCAGCAATTGGTGGAACTCTTCCTGAAAAGAAGGTTCTGCCATTATCTGAAGATAATTTTGCCGAAGCTCTTCGCAATTTGGATATAGCATTTCGGGGATGAAAGCCCCGCCAAACTCTCCATAATAGCCTTTTTCATTAGCATGGTATGTCATAATCTGTCCAGTATAATTTTTTTGAATGTTTTTAACTGCTCTATGTCCTTAAGTCCCGGCCCAGTTTCAAATTTACTGTTCACATCGATGGCAAAACAGTATTTTGAGGCGGAACTGTTCAAGAATCTTACTAGTTCTTCGACCGAATCCAAACCTATCCCTCCGCTAAGAAAGAAGGGCTTGGTGGAAGGGTAGTTTTCCAAAACCGACCAATCAAAAGCATAACCATTTCCCCCGGGCAATTTCCCTTTAGTGTCGAAAAGGAAAAAATCACAAACATTTTCATAATCCTTCAAGACTGAAAAATCGAAATCGTCCTTGATGGAAAACACTTTGATGATTTCCAAAATTGTCAGGTCGAGCGTCCCGAAAGCTTTCGGGAAGACCTCATTTTCATCATTAACTTCCTGGTTTCTCGACTGCGCTCGAAATGACAGAAAGTTGTCCTTTAATGTTTGGCAGTATTCAGGACTTTCCTTACCATGAAGTTGCACTGCATCCAGTCCGTACTGGTTAATTGTTGCCAAGACTTCTTCCAAAGGGGCATCCACGAACACCCCTACTTTTTTGATGGAATCGGGCAATTCGGGCATGTCCCCCCCAAAATACCGTGAGGAAGGTTCCCAGAAAATAAAACCCAGATAATCGGGGTGCAGTTGTGCCACCTCGATAGGGTTTTGATTCATGCCGCAAACTTTTAGTTTCATAGTTTCTATTTTGTCAGGTCGAGTGTTTTGAAACTTGTTTCAAAATGTATCGAGACCCGATTGCTTCTCGATACAATTTACCTTCGGTAAACCACTCGAAGTTTCAGTAATACTTTTCCTTTATTTGTCATTCCGAAATGAGCAGAGCGATTGAGGAATCTCTTTTTTAGATTTCGACTGCGCTCAATCTGACAGTTTGAAATGACATTATTTCTTTAATCCATCAATAAATATTTTCGCACTGGCGCCAGGATCATCCGTCTTCATAAAATTCTCACCGATCAGAAAACCTTGGTACCCGAATTCCTTTAATTCCTGAATGGCCCCAATGGAACTGATACCACTTTCAGAAACCTTTACAAAATCATCTGGAATTTGTTTTGACAGGGTTTTGCTGGTATCCAAACTCACCTCGAAGGTTTTCAGATTCCTGTTGTTCACGCCCAACATATCCAGACTGGGCATGATGGATTTTTGGAGTTCCTCTTCATTGTGGACTTCCAACAACACATCCAATCCCAAGCTATTGGCCAATTCGGAAAACGTCTTGATTTCCTCACGGGACAGAATGGCCGCGATCAACAAAATGACATCGGCCCCGTAGGCCTTGGCCTCCACGATCTGGTATTCATCTATGATGAATTCTTTGCGCAACAGCGGAATGTCCACGGATGCCCTGGCCAAGACCAAGTCGTCCAACGAACCACCAAAATATTTTCCATCGGTCAATATGGACATGCCACAGACCCCGGCATCAGCATAGCCCTTGGCCACATCTTGCACGTTCAAATTTTGGTTGATGACCGATTTGGATGGCGAACGTCGTTTGTGCTCCGCAATGATCCCGGTATTACTTTTTCGTAATGCAGCCGTCAAAGAAACCGAGGTACGTTCCATGAGCACTGAAGTTTCCAATTGGGAAATGGGAATCAACGATTTTTTCAAATCGACCTCTTTGTGTTTATCGGCTACTATTTTGTCTAGGATGTTCATTTTTTTAATCATTGTCCGAAGCCGGAAGTCCGGAGTCGGAAGTTCATTGTTGTCATTTGATATTTTTTCGAAAGGCGACCATCATATTCATTAAATTGAATGCTTCTTCATATAGAGTGTCAAAGCTTTCGGTTGGGATATATTTTCTTCTTTTGGCTTTATGTAAACAGGTGGCAACCTCGGTCAATGACCTAATGGAATAACCAATGAATTTTTTAAATTCGGGATTGGTCTGTCCTGTTGAGCCTTCTGAAATATTCAATGCTATCGAATCTGCCGCTCTCCTTATTTGGGAACTTAGATTGTATATTTCTTTTTTAGGGAAAAGTTCTGTTATAGCATTGATGGCTTCACCAAAATCCATGGCTTTTTGCCAAACAATGATTTTTTTGAACTTAAATTTTGATTCTATCATAGATGTTGGATGATGTTCATTTTTAATAACTGATTCTCAATTTCATGCAACTCTGACTTCCGACTCCCGACTCCTGACTCCCGACCTATTGGGACAAAGATTGCAACTTCTTTAAAGCTGCCAAACCTTTACCAGTCATCAATGATTCCTTGGCCTTTTCAAAACCTTCTTTTGGGGTAATGCCTTTGGCTGTGGCAATGGCGACCCCGGCATTGGCACAGACTACATTGTTTTGGGCCTCGGTACCCTTTCCTTGCAGCACATTCATGAAGATTTGGGCGGATGCTGCTACATCCTCTCCTCCCACAATCTCTTCTTGTGAAACTTTTTCCACTCCAAAATCCGCAGGGGTCAACATGGCCTCTGAATTGTTGGAAATGGTCTTGGTATCGCCTGTCAATGAGATTTCGTCATACCCGTCCAAAGCATTCAAAACGGTGAATTTTTTGTCGGTGTTCTGATACAGATAACCATACATTCTGGCCAACTCCAAATTAAATACACCTACCATTTGGTTTTTCGGAAAGGCAGGGTTCACCATGGGCCCCAGCATATTGAAAAAGGTCTTGACGGCCAACTCCCTTCGGATGGGGGCCACATTCTTCATGGCTGGGTGGAAAAGCGGGGCGTGCAGCACACAAATACCTGCTTCTTCTATGGTTTTCTTTAGAAAATCGGCATCATTGCTGAATTTGATGCCCAAAAATTCCATTACATTGCTACTGCCACATTTGGAGGATACGCCATAGTTGCCGTGTTTGGTCACATGGATTCCCGCTCCGGCCGTTACAAAGGAGGCCAAGGTGGAAATATTGAAGGTGTCCTTGCCGTCCCCACCCGTTCCACACAGATCGATGGGGTCATATTCCGAAAGATCAACTGCTAGGCAAAGTTCCAAAAGGGCATCACGGAAACCTTCGAGTTCCTCAATGGTCACACTCCGCATCATGTAAACGGTCAAAAATGCGGCGATTTGCGACATGTTGTAATCACCTTTGGCAATGTTGACCAATACTTGTTTGGCCTCTTCCTTGGGGAGTATTTCGTGATTGATTAGTTTATTTAGTGTCTCTTTCATGTCTATGTTTTTGTCCGAATTCGGAAGCCCGAAGTCGGGAGAATTTTGGTATTTGATTTTTTGTCATATTTATTAAAATGAGGGTCTGCCCAAAAAACATATGGTTTTTAACCCAGCAATATATTTTCAAACCTAAATATTGATTCCATTCAATATTCTGGGGAATATTTCACTTCGGACTCTTGACTTCATGCTTCTGACTTCTCCAACCAATTTTTCAACATTTGCTTTCCTTCTGGGGTCAATACGGATTCTGGGTGGAACTGTACGGCGGTGACATCATATTCTTTGTGGCGAAGTGACATGATCTGTCCGTTTTCATCCACAGAGGTAATCTCCAATTCCTCGGGAACATTCGGGTCCACTACCCAAGAATGGTACCGACCCACCTGTAAGTTTTTTGGCAATCCCTTGAAAATGGGGTCGTCCTTGGTCACGGTAATGGTCGTGGCCACCCCATGGTACACTTGGTCCAAGTTCACCAAAGTTCCGCCGAACACTTCGCCAATGGCCTGTAATCCCAAGCAGACGCCAAAAATGCGTTTGGAAGTTGCATAAGTCTTGATAATTTCCTTCAAAAGGCCTGCTTCATCCGGGATTCCGGGTCCGGGCGACAATACAATGTGGTCGAAGGGTTCCACTTCATCCAAAGTGAGCTGATCGTTCCGTTTTACAGTAACGTCACCATCCAAATCTTCCAAATAGTGCACCAGATTGTAGGTGAAGCTATCGTAATTGTCTATCATTAAAATCTTTATTCCCATGCTCAGATTGTTTCGGCAATTTCGAGGGCCTTGTTCAATGCGCCCAGTTTGTTGTATGTTTCCTGCAGTTCATCATTGGGGTCGGAGGCCGCTACCAGACCTGCCCCTGCTTGGTAGTGCAGTTCGTGGTTTTTGCTCAAAAAGGTTCGGATCATGATGGCGTGGTTGAAATTACCTTCAAAATCCATGAACCCGATAGCTCCGCCATAATAGGAACGGCTTGTTTTTTCATATTTTTCAATGAGTTGCATGGCCATGTGCTTGGGGGCTCCGCTCAATGTTCCTGCGGGAAAGGTATCGGCAACGACTTTCATGGTGTCGATATTCTTTTTTTTCTGTGCGGTGACTTTGGAGACCAAGTGTATGACATGCGAGAAATATTGCACTTCCCTGTATGTTTCCACATTTACCGTGTTCCCGTTACGGCTAAGGTCGTTTCGGGCGAGGTCCACCAGCATGACGTGCTCGCTGTTTTCCTTGTCATCCTGGGCCAATTTTTTGGCGAGTTCGGCATCTTTTTCATCATTTCCGGTCCGTTTGTAGGTGCCGGCTATGGGATGGATCTCAGCTTTTCCGTCCTTTACCACGAGTTGTGCTTCGGGCGAACTACCAAATATCTTGAAGTTGCCATAATCAAAGTAAAAGAGGTAAGGGGAGGGGTTGATGGAACGCAGTGCCCGATACACATTGAACTCGTCCCCTTTGAATTTTTGCGAAAACCTTCTCGATAGGACCAGTTGGAATACATCGCCGCGTTGGCAATGTTTTTTGGCCAGCTCCACCTGCTCTTTGTACTCTTCGTCCTTCAAATTGGACCTGGGTTCGCCTTCCTTGGTGAAATTGTAAGAAGAAAAGGTGCGGACATTGAGGAGTTGTTCCATTTCATCCACATTGCTTTCGGAGTTATAACAATGGGCAAAAAGGTAGGCTTCATTCTTAAAATGGTTGATGGCGATGATGTTCTGGTACACTGCATAATAGATATCCGGAATATTTACGGAGTCTTCTTTTTTTGAAATGGTCACGTCTTCAAAGTAGCGCACAGCATCGTAGGCCATGTATCCAAAGAGACCGTTGTAAATAAACTTAAAACCCTGCTTGCCGTTGGGCAAGGCGTTTTGGGAGGTCTTGAACTGCTTTCCAAAATTTTGGATTACCGAGGGCACGTCTGTTTCTGGGGTAATTTTGGTCATTTCCTTTCTACCGTCCGGAAAGTTTTGCACAATGGTTTCGTTCTCCACCTTGATGTAGGCAATGGGATTGCAGCAGATGTATGAAAAACTATTGTCGTTGGCGTGGTAATCGCTGCTCTCCAAAAGAAGGCTGTTCGGGAACTTGTCCCTGATCTTGAGATAGACACTCACCGGGGTAATGGTGTCTGCCAGGATTTTCTTGTAATGGGTCTTTAGGGTATAACTCATTTTATTACTGCTATAAATTAAAAAAGGCCTGTCGTGATGACAAGCCTCTTGTATGGTTATAATGGGGACTTAGCTCACGACTTTCGAAGTAAGTTTATCCACCACCAGTTATTTGCTATGTTGTTTTTCATTGCCCCAAATATAGGGATGAATTTTTAACGGACAAACATTGTTTTGTGTAAAATAAAAAACCCGTACCGAAATTTTGGTACGGGTTTTTTAAATACCAATATAAATTGATTACATCTGTAGATCGACTACCAAATCAAATTCGTCATAGATCAATTTGTCCTTGGCAGTGCCAATGATCCCAGATCCATATTTTACGTCAAATTCGGTTCTGTCCACTTTTAAGCTTGCGGTTGCCTTGTCACCATAAACAGACACTTCGAAAGTTACGGGTTTGGTAATCCCCTTGATGGTAAGGTCGCCTGTAACGTCGTAAGAGTTTTTTCCTGTGGATTTCACGCTGGTGAACACCAAAGAAGAAGTAGTGTGGGTATCTGTGGAAAAGAAATCCCCTGAACTCAAATGTCCGTCCAGTTTGTTTTTGTACTCTCCTTCCAAATCGGTGGTATTTATGGTGGTCATGTCCACCACAAATTCACCACCGACCAATTTTTCACCATCAAATTCCAATGCGCCGGATTTAAGGGCAATGGTTCCAGTGTGCGACCCACCTACTTTATAGGCTTTCCACATGATGGTACTTTCTTCAGCGTTTACAGTTTTGGTCTCTTTTTCAATAGTGTTGGCCATTGATGATGCACCGACAACGGTGGTCAATACTAAACTTAGGATGTTTTTTTTCATGATTGTGCTTGTTTTTGTGTTTTTAGGGTTTATAGATTAAATGTGTGTAAATAATTCTTCTTTTGATTTTCTGACTTTGGGCAGGTGTTGGGTATTGTCCTCTTGCGAACGGTAACCAACTGCCAATACAACAGCCGCATTTAGATTCTTTTTGTCAAGACCTAAAATTTCATTGTATTTGTCCGCTTCAAAACCTTCCATGGGGCAAGTGTCTATTTTGAGTTCTGCTGCCGCTTGCATCATGTTGGAGAAGGCAATATAGGTCTGTCTTGTGGTCCAATCACTTTTGGTTTCCAAAGGAAGCTCCAGAAGTTTGGATTTCATGAAATCCGAATAGCCTTTGAGATTTTCAACGGGAATCTTTCGGGTCTCGCTTACATTTTCCAAGAAATCATCCACCAATTCCTCACCAAAGTCTGTGGCATTTGCAAAAACAATGATGTGGGATGCATCAGTAATCTGTGATTGTCCCCAAGAAGCAGGTTTTAGTTGTTCTTTTACCTGTTGGTCTTTTACAACAAACACATGGTAAGGTTGGAGCCCATAGGACGAAGCACTCAGCCGGGTAGCTTCCAAAAGGGTTTCCAGGTCTTCATCCGAAACCTTTTTAGTGGCATCGAATTTTTTGGTGGCATATCGCCAGGTTCTATGTTCAATTACGCTGTTCATTATGTTTAAAATTTATCCAGTAGATAGTTTAATTGTTCCAGTTCTTCTTTGTTCAGGTTTTTTACAATACCGCTTTCAGCTTCCGAAATGGCCTTGTCCATTTTGGACAATGACTCCAAACCTGAGGCTGTTATGGTAATTTCAACCTTTCTTCTGTTTGAGGGGCATACCGAGCGGCTCACAAACCCTTTGGCCAAAAGTTTGTCCACCAAACGGGTGGTATTGCTCATTTTGCTCACCATACGCTCATTCAAAGTGGACAAGTTGGCGGGTTTGCCTTTCTGTCCCCTCAATATTCTGAGCACATTGAATTGCTGCATGGAAACTTCGAAGGGTTTCAATGCATTGGCAAAAGCTTCATTGTTCTTGTTGTGCACCAGTGTCATGTGGATGATGGTCTTGGATTCCAAGGGCAATTTTTGATTTGTCTTAATAATCTCTTCCACATTCATGTATAAACAATATTTGTATATACAAATGTAAAGTATCATTCTTTTATGATTGTATTTTTTGCCGATAAAATTTTGTTAAAAAGAAAAAGGGGCCATCTTCAATATGTATTTTTGAGAGGGTAAATCACACACAATGAATAGATTATTGGCTTTTAGTTTTATGGTTGCCTTTTTGGTGGGCTGTTCGGACAAGAAAAAGGAAGACAAGGATGCCACCGAAGTTGTGGAGTCAAAAGATGTTGTTGCAGTGGAAAATGATGATGACAAAGTTCCGTTCCCGGTCTATGATTTTGAGGGTTTGGAGCCATTGCTTTACAAAGAGGACGATAAAACCTATGTCATTAATTTTTGGGCCACATGGTGCAAACCCTGCATTGCGGAAATGCCGTATTTTGAAAGGGTTAATGCCGAACAAAAGGAGAATAATGTAGAGGTTATCCTGGTCAATTTGGACATGCCCAATATGTGGAAGACCCGATTGGAGCCTTTTGTGGAGAAAAAGGGCATCCAATCCAAAGTGGTCATTTTGGATGATCCCAAGCAAAACGATTGGATTCCAAAGGTGGCCGAAGAGTGGGGCGGTGGAATCCCGGCTACCTTAATATATAACAAGGACAAAAGAAGTTTTTATGAACGTGGGTTCACGTATGAGGAACTGAACGCGGAACTGGACAAATTCATTAACTAAACACATCACTATGAAAGCATTTAAACTATTTGGAGGACTGACTTTGATGTTGGTTGTGGCCGTATCACTGCTATCGATGGAGACGAACCCAGAGAATGGAACTGTTGCGGTTAAAGGGTATGGGGTCGGTGATGTTGCTACCGATTTTTCACTCAAAAATGTGGATGGAAAGATGGTATCCCTTTCAGATTATGACAGTGCCAAAGGCTTTTTGGTCATCTTTACCTGCAATACCTGTCCGTATGCCGTTGCCTACGAGGACAGGATCATAGCCCTTGATGCCAAATACAAACCCCAGGGAGTGCCCGTTATTGCCATCAACCCAAACAGCCCGAGTGCAAAGCCTGGGGACAGCTTTGAAAAAATGAAGGAAAGGGCCGCTGAAAAAGGATTTACCTTTCCCTATCTTTTCGATGATGGCCAAAAAATATATCCACAGTATGGCGCTGTCCGAACCCCCCATGTGTTCCTGTTGGAAAAAACCGCCAAGGGCAACATTGTAAAATACATCGGGGCCATAGATGACAATTACCAAGATGCCTCACAGGTGGAAGAGAAATTTGTTGAGAAGGCCGTGGACGCCATGTTGGCCGGAAAGGAAATCAATCCCAAGACCACAAAGGCCATTGGTTGCGGTATAAAATAGGATAGCACTCAAAATAAAACAGATAGAAATCCGGAGTAACGCTTCGGATTTTTATTTTTGCAGGACTTAAAATTGAACATCATGTCAGATCTATCACAAGAAGAATGGGCGGAGCAGCTCAAAAATGACGACAACGCCTTCATATTGGATGTGCGTACTCCCGAGGAAGTGGAGGAAGGCTATATTCCCGGAGCGACAAACATCGATATCTATTTAGGCCAGGAATTTTTGGAAGAGCTTGAAAAGTTGGACAAGACTAAAAATTACTATGTTTATTGCCGATCCGGCAACCGAAGCGGTCAGGCATGTGCCATCATGAACAGCATCGGAATAGCAAATGCATATAATCTGGAAGGTGGCTTTATGGAGTGGGAAGGTGAAGTAGCAGGGTAACCCTCCATTTATCCCAAATCAATGCGAGAGGACCTACTTTATTTTATGTGGAGGCACAATAAGCTTCCAACGAAACGGTTGTGCACCACAAACAATGAAACTGTCGCCATCATTGCGGCGGGGACCCAGAATTGGCATGCAGGGCCTGATTTTTTCAATGCAAAGGTGGAAATCGATGGGCAGCTGTGGGCCGGGAACGTGGAAATGCACCTCAGATCTTCCGATTGGTACGTGCACCATCACGAAACCGATGAAAACTATGACAATGTCATTCTCCATGTGGTATGGGAGGATGACATTGCCGTTTTCAGGAAAGATGGTTCCCGGATTCCCACCTTGGAACTGAAGCAATTTGTGCCGGGTAAACTGCTCCGGAAATACAGGGATTTGCTCCAAGATTCGAAGCCCACTTTTATCAACTGTGAAAAAGAGTTGCGACATTTTGATCCGTTTTTAATTGAAAGTTGGTTGCACCGGCTCTATGTGGAACGATTGGAAAACAAGTCGAAACTGATTTATGACCTATTGGATAAATCACATAACGATTGGGAGGGCGTTTTGTTCATTCTTTTGGCCAAGAATTTTGGGTCCAAGGTCAATGGCCCATTCTTTTTGTACAGGGCGACCCGGCTCGATTTTTCCATCATACGCAAACTGAGCAACGATGTCCATCAACTGGAAAGCCTGTTGTTCGGGCATTTTGGGCTTCTGGATGAGGACGATTGTACGGATACCTACTACCTAAACCTTAAAAAAGAATACGAATATCTCTCCAAGAAATACGATTTGCCCGATAACCGGACCAAGCCTGGTTTTTTTGGGCTGAGGCCACATAATTTTCCCACGCTGCGTATTTCCCAATTGGCAAACCTGTACAACGGAACGCAAAGTATTTTTTCAAAAATCATGGAAAAAAGGACCTTGGATGATCTCTACCCTATTTTTGAAGTTGGGGCAAACCCATATTGGGACGATCATTTTACCTTTGGTAAGGTTTCACGGAAAAGCAGAAAGAAACTATCCAAAAAGTTCATCGACCTTTTGGTGATCAACACCATTGTGCCATTGCAATTCTGCTACGCCAAGCATTTGGGAAAAGACTGGAACGAGGACTTGTTCTCCTTGGTTTCCCAACTGGATAAAGAGAAGAACTCCATCCTTGAAAACTTTGAAAGATGGGGTTCAAAAACGGAAAACGCACTGGAGAGCCAGGCAAAATTGGAACTGTACACCAATTATTGCACTCAAAATAAGTGCCTGCAATGTGCCCTGGGCACTAATTTATTGAATGGAAATCCATAATTTTGGGCATGTCATTGTTCTACAACACCCTATATTACTTTCAAAAAAGAGGTTTTGAGGTCTGTAGGCGGATAGCCGAACGACTTGGTATCCGGGCCAGGGTGGTGCGCACGAGTTTCATTTATCTCACCTTCGTCACGCTGGGCTTTGGCTTTGCCCTTTATCTTTTCATAGCGTTTTGGTTGAGGATCAAGGATTTGGTCTATACCAAAAGAACTTCCGTTTTTGACCTCTGATATTCCCTGAAAATGAAGGTTGTTCACCAAAAAAATCATTACATGAGCGCCATTGTTATATGGTGCGGTCAGCAATGTTTGTGTGCGTTACAAAATTTTCCGGATAGGCTAGTTAAAAAAACATAAAATTTGATAGCGTTGATTTTTTTTTGGATATTGCTGCCTTTACCATACCAAAAACTAACTAATTTCTTTATATGAAGTATTTTCTTACTCTATTGTCTTTTTTGGCCCTGAGCATGGGTTTTTCACAGGAATTGACCGTAGTGGGCAAAACCTATAATGTTTCCAAGAACATAAATGACGGGGTCATAGAACTTGAGGTTGATGGTGGGGTCGGACCCTACACCTACAAATGGAGCAACCAGAGTACGCCGCTTACCTCAAAAAGGGCACAGGGACTGGTGGAAGGAGTGCCATACAGTGTCATTGTGACCGATGCGGCAGGAAATTCCATCACCAAGGAATTTGAAGTCAAAACAGAATCGATCACCGAAGTTTTCAACGGAACCATGACCCCGGCAGTAAGTGCTTTGGGGTCTGTTCTTTTTTGGGACCCCTTTGCTGCCATTGGTGTGTACGACCCAGTGGCCTATGCCGATGTAAAATTGATCGGTGTCCCGGATTGGAGCAATGAAACCCAGGATAAATTTATTTTGAAGCAATGGCTGAAATCTGAGGGCCAAAAAGTTTCCAAAGGCGATGATATCGCGGTGATCACCAGCGGCAAACAAGGGGATATCACCATTAAGGCGGCTGCCAATGGAACACTTGTGCATAGGGTGAAGGAAGGAGGAGTGATCTACAATTCCGAGAATCTGGAACATGTAATTGAGCAAGGAGCACATTATTTTGCCGAGGTGAAGTATGATGAGCCCGTTGCCATGGTACATCCCAATGGCGACCCCATTATCAAAGGAATTCCGTTCATCGTGATTTGGCTAGTGCTTGGCGCATTGTTCTTCACCATCAGGATGGGCTTTATCAATATTCGGGGATTCAAGCATTCCATAGATCTTGCCAAAGGAAAATATGACGATCCGGATGCTCCCGGGCAAGTGACTCATTTCCAAGCATTGGCCACTGCCGTTTCTGGGACCGTGGGACTTGGAAACATAGCCGGGGTTGCCGTTGCGGTCTCCTTGGGAGGTGCAGGGGCTACTTTCTGGATGATTGTCTGTGGTCTATTGGGAATGTCCTCCAAATTTGTGGAATGTACCCTTGGGGTGAAATACCGGGACATATTGCCCGATGGCCGTGTGTTCGGTGGCCCGATGAATTACTTGCGTTACGGTCTCGAAAAAAGAAACATGAAAGGGCTTGGAAAAGTATTGGCAGGATTGTTCGCTTTGTTGGCCATTGGAGCCTCTTTCGGGGGAGGAAACATGTTCCAGGCCAATCAATCTTTTGAGCAGTTGGCAGGGCAGTTTCCCGTGTTGGCGGGCAATGGGTTCTGGTTTGGTGTCGTGACCGCAATTTTGGTAGGTGTCGTCATCATTGGTGGAATCAGCAGTATTGCCAAAGTTACCGGAAAGATAGTGCCCATCATGGCATCGATTTACATATTGGCCGCTTTGGCCGTCATCATTATGAACATCCAGAACATTGGTCCGGCCTTTTCTGCCATTTTTGATGGGGCATTCAGCCCTTCGGCACTGAAAGGGGGCATTTTGGGCGTATTGGTCATTGGGTTCCAACGAGCCGCCTTCTCCAATGAGGCGGGGGTCGGTTCCGCAGCCATTGCCCACAGCACGGCGAAGACCAACAACCCACCCTCGGAAGGTTTTGTGGCCTTGCTCGAACCTTTTATCGATACCGTGGTCGTGTGTACATTGACCGCATTGGTGTTGATCTTTACCGGAATGCACGAAGTTGAGGGCATGGCAGGGGCCCAGTTGACATCCGATGCCTTTGGAAGCCAGATATCATGGTTCCCATACATTTTGGCCTTGGCAGTGTTCCTATTTGCGTTCTCCACCATGATCTCTTGGTCCTACTACGGGATGAGGGCCTGGACCTATCTTTTTGGAAAGAGCAAGCGCTCCGAAATGATCTACAAAATGCTGTTTTTGGTATTTGTCGTGGTAGGGGCTTCAGTGAGCTTGGGGGCCGTTCTGGACTTTTCCGATATGATGATCTTGGCCATGTCCTTCCCGAACATCATAGGACTCTACATCATGTCCGGTGAAGTCAAAAAAGATCTGGACAGCTATTTTCAAAAGTTAAAATCCAACCAGCTCTTCAAAAAACTGAAGAGTTAATATTGGTATTGAAATAATGATGGAACAATCCCACTTCAAGTTCAACAGACAGGAACGGAGTGGGATTTTCATTTTATTGCTCCTTGTTGTCATCTTGCAGGGAGTTTATTTTTATGTCCAAGCAAGAACTTTTGACAGCAATCCAAAATTCAGACCCGATACCTTGTCCCAAATAGGGTTGGACAGTTTGAAAAATGCCAGGTCAAAAGATACCCTGAAACTGTTTCCCTTCAATCCAAATTACATCACAGATCATAAAGGATATGCATTGGGTTTGTCAACCAAGGAACTGGACAGGTTGTTTTCCTTTAGGAAAGAAGGAAAATTTGTGAATTCGGCCAAAGCATTTCAGGAAGTGACCCAAGTGTCGGATTCCCTTTTGGACATCATTTCACCCTATTTCAAATTTCCGGATTGGGCAAAAGAACAGGGTTCGAGGAAAACCAGTTTTCGAACCAATGCCAAAAAAGAGCCATTAGTACTAAACGATCTCAACACGGCGACGATGGAGGATTTGATGAAGATATATGGAATAGGGGCGACACTTTCAAAAAGAATAGTAAAGTTCCGTGACAGGTTGGGAGGATTTTTGGTGAATGAACAGCTATATGATGTTTATGGTTTGAAGCCCGAAGTAGTGCAACGAACATTGCTGCGCTATCAAGTGCTCCATCCCCCAAAGGTGGAAAAGATAAATATCAATACCGCATCGGTCGGTGAACTTGCCAAATTGGCCTATATCGATTTTGATCTTGCCCAAAAGATCGTTTCCCGAAGAGAAGTGAAAGGAACCTATGTTTCCCTTGATGAATTAAAGGACATTGCGTCTTTTCCAGCGGATAAGATTGGTAGAATTAAACTATATTTGACCTTGTAAAAAAAATTGCACGAATGGTTACGGAAACTTTGTCCACAATGAACTTTGATTATTCAGAGACCCAGAAGATGGTCGCTGAATCTGCCAGGGATTTTGCCCAACAATACATTCTTCCCCACGTTATGGAATGGGACGAGGCGCAGACCTTTCCCGTTGAAGTTTTCAAAAGGGCGGGAGAACTGGGCTTTATGGGAGTTTTGGTGCCCGAGGAACTGGGAGGTTCCGGGCTGGGTTACCATGAGTATATTGCAATTTTGGAGGAAATTTCCAAAGTGGATCCATCCATCGGACTTTCTGTGGCGGCGCACAACTCGCTTTGCACCAACCATATTTTATCATTTGGAAATGAGGAACAAAAGCAGCGTTGGATCCCAAAATTGGCCACTGCCGAATGGATAGGTGCCTGGGGGCTTACCGAGCACAATACCGGTTCGGATGCCGGAGGAATGAACACTACGGCGGTAAAGGATGGCGACCACTGGATTTTGAACGGGGCCAAAAATTTCATTACCCATGGCAAAAGTGGAGATATAGCCGTGGTCATTGCCAGAACAGGGGAAAAGGGGGACAGCCATGGAATGACGGCCTTTGCTGTTGAAAAAGGGACTCCGGGCTTTTCCAGTGGCAAAAAGGAGGATAAACTGGGCATGAGGGCCAGTGAAACGGCCGAACTCATATTTTCAGATTGCAGGATCCCGGATGCCAACCGTTTGGGAGAAGTGGGCGATGGGTTCATACAGTCCATGAAAATATTGGATGGTGGACGTGTTTCCATTGGGGCACTATCACTGGGAATCGCCAAAGGAGCTTATGAGGCTGCGCTGAAATATTCCAAAGAACGGGTTCAGTTTGGAAAGCCGATCAGTGAGTTTCAGGGCATTTCTTTCAAATTGGCTGATATGGCCACAGAAATCGAGGCCTCTGAACTCCTGCTTCACAAAGCTGCTTTTCTGAAGAACGAGGGCAGGCCCATGACCAAGTTGAGTGCCATGTCCAAAATGTATGCCTCGGAAGTCTGCGTGAAAGTGGCCAATGAGGCGGTTCAGATCCATGGTGGATATGGCTACACAAAAGACTTCCCGGTGGAGAAATTCTACAGGGATTCCAAACTTTGCACCATAGGTGAGGGGACCACCGAAATCCAAAAATTGGTGATTTCGAGAAATATTCTAAAGTGACTTGTTTGGTAAATAATATTAAATGTATATTTGCACTCCAAAAATTCTAAAAGAAAGGAGGTTGTAGCCCATGTTGATAATACCAGTAAAAGAAGGAGAGAACATCGATAGAGCCCTGAAGCGTTTCAAGCGAAAGTTTGACAAGACAGGAACCATGCGCCAGTTGCGAAGCAGGCAGCAGTTCACCAAACCTTCTGTAAGACGTAGAGCAGAAATACAAAAGGCCCAGTATATCCAAGGCTTGAGAGATCAAGAGGAGATATAAGAACCTTTTCACTACAATATAATGTGATAACATCCCGTTCCTTATGGAGCGGGATTTTTTGTTTTGTAACATTCGTATTGGCTATTTTTGAATATGTCCCTATCAGCTTTCATATCGTACCTTGCGTTGGAGAAAAACTACTCAGGGCATACCATTCGGGCCTATGAAAGGGATATTGGGGAGTTTTCAGAGTTTTGTAAGGAAAACTACAGCCAAAACTCCATCAATGATGTTGCATATCCCCTTATCAGGAGCTGGATTGTTTCTTTGTCCAAAAAGGATGTTTCCAATAGAAGTATCAACCGAAAAATATCCTCCTTGCGGGCCTACTACAAGTTTTTGATGAAGGTTGGGGAAATATCTGCCTCGCCCTTGGCAAAACACAGAGCGCTCAAAACCAGCAAGAAAATAGAGGTGCCGTTCTCCGAACAAGAGATGGGGGCCATTCTGTCCGAAATACCCTTTGAAGATGACTTTGAGGGAGCTAGAGACAAGCTCATCATCGAACTATTGTACGCATCGGGAATGCGAAGGGCAGAATTGGTCAACCTTAAGCTTAATGACATGGACCTGCCCGGACGGACATTGAAAGTGTTGGGTAAGAGAAACAAAGAACGCATCATCCCGCTTTTGCCCTCCACCGTGATACTTGTAAACAGTTATTTGCAGCGTCGTTCCGAGTTGAAAAAAGGGGTGGAATCGTCTTATCTTTTTTTAACAAAAGGAGGTCTTAAAATTTATGAAACGCTTGTTTATCGCGTTATAAATAAGTATTTTAGTTTAGTGTCCCCCAAGGTGAAAAAGAGCCCTCATATATTGAGGCATACCTTTGCAACGCACTTGCTGAACAGGGGGGCGGATTTGAATTCGGTGAAGGAATTATTGGGCCATTCGAGCTTGGCTTCCACACAGGTGTACACACACAACAGTATAGCCGAGCTGAAGAAAGTTCACCAAAAGGCCCACCCCAGAAACAAGAAATAGATGTTTCTTGTATTGTTTAACACCACTGTCGCCGGACAGTACCTAAAACTGTTTCTTATGAAAGTAAATGCACAATCGGTAAATTTTGTAGCTGATGGTAAGCTCATCGACTTTATCCAAAAGAGAATGGATAAGATGGAATTGTTCTATGACAAGGTCATTGACTCGGATGTTTATTTAAAAGTGGAAAACACAAGTGCAAAGGAAAATAAGATTGTGGAGATCATGGTCTCCGTCCCAAGGGACAAATTCATGGTAAAAAAACAGTGCAAGACTTTTGAGGAGGCCGTGGATTCGGCATGTAGTTCATTGGAAAGACAATTGGTGAAACGAAAGGAAAAATTGAGGGCCAAGGCCTGATCAAAATTTTTGAAATTTTATTTTGATTAAAAGAAAATATCTCTACATTTGCAGTCCGTTAGAAATAGCGGACTTTTTTTGTGACCGAAAGGGGTTTAAAATGCCGATATAGCTCAGTTGGCTAGAGCACGTGATTTGTAATCTCGGGGTCGTGGGTTCGAGTCCCTCTATCGGCTCGTAAAGTACTGAAAATAAGGCGGGGAGATACTCAAGCGGCCAACGAGGACAGACTGTAAATCTGTTGGTTTTCACCTTCGCAGGTTCGAATCCTGCTCTCCCCACAAAAATTGCCCTCGGGCAATTTGAAGAGTGGAAGTTTTTTGAAATTATGATTATCTGGGGTTCAGGCCCCGAAAAAAATGCGGGAGTAGCTCAGTTGGTAGAGCGTCAGCCTTCCAAGCTGAATGTCGCCGGTTCGAACCCGGTCTCCCGCTCTAGATTTGAAACTTTGGTTTCAAGGAAAAGGTTGAAGTTTTTGCGAGCTTGCTTGTGACTTTAAACTCTAAACCTGATTAACCCATAGGCCGGTGTAGCTCAGGGGTAGAGCGTTTCCTTGGTAAGGAAGAGGTCAGGGGTTCAAATCCCCTCATTGGCTCAAAACGATTTGTACACTAATATAAACTAAGAATTAAATTATTTTAAAATGGCAAAGGAAACTTTCGATCGTTCCAAACCCCACTTAAATATTGGTACCATTGGACACGTGGATCACGGTAAAACTACATTGACTGCCGCTATTACAACCGTATTGGCGAACGCAGGTCTTTCTGAGATGAGAAGCTTTGATTCCATAGACAATGCGCCAGAGGAGAAGGAAAGAGGTATTACTATCAATACTTCACACGTTGAGTATCAAACGGCTAACCGTCACTACGCCCACGTTGACTGTCCTGGTCACGCGGATTACGTAAAGAACATGGTTACCGGTGCTGCCCAGATGGACGGTGCCATCTTGGTTGTTGCTGCAACCGATGGTCCTATGCCACAAACCCGTGAGCACATCCTTTTGGGTCGTCAGGTAGGTATTCCACGTATCGTTGTTTTCTTGAACAAAGTTGACATGGTGGATGATGAGGAGCTATTGGAGCTTGTTGAGATGGAGGTAAGGGAATTGCTTTCTTTCTACGAGTACGATGGTGACAACGGTCCCGTTATCGCTGGTTCTGCACTTGGTGCCTTGAACGGTGAGCAAAAATGGGTTGACACTGTAATGCAGTTGATGGATGCCGTTGACAGTTGGATCGAACTTCCTGAAAGGGATGTTGATAAGCCTTTCTTGATGCCTATCGAAGACGTGTTCACTATCACAGGTCGTGGTACTGTTGCAACAGGTCGTATCGAAACTGGTGTTGCCAACACAGGTGACCCTGTGGAGATCATCGGTATGGGAGCTGAGAAATTGACTTCTACTATCACTGGTGTTGAGATGTTCCGTAAGATTTTGGACAGAGGTGAAGCTGGTGACAACGTTGGTCTTCTTTTGAGAGGTATCGAAAAATCCGATATCAAAAGAGGTATGGTAATCTGTAAGCCAGGTTCCGTTAAGCCACACGCCAAATTCAAAGCTGAGGTCTATATCCTTAAGAAAGAAGAAGGTGGTCGCCACACTCCATTCCACAACAACTACCGTCCTCAGTTCTACGTTCGTACAACTGACGTAACAGGAAACATCAACCTTCCTGATGGAGTTGAAATGGTTATGCCAGGTGACAACTTGACAATCACTGTTGATTTGATCCAGCCAATCGCGTTGAACGTGGGGCTACGTTTCGCTATCCGTGAAGGTGGTAGAACAGTAGGTGCTGGTCAGGTTACTGAGATTCTAGATTAATCATATAAGAAAATATTGCACTAAAGGGTGTCCTGAAATTCTCGGGATACCTTTCAGTGTAATTATAAACGGGTGTAGCTCAGTTGGTAGAGCACTGGTCTCCAAAACCAGGTGTCGGGAGTTCGAGTCTCTCCTCCCGTGCAAAGGAAAAAGCATGATGATGGGATTGAAAATCTCCCTGAAGCCTGTGCTGAGCGCAGCCGAAGCATGCAAGTTAATTCAAAGAAGATTATGATCACTTACATAAAGGAATCTTTCGAGGAGCTAAAGAACAATGTTACTTGGTTGGAAAAAGGTAAGGCTTCCAACCTTATGGTCATCGTGGCAGTTTTTTCCATATTGTTTGCATTGGCCACATGGGGAGTGGATTCCCTTTTTAGTAAGTTGATCAGATTGTATTTTGAAAAATTAATAGGATAACGATCGGTATGTCTGAGGTTCTGGAGAAAAAATGGTATGTGGTAAGAGCGGTCAGTGGTCAGGAGAACAAGATCAAAGGCTACATTGAAACAGAGGTGGAGCGAAATGGTTTTGGCGATTACCTTGAAGAAGTTCTTGTGCCTACCGAAAAAGTCGTACAGATCAGAAACGGAAAGAAGATCAACAAGGAAAGAGTTTACTTTCCGGGCTATATCATGATAAAGGCCAATTTGGGTGGTGAAATGGTGCACATTATCCGTTCCATTACCAATGTGATCGGTTTTTTGGGAGAAACCAAAGGAGGTGATCCTGTGCCTTTGCGAAAATCAGAGGTGAACCGTATGCTGGGGAAAGTGGACGAGTTGGCCGTCAACACGGACAACGTATCCATTCCATTTGTGCTGGGTGAAACGGTAAAGGTTATTGATGGACCTTTCAATGGATTCAATGGAACCGTTGAAAAAATCAATGAAGAAAAGCGTAAGCTGGAGGTAATGGTCAAGATTTTCGGAAGAAAGACACCATTGGAGCTCAGCTATATGCAAGTAGAAAAAGTATAACAAGAGCTGTTACATATATAAAGCTGTGTTGCTTCCAATTGACACAACTTTAAATTTAATTAGAAACAATGGCAAAAGAAGTAAGTAAGGTAGTTAAATTACAAGTTAGGGGAGGTGCTGCAAACCCATCGCCACCGGTTGGACCCGCCTTAGGTGCTGCCGGTGTTAACATCATGGAGTTCTGCAAGCAGTTCAATGCTCGTACGCAGGACAAACAGGGCAAGGTATTGCCTGTTGTTATCACCGTCTATATGGACAAATCTTTCGAGTTTGTCGTAAAAACACCACCTGCGGCAGTTCAATTGATGGAAGCAGCTAAGATTAAAAAAGGATCGGGCGAACCTAACAGGGTCAAGAACGGTACCGTATCATGGGACCAAGTAAAAACCATTGCAGAGGACAAGATGGCGGATTTGAACGCATTTACCATCGAGTCTGCAATGAGCATGGTAGCAGGTACTGCCAGATCAATGGGCCTAAAAGTATCGGGTACCAAACCTTTTTAAAATCTTAAAGCAATTTATAAATGGCAAGATTGACGAAAAAGCAAAAGGAGGCCCATGCCAAGATAGAGAAAAATAAACTCTATTCATTGGAAGAGGCATCAGCTTTAGTGAAAGAAATAACCAATGTGAAATTTGACGCTTCCATTGATATTGCGGTTCGTTTGGGTGTAGATCCCAGAAAAGCAAACCAAATGGTGCGTGGCGTTGTTACCCTTCCCCACGGAACCGGTAAGGACGTAAAAGTTTTGGCATTGGTGACCCCGGACAAAGAAGCGGAAGCTAAAGAAGCTGGCGCAGATTATGTTGGGTTGGACGAATATTTGGATAAAATCAAAGGCGGTTGGACCGATGTGGATGTAATCATCACCATGCCAAGCGTTATGGGTAAATTGGGTCCATTGGGTCGCGTATTGGGACCTAGGGGATTGATGCCCAATCCAAAAACCGGAACCGTGACCATGGATGTTGCCAAGGCAGTATCCGATGTGAAGGCCGGTAAGATAGACTTTAAAGTGGACAAAACAGGAATCGTGCATGCCGCTATCGGCAAAGCTTCGTTCTCAGCGGACAAGATTGCAGGAAACGCCAAGGAATTGATTGATACTTTGGTAAAACTGAAGCCTTCCGCAGCAAAAGGAGTGTACATGAAGAGCATCTACTTGTCCAGTACCATGAGTCCCAGTGTTCAATTAGATCCCAAAGCAGTTTAATTTAACTGGTAGTTCAATATTTTAACTATGACAAGAGAAGAAAAAGCAATCGTAATAGAAGATTTGACTGCACAGTTGGCCGAGAGCGCTAATATTTATTTAGCGGATATCTCCGGATTGGACGCTGTTGCCACTTCCAACCTAAGAAGGGCATGTTTCAAGGCGAACATTAAACTTGCGGTGGTCAAGAACACCTTGCTTGCAAAAGCAATGGAAGCCTCCGATAAGGAATTTGGTGAACTTCCCACAGTATTGAAAGGCAATACATCTTTGATGTTGTCCGAAACAGGGAACGCACCTGCGAAACTTATCAAGGACTTTAGAAAGAAATCAGATAAACCATTGTTGAAAGGAGCTTTTATAGCTGAAGCAATCTACGTTGGAGACGAGAACCTCGAGGCACTTGTGAACATCAAGTCCAAAGAAGAGGTCATCGGGGATATCATCGGATTGTTGCAGTCCCCTGCCAAGAACGTTATCTCTGGACTTAAGTCCGGTGGTGGCAAACTAGCTGGAATCCTCAAGACATTATCTGAGAAATAATTCGCGCACAATAAACTAAGTATATTTTTAAAATTTCATTAAACGATAGAAAAATGGCAGATTTAAAAGATTTTGCAGAACAGTTGGTAAACCTTACCGTAAAAGAGGTAAATGAATTGGCCGACATCCTTAAGAACGAATACGGTATCGAGCCTGCTGCTGCTGCAGTAGCTGTTGCTGCTGGCGGTGCCGCTGGTGGTGATGCTGAAGCCGCTGAGGAAAAAACCGAATTTGATGTGATCCTTAAGGCAGCCGGTGCCTCTAAATTGGCAGTGGTTAAATTGGTCAAGGAATTGACCGGTCTTGGATTGAAAGAAGCTAAGGATATCGTTGACAGTGCACCTAAAGCTGTTAAGGAAGGAATTTCTAAAGACGAAGCCGAAGGCATCAAAAAATCATTGGAAGAAGCAGGAGCAGAAGTTGAGCTTAAATAATAGCTTTTCCCATATAAGTTTGGTTAAGGTCTTTCCATTTTTTGGTTAGACCTTAGCCTATTTTAATAAGGAGTGTATGAAGCCGTACACCGACCCCACATAGTATTCACGTTCAAAATTTGTCCATAGATGTTCACAAACACTATTGAAAGAGTTAATTTCGCATCCGCTAAGAACATACCGGAATACCCGGATTTCTTGGACATTCAGATAAAATCGTTTCAGGATTTCTTCCAATTAGAAACTAAATCTGACGAAAGAGGGAACGAAGGTCTCTACAACACCTTCATGGAGAATTTTCCAATCACCGATACCAGAAACCAGTTCGTACTGGAATTTTTGGATTACTTCATAGATCCACCCAGGTATTCCATCCAAGAATGTATCGAGCGTGGACTTACCTATAGCGTTCCCCTAAAGGCACGCCTTAAACTGTACTGTACCGATCCCGAGCACGAGGACTTTGAGACCATAGTGCAGGATGTGTATTTGGGTACCATTCCCTATATGACCCCCAGTGGAACCTTTGTGATCAATGGCGCAGAGCGGGTTGTGGTTTCCCAGTTGCACAGATCTCCCGGCGTTTTCTTTGGACAGTCTTTCCATGCGAACGGGACAAAACTATATTCGGCCAGGGTAATCCCTTTCAAAGGATCTTGGATTGAGTTTGCTACCGATATCAATGGCGTTATGTACGCTTATATCGATAGAAAGAAAAAATTACCAGTAACCACTCTTTTCCGTGCCATCGGTTTTGAAAGGGACAAGGACATCCTTGAAATCTTTGACCTTTCAGAAGAAGTAAAAGTTTCCAAGGCAGGATTGAAGAAGGTATTGGGCCGTAAACTGGCCGCTAGGGTGCTGAACACTTGGCATGAGGATTTCGTGGACGAAGATACTGGAGAAGTAGTGTCCATCGAGCGTAACGAGATCATCCTAGATCGTGATACCATTTTGGAAAAAGAGCATATCGACGAGATCATTGACGCCGATGTGAAGACCATCTTGCTTCATAAGGAGAACAATGCGCAGTCGGATTATGCCATCATCCACAATACATTGCAAAAAGACCCTACCAACTCTGAAAAAGAAGCGGTAGAGCACATCTATAGACAATTGCGTAATGCCGAGCCGCCCGATGAGGAGACCGCTCGAGGAATTATTGATAAACTGTTCTTCTCTGACCAACGTTACAATTTGGGTGAGGTAGGTCGATACAGGATGAACAAGAAATTGGGCTTGGATATTGGGATGGACAAGCAAGTCCTGACCAAGGAAGATATCATCACCATCATCAAGTATTTGATCGAACTGATCAACTCCAAAGCGGAGATCGATGATATTGACCACTTGTCCAACCGACGTGTACGAACCGTTGGCGAGCAGCTTTCCCAGCAGTTCGGCGTAGGCTTGGCCCGTATGGCACGAACCATTCGCGAGCGAATGAACGTTCGTGACAACGAAGTGTTCACCCCAATCGATTTGATCAATGCGAAGACTTTGTCTTCTGTGATCAACTCATTCTTCGGTACCAACCAGTTGTCCCAGTTCATGGACCAGACCAACCCGTTGGCCGAGATTACACACAAAAGAAGATTGTCCGCCCTCGGACCAGGTGGTCTTTCCCGAGAAAGAGCTGGATTTGAGGTGCGTGACGTTCACTATACCCACTACGGAAGACTATGTCCTATCGAAACACCTGAAGGACCGAACATTGGTTTGATCTCTTCACTTTCCGTATTTGCGAAAGTGAACAGCATGGGCTTCTTGGAAACCCCATACCGTAAGGTTTCGGATGGTAAAGTGGATGTGAAAGAGCACATCTACCTGAGCGCTGAGGAAGAAGAGGGAATGAAGATTGCCCAGGCCAATATTCCATTGAAAGATGATGGAACCATTGACAGGGAAAAAGTCATTGCCCGTGATGAAGGAGATTTTCCAGTGGTAGATCCCGTAGAGATCAACTACACCGACGTTGCCCCCAACCAGATTGCATCCATTTCGGCTTCCTTGATTCCATTCTTGGAGCATGATGATGCGAACCGTGCCTTGATGGGATCCAACATGATGCGCCAAGCAGTTCCATTGTTGCGACCAGAGTCCCCAATCGTGGGAACAGGTCTTGAAAGACAGGTGGCTACCGATTCTAGGGTATTGATCAATGCCGAAGGAAATGGTGTGGTGGAGTATGTTGATGCCCAGAAAATCACCATAAAATACAACAGGACCGAGGAAGAGCGACTGGTAAGCTTCGAGGAAGATTCCAAGACCTACGAATTGGTAAAATTCAGGAAGACCAACCAAGGTACCAGCATCAACTTGAAACCCATCGTCAAAAAAGGCGATAAGGTGAAAAAAGGCCAGGTACTTTGTGAAGGATATGCTACGGAAAAAGGTGAATTGGCCTTGGGTAGGAACATGAAGGTAGCCTTCATGCCTTGGAAAGGATACAATTTCGAGGATGCAATCGTGATCTCTGAAAAAGTGGTCCGTGAGGACATCTTTACCTCTGTCCATATTGATGAATACGCCCTGGAAGTAAGGGATACCAAATTGGGCGCCGAGGAATTGACGAACGACATTCCGAACGTTTCCGAGGAAGCCACCAAGGATTTGGACGAGTACGGTATGATCCGTATCGGTGCCGAAGTGAAGCCCGGTGACATTCTGATCGGAAAAATCACCCCAAAAGGGGAATCCGACCCAACCCCAGAGGAAAAACTATTGCGCGCCATCTTTGGAGACAAGGCCGGCGACGTGAAAGATGCTTCCTTGAAGGCTTCACCATCACTTAGAGGTGTGGTCATTGACAAAAAATTGTTCTCACGTTCCATCAAGGACAAGAGGAAACGATCTGAGGACAAAGAAGCCATCTCCAGATTGGAGATGGACTACGAGGTGAAGTTCCAACAATTGAAAGATGTACTGATCGAAAAATTGTTCGGCCTGGTAAATGGCAAGACGTCCCAGGGCGTTATGAACGATTTGGGTGAGGAAGTACTTCCAAAAGGAAAGAAATACACCATCAAAATGTTGAATGCCGTTGACGATTTTGCCCACTTGGTAGGCGGAAGTTGGACAACGGATGACAAGACCAATGCCTTGGTTGCAGATTTGTTGCACAACTACAAGATCAAGCTGAACGATATTCAAGGAAACCTGAGAAGGGACAAATTCACCATCTCTGTGGGGGATGAACTTCCTGCCGGAATCATGAAATTGGCCAAGGTGTATATCGCCAAAAAGCGTAAGCTGAAAGTAGGGGATAAGATGGCAGGACGCCACGGTAACAAAGGTATCGTTGCCCGAATCGTTCGTCAAGAGGATATGCCTTTCTTGGAAGACGGAACTCCTGTGGACATTGTTTTGAACCCACTGGGCGTACCTTCAAGGATGAACATTGGCCAGATCTATGAAACCGTTTTGGGATGGGCCGGACAGAAATTGGGGGAAAAATATGCCACACCGATTTTCGATGGAGCCACTTTGGACGAGATCAACGAGCTTACCGATAAGGCAGGCGTTCCGAGATTTGGACACACCTACCTATATGACGGTGGAACAGGACAGCGTTTCGACCAACCTGCAACAGTGGGTGTGATCTACATGCTGAAATTGGGCCACATGGTGGACGACAAGATGCACGCAAGGTCCATCGGACCATACTCATTGATCACACAACAACCATTGGGTGGTAAGGCCCAGTTCGGTGGTCAGCGTTTTGGAGAGATGGAAGTCTGGGCATTGGAAGCCTACGGTGCATCGGCTACCCTTAGGGAAATTTTGACCGTGAAGTCGGATGACGTGATCGGTAGGGCCAAGACCTATGAATCCATCGTAAAAGGTGAGACCATGCCAGAACCCGGCTTGCCGGAATCTTTCAACGTATTGATGCACGAGCTTAAAGGCTTGGGCTTGGATATCAGATTGGAAGAGTAGAACATTATATACATTAATTATATCATCACCATATTGTTATGGCTAGAATAAAAGACAATAACGCACCAAAAAGGTTCAACAAAATTTCCATCGGACTGGCATCGCCAGAGTCCATCTTGGCCGAGTCCCGTGGCGAGGTGTTGAAGCCTGAAACCATTAACTATAGAACGCACAAACCAGAGCGTGATGGATTGTTCTGCGAGCGTATCTTCGGTCCTGTAAAGGATTACGAATGTGCTTGTGGAAAATACAAGCGCATCCGTTACCGTGGCATCGTCTGTGACCGTTGTGGTGTGGAAGTGACGGAGAAAAAAGTACGTAGGGACCGTGTGGGACACATCAATTTGGTGGTTCCCGTGGCACACATCTGGTACTTCCGTTCATTGCCGAACAAAATAGGATACCTTTTGGGATTGCCTTCCAAAAAGTTGGACATGATCATCTACTATGAAAGGTATGTGGTCATCCAGCCCGGTATTGCCAAAGGTCCAGAAGGTGAAGAGATCCACAAATTGGATTTCTTGACCGAAGAGGAATATTTGAACATTTTGGAGTCGCTTCCAACGGAGAACCAATACTTGGAAGATACGGACCCCAACAAGTTCATCGCCAAAATGGGTGCTGAGTGTTTGATTGACCTATTGTCCCGAATCGATTTGGAACAATTGTCATACGAACTTCGTCACAAGGCCAACACCGAGACCTCAAAGCAGCGTAAGACCGAGGCATTGAAACGTCTTCAGGTTGTGGAAGCTTTGCGTGAGTCCCAGGACAATCGTGAGAACAACCCAGAGTGGATGATCATGAAGGTGATTCCCGTGATCCCACCGGAATTGCGTCCGTTGGTTCCGTTGGATGGTGGCCGTTTTGCCACTTCCGATTTGAACGACCTGTACCGTAGGGTGATCATCCGTAACAACCGTTTGAAGCGTTTGATGGAAATCAAGGCGCCAGAGGTGATCTTGAGGAACGAAAAGCGTATGCTTCAGGAAGCTGTGGACTCCCTTTTCGATAATACCAGAAAAGCGTCTGCGGTTAAGACTGAATCCAATAGACCATTGAAATCCCTTTCGGATTCGTTGAAAGGAAAGCAAGGTCGTTTCCGTCAAAACCTTTTGGGAAAACGTGTGGATTACTCTGCCCGTTCCGTGATCGTCGTTGGACCGGAAATGAAATTGTACGAATGTGGTCTTCCCAAAGATATGGCGGCCGAGCTTTACAAGCCTTTCATCATCCGTAAATTGATCGAGAGAGGTATTGTTAAGACCGTAAAGTCAGCCAAAAAAATCATTGACAAAAAGGAACCCGTAGTTTGGGACATCCTTGAAAACGTCCTTAAAGGACACCCCGTATTGTTGAACCGGGCCCCCACATTGCACCGATTGGGTATCCAAGCGTTCCAGCCAAAACTTATCGAAGGTAAGGCTATCCGTTTGCACCCATTGGCCTGTACCGCATTCAACGCGGATTTTGATGGGGACCAGATGGCGGTTCACTTGCCATTGGGGCCAGAGGCCATTTTGGAAGCACAACTGTTGATGTTGGCTTCGCAGAACATTCTTAACCCTGCCAACGGTTCTCCGATCACCGTACCATCCCAGGACATGGTTTTGGGATTGTATTACATGACCAAGGAGAAAAGATCGACCCCAGAGGAACCTGTAATGGGAGAAGGGCTTACCTTCTATTCTTCCGAGGAAGTGGAAATTGCCTTCAACGAGAAAAAGGTTGCCCTCAACGCAATCATTAAGGTAAGGACCAAGGATTTCAACGAAGAGGGTATTCTGGTCAACAAAATCATTGAGACCACCGTAGGTCGTGTGTTGTTCAATACAGTTGTGCCTGAGCAGGCCGGATTCATCAACACCGTTTTGAACAAGAAATCCCTAAGGAACATTATAGGTGACATTTTGGCCGTTACCGATGTACCCACAACAGCTGAGTTCTTGGACAAAATCAAGACCATGGGATATGAATTTGCTTTCAAGGGAGGTCTTTCCTTCAGTTTGGGAGACATCATTATTCCAAAGGAAAAGCATGATATGATTGCCGAGGCCAATGAGCAGGTGGATGGTATCATGATGAACTATAACATGGGTCTGATCACCAACAATGAACGATACAATCAGGTTATCGATGTTTGGACATCTACCAATGCCATGTTGACCGAACTCGCCATGAAACGAATCCGTGAGGATAAGCAAGGGTTCAACTCTGTGTATATGATGTTGGATTCCGGTGCGAGGGGCTCCAAGGAGCAGATCCGTCAGTTGACCGGTATGCGTGGATTGATGGCCAAACCGAAAAAATCCACTGCCGGAGGTGGGGAAATCATCGAAAACCCTATCCTTTCCAACTTTAAGGAAGGATTGTCCATCTTGGAATACTTTATCTCTACCCACGGTGCACGTAAAGGTCTTGCAGATACCGCTTTGAAAACTGCGGATGCCGGATACTTGACAAGACGTTTGGTGGATGTTTCCCAAGATGTGATCATCAACATAGAGGATTGCGGTACTTTGCGAGGTATCGAAGTGGAAGCCCTGAAGAAGAATGAGGAAGTAGTGGAAACCCTTGGGGAAAGAATCCTTGGAAGGGTATCATTGCACGATGTGTACAATCCTTTAACAGAGGAACTTCTCCTCAAAGCAGGTCAGGAAATTTCCGAGGCCGATGTGAAGAAGGTGGAAGCTGCCCCTATAGAAAAGGTTGAGGTAAGATCGCCATTGACCTGTGAGGCAGCACAAGGTATTTGTGCAAAATGCTACGGAAGAAACCTGGCCACCAATAAAATGGTCCAGCGAGGTGAAGCTGTTGGTGTGGTTGCTGCACAGTCCATTGGAGAGCCCGGAACACAGTTGACATTGCGTACCTTCCACGTAGGGGGTATCGCGGGGAATATTTCCGAGGACAATAAGTTGGAAGCCAGATTTGATGGTATTGCTGAAATCGAAGATCTAAGAGTGGTCGAAGGAGTGAACAATGAAGGAGCAAAGACCGACATCGTAATCTCCAGAACATCCGAGATCAAGATCATCGATGCCAAAACAGGAATCACCTTGAGCACCAACAACATTCCTTATGGTTCCCAATTGTTCATCAAAAATGGTGAAAAGATTGCCAAAGGAACGGTTATCTGTCAGTGGGACCCCTACAATGGTGTCATTGTTTCCGAGTTCACAGGACAGATTGCCTATGAGAACATTGAACAAGGTATTACTTACCAAGTGGAAATCGACGAACAGACCGGTTTCCAAGAAAAAGTAATCTCCGAATCAAGGAACAAAAAACTCATACCAACCTTGTTGATCAAGGATGGTAAGGGAGAAACCTTACGTTCCTATAACCTTCCTGTCGGCTCCCACATCATGGTGGATGACGGCGAAAAGATCAAGGAAGGGAAGATTTTGGTGAAAATCCCACGTAAATCTGCCAAGGCAGGGGATATCACAGGAGGTCTTCCAAGGGTGACCGAGCTATTTGAGGCCCGTAACCCCTCCAACCCTGCGGTTGTGACAGAGATAGATGGTGTGGTTTCGTTTGGCAAGATCAAACGAGGTAACCGCGAGATCATCATTGAGTCCAAGGCGGGAGAGGTCAAGAAGTACTTGGTCAAACTTTCCAACCAGATTCTGGTCCAGGAGAACGACTACGTGCGTGCAGGTATGGCTTTGTCCGACGGTTCGATTACCCCAGAGGATATTTTGGCCATCAAAGGACCATCGGCAGTACAGCAATACTTGGTGAACGAGGTGCAGGAGGTATATCGTTTGCAAGGTGTGAAGATCAATGACAAGCACTTTGAAGTCGTTGTAAGACAGATGATGCGCAAGGTCCAGATCCAAGATTCCGGGGATACCACTTTCTTGGAGAACCAATTGGTACACAAAGACGACTTTATCAACGAGAACGATGAGATCTTTGGTAAAAAAGTTGTCGAGGATGCAGGAGATTCTGAAAGATTGAAGCCCGGTCAAATTGTAACCGCACGTCAGCTAAGGGATGAGAACTCGATCCTTAGGAGAGAGGACAAGACCTTGGTCACTGCGAGGGACGCTGTGGCAGCTACTGCCACTCCTATCCTTCAAGGTATCACAAGGGCATCGTTGCAGACCAAGTCGTTCATTTCCGCAGCATCGTTCCAAGAGACCACCAAAGTATTGAACGAGGCCGCTGTAAACGGTAAAGTCGATACATTGGAAGGATTGAAGGAAAATGTGATCGTTGGACACAAGATTCCTGCCGGTACCGGTATGAGGGATTATGACAGTATCATCGTAGGATCCAAAGAGGAATATGATGAGATCATGGCCCGAAAAGAGGAATTCAAGTTCTAAATAACAAAACCCTGGCCTTTTGGTCAGGGTTTTCTTTTTTCATTCAGAAAAGTACAAACCAATGGCCGAAAAGAAACAGAAACAAATCAATATAGAATTGGACGAAAAAACCGCCGAGGGTACCTATTCCAACTTGGCGATCATCAACCACTCCGTATCGGAATTTGTGGTGGATTTTATCAGCATGATGCCCGGTGCGCCCAAGGCAAAGGTAAAGAGCCGCATTATCCTAACGCCACAACATGCGAAAAAGTTCTTGAAGGCACTGAACGACAATGTGGCCCGGTTTGAAAAGACCCATGGGCCCATCAAGGATTATGAGCAGCCTGCCATTCCCTTGAACTTTGGCCCTACGGGAGAAGCATAAAAAAAGCCCCAAACAAAGTTTGGGGCTTTTTATTTGTACTTACTTCAACCAACCTTTTTGAATTCCCTTCTTGGAAAATGAAATCAAATAGATTCCTATGACTACAACGATTACGGGCATGGCATAGGTGGATGGTCCAAATGCCTCAACGGCATTGGAGATAAAAAGCCAATGGGCAAACTGCACCACGGCCGCGATCAGCGAAACGATAAAAAGTGGCCTGGCCCATTTTTTGCGCAACAAAAGACCAATTGATCCAATGGTTCCCGAAAAAACAGCGATGGCAAATGCCGCCGTTGCCCACGCCGGAACACTTTCGAAAGCTTCCCGTTGCGCCTGATCCAAACTTTCCAAAATGGCCACTTGGTTAAAGGCTTGATTGAGATAGTTGAAAACACCCATCAAATTCCATAAAAGAGCAATAATGCTTACCACCCAGAACCATGTTGGTGGCTTTACTGTGTTTGTCATACTAGATTTGTTTACTTGGTTATTAGGTACAATGTACAAAAAAATCCCAAACGCCAAATACAAGGCACTCATTTTCAAAACAATATGACGTTCTTCTGTAATCTGGATGTAGCGACCTAATATTCAAGCATGACTCACAAGATATTGCCTTAATATTTCAGGGACAAATTTTACTCGAATTCCGAAGTAAAGTGCAGTTTTACCGAAGGATATTTTTGTTGGGTCATTTGTAGCGAGAAGGGAGAATCTGCCAAAAAGACCAATTGTCCCCGCTTGTCTGTGGCCAAAAACTTCTGCTTCACCCGCTTGAACTCTTGAAACTCGTCATTGTTCTTATCGACTGGATCTACCCAGCAAGCTTTGTGAACTGGAAAATTCTCATAAGTACATTTGGCCCCATATTCGTGTTCCAATCGATATTGGATCACTTCGTACTGCAAAGCGCCAACGGTACCGATGACCTTTCTGCCGTTAAGTTCCAAGGTGAACAATTGGGCAACACCTTCATCCATCAACTGGTCGATGCCTTTGTAGAGCTGTTTGGCCTTCATTGGGTCGGCATTGTTGATATACCTAAAATGCTCGGGTGAGAAGCTGGGGATGCCCTTGTAGTGCAACTTCTCACCACTTGTCAACGTATCCCCGATCTTAAAGTTGCCCGTGTCGTGCAGGCCAACGATATCGCCGGGATAGGAAACATCCACAATCTCTTTTTTCTCGGCAAAGAACGCATTGGGACTGGAGAACTTTAGCTTTTTGTCCAGCCGCACATGCAGGTAGGGCGTATTTCGCTCAAAAGTCCCTGAGACCACTTTTACAAAGGCCAAGCGGTCCCGGTGCTTGGGATCCATATTGGCATGGATCTTAAAAACGAAACCCGAAAAATCTTTTTCATTGGCCTTGACCAGTCGTTCCTCGGCCATTTTGTCCCTTGGCGGCGGGGCAATCTCCACAAAACAGTCCAAAAGCTCCCGTACCCCGAAATTGTTCAGTGCGGATCCAAAGAAAACGGGTTGTTGCTGTGCTTTCAAATAGGATTCTTTGTCGAATGGAGGATAAACACCGTTCACGAGTTCCAAATTGTCCCGGAGATTTCCGGCCGACTTTGCTCCGATGATTTTTTCCAGTTCCGGGCTGTCCAGGTCGTCAAAGGCAATGGTCTCCTCAATGTTCTTTTTGCTGTTGCCGCTGAAGAGGTTGATATTTTTCTCGTAGATATTATAAATTCCTTTAAAATCATACCCCATACCGATAGGGAAACTGAGTGGGGTGACGGACAGTCCCAACTTTTGTTCCACTTCATCCAGCAAATCAAAAGCATCCTTACCCTCTCGGTCCAGTTTGTTGATGAAAACGATCATGGGAATGTTGCGCATACGGCAAACTTCCACCAACTTCTCCGTTTGTTCCTCCACACCTTTGGCCACATCGATGACCACGATCACACTGTCCACGGCGGTCAACGTCCTAAAAGTGTCCTCGGCAAAATCTTTGTGCCCGGGGGTGTCCAAGATGTTGATTTTCTTGTCTTTATAAATAAAGGCCAGTACAGAAGTGGCCACAGAGATTCCCCTTTGGCGTTCAATCTCCATAAAATCACTGGTGGCCGATTTTTTGATCTTATTGCTCTTTACAGCTCCAGCCTCTTGGATGGCGCCACCGAAGAGCAGCAATTTTTCAGTAAGTGTCGTTTTTCCGGCATCGGGGTGGGAGATGATCCCAAATGTTCTTCTTCTGCCTATTTCCCTTTCAAAATCCATCAACAAAAATTTCGGCAAAAATAGTGGAATTATATTTTTTCACCTTCATTTTGTGACAGATATACCATTGTTGATATCATTGGAAAAAAAACTAAAAATGGGGAGTTCAAAAACCAAAAAGAAAAGTAATTTCCGCCTGTTTTTTAACTCTTGGGATTGAATTGAAGGTCAAGCTCGCTTTGAATGTTGTCAGTAGAGCGCATATTGGTAAATAATGATGGTGAATCCGCTTTTTATCGATAAAAATAGGAGGTGAACGCCAAATACCTTACTTATGTGACGAAATTGACTTCGAGTGTGTCGAAGGAGAGATAGATTACAAAATTAAAGAAAACCCCAATTTTCTTACACTTACGAGAACAACTACAGGCCATGGTGATTAGTTGACCAAAACTTAATCATTTATGGAGAACATTACTTTTGAAGGATCTGGCAATAGTGTTGTGCGTCATCTACAATTTGCAGCCCTACTTTTGACTTTTGGGTTGAATGCTTCCTTCAGTATTGCCGCTACAAATACAATAGTTGAAAAAAGACTTTGGAATAAGGACAAAACTGCGGTAAATGAACTTTCCAACACATCCTTGTGGAAAATTACAGGGATATGGAACCCCTTTGCCGTGGACTCATCGAAAACGGATGTTGACGGTGACGGCGTTAGCTGTGAAAAAGAAAAAGAAGACGGTACCGACCCAAACGATCCATGCGATTTTATTCTGGAACATCAAGACTGTTCCCCTTCCGAAGAATGGAAAAAAGAGGACTGCGATGGTGACGGGGTGACCAATGGTCAAGAAAAGGAAGATGGAACACATCCACTAGATCCTTGTGATTTTGTCATGGAACATCAGGACTGCTCTCCTTCCGAAGAATGGAAAAAAGAGGACTGTGACGGGGACGGTGTCTCCAACGGCCAAGAGAAAGAGGATGGGACAGACCCATTGGATCCCTGTGATTTTGTCCTGGAAAATCAGGACTGTTCCCCTTCGGATAAATGGAAGAAGGATGACTGCGACGGTGACGGGGTATCCAACGGCCAGGAGAAAGAGGATGGCACGGACCCATTGGACCCCTGTGATTTCATCTTGGAACATCAGGATTGCACTCCTTCATATAATTGGAAAAAAGAGGACTGTGATGGGGACGGGGTATCCAACGGCCAAGAGAAAGAGGATGGCACGGACCCATTGGATCCCTGTGATTTCGTCTTGGAAAATCAGGACTGTTCACCTTCGGATAAATGGAAGAAGGATGACTGTGACGGGGACGGGGTATCCAACGGCCAAGAGAAAGAGGATGGGACGGACCCATTGGATCCTTGTGATTTCATCTTGGAAAATCAAGATTGCACTCCTTCCGAAGAATGGAAAAAAACGGACTGCGATGGTGATGGTGTGACCAACGGGGATGAAAAGGAAGATGGTACCGATCCATTGGATCCATGTGATTACAACCCTGAAAGTGTAACCTTGCCACAGAGTGGCGATTACCTCACTGCTGATTGTGATGGAGACGGGGTGACCAATGAAAATGAAAACGAAGACGGAACCGACCCCCTTGATCCATGTGATTTTGTACTCGACAGCCAATCGGTCGATCCCTCCTCCACATGGAACACATCCGACTGTGATGGCGATGGTGTTACCAATGGGGATGAAAAAGAAGATGGTACCGACCCATTGGATCCTTGTGATTATAATCCAGATAGTGTTACATTGCCACCTTCTGCGGATTGGAAGGCCCTGGATTGCGATGATGACGGCAATCCAAATGGAACCGACCCAGACCCGCTAGTGGCTACTGCTAGGGATGATTCAGGTTCAACACCTGCACTTACCGAAGTGGCCATAAACGTTTTGGAAAACGATGATTATCTTCCAAACAATGATGAAAACAATTTAGGTGTCACCAATTTGACCAGAATTGGTGGTGATGCCCTCGGTACGGTCTCCTTTGATGCCGAGACTGGTTTTATGCGCTATACACCAGTGGAATCGGAATCCAATACCACGGTTTCAGTTGTTTATCAAGTATGTAATGTCTTGCCCGACCCAAGTGTTTGTGCTTCAGCAACAGTATATATTCAGGTGGGACCAAACGTAATCGATGCAGTGGACGATGCGTACGCGGCCGAGGACGATGGGGTAATCCCAGACGGCAATGTACTGTCCAACGATACCTTGAACGGAGAGGCCCTTACCTTGACGGACGTGATCTTGACCTCTACACCTACGGATGTATTGACCATCAACGAGGATGGCAGTGTGAGTGTGGCCCCCGGTACTGCTGAGGGCACCTACACCATCGACTATACCATCTGCGAGATCGCCAATGTGGACAATTGCGATACGGCCACGGTGACCGTAGAGGTGAGCGCTGGCATGGCGAACGTCATAGATGCGGTGGACGATGCATATACGGCCGAGGGCGACGGGGCGATTCCCGGCAGCAATGTACTGGACAATGATACGTTGAACGGAGAGGCCGTTACCTTGGAGGACGTGATCCTGACCTCTACACCGACTGATGTATTGACCATCAACGAGGATGGCAGCGTAAGCGTGGTCCCCGATACTGCTGAGGGCACCTATACCATCGACTATACCATCTGCGAGATCGCCAATGTGGACAATTGCGACACGGCCACGGTGACCGTAGAGGTGAGCGCTGGCATGGCTAACGTCATCGACGCAGTGGACGATGCGTACGCGGCCGAGGGCGACGGGGCGATTCCCGGCAGCAATGTACTGGACAATGATACGTTGAACGGCGAGGCCGTTACCTTGGAGGACGTGATCCTGACCTCCATACCGACTGATGTATTGACCATCAACGAGGATGGCAGCGTAAGCGTGGCCCCCGGTACTGCTGAGGGCACCTATACCATCGACTATACCATCTGCGAGATCGCCAATGTGGACAATTGCGATACGGCCACGGTGACCGTAGAGGTGAGCGCTGGCATGGCGAACGTGATCGATGCGGTGGATGATGCATATACGGCCGAGGGCGACGGGGCGATTCCCGGCAGCAATGTACTGGACAATGATACCTTGAACGGCGAGGCCGTTACCTTGGAGGACGTGATCTTGACCTCTACACCTACGGATGTATTGACCATCAACGAGGATGGCAGTGTGAGCGTGGCCCCCGATACTGCTGAGGGCACCTACACCATCGACTATACCATCTGTGAGATCGACAATGTGGACAATTGCGATACGGCCATGGTGACCGTAGAGGTGAGCGCTGGCATGGCGAACGTGATCGATGCGGTGGATGGTTCCTATACAGCCAATGGTGGAAC
>JBLWSV010000013.1:0-129743 GCA_048270465.1 Allomuricauda sp.
CGGGGTGAATTTTCTTCGTGTCATATTCAGTAAATTTAATGATTAAACTTACTGCCCTAATTTTTGGGGTATCTACACCCTGATTGTTTTGCTTATGATCATTGGACAAATCATTTTTCCGATCAATATCATGTACGGACTGATAAAAAAAGAAAGATAAAACCAGTGCCAACTGAAAACGGCAAAAAATCATCCGTTGCCTATCGGGATGGAAATTTTGACAGTGGTCCCCTTGTTCTCTTCCGATTCAATGTTCAGCGTTCCGTTGATGCTCTCCACCATTTCCATGACAAGTTGAAGCCCCAGACCATATCCCTTTTCATCATTTGTGCCACGTTCGCTCCGCAAACCAACATCCATCAAATTTTGCAGTTTTTCCTTGGGCATGCCCCTTCCATTATCCCTCACCATTATCTGTAGGGACAAGTCTTCCTCCTCCTCCACTATATCAAGGTTTACGGCTATTTTCCCTTTTGGCTCGGTAAACTTGATGGCATTGGCGATAATGTTCCCCGAAATGGGAAGCAGTTTTCTTCTGGGAAAGCTGTGGCGGTCTTTTGCTTGGTCGAAAACCACTTTCAGGTCTATCTGCTTGTTAAGAGCAGGCAGTGCATAAAGGTCTTCCAGGTGTTTTTTGAGTTCCGAAAGGGTAAAATAATTTTCTTTGAGCTGCCCTTTGTGCCTTTCCAAGATATCATCGGTCAAATCCAAAAGCTTGGAAGCCGAGCCCTTGATCATCTCCATGTACAGCCCGAATTCCCCTTGGTCTAGCGTTTCATTTTCGGCACTCAATGCCAGTCCAAGGATGCCCCCTACCGGACCCCTAACGTCATGTGCCATTTGATTGCGCTGGACGATGGCCTTGTCCAACCGATCTTGCAGCAGATCCAATTGCATTTTGTACTCCAGCTTCTTTACGATTTCGTCCGCAACAAGTCCCAACAACTTTTTCTTTTCCTGGGAGATGTTCTTTTCCTCATGGTCGATTACACAAAGTGCCCCAATGTTTTCTCCCGTCTGCACCTTGAGCGGGATACCCAGATAGTATTTGAACCCAACTTCCCTCACATGAGGTTTGTCCATGAACCGGGCATCTTTGTCAAGACGGGGAATCTCCATGGGATTTTCAGATTGGATGGTATATTGGCAAATGGAGTCTTCACGGTCCATCTCGGTCAAATCGGAACAATATGATGATACCGTCCATTGTGAATGGGTGTCAATCAAATTGATGAGGGATATGTCGGTACCCGCAATATGGGCCGCCAACTCGACCAGACTCTGAAATTCATTTTGAAGGTTCCTATAATCGAGGTCAAACTCGCTCAGTTTTTTGACCCGTCCATACTCAACATTGTTTCGCTCAACTTCATCCATTGGTCTAATTCTTGGGTTAATCCTTAAAGGTACGTGAAAATATAGGTCACCTATCAAATCAACAGATTATATATTGCTCAATTTAACATAAAAATTGAGATGGCCATCCCGGAAAAATACCACTATTTTGGAAAGCAACCATTTAGAAAATCGGTGGGCGGCATGGTTCCATGCCCATATTCAATAAGGTGGCAGGATAACCTTATCGACAACACATCTTGGCTTGGTGCCAAAAAGCAAATCAATGATAAAAACATTGGACGGTCACTGATCTGACAAGTTCAATAAGAATGAACACTTGTAAAACGCATGACACTAAAGTTTTTTTCCACCTCTCTAAATCAGGTGATCAGGTTTCCATTTTCATCCCATTCGGCCACGATGTTGCGCTTGCCCTGATCCACACACTTGGCCAGCCATTCCGGGTCGTAGGAGACCCCATGCTGTTCCAAAACGTCCTGCGGAACCCCGTCCCACACATTGGGGGAGTTGCCCTTGTAGCCCAGTTCCTCTATCCCGATCTTTGAGGTGTAGAAACCCGTCATGGTCAGGTTCCTCACCATGGAGAAGAAGTTCACCTCAAAGGGCCTCTCCTGCTGTGGCACCTCGGGGTCATAATAGGCCACCTCGTCCAAAATGGACTTCTGCTGCTCCTCTGTGGCCGATTTGAACTCCGTACCGTGCTCCAGGTTGCTCTTGTGGTCCAACCACATCAACCCACCGCGAAGGTCCACCTGCATTTCCGGGATGTCCTTGGCCATGAATTCTATGAACGGGACCACTTCGGCGTCCGAGGCACTTTTATATTCCTCACTGCCCGGCAGTATCAGGTCGCAGAGTACTGTTAGGGTCTCCAACTCGTGCGGATTGAAAAACTGATCCGCTTCCAGTTCGGCGATAAGTTCGTTCTCTTTCGGCGTTCGCCACTTCGCGGTCGGCAGCTCTGCCGCCATCTCTTCCTTTGGGGTATCCCCCGGTTTGCATCCGTTGAGGGCCAGGCCTCCGGCCACCGAGCCGAGCACTATCGATTTTAAACTTTTCCTTCTGTCCATTTCCTTACAGATTTTGCTTTTTCAGTTGATCTACGATATAGTCCGAAGCCCTCCATGAGAGTGCCAATATGGTCCAGGTACAGTTCTTGTCCGCCTGGGAGGTGAACACCCCTGCATCGACCACAAAGACATTGTCCACATCATGCAATTGTTGGTACTTGTTGGTCACCGATGTCCTGGGATCATCGCCCATGCGGGTGGTGCCCACTTCGTGGATGATCCGCCCGGGAGTGTGCAGTCCGTAGTCCCTGTCCTTTCCTGCCTTGGCGCCGATCACTTCTCCCCCCATGTTGGTGAGGATCTCCTCAAAGCTGTCCTGCATGTGCTTGGCCTGTTTGCGCTCATAATCGGACCATTTGTAGTGGAAGCGCAGTACGGGTATGCCCCATTCGTCCACCGTGGAAGGATCGATCTCGCAATAATTGTCCTTCAGGGCTATGGATTCCCCACGGCCACTAAGGCCCACCACAGCCCCGTAATATTTTTTGGCATCGCTGCGCAATATATCCCCATATCCGCCCACTTTGGTGCCAAAGAACTTGTTGAACTCGTTCACGTTGAAGCCGAACCCATAGCTGGGCATGCCCATTCCGCCCCAGATCTCGATGTGGTAGCCGCGTGGAAAGTCCAGTTTTGAGTTGTCGCCCCACCAAGGGGAATAGACGTGCATTCCACCTACTCCGTCCTCGTTGTAGGAGGTCTTCCGGTTCATCAGGTCGGGCACGAAGGCCATCAGGTCACCGCCCGTGGAGTCGTGCAGATATTTGCCAACATGGTCGCTACTGTTCCCCAATCCGTTGGGGTGCTGGGGACTCTTTGAGTTCAGCAGGATCCTGGCCGTACTGCAGGCCGATGCCCCCAGAACCACCACCCTGCCCTTGAGCTTGTATTCCTTCCTGTCCTCTTTGTTGATGTAGGATACCCCGGTGGCCCGTCCCTCGTTGTCCACGGTGACCTCCCTGACCATACAGTTCACGAACAGGTCCACCTGTCCCCTGCTCTTCTGGGCCGGGAATATCAGACAGGTTCCCGCCGAGAAATCGGCATAGACCTGACAGGCCCTGGAGCACTGCCCACAATAGAAGCAGACACCTCGCTCATTGTTGATCCGCTTAGTGAGCATCGACATGCGGGAGGGATAAACGGGAACCCCCGATTTTTTTGCTCCTTTGATATAAAACAGCTCATGTAGCCTTGGCTTTGGGGGCGGCAGGAAAAAACCATCGGGATCGTTGCGAAGGCCCTCATTGGTCCCAAAAACGCCTATGAGCTTATCGACCTTGTCGTAGTAAGGCTTGACATCCTCGTAGCCTATCGGCCAATCGTCGCCATGCCCGTCAATGCTCTTGTGCTTGAAGTCGTCTGGACCAAAGCGGAGTGAAATCCGCCCCCAGTGGTTGGTCCTACCTCCCAGCATGTGCGATCGGAACCAATCGAACTTGGTCCCATCCTTGTGGGTGTAGGGTTCTCCCTCTATCTCCCAGCCACCGTAGGCGGCATCGAAGTCCCCGAAGGGGCGCACCGTTCCCGCCCCGCGCCTCGGTGACTCGTACGGCCATCTGAGCTGGGTCTTCTGTTCGGGATCGGCAGGGTCGAAAAACGGGCCGGCCTCCACCACGGCCACCTTTAGGCCCGCATCGGCCAGTACTTTGGTGGCCATGCCACCGCCTGCACCGGATCCGACCACTATGGCATCATAGACTGTTGTGCTCTCTTTGATCTGCATGGTATGGTATCAATCGTTTATGTGAATATTTTTTCTTCTTTATGCCTTACCAGTGAAAGGTAGGGGTAAAAGTTTATCAAAACCAAGGCTCTTTTGAAAAAATCACGACGTTCTTATCCCGTTGGTGACCTATTTCCATCAAAAAGGTTAATATTCCTTTTTTTCATAAAAGAAACCTTACTTTTTAGACCAATGACCGATTCAAAAAGATTAATAACAACTGTAGATCAAAAAAGGACAATACGCCCTACCATAAACCTGTTAAGACTTTTTTGTCACGAAAAACTGTATTCGGGCACCTTGCCCAATACCCCTTTATAAAACTGTCGTATTTTTTCAAAGTCTTCCTCCATGGAGGCCGAAGGGTAAAATGGTTCCGCTATTTTTACTTCTTTTCTGCCAAAACCGAAAGCGATCATAACAATCGGGACTTGGGCTTTTTTGGCTATGTGGTAAAACCCCGTCCTGAGGTTTTCCACTTTTTTTCGGGTGCCTTCGGGAGCTAGCGCAAACCTGAAAATCTTTCTTTCATTAAAAATCTGGACAATGCTGTCCACCGTATTGGAATTTTTGGCACGATCCACGGGAGCTCCGCCCGTCCATCTAAAAAACCATCCAAACGGGGGTTTGAACAGGCTTTTTTTACCGATGTAATTGATTTCTTGGTTTACGACCTTTCGCACCAACAGTCCAAGTAAAAAATCGAGCCAATGGGTATGGGGAACAACAATGACAACGCATTTATCGACGTTTGGAAAGGAACCCTTCAATTTCCAGCGCAACAACTTAAAGTATATAAATTTGGCCAACTTGTGCATTAGCGTAAAGATTCCTGTTCGTTGCCTAACCGTATGAAAGATTTATATTTTTTGGTACATGGCCTGCAGCCTTTCCGGGGTGATTGTTTTTTTCCAATCCTTGCCCAGGGCATTTTCCCAAAGGGCCTCCAGTCCCAATGATACGTTGACCATCACATCAAAATCATCTTGGGTGAGGTTGGCGCAGACACCCTGCGGTAACTTTATGTTATGTTTTTTGAGCATTTGTTCAAAAATGGCCACGCCTTCCGGGTAGAACTCCCCAAGGTGCTGAAATACCAAGCAATTTCCCAACCCGTGCTTAATTCCCAAAAGATAGGAAAGCCCATAGCTCATGGCATGCGCTATACCCACTTGGGAGTAGGCAATGCTCATTCCCCCATGCCAGGAGGCCATCATCAGTTTGTCCCTGGACTCGCTGGCCGGAATATCCTCCAAAAACACTTCCTTGCAAAGCTCCATGGCTTTTTCCCCATAACTCTTGCTAAAGGCATTGAGATAGGTCCCTGTCAATGACTCTACACAATGGATAAAACAGTCCATTCCTGTATAGAACCATTGCTCCCTGGGAACGGTCTTGGTCAGATCTGGATCTAAAAGCACTTGGTCATAGGTGGTGTAATCGGAATTGATCCCCAACTTTTTATCGGGTCCCAATAACACTGTTGTCCGCGACACTTCTGCCCCTGTTCCGCTTATGGTGGGCACTCCCACATGATAAATGGCAGGTTTGTGCACCAAGTCCCAGCCTTGATAATCCTTTGCCTGCCCATTGTTGTTCAGCAGAATGGACACGGCCTTGGCCAGATCCAACAGGGTCCCTCCCCCTATTCCAATGATACCGGACGGAGTTTCTGTATATTTTTCCCTGATCTGGGAGACAAGGGCATCCACTTGTTCGGTTTTGGGTTCTTCCTCGGCGGATATGAAAATGGCCTCATCATTCAGCATCAGTGGAATTTTTGATGCGAATGCTTTGTTTTCAAAAAAATCGTCCACCAAAAAAATGAACGGCGCCTCAGAGCTTTTTCGCATGGGCAGCAATATGTCCCCCAATTGCGAAAAGCTCCCAGATCCAAAGATTACCCGGGGCACCATGGGAAAGTTCTTATATGTTGTTTTATTGATCGAGGTTGTTCTTGGCATTTTCGAATTGCTTTTTATCTTCATCAGTTGTCCAAATACTTCAAAATGTCCCGGAGACTGTTCAACTTCAAGTGCCCGTTCACCTGTTCTTCTGGCACCATTTCGTGTACCCACGTGGTATGGAACGGAACGTGCACGGCACTTGCTCCAATGTTCAGGATAGGCAATATATCTGATTTTAAGGAATTGCCCACCATCAAAAATTCGTTGACATCGATATCCAAATGCTCCAACAAATTACTGTAATTACTCTCTTTTTTATCGCTCAAAACCTCCACATGGTGGAAATACTTGGAAAGCCCGGATTTTTCCAATTTTCGTTCCTGATCCAAAAGGTCGCCCTTGGTCAATACGATCAGCCTATATTTGTCCACCAGTTTTGAGAGCACTTCCTCTACACCGTCCAACAATTCCACTGGATGCAAAATCATCTTCTTACCCAGCTCCAAAATCTTTGAAATGGTTTCTTGCGATACTTTGTTGTTGGAAAGGTCCAATGCGGATTCTATCATAGAGAGCATAAAGCCCTTGATGCCATATCCATAAATGTCCAGATTGGCCATTTCCATCTTGAAAAGTTCCTGATCTATTTTGTTCTTGGTCTCATATTCCTCCAAAAGCTCAGCGAACCGTTCTTCGGTCCTCCTAAAATAGGTTTCGTTCACCCAAAGGGTGTCATCGGCATCAAAACCAATGACTTTTATGTTCTTGAAGTTCACTTCCATACTTTTCTGGCCCTTTCCAAATCTTCGGGGGTATCAATTTCTATTCCGGTGACATGGGTCTCCACCATTTTGATCTTTTTCCCATATTCCAAAAACCGGATGGCCTCTATCTTTTCCTTGGCTTCCAGAGGGAGCATGGGCAGTCGCTGGAAATCCAACAGGGCCCTTTTTCTAAAAGCATAGACCCCTTTGTGCTTAAAATATGGAGCCTCTACTTCCTTGTCCCTCGGATAGGGTATGGGCGACCTTGAAAAATAGAGGGCACAGTTCTGGTTATCCACGATGACCTTGACGGTATTCGGGTTCGAAATTTCTTCCCAATCGGTAATCGGGGTCATCAAGGAGGCCAAGTCTATTTCTTTTTCCCGATCTTCCTTGAAAACCTGTATGATTTTTTCCAAACTTGCCTTGTCGATAAAGGGTTCATCTCCCTGAACATTGATCACGATATCCACATCCATATCCGCTACGGCCTCGGCAATCCTATCGCTGCCACTCTCATGCTCCTTTTTGCTCATGATCACTTTCCCGCCAATACTGGTTATCTCCTCCGAAATCACCGGGCTATCGGTGACCACGAACACCTCGTCAAAAAGCCCTGTGCCCAGAGCGGCCTCATAGGTCCTGACAATGACAGGTTTTCCCGAGAGATCCTGCATCAGTTTTGCAGGAAACCTTGAGGCCCGGTAGCGGGCGGGTATCATGGAAATTATTTTCACTTTTCTAATTTTAATTTTATGAGGTTAGTTTTTGGGTCGAAGTTTTCTGTAGATCCTAAAAATGAACACCAATATGATGATGACCAAAATAGCTGCAATGGGCGGCACCAAAATGGATGCTGTGGAAACAGCAACGGCTGTTCCCGTTTCCATAGCGGAAACCAATGGATTGGCAAGTCCCCCGGTGGTTGCGGAAGAAGTCAACCTTCCTGCTGCATTGGCCCCTTTTATGGCCGTTGCGGTTCCGCCCCCCGCAATTATCGCCAAGGACCAAGTGACCACGGGATCTAGATTGGCCACTGTGGACACCATCACAGCGGTGCCCGCTATGGCAGCCAAAGGTATGGCCAAACTGTCCAAAGCATTGTCCACCCACGGAATAAAATAGGCAAAAATTTCAACAACAGTGGCCACGCCCAAAGTGATGAGCGCTGCCAAACTGCCTATCCATTCCCAGTTTTCATTGAGCTCCCAAACCCCTAAGTATGCCGCAAAACTAAGGGCAAAAAGAGGAAGAAAGACCCTGAACCCAACAGACGCAGCCAGACCTATGCCTAAAAAAATGCTTATTATGGTATCAGGTTCAATGTTCATGGTGATGTCTAAATTAGAATATTCCTAGTCAAGAAAAAAATCATCTTTGAAGCCGATGAGGTATAATTGTCGTTTGGCCCGGGTCACTGCGGTGTAGAGCCATCGCAAATAATCCCTGTCCACGCCATTGGGCAGATAGGGCTGCTCCACAAATACGGTGTCCCATTGACCACCTTGTGACTTATGACAGGTAATGGCATAGGAGAATTTAACCTGAAGGGCGTTGAAGTATTTGTTGTTCTTAACCCCCACAAACTTTCTGTATTTTGATTTTTCATGGGCGTAATCCTTCAAAACCTCCTGATATAACCTGTTCCCGTCCTCATAGGAAAGGGATGGGGTCTCTGCATTGATTGTATCCAGTAAAAGTACGGTTTCAAAAGGTTTTTGATTGGGGTAATCCACCATTTTCACCTTGACCTCTGCAAACCTGAACCCGTACAACTCCTTGATAGCGAAGAGCTCCAAAACTTCTATAATATCCCCGTTGGCGATGAACCCTGCCTCGGAATTGGGCTTGAGCCAAAAATAATTGTTCTTCACGACCATCATGAAGTCGCCAACGGCTATGTCATTTTCCAAGAAAAGGATACGTTCCCTGATGTTTTGGTTGTACAGATTGGCTCTTTTATTGGACCTTACGATGATTGCAGTCTCTTCTTTTCCTTTTTCGCTGTAAGCCGAGTCTATGGCCTCTTGGATTTCCGTACCGTCAATAAGGCGCACTATGTCCTTAAAATGATCCAGTTGAAACTTGAAATCATCATAAAACTGGGATTGCAGTTGCTCCCTTAGGCTTGTGGCATTGTGGAGTATTCCGGAACCTTCGACCTGGCGCATTACTTCGTCCAACTCAAGGTGTTCCACATCCGTGTCATAGTTCAGGGCCAAGCGGTTTTCATCGAGTGCAGGGCTAATGTCCAATTTTACAGGAGGTAGCTGGGCCGTGTCCCCGATCAATACCAATTTGCAATTGTGGCCCGAGTGCACATAATACATTAGGTCGTCCAGCAGCGAACCGTTCTCAAAAAGCTTGGAATCAGTAGAGCTGTCGGGTATCATGGAAGCCTCATCGACAATAAATACAGTGTTTCGGTGCTTGTTGGGAGCCAATACAAACTGTATGCCCCCCCCAGATTGTTTTTTGGGGAAATAAATTTTCTTGTGTATGGTGAAAGCTTGGTTTCCCGAATATACCGACATCACCTTGGCAGCCCGCCCTGTCGGTGCCATCAGTACAGAACCCATCTTAACTTTCCAAAGGCTACTGACCAAGGTGGCGACCAATGTCGTCTTTCCCGTCCCCGCAAAACCTTTTAAAAGAAAAACGCTGTCCTTCTTCCCGTCCAAAACAAAATGGGCCAATTTTTCCAGCGCAATATTTTGCTTCAAGGTAGGTACGTGGGGAAATTTCTCAGTTAAAATCTTTAAAAATCCGTGTGCATTGATATCCTTCATGAGCATTTAAAGATAGCATGGTTTTTTAAAGCAAAAAGTTTCGTGAATAAAAAAAAATTGTAGATTTGTCGGTAACCACTAAATTAACTTTGAAAGACAGTATCAGATATGTTAAACTTAATTCTTATTGTTGTATTAATATGCCTTGTGACCTTAGGCTTAGTATTCCTGATTGACAGATTTTTACCTCAAAAAATGAAACCCGTGCTCATCATTGCTTTTGGGCTTTTGAGCATTTTCCTAGGTTACAAGATTTACCAATCCATCAATGCCCCCATCGAATTCAACAAAGTCAGACAAGAAAGATTTTCCAAGGTCATCGCCAAATTAAAGGACATCAGGGATTCCCAAGAAGCCTACAAAACAGTGAACGGAAAATATGCCAACGACTTTGAAAGCCTTATCAAGTTCATCGATACCGGAAACTATACAATCACCTCACAAAGGGATTCCTCATTTATGCGATATGACAGGGCTTATCAAATTGATATGCAACAAGATACCATCATCATTGATACCCTTGGGACCGTTAAGGTTAAGGATTCCCTCTTTGGTGCGGACGACCGCTACAAGACCATGATGGATGTTCCTTATGCCCAAAACAATGAGAAATTTGAAATGAAGGCGGACATCATTGACAAGAGTGGGTACAAAGCACCCGTTTTTGAGGCCAAGGTGAAGAAAAATGTCGTCCTGTACGATCAACCAGCAGATTTGGTGGCAAGGGAAAATGCACTCCAAAGCGTTGAGGAAGTAAACGGGACCGAAATCAAAGTAGGTTCGTTGACAGACGTGAGCACAAATGGTAACTGGCCGCCCATCTATGACCGAAAAAACAACTGATATAGCACAGTCAAAAGAAAATAGCACCCATAGAAAATTGTCCATTCAAGCAGGCTTGAATGGACTTTCTTTTTGTGTCACCGACACCATTACCCACAAAATACTGGCTTTTGAAAAGGTCAACTTCAAAACGCAGTCCACGCCATACTTGATGCTAAAGGAACTCAAGGCCAAACTGGATTTTAGCAGTGGGGCAGGAAACAACTTTTCCGAGGTGATGGTCATACATAAAAACAATATGTTCGGGCTGGTTCCCAGACCGTTGTTCAATAAAGATGAGCTTCCAAACTACCTGAAGTTCAATGCCAAGATCATGGCCAATGACCTTATTGCATACGATGAAATCCCTAATCAAGATATCATCAACGTTTATATTCCCTACACCAATATCAACAATTATATTTTTGACCTTTTTGGCGCATTTGAGTTCAAGCATAGCGGTACCGTACTCATTTCCACATTACTGAGCCAAAAAAGAACCACATCAGGCGCAGTTTGTTACCTGCAAGTGTCCGAAAAGGAAATGGAAATGATGGTCGTATTCGATAAAAAATTGCTTTTTTATAACCAGTTCGAGTATGGAACCAAAGAAGATTTTTTGTACTATCTACTTTTCAGCTTGGAGCAATTGCAGCTAGATTTGGGGAAAGTGCAGCTTAAAATGTTCGGGGCCATTGAAGAAGGTGACCCCATTTACGAACTATGCCATAAATATGTCGATCAAATCGCGGTTTTTGTTCCCAACAGTCCATCCTTTCCCTTGGAAGAGCTGGAAAGCGAAAGCATAGATTTCTCCATTTTAAGCGCTCTTTGATGCGGATCATTTCTGGAAAACATAAGGGCAAACGACTGATTGCCCCCAAAAAGCTTCCCGTAAGGCCCACCACGGACATGGCCAAGGAAGGGCTTTTCAATATCCTGAACAACCGTTTTTATTTTGATGGGCTCAAGGTGCTCGACCTTTTTTCAGGCACGGGCAATATCAGTTTTGAGTTTGGTTCCAGGGATGCCGGAGAAATCATTGCAGTGGACAGTTTTCCCGGATGTGTGCAATACATCACAAAGACAGCCAATGAAATGGCATTGCCCATCAGCACCATAAAATCCGATGTGTTCAAGTATTTGGAGCGAACCCCTGAAAAATTCAACATCATTTTTGCTGACCCCCCTTATAACTTCGATCAAGCACAATTTTTAAAGATAGTCGATTTGGTCATGGAAAGGAATCTGTTGCTGGAGGATGGTTTGCTGATCGTGGAACATTCGGACCAAACAGACCTTTCATCGCACCCCAATTTTTCCGAGCATCGGAAATACGGAGGGAGCGTTTTTAGTTTTTTTCCATCAAAATGAAGAGCTTTAATATCAATATTGCTTACGCTTTTCAATCTATTATTATCTTAATTTGGTGGATTGGCATTGTTCAATATGATGCATTTTATGAATACTTCGAATTCAAAGGTATCTCCAAGAACATATTTTACACCTTCCTGGTTCCAGATATTATTGCCATCTCATTTCCGTCAATAGTGCTGGTCTATAAAAGCTATCCAACGCTAAAATTTATCATCCTTGGAGCTTTCATATACGCATCTGTTTTTTGCTTGATGGCATCATTGACAATGGGCGGTGGAGAGATAAGTTCCGTTCTGATGCTTCTGGGCACAATGTTCAACTTCCTTCTTTGCTATAAGACAGATTTTTTCAGACAATCCATTACCGACAACAATACCATCAACCTTTTAAAAACTGCCACACAGATCTGTTTTGTTTGGATACTATTTTTAGTCGTGATTCCCTTTTTCATTTTAAAAATCGAATCAAAAATACCTTTTCAAATCGAATACAACTTACAATCAGCTTCATCGGTTATACTTTTTGCCCTATTTTCTATAATTGGGCTTTGGAGCGGATATGTACTGAGTCTGTACGGCAAGGGTACCCCGCTTCCAGTTGATTCAACAAAAAGATTAGTTATTGCTGGTCCCTATGCTTATGTCAGAAACCCAATGGCAATTTGTGGCATAGGCCAAGGTTTGTGTATAGCCTTGCTTACAAGTTCAATTTCTATATTGATTTATTGTTGTATGGGAATGTTTGTGTGGCACTATGTAGTCCGAAAATATGAGGAAGAAGAGTTGTCAATCAAGTTTGGGAAAGAATATGATGACTATCGCAAAAACATTATCTGTTGGCTCCCAAAACTAAAAAAATATAAAAGCAGACCATAAGCCGGATTCTGTAATCCCTTTCGGGACTCCTTATCATTTATCTAGGCCATCGGTTGCCCAATGGCTCCAACCGCCTACCCTCCAGCTTGGGCGTGCAGCCCTCAAACACTGGTTTACATGGCGTTTCACCGCATAGAGTTTACCTGATTTCACTACAGCCGAACTGTACTTGCTTTCTGTTGCACTGGTCCTCGCCTTTCGGCGGACGGGCGTTACCCGCTATGCCGCACTGTGGTGTCCGGACTTTCCTCCCCGATAACCATCGGGACGATAAGGTGGTCTGCTGGGCGCAAAGATACTTCAATTGTTGATAAAAAAAGGTGATATAGGTTACAGACCCGTAGCTTTACCCATTGCTATTTTTATATTTGTACTATCTGAATTTTTCCTGCATTGGAACCGTTTATAGTATCTGCTAGAAAATATCGTCCCCAAACGTTCAAGGATGTGGTGGGCCAAGAGGCCATCACCAATACCTTGCTGAATGCCATTGAAAACAACCACTTGGCCCAGGCCTTGTTGTTCTGTGGTCCTAGAGGGGTCGGCAAAACCACCTGTGCCCGGATTTTGGCCAAAAAAATCAACCAAGATGGCACAGAGAGGGAAGACGAAGACTTTGCCTTCAATATTTTTGAACTGGATGCCGCTTCCAACAATTCCGTGGACGATATCCGAAACTTGATCGATCAAGTGCGCATACCTCCGCAGGTAGGAAAATACAAGGTCTATATCATTGATGAGGTGCACATGCTCTCCCAATCGGCATTCAACGCTTTTTTGAAGACCTTGGAAGAACCTCCAAAACATGCCATTTTCATTTTGGCCACCACCGAAAAGCACAAAATCATTCCAACCATTCTTTCCCGTTGCCAAATATTTGATTTTAAGCGGATAACAGTAAAGGATGCTTCGGAATATCTAAAATATATTGCGGAACAACAGGGAATCGAAGCAGAGGAAAGCGCCCTTCACATCATAGCCCAAAAGGCGGATGGTGCCATGCGTGATGCCCTTTCCATTTTTGATAGGGTGGTAAGTTTTTCCGGAAAACAATTGACACGGAAGGCGGTCACCGAAAACCTCAACGTACTGGATTATGACATCTATTTTACCGCCACTGATCTGATTTTGGAAAACAACATCCCAGAACTGTTGCTTCTTTTCAACAAAACACTGTCACTCGGTTTTGATGGGCACCATTTTATAACAGGTCTCGCTTCACATTTCAGGGATTTGATGGTCTGCCAGCATCCCGACACCTTGAACCTTTTGGAAGTAGGGGACGATGTGAAACAGCAATACCAGGACCAATCGAAGAAAGCGCCAAAGGATTTTCTGCTCAAGGCCATCGATATGGCCAACGATTGCGACCTTCAGTACAAGGCGAGCAAAAACCAAAGGTTATTGGTGGAACTCACCTTGATGAAACTGGCCTCCATCACTTTTGATGGAGAAAAAAAAAAGTCTGATTTTATAATTCCAGCCTCACATTTTTCAAGTGCTGCCGTTGCCTCCCCGAAGAATGGGACAAAGGCCCCGCAGAATAATGAGGCCGCCCAGAAAACAACCGATGCACCACCCCAGCCGGAAAGCGAACCTGTAAAAGCGGAAGTGGTCGCAGAGCCCGAGGAATCATACGAACCCCCAAGGAAAATACAGATCAAGGTCCCAGAGAAAAGGGTTTCGGGTCTTTCAATTTCCAGTATCAAGGTCAAAAAGGCACATGAAAACATAAAATCCCCTGAAGTTGCCGAAGAAGACCTTCCGAAAGACGCTTTTACGGAGGAGGACATGCAAAAACATTGGGACGATTTTGTTCACGAGTTGGAAAATCAAGGGAGAAAAATACTGGCCAGCAACCTAAACACGGATGTTCCCAAACTGAAAAACGAGAACACCATTTGGATAGAGCTTCCCAACAGCACCATGAAAAAAGAGGTGGAAAGGGAACAGAGCCTGATGTTGGACCACTTGAAACAGAAGCTCAACAATTACGCCATCACACTGCACATTACCGTGAACGAGGAAGTCGCCAAAAAATTTGCCTTCACCCCTGCGGAGAAGTACCAAAAATTAAGGGAAAAGAATCCTGCAATTGACTTGCTCCGCAAAGAGTTCGACCTGGATTTTTGAGCATATTTCCAGTATAGCCGTATCTTTGCATTCTACAATTTCAAACATATTCGCATGCTAGGCCTTAAGCTACCGACTGACCCAAGATGGGTGAACATCGTTGAAAAAAACATTGAAGAAATCTTGACCGACCATGCTTACTGCGAACAAAAAGCAGCGAGCACCGCTATTTCACTGATCATTGGCTTTCCAGAAAAATCGGAGCTCGTAAAGGAAATGACAGCTTTGGCCAGGGAGGAAATGGGACATTTCAACATGGTGCACGACAAGATCCTGAAGCGCGGATGGGTGTTGGGCCGTGAACGCAAGGACGAATATGTGATCGAACTGATGAAATTCTTCCCAAAAGGTGGAAGCCGGGAAACCCATCTAGTGCACAAACTGTTGTACGCTGCACTCATTGAGGCAAGAAGCTGTGAACGTTTCAGGTTGCTTTCCGAAGAAATCGAGGACAAGGAACTAGCCGATTTTTACCGAAATCTCATGGTAAGCGAGGCTAACCACTACACCATGTTCCTTAAGTTTGCCCGGAAATATGGAAACAAAACCGAAGTAGATCAAAAATGGCAGGCCCTTTTGGACTATGAAGCAGAACTGATGAAAAATCTCGGAAAAAAGGAGACCATGCACGGCTAGTCCGGCACTATTGGTAGTATAGCGTTTTGATCATCCCGTCCGCCAGACCTATTTTGGGTACATGGATTTTTTTGGCTTTGCTCCATTTTGCGGCGTTCAGGAATATTTTGGTCGCAGGAATAATCACATCCGCCCTATCTTGGTTAAGGCCCAGTTCGGAAATACGGTCCTCGTAATCCATACTGTTCAGAAAGTGGTACTGCGCATTCAGCCAGATGTAGGATAAGGGCTGGCCTATTTTCCGGCCGGACATTTTATGGAGCTTGTTGATGTTTCCACCTGAACCTATGATCTCCACCCTTCCGTCCATGGGCAGGTTCGTCTTGATCCAAGTCTTGATTTCCTCCCAAACGGTATCATCCACCAGATTGCTCAAGATACGCACGGTACCAATCTTAAAGGAATGGGACATCACGGGTTTCCCTTTGTCAAAAATGGTGAACTCGGTACTGCCTCCGCCCACATCGACATAGAGGTACATCCTATCGGCTTTGATAATATCTTTCAGGTCCGTGGATGCGATGATGAGTGCTTCCTTTTTTCCATCGATTACCTCTATCTTCATCCCAGCCTCCTTCTTGACCCGCTCCACGACTTCACGCCCGTTCTTTGCCTCCCGAAGGGCTGAAGTCGCACAGGCCATATATTTTTCCACACCATACACGCCCATCAATAGGTCAAAGGATTGCATGGTACTGACCAATCTGTCGATGTTCCTCTCAGAGATTTTTCCCCTGAGAAAGGCATCCTCGCCCAAACGAACAGGCACCCGAACGAGCTCACTTTTCTTGAAGGCAGGTGGCTTGTTCTCCTGTTCAATGACATTGTTGATCAGCAGCCTTATGGCGTTCGATCCAATGTCTATGGCGGCAAATTTGCGTATGACCAAACTCAAACGGTATTAGGATTCCAATTTCTTCTGATAGTAATGGTACATCTCAACCTGCGATCGAAATCCAGGTTCGCCCTTCGCTCTTTGGCGATATGCATTGTCCTGCTTGGCCGATAGCACACGGGCCTTCATATTGTCCCGCCAAGAAATCTCGAAAGTATCCAACAACTCCTGCTTGATATCCTCATCATAGATGGGACAGCCCACTTCGACCCTAAAATCGAGGTTCCTGGTCATCCAGTCCGCGGAAGAGATATAGACCTTCGGATTGCCTCCATTGGCAAAAATGAACGACCTGGGGTGTTCCAAGAACTTGTCCACCACACTGATGGCCTCAATGTTCTCGCTCATGCCCTCGATACCTGGAATAAGACAGCAGATGCCCCTGATGATCATCTGTATTTTGACCCCTGCCCTACTGGCTTCGTAGAGTTTGTCCACCATTTTATAGGAGGTAAGACTGTTCATCTTTATTTTGATATAGGCTTCTTTCCCTAGACGCGCATTGGCTATTTCCTTATCAATCAGTTTAATAAATGTGGATTTGGTATAATGGGGCGAAACGACCAAGTGCTTGTACTTGTTGATCTTATAATTGGTTTCAAAAAAATCGAATACCTTGCCCATATCCTTCAAAATACCCTCGTGGGCAGTGAAAAGGGTATAATCCGTATAGATTTTAGCAGTGGATTCGTTGAAATTCCCGGTACTGATAAAACCGTAGCGCTTCATCGCATGACCCTCTTCGCGCTCTATCATACATATTTTGCTGTGCACCTTCAATCCGGGCACTCCAAATATGAGGTTGACCCCTTCGGCCTGCAGATAGTTGGCGTACTCAATGTTGTTCTGCTCGTCAAACCTTGCCTGCAGTTCAATCTGAACGGTGACATGCTTTCCGTTCTTTGCCGCATTGATGAGTGCGGATGCAATTTGGCTGTCACTGGCCAATCTATAAATGGTAATCTTGATATTTCGGACTTTGGGATCCAAGGCCGCTTCACGCAGGAATTTGGTCACATAACTGAACGTATGGTACGGGGCATAGATCATGTAGTCCTTGTGGGCTATCATCTCCAAAAGGCTCCCCTTCATGCTGAGTCCCTTTACGGGCAGGGGTTCAATTTTTTCGTACATCAGGTCATGTCTTCCCAGACTAGGAAACCCCATGTAATCCCTTCTGTTATGGTACCTACCTCCAGGGATCACGCTGTCGGTACCCATGATGTCCATTTTGTCCTTGAGAAATTGCAAGGTGTCCTTGTCTATCTTTTTGTCATAGACGAAACGGACGGGGTCGCTGATCTTCCTATGTTCCACACTGGAGGAAATCTTTTCGATAAAGCTCTTGCTCAGGTCGTTGTCAATATCCAGCTCGGCATCGCGGGTTATTTTGATCATGTGGGCCGATATGGATTCAAACTCGAACATGGTGAAGACATTGTCCAGGCAAAACCGGATAAGGTCATCCAACATGATGATGTAATTTTTCTCCCCCTCTTTGGGAAGGACCACAAAACGGTCTATGCCCTTTGGGATTTCAATCAAGGCATACCTGTTGTGCCTGCCCTCACCGGAACCATTCTTCATCACGATTTTGACGGCCAAATAGGCGGCAGTATCCTTCAATAATGGAAATTCAGTAAGATCGTTCAGGATGATGGTCATCAACTCTTGGTTGACCTTTTTGAAGAAATAATCCCTGATGAAGTCTGCTTGGCTATCACTTACTTCCTTCTCGTTGATGATGAAGATATTCTCCGACCTAAGCTCCTTTTCAATGCCCTTAAATATTTCAAGGCTTCTGGCTTGCTGATCGATCACGATCTTGGTGATCTCTTCCAAAAGATCATTGGCCCTTTCTCCCCCCAACACACTTTTCCCGGTCTTGCCAGCATCCACGATGCGCTTGACGGTGGCATACCTTACCTTGAAAAATTCATCAAGATTGTTGCTGAAAATTCCTAAAAACCGTAATCGGTCTATCAGTGGCACCCTCTTGTCATTGCTTTCTTGGAGTACCCTTGCATTAAAGTGCAGCCAACTGATTTCGCGGTTTATATATTCGTTCCTTGTTTTTATCATCTATTATTTCAACTCTTTTGGAAAGATCATTTGCTTTGTAGTTCCCTTCGAAATTTTGGACCAATCGTCCACACCAAATGTAATGTGCACCAGTCCGGCCGTGGGAACATTTTCAATATACTGATCTCCCCAAGCATTTGCAAGCGAAGTGAAGGCATAATTGTGCCCAAATATCGCCACGGTCCCCAAGTTGTTGTCCAATTGTTCCACAAAACGCTGTACACCATCTCCCGAAAAGTCGTAGAGCGATTTGTCCACCCTGAAAGCAGCCATATCAAAATCGAGGTTTCGCACGAATATCATACTGGTGTGCAGGGCCCTGTTGGCAGGGCTTGCAAATATAAAATCAATTTTCGGGGCGTGCCCCTTGAATGTTTTGGACACCAAGTGTGCATCGTTGATCCCCCTTTGCAGCAATGGTCTGTCCCTATCGGAGACCTCATAATCCCATGAGGATTTTCCATGCCTCATCAATATAAGTTGTTTCATTGATCACAATCATTAATTGAAGCCATGCACTATAGGGCAAGACTTTCAGTTTCTACAATTATTATCATCTTAAAAGTTGTTAAGTTATAGATTATTGAGTTATTAAAACGTATCGTCCAAATAACCAAGTAACTTAATAACGGTTGCAATATCGCCGCCTGCCGGGACGAGCAGAATTGCTTTTCAAAACCTATGGATTTTTCAGTCCAGAGTGGTTTAGCTTTGCAAAACTTAAGGTGCTAAACGTTCTATTTTCCAATCATGGTCCTCTTGAAGGGTATATCTGATCCTATCGTGCAATCTGTTGGGCCTTCCTTGCCAAAATTCGATGGACATGGGCCTCACCAAATAGCCGCCCCAGTGTCCAGGCCTTTCGATAGGCTTGTCCCCGTACTGTTTTTCCAGAGCTTCCAATTCCCTCTCCAAAATTTCCCTGGAGCCAATGACCTCGCTCTGATTGGAAACCACGGCACCAAGTTGGCTCCCTTTTGGCCTGGACTCAAAGTAACCATCGGAGAGGTTTTCGGCCACTTTTTCGGCAGTTCCCTTTATGATGACCTGACGTTCCATGACAGGCCAGAAAAACGAAAGGCACACGGAAGGGTTGTTTGCTATGGCACGGCCTTTCTCGCTAAGATAATTGGTATAAAAAATAAATCCCTCGTAGGTGTATTTTTTCATCAAAACCACACGCCCTTTTGGAAAACCATCCAATCCAATCGTGGAAACGGTCATCGCATTGGGTTCGTCCAATCCATCAGTGGCTTCGACTTCATAGAACCATTTTTGAAACTGCTCCATCGGATTCTCCTTGATGGAGCCTTCGGTCAACTCACTTTTTTCGTAGGATTTTCGGTAATTTCCAAGGTCTTTTTGCATGATGTGAATTTCGTCAAAATTCAAATCACAACAAAGCAACCCGATTGTAAAAGTTGGTTAATTTCCCGCGCAATCACCCTTAAAGATCAAAAACCTTTCCATCATCGGCCAGTTCCACGTTTGGGAATACTGCCAAGGCTTCTTCCCTGAACAGCTCAATGGATTTGTACCTCGTGGAATAATGCCCCAAAATGAGGTTGCCCACTTGGGCCTGATTTGCGATCTGGGCTGCTTGTTTGGCCGTGGAGTGCTTGGTTTTATCACATAAATGGGCCTCTGAGTCCAAAAAAGTGGATTCGTGATAGAGGGCATCCACATTGTTTATTAAAGGCAAAATGCTTTCCGAGTAAGCCGTATCACTGCAAAAGGCATAGCTTTTGGGCGGCAGTGGGTCCGAAGTGAGTTTTATATTGGCTATCCGGCTTCCATCGTTGGATATGCCATCAGCGCCATTTTTAATGTTGTTGTACTGGCTCCTGTCGATTCCATATCGCTTGACGGCCTCTACGTCCAACGTTCTGGGGGCTTCCTTTTCCGTGAACAGAAACCCATTGGTATAAACCCTATGATCTAAAGGTATGGTCTGTACACTTACCTTCTCATCCTCGAAGAGAAGTTCAGGTTCTTTGGATTCCAACTCATGGAAGACCAGGGGAAAATTGGTCCATGAATCCCCCAATTTCAACAAAAGTGTGATAGCTTCCTTTATACCTTTCGGGCCATGAATGTGCAGCTCGTTTTCGCGTCCCAAAAGCCTGAAGGTGGAAATAAGCCCGGGCAACCCGAAAAAGTGGTCGCCATGGAGGTGGGAAATAAAAATGTGCTTGATCCTGGCAAACTTGACCCTGTATTTCCGCAACTGTACCTGGGTGCCTTCCCCACAATCGATCAAAAAGAGGTGGTTCTGCATTTCGAGCACCTGCGATGTCGGGTTGGTAAGCGTTCTTGGTGTTGCAGCGTAACAACCTAGAATGGTCAACCTCATATATCCAGGTCCCTTTCTATATCTTCCATTTCGATCAAGTCCTTGGCCTCCTGCAAAGTGGGCACAAGACTGATTTCATCCGGAATCTCATCATAGGAAACCTTGTCGGTGACCAACACAAAGGATTTGCCAGAAGCTTTGTGGGCATTTGATATGTCCAAAAACTCCAAAATATCGTTTGCCGTTAGCTTGTTGAAAGAAAAAAGGTTGATGACAATATTGTCGTGCTTAAGTTTGGGATAAGCGTTCTTCAGGTTTTCCATAAAAGTGGAAAGGGAAATTTTTTCCTGGAAAACAATGGTTGTTGTTCCTTCTTTGTCAAAAATCATCTTACTTCATTTTTGATGCCAATAAATAGAGTACCGCCATACGGATGGCCACTCCATTTTCCACTTGGTGCAGGATAATGGATTGGTCGGAATCCGCTACGTCACTTGTGATTTCCACACCTCGGTTGATAGGGCCGGGGTGCATGATCACAATCTGTTTGTCCAAGCTGTCCAACAGCGCTTTGTTCACACCAAATTGCTGTGTATATTCCCGGGTCGATGGAAAATAGCTGATGTCCATCCTTTCGTTCTGGACACGGAGCATGTTGGCCACATCGCACCATTGCAGGGCCTTTCTGAGGTCGGTCTCCACGCCCACTCCCAAAGATTCAATGTGCTTGGGGATAAGAGTCTTGGGGCCACAGACCTTGACATTGGCACCTTGTAGCTTTAGGGCAAAAATGTTGGAAAGAGCCACTCTGGAGTGTAAAATATCCCCAACAATAACGATATTCTTGCCACCGACATCACCTAGTTTTTCACGGATGGAATAGGAATCCAACAAGGCCTGGGTGGGATGCTCGTGCGCTCCATCACCAGCATTGACAATGGATGCCTTTACATGCTTTGAAAGGAATATGCCCGCACCGGGATTGGGATGCCGCATCACCACCATGTCCACTTTCATAGACAGGATATTGTTTACCGTGTCAATGAGGGTCTCCCCTTTTTTCACTGAGGACTGCCCTGCAGAAAAATTGACCACATCGGCGGACAACCTTTTTTCGGCCAGTTCGAAGGAAAGTCGTGTCCGGGTGCTGTTCTCAAAAAAAATGTTGGCGATGGTAATGTCCCGCAAGGTGGGTACTTTTTTTATGGCCCTGTTGATGACTTCCTTAAAATGGTCGGCAGTTTCAAAAATGAGCGCTATATCTTTTTTGTTCAGATATTTTATCCCCAGCAAATGGTTTACGCTTAATTCGCTCATCTTGTTTTATTTGCTTACTAAATACACTATATCTTCTCCATCGTTTTCCTGCCACATCACCTTCACCTTTTCCTTGTTTATGGCATCCACTTGCCTTCCCCTATAGTTGGGCTGTATGGGCAAATGCCTACTGAACCTTCTATCGATCAGGGTCAACAATTCTATACTCTTTGGTCTTCCAAAGGATTGAATGGCAGTCAATGCCGCACGTATGCTACGTCCGGTATAGAGCACATCATCAATGAAGACGACCTTTTTGTCCTCAACCAGAAAATCCATCTTGGTGGTATTGGCCTTTAGAATCTCCCCGCGTCCAAAATCGTCCCTAAAAAAGGTGATGTCCAGAAAACCGAGAGCTATGTTCTTCACCTTATATTCATCTTTGAGGATCTTTGCCAATCTTTCCGCAAGAAATACCCCTCTGGGCTGAATGCCGATAAGTGCCGTTTCGGTAAAATCCAAATGGTTTTCCAATAGCTGACAGGCCAGCCGGTGCAGTATGATGTTGATTTCTTTTGAAGTAAGGAGTACTTTTTGGCTCATAGGATGTGCGACCGACTCGGTTGTATGCAAAAGTAAACAATTCTTTAAAATGGCGAAGGCATAAAAAAAGCCCCGTCTGTTTCCAGCGGGGCTTTTGTTTTTAGGAAAACCTGATTACTTTTTCTTGGAATCGGCTTCCATTTTATCCTTCAACGCTTGCAGTTGTGAGTTGGCATCACCAAGGGTGGGAGCCGCTTCATCGGAAGAGGAAGCCCTCTTCTTGGCCGCTTTTACGTTGTTCTCTTCTTGCTCCCTAAAGATGGCGGTGTGGCTGGCCACAACGCGCTTGAAGTCTTTATTGAACTCGATGATCTTGAATTCGGCCTCTTCACCTTTTTGGAGTTTCTTGCCGTCTTCTTTTTCCATGTGGCGCTGGGGAACAAATCCAACGATGTCCTCGTTGAAGTTGATGGTAGCTCCCTTGTCAACAACCTCTGCAATGGCTGCTTTGTGAACGGTTCCTTCAGCAAACTCTTCGGAATATTTATCCCACGGGTTCTCTGTAGTCTGCTTGTGGCCTAGGCTCAACTTGCGTCCTTCAACATCCAGTTCCAATACTTCCACTTCCAAAGTGTCACCAACGGCAACAAACTCGGATGGGTGCTTGATCTTCTTGGTCCAAGAAAGGTCGGAGATATAGATCAATCCGTCGATTCCTTCTTCCAACTCTACGAAAACGCCAAAGTTGGTGAAGTTACGAACGATTCCTTTGTGCTTGGATCCTACTGGATATTTGGAAGTGATATCGGTCCATGGATCTGGGGTCAATTGCTTGATGCCCAAAGACATTTTGCGGTCTTCCCTGTCCAAGGTAAGGACAACGGCCTCAACCTCATCACCAACGTTCACGAAGTCTTGGGCAGAACGCAAGTGCGTTGACCATGACATTTCAGAAACGTGGATCAGACCTTCCACTCCTTCAGCAACTTCGATAAAGGCACCGTAGTCGGCAATGACCACTACCTTACCTTTTACTTTGTCACCTACTTTGATCTCATCACCAAGGGCATCCCATGGGTGTTTCTCCAATTGCTTAAGACCCAATTGGATTCTTGACTTGTTGTCATCGAAATCAAGGATAACAACATTCAATTTCTGATCCAATTCCACGACCTCGTTGGGGTGGTTGATACGGCTCCAGGAAAGGTCGGTAATGTGGATCAATCCGTCCACGCCACCTAGGTCGATGAACACACCATACGAAGTGATGTTCTTCACGACACCTTCCAATACCTGGCCTTTTTCCAATTGGCCAATGATCTCTTTCTTCTGCTCTTCGATGTCCGCTTCGATCAAGGCTTTGTGTGAAACCACTACGTTCTTGAACTCGTGGTTGATCTTCACCACCTTGAATTCCATGGTCTTGCCTACATATTGATCGTAGTCACGGATAGGCTTCACATCGATTTGCGAACCTGGCAAGAACGCCTCGATCCCAAAAACGTCCACGATCATACCTCCTTTGGTACGACATTTCACGAAACCTTGTACGATCTCTTCTTTGTCGTGGGCAGCATTGACGCGGTCCCATGCCATGATGGTCCTTGCCTTTCTGTGGGACAGCACCAATTGTCCGGTCTTGTCCTCACGGATATCTATAAGTACCTCAACTTTGTCACCAACCTTTAGGTTGGGGTTGTAACGGAACTCGTTCAAGGAGATCACCCCTTCGGATTTGGCATTGATGTCGATGATGGCCTCACGGTCGGTCATGTGCACCACGGTTCCCTCAACTACTTCCTCGTCTGCGGTGTCCACAAAGTTTTCTTCCACCAAGGTTTCAAACTCCTTGAGCTTTTTGTCGTCCACGCGCTCAATCCCCTCTTCGTACTTGTCCCAATCAAAATTTTCAAGAAATTCCTTTGGATTTTGTTGGGGTTGTGTCTCTTCTTTAACTTCTTGTGTTGCAGTGGTTTCTTCCACCTCAACGTTTTGTTTTTCTTCAGCCATGTGCTGATCTAAAATTTGTATTCCGCGTTTTACAAGAGTTGAACAATTACCGCGAAAGTGTTTTTTACATCTTTTTTAAATTCCCTTTCCTCTTGCCTCCTTGTCAAAAAGGTGTGCAAAAATACAATTAATTTATTGATTCACAAAGTGTCTGGGCCAAAGGTTGGGCAAAAAAGTATTGCAAAGATTTTATGGCAAAATAGGGGCATAATGGTTATCTTGAAGTTTCTAATTATTAACTGTAAAAAAGAACATCATGAGTGTAAAAGCAAAGTATCAACCTGTACTCGACCTAGGCGAAAAATTGAACGTACAGAATGGCGATGTGACCGAAGAGGGGGGCATCCTAAAGGTAAAGGGCATGACCAAAACCCAATACGAAAAGAACCTATTATGGGACAAGATAAAGGAAATCGGGGGCGAAAAACCTTCGGACATCAAGGCCAACATCACCGTGGAAGACGAGTCGGTCTATCATAGGCATACCGTAAAAAGCGGGGAATCGCTGAGCAAGATCGCAAAGCACTATTATGGGGATGCCATGAAGTACAACAAGATCTTTGAGGCGAACACGAACATCCTGAAAAACCCGGATGTGATCCATCCCGACCAGGTGTTGGTGATTCCGAATCTGTAAATCATTTGTCACATCGAGCCTGCCCTTGTCGACAGACAGGCGCAGTCGAGATGTATTTTGGTTCTCGACTGTGCTCGAACTGACATTTAAAGAAAAGAAAGGCGCCCCTTGGGCGTTTTTTTGCTTTTTGAAAGACTTCCCGTCAATTTCAATCTATGTTTTATCAGATCAAAAGGCACATCCGTCAATTCCCTTCTATTTTTCCCCATAACTATCCTTACTTTCAATATTTGATGATCATGTATCACGAACCAATTGAGACATGGATCAGAAGAAATGAAAGACACTTATCTACTTGTGCTACTATTTGTTTTGACCTCCTGTTTAAGTGAAACGAACAAGCCGGAGAAAAAAAACGAGACAATCCCATCTACACCCGTTGAAAAGGAACAGGAAATTTCCAAGGAAATCGTTCCAACCGATACAATGCCGCCCCAAGCATCATTGGACGAACATTTGGACACTCTGGATGTCAAAATATCCAATATGAACGCTTCTGAATTTGAAACCCCAGTGGCTTCATCCGATGGGAAGTATGTGCTGGTCAAGTTCTATGTTTATTCCTGCTGTATTGATTATGGCGATTTCTTTCGTTTATACCATCAAAATGAAGAAGTGTGGACCATCCAGACCTATCCGGCCGAAGACACCCGCTGGTCGGATGCCAATTTTGACTCTGTCAATATTCGGCTCAATCACCTTTTGAACACCAGAAGTTTCGCAGAAATGCATCCAATCCACACATACAGTATCGATACTTTGGAAAACACTTCAAGACTTTCATTGTCCATCAAGTTTAGCCTGAACAACATCAACTATAAAAGTGACCCCTTCCACATTGAAGCCATCGACTATGAAAATAGTCGGTGTTGTCAGGGTGGATATATTGAGGAAAACTATGTTTGCAAGATATTTCCTGAAATCAGGGCTATTTGGGCAGATGGCCGTTTCAAAATAATTCTGCTTGAATATGGAGTTACCCATAATCTTAATGGTTGTGATCGTGGTCCCTTTTTTAAGACTGTTGCCATTACAAACGACCCTTAAAGGGGTATAAACTTGTTCGGGACATTATCAACACTCAACTCTTTCTTGCAATCACCCGCTGCGAGAAATCGTAAATCCGCTCAAACTGTTCCTCCAATCCCATATCGCTGTTATCAAACTCAATGGCATCTTTGGCCCTGGTAAGCGGTGAAACGGTACGCGTGGAATCGATTCGGTCGCGCTCTTCCACATTTTTGAGCACTTGGGCATAGGTGACCTGTTCTCCCTTTTCCAACAGTTCCTTATAGCGGCGTGCCGCCCGGGTCTCTGGCGAAGCGGTCATGAACAGTTTTAACTCCGCATCGGGAAAAACCACGGTGCCGATGTCCCTACCGTCCATCACAATGCCCTTGTGGCTGCCCATTTTTTGCTGCATCGCCACCAACATTTCGCGAACTTCCTTGATGGCAGCGACTTTGCTGACATATCCAGAAACGTTCATGGATCGGATCTCCCTTTCCACATTTTCGCCGTTCAAGTGCATTTCGGAGCGTCCCGCTTCTTCATTGTGTACAAATTCAAGTTCCACGTCCGACAGCTTGGCTATCAGATCGGCTTCATTGATATGGCCGTCGGGACCTATAAGATTGTTGTTCAGTGCAAAAAGGGTCACAGCCCTGTACATGGCCCCGGTATCCACATAAATATAGCCGAGTGCCTTGGCCAAGCGTTTGGCAATGGTACTTTTTCCAGTGGAGGAGTGGCCGTCAATGGCGATGGTTATTTTCTTCATGTGCCAAAAATAGGCAGAAAAGAAGACACTATTTTATGATACTTGTCATAGATCAGAGTGTCTTCGCATTTTTCACCTTCTGCTTGGTGATTGCAATATCGATCACCTCGCTCATATCGGTCACATAGTGAAAAGTAAGCCCTTTGAGGTATTCGGGTTTGATTTCCTCGATGTCCTTTCGGTTCTCGGCACATAGGATAATTTCTTTGATCCGTGCCCTTTTGGCGGCCAGGATCTTTTCCTTGATGCCCCCTACGGGCAATACCTTGCCCCGAAGCGTTATCTCACCCGTCATGGCAAGGCTTTTCTTCACTTTGCGCTGGGTGAACAGCGATACCAATGAGGTCAACATGGTGATACCCGCACTGGGGCCATCCTTCGGAGTGGCTCCTTCGGGCACGTGGATGTGCACGTTGTACCTGTCAAAAACATCGGGTTCTATACCAAAGGTATCGGCATTGGATTTGATGTATTCCATGGCAATCGTAGCCGACTCCTTCATCACTTTTCCAAGATTTCCAGTGATGTTGAGCTGCCCCTTTCCTTTGGAAAGAATGGACTCGATAAAAAGGATGTCGCCCCCTACACTGGTCCACGCCAGTCCCGTGACCACGCCCGCCACTTCGTTGCTCTCGTACTTGTCGCGCTCCAATCGAGCAGGACCCAGAATTTTTTCCACGTCCTCATCGGTCACCTTTATGTTATATTCCTCCTCTATGGCGATGGACTTTGCGGCATAACGGACCATTTTGGCCAATTGTTTTTCCAGGTTCCGCACCCCAGACTCGCGGGTGTAGCCTTCCACTATTTTCTCCAATTGACGTTTGCCAATTTTGAGGTCCTTGGCCGATAGTCCATGTTCCTTCAATTGTTTGGGCAACAGATGGCGTTTGGCGATCTCCACTTTCTCCTCAATGGTATATCCGGTCACATTGATGATCTCCATACGGTCCAGCAAAGCGGGCTGGATGGTGGAGAGGTTGTTCGCCGTGGCAATGAACATCACTTTGGAAAGGTCGTAGCCCATTTCCAAAAAGTTGTCGTGGAACTCATTGTTCTGCTCGGGATCCAAAACCTCCAACATCGCCGAAGAGGGATCGCCTTGGTGACTGTTGGACAGTTTGTCAATTTCGTCCAAAATGAACACAGGGTTGGAAGTCCCGGCCTTTTTCAAGCTCTGGATGATACGACCTGGCATGGCCCCGATATAGGTTTTTCGATGCCCTCTGATCTCCGCCTCATCCCGAAGCCCTCCGAGGGACATACGCACGTATTCCCGTCCCAGTGCCTCAGCCACGGATTTCCCCAAAGAGGTCTTTCCTACCCCGGGAGGTCCGTACAGGCAAAGGATAGGGGATTTCATGTCGTTTCGCAGTTTCAGCACTGCCAAGTATTCTATGATCCTTCGTTTCACATCTTCCAGGCCGTAGTGATCCCTGTCCAAGATCTGTTGGGCCCGCTTCAAGTCGAACTTATCTGTTGAATATTCGTTCCAGGGCAGGTCAAGGATCAGGTCCAAATAATTCCGCTGAATGGAATATTCGGCCACTTGTGGGTTCATACGCTGCATTTTGGCCAGTTCCTTTTCAAAATGCTCCTGAACGTTTTTGTTCCATTTTTTGTTCTTTGCCTTTTCACGCATATCCTCCACTTCTTCCTCATACGAAAGCCCGCCGAGTTCCTCCTGGATCGTCTTCATCTGTTGGTGCAGGAAATATTCGCGCTGCTGCTGGTCCATATCACTTCGGACCTTGCTCTGGATATCGTTTCGCAGTTCCAGCTTCTGAAGTTCCATGTTCATGTACTTCAATGTAGCCAAAGCCCTTTCCTTCAGGTCATTGATTTCCAACAACTGTTGCTTCTCGGCCACGCTCAGGTTGAGGTTGGACGACACAAAGTTGATCAGGAAAGAGTTGCTCTGGATGTTCCGAATGGCAAAGGTGGCCTCACTGGGAATGTTCGGATTGTCCTTTATGATTTTATACGCCAGGTCTTTTATCGAGTCAATTATGGCCTCAAATTCCTCGCTCTTCTCGTCGGGCCTAATTTCCTCGGCTTCCTTGACTTTGGCGGTCATGTAGGGTTTCTCGGTAACGATTTGCTCTATCTGAAACCTTTTTTTACCCTGAATGATCACCGTCGTGTTTCCATCCGGCATTTGCAAAACCCTTAAAATACGGGCAACCGTACCCAAAGTGTTGATATCCTCCACACCGGGGTTTTCGGTCTGCTCATCTTTTTGTGACACCACACCAATGGTCTTGCTGCCATTGTTGGCATCCTTGATCAAGCTGATGGATTTGTCGCGCCCGGCAGTGATGGGAATCACCACTCCAGGGAACAATACGGTATTTCTTAGCGGGAGCACCGGAAGGATTTCCGGCAGTTCCTCTTTGTTCATTTGTTCTTCGTCCTCCGGGGTGAGCAACGGTATCAACTCCGCATCCTCATCCAATCCCTGAAGGTCAATATTGTCAAATCTTGATATTTTCATCTCTCCCATATCATCTTTTCGGTCATTTTGTCATAATCGACAAAAATCCAACTTTTTTATTCAGTAACAAAGCCTCTGAAATGCCTTATAAATCAATAGTTAAGGCAAAATCGAAGCTCATGACTACCCCTTAAAGGCAATTCTTGTGCCATTAAAAAATAAATTTTCGGAAAAAGTGTAACAATTGGTAAATTCCCTAATCTATAAGACAAACCATTCATTTTTTGAGCCACCAAAATGAACATATTGATGCACTGCTGAAATCATGCTTGCAGGGAAAGCAAAGTGCCCAATTGGAGATTTACAATCGCTATTACAAAGCCATGTACAACACCGCTTTAAGGATTGTAAAGGATTCGGCCGAAGCTGAGGATGTGATGCAGGAATCGTTCCTGAGCGCATTCACCAAACTGTACACCTTTAAGGGAGACGTCACCTTTGGGGCATGGTTGAAGCGGATTGTGATCAACAACAGCATCCAGCATTACAAAAAGCAGCAAAAGAACAGGACTGCGGATTTGGATGATGTAATGTACAAGGTCGAAGATAATGATGGAGTTGCTTCGGACCAGAATGGTTATACTGAACTGAAGGCTCAAAAAGTGATGGAAACCATGAAAAGTTTGAAAGACAATTACAGAGTTTCTTTGACCTTACATTTAATTGAAGGCTATGATTATGAAGAGATCAGCGAGATCATGAACATCAGTTATGCCAATTGTAGAACTACCATTTCGAGGGCCAAGGAAAGCCTTAGGAAAAAATTGACCGTAAACGCTTAGCTATGAAAAAAGACAGTTTAGATAATTTGTTTGAAAGGCTCCAAGGGGAATTTGACATTGAGGAGCCAAAAAGCGGGCACCAGGCGCGGTTCTTGGAAAAATTGAACCAAGCCAATGGCACCGTTTCCATCCACAGAAAAAAGTCATCTTGGTGGAAATCCCTTTCCATAGCCGCTTCTGTTGCACTGGTGGCCCTGCTGGGATACCAGGCGTTCGGACCCAAGCCCAATTTGAAACAACAAGTAGTGAAAATAGCACCCGAAGTGGGCCGGACAGAGTTTTACTTTGCCAACCTTGTGGAACAGCAAGTGCAGCAGTTGAAGGATGAGAAATCGCCAGAGACCGCACAGTTGGTGGATGACACACTGGCACAGTTGCAACGCCTGGAAAAAGATTATCAAGCACTGGAGCACGACCTGGTCAATGGGGGCGACAGCAAGGTCATCATAAATGCCATGATCATCAATTTCCAGACACGCATAGACCTATTGAAAGAAGTTTTGAGCCAAATAGAAGATATCAAGAATTTAAAATCACAAAATGATGAAAGCTTTACCATTTAAACATATTCTTTTCGCCTTGGCTTTGGTTCCCATGGCCATGAACGCCCATGTGGACAGCGACAAATTGAACGGCAGGTACACCAAGGAAAAGACCATTAAAAAAGAGTACAACGTAAATGCCGATGCACTTTTGAAAGTGAACAACAGCTACGGCAATCTCAACATCACTTCCTGGAACGAAAACCGAGTGGAGATAGAAGTCCATATCAAGACCAATGGCAACAATGAAGAACGGGTGCAGGAACGTTTGGATGAAATCGACGTGGAGTTTGAGAACAGCTCCAGCATGGTTTCCGCAAGAACACTTTTTGGCGACCGGAACAACAGTTGGGGATGGAGTTGGGGCAAGCGAAACAGTGTCAGCGTGCAGGTGAACTATACCATCAAATTGCCCGTAAAGAACAGTGTGAACCTCAGCAATGACTACGGAAGTATTTTTCTGGACCGAATAGACGGGCATGCCAAGATAACGTGTGATTACGGAAAAATGGACATCGGTGAACTGCGAGGGCGCAACAACGAACTCAAATTCGATTACACTTCCCGTTCCACTTTCGAGTATATCAACAGTGCAGAAATCGTGGCGGACTATTCGGGTTTCACTATCGGAAAAGCGGGCAACCTCATCGTTAAGGCGGACTACACCAATGCGGTCATCGAAGAAATGGAGAACTTGGAATACTCCTGTGACTATGGTTCCCTTGAAGCAAAAAATGTGAAGAACGTTAGTGGTACCGGGGACTATATCGGGGTCAAATTAGGCACTGTGCATGGCAACGTTGCCATTTCAGGGGATTATGGTTCATTGAAGATCGATCAAATGGCAGCCGATGCGGGAAACATCCAGATTCGGACAGATTATACAGGTATCAAAATAGGGTACCACCCCCAATATTACTTTGACTTCGAAATTTCCACCGAATATGCAGGCGTGAGCGGGAAAGATGATTTCGAGATCAACATCAGCAAGGAAAAATCAACTGAGAAGTATTACAAGGGTTACTACGGAAAGGAAAACTCCGGAAACATGGTGAGCATCACCAGTGATTATGGGGGCATAACATTTTATCAAAACTGAACATAACATCAAATCAAAAAACAATTCTAAACACAAAATCATGAAAAAACTCATCACACTCGGATTGGCATTGAGCACTATGGCCATCACCAACGCCCAATGGGGCAAAAAAGTCAAAGGGGACGGCAATGTGGTCACCATTGAACGCTCCGTTGGGGACTATGATGGTGTATCACTGGCAGGCTGGTTCGATGTGGACCTCGTAGCCGGCAATGAAGGGGAAATTACATTGAAAGGGGAGTCCAACCTTTTGGAACATATCAAAACAGAGGTGAAAGACGGTACCTTGGTCATCAAAACAGAAAACGGAATGAACCTAAGGCCTTCCAGTTGGAACACGGGCATACACATTACCGTGCCCATTGAATCCATAAGCGAAGTAAGCTTATCGGGGTCTGGCGACATTGTGGGCAAGACCACCATCCGCAGCGATAGTTTCAGCACTCGGATTGCCGGTTCGGGCGATATCAGTCTAACCGTGGAATCGGAGCAAGTGGAGGCTTCCCTTTCTGGTTCGGGAGACATCAACCTCTCAGGAAAGACCACTGATTTGAACATTTCGGTATCCGGCTCCGGGGACGTAAAAGCCTTTGAACTTGAAGCGGAATTTGTGAACGCGGCTGTTTCAGGTTCTGCGGACATCAAGGTTACTGCCAACCAGTCCTTGGTGGCCAGGGTGTCTGGCTCGGGGGACATTGAATATCGTGGCAACCCAAAGAAAATCGATACCAAATCATCAGGTTCGGGAGACATCACTAGAGGATAAAAGGAGTTTATTACCAATCAAAAAAAGCAAAAAGGCCTTGATGTGAATCAGGGCTTTTTGCTTTCAGGTTGTTTTCCTTGCCTTATTGACCCGAAGCAACAAAAAGATACCTGCCAAAAAGAAAAGCCCCAGAAAGATGGTGCTGTTGCGCATGCTCCCCGTCAGTTGGGCAACAATACCGTACAGAAAAGTGCCTATGATGATGCCAATTTTTTCTGCAACATCATAAAAGCTGAAAAACGAAGTGGTGTCGGTGGTATCGGGCAAAAACTTGGAATAAGTGGAACGTGACAGTGCCTGGATGCCCCCCATAACAATCCCCACTAGACTAGCAGCGATGTAAAAATCCATGGGAGTCTGCAAAAAATAGGCATATATGCACAGCAAGGCCCAAACAACATTGATGAACACCAAAGTTTTGATGTTTCCATAAACCTTGGAGGCCCGGGCAGTGGCAGTGGCTCCAAGAATAGCAACAAGCTGTATCACCAAAATACTGACAATAAGCCCTGTGGTACGTTCGTTATCGGTTCCCCACACAATCTCTTCCTCTCCAAAATAGGTAGCGATCAGCATGATGGTCTGCACTCCCATACTGTACACAAAAAAGGCACCCAAGTAGCGTTTCAAGCGGGTGTTTTCGCCAAGTTGGTGCCAAACGAGCCTTAATTCCTTGAAACCGTTCAGTATGATGTGGTGCCGTTCACCCACTTTCTTGTAGCCTTTGGGCAAATGGGCAAATGTATATTGGCTGAAAAGTATCCACCATATCCCTACAGATATAAAGGAGTATTTCATGGCCTTGAGTTCGGCAATCTCCCCTCCATTATCCGTGATCCCAAAAAAATCAGGTTTCATCACCATGGCCAGGTTGAAGACCAATAATATCACACTACCGATATACCCGAGGGAAAAGCCTTTGGCACTGATGTAATCCTGCTGCTCTGGATAAGCAATGTCCGGCAAATAGGAATTATTGATGGCAAAACTGACCCAAAATCCCACAAGGCCGAAAAAATAGCACATCAATCCAAAAAAAATGTTTTCCAAGGAAAACCAATAGAGACCAATACAGGAAAGTGCCCCCAAATAGCAAAAAAACTTGAGAAACATTTTTTTGTTTCCCAAATAGTCGGCAACACCGGAAACCAATGGAGTGACAATGGCAATGAACACAAAGGCCAACGAGGTCACATAGCTGATCAATGGGGCTCGGGCAATTTCCCCACCAAAAATGACAACTTTCTCGATGCCCGCCGTGCGGAAGAGCAGTCCATAAAACAGCGGAAATATGGCCGAGGAAATGACCAGACTGTACACTGAATTGGCCCAATCGTAAAACGCCCACGCATTCAACAATTTTTTGCTTCCCTTCAATGCCAGTACCTGTGCCATAAGAATCTCTTTAAAAAAATAAATGTCATTTCGAACAGGGCGGAAAATTTATTTTTATCCATAGGATAATATTTCCGTCATAAGGTCGAAATGACATTGTCTATGTTGTAAAACCCAACTTATTTGAATGTTGTTACCCCGAACTTTCGGGCTTCCTGTTTTGCGGCAGGGGCCCATGCGGTCAAATTACTGATCCTGGTATCATTGGATGGGTGTGTGCTCAAAAACTCTGGAGGGGCCTGCCCTCCTGCTTTTTCCTTCATCCTTTGCCAAAGTCTGGCCGCCTCATCCGGGTTGTAGCCCGCAATGGCCATGATCTGAAGCCCGATACGGTCCGCTTCGGTTTCATGGCTTCGACTAAAGGGCAGCATGACCCCCAATTGAGACCCTAGACCATAGGCCTGGTTGAACATATTCCGTTTTTCGGGATCTTGAATGGCAATGTTACCTGCTACGGCACCGATTTGCTGTACCATGCCCGCACTCATTCGCTGCGCCCCATGATCGGCCAAGGCGTGGGCCACCTCGTGCCCCATGACAACAGCAACGCCTGTCTCATTTTGGGTTATGGGCAAAATTCCGGTATAGAAAACAATCTTCCCTCCCGGCATGCACCAGGCATTTACGGTCTCGTCCTGTACCAGTTTGTATTCCCATTGATAATCCTTCAAATAACCCGGATATCCATTGGCATCCAGCCAACGCTCCGCTGCCGAGGCTATCCGTTGCCCAACCCTAGTGATCATCTCAGCTTCCGAAGTGCCCGTTACCACTTTGTTCTCTCCCAAAAATTGATCGTATTGGGCAAATGCCATGGGAAACATCTGGCTGTTGGGATAAAAGTTCAAAGTGCTTTTTCCTGTAAACGGATTGGTCTTACAAGAAACAACTGCCAAAAATACAGCTATGGTGAGAATAGACTTTTTCATATCGCTAACCCTTTTTAGTCATAGGTAAATTACAAAAAAAATTATTTTCCGATAATGTGGAGTTCCGTGAAATCCTTGCTTACCTCGATGGAATTGTTGCCATTCAATTTGATGTCCTCAAGGTTTACCTCCTCGTTGTCCACCTCCACGGTCCCAATAGTGAATGGCAGCCCATGAAGGGTCAGTTTAAAAGTATCATAAGGTGTGATGAAGTTACCATCCTTGAACTGCTGTATGATGAGTTCGTTCTCCTTGCCCCTCAACCTAAACCTACGTAGGCTGTACCGTCCTTTTTTATAGTCATAACCATCCTGCTGGTCCTCGTAAACAATTGAGTTTTCAGTACCGTCCTTATAATACACATCCAAGTTCAGCTCCTTGATCTCTTTTTCTCCCACATATTGCTGAACGGGGTATTTGGGAATCATTGCCCCCTCTTTTACATACAAGGGAATCCTGTGGATTTCTGCCGGCACCCATCTTTCCACTCCTCCGGAAACCACTTCATCGGTCCAGAAATTATACCAATTTCCCCGTGGGAAATACATCCTTCTGCCCTGTGCATTGGGTTCCTGTACCGGGCAGACCAACATCTGTTCCCCAAAAAGGAACTCATCCGTCCTGAAATGGGTCTGTGGGTCCTCCTGATCATAGAACACCAAGGATTGCAACATGGGCAGTCCATCCTTTATATATTTATAGAACATGGTATAGAGATAGGGCAACAATTGGTACCGCATTTCTATGAATTTCCTAACAATATCGGTAATCTCATCGCCGAACGACCAAGGTTCCTGATCGCCGTGATCTCCACTGGAATGCACCCTGCAAAATGGATGGAAAATAGCCAGCTGTATCCATCGGGCGAACAATTCCCCATTGGGCTGCTCAGCAAATCCTCCAATATCCGACCCTACAAAGGAATATCCGCTCATGCACATGCGCTGCATCTGGACGTTGGCGATCCAAAGGTGCTCCCAAGTGGCCACATTGTCGCCGGTCCATGTTGCGCAATAGCGTTGGGTGCCGGAATAAGCGGCCCGTGTCAGCACAAAGGGTCTTCGGGGAAAGGTGAATTTCTTCACGCCTTCATAAGTGGCCCGCACCATTTGCATTCCATATACATTGTGGGCCTTTCGGTGACTGCACGGATGTCCGTCGTAATCGTGCCGCACGTCCAAGTTTGCGGTTTTGGAGGGCACTTCCATTACGGCAGGCTCGTTCATATCGTTCCAGACCCCCCTAACACCCATTTCTGCAATCATTTCCTTATAGAGCCCCCCCCACCATTCACGCACTTCGGGATCGGTAAAATCCGGGAACTTGCACTCTCCCGGCCATACTTTCCCCTTAAAATGGGGGCCATCTGCCCTACGGCAGAAAAATCCATTGTCCATGGCCTGTTTGTACACCCAATAATCCCTGTCAATTTTGATACCGGGATCGATCATGGTGATGACCTTGAATCCGTCCTGTTCCATTTCGGCGATCATTCGCTTCGGGTCGGGGAAATATCGGTTGTTCCAAGTGAAACACCTGAAACCTTCCATATAATCGATATCCAAGTAAATGGCATCACAGGGAATATTCAGTTTTCTAAAGGTTGAGGCGATCTTTTTCACCTTTCTTTCGGGATAATAGCTCCATTTGGATTGATGGAACCCCAATGCCCAAAGAGGTGGGAGTTCGGGAACCCCGGTGAGGTCGGTGTAGGCCTCCACTACCTGCCCCATTTTGGGACCATAGAAGAAGTAGTAGTTCATTTCGCCCCCATCGGCCCAAAAACTGGTCACGTTCCTTCGTTCGTTGGCAAAATCAAAATAGGTGCTGAACGAGTTATCGAAAAAAATACCGTAAGCTATGCTTTCTTTCAAACCTATATAAAAAGGAATGGCCTTATAAAGCGGTTCCTGGTCCTTGCCATAGGCATAGGAATCCGTGACCCAATTGTTCACCCTTTTTCCTTTGAGGTTGGTGTGCGAGGCCTTGTCCCCCATCCCGTAATAACTTTCCCCGGAATGGCACACCTTGCTCATTTTCACAACATTGCCACCATAATCGAAGTTTTCTTCCCAATGAAATCCAAGTTCGTCCTCACAAAGGACCACTCCCTCCATATCCACAATCTGGACCTTGAGGTCGGATTTGTTCACATAGATCTTGATCTTTGAGGTGGTGATGACAAATTCAGGAATTTCCTCCTTTACGGAGAGTTCATTGTAGCCAAGGCTCACATCATCACTGATGGCATAGGAAAAATCCGGCTCGAACACATGTTCAGTGGCATACCTGAATCGAACGGCACTGTCACGAAGAATGGTAATCTGTAGGATGACCCCGTTATGGGTGGTAAAATATATCTTGTCGCCTTCCTGTTTGAAATCGACAATATGATCGGGGTGCTGATTACCCCTTTTCTCTACTTCTGTATTGGTTATCATGTCTAGTCAATTGACGCCCACAAAAGAAACACATTGGGCTGAATAATTAAAACGATGTTTTGAACATAAATCGACTATATCGTTATAGTTTTGTTCTTATCGATAAACGACCACGGCCAAAGGTGGCAAGGTCATCACAACCGATCTGTCATGTCCGTTCCACGGTGTTTTTGATGGTTTAAGGGTCATTTTGCCCATGCCACTCCCTGAATATTTAATGTCATCGCTGTTGAAAACCAATTTGAGCTGGGTACTCTTCGGAACCCCCACTCTATAGTTATCACGTGGCACAGGGGTAAAATTACAGGCCACGACAAGGTCATCCTTTGGGTCCTTGCCTTTTCGTAGGTAAGTTATCACGGTATTTTCCCTATCATTGTACTCGATCCATTGAAAACCATCTTCATCGAACTGCTTTTCATAAAGGGCAGGGCTTGTTTTGTAGAGCTTGTTCAGATCCTTGATAACTTCTTGGATTCCGGAATGAAAACCATACTGTGTCAGCTGCCACTCCAAACCTTCTTGAAAACTCCATTCGGATGATTGGCCAAATTCTGCCCCCATGAACAATAAATTGCCCCCGGGATGTGTGAACATATACCCGAACAACAGCCTTAGGTTGGCAAAGCGCTGCCACTCGTCCCCTGGCATTCGGTAGAGCAAGGATTTTTTGCCATAGACTACCTCATCATGCGAAAAGGGCAACATAAAGTTCTCCGTGAAGGCATATGTCAGACTAAAAGTGATCTCATTGAGGTCATAGGATCTATATATGGGCTCTTTTTTGAAGAATTGCAGTGTGTCGTGCATCCAGCCCATCATCCATTTCATGCCAAAGCCCAGCCCTCCATAATGTACTGGCTTGGTGACACCGGAAAAGGCAGTCGATTCTTCGGCAATGGTCTGGACCCCCTTAAAACTGGCATATACCTCTTGGTTCATTTCCCTGAGAAAGGAAAGTGCCTCAAGGTTTTCATTGTTGCCATACATATTGGGCTCCCATTCACCTTCCTCCCTAGAATAATCCAGATATAGCATGGAGGCCACGGCATCCACCCGAAGTCCATCCACATGGTACTGGTCCAGCCAAAATATGGCGTTGCTGATCAAAAAGGCCCTCACCTCGTTCCTTCCATAATTAAAGATCAGGCTTTTCCAATCGGGATGGTAGCCCCTTCTCCTATCGGGATGCTCATAAAGGTGGGATCCATCAAAAAAACCAAGACCGTGGGCATCTTCCGGAAAATGGGAAGGCACCCAATCCAAGATTACCCCAATGCCCCGTTGGTGGAACTTATCGACCAACAATTTAAAGTCCTCTGGCTTGCCAAAACGGGAGGTTGGTGCAAAATACCCTGTTATCTGATATCCCCAAGAAGGGTCAAAGGGGTATTCCATGACCGGCATGAACTCAACGTGGGTAAAGCCCATTTCATCTACGTAGTCCACCAATTGGTCTGCCATTTCAAGATAGGAAAGGGACTCCCAGCCATTTTTTTTCTTCCAAGAGGCCAGGTGCACTTCGTAAACGGAATACGGTCTGTCCAACCCATTTTTTTCTTCACGGGTATCCATCCATTTTTTATCCTGCCAATCGTATGGTGCGTCCCAGACCAAAGATGCAGTTTTGGGCGGTTGTTCACATAATCGGCCAAACGGATCTGCCTTTTCGGTCCAGATATCGTTGTTGTGCGAATGGATCTTGTATTTGTATTTGGCACCCTTCTCCACGTCGGGAATAAAACCTTCCCAAATACCGCTTCCATCCCATCTCACATAAAGTTCATGTTCCCCAGTGGCCCAATAGTTGAAATCACCAATGACACAGACGGATTTGGCCGATGGTGCCCAAACGGCAAAATAAGTGCCCTTCACCCCATCCACTTCGGTCAGGTGGGAACCCAATTTGTCGTACAGACGAAAATGTTTCCCAGCCTTGAAAAGGTCGATGTCAAATTCTGTGAAAAAACTGTGCGGAACTACCTTGGCCATAATTGAGGGTTTACATATACAATAATACACATCTTTGTCCAAGATTCCGATTTTGGTGTGAGATATAAAAAAGAAAGTGATATTTTAAAAAAGTGGAACGCTTTTTGATTTTCTTGCAGTGACGAACAAAATTCAAAGAAAAATCCAAAATCCAAGATCATGAATAAACTCAACACATTTTTAGGAGCATTTTTAGTATTGATTGCCTTTTCCTGCGAAGGCCCACAAGGACCTCCCGGACCTCCGGGATTTGATGGGCTTGATGGCTTGGACGGTGCGGATGGCATCCAGGGCCAGGTGGTGGAAGTGGAGAATGTCAATTTTGGCTACGATGGCGAGGCCAACCTTTTCAGCACCCTCATCAACTTCAGTGATGTGACGGATTTTGAGGTTTTTGAAGCCGATGCCGTTTTGGTCTATCGGTATGCAGGTTCCATTCCTTTGGACGATGGAAGCAATGCCGATCTATGGAGCCAGATTCCACAGAACTACTTTTTGCCCGAAGGCACCATCCAATATGTTTTCGAACACACTTTTGTAGATCTTGAACTGTTCATAGATGGCAATTTTGACCTATCCACCTTGAGCACCGACTTTACAGATGATCAAATTTTCAGGATCGTCTTTGTGCCCAGTGTGTTTGCAGAAGCATCCAAAATGGATACTTCCAACATAGAAAATGTAATGTCCGCTATGGGCATCGAGGAAAATCAAGTATTGAAACTGGACCTTCACTGATTTCCCGTAAATGTTTAAATTAAGGCCCTATTGGTTTTTCAATGGGGCTTTTTTTTATTTTGACCCCACAGAAATTGAAAGGAAAACAATTTGCGAACGTCTAAAAAATAAAAATCGAAAAGATGGGAAAAAAATTGCTGTTGATTTTGTTGGTCATCCTTTCCGGATGCAAGGGCAACACACAGGAAACGAAAAAAGAGACTGCGTTCAAAGTGAACAAAACCGATGCCGAATGGCGCTCGGAACTGACAGAAATGGAATATCAAGTCCTGAGAAAGGCAGCCACTGAGCGGGCTTTTTCAAGCGAATTGTTGGACAACAAACAAAAAGGAACCTATGTATGCGCCGGTTGCGGCACGCCACTTTTCAAAAGTGAGCACAAATTTGATTCAGGCACGGGATGGCCCAGTTTCGACCGGGAGATCAAAGGGAATGTGGCCTATAGTGTGGACTATAAGATCGGGGTGGCCCGCTCGGAAGAACATTGTGCGGTCTGCGGTGGGCACCTAGGACATGTTTTCAATGATGGACCAAGGGAAACCACGGGAAAAAGACATTGCATAAATGGAGCTGCCCTCAATTTTATCCCCGAGGGAAACTGATCCAAAAAACCAACACCATGGAAAAAAAATACGGAGTAGCCAAGACAGAGGAAGAGTGGAGACAACAGCTTTCCGCCGAGGAATACTATGTTTTGCGCCAAAAAGGCACGGAACGTCCACATACAGGGCAATACAATCTTCATTTTGAAAATGGCGCATATCACTGCAAGGCTTGCAATGCCAAGCTCTTTGAAAGTGAGCACAAATTTGAGAGTGGTTGCGGCTGGCCCTCTTTCGACCAAGCGGTTGAGGGTGCCATCGAATATGTCAGGGACACATCGCACGGGATGATCCGTACCGAGACCCTTTGTGCCAATTGTGGCAGTCATTTGGGCCACGTCTTCAACGATGGGCCAAGGGAAACCACCGGGCAAAGGTACTGCATCAATTCGGTGAGCATAGGGTTTGACCCTGCCCAATAGAAAGCCATTCAAGCCCACACCCGAAATCCTTCAACCAAAAGATGTTCGACAACCCAAAAAGCTGATTTCACATGCAAAGCCATTTTTGTCTTTTTTCAACTTGGGATTTGGGGATGGTTTTCCGTACTTTTGCACCTGCCGCTTTTAGGCCGGCTTCAAATCTAACAACTAAAATCACGATCTAATGAGCAAGTTTGATATAATTGTTTTGGGCAGTGGTCCCGGTGGATATGTTACGGCTATCAGGGCCTCTCAATTGGGTTTCAAAACAGCCATTGTTGAAAAAGAAAGTTTGGGCGGTGTCTGTCTCAATTGGGGATGCATCCCCACCAAGGCCCTCCTAAAATCCGCTCAGGTCTTTGAATATTTGAAGCATGCCGGGGATTACGGCTTGAACGCTGAAAACGTGGGACATGATTTTGGGGCCGTGGTCAAGCGCAGCCGTGGGGTCGCCGAGGGAATGAGCAAAGGCGTTCAATTCCTCATGAAAAAGAACAAGATCGAGGTCATCAATGGTTTTGGAAAGCTAAAACCCGGAAAAAAAGTGGAGGTCAAGGCCGAAAATGGCGATACTACCGAATATTCAGCAGATCATATCATCATTGCCACAGGAGCGCGAAGCCGTGAGCTGCCCAGCCTTCCACAGGATGGTAAAAAAGTGATCGGATATAGGGAAGCCATGTCCCTTGACAAGCAGCCCAAGAAAATGATCGTGGTGGGAAGCGGGGCCATCGGAATCGAGTTTGCCTATTTCTACAATTCTATGGGCACTGAAGTGACCGTGGTGGAATTTATGCCAAACATTGTCCCTGTTGAGGACGAGGACATATCCAAACAATTGGAGCGCAGTTTCAAAAAAGCGGGGGTCAAGATCATGACATCGGCCGAGGTCACCAAAGTGGACACTTCGGGAGATGGAGTGAAGGCCACCGTAAAGACCTCCAAAGGTGAAGAAGTACTTGAGGCCGACATTGTTTTGTCCGCTGTCGGTATCAAGACCAATATCGAAAACATTGGATTGGAAGATGTGGGCATCGCCGTGGACCGCGACAAAATCTTGGTGAACGATTACTATCAGACCAATATCCCTGGATATTATGCCATTGGCGATGTGACCCCCGGCCAAGCTCTGGCCCACGTTGCCTCTGCTGAAGGTATCCTATGTGTTGAAAAAATAGCGGGCATGCATGTGGAAGCCCTTGATTATGGCAACATCCCCGGATGTACCTATTGCATTCCCGAAGTAGCCTCTGTAGGATTGACCGAAAAACAGGCCAAGGAAAAAGGTTACGACATCAAAGTTGGTAAGTTTCCCTTCTCCGCCAGTGGAAAAGCCAAAGCTTCAGGAAGCGCCGATGGATTTGTCAAAGTCATTTTCGATGCCAAATATGGAGAATGGTTGGGCTGCCACATGATCGGGGCAGGCGTTACCGACATGATTGCCGAGGCCGTTGTGGCGCGTAAACTGGAAACCACCGGACATGAGGTACTTAAAGCCGTACACCCCCACCCTACCATGAGCGAGGCGGTGATGGAAGCGGTCGCAGATGCCTATGGTGAAGTGATCCATCTATAAGAAGGCCTATGCTGAAGTTATTTAGGGCCACCGCCATTTTAGAGGGAATTTCCTATTTGTTGCTTTTTGGTATGACCATGCCCTTGAAACATTGGGCGGACATTCCCGAACCCAACAAATTTGTGGGATATGCCCACGGAATCCTGTTTATCCTCTATGTGGTCGTGGCCTTGGTATTTTGTTGGGAACGCAAGTGGGGCATCAAACGTTATATTGTACTATTTGTGGCATCCCTGCTTCCCTTCGGGACCTTCTATGCAGATAAAAAATATTTGAAGGACCTAGCCTAAAAAACTCTGGATGGCCAGGTCGTAACTCTGTAGGCCAAATCCCAAGATCACACCTTTGGCTACCGATGATATGTAAGAGACGTGTCTATATTCCTCCCGCTTATGGGTATTGGAAATATGGACCTCAACCACTGGGGTTTCCACAGCTTTCACGGCGTCCCCGATACCAACGGAAGTATGGGTATAGGCAGCTGCGTTCAAAATGATGCCGTCATGATCAAAACCCACTTCCTGGATCTTCCCGATGAGTTCCCCTTCAATATTGGATTGAAAATATTCCAGCTCCGCTTGCGGAAACTTCTGTTGTAGTTGTTTAAAATAATCTTCAAAAGTGGTACTCCCGTACACTTCAGGTTCCCGTTTGCCCAACAGGTTCAAATTGGGTCCGTTGATGATGATCAGTTTCATACTGGTAAAAGTAGGATATTTTTAAAGCACAAAAAAAGCGGAAGTGATCACTTCCGCTTTTTATTTCATGTAATGGTACGGGTTTAATTGAACCTATACCCAGCACCAACGGTAAGGGTATTGATATCCACAAAATCTCCAAAATCTCCGCCTCTGGATACTTGGAAGCCATATCTTGCCTCCACAAACCAGTTGGAATCGATTTGGTAACCACCACCAATGGCGAGGTCAAGACCAAACTCACCATCAGGAAGATCTTCCAACAAGTAGTTGATCTGTGGTCCTCCTTGGATGTTGAACTTATCGGCAACCTTATATTTGAACATCACAGGAATGTACAACGAGGTTAGATCGTCCACAAAGCTGAAGAGCAAAGATGGCTCAATGTCAAAATCTTCGGAAAGCTCAAAATTGTAGCCTCCTCCAACATAAAACCCTAGTTCACTGTCGCTAGCATCGCCAAAAAAAGAATCACCAGTGTCTACATTTATGGACACATTGTTAAAACCCGCTTTGGCTGCAAAACCTTCCTGGCCATAAGTGTACATGGTCAGAATACTGATGAAAAGTACTGATAGAACAAATTGTTTTTTCACGATAAATAGTTTTAGTTAAGGTTACAAATATAACAATGTCCTTTTCACTTATCCTGCTTGTGGATTAAAATGTTTTTGTCAAGGATAATTGTTCCGGACATAAAAAAGCAGGTTTTCACCTGCTTGAATTTTTCAGGATACCAGTTATCAATCAATGGCAAACTGGATGCCTAATCCAAAGGCGGCCACTTGATTTTCTGGACCATCGCTAAGAATGATGGATGGTCTCCAATCAAAATTAATGACAATAGGTGCCCCATTTATTTTAAAATCCAATCCACCATGGGGACGTAACGCAAAAATATTGTCAAAATCCTTTATAAGGATGATGCTGGGTCCTACACCCACATACCATCGCAACCCTCTGGCTCCTCTAAATTGCTTGTGGTACGAATACAATGCCGTAATTATGGTGGCATTGTCCTCAAAGCCCAGATCGGCCTGGCCTACATGGTTGTCCGAGAAAAAATACTTTCCTGTGGCCCCGATAAATGTGGCATCTTCAATTGCCGTATCTACACCCAGCCCCAAGGCTGCCTTATAGCTGGTCTGTGCTTTGATGGACAAAGGACCTAAAACGGCGATAGCAAAAACAAACAATAACTTTTTCATTTTTTTGTGTTAAAGTGGTTAATATTCATTGTTTTATTGCAAGATTTGGGGCTATGGACAGTTAATTTTATTTTCTAAAACAAGAACAGAATCCCCAAGGCCACCATGGAGAAATTTCCGTTATTGCTTATGTTCATGTATGAAACATTGAGTTCTGTGTTGCCACTGAGATTATATCCCATTGTGGGCCTCAAATAGAAACCTCCCTCATTGCCCTCGTTTATTCCAACGGCGTACCCAACATCGGCACCCAGTTTGAAATCATAGGTAGGGTATAGCCTCAGCGCAGCGGCCAAGGGAATGATCTGATAATCCCCAAATTCGCCTTCCACGGTAACTTCGCCCACTGTAACGGATTCGGTTTCCCCGAAAGCATTTAGAAAACCTGAGGCCAGTCCCGCATCGAACATTTCTGAAACGCCCCAGTGATAGGCCAGATCGAGGCCAAGCGCGAAACTTGAAGCTTCAGAGGCATCGCCCACCGGAAGACCGGCATAGAACCCTGCCTTAAAACTGCTCCTATCCACGTACTGGGCCATGGATGAAAAACCAATTGCCATGAATGCTACTACTAATACTACTGTCTTTTTGTTCATTTGTTAAAATTTTATTAAGAACAAAACGCATTCTTGTGGGATATAGTGTCTTTTTGTATTAAAAATCTTACTAATTGTTTTAAATATCCGTAATCGACCATTTCTTCGAGCACAATCAGGAAGATTATAAAATCAACATGCCAAGAATGAGGTCTCGACTGCGCTCGACCTCACAGCTTTTGTTTATATGATTCATCCCGGACAGTCCGTCAACTATTTTAAAAGTCCATTCTTCAAAATTGTCATTTCAAAACCTTCCCGAAAATATGGAAACTGCTCCTATCCTTACCACACCAATTGACGGATGTGCCTTTTCAATTGATCGATGCAGCCAACGGAACCATAATTGAACATTTTTGTGTATATATTTAGTCCATGAACTGGCAACAGGCAATAGACGATTACCAAAACTATTTGAAGATCGAAAGGGGACTTTCCAAAAATTCGATCAGCAATTATGTACTCGACCTTCAAAAATTGGTGGGTTTTCTCGATGCCCATGACGTCCATGAAAATCCGATAAAGATTTCAAGGGAAACCGTTCAGCAATTTGTTTACGAGGTGGCCAAAAGTCTGAATCCAAGGTCACAGGCACGCATCATTTCGGGGTTGAAAGGGTTTTTCAATTACCTGATTTTTGAAGATTACAGGCCTGACAATCCGATGGACCTGATCGAGACCCCAAAAATTGGCCGTAAACTGCCCGACACCCTTTCCGTGGATGATATCAATGACCTCATCTCCGCGATTGACCTTTCCAAACCCGAAGGGGAACGCAACAGGGCCATTTTGGAAACCCTCTACGGTTGTGGACTCAGGGTCTCAGAACTGGTCAACCTCAAACTTTCGGATCTTTATTTTGACGAAGGTTTCATCAAGGTAACGGGGAAGGGCAACAAACAGCGCTTTGTCCCCATAAGCGACATCAACATAAAATACATTGAAATATACCGAAACGAAATAAGGATGCACCTGCCCATCCAAAAAGAGCATGAGGATTTTGTCTTTCTCAACCGAAGGGGAAAACAGCTTACCCGGGCCATGATCTTTACGGTGATCAAACGGCTCGCGGAAAAGATTGGACTGAAAAAGAACATCAGCCCGCACACTTTTAGGCATTCCTTTGCCACCCACCTTTTGGAAAACGGGGCGGATCTCAGGGCCATTCAGCAGATGTTGGGCCACGAAAGTATCACCACAACCGAGGTCTATATGCACATCAACCGGGTACATTTGGCCAAGGTGTTGAACGAGTTTCATCCGAGGAAATAACTTTTTCAGAATTTCACCTTTGTGCCCATTTGAATGTGGCTGCCCACCCCTTCAAGACCAATTTTGTTAAAACCGGGGAACTGCCCGACAGGACGAACTATTTGTGCCTCGAGAAGCATGTTCGGTAGGGTTTCGTGTTCTACACCAAAAAAGACTTCCTGTCTTGGCATTGGATTGGGATGTCCTCTGCCCTTATTATTCAAATCCCATTCCTTTAGATACCCTCCAAGAAAGTGCGACTTTGCACTTATCTTTTGTTTTAATCGAAGGGACAAACTGAATCGATCGGCATCATATCTTCTATAATGTTCCCCTCCAAGACCCATTTCCGTACCTTCCCTCGCTCTAAAATTGAGCCTGAACCAGGCATAGTTTGACAGGTCATCAAACTTGGGATAATTAAATCCTTCAATATAAACGGGGTTTTCTTGGGAATGGGGAGTTGAGGTTCCTTGAGGATGAGCCATTTGCCCCACCAAAATAGCAAGGACAGCTACTTTTATATTATTATAAACTGACATGGTTAGTGGTTTATCCTTCAATTTACCCCATCAATTTTTAATGGCAATGGATGTTAGATAAAGTTTAACCCTAAGCTGACTTAGAAAATCAATCCTGCATCAGCTTCCTCCTATCCACCTGGTTCTGTTTTTTAAAGGGCCGGATGATCAACCGTGCCTCCCGGTCAAAACGGATGTAGTTATAGACCCAGTTGATGAAAACTACCACCCTGTTTCGGAAACCGATCAGAAAATACAGGTGCACGAACATCCAAACGAACCAAGCGAACACACCCTGAAACTTAAACCTGGGCAGGTCCACCACAGCTTTGTTACGGCCCACGGTCGCCATGCTCCCTTTGTCCTTGTACACAAATGGTTTCATGGGCCTTCCATCTATCAACCGAACCAGATTTTCCCCAAGGTTCCGGCCTTGCTGAATGGCGGGCTGTGCCATCATGGGATGCCCGTTGGGAAAAGCTTCGGATTCCATTTGGGCCACATCGCCAATGGCAAAGATTTCTTCAAATCCGACAACTTGGTGAAATTGGTTCACTTTCAACCGATTGCCCCTGCTGAGCAATTCCTTTGCATCCAAACCTTTGATGCTCACGGCCTGCACTCCAGCCGCCCAAACCAAGGTGGCCGTTTCAAAAATGGTACCCGTATCCGTGGAAACACGCTGCCCGTCATAATCGGTGACCCTGATATTCTTCCAAACATTCACCCCAAGGCCCTCCAAAAAACGTTCTGCTTTCCTGGACGCCACCTCGCTCATGGCCGGAAGCAACCTATCGCCTCCCTGCACCAAGTTGATCTGTGCCCTCCGGGTGTCCAGATCAGGATAGTCCTTCGGAAGGATCCCTTTTTTGATCTCTGCAAGTGCACCCGCAAGCTCCACACCCGTAGGCCCTCCCCCTACGACCACAAAGTTCATCAATGCATCCCGCTCATGAAGGTCGTCCGTTAAAAGGGCCTGTTCAAAATTTTCAAGAATCAAGCTCCTCAGGTTCAGTGATTGGGGAATGGTCTTCATGGCCATGCCCATCTTTTCAACACCTTTGTTCCCAAAATAATTGGTTTCGGATCCCGTGGCCACGACCAAATAATCATATCGAATATCCCCAATATTGGTAACCACCCTTTTGTTTTTCGTATCTATTTCGACCACATTGGCCAGCCTAAAAAAGAAATTGGGGTATCCCTGCAATACCTTACGGATGGGGTAGGCGATGGAATCCGGTTCCAGTCCGCCCGTGGAAACTTGATATAGCAAGGGTTGGAAATTGTGGTAGTTGTGCTTGTCCAACAAAACCACTTGGGCTTCCTTTTTGCTCAATTTTTTGGCCAACGCTATACCTCCAAAGCCACCACCTATGATGATGACCCTTGGAAAACTGGATTGTGGAATGTTCATGCTGTTGGACATGCCCGCAAATTTACATATTCCCGATCTCGTCCTATCATTTTACCAAAGGTTTTTTGGTATATTTAAAACCTAACTCAAAAAAACTCCATACGATGAAAAAAATGTTCCTCCTAAGTGCGCTCCTGTTAATATGCGCCTCGACCACAATCGCCCAAAAAAGCAAGGATGAAATCATCAAGAATTTGGACGCCCAAACCCAAAAATACGGTGATATTGCCCATGAAATTTGGGATCTTGCTGAAATGGGGTACCTGGAAGAAAAAAGTTCCGCCTTGTTACAGGAAACACTGGCCAACGAAGGCTTTTCCATTAAAAAAGACATTGCGGGCATCCCTACCGCATTTGTGGCAGAGTATGGTTCCGGTTATCCGGTCATTGCCATTCTAGGGGAATATGATGCACTGCCCGGATTGTCGCAAGAAGCAGTACCGGAAAAGAAAACAGCGGGCAAGGCGGCGGGACATGCCTGTGGACACCATTTGTTCGGCACCGCATCCTCTGCAGCGGCCATTTCCGTGAAAGATTGGTTGAAATCCAACAAAATGGAAGGAACCATTCGGTTTTATGGTTGTCCGGCCGAAGAAGGTGGCTCAGGGAAAGTGTATATGGTGCGTGAAGGTGTTTTTGATGATGTGGATGTTGCCTTGCACTGGCACCCAAGTGCTGCCAATGCTGCGAGTGCAGGGGCAGCATTGGCCAATAAATCGGCCAAGTTCAGGTTCCATGGTATTTCTGCACATGCGGCCGGAGCCCCTGAAAAAGGACGTTCCGCATTGGATGGCGTGGAAGCTATGAACAACATGGTGAACATGATGCGGGAACACATTCCACAAGAGGCCAGAATCCACTATGTGATCACCAATGGTGGAAAAGCCCCGAACGTGGTACCGGATTTTGCGGAAGTGTATTATTATGCCAGACATTCCAGCAGGGAAGTGGTCGTGGATATTTTTGACAGGATCGTAAAGGCTGCCGAAGGTGCCGCTTTGGGCACCGGGACCACCATGGAGTACGAGATGATCGGGGGAACGCATGAACTCCTGCCCAACCTTACCCTACAAAAAATCATGCACGACAAGTTGACCGAGGTCGGGGGAATCACCTATAACGACGAAGAAAAGGCCTTTGCCGAGAAAATTGCCAAAACCTTGGGCAAAGAGACCTTGGACATGGAAACAGCAAAGACAGTGCAGCCTTATCAAGAAACGGCCCGTGCCTATGGCTCCACCGATGTGGGTGATGTGAGCTACACCGTCCCCACTGCCGGTCTGGGAACGGCAACCTGGGTGCCGGGAACCCCTGCACATAGCTGGCAAGCTGTGGCTGCGGGCGGTATGTCGATCGGAACAAAAGGGATGATGGTCGCAGCGAAGACACTTGCACTGACAGCCATGGACATTTTTGAAAATACCGAAGTGATAGAAACGGCCAAAAAAGAATTGGAGGAAAGAAGGGGCAAGGACTTCAAATATGTTCCCATGTTGGGCAACAGGCCACCTGCGCTGGATTACCGCAAATAATTTTTGGAAGGATTGTAACAAACACCGCTTTACAGCTACTAATAGAGCAAACTTACCAACCTTTAGTGAACAAAGAACTGGAACATCGTTTTGTGACGGAACTTGAGAACAATCAGAACATTGTTCATAAGGTATGCAGTTTATATACCAACGACAAGGATTCTCACAACGATCTTTTCCAGGAAATCACAATCCAACTGTGGAAAGCATATCCAAAGTTTAGGGGCGATTCCAAGTTCAGTACATGGATGTACCGGGTTGCCCTGAACACTGCGATAACATTGTACAGAAAGTCCAAGAAAAGGGTTCAGACCCAGGATTATGACTCCGTTGTCCACAAAATAAAGGCCAATGAATACGATGACACGGAAGAGAAGCAATTAAAACTGATGTACGATGCGGTGAGACAGCTCGGCGATATTGACAAGGCATTGGTCTTCCTGTACCTGGAAGACAAAGATTATACAGAAATAGCCGAAACATTGGGTATCACAGAGGTAAATGCAAGAGTGAAAATGAACAGGGTGAAAAATAAATTAAGAACCATACTAAATCCTTAGATCATGGTGGATGAACTGGAGCTTTTGAAGAGAGACTGGCAAAAAAGGGAGGCCGACCTTCCCAAACTGTCGTATGACCAAATCTATGGGATGACCTGGAAAAAATCGTCATCCATAGTAAAATGGATTTTTTATATCAGTATTATCGAGTTTGTGTTTTGGGCAGGCATCAACATTGTGTTCACAGACCCCGAAACCATGGAAGAACTCAAGGCATTGCACATCCACAAGATAATCATGGTGCTCAATGTGGTCAACTATGCCATTATCCTTTATTTCATATACAAGTTCTATACCAACTACAAAAAAATCTCTTTCACCGACTCCTCCCGAAAGTTGATGAAGACCATATTAAAAGTGAAAAGGACCGTGACCCAGTATGTATGGTTCAACCTGATCATCTTTACCACCTACCTGATCATCAATATGTATGGCGTATTGTTATATGCGCCTGAAGGCCAAAAAATTGTCCAGGCCGCATCAGAAGATGGGAATAGTTTTTCCTTTTGGGCCATGATCATCACCATTTCCGCACTTTTTACAGCAGTCGTACTTTTATTGATATGGCTGTTCTACAAACTCCTATATGGAATCCTACTGAAAAGGCTTCGGGAAAACTATAACGAATTGAAGAAATTGGAGGTCTAGTCCCCTCTGTAGCTGTACCTTCTTTTTTGGTTTTCGGCCTCGTAGGCCAACAGTTCTTCTTTTGGAATCACTTTTAGGAACGAAGGATGCTGCTCAATGGCATATTCCAATTTTTCCAAAATGGAATCTATGGATTCGTTGTCATAATCAATCTCCAAAGGTGGTTTTATCTGCATGGATTGAAGGATTCCCTTCTTTTTGACCCGCAATCCTTTTTTGTCGAATGAACGTCTGAAACCGTCTATCACCACGGGAACCACTACGGGCTTGTATCTTTTGATGATATGTGCCGTTCCTTTTCGCAAAGGTTTCCATGGGGTCGTGGTGCCTTGGGGAAAAGTGATCACCCAGCCATCGTCCAAAGCCTTGGCTATGTTGCTGATGTCACTGAATTTCACCTGCCTGTTCACATCCTGCCCATCGGCCCTCCAAGTCCGTTCAATGCTTATGGAACCGGCATAGGCCAATATTTTGGTGAGAAGGCTCTTTTTCATGGTCTCCTTGGCCGCAACGTAGTAGATGTTCAGTTTGGGGTTCCAAAGATATCCCAAGTTCTTGATGTTGTCGTCCCTTCCTTTCAAACTGGCATTGAACACATGGAACATGGCCACCACATCGGCAAAATAGGTCTGGTGGTTGCTCACAAAAAGCACATTGGTATCCGGAAGGTCACGGATGATCTGCGAACCTTCTATTTCCAATGTATTGAACCCCTTATAGCGCTGGTGTGTGGCCATGCCCGCTATACGAATCAACCATCGTTTCAAAAACAAAATATGTCCGAAAGGATTTCTCTTGAACAGACCCATGAATCAAAAATTGACCACAAATTTACGAAATAGCCGTCAAAAGGTTTGTCGTAAAAGCTCCTTGATCTCGCTCAACATCATGGCCGTTGCCCCCCAAACCGTGTAACCATTTAATCTATAAGCAGGTACGTTCATGTTTTTTGCATAGGAAGTGCTCAACATTTCTTCAATATGGTTGGCATCGTCCAAAAAATCCTTCAAAAAAACCTCCACAATACGCTCTACCTCCTTCTCTTCCTTGACAAAAGGTTTGGGATCGGGATAAATGCCCATATAAGGTTTCACCAAAAAATTACTTGGCGGGATATAGACTTCACTGAGTTCCCGAATCACCTCAACGGCATGGGGGGGCACACCCACCTCCTCCTGCGTTTCCCGAAGAGCTGTCTGTAATAGATCCCTATCGTCCAACTCCACTTTACCCCCTGGAAACCCAATTTGATTGGAATGCACACCTTCATATACCTTTCGAAGAATCAGGAGCAACCGGGTCTCTTTTTCTTGATCGGGATAAAAAAGCGCCATCACCCCTGCCCTCTTCGGTTTGGCTTCCTCAATTTTATGGGACTTCAACCATTGAATCCGTAATTCCGGGGACATTTTATGGTGAGATGTCTCCCCGGGAAGAGGGAGATTTTTTATTTTTAGGGCCAGTTGACAAAATTCATCAAATTTCATGCTCTTTAGACAATCGGCTTTAGCTATAGGTTTACTTTTCGTTTTATGTATCTCCTGTGGGGAATCCCCAAAGAAGAACAATGACAAAGTTGAGGAAAATATTGTAAAAGTGGATACGGTCCAAAAAGTGGAAAAAGATTCCGTACAAGAGGAAAAAGAAGAGGAAGAAGCTTTTGTGCTGACCGAGGAAAACGCCATTGATTTCTTTTTTGAATACAACAAAAAACTCAAAAAAAACAAGGTGAAGATCACCACCAACATGGGCAGTTTCACGGTGCAGCTCTATGATGACGTTCCCTACCACAAGGCCAATTTCATCTATCTTGCTCGAAAAAAATACTTTGACAGCACCCAATTCCATAGGGTTGTGAAGGATTTTATCATCCAAGGGGGCAATTCCGATGACCGGAGAACCTCTAAAAAACGCAGCGAAATTGGAAGGTACCTCCTCCCTCCCGATGCCAAAAAGGGACACAAGCACCACCGGGGCACCATTTCCATGCCCAGTAGTGAAAGGGACAATCCGCACAAACTGGCCTCACCCTACGAATTTTTCATAGTGGTGACCAATCCTGGATCTTACCATTTGGACGGCTCCTATACCCCATTTGGCCGTGTCATAGAAGGCATGGACGTGGTGGACGCCATTAACAAAGTCCCTGTGGGCGATGGCGATTGGCCGTGGAAAAGTGTTTATATTCTCAAGGCCGAGGTCTTATAGAAAAAAACTCGTCATTTATTTTGATTTCATTCTAATTTTTGAATCCGTCCATCAATTCGGGATCAACCTTCACCTTGTTGCTGGCAAAGCGATAGGAAATACCCACATTGATCAAATAATCGGCGAAGGCCGCATCCCCGGCCCTTGGTTCGCCTGTAAGTTCTTGGGTTTCCAGATCGGTGACACTCTGGGGACGTTCCCTCCTTACCGCAAAGGGCACATTGAGGTTCAGCGAAAAGTTGTTCTTGATAAAAGCGATGCCCGGGTCTATGGAAAGTACGTTGCCCGGCCTTCTAAAACCTTCATTCCCCCCGATCAGGTCTTTCACGGGAACGCCTTCATATCGGGCACCCAATGAAGTGGAAATGGTATTGCTGATGGCATAGCTGGCCCCTGCACGTACCGAAAACTGATCGGGTACGGCCATGATGGCCTCATTTTCGAGGAGAGGACTCAAGGTTTCCCGAAAGGTCCTGGTTCCATTGGTCTCCCTTGGGTTGATCAAATAAAACCCACCTCCATAAGCGAACAGTTTTTCGGCCATTTTCTGATAAAATTGGAAATCCAAGGTGACTCCAAAACCACCATCCCCTGGTTGGATGCTTTGGTCAACAGGTCTGGTCTCTGGACCTCCTTCGGGGCCTACATTGTAAAAAATATCGGAAGCATTGAAATTTCCGGTGGGCAATTTAAGTCCCAACCCTAGAGCTACGTTTCCATTTTGGTGCTTTTCAAGGTCGAACAGCCAGTAACCCACACCTACCCTGATATCGGCCAGGCCCCTTGAATAAGTGGTATTTCGTTCTTCCCGACCATGTTCATATAAAGAAGAACGCGTGTTGATCACGGTTGGAATGGTAATGCTAGTGTACAATCTGTTGGTGATCCCATAAGTCAGGAAAAAATCCCACGAGTGTGAATGGTTGATGACCTCCGTTTCGTTGGAAACCCTGTCCGGTTCTTCATGTGTGCCCCTAAAATGCCGGAAAGACTTGAAATAGCGGTAATTGCTCCCTATCTGTATGTCCCCCGGTCCGAGCAGGTTGCTTTCCAAAGTGTTTCCCACACAAGAAGAAAAATGTCTGATGGCGACACAACCTTGGGCCTGAACGGTATTGGTTCCCCACAAAAGAATCAAGGTGAAAATGATAAAAGAAAAATACTTTGGTGTTTTCATAATGGTCGAGGTTGATTTTGACGAAGAAACCATGGCTAAGTAGCATGGCTTCCATATTTGAAATGAAGTTTATTAACTCGGAGACCAAAGTAGTGCTATCCAATACACCGAAAAGCAAATAAAAGTGTAAGAAATATTAATCAATGGTTAATTGGACTAAGCAATAATTAACCAAAGTTGATGATAGCTCCTTTTTGACTGTAATCAGCCCTGTTTCCCATAAATACTGGGCAAACGAATACCAAACCTCACGGCCAATAACCTTAAGGTTATGACCACCATAATGGCAGCCACATAGGCATAATCACTTTTGATGGGCAATTGGATGAAAAGGAAATAACTCGCCCCGCCCAGAATGCAGGCCGTTGCATAGATTTCCTTTCTGAAGATCACCGGAATCTCATTGCACAGAATATCCCGGATCACCCCGCCGAAGCAAGCGGTCATGGTCCCCAAAAAAATACACATGATGGGCAATAGGTTTGCTTCCAAACCCTTTTCCACACCCAACATAGTGTAGAGCCCGATACCTATGGTATCGAACAAAAGCAGGGATTTTCTGAGATATTTGAGCTGTTTGGCAAAGGCAATGGCAAAGACCACCGCAATGAAAATGGTGGTGACATAGGTAAGGTCCCGCATCCACACTACTGGCGTGTTCCCTATGAGCAAATCCCGCAAGGTCCCGCCTCCAATGGCCGTGACAAAAGCTATGATGAGCACGCCGAACAGATCCAACCGCTTTTCCATGGCCACCAATACTCCTGAAATGGCAAAGGCGATGGTTCCCAAAATATCAATGGTGAGGTAGAACATGCTTACATTTTTTGGGTGTAGTAGTTGTAGTCTTTCAGCACCGTATCAATATACTGTACATCATACAGGTTGGAATTGGTCTTTAGAATGCTGTCCACTTTGATTCGGAGTGCGGTCAAGGTCTTGAAATCACCGCTTTTCTTGGCAATGAGGTAGGTCTCCTTGATCAACCGCACATCCTTGTCCGTGAGCAGGGTCACATTGGTAAACTGGGGCTCGTAGGCCTCCTCGACTTCTTCCAAAACGGTATGGGACACCTTGGTCTTTCGTTTGGTGCTGATGACGACGGTACCGGCAGCGGCATCCCCCACCCGTTGCCGTTTATCCGAAAAAAGGATGCTCAAGATGCCTATGGAACCCAAGAAAATCCAAATATCCACGAGGCGCAACATCCATCGGACCAAGAGATTGCTCCAATGTACAGGGGCGCCATCCAAACGGACCACCCGCATCTTCATCAACATCTTGCCCACCGTCTGTCCATTGAACAAACTGTGCATCAACAGGGAATAGAACATGGCCGGAAGAAAAATAAGAGCCGCCAGTCCTCGCTGGGTCCAAGTGTCCTCATAAATAAAACCAATGGCATTGCTGATGAGGCTCACCAAATAGGCATACATGTACAAAATGAGTCCATCGATGAGAAAAGCAACGATTCGCTCCCCAAGGCCCACAATCTTATAATCTAAGTTGACATTTTGCGTTGTATTGATTTGGAGGTTACCCATATAAACGTATTTTTAGCTTTGGAAAAATAAATTCCACCTATGCGCGAAGCTGCTTTTGTGAAGCAAAATAAGGAAAAATGGATCGCTTTTGAAAAAGCGGTTGCATCAGGTACACATACGGATCCCGATGCGCTTGTGGACGGCTACATCCAACTCACCAATGACCTTGCCTACGCACAGACCTATTACGCGGAAAGCAAGACTTTATTGTACCTGAATTCCCTGGCCTCACAGGCACACCAAAAAATATACAAGAACAAAAAGGAATCTGGCAACCGGATCATTGAGTTCTGGGCGCACGAATTCCCGCTTTTTTTTAGGCAATACCACAAAACCTTGTGGGTCACTTTCCTGATTTTTATCACGGCCACGACCATCGGTGCCATTTCCGCACTGAACGACACCTCCTTTGTGCGCTTGATCCTGGGCGATGCCTATGTGAACGAGACCCTGAACAATATTGCCAATGGGGAACCCACTGCCATTTATAAGAGCGGAAGCGAGATAGGCACTTTTTTGGGCATCACCATCAACAATATCCGTGTGGGCTTTTTGGCCTTCGCCTTTGGGGTGATCACCAGCATCGGCACGGCCTATATCCTCTTTAGCAATGGGGTGATGTTGGGGGCGTTCATTACTTTTTTCTATACCAAAGGGGTATTTTTTGAAGCGAACCGGCAGATTTGGTTGCACGGCACCATAGAGATTTCCGTAATCATCGTGGCGGGCTGCGCCGGATTGATCATGGGCAACAGCATCCTGTTTCCCAAGACTTTTTCCAGACGGGTCTCCTTCATGAAAGGGGCCAAGGACGGATTGAAAGTGGTGGTGAGCACCATTCCCTTTTTCATTATTGCGGGCTTTATCGAAGGGTTCATCACCCGGTATGCCAATATGCCCAATTGGTTGGCCTTCTCCATCATTGGAGGGTCATTGTTGCTGATCGTTTTTTATTATATCCTATATCCCATCTTACTAAACCGAAGACTACATGAAGGACAAATACATCGAGCTTAGGATCAACCGCGACTTTGGTGACATCCTCTCCGTTTATTTTGAATTTTTACGCCAGAACATCAAAAAGTTCACCAATGTGTTCCTGAGCTATAATGGCATTTTCTTGGTGGGTCTGTTGATCACCAGCTATTTGATGGTATCCGGGTTCGTGGGGATGATCTCAGAGAACTCCAATGTGTACGGAATGGGTTCGGGAGAAAGCAACGAAGGCACGTATTGGACCTATATTATCGTGGGCAGCATCATTTTTTTCATCATATTCATTTTGGTGGCGGGCTTCAACTTTAGCCTGAGCTCTTCCTATTTGGTCAAATATGACGAACACAAGGGCCAAGGATTTGACAAAAGGGAGGTTTGGGAACACACGAAGGGCAATTTCGGCAATACCTTCTTGTTCATTATTTTGCTTATCCCCATTTATATCCTGTTCTTCATCGTGGCAGTCGTTTTTGCGTTCATCCCGTTGGTGGGCATGTTCGCACAATATATTGTGCAATTCGCCATGACCGCCTGGATCGGGGTTTCCTTTTTTAGCATGATGAGCCAATCCAAGGGCGTTATCGATGGTTTTGGGGAAGGCTGGAACTTGGTCATCAACAATTTTTGGAGATCGGTAGGAGTCAATTTTATCCTTGGACTGCTCAATGGACTGTTGTTCTTCATCATCCTTATTGTGCCTTCCATAATCATTGGGATCTACACTTTCCATGTGGTGGAAAACAATGTGGATGTGGGCGGTTCGGTCATTTCCACTGTCATTTACACCCTTGGATTGTGCCTATTGCTCATCTTGATGGTATATGCCCAATGCCTCTCCCAGTTCGTGAACGGCGTCCTCTTTTATGCCCTGCACGAGAAAACATACAACATCAACACTAGAAGTAAAATAGATCAAATAGGACAGACCGATCAGTGATCAAACAGAGCTACATTCTTATCCTTTTGTTGTGGGCAAACCTGGGGCTTGCGCAGAAGGATTCCATTACCCTGCCCTTGGACAGCAGTTCGGTACTCACGGAACGCCAAATTGGGGAAGACCTTGGCAAAAAATATACTGGGGAGGATTTTGACTATGATGTAAAAACGGGGGAATCCGCCAACTTGCTCAGCCGCTTTGTCCGATGGTTCCTGAATGCCATCAGCAGCACTTTTGGGTTTGACATTTCACCCCAAACCCTTTTGATCCTGGAATACATTATTTATGCCCTCATGGGCGTCCTGGTCATTTATCTATTGGTTCGAATGTTCGTGAACGAAAAGTTCAGTGCCATTTTCACCAAAAAGGTGCGATCCATCATCGACCTGGACCTTTCCGAACAGCACATTGAGAGCATCGACTTGGATTCGTTGATGGAAGAGGCCCTCAAAAACGGGGATTACAGGCTTGCCGTCCGCTACCAGTTCCTAAAGATCTTGAAACTGCTTTCCCAAAAGAACATCATCGATTGGCATTTTGAAAAGACCAATGTGGACTATGAACATGAAATCACCGAGGCTCGGTTGCAGCTGGAGTTCAAAAAAGCCTCTTATCTGTACGAGAACATCTGGTACGGGGAGCAACCCATCGATGCATCCGCTTATGCCAAAACGGACTTGCGCTTCAAGGCCGTAGAAAATTCAATCCCGAGATAATTATGGATTTATACCAAACGCTTTTAGCCAAAACAAAGCTTCAAAAATCAAAATGTACATTATTTTGTACATTTATGGAAATTTAATTTGATATGAAAACAATCAGCGTCACGGAGTTTAGAAAGAACCTTAAAAAATACCTCGATTTGGCAAATACTGAAAAATTGGTGGTCCATCGAAAAAGTGAGGCATACATTGTTCTTCCTTTGGAAGAATTGACAAAAGACACGGATCTTTTAAGCGAAGATCAGAAACGGGCCATAGATGAAGCGATTTTGGATGTTGAAGAAAATAGGTTTTTTTCGCATGAGGAGGCAATGCGGACCATTGGAGAAAGAGCGCCGAAATATTTTAGCAAAAAATGAGAATCATTATTTGGTCCGGCAAAGCAATGGATGATTATTTGGAAAACATTGATTATTTGGAAAAAAACTGGACCGGATTGGAAATCAAAAACTTTATCGCCAAGACCGATGATGTGCTTGGCAAACTTAAAATGGACAATATCCGTTTTTTATCCACAGGATATAGGGACACCTTTCGGGTTCCGATAACCAAACAAGTCACACTGTTCTACATGCTCGGGGAAAATGAAGTGATCTTGCTGCGGTTTTGGAACAATTATCAAAATCCCAATGTATTCAGTACTGAGTGAACCGTATGGACCGAAAATCGAAAATAGTCATTGCGGTATTTGCCCTGGTCGTTGTGGGAATCATCATCACGGAGATTGTGCGACCAAGGCCCATCAACTGGCGACCATCGTACACTTCGGTGGACAAGATCCCGTTCGGGTGCTTTGTGCTGTACAATGAGCTCCCTTCCATTTTCCCCAATAGTACGATTGAAACGGTGGACAAAAGTGTCTATGATCTCTTGATCGATCGGGATTCCACCCCAACGTCCAACTATATGTTCATCAACGAATATATTGAGCTGGACCACCAAGAAACCAATCAGATCATGGATTATGTGGACCGGGGAAATACCGTTTTCATTGCTGCCAATGGATTTGGTTGGGAACTGATGGATACCCTGAACATTGATTTTGGGTCAGATTATTCGTTGAAAGAAGGCACGACCATTTTGGAACTGACCCATGAAAAATTTGAAAAGGAAAAGTTTCAACTGTCCCGAGGAGTGTACAACACCTATTTTAACAGTGTGGATTCCACCAAGGCCACCATTTTGGGACACATTTCCTATACCCCGGAGAACTTTCTGGAAGGGCAACCCCACGAACAGGTGACCAAACCCAATCTGATCAAGACGCGTTTTGGAAAGGGCCATTTCATCATTTCCTCTACACCCCAGGCCTATTCCAATTATTATATGCTCAAGGGCAATTCGGACTATGTGGCCCATACTTTTTCCTATCTCCAGGATGCCGATGTGCTGTATTGGGACAATTACAAAAAATCCGGCCGGGTGTTCATTGATTCGCCCATGCGTTTTGTGCTCAACCAAGTTTCCTTGAAATGGGCCTACTATTTGGCCGTTGTGGGCATCCTGCTCTTTGTCATCTTCAAGGGTAAGCGGGAACAGCGCATCATTCCCATCATCGAACCCCTAAAAAATTCCTCGGTGGAGTTTGCACAGGCCGTTGGGTCGCTGTACCATCAAAATAAAGACTACACGGACCTGATCAACAAAAAAATAAATTACTTTTTGGCCCACATACGCAGTCAGTACCATATCGAAACGGCACAGATCAACGAAAAGACGATACAGCTACTGGCGGCCAAAGCCGGTAAGGACATTCAAGAAACCAAGGTTTTGATCGAATATATTTTAAAACTGAAAAATAAAAATGCCCACACGGAGCAGGAAAGCATAGAACTCAACAAAAAAATAACCGCATTTAAGCAGTAATATATGGAAGAACAAGAACCACAAGACGACGCACTACAGTTCAATTCCCGTGTGGATCTCACCCGCCTACAGGAAGCTGTTTCCAACATAAAGTCCGAACTGGGCAAAGTGATCATTGGGCAGCAGGATATGATAGAACTGCTCATCATTTCTATTTTGGCCAACGGGCATTCCCTCATCGAAGGGGTTCCCGGGGTGGCCAAGACCGTCACGGCCAAGTTGCTGGCCAAGACCATGAGCGTGGATTTCAGTCGTATCCAGTTTACCCCGGACCTGATGCCGAGCGATATTTTGGGGACCTCGATCTTCAACATCAAAACTTCTGAATTTGAGTTCAAGAAGGGGCCATTGTTCTCCAACATCATCCTCATCGATGAGATCAACCGGGCCCCCGCCAAGACGCAGGCCGCCCTTTTTGAGGCCATGGCCGAGAGACAGATCACGATGGATGGTGTGGAATATGCCATGGAACCCCCGTTTTTGGTATTTGCCACCCAAAACCCCATTGAGCAGGAAGGCACCTATCGATTGCCCGAGGCCCAATTGGACCGTTTCCTGTTCAAAATCAATGTGAGCTACCCTTCATTGGAAGAGGAAATCCAGATCTTGGAGAGCAAGCACGAACAAAAGGCCAAAGTGGAGGAAGACCTTGTCACCGCCCTACTCTCTGCAAAGCAGATTGCGGAGTACCAGGATACCATCAAGGAAATTGTTGTTGAGAAAAACCTGCTCAAGTACATTGCCTCCATAGTGGATAACACCCGCAGCAATGCCAATCTGTACTTGGGTGCATCGCCCAGGGCCTCAATTGCCATCATGGATGCTTCAAAAGCACTTGCCGCGATCAACGGCAGGGATTTCATCACTCCCGATGACATCAAAAAAATGGCCATTCCCGTTTTAGGACACCGTATCTTACTCACCCCAGAAAGGGAAATGGAAGGATTGACCGCCCAGCAGGTGGTGAAACAAATCGTGGACGGCATCGAAATCCCAAGATAAAAAAGTGAAAAGGCTCTTCAGACCCATATACCTGCAAAAACGATTTTTCATGATCCTCACGGCACTCATCGTGGGATTTGTGATTTCGTATATGGTCCCCAATCTCTTTGGTGCACTGAAATTGCTTTTCTTCGTTTTGGTCTTATTGCTGATTGTTGATATCATCCTTCTCTTTGGTTCCAAAGGAAAGGTCCAAGGACATCGAATCTTGACCGACAAACTCTCCAATGGGGACGAAAACCCAATCCAATTGCAATTGATGAACGGATATTTGTTCCCTGTAAAAGTCAAGGTCATCGATGAGATTCCCTTCCAGTTCCAGAAAAGGGATTTTCTGTTGGAGACCAAGCTTCCCAGTGGCAGGGAAAAAGTGTTCCACTATCAATTACGGCCCACCGAACGTGGGGTGTATTCCTTTGGAAGTCTGAACATTTTTGCAGTCTCGCCCATAGGTTTTTTGGCCAGAAAGCACACTTTTGGACAGTCACAGGAAGTTCCCGTTTACCCCTCGTTCCTCCAACTCCAAAAGTACGATCTGCTGGCCTTCACCAACCGTTTGCATGAATATGGCCTGAAGAAGATCAGGCGTATTGGACACACCATGGAATTTGAGCAGATAAAAGATTATGTGCTGGGCGACGATATCCGGAACATCAACTGGAAAGCCACGGCGAAGCGCGGGCAATTGATGGTGAACCAATATCAGGATGAAAAATCACAGCCCGTATATTCCGTGATCGATAAGGGACGGGTGATGAAAATGCCCTTTAATGGCCTCAGTCTCTTGGATTATGCCATCAATGCCACCTTGGTCATCAGCAACATCGCCCTGAAAAAACAGGACAAGGCGGGCATGTTCTCCTTTAGCGACAAAATCGAGAACAGGGTGGTCGCGGAGCGGCGGAGCTCCCAGATGAACCTCATCCTTGAAACACTCTACAACCTGGAGACAAATTTCATCGAAAGTGATTTCAGTCGCTTGTATGTGGACGTAAAACGGAACTTGAACCAACGGAGTCTTTTGCTGCTCTATACCAATTTTGAGACCATGGATGCCCTGTACAGACAGCTCCCCTACTTGGTGGCCATGGCCAAACAGCATCTGTTGGTGGTAATTTTCTTTGAAAATACCGAACTCAACGAATTTGCGCACAAAAAAGCGGAAACGGTCCATCAAATCTTTGAGCAGACCATTGCCGAAAAGTTCATTTATGAAAAAAAGCTCATTGTGAACGAACTCCGCAAACACGGCATACAGACCATCCTGACCAAACCAGAGGATCTGACTGTCAACACCATCAACAAATACCTGGAAATCAAGGCAAGGGGGCTTATCTAATCTAAAGTGATAGGTAAGAAAGTCCCAAAGTGTTCAAACTGGGAAGGTTGCCATCCAACACCACAAATTCTGAATTGGGATAGGAAAAGTGCTTTCTTTTGTTTAGATCAAGTTGCGAATATCGGCCACGCAACCTTCGCTTGTTGTCTTTTTTGGAGAACAGATCAATGGTGACGCCCACCGTGACCCCTCCCAAAACCGTGGCTGCAAGGTCATCGTTGTCCCAACCGTTCTTACGCTGTCCCGCATCGACAGCTTCTTTGGCCAATCCTATCAAGGTGCTTCCAGCAACGGATCCGACAAATGTCCAGACCCGGTTTCCGTCCGAGGCCTGTTTCGCAATCCCTGCTCCGGCCAGGCCAAATAGGTTGCCGCCCAGAAAGTGAAGTGCCTTGTCCCGCTCCACTTGCCCGTGACAATAGGAAGCGAGCACCAAAAAAACTAGTGTGGGGATAAGTGTTCTCATTGCTCGGCGGTAAATGTATGAAAAAGTGCAGAAAGCTTCTACCCGAACAGCCTAATAGTCCTTTACTTCCAACTTTGCGGTATTGAATTCGGCCATCAAGTCGGCAACTATTTGCGCAGCGGGTTTAATGTCATGGATCAAACCCGAAACTTGGCCAATTTCCAATTCCCCCTCTTCCATGTCACCCTCGAACATGCCTCTTTTGGCTCTGGCCCTGCCCAGCAATGTTTTCAAATCATCCACGGAGGCACCTTTGGTGTATGCATCCTGCACATCTTGATAGAATTTGTTCTTGAGCAAACGTACCGGAGCAAGCTCCTTTAAGGTCAGTTGGGTGTCCCCTTCCTGTGCCTCGACCACTCTTTTTTTGAACGATTCATGTGAAGACGCTTCGGGGGTGGCCACAAACCTACTTCCCACCTGTACCGCGTCGGCTCCAAGCACCATGGCGGCCAGCATGGCCCTTCCTGTCGCAATGCCACCTGCGGCTATCAAGGGAATGTTTATTTTTTCTTTTACAGAGGGAATCAACACCATGGTCGTGGTCTCGTCCCTTCCATTGTGACCACCTGCTTCAAAACCTTCGGCTACGATGGCATCCACCCCTGCCTCTTGGGCTTTCAGGGCAAACTTGACACTGCTCACCACATGCACCACGGTGACTCCCTTTTCTTTTAGAAAACCTGTCCAGGTCTTGGGGTTGCCCGCGGAGGTGAACACAATCTTTACCCCTTGGGAGACGATAATTTCCATCAACTTTTCAATATCTGGGTACAGCATGGGAACGTTCACCCCAAAAGGTTTTTCGGTTGCTTTTTTGCATTTGATGATATGTTCCTCCAATACTTCCGGGTACATACTTCCCGCGCCCAACAGCCCCAATCCGCCGGCATTGGAGACCGCAGAGGCCAACCGCCATCCGCTGGCCCATACCATCCCTGCTTGGATGATGGGGTATTGTATTCCGAAAAGTTGGGTGATTTTATTTTGCATGGGATTTTAACGAATACTGTTTTCCTCAAAATAAGGGTAAATATTCAGGAAATCGAAATAAAATGGATGGTTTTGAAAAAACTACGAAATCACGCCAGATCCCACCAACTCATCATCGATGTACCAGGCCACAAATTGTCCTTCGGTAATGGCAGATTGTTTTTCCTTGAAATCCACGTACAATCCGTTTCCTACTTTGTAGAGGGTAGCTTGTTGTAAGGGTTGGCGATAACGGATACGTGCCATCACCTCCATGGTTTCATCCTCCTTCAAGGCCAAATCGGGACGCACCCAGTGGAGCTCGTCCTCTTTCACAAAAAGTGTATTTCTGTAAAGACCCGGGTGGAACTTGCCTTGCCCTGTGTAGATGATGTTCTTGTCCACATCGGTTTCAATGACAAACAAGGGTTCCTTGGTGCCCCCAACATTCAGCCCCTTGCGTTGCCCAATGGTAAAATAATGGGCGCCTTGATGCTCTCCCACCACTTTACCATCTTCAATGGAAAAAATGGGTTTTTCCGCTTGGAAGGCCAATTTCTCCCTTTCGTTATGAAATTCGGGGACAGCCACCGCAAACTGTGAAGCAGTGCTGGGCACTTCCACGATGACCCCTTTTTTGGGCTTTAATTTTTGCTGTAAAAAGTCGGGCAGGTGCACTTTGCCCACAAAACAGAGTCCTTGGGAGTCTTTTTTATCGGCGGTGATCAGATTGTTCTCGGCGGCAATCTTTCGGACTTCAGGTTTTAGCAATTCCCCAATGGGAAATAAGGTTTTGGACAATTGTTCCTGTGACAGTTGGCACAAAAAATAGGACTGGTCCTTGTTCGGATCCTTTCCTGCCAACAATTGGTAGGTTTCGGTACCATCTTCATGCTGGATGGTGCCTTTTCTACAATAATGACCTGTGGCCACATAGTCGGCTCCCAATTGCAGGGCAATTTTTAAAAAGACATCAAACTTAATTTCGCGGTTGCAGAGCACATCCGGATTGGGCGTCCTTCCCCTCTCATATTCATTGAACATATAGTCCACAATACGCTCCTTGTATTCCGCGCTCAAATCGACAGTCTGGAACGGAATGCCCAATTTTTCAGCCACAATAAGAGCATCATTGCTATCCTCCAACCAAGGACATTCCTCTGAAATGGTCACGGAATCATCGTGCCAATTCTTCATGAAAAGGCCGATTACCTCATAACCCTGCTGTTTTAAAAGATAGGCAGCAACGCTTGAATCCACTCCTCCCGAAAGCCCAACAACAACCTTTTTCATGTTAATAATTATAAGAGACTACAAAAATACAAAATGACACCCATTTTCACACTGTTTGACATTTGTCGGAGCAATACTTTGAAGTTTTCAAAAAAGTCCGGGAAATTTATTTTGTTAAACTTTTTACAATTTTTATTAAACAAAATCTATTTTTAATTTGTTTAATCATATCTTTAAATCATTAAACAATTTTATAACAATAAAGACATGAAAGTACTTGAACAATTAACCCGACTAACATTTATGGTGTTGTTCCTAGCATTTACATCCTGTTCGGATGATGACAATGGAACCAACCCACCTGAACCTGAAGTAGAAGTCACTATTGTGGATGCAGCCCAAGCCACAGCAGAGCTCAGCAGCTTGGTAGCCGCTTTGCAAAAAGCCGATGAAAGCCCCAACAACGATTTGGTGGCCGCACTTAGCGGAGAAGGTCCCTTTACCGTTTTTGCACCAACCAATCAAGCCTTTGAGGACTTATTGGCCCAATTGGACGGTTTTGATTCCTTGGACGATTTCAATTCCCAGCAACTTCAAGACCTCCTTGCTGTGGTCCTTACCTATCACGTTGTTGCGGATGCTGCTGTCCTTTCTTCAGATTTGAGTGACGGACAGACCGTTACTACTTTACAAGGTTCTACTGTGGAAGTTTCAACCCAAGGTGGTGTTTTCATCAGTGATGCCACAGCAAATGCTGCACAGGTCACTACCGCTGACATTGAAGTTTCCAACGGTGTTGTGCACATTATTGACAAAGTATTGCTTCCCCAAGCCGCTTTGGACGCATTGGCCGATGTTCTTTTGGTACCGATCACTGACTTGGCCATTGGCAACGAAAACCTACAAAATTTGGTCGCTGCCCTGGTAGCGGCAAATGGAGATTTACCAACCGTATTGCGAGGAGAAGGGCCCTTCACAGTATTGGCCCCTACCGATGAGGCTTTTGAAACCTTTTTGGGTGGTGCAGCTTTGGAAGATGTTCCTGTGGATGTATTAACCAACGTATTGCTCAACCACGTGATCAGTGGCGAAGTTACCTCCTCAGATTTGACAGGTCTGGGATCTGGCTACACCAATACATTGGCCGCAGGTGCCGGTGAACAAAACATCAGCCTCTTTTTTGATGCCACCGATGGAGTTACCTTCAATGGTGTATCAAACGTAGTAGCACCAGATGTAAAAGCTTTGAACGGTATTGTGCACGTGGTAGATGCCGTAATCGATCTGCCCAATATTGTAGATCACGCTGTGGCCAATCCTAACCTTACTTCTTTGGTAGGTGCGTTGACCGATGGCGGAAACACCACTTTTACCGACCTGCTTTCCAATGAGGATGAAGATTTCACCGTATTTGCCCCCATCAACGATGCGTTTAGTGCCTTCACCAATCCGAACGGCAACGACTTAAACGCAATTCTTTCCAACCATGTGGTGGTAGGTGCTGCTGCCTTCTCTTCTGGATTGTCAAACTCTTATGTGAACACTGCCGCTGAATTTGATACAGATGAAAATTTGAGCCTTTACATCAACACGGATGATGGGGTGACCCTAAACGGAGTGAGCAATGTGATTTTGGCCGATATTGTAGCCACAAATGGTGTAATCCATGCCGTGGATGCGGTTATCGATTTGCCCACAGTAGTTACTTTTGCCGCTGCTGACCCCAATTTCTCCACTTTGGTACAGGCTTTGACCGAATTGACCCCAAGTGTTGATTTCGTTAGTGTACTATCTGCACAAGGTGGCGCAGGTAGCGATCCATTCACCGTTTTTGCCCCAACAAACGACGCTTTTGCAGCTTTGGCAGCCATTCCAGCAGAAGCTGACCTGATTCCTGTATTGCAGCACCACGTAGTTGCAGGTGCCAACGTAAGGTCAGGAGACCTATCCGATGGTATCATGGCGACCACTTTGGAAGGTGATGCCATTACCATCAACCTACCCGGAACCGGTGACAACATTGCCGATGTGACCGATGGTGCCGGTAATACTGGTATTGGTATTGACGCGGTTGACGTTCAGGCCATCAACGGTGTAATCCACGTAGTGGATACCGTATTGATTCCTGACACTACAAACTAATGTTTCATCGTTCATGAATTGCCAAAAAGCCCCCTGAAATTTCCTTTCAGGGGGCTTTTTCATATATCCTGTTTACCGTTTATCGATAACACATCAAAACAGGAATGTTTACCATACAAAAATGGACGGTTTGCAACTATTTGTTTTTTAGCCCCTCATTATGACGCATCTTTGAAGTCCCAAATCTTTCCAAACTAAACCGAAATATGGAAAACTCCCCCAGCATTCTTGGGGGAGTTTTTTTGTTTATAAAAAATGTGCTTTAAAAAAAGGAAGGCATGGATTCATACCTGCCGCTTTACGAAGATCTATCTTTTGCCTGTTTTCTTTTGCTCTTCGGCCTGCTCCATCATCTCGCGCATTTTACGCTGGAACCTGTTCTCCTTTTTGGGCTTCTTCTTGTTCTCCTGAATCTGTGCATGGATCTTGTCCTCATCCAAGATGTAGTTCTTGATGGCCAACATGATGAAAATGGTGATCAGGTTGGAAACGAAGTAATACAAACTCAGTCCACTCGCATAGTTGTTGAAGAAGAATAGCATCATGATCGGCGATAGGTACATAATGAACTTCATGTTGGGCATTCCAGGCTGTTGCTGCATCTGCATGCTCTGTCCGGTGGTCATCATCATATAGAAGAAAATGGCGACGGATGCCAATATCGGGAAAAGACTTACGTGATCTCCATAAAAAGGAATGGTGAACGGCAAATTGAATATGGTATCGTAAGAAGACAGGTCCTCTGCCCACAAAAAGGGTTTTTGGCGCAATTCAAAAGAGGTGGGGAAGAACATGAAGAGCGCATAGAAAATGGGCAACTGCAATAATGCTGGCACACAACCACTCATGGGGCTCACCCCTGCCTTGTTGTAGAGCTTCATCGTCTCCTGCTGCTTTTTCATGGCATTGTCCTTGAACTTTTCGTTGATCTCCGTGATCTCTGGTTTCAGCACCTTCATCTTGGCCTGTGAGAGATAGGATTTATAGGTCACCGGCGAAAGCACCAACCGCACGATAATGGTCATCACGATAATGGCAATCCCAAAGGGAAGGAAAGAACTCAGGAACCCATAGAAAGGGGTGAACACATACCTGTTGATCCACCCAAAAATGCCCCAACCAAAGGGAATGGAATCCGCAAGGCCCAATTCTTTATAATCATCCAATATTTTCACATCGGTGGGACCGTAGTACCAATGCATGTTCTGAGACAGTTCACCTCCCTGAAGCTTCAACGGGGCCCGTGTGTTGTATTCCTTGGTAAACAGAATGTCTTTGCTCTCTTCCTCGACCAAGTTTTTGGAACTTAGCTCCGCGGTCTCAAAATGGGTGTCAGTGGCCAAAATGGAACTGAAAAAGTGCTGTCGATAGGACAACCACTTTATATCTTCCTCCGTTTCCTCGTCCAGATCACTGCTCTCCGACAATTTGCTGATATTTCCGCCATCGTGGTTATAGGTCAAACGGGTGTATCGGTTTCCATATTGGACACTTTTGTTGTGCCGTATGCCCTTCATGTACCATTCCAGGCTAATGGGCCTGCTGTCATTGATGATACCGTTCAAACCTTGGGACCGCACCGTGAAATCCACAAGGTATTCCCCGGGTTTCATTTCATAACGATACTCCAAAAATTGGTTGTTGGCCACTTTGGCCTTCATGGAGAGCACTTGGTTGTCGCCATTTGTTGAAAGAGTGGGTTCAAAGAAAAGGTCGGCAGTACTGAGCACCCTGTTGTCCGAAGTGGAAAAATTCAGGGCAAAATTGGCATTGCCGTCCTTCACCAAATACACAGGAACGGAATCGTAGGTGACATAATTCTTCATTCTGGCCTCCACGATCTGTCCGCCCTTATTGGACACTTCCAAATAAAGCACCTCATTCTCCAGCTTGGTGGTGCCATCCGACACTTGGGTGAAACCGAAGGCTCCCACGGCACTTTTATAGTTGGCCACAGCGGTGGAATCGTTGGGGTTGATGGTCTGCACCTGTTTCACCGGGGCCGCCCCTTCATTCTTTTTTGTCTCCTCTGCTTGCTTGGCCGCAGCCTCCACACGTGCTTGTTCCGCCTTTTGCGCCTCCAATTCTTCTGGGGTGGGCTGATTTTGGTAGAACATAAAAATAAGTATCCCAAAAATCAGTACAAATCCAATAATGGAGTTGATATCCAGCTTCTTCTCTTCCATGAAAATTATTTAGTAGAAATCTATTATCGGTATTTCAGGTGGCAAATATATGTCCAAAACCCCAGTTTATGCCAAACTGGCATCCTTTTGTTTCTGTTTCTGGGTCAACACGGCCTTAACAAAACCAACGAACAAGGGGTGTGGACTGGCCACGGTACTTTTGTATTCCGGATGGTACTGCACTCCAATAAACCATGGGTGCGAAGGTATCTCCACCACTTCCACAAGTCCTGTTTTGGGGTTAAGCCCAGAGGCCACCAATCCAGCTTCCTCCATTTGTTGTTTGTATGCGTTGTTGAACTCGAAGCGGTGACGGTGACGCTCCGCAATGTCACTTGTGCCGTAGACTTTGTGCACCAAACTGCCTTCGGCCAGATGGCAGTCCCAGGCACCCAGTCGCATGGTCCCTCCCATATCGGTGATGGATTTCTGCTCCTCCATCAAACTGATGACGGGATAAGGGGTGTCCTTGTCCATTTCCGTGGAATTGGCCTTGTCCATCCCAAGCACATTGCGTGCAAATTCGATCACGGCCATTTGCATGCCCAGACAGATGCCCAAAAACGGAACATTGTTCTCTCGCGCATAGCGCACAGCCATTACTTTTCCTTCGATACCGCGTTCCCCAAAACCAGGTGCGACCAGAATTCCATCCAGACCCATCATTTTTTTGTCGATGTTCTTGGCAGATAGGTGTTCCGAATGGATAGATCTTACCTCAACCTGCACTTCATTTGCTGCGCCGGCATGTATAAAGGCCTCCAGTATGGATTTATAGGAATCCTGAAGCTCCACATATTTTCCAATCAGACCTATGGTCACTTTATTTTTTGGGTTCTTGTGCCGTTGCAAAAATTCCTTCCATTGGTCCAGATTGGGTTCTGTGTTGTTGGGAAGGGCCAATTTTTCAAGCGTTACGGCATCCAGACCCTCTTCCTGCATCATCAAGGGCACATCATAAATTGTGGATGCGTCAATCGACTGGATCACCGCTTCTTTTTTCACATTACAGAACAGGGCCAGCTTTTCCTTGATGTCCTCGGAAATTTCATGCTCTGTACGACAGACCAATATATCGGCCTTGATTCCGCTCTCCATCAAGGTTTTCACGGAGTGCTGCGTAGGCTTGGTCTTCAGTTCGCCCGCGGCGGATAAAAAGGGTACCAATGTAAGGTGCACCACAATTCCGTTGTGCTCGCCCAATTCCCAAAGCAATTGCCGCACTGCTTCAATATAGGGTAAGGACTCGATATCGCCCACGGTTCCCCCGATTTCGGTGATGATGATGTCGTAATCGCCACTCTTACCCAAAATCTGGATGCGTTCCTTGATCTCGTTGGTGATATGGGGCACCACCTGAACGGTTTTGCCCAAAAATTCTCCACGGCGCTCCTTTTCAATGACACTTTGGTAGATCCTTCCCGTGGTGACATTGTTGGCCTGTGAGGTACGAACATTCAAAAAACGCTCGTAGTGGCCCAAATCCAAATCGGTTTCGGCTCCATCATCGGTCACATAACACTCGCCATGCTCATAGGGGTTCAGCGTTCCAGGATCCACATTGATGTAGGGGTCCAATTTTTGTATGGTGGTCCGGTATCCCCTGGCCTGTAGGAGTTTGGCCAAGGATGCGGCGATGATTCCCTTACCCAAGGATGAGGTAACGCCTCCCGTAACGAAAATGTACTTGGTCTGTGACATATTGCAACTTCTATTACGGGGCGTAAAGGTACAAATTGCAGCGCAGAAATCAGGAGGATTGTTTGGGAAATTCTTTTTGGAGCTTTCTGATGATGGGTTCCAGGTTGTTGTCCTTGATGGTGAGCATGGTCTGCAGGAAGTTGCCCAACTTCCCTTCGGGAAATCCTTTCTGACTGAACCACACCAGATAAGGCAAGGGCAAATCCACCAGATAACGTCCCTTGTACTTGCCATAGGGCATCTTGTAATGCGCCAGTTCCAAAAGCTGCTTTCTATCGGGCCGTATTTCCATTTGTAGGGCCAATGTACTATCTTTCCCTTGACAAATCCACCAAATGAAACGTAGAAATTTTATTGCCACGACCGCCATGGGTACTGCCGGACTGGCCTCAGCCTCAGCCATGGCACAAAGCCAAGGGAACCCAAAAGACTTCAAACTGAAGCACAATATCAACCACAGTGTCTGTCAGTGGTGCTTTGATTATCTCCCCTTGGAGGATTTTCTAAAGGTGTTGAACGAACTGGGCATCAAGGCCATCGACCTTATTGGTCCGGAGGATTGGCCGTTGTTAAAAAAATACGGTATCCATTGCTCCATGTGCAATGGTGCGGAAATCAGCCTTACCGAAGGTTGGAACAACCCAAAATACCACGAGCAACTAGTCAAAAATTATACGGAAATGATTCCGAAGGTTGCTGAAGCGGGCTACACCAACCTCATCTGTTTTAGCGGCAACCGTAATGGCATGAACGATTATGTCGGTCTTCAAAATTGTGTGGACGGGCTTTCGCAGATCATGCCCTTGGCCGAAAAACATGGTGTGGTGATACAGATGGAGCTTTTTAATCAGCAAAACCACCCCGATTATATGTGCGATAGCTCAATTTGGGGCGTGGAACTCTGCAAGCATTTGGGCAGCGACAACTTTAAATTGTTGTTCGACATTTACCACATGCAGATCCAGGAAGGGGACATTATCCGCAGCATACAGAACTACCACCCCTATTTTGGACACTACCACACGGCTGGAGTCCCTGGCCGCAATGAGATCGACGAAACCCAGGAACTGTACTACCCCGCCATCATCAGGGCCATCCACGAAACCGGGTTTCGCGGTTATGTGGCCCAAGAGTTCATTGCAACTTGGGACGACAAGATTGCTGCGCTAAAGGATGCTTTTTTGAGGTGTGATGTGTAAATAAATCCATATCAAGATGAACTTGGAAATTAAAAAATATAACGAAAAACTGGAGCCATCGGAAAACACTATCTGCGATATTCTTGCCCAAATCATTGATGATGGATTGGCGGAAGCAGAAAGCAAGATATGGCACGCCCATCCCGTGTGGTTTTTGGAGGGGAACCCAATAGTGGGGTACAGCAAGCAAAAACAGGGGATTCGACTCATGTTCTGGAGCGGGGCCGATTTCGGGGAAGAGGAACTGTGCGTCAAAGGCAAAAAGTTTAAGGATGCTTCTATTTTCTATAATGCCCTGTCTGAAATTGATAAAAATGGCTTGCAACGTTGGCTCAAAAAATCAAGGGACATTCAATGGGACTATAAGAACATTGTCAAAAGAAAGGGCCGTTTGGAGCGATTAAAATAACAAGATTGAAAACTTCATCATTCTGCACTATTTATGCCACTCCTCAAAACCCTAACCACCTTCCTAATTGCCGTTGCCACCTCCTGTATCTCAATCCTAGAAAAAGTATCCTCTTCCACATAGAACAACATCTCCACGGCCAAATCCAACCAATTGGCCAAGGTTTCAGGAGTTCCATAAGTATCTGAAACCAATTGCAATAATTCCTCTTGTTGTTCACTGGAAAACATGGCTACTTTTTAAAATTCCTTCTGGGATGAAGTTCACAAATAGTTTCCAGGTGGCTAGCCCTATTTATCGTACCCCATCAAAATTTTGTTGGAGCTGGCCCTATTTCTTGAACAACGCCTTAAACGTAGTGGCATCGTTTTCCCCTTCGGGGTTCTCTTCCTCGAACATTTTCAGAAAATTGGAAAAGCTGGTCCATGAGGTGTGCAGCATGCCCCTGTAGCGGGGTTTCATGTCGGCGGTGGCGTTCTTTCGGAGTGTTTTGAGCATTTCTTGCTGTTCCAGGGCCACTTCGGGCTTTCGCCAAGAGCAGGTGGCCACATCAAATCCGTTCATGGCAAAATGGATGGCCGTAGGGTCAGGTCGTTCGTAGTGCCAATCGCAGATCATCACATCCTTGGGAATAAGGTCGATGGCGCGGTGGGTATTGTTCATGCTGGCCTCCCACATCCCCAATCCGGTGGTCTTGCCATCAATCAAGCGATCGCCCCAGATCCATAGCCGCTTATTGGTCTTGGCCAGATGGTTCCTGATCTTAGTGACCTCCCCTGCAAAAAGTTCCGCCTTGTCCCTTCCATTACATCGTGGGCAATTGGGCATGCCTATATAGAACACCTCGTCCATCCCCGCATGGAAGGCATCGGCCTTAAAGGCCGTGGTAATCTCGTCCACAAGATCAAAGACCACTTTGTGCACCTCGGGGTGAAGCGGGCAATAACTTTTGCAGTACAGCCCGTCGGCATTGGGCCATTTGTATTCTTCAGGAATCCTCACCTCGGGGGTCTCATCAAATTCCGGATAGACCTCCAACAATTTTCCGATCTTATCGGCCCAGGATTGGTGCCCCAACAAATTGATCTGTGGAACCACTTGGATATTGTGTGTCTGGCAAGCCGCAACGATAGCGTCCACGTCCTTTTGTGTGAGTGGGTTTTCGCTGACCAATTCTGGGTGCGAAGTGTATTCAAAATTGTAATCGACCCGCAGCACCAAGGTATTGATCTTTCGTGGGGCCAGTTCCTCGTTTATGAATTTCACAAAAAGCTCCACGTTTTCCTTATCGGGAGCGGCAATGGCCAAGCCCCTCAACGGAAGCTCGTCCTGTGCACGCAGCAACAAAACGGTAAAATATAGGAAACAAAACAGTGCGGTTCTTTTCATGACGGTTGATTTTGGTGTGTGCCATCAAGGCTCTACAAACATATTGATTTTGTTTTGTTTTAGATTGACAAGAAGTTCTATTTGAATACTTTATCACATCTTTTCATGAATTTTCCGCCATTCCATTGTAGCTTTGTTATTGCTGTCTTGGCAAAACATAAACAACCAAATAATCGATGAATTACAAAGTATTGACCTTTTGCCTCTTTGCTCTCTTGGTGCTAGCCTGCAAAATGGAGCCCAAGGAAAAAGAGCTCGCAAACCCACAACCAAACATTTTGTTCATCATGTCCGATGACCATGCCTATCAGGCCATCAGTGCCTATGACAGCACCCTTGTACAAACCCCTAACATAGACCGTATCGCCAAGGAAGGAATGTTGTTCAGCAATGCTACCGTTACCAATTCCATCTGTGCACCGAGCCGGGCCACCATTTTAACGGGCAAACACACCCATATCAATGGAAAAATAGACAACCTCTACCCATTTGACACCACCCAGGTGACATTTCCACAATTGTTCCAAAAGGCAGGCTATCAAACGGCCATGTTTGGGAAATTGCATTTTGGCAACAGTCCCAAAGGGTTTGATGAATTCATGATCTTGCCCGGACAGGGACGGTACATGAACCCTGATTTTATAACCACAAAAGGCGATACCATCCAAAAAAAGGGCTATGCCACGGATATCATTACCGATCTTTCGCTTGAATGGTTGGAGAAAAAAAGAGATCCCAGCAGGCCTTTTTTGATGATGTACCTGCACAAAGCTCCCCATCGGCCATGGTGGCCCAGAGCGGATAAGTTTAAGGCCTTCCTAAAAAAGGAAATCCCCGAACCGGCATCCCTTTTTGATGACTATTCCAACCGGGGCACCGCCGCAAAAACAGCCGAGATGAACATTTTTGAGCACATGTTGCTCAGCTATGATTGTAAAGTTTACCCCGATGTGTTGGAAGAAATGGGCATTGAAACGGACCCCAGAAATGAAAAACTCTTCAACGGTGTGGAAATGTCCCGGCTCAATCCGGAACAGCAGGCCCAATATCTTCCCATTTTGGATTCCATTGCTACTGATTTTAAAAAGAAGTGGCCTTCCATGGACGAAAAAGAAAAAACCCGTTGGAAATACCAAAGGTATATGCAGGATTATCTGGCCACCATTTCATCCGTGGATGACAACGTGGGCAGGGTGTTGGATTATTTGGAAAAGAACCAATTGGCGGAAAACACTTTGGTCGTTTACACTTCGGACCAAGGCTTTTACTTGGGGGAACACGGTTGGTTCGATAAGCGGTTCATGTACAAGGAATCGTTCCGGACACCCTTGCTGGTGAAATGGCCCAATATGATCAAGCCGGGCATCACTTCCGATGAAATGGTCCAGAACCTGGATTTTGCCCAAACCTTTCTGGAAGCGGCCGGCATTACCGCACCCAATGACATGCAGGGAAAAAGTTTGATGCCCTTGTTCACTGGAAACGGGGAACAATGGGACAGGGAAAGTGTTTATTACCATTATTACGAATACCCTGGCGAGCATGCCGTGAAACGACACTATGGGATTTCAACCAAAGACTATAAGCTCATCCATTTTTACCATGATGTGGATGAATGGGAACTGTATGACCTGAAAAAGGACCCCAATGAAATGCACAATGTGTATGACGAGCCAGCCTATGGCAGCATTCGTGAAAAACTGAAGAAAGATCTGAAAGACCTACGCTTAAAGTATAAGGACTCAGAGAAGTTGGACCAGAAATTCATTGCATCGTACAAGGATAAGTAAAATCTATCCTTCGGCTTCATTTTTCAAGGCTTCGGCAATCTTTTGGTTCCATTCCAGTTGTTTTTCCCGATTTCTGGAAAAATTGGTCTCCCAATCATACCGTTCTTGAAAATCTTGGAGTTCCTGTAGGATTTCGTTATAGATTTGGCGTACCTCGGCCTTAACATCATCGGAAAATGAAGTACGTTTTAATCTGCCTCTCATTTTACGGGCAAAGAGCTCGGAAATGTCAAAATGGAGTCGTTCATGGGCCAAGGTATTGTCGTTGCAGAGTTCTGGCCTGTACCAAGATTCGTTCGGGTAGAAAAAGGCCGTCACCTCAAAATCCAGTTTCACTTCGTGGTGCAACAGGTTCGCAGAATAGGTGTAGCTGATACCACTGGCCGTTGTGGCAGCCGGCACTGCTGCCGGGGGCACTTTTCCTTTAAAATTGGACCAAGTAATCCGCATGTTTTCATTCCATGGGACACCTTCCTCAATTTCCTGTGCCCATCCCAAAAAACCGAGAAAAAAAAAGCATCCTATGGAAACTATCTTACCCAATGAAAATCAATTATTCGCTCAATATCAGGATGAAGGCTGTAATGCACGGGGCATGTGTTTGCAGTGTGCATCAAGATCTTTTTGTCCTTTTCAGAAACATCTTTCGGCATCTCAAATTTCACTTCAATCTTGGAAATCCTTCTTGGGCTAGTGGCCATGTGCTTGGTCACTTCAGCAGTGGAACCTGTCAGATCAATCCCCAGGTCACGTGCCTTGATGCCCATCATGGTCATCATACAATTGGCCAATCCGGTTGCCACGGTATCAGTTGGGGAAAAGGCTTCTCCCTTTCCGTTGTTGTCCACTGGTGCATCGGTAATATATTGGTTTCCCGACCTGATATGCACACAGGTGGTCCTAAGGTTTCCGTTATAGGTTACTTTTGAGGTCATCCGGTTTCACTTCTTTAATTTGTAGGTCTTCGTACTGCATAATATAGCAGGCCCGGTTGAAATACCCCGAGGTCCAATCGTTCACATAATCAAAACTATTGCCCGTGTACTCCGTCAGGCCTATGATCCTTGATGTTTCAAAAAGGTTGTTCTTATGGGCCAATTTCAAGAGCACATCAAAAGTGACGTCAAAGCCACGAACGGCATATCGATCCGGTTTCAATCCATTGTAACGCTTTTCATAAGCCTTGGTAAATGTATCATTCCCGGTTTCCCTGTAAAAGGAAGGGTAGGTGAACCTGAGGTTGGACAAATGGGTCATGGATATCGCATCGTCCTCAAATGCACTGTTGTAACTAGTGGTGAACATGCGTACCTTTATCTTTTCCGTAATGGCTGAGTTCAATATAGAACTTACACTCGATACCATATTGGGCTGATCCGTTTCCAAAAAGACCCAGTTTTCCTTTTCTTCTGAAAGTTTTACAAGAAACTCATCCAAATGGAGCGACTTGTTGTCTATGACCTTGGCAATCTGTGCCGATGGAAATTTGGACAAAATGGAATCGTGTGCCACCTGATGGGTGGAATCGGCAACAATGATCACGTTCTCATCCTTGTGTATGTTTTCCATATAGGCCAACATTTTTTGTCTCAACACGGCATCCCGCGGCACCGAAAAGAATACATTTCCGTGACTAAGGTCACTCTCCGATGAAATGGGAGCTATCACGGGAATGTTCTTTGCAGCGGCCTGGACCGCTACTTCGTTCAATGCCCCAGGGACCACTGGCCCAATAATGGCATTTACGCCCACTAGGTTTTCCCTGAACAGAATTTCCTTGACCTTGGCCTGGCTCAGTTCGGTATCGTATGTTTTCACATCGACCGAAACACCCAATTTTTTAATGGAGTCCAAGGCCACCATGGCCCCGGTATAGAAACCAAGGCTCAGGGCAAGGTCCCTGCGGTTTTTGATCAGGTTCTCCGCCTTTTCCTTGTCGTTCAAGTTTACACGATCCAACCTAAAGGGCAACATGAACACCAGTTTGGGCCTGTTCATCACATCAATACTGTCGATAAGATTGACCTTGTCCAGCACCAAGGCGTTCTTTACCTCCAATCCTTGTGCTTTTTCCTTGGGAAGTTTGAGCACCATTCCCGCCTTAAGACCATTTTCAAGATCGGGATTGAGGCGGAAAAGCTCCTCCCTTGAAATTTTGAGGTTTTGGGTGATCCTGAAAATGTTCTGCTTTGGCTTTACTTCGTAAAAAATGTAATTTTCAGTGTTCACGATTCCCGAAACATCCCTTTTCTTGGGAAGACGGATGACCATGCCCTCTTTCAGCCCACCCTCCTTCATGATTTCGGGGTTCAATTTTACAATCGAGTCCGAAGGGATCCCATATTCTTTGCCCAAACTGTACAGGGTCTTTTTCGGGGGAACTGTGTAGGAATTAAAAAGTTCGACCTTTTGTTCTTTCAGACTATCGCCTTTGGGTCTGGGCAACTTCAGTTCTTGCCCTGCGGCCAGATAGTTGCTGTTCTTGTCCAGATCGGGGTTCAAGAGCAACAAACTATCCACCGTAATGCCATATTTATGTGCAATGCTCCACCGTGTTTCCTTGGGCAGGACTGTATAGGTTTCAAAATCCAGTTCTTTTTCGTCTTCGGGATCCACTTCGGGAAACTTGGGAATCTGAAGTACCATTCCTTTTTTCAATTGCTCGGAATACAATTGGCGGTTATATCGTTTTATCTGGTCTTCCGTCACCTTATATTTTTGGGTCAGGCCGAACATGGTTTCCCTTTTCCTCACCCGGTGCCTTGTAAACCCAAGAGGTTTAACTTCTTCCTGTTCTTGTTTTTCTTCCTTTTTCTCGATGGCGGCATTCCCTTTCAATGGAATGATCAGGATGGTATTCTCCTTGACATCCGAAGCGCTTTTGATCTCTTTGTTGGCCTGTAAAATGGAGTAAGGGGTCACCCGATACTTTTGGGAAATGCTTTGCAATGTTTCCCCTTCCTTTACGGCATGTGTGGCATAGTTTTGTGCTGAAACTGGGATTGCGGCCAAGAAAATGACCGCGATGACCAGTTGTAATATCTTTTTTTTCATTCCCATTCTATAGTTGCAGGTGGTTTTGAGCTAATGTCATACACTACTCTATTAACGCCCTTGACCTTGTTTATTATATCGTTCGAGGTCTTTTGCAGGAACTCGTAGGGCAAATTTACCCAATCTGCCGTCATTCCATCGGTACTTTCCACGGCCCTGAGCGCCACACATTTTTCATAGGTACGCTCATCTCCCATGACCCCTACACTATCTACGGGCAAAAGCATGGCCCCGGCCTGCCAGACCTTGTCATAAAGTCCCCATTTTTTTAGACCTTCAATAAAAATGGCATCCACTTCTTGCAAAATGGCCACTTTTTCGGGGGTGATGTCACCCAAAATACGGATGCCCAATCCAGGTCCTGGAAACGGGTGCCGTGCCAATATTTCCTGCGGCATGTCCATACTCGTCCCGACCCTTCGCACCTCGTCTTTGAACAACATTTTCAAAGGCTCCACAATCTTCAGTTTCATATAATCGGGCAAACCACCAACGTTATGGTGGCTCTTGATTACTGCGGATGGTCCTCCGCTTGCCGAAACAGATTCGATCCTATCGGGATAAATGGTTCCTTGTGCCAACCATTTTGCATTTTCCACTTTGTGGGCCTCATCATCAAAAACTTCGATGAAGACCCTACCAATGATCTTTCGTTTCTTTTCCGGATCCGATTCACCCCGCAATGCTTCCAAAAAACGTGCCGAAGCATCCACGCCCTTCACATTGAGCCCCATGTGCTTGTACTGGTCCAGCACACTCTCGAATTCGTTCTTGCGCAAAAGGCCGTTGTTCACAAAAATACAGTGAAGATGTGGCCCTATGGCTTTGTGCAACAACATGGCCGCAACACTGGAGTCCACTCCTCCCGAGAGCCCCAAGATCACTTTTTCGTCACCGATCTGTTTTTTCAGATCTTCTACCGTGGTTTCCACAAAGGCATCCGGGGTCCAATCCTGTTTGAGCCCAGCTATGTTCACCAAAAAGTTTTCCAACAGTTTTTTCCCGTCTGTGGTATGGTACACTTCGGGGTGAAACTGAATACCGTAAGTGACCTCACCCTCAATCTTAAAAGCAGCGTTTTCCACATCGTGGGTACTTGCAAGTCGGATTGCACCATTTGGCAGCTCTTTTATGGTGTCGCTATGGCTCATCCAAACTTGGCTTCCTTCGGAAAGTCCCTTGAGAAAATCTTCGCCATCTTTCACATACGAAAGGTTGGCCCTTCCATATTCCCGGGTAGCCGATGGCGCCACACTTCCACCATTAAAATGCGAAAGGTATTGTGCACCATAGCATATTCCGAGCAATGGCTTTTTACCCTTGATCTCCGACAAATCGGGGTGCGGGGCATTTTCGGCCCTGACCGACGAAGGAGACCCGGAAAGGATCACAGCCTTATATCCCGACAGGTCCTTGGGCAATTTGTTATATGGTTTTATTTCTGAGTAAATGTTGAGTTCCCTGACGCGTCTTGCGATCAATTGGGTGTACTGGGAACCAAAATCCAAGATAAGTACGTTGTTATGCATGGGCAAAAATAGCAATTTGCTTTAGTTGAAAAAGTATGTTTTAAAGGATATTTATGACAAGTTTTCAAAAGAGGGATATCCCTGCGGATTTCGGCCGGATGTCCCGTTGCATGATCGGTCCTTTTTTAAATACATAACCCAATGTGGTTTTTTTCTTAACAGTTTTCGCCATTTCTTTGCGCTTTATAAATGAACAAAGCATGATCAAGGGATTCATTTTTGATTTGGATGGCGTGATCACCGACACCGCCGAGCTCCATTACAAAGCTTGGAAGAGCTTGGCCGATGATATGGGGTGGCATTTTGACCGGGAAGTCAACGAGAAGCTTAGGGGCATATCCCGATTGGATTCCATAAAGGTGATCATGGATCACAATCATGTTGATCTGGATGATGAAACCATCCATCAACTGGCTACCAAAAAGAACGATATTTATGTCAATAGTTTGGACAGCATGACTCAGGATGATTATCTTCCAGGTGCAAGGGAACTGCTCACCCATTTGCGCCAAGAAGGGTTTTTGGTGGCTTTGGGAAGTGCCAGCAAGAATGCGGTCAAAGTGCTTCAACAACTCAATGCCATGCATTATTTTGATGTGGTCGGTGATGGGAACAGTGTGGTGAAGAGCAAACCTGCTCCGGATATATTTTTGTATGCCTCCGAAAAATTGAAATTGCAACCTGACAACTGTGTGGTTTTCGAGGATGCTGAAAAAGGTATCGATGCGGCCAAGGCAGGAGGATTTTACAGTGTGGGGATTGGCCCCGAAGAACGAGTGGGCCATGCCGATGTGAGGTTCGATTCCATGAAACAAGCCACCTTGTTCGAAGTGAAATCCCGTTTCAAGGATCTGTTCTGATCTTTTATCGAGGATGGATATAAAAGCAAAAAGCCCCGGGAACCACTCCGGGGCTTTTCAATAAAATCAAAACCAACCTAAACATATGAGTTAACCAACTCATAAAATTTACTTTTTCATAGCAATTTTCAATAACAAAACAACCGTACTGGAAAATACCCTACCTCGTTTTTGGTTTTTTTGAAAAAAAAATCAATTTTCTGCCCTAGATCAGTATTTCAGGACAAGGAACCCGTCAGAGAACGGATCCAATGTATCCAATAAGGTAGGAATCAGGGAATCCCCTATTTCGAGGTACATTTCGGAAAAATTGAGTTGCCTTTCCTGAAGGGATCTATTGGGAAACAACTCATTCTGAAGGTCGGTGAGTCGGACCACATGGTCCTTCAACTTTCTTTTTTGTGCCTGCAACAATCTTTTTTCAAGGGCATCCAACCCTTTCTTTTGCTTCACCTCTTGGGCTTTTACCGCTCCTAAAAAGCTTTTGTCGGTCTGTTCGGCCAACTCGTACAGATATTGGAACTGTTCTTCCAGCAATTTTTTCTGGGGAGAAAAATCAATGTCGATATTGGAAATGTCGCGAATCTTCTTGTTGATCAGCGAATGTTGCTTCATGAAAAGGTGGGAAACCTTCAAACCCATCTTTTCCACTTTTTTGTGCTGCTTTTCGGTAACCAGCAAAGCGGAATTTCGGAGCATGAGCATGGGAAAAGTAATCCCCATTTCATCAAAATAAGACTTGAGCTCCAGCCAATAGGCCAACTCCCCTCCCCCTCCGATGTAGCAAAGGTTGGGCAGGATCACCTCTTGGTACAATGGCCGGGCAATCACATTGGGGGAAAAACGTTCAGGATGTTGTTCGAGTTCCTTTTTTAGCTGATCTGAAGAGAATTTGATCTGGGTGTTCAGCACCTGAAACGTTCCGTTCTTTTGGACTATGCGTTCCCTGAGATCATCCTTCAAATAAAAATAATTGATTTCCCTTGGGTTGACCTGAATGGTATAGTCCGAAGATATGCTGGAAAGGGCATCACTGGTTTCAGATACTTTATAAAAAGGGGCATGGTCAAAAATATCCTTTTGGGCAAACGGGACCAATAATTTCTTCAAAGCGGCATCATCCCCATCCACGATCACCAAACCTTCGTTCCCAAACAGTTCATTGGCCAGAAAACGGGTGGCCTTGGCCAAATCACCATGTTCCAAGTATGTTTTTTGAAACAAAGTCTTTACCGTTTCTGCTTTACTGGTTTGACCCAATTCGGCGGTGAGTGTATCGAACAAAGTGTCCAGTCCATCGGTGGTCAATCTTCCCACGGCTCCTGATGCCTTTCGGTTCCACTGTATCTTTTTTCCGTGAAGGTTGAAATAATTGATCTCTTCAAAATCGTGGTCCTCGGTGGCCATCCAGTACACCGGCACAAAATGATGGTCCGGGTACTTATCCTTCAGTTTTTTGGCCAGATTGATGGTGGAAACGATCTTGTACAAAAAATACAAAGGTCCCGTGAAAAGGTTCAACTGATGACCTGTGACCACGGTGAACGTATTGGTGTTCGCCAAGGAAGCTATATTGGCCTGAGTAGATTCCGATAGGTCAAAACCCTTATATTGTCCGTTCAGGGAGTCCACCAAAATGGTCCTGTGTTGCTTGGGGTAATTGTTTTGCTTCTCCTTGATCTGTCCTTCAAAGTTTTCCAGTATGGGAAATCGGCTGAAAAAGGGTTTCAGGTCATCCCTTTGATCCAAATAATCGCAAATAAGCTTTGAAAAATAACCGGTTTCCTTAAAGGGCAAACAATCTACTTCCATTAAAACTGTATGAGGTGACCAAAGATAATTCTCTTCTTTTTTTCTCGTCCTAAAAATACGTTAATTACTTTTTTGCTGCTTTTGTCGTTCAAACCGATGAAAAGTTGCGGTTCTGGTTCAATTTATTGTTAGATTTGGTTTGTACTAATTGACCAACGCATGACCCGATTTTTTTTTACCGCCGCCTTCTTGATCACCTTTTTCGCGTCTTCCCAACAATTGAAATCCCCTTCGGAATTTTTGGGGTATGAGCTTGGAAGCGAATTTACACGCCACCATGAAGTGGTGGACTATTATGAATATTTGGCCGAGGCTGCCCCTGACAGGGTGAAGCTCACCGTTTATGGACAGACCAACGAGCGTAGGCCCTTGTTGTTGGCCTATGTTTCAAATGCAGAAAACATCACCAACTTGGAAAGCATCAGGCAAGAACACTTGAAGGATACCCAAGGGACCGGAAATTCCGACAAAGCCATTGTATGGCTCAGTTATAACGTACACGGTAACGAAAGCGTGAGCACGGAGGCCTCCATGAAAACCATTTATGAACTGTTGACCGCCAAAAGCTCCTATTTGGAAAACACGGTTGTCATCATGGACCCCTGTATCAACCCGGATGGACGTGACCGATACAGCAATTGGTACAATCAATACAAAAACACCCCGCACCAAGTAGATCCCAACAGCAAAGAACACCACGAAGGCTGGTGGAGCGGGCGCAGCAACCACTATATGTTCGATCTGAACCGCGATTGGGCATGGCTCACCCAAGTGGAGAGCCAACAGCGCATAAAGGTCTTCAATGATTGGCTGCCCCATGTGCATGTAGATTTCCACGAACAGGGTGTGGACAACCCTTATTATTTTGCGCCCGCCGCTGAACCTTACCACGAGGTCATTACCGATTTCCAGCGCGATTTTCAGGTGACCCTGGGAAAGAACCATGCGAAGTATTTTGACCAAAATGGCTGGTTCTATTTCACCAAGGAAGTTTTTGACCTCTTCTATCCCAGTTATGGCGACACCTATCCCGTTTACAATGGCGCCATTGGCATGACCTACGAACAGGGAGGAAGTGGAAGAGCCGGTTTGGGCATCATTACCAGCATTGGGGACACGCTCACCCTGAAGGACCGGATAGCGCATCATTTCACCACCGGATTGTCCACCGTGGAAGTTTCTTCACAAAATGCGGCCAGACTGAACGAGGAATTCAGGAAATTCCACCAAAACCAGAACTTCAACTATAAAAGTTATGTCCTGAAAGGTGACAAGGACAAGTTGGATGCCCTGAAATCCCTACTGAACAAGCACCGAATCCAGTTTGGCGACCTCACCAGTGGCACGCACAAGGGCCACGATTATGGCACTGGAAAAAATGGGAGCCTATCCATTGACAAGAACGGCATGGTGGTTTCAACCAATCAATCCAAGGGAACATTGGTGAAGGTTTTGTTCGAACCCAACGCGAAACTTTCGGATTCCTTGACGTACGACATTACAGCTTGGTCCCTACCCTACGCATACGGATTGGATGCGATTGCATCAACTTCCTTGGTGAATCCACAGAGCGAGGCGGCGAACGCAACAAAAACCAGCATAAATTCTGGGAGCTATGCGTATCTCACGGATTGGAACAGCATGAAGGATGCCCGGTTTTTGGCCGAACTGATAAAAGAAGGCATCCGGGTCAGAAAAGCGGACCATCCCTTTAGTTTGGATGGCAGGTCTTTTGATCGTGGGACCCTGATCATCACCAAAGGAGACAATGAACACCATTCCGATTTTATCAAGACCTTACAATCCATTGTGGACAAATACCAAAAGGAAGTGATCCACGCCAGTACCGGATTTGTGGATTCAGGAAAAGATTTTGGTTCATCCTATGTCCGTATGATCAACGAACCAAAAATTGCCGTGCTTTCCGGTGGACCTACCTCAACGCTCCGTTTTGGGGAGATCTGGCACTTTTTTGAACAACAATTGCATTACCCGCTCACCGTTATTGACGATGAGTATGCCAACAGGGTAGATTTGGACAAGTACAATATTCTGATCCTGCCCGATGGTCGTTACGGCAACCATTTTAATGAAAACCAACTTTCCAATCTAAAAGATTGGGTGCGCAAAGGAGGCAAGATCATTGCCATGGGTGGGGCCATAAGTGCCATTGATGGAGAAAAAGGGTTCGGCATCAAGGAAAAAGAAAAGGAAAAAGATGAAGAAGGCACCAAAACTCCCCAACCCTATAAAGATTCCGAAAGGGAACAGATAAAAGAAGCGATTACAGGGGCAATTTTCAAGACCAAAGTGGACAATACCCACCCACTGGCCTACGGCTATGGATCTGATTATTTCACCTTAAAATTGGGCAGTTCCAGTTATAAATACTTAAATGGTGGAAATGCAGTGTATCTCGAAAACGATACGAAACCTTTTTCCGGTTTTGCGGGCAGCGAAGCACAAAAGGAAATCAAAGAATCTTTGGTTTTTGGCGCAGAACAATATGGAAGGGGCCAGGTAATCTACATGGTTGACAACCCGCTCTTTAGAGGATTTTGGGAAAATGGAAAGCTGTTTTTTGCCAATGCACTCTTCATGGTCGATTAAACTTTCTTAACACTTGATGGCAAATTATTTAGTTGGTTACCTTAGATATGATTTAACATACATCGAAATCCAGAATTTCGTACCTTTAATAGTGTTTATCAGGTAAATTTTTTGGGTATGCAACTGAACAGATTTTTTTCGCCATTGTGGAAACTCTCATTGTCATTGTTGTCGGCAGTGTTGGTCTTGACAATACTTGTCCCCACCAAGACATTTGCATTCCAAGAAGAAACCGTTGACTTTGACCAATATAGCGGAGAGGTGGTTGACAAATCCACAAACAATCCCTTGGTGTTCGCAACGCTCACCGTGGAAGGGACCAATATCAGTACCATAACCAATACCGAGGGAAACTTTCTCCTCAAAGTCCCCAAAAAAGTTACGGGCAAAAACGTGATCGTATCCTTTTTGGGCTACAAGACCGAATGGGTCCCCCTCTCGGAACTTGGACCTGAAAAAAACAGAATCTCACTCACTGTGTCCGTCACCCAACTTTCGGAAATCAACATCAATGCCCCCAAGGATGCCATGGCCCTGGTCAAGGAAACCATGGCCAAAAGAGATGAAAACTACTTTGAAGATCCTGCACTGATGACCGCGTTTTATAGGGAAACCATAAAAAGGCGGAGAAAGAACGTATCCTTGGCAGAAGCCGTGGTGACCATCCACAAAACCCCTTATGGCTCCAACAGGGACGATGCCGTGGAACTGTATAAGGCCAGAAAGAGCACAGATTATAGCAAACTGGACACGGTGGCCCTAAAACTTCAGGGCGGGCCCTACAACACGCTGTATGTGGATGTCATGAAATACCCCGAGTACCTATTCTCCGATGAGTCCATTTCCAACTATAAATTTTCCTTCGATCGATCCATCAGGGTCAATGACAAGCTGGTCTATGTCATCAAATTCAAGCAACATGAAAATATTTTGGACCCACTCTATCAGGGAGAGCTGTTCATAGATGTGGAAAAAAGAACCTTGACCAGTGCCATCTTCTCCTTGAACATTACCGATAGGGACAAGGCCGCCGAACTCTTTGTCCGAAAAAAACCTGCAAAAGTGGATGTCTGGCCTACAGAGGTGGCCTATCGGGTCGATTACCGGGAAAAAGACGGGAAGTGGTATTACGGCTACAGCAGCGTCACCATGGAGTTCAAGGTGGATTGGGCCGATAAATGGTTCAACTCCGTGTATAGCATGACCGCTGAAATGGCCATTACCGATTGGGAGAAAAACATGGATGGCGAATTTCCAAAAAACCGGGAACGGATCAAAAAATCCATCATCATGAGCGATGAGGCCCTGGGCTTTACCGATACGGACTTCTGGGGAGAATACAATATCATTGAACCCGAGAAATCCATAGAGTCCGCAATCCGAAAAATTCAAAGACAATTGCGCCGGGAAGAACGGAACAGTGATTAGACCCTACCAATCCTCAAAAATTTTGTGCATCTTTATCTTCGTTTTATTGCAATCCAGATTCAATGTCCAAACGAAGAAGTTTCCTAAAATCGGTCACGGCCCTTAGCGCCACAACACTTTTGCCACAATCGGGATGGGCGAACAAACAACAATCCGTTCCAAAACCTAAGATCAAGCCCAAAAAACTAAAAAAAGGGGATACCATCGGATTGGTGGCCCCAGGTTACGCCATCAAGCCCGAAGTACTGGAAAGGGCCTTGGAAACCTTGGACAAAATGGGTTTCAAAACCTATCACACGCAGCGCATTCTGGGCAATCACGGATATTTCAGTGCTACGGACGAAGAACGGGCGAACGATGTGAACGAGATGTTCGCCAATCCAGAAGTGGATGCTATCCTTTGTGCCCGTGGCGGATATGGCTGCACCCGAATTCTTGATCTTTTGGATTACAATATCATAAAAAACAACCCAAAAGCACTCATCGGTTTTAGTGATATCACCGCATTGATCCAGGCCATTTACACCGAAACCGGACTGATCTGTTTCCATGGTCCCGTGGGCAGTACCATCCATGACAGGTATAGCCAAAAATATTTCAAAAAGGTGTTGATGAAAGGTAAAGATTCACTGACCATCAAAAATGTGAAACTAAAAGATCCGGATTTTTTGGACAATGCCGAATATGAGCGTTATATTATCACACCAGGGACCTGCGAAGGAGAATTGGCAGGGGGCAGCCTTACGCTGGTCAATGCATTGATCGGGACCCCACATGAAATAGATTTTACGGACAAGCTCGTATTTCTGGAAGAGGTGGAAGAAGCCCCGTACCGAGTGGACCGTATGCTCACCCAACTCATCGAAGGGCCTACGTTCCCTAGGGCCAAAGGCATTATTTTTGGGGTCTGCAAAGGGTGTGACAGGGAAAAGAAAGACGATAATTTCACCTTGAAAGAAGTGATCATGGACAGGATTGCCCCTTTGGGAATTCCCGCTGTCTATGGCATGAGCTTTGGGCATGTCCCCAACAATTTTACGCTGCCAGTAGGAATCAGGGCATTTTTTAATGCGGATGAAATGGGCCTGGAACTTTTGGAGGCTGCCGTTTCCTAAATTTACCACATACCCAGCTCACTATCAGACCATCACATTTCGCACCACAATCCTGTGAAGCGTTTTTCACTATCCATCCTTTTATGGATTTTTTTTTAAGAAAAACAAACGACCTAAAATAAAAAAAACGATATTAGCAAAGCTGTTTCACCCATAGCCCCTCCGAAACGGCAATCTACCTCACTGAAGATTTTGATTGTTTTCATAACTTAACCTACTGATCATGAAGCATGTACTTCCCAGGTTCCAAAGACCTATCAAAAGCAAGGGCGAGCCATTTACCGATGTATCGCACTGGAGCAAGGCCGTCGAAGCCTATGATGCCAAAGACTACAGAAAGGCATTGATCGAGACCATTAATTACATCAATTCAGCTTTGCTGGAGGGCAAGGATACCGATCGGGACATTGAAATTGTCCAAAGCCAAGGTTCGGCCGAAATCCAAATGACCATTACGGACAATATCTTTTCCATAAGGGCTCCATTTCTGAAAATTACCGAACAGACCAACAAAGTTGCCTTGTTCAGAAAGGTCTCGGAAATCAATTTCCATCCGTTGAAACTGGCCCAGATCCAGTTGGATGGTGACACTTTATGGTTCGGGTACAAGACTAATATTGCCCTATGCCAGCCCTATAAAGTCTATGATGTGCTGAGGGATATCTGTGTTTATTCGGACAACTATGATGATGAGTTCATAGACAAGTACAAGGCCGATTTTTACCAAGAACCCAAAGTAACCCCCCTGACCGATGTGGAAAAAGAACAGGTATGGCAGCAAATAGAGTCCATTTTGAACGAATATCAGGAATTCAGTGCTTTTTTTAAAGAAAAAAGATGGGATGACTTCCAATGGGACATTTCGGTCATTTCCATTTTGAAAATTGTGAACATGCCCTGTGTTCATGGCACATTAAGGACCTCTCTGGAGAGCTATGTATCCACACTTTATGACGGCAATACCGATTTTAGGCATCGAGTGGACAAAAGTTTTGGTTTTATGCAAAAACTGTGCGGCATGACCAAGGAGGAATATTTGGCGAGCATGTACCATGCCGAGGCGGTAATCTCCATAAAACGGAGAGGGTCCTCCCAATTGCTCCAGAATGAATCGCAGAATATGAAAGCCAATGTGGATCGCTACGTACAGGAAAACCATAACATTATGTTATGCTACTATCTGCAATGTTCATTTTTGCGTTTCCTGTACAGCTTCAACTTAGAGGAGCACCACAAGGAAGCCATATATAGTGTGTTGGAAAAGGTCTCTGGAATGGAGCTCCATGTGGCAGCCCCTATACTACTGGAAACCTATAGTGGTTTCTTGAACGGAACAACGGGAACGGTCGTTCAGAAAAAAGGATTCTTCTCAAAATTTTTCAGCTAACCCAAATCAAAAAAAAACAGATGGAAAATATTCAAAAATCGGTCTTTAAGATCATAGCCGCCTCAGGTACCGGAAGTGGGTTCATCATAAAAGGGTACAACCATATCGTTACCAACTACCATGTGGTAAAAGGAGAAAAAGTGGTAGCCATTGAGGACCATAAAAAAGATAGGCATGTGGCCCATGTGGTCATGGCCAACCCAGAGGTGGACCTTGCCTTTTTGTCCACCGATGGCATCAGCCTTGCGCACGATGGCATTTCACTCCAAGAGGATATCATCATCGCCAACACCCAAAAGGTGTTCATCAACGGTTATCCCTTTGGCATGCCCTATACCATTACCGAGGGCATCATATCATCCGTGAGCCAACCCTTGGGCAATAGGAGCTACATACAAACGGATGCTGCCGTAAATCCCGGAAACTCAGGTGGGCCCATCCTGAACGAAGCAGGCATGCTCGTCGGGGTCACCACCTCCAAGTTCACCAATGCGGACAACGTGGGGTTTGGCATCAAACATTCCGATCTTGTAAAGGAATTGAGGGATTTTGCAAATGCCAATGGCACTTCCTTCAATGTAAAATGCAATTCTTGCGACCACTACACCGAGGTAGCGGCTGAATTCTGCAACAACTGTGGCCATTCCATGGACATATCGATTTGGGACGAATTTGAGAAAAGCCATTTTGCCCAATTTGTGGAAGATGCCATTGCCGAACTTGGGATGGACCCGGTTTTGGGAAGGGCCGGTAGGGATTTTTGGGAGTTCCACCAAGGAAGTGCACTTATTCGGATGTTTGTTTTCCAAAGAGATTATCTGATTGCGACCTCACCATTGAACAACCTACCCAAGCAAAATTTGGAGGCACTCCTCTCCTTTCTTCTGGAAAACCATGTAGAACCTTATTATCTGGGCATCCATGACAACAAGATTTTTGTTTCCTATAGGGCACACATCTCCGATATTTTTACGGAACATGCAGAAACCGTAAAGAAAAATCTAAAACATTTGGCCCTAAAAGCGGATGATCTGGACAACTTCTTTTCGGACAATTATGGTTGTGAAATGGCCATAGAATCCAAGGAGGGCTCTTGATGAAATAGGGCAGTCCAAAAAGCGGCAAAATTTTAACTTCGTCAGGTTGAGCGCAGTTGAAATACATTGACTATCAATGTGTTTCAGGTTCTCGACTGCGCTCAAACTGACAGATAACCGTTTTTTTTTGTGGACTGCCCTCTTTTATTTTATCCATCCAAGCGGTAAGTTACTTGGAAAAATCCTGAATCGTTTTGATGATTATGGAAACACAATCCATCAACTGCTCGCGGTTCATCACCAATGGCGGGGCAAAACGAATGATGTTGCCATGTGTAGGTTTCGCCAACAGTCCATTTTCTTTTAAGGCCAAGCAAATATCCCAAGCCGTGGAACTGTCTTCCGTATCGTTGATGACAATCGCATTGAGCAATCCTTTGCCCCGTACCATGGTCACCAAATCGCAGGTCGGTATAAACTTGTTGAGCTCCTCCCGGAACAGTTCACCCAATTCTTGGGCATTTTGAGCCAAATTCTCTTCCCTGACCACCTCCAATGCAGCCATGCCCACGGCAGCGGCTATGGGGTTTCCACCAAACGTGCTTCCATGGCTTCCCGGGGTTATGACCTCCATGATGTGGTCATTGGCCAAAACAGCCGAAACGGGGTAAACCCCACCCGAAAGAGCTTTGCCCAGAATCAAAATATCAGGTTTCACCTCTGGTGTACCACTACAATTTTTATCCTCACAGCTACAATTGCCACAAGTGGCCAACAATCTACCTGTTCTGGCTATACCGGTCTGCACTTCATCAGCAATAAAAAGTACATTGTGCTTTTCGCAAAGTGCCTTGGCCTTTTTCAAATATCCTTCGGATGGCACATAGACCCCAGCTTCACCTTGAATGGGTTCCACCAAAAATCCAGCTATGTTCGGATCGCTTTCCAAAGCGGTTTCCAAAGCTGCCAGGTTATCGTATTCGATCTTGATGAAGCCCTCGGTATAAGGACCATAATTTTGTCTGGCCACTTCATCATTGGAAAAAGATATGATGGTCGTGGTCCTACCATGGAAATTGTTCTCGCAAACTATGACCTTGGCCCGGTTTTCGGGAACCCCCTTCTTCTGGTATGCCCATCGCCTGCAGATTTTCAGTGCGGTCTCCACAGCCTCTGCACCCGTGTTCATGGGCAGCAATTTATCAAAACCGAAAGTGGATGTGGCGTACTGTTCAAACTTGCCCAACATATCATTGTAAAAAGCCCTTGATGTAAGGGTAAGCGTCTTGGCCTGTTGGATCATGGCCCCAATGATCTTTGGGTGGCAATGTCCTTGGTTCACTGCGGAATAAGCCGAGAGAAAATCGTAGTATTTCTTTCCCTCAACATCCCAAACATAGACACCCTCGCCCTTGCTCAAAACCACGGGAAGCGGGTGGTAATTGTGGGCCCCATACTTGTTTTCCAGATCGATCGCTTGCTGCGAAGTCAAATGTTCTAAAACAGTCATTTCAATAGTAATTAAATTGATAAAACAACCATTCCTACTGTACCTTTATTCTTTCGGAAGCCCGAAAAAGCAGCGTGGGAGAGAAATCATCCCTTGGAGTGCCCGCAAATTACAAATTATTGTCCAAAATCATTATGCCCCATAGCTGGATTATTGGGACGATGATCCATAAAAGTTTAGGGCAATTTAAGAAGTGTGGCAATGTCAAGTACCAAAAAGAAGTTACTTTTGCCGCATGCGAAGAAAGAATAAGCGACAAACGTTTGAGCATGTAGAGGTCATCGATGCGGGGGCCAAGGGAAAATCCGTTGGGAAAACACCGGATGGGAGGGTCATTTTTCTAACCAATGCCGTTCCGGGCGATGTAGTGGATGTGATGACCACTAAAAAGCGAAAGGCCTATTTTGAGGGAGTGGCCACAAAATTCCGCACCCTTTCCAGCAGGAGGACGGAACCCGTTTGCCAACATTTCGGAACCTGTGGCGGTTGCAAATGGCAACACATGGGCTACGAACATCAATTATATTTTAAGCAAAAAGAGGTGGAAAACAACCTAAAGCGCATCGGGCACCTCGATCTTCCTGAAATCAGTCCCATCCTTGGTTCCGAAAGGGAATATTTCTATAGGAACAAGATGGAATTTTCCTTTTCAAACAGCAGATGGCTCACCCAGGACGAAATCAATTCGGGCACGGACATCGAAGACCGAAACGCCTTGGGATTCCATATTCCGGGGATGTGGGACAAGATTTTGGACATCAATAAATGTCATCTGCAACAAGATCCGTCCAATGCGATTCGCTTGGAGGTCAAAAGCTTTGCCAATATAAACGGTCTTTCCTTTTTCGACCCCAGAAAACAGGAAGGATTGCTCCGCACGTTAATGATCCGGACTGCTTCAACTGGGGAAATCATGGTACTGATCCAGTTTTTCGAAGATGATAAAAATCATCGGGAACTATTGTTGAACCATCTGAAACAGAAATTTCCCGAGATCACCTCTTTGCAATATGTGATCAATGCCAAACCAAACGATACGATCTATGACCAAGAGGTCGTCTGCTTTGCGGGCCGTGATCATATTGTTGAAGAAATGGAAGGACTTCAGTTCAAGATCAATGCAAAATCTTTCTACCAGACCAATTCGGCACAGGCTTATGAACTCTACAAAGTGGCCAGGGACTTTGCTGGACTTTCGGGGAACGAACTGGTGTACGATCTCTATACCGGAACGGGCACCATAGCCCAGTTCATTGCCAAAAAAGCCCAAAAAGTGATAGGGGTGGAATCCGTTCCCGAAGCCATTGAAGATGCCAAGGCCAATTCAGTGCACAACAATATTTCCAACGTGGAGTTTTATGTGGGCGATATGAAAAATGTGTTCAATGATGCATTTATGGAACAGCACGGGAAACCGGATGTGATCATTACCGACCCCCCCAGGGATGGCATGCACAAACAAGTGGTAGGCCAACTTTTGAAAGCAGCTCCGCCGAAAATTGTATATGTGAGTTGCAACAGTGCGACCCAAGCCAGGGATTTGGCCCTAATGAAAGAAATTTATCAGGTCACGAAGGTGCAGCCAGTGGACATGTTTCCACAAACGCACCACGTTGAAAATGTTGTACTTTTGGAAAAACGGGGGTAGTTTCCCACCAAAAATCCGCTAATATCCGGTATGAAAAAATTGATTCCCATCCTGTTCATCGCATCAATGCTTGTCTATGCTTCATCCTGTGAAAAGGATGACATCTGTGTTGATGGGGATACACCGCTCTTGGTCATCGGTTTTTTTGACATTGAAGACACCACTGTGGCCAAGGATGTTCCTTCACTGCGAATCAAAGAAGTTGTTCTGGACACTGTGGTCAATACGATTGCCGATCGTTCCACTTTGGATTCGATAGGAATTCCACTTCGAAACGATGCCGCCGGGACCACTTTTGCCTTCATCAACAATTCTGCCGATGATGCCGATACTGGTGAAGAAACGGGAAACATTGACTCCCTGACCATTTCGTACAGTACTCGGGAGGCCTTTGTTTCGAGGGCATGTGGATTTGTCATGAACTATGATGGCCTTACCATTACGCTTCCAGAAAGTGCAAATAACTGGATACAGGATATTTCCATTGTCCAACAAACCATTGAAAACTCCAACAATATCCATGTCAAAATATTTTACTAATCTTATTCTCCTCGTTGCACTGCTACCCTTCCCATTGGCTGCGCAAAGTGAACCCATAGACCTTCAACCCAAGGATACGGTGGAGTACAAGGAGGAATATGGCCTCCGTGTCGGTGCGGATATCAGCAAATTGGTCCTTTCCTTTGTGGATGAGGATTACACAGGGCTTGAACTGGTGGGGGATTACAGGTTGACCCAAAAACTATACCTGGCCGCCGAGATTGGTAACGAAACCAAGACACAGCGTGAAAACCTGAACAGTACCTTGTTGTATGACTTTAAAACCTCCGGAAGCTATATCAAAGGTGGAGTGGATGTGAACACCTACCAGAATTGGTTTGGAATGAACAATGCCATCACCATAGGTGGACGGTATGCTGTGGCCAGTTTCAGCCAGACTTTGAACGATTACAGTATTTTCAACACCAACCATTTGTACAATCCCGATTTTCTGGCCGGCACCGAACCCGGTCAGGAATTCAGTGGACTGAACGCCTCATGGTTGGAGTTTGTAGTAGGCATCAAGGCCGAACTTTTTGCCAACATCTATGTGGGCATGAGTGCCCGATTGGGCTTTTTGGTCACCAACAAAGAAGACGAGCGCTTCCCCAATCTGTGGATTCCCGGATTCAACAAGGTTACCGATGGGAGCAATTTTGGGGTCAACTACAACTATTCCATCTCCTACTTCCTTCCTTTTTACAAAAAATCAAAGAAGAAAAAGGAACAACCAAATCAATAGCCATGAAGAACAACCATATCAATTATGTGGAGTTCAAGGCGAACGACCTGCAAAAAACAAAGGATTTTTACCACGCAACCTTTGACTGGACCTTCACCGACTATGGCCCCACCTATATCGCCTTCTCGGATAGCGGACTCGAAGGTGGCTTTGAAAAATCGGAAGAAAACATTGTGAACGGGGCATTGGTAGTGCTGTACCATGAAAATCTGGAAGAGATAAAAGAACTGGTAAAGCAGGCCGGGGGAACCATTACAAAAGATATATTTTCATTCCCTGGAGGCAAAAGGTTCCATTTCACCGACCCATCCGGAAACGAGCTTGCCATCTGGTCGGACCATTAAGACATGTCCATCGAAAATGGGGACAAAAAAAGGACCTGAATGTTCAGGTCCTTTTTCCAACAATTAGATTGAGTTAGTTAGTTTGCTTTATTAAAGCTCTCCAAAGCTAAACATTTCTTTAACTTGTGCAAATTTTTTCAATGTTGTTGCTGCAACAATCACAAAATAATTTATCTATTGTTGGTATTTTGCCTTTTTGCTCCCTTCATAAATCTCATACTTTACCAATCGGGCCTCCAGCTTTCCGTTAAAGGTCTTTATTTTTCGGGATGGTCTCAGCCCAACGTGTTTCAATGCTTCCAGATTGGATGTGATCAGCCAAGCATCGGTTCCGGGGTATTCCTGCTTCAGGGTATCCCCTATTTTGGCATAGAATGCTTCCATTTCAATGGGCAACCGTTCTCCATAGGGCGGGTTGAATACGATGTGCAACTTGCCTTCAACCGGTTTTTCAGTCCTAAAGAAGTCCTTCCGCTCTATGGTGATGTATTCTGAAAGGTTGGCATTTTCCACATTTTCCTGCGCCTTTCTCACAGCAGAAGGAGCCTTATCATACCCGATGATCTTATGGTGGAACTCTCGTGTTTTCTTCAAACTAACGTCCACAATTTTCTCGTGCAGCTCTGCATCGTAATCCTTCCAGTGCATAAAGGCGTAAGACTCTCTGTTGATGTTTGGCGGAATATTACAGGCTATCATGGCGGCCTCAATCAAAAACGTCCCACTTCCGCACATGGGGTCCAAGAAATCGGTATGGCCGTCCCAACCGCTGGTAAGGAGCAGTCCCGCAGCCAGCACTTCGTTGATGGGGGCAATATTGGTCAAAATACGGTATCCCCTTTGGTGCAATGAATTTCCAGAGCTGTCCAGGGAAACCGTACAGGTGTTTTCGTGGATATGGATGTTGATGCGGATGTCCGGATCCTGTGAATTCACATTGGGGCGCTGTCTTACCACCTCCCGAAACTTGTCCACAATGGCATCTTTTGCTTTCAGGGAAACGAACATGGAGTTATTGAACACCTCGGAATTCATCGTTGTGTCGATAGCAAATGTCTTGTCGTGACCAAAAAAATCAGGCCACTCCATTTGATGGATATTTTTGTAAAGATCCTTTTCATTAAAAACCCTGAATGTATTCAAGGGCTTATACACTTTTAATGCCGTTCGTAGGCAAAGATTGGCCTTGTACATAAAGCCGGTGTCCCCTTCAAAAGTTACGTTCCTCACCCCTTCTTCCACATGGCCCGCCCCCAGGTTCCGTAGCTCTTTGGCCAATAGGGGTTCAAAACCGTATAGGGTCTTGGCCATCATCTTAAAATTTCCTGCCATTGTATCTTCAAATCTTTCCGTAAAAATAGGCTATTTTTGCCCCATCAAACCTAGCTATGGATTTTCATCCCACTTTCATTTATTTGGCTCCCATCTTGGCCGTTTGGGCCGGATTTGGGTTTGTTTGGTTCGTAAAACCCAAAGATACGGGGCGCATCAAACTTTTGCTGGCCTTCAGCGGTGCCTTTTTATTGGCCCTCACATTTTTTGAACTGCTTCCCGAAGTTTATGAAGGCCATGACGCCAAAACCATAGCCCTCTTTATTTTGGGCGGTATCTTGTTGCAGATTTTTTTAGAGTTTTTTTCCAAAGGGGCAGAACACGGCCACATGCACCTCGATCTGGATAAAACCAAATTTCCATTGTTGTTATTTTTGAGTCTGTCCGTACATGCCTTGGTGGAAGGTGTTCCCATCCACGGAAACGATCCAATTCTTTACGGCATTATAATTCATAAAATTCCGATTGCCATTGTGTTGGGAATTTTCTTGATCAATTCCAAAATGAAGTTGGAAACCATTTTGTTCTTCATAGGTGCTTTTTCACTGATGACGCCACTTGGAAGTTATGTTTCGACCCAATCCTTTTGGATGGAAAGCCACGGCCATTTATTGACTTCTTTGGCCATTGGGGTGTTTTTTCATATTTCCACTATCATTCTATTTGAAAGTTCACAAGGTCATGCGTTCAACCTGCAAAAACTCTTGGTCATCATTTTGGGAATAGGGATGGCTTATTTTGTGTAGATTCGGTTTTCTCAAACCAATTGTTCGACAACCCCATAGATCAAAACCCAATGGCTCACGGCGCCACCCAACACAAAAAAGTGCCATATCAAATGGTTGAAGGGAATCTTTTTCACCGCATAAAATAAGATGCCAATGGTATAAAAGGCCCCTCCCAATCCGAGATAGAGCATACCTGTAGAGGACATATGCCCCATCAAATAAGGCAGGTCGATGACGATGAGCCATCCCATTACGCCATAAAGTACCAAGGAAAATACTTCGAACTTTCCCGTGAAGAATATTTTCAGGACTGTTCCAAACAAGGCAATGCCCCAAACCAGATAGAACAACAACCATCCTTTGGATGGCAACAACACGGTAAGGCACACCGGGGTATAGGTTCCCGCAATCAGGTAATAAATGCTGATATGGTCCAAAATCCGGAGTTTCTTTTTTAGTTTGGGATTTTGTACGGCATGGTACACCGTAGAAGCCACAAACAATAATACGAGCGACAGGGAATAGGCAATGAGACTGCCCCTCAGATAAGGTGTTCCATCCAATTCTTCCCGAAAAAGAAACATACTGCCCAACAAGGCCAGGACAATCCCGAACGCATGGGAATACGCATTCCACTTTTCTTCAACTAAAATACGGTCAGACTTGGCAGACAAAATATGCTATATGAAATTGATGGTGCCAAAATTAACCCAAGGAGATACCTTTGCAAAATGTTCTCGGTCATTTTACCCCATCAAGGATTGAAATAAGGTTGCAGTTCGGGAACAGCTTTTTTTAATTCGGCCACTGCCAAGTCACAAACGGCAAAAGCCCCTGTTGGTGAAAGGTGGGTATCGTCCGCTTCCCCTTCCGGAAAAATGGCATATTCCCCAGGCAGATAGTGCAAAAACAATTGCTTGGAGCGTTCCTCGCCAAAAGTGGTGACCAATTCGCGGGTGCGTTCCTCCATTTCAAGCAGAGGGACTTCCATTTCCTTTGCCACTTCGCGCACTTTGTCGGGATAGACCCCGTGGGTATAGACCAACGTGCCGTTCTCAAATTTTCTTCGGGTGATGGATGTGGCCAAAATGGGGGTTCCCTGTTTTTCCCTCACATCCAGAACAAACTGTTCCAGATTGGCCTTGTACTGTTCCGGTGTAGAGTAACGCAATTCGCCCTTGCTGGGAGATTCATCATTATGTCCAAACTGAATGATGACATAATCACCCCGCTTCACTCCACTGAGCAATCTATCCCAATGTCCCTCGGCACGAAAATCCTTGGTCGCCCTCCCATTGATGGCATAGTTCTTTACTTGGATCCCTTCCATATATAAAGGCAACACCTGCCCCCACCCCTTTTCTGGATTGTTGGGTGTATAGGGTTTGTTCGCCATGGTGGAATCCCCGGCCAAATGAATGGTAGGTGTATGCTGCGGTATCGAAAATGCCAACAGCAAAGGGATCAGCAACAATAGCTTTCTCATAAAGTCTTATTCAAAAATTATGGCCCCGTCAGGTGTTCCTTTCCCCAATTCAGTTTTGGCCTCCAAATCCTTCTGCAGTTTTACTTTTTGGGTCAACGCCCCCAATACCCTAATGGGTTTACCCTCCTTCATTTCATAGGAAAATGCTTTGACCTCCACATTTTTGCTGTTGTATAGGGTAAGGGCACTTCCCTTGGTCGGCACAACCTTAACGTTTTTTAAGATCAGACCGTCCGTGTCCACCGCAACAATGCCTTTCTCTGCCTCCAAAACGGCATTTTCCAAGGTAACATTTTGAAGGTTCATTTCGGGCAATCCCTGGAAATTGGCTGCAACACCCGAAGCTACCACTCGGATGTTCTTCATGTGGATGTTTTTAAAAGATGGCGTTTCCTCGGTGACAGGGACCAAAGTCTCATCACGTTGCTCGTCATCTGCACTTTGGTCATCTTCCAAAACCGGGGAGTTTCCACCATAGAACAAATTGAAATTGATGGCATCCGTGGGGATATTGATCATATCGATGTTGGAAATATAGATGTTCTCCACAATGCCTCCCCTTCCTCGGGTACTCTTGAAGCGAAGTCCAATATCGGTGCCGATAAACGTGCAGTTGGAAACATGGACGTTCCTTACCCCACCCGACATTTCACTGCCCACCACAAAACCTCCGTGACCGTGGTAGACAATATTGTTCTTTACTATGACATTTTCCGTGGGCATACCCCGGTCCCGTCCGTCCTTGTTCTTACCTGATTTGAAGCAGATGGCATCGTCCCCTACATCAAAGGTATTGTTGTAGATGAGCACATTTTTACAGGATTCCAGATCTAGGCCGTCCCCATTTTGGGAGTACCATGGGTTCCTTACATTCAGGTTTCGGATGATGACATCCTCGCTCATAAGCGGATGGATGTTCCAGGCAGGTGAGTTTTGGAACGTTGGGCCGTCCAACAAAATACGCTTGCTGTTGACGATGCTCACCATTACGGGACGTAGAAAATCCTTCATTCCCTCCAATATCTGTCTGTCATTTGTTTTTGGCACATTGAAATTGTCCGTGGCGATAAATCCAGATAGGGAGGATTCGGATGGGAACCAAATGTCTTCCGTCTCGTTGAGCACGCCCCCTGATTTGACGAGGCTCTTCCATTGGCTCGATGTCATCTTTCCCTTTTTCACATAACGCCATGCATCGCCATTGCCATCTATGGTCCCTTTGCCCGTAATTGCAATGTTCTCGACTTCTTTTGCATAGATGGGCGACATACAGCGAACGGTGTTCAACCCTTCAAAACTGGTCTCCACCAACGGATATTCATCAAAATTCTTGCTGAAAAGCAGCAACGCCCCATCTTCCAAGTGCAGGTTGATGTTGCTCTTGAACTGTATGGGACCCGTAAGCCACATTCCCCTGGGCACCACTACTCTTCCGCCCCCATTCTTGGATACCTCTTCAATGGCATCGGCAAATGCGTTTGTATTGCTCTGGATGCCATCGCCCACTGCTCCAAAATCAACTATGGACACCCCATAGTCTGGAAAAGAGGTCTCTTTGACCCTTGGCATATCAAACTCCACCCCTTCATACATATCGGCTGTTTCTTCCTTGGGTTGCTCGGCGATGGTCTTACCTTCTTTTTCACCGCAGGCCACAAATGATAGTGCGACCATCCCTAAAGTCATCAGTTGAAATCCAATCTTTTTCATGTGCTGTAAATTGTTCAGTTTATTGCTTTATATCATTTCAAAAAATCCTCCCTGAGAGGTGTAAATACATCGATCAATAGGCCCGCTTCGAGACATTTTACCCCATGCTCGATATTGGGCTGGGCAAAAAAACCGTCACCCTCCTTCAATATTTTGGTTTGGCCATCCACAGTGACTTCAAACTGCCCACCGGCCACATAGGTGACCTGGGAATGAAAATGATGGTGCATGGCACCGATGGCACCTTTTTCAAACTTGACCTTTACCATCATCTGCTGGGAATTATACCCTACAAACTGTCGGGAAACCCCTCCACCCAAATCCTCCCAGTCAGAGGCTCCATCAAAAAATAGATCTTGCTTCAATTTCATCTCAGTTGTACAGTTTTATCTCGGCCGGAACCCAGCCATTGAATATGTTTTCCAAGGTGTATTTCTTCACCTCATCGGCGTTTAGTTGGTGCGACCAGTCCACTCTTTTTTTAGGGTCGGCCCCTGGCCCCTTGCTATTGGATTCGGCATAATAAGTCGTTTTTTCCTTATCCGGGAACATCTGATCCCCGGGCCAATGGTGCCATCCTTCGGGCAATATGTGCGGTCCTAGATCAGAATCAATAAAAACGGTTCGGGCATAAGGCCTCCACGGACGTCCGAGATATACTTTGGAAACACCTTCCTCCGCAGTCAAACGGGCATTGAGGAACACATAACCATAGGCTTGATCCTTTGGTGTGGCCGCCGCGGTAATATAGGAATCCTTTAGGCTACGGATCTCACAATCCTTGAAAACGGCCGTTGCCTCCCCAAAAATAAAATCAGTGGTCCCTGCAATGAGGCAGTTGTCATAGAACTGTCGACTGCCTTCGTTTGCCGTATAAACCGTATCCTGGCAACCCAAAATAGCACAATCCTCGGCAATGAACCGATCACCCTCCACATGCAGTGCCACGGCCTGTCCCTTGTTGCGCCAAGTGTTCTGGATGGTCAGGTTTTTGAAATGGATGTCGTCCCCTTCCACGAGCACGGTATGTGAAGTAAAGGTGGATAGTTTACCGCCATCCTTGGTCATTTTTCCTGAATAATTGTTCCCACTGATGATGGTCCCGTCCCTGCTTTCCCCAATAAAGGTCAACTGATGTTTCCAGGAAGGAATCTCAATATTTTCTTCATAGACCCCATCCTTGATATAAAACTGTACATAGGAAGGGCCAAGGTCGCGAGTGGAATTGATGGCCTCTTGGATTTGGGTGAAATCGCCACTCCCATCCTGCGCCACCACAATTTTTCGATAAGGTTCCTGGGCCTGAAGAATACATCCCAAAAGAGAACATAAAAGAAATACCTTGAGCCTCATCATTTGAACACTTTTTGTAAAAATTGCACGGTATGGTCCACGGTCGGTTCAAACCATGGGTGGACCAACCAAAAGGAATGGGGGGAATTGGGGAAGGTCAGTACTTCACTGTAAATGCCCCATTCCGAATATTTTTTGATCAAATCGTCCCGTCCAGCATGAAATCGGGGCTGTGCACTGTTGATGAACAGTATGGGTGGTGAGTCCGGAGCGATGAACTCCAAGGGAGAAGCATCTTCCCACACTTTCAGATTGTCCGCCTTCATACCATCCAACCAGTATCCTGCATAAGTACCTTCTTCCGCTTCAGGGTGGACAAAGGAGACTATCCCATCCACATTTACAATAGCTTTGATCTGCTTGTTCTTCATCCCTACCAAGGAGGCCAACTGTGCACCCGCAGAGGCACCCAGAATGGCTATTTTTTCGGTATCCAAAGGATATTTGGATGTGCACAGATATGTTATCGCTGCATTCAAATCCGCTATGGCGGCCGGATATTTGGCCACATCGGCCAAACGATAGTTCACTGCCATGGCCACAAAACCATTTTCGGCCAAATGCTGTGCCATAACGCGTTGGTTTTCCTTGCTGCCCGAGATCCATCCGCCTCCATGCACCAAAATCACAGCTGGTGTTTTATGGGCGATGTCCTTCGGATAATAGATATCCGCCTTTAGGGACACCCCATCCACTTGATGATAGGTGAGATCCTCTTCATATAGGATCTTGTCGGATTGCAATGGCTCCACGGGAACAATGTCCGGGTAGTTTTTGAGCAATTTCTGGTAGGTGGTGGCTATGGTATAGGGAGCGGCATTGGGCCTTTCCACTTGGGCCGATACAACTCCACCGAGCAGTAAACAGAGCATCGTGATATGTGTGGGCGATAATTTGATCACTTCAATTGCTTTAGGGCATCAAATACCAGTTGCGCTACCGCCTTTGCCCCTTCGGGCTGAAAGTGGGTATTGTCCTCCTGCCCATCGGGATAGGCTTCATAGACCCCAGCGGGCAAGTTCATAAAATAGGTTTCGGACACATAATCTTTTCCCTTGGAAGAGAAAAAATCCATGGACAATTGGTTCAGGTCGATCAGCGTAACGTCCATTTCCGCTGCAACTTCTTGGGCCCCTTGGGGATATTCACCGTGCACATTTTCCAATTTACCTTCTTTCCAAGGGTAATTTCTGGCCACCGGGGTCAATATGATGGGTCTGGCATTCTTCTGCAGTGTCTGTGTAACGAACAACCGCAGAAATTCCTTGTAACCCTCAATGTCCACATAGCGTTCGGTCTTGTTCTCGGCGGCATCGTTGTGCCCAAATTGCATGATGACCACATCACCGGGCTGGAGCGCTTCATAGACCGAACGCCAACGGCCTTCCTGAAAAAAAGTACGGGTGCTCCTGCCCCCCCTGGCCCTATCATCCACACGGACCGAATCGGACCGGAACAAAGGTCTCACTGCATCCAAACTGTCCTTGGCAAAAAAGGATTGGAATCCCTGTCCCCAACCCGCTACCGGGTAACGGGTCTTCATATAGTCTTTTCCCGGATCATAATCGCCCGTGTAATCAGCCATGGTAGAATCGCCGATCAAATACAGGGTCGTTACCTTCTCTTGGGGTTGACTTGCCCAAAACAACAACACGGACAAAACTGCTAAAATTCCTTTCATATTTTTTTATTCTGTGATCCTAAAATAATCCACATCGGCATAGCCGCCATATTTGATGGCTGCCTCACTGACACTGAAAACCCCTACCTTGGCACCCACCCATTGTCCGGGCTGCGCCTTGAAGGGCTTTCCTATTTTCGTGTATTTATTTCCATTTGTGCTATAACTGAACTGACACATCGCATCGGGTCCCGTGACCTCGACCTGAAGATACACTTCGTTGATCTTTACACGAGTTTCCTCGTTGGTTTCTTCGGGAAGGTTCTTTTTGGCCTGGATGGACTGGGTCTGCTTTAAGACATAACCCTCTGCATCGCGGGTGAGCGTAAGGGTGGCGTAATCCAGACCGAACACCATCAATCCTGCACTTTTACCACTTTCTGCTTCTTCTGGCACCAATTTGATCTTGGTCGATGCCTTAAAACTGGGTGCAGGAAACTTTTGCAACAACAAGGCCGGCATGTTCCAGAGGTTGTTGTCCGCTTCTTTCTTCTTTACGGTGAACAAACGCAAAAACCCTCTGTCCTTGATCAAGGAATACCACGTGACCTGTGGGTTTGCCTGCCATTGCCATTGCAACCCTATACGATCTGAATTGAATTCATCGGACTCCGCGGGAGCGATGATTGGATGGCCAACAACCGGTTTTTTAAATGTCTGAACAGGTTCCCCGATGCCATTGCCATCCAAATCCTTGCCCATAAGGGGCCAATCATTTTTCCACTCTACGGGTTGAAGGTGCACGATACGCCCATAAGCATCCACATCCTGAAAATGGATAAACCAATCAGTGCCATCGGCAGTATCCACCCACCCTCCTTGATGCGGGCCATTGACTTGGGTAGACCCTTGTTCCAATACAATCTTTTCTTCGTAGGGACCATAGATGTCCTTTGAACGCAAGATCAATTGCCAACCTGTGGCCACTCCGCCTGCCGGTGCAAAAATGTAGTAATAGCCATTCCTTTTATAGAATTTTGGGCCTTCCACGGTTGGATGGGCATCATGACCGTCAAAGACCACGGTCCCTTTATCGAGTACCTTTGTCCCTTCGGGATCCATCTTGTTGATGGCCAAAATGCTCTTCACCGCTGCACGGCTCCCGGCATACGCATGGACCAGATAGGCATTCCCATCTTCGTCCCAAATGGGGCTGGGATCAATAAGTCCTTTTCCTTCCATGACAAGAACGGGCGGCTCCCATTCGCCATAGGGGTCCTTGGTCTTTACCATGTAGATCCCAAAATCGGGATCGCCCCAATAGATATAAAATTCATTGTTGTGGTGACGAAGACTGGGTGCCCAGATTCCATTGCCGTGTTGCGGTACATTGAACACCTCTGCCGGAACAATTTCCTGAACGGCGTGGCTGATCAGTTTCCAGTTCACCAAATCCTTGGAATGCAGAATGGGCAATCCCGGTACTGCCGTGAAACTGGAAGCGGTCATGTAGTAATCATCCCCTACCCGGATCACATCCGGATCGGAATAATCCGCATATAAAATCGGGTTTTGGTAGGTTCTGTCCCCTTGATCGGAAACCCAAACCTGGGAAAAACCCCATGTTGTCCAAAGGAGGGCCAACAATGGGACTACTTCTAACGCTTTTTTCTTCATTGCAAGATCAACTGTTCTTTGCATCACAATTGTGATGGTCTATTTATCCAACTCCAAGGCCGCCATGATAAATGGCCCTACCCCTTTGGGGTCGTTGGGACGAATGAGTTCGTTCACATAATACTCGTACGAACCGTCACGGTATGGGTTTCCACCCAATCCAGCAACCCCGCAAATTTGATTGAGACTTACGATACCCTTGTCGTCCTGTGTAACAAACTCCTTGACCATGGCATCAAAACTTTCATTGGCCACGGTCTTGTATTTTTCGGGGAGATGGCCTTGATTGGCCCCCTTCGCTAAGGTATATACAAACATTGCCGAAGCGGAGGCCTCCAAGTAGTTTCCTTCTTCCCCTCCTTTATCGAGTACTTGGTACCACAGTCCCGTCTTGGGGTCCTTGACCTTATCGATCGCTTCCACGTATTGGTTCAGATAATTGACCAGCCTTTGGTGTCCCGGATGTTCCTTGGGGAAAAAATCCAGCACATCCACCAAGGCCATTCCGTACCATCCCATGGCGCGTCCCCAAAAATGGGGCGACAATCCGGTCTCTTTGTCTGCCCATGCCTGCTCTTTGCTCTCGTCCCAACCGTGGTACAGGAGACCTGTGTCCGGGTCTTTGGAGTTTTGTTGCATCAGGTCAAATTGCAGTACAATATCATCAAATGCCTTTTGGGCCGTTTCACCTTCATCAAACCGTTGGGTGTACTGCGCATAGAAAGGTTCGCCCATGTAAAGTCCATCCAACCACATTTGATAGGGATAGACTTTTTTATGCCAAAAACCGCCTTTGGAATTGCGGGGCTGTCCCTTGAGCTGTTCCCTCAACTGATGGATGACCTTGAGGTATCTTTCATCCTTCGTTTCATCATACAGTCCAAAAAGTGCACTGCCCGGTTTTACACGGTCAATGTTATAAATGTCCATTTTGTAAGTCTTCACGTTGGCACTGTCATCGATCATGAGATCGTACCAACCCTTGATATATGCATCGTATTTAGGGTTGGGATATTCGGCCTTTACCCGTTGACAGGCCAAGAGCATGAGCCCGTGGGTATATTCCCATTTGTGCTTGTCCACAAAATCGAGCGTCCATGCTTCGGGATTGCGTTCCATTTCGGACAGCATCATCCGTTTCGACCATTTCAAATCTTCGGGCACGGTCAAAGTTGTCTCTTCGGAAGATTCCTCTTCTTTGATTTTTTCTTTGCAACTCAAAGGTGCTATCGCCAATAAAAGTGCTCCGATCGTTCCTACTAACTGTTTCATTGTTCCAGAGTTCCTTTTTGGTCCAACTGCTCCAATTTGCTGTCCAAATCCTTGAAAAAATCGGCTTCGTTGGTGATTCCATCCAATTCTTGCTCCCAAGCACCCAAGAAATAGTAGGTGATTCCAATAGTTGTGGGTTTGAATACCACCAAATGATCATGGGGGCCTTCCACCAATTTATCCAACTCGTCCATTTTATAGAACACGGCCATCCCGAGCAGGTCGGTATCGTTCACCAAAGTCTGGTTTCCGTAGGTGGCGATATAGCCCCACTTTCCTTCGGAACTGGTCTTGGATTTCAAGGGTACATGGTCAAACTTTACGATTCCTGTGGACAGCCCAGAAAATGCTGTGGAAGGTTTTAACTCTGCCTTGGTAAACCTATCTTCTGGATAAATCGATAGGGTTGTTTTCAAATCGGTAGTGATGTCTGCCGCTTCCCAGCCTTTGTAGTCGATGGTGACCGTAGCTACGTCTTTTCCACTTTCCACAGAAGCCATGGTATTCCCCACTTTTTGGAAATGCACCACTGAATCATTTACAAACCGTCCGTAACCTCCAATTCCCATGGATTTTCCAGCTTTAAGGATGTCCAAGCCCCAGTCGCTCATCTCATGGTAGGAATCGAAACCATCCTGACCTACGTAGGGCAATACCAGGGAATCCACTTTTTTCCCATAGATATCGATAGCGTTTCGCCAATCCAAATAAAGACGGTAGCCCACATTTTTGTTTTCCCACCCCGGGCCTTCATACCGAATGTACCAGGAATGGTCGGTATGCTCTTCGGGGACGGTCATCTTTTCCACATTTTTGAAGGTTCCGCCTATGTATTCCTTGTGGCCTCTTGGACCATCTTCCCAAGTTCCCCCTTCTTTGATGGAAATTTCAGCATAGGGAGCGGCCACGACCACTTGCGCAACTTCCGGTTCCTTTTCAGCCTCTTTTTTTTCTTGTTTGCAGGCCATAAGCCCCAAAAGCATGATTCCTGATAGTGTTACAATGTGTTTCATCTTTTTCGAAATAATCGGTTATCCATTCATAAAAGTTTAGGGTTCCAGCCATCGGCACCCTTCAAAATATTTTCCACAGTATATTGTTCGGCCTGTTCCTTGGTCAATTGTTTGGCCCATGCAACACGTGATTTATCATTCGCTCCCGGTCCCGTGGAACCATGTTCTGCATAAAAAGTGGTCTGCTCCGCATGGGGTTTGTTCCAATTGTGCCATCCTTCGGGCTTGATATGCTTGTCCATATAGCAATTGATGAAGACCGTTTGGGCATGATCCCGCCAAGGTCTTCCCAAAAAAAAGGTGTTCGCCGCTGCACTTCCGGTCAGGCGACAATTGATGAAGACCAGTCCGTGGTTTCTATCTTTCTCCGTGGATGCTGCGGTGAGGTAGCCCTGATCTTTGGCAAAGATTTCGCAGTTTTCAAAAACAGCGGTTGCCCAACCGAAAATAAAATCCACGGTACCTTCAATATAACAGTTTTTGTAATACTGACGGGTGCCGTCCCCTTGCACATACAATGTATCTTGATAACCCAGAAACCTACAACCCTCAAAAACAACTCTGTCCGCAGACACGCGCACTGCAACGGCCTGCCCCACCTTTCTGCCATCCCCTGCATCGTTCTGAAAGGTGATGCTCTTGGCCTTGAAGCCTTCACCAAACACAAAAAAGGATGAGGAACCCGTGGTGCCGATCTCCTCTCCAAATTTGTTGAGCGTCCGTGCGGAATCATCATAGGTCAAAATGGTGCCTGTGGCCGATTCCCCCATAAATGTGACATTGGTCTTGGTCGTGGGCAGGGTCAATTTTTCATGATAGACGCCGTTCTTTATAAAAATCCGTGTTTCGGCTTTCCGAAAATTGGGCACGGCATCAATGGCTTCTTGAACCGAGGTAAAATCTCCTGTGCCATCTTGTGCGACCACAAAATGGTAGCGTTCCCCATTGATCAACGAGGTGTATTTTTGCTCCTCCACCAAACCATTGATGTAGATTTCTAGATTGGTGTACTCTTTATCCAAAGTGAAGTGCATGGAGTCGTCCTCGTCCACATCCAATCCCTTTGCCTTTTCCCAAGCATCGGGCATGCCATCTCGGTCAGCATCTTTTGGAGCTTCGTCGGATTTGAGTTCTGGCCATCCGCCCACTTGTTCTTGCGAATCTATGATGCCATTTCCCACCATAGCAGTTCCTGTTCGCACGTTGTCAAGAATGCGTTTGTCCACGGCATCACGATGAAGGCTGGCCCCGGCCGATTTCAACACGGAGAGATAGGCAGATTGGGCAGATTCTGTCCTTACATTATCAGTTATAGGGATGGCTTTTTCAAGCTTGGTGGATTCAGGGTCATCGCATTGCACGCCTCCGTTCCAGTTGTCCTTTGAAATGTTGGGAAATCCTTCCACATGGTTGCCATCCACATAAAACTTACCATAAGGCTCGGATGGGTTTACAATGCGGTCTTTTCGTGATTCAGGGGTAGCGGGTCCTGATTTGAAATAATTATTGACCATATTGTAGGTGCCTTTTTCGCCTCCGTAGATACTATTGCCTTTCCAATTGTAGATGACATTGTTCCGAAAATCGACAAACTCATCGACTAGATTCTCTGTAGTAGATGAACCACTGAAACGTGGGTTCCTACTATTGTTGGACGCAATGAGGTTATGATGGAAAGAGACATTGGCCCCTCCCCAGATACCGCCATAGCCATGGTCTCCTTTTTCATGTACGGAACGGTTCAATGCTTCGGACACAATGCACCATTGCATCGTAAAATTGTGGTTTCGGTAAAAGGAAGCGACCTCATCCGTGGCCCAACTCATGGAACAATGGTCCAAAATGACATTTTTGGTGTCCCTCCCCCCAATGGCATCGGCCTGTTGTTTGTTGATGTCCCCCATTCGAAACCGCATATAGCGTATGATGACATTGTCCGCCTTGATGGAAACCGGATAACCTGCCAAAGTGATACCGTCTCCCGGTGCCGTTTGCCCAGCAATGGTGAGGTCTCCCCTGTTGATATCCAAAGGTGATTCCAAGAAAATGGTGCCCGATACGGCAAAAACAATGGTGCGCGGACCGTGCTTGACAATACCTTTTCTGAGGCTTCCTTCCCCTGAATCGTTCAAATTGGTGACAATGTACACCACTCCCCCTCGTCCGCCCGTGGCATATTGTCCAAAACCTTCCGCAGATGGAAAGGCCAAGGTCTGGCTCTCGGATTGTGACAAACCTAAAAGAGGCACACACAACATACAGATGGCGGCGAAAAGAATGGATATTGGGCCGATTGGCCTTTTCACTATGCTCTTTTTTTCAATCATTCATAAAATTTATGGCCATTGCACAAACAAAACAATAGGGCGGGCTCGCACCATGGCCTCACCCGCCCCCATCACATTAAAACAAACTATAATCCAATTATTGACGCCAACGTGGGTCGCCAATTTCATCATCGATCAAATTTTGATTGGTGATGGTGTAATCTCCATTTGCCGCATCGACAAAACCGGGATCTAGGGTTGTAAATGTACTGGTTCCATCATATTTTGTATTTGCTGAGTCAAAGAAACCGGGCGCATTGTAATAATTGTTGTTGGAGAATGTTGGATCAGCAGTACCCCCTTGATTGGAGTAATATCCTGTCTCGGTTTCCGCGAACAAAGAGTTGCTTACAACAGATTCATTGTCTACAAAACGAACATATAACAATCTACGAAGGGTGGAGGATCCAATCACCGTTGTACGATCCATCAATATACTGGTGGTCAACCCTGTGCCCGATAAGGGGCCGGCATCTGCACGAATGAAGTCACGACCAGGAGAACAGTTGAGGAATGAACTGTTGGTAATTTCAATGCTACCCGCATGTGTGTTCCTAAAGTCAATGAAATCACCTCCACTGGTCAATACATTGGATACCACCGTATTGTCTATCTTGACTGTACCGACGATTGCATTTGAAGCATTTCCTGCAACAAAAGATCGAGCATAGTCGTGAACAGTACAACCGCTGATCAATAATGAGGTGTAATTGTAATCCGTTCCATTGAAACGCAACACATCATCCAACACGGTTGGGGTTGGGACATCCACAACTTCATAAGTTCCGTGAAGTTCCAAATCCACCAATTCGATAATGTCGGCACCAGCCTGTACATCAAACGACACATGGAGTACGGGTTTATCATACGGATAAAGTCCTTTTAGACTGATCGCTTTATCAAGTACAATGGTACCCGTGGTCACAAATTCGCCAGGTGCAAGTACCAATGCATCCCCTGGTTCCGCATCTGCAATAAATTGGGCCAAATCATCTTCTGGTTGCAACAAAGTTGCATCTCCTATGTCGATGAGCGTTGTAAAAATGGATGTTCCCCGTACGGTACCATTGTTATAGAGCATCACGGTGTACTCGGTCTCCCCGGTAAGTCCTGTGATCGTTGCCACACCCGCCGAAGCCTCTTCTGGAGTGATAGGGCGTTCCACACTTCCCGGATTGATCAACAGGTGGGTAACCGAACTTCCTGCGGGCCATCTCAACGTAGCTTCTGTGGCTTGGATGTCCCCATCCTCACTGGGCAAGAATATCTGTTCTGGATCTGTTTGAATGGATACCGATACCCATTTGGAATCCTGCTTGCCTTCTGCAACTCCTTTCACCCGAGCAGAATAAAGGGTCTCACCATCAAACTGCTCTTGAAGTGGCAGTTCGTCGGGAGATACTTCCACGGTGCGGATAATGTTGTTGAAACCTGCACCTTCGGCGAATTCCACAATGTAGCTTTCCGCATCTTCCCGCACGTACCAACTCAATTCGATTATGGTCATGTTACGTATTCGTGCCTCAAGATCGGTGGGGGCAAAGACGCGGTTCACATCAAGTTCCTCGATGACTTCTCCTTCCTTGGAATTACAGCCCACGGAAAGGACTGCCAAAAGGGACAGGACAACTATTGTTTTTATATATCTGAATGTTTTCATTTTTCTGATGTTTTTGGGATGGCCATTAATAGCCATAATCGTTAACCAATTGTCCGTTGCTACCATCTATGAACACCTGCCAAATTGGCCAGAACTGACGCTCATCTGGATCCACTCCCGGTTTGAACAGTGCATCGATTTTCTCCGCATTGAACTCATCCCAAGCCTGTGCGCTGTAATCCGGTCCTGGGGAACCTTCCTCTCCCCTGTTCAAGCCAAAAATCTCCAAGGATTCGTTGTCCTCTTCGTTGATTTTCCAGTATAAAGTTGTGGGCACATTTGCATAATCCCCGGCACGGGAGGCCAGATCATTGAGCTCTGTTTTTGTTTCATCGAGCTTATCGCCCAACATATTCCAACGGATGAGTGCTTGTTTGCGCACCATTTCCCCTGCAAATTCCAACTTGTGCTCTTCCACAATGGCATTGAACATGGTCGCTTCGCTGGCCTGTGCCGCAGATATATATGCATCCACTTGCTCCGCATGGTCAGCGGGATCGAAGGCACGCTCACGCAATTCACGCAAATAAGGTGCTGCAGCTCCCGGGCCGTTCAGTTCGTTGGCGGCTTCGGCAGCCATGAGCAACACTTCGGCATAGCGCATATAGACCCAGTTCAATCCATCATCGTTGGAAGAGGTCACATAGCGGGTCATCCACTCATAACGGTACTTTCCAAAATTCCATAGATCTATATTCAGAAGTTGCTGCTGGGCAAAACCGTCGGTATTGGCCTGTGCATATTCGTAAGGAACACAGGTTACGTCCCTTCTTTGGTCAACCTCTGAATAGTCGTAGAATAAATTGGGCACTGGGCCTACAGTTCCTCCCCTAGGTTGTGCCGTATGTTGGTCCACACTTCTGTGGCGCACCCCAAACGTAAAGGTCACACGGCCTCTTCCCGATGCAAAGGGCAGCTCCCAAAGGGATTCCCCTCCTGCAGAAATATCCTCTTGGCATACTTTTCTCCAAAAACCTTCAAAGGTGGTCTCCAAACGGGCGGTACCGCTTTCTATGACATCCTTGCATTCTTCCAATGCAATCGTGTACATTGCATTTCTGGATAGTTCGGGGTCGTTGCTCAAACGGATTCCATCAGGGTATTGCTGATACCCTCCTGCAATCAGGGCTATCTTTGCCCGAAGACCTTTTACAAACGCCTTGTTGACACGCTCCACCGTAGAGGTCATGGAAGACTGGTTGGGCCATGCCACCAATTCCGCTGCTTCCTCAAGATCCATCAAAAGTTGTTTGTAAATGACATCCCTACTGGATTTTGGCAGATAGAGGGTCTCTGAGGATATGGGCTCAAAACGGGCCGGAACATCTCCCCAAGCCTTGGTCAAATCGGCATAGACAATGGCCCTCAGTGTAAGAGCCTCTCCCAATAGCTGCCCCATTTCGTTGCCTGGCATGGGATCTCCATATTCACGAATGCCACGAATGACAATATTTGCACGCTCTATACTGGCATACATTTGCGCCCAGGCATTGTTCTCTGTGTTCATTTGGGAGTTGCCAGGTTTGGCGTCATAGTTTACCAAATCATATTGATCCCCCGTTGTATAGTTCTGCCCATTGTTGTGCCATTCCACATCGGTGTTCATTCCATACCATGGGATAAAACGGCCCCGATAGGAGTTGGTCTGTCCAAAAGGTATCTTGATACCATCCACTGCGCCCATGGTAAGGCCGGGTGTGGAAAATATAACGGATTCATCGAGGGTGGACTGCGCCGGTGCATCCACTTCACATGAAGCCAGCATTCCCATGACCACAACACCCATCAAATAGAATATTCTTTTCATTTCTCTGAATTTTTTTGATTAAAAGTTAAGGTTTACACCGAGTACGAACTGACGGCTTCTGGGGTATGGTGAAAAATCCACACCGGGTGTCAGCGGTGTTCTCCTTCTTGTGGATACTTCGGGATCAAGTCCAGAATATTTGGTCCAAAGTGCAACATTATAACCTGTTGTATAGATACGGAACCGCGTAAATCCGATTTTCTTGACCACATCATCGGGCAATGAGTAACCCAAGGTCAGGGTGTTCAACCTTAAAAAGGAACCATCTTCCACCGCCCAGTCACTGAACACGTAGTTGTTCATATAAGGTGACCACATCGTGGTATTGGCATTCAACGCTTCCAACTGGGCCGGGTCGGTCACCAATGCCCCAGTAGCTGGGTCAATGTTCGTCCATCGGTTCCCTGATGCCATTTGTGAGCTTAAATTGCGGTATTGGCTGTTTCGGTTGGCCGTGGTGTATTCAATTTTGTTGGCATTGTACACATCGTTGCCATAGCTATAGTTGAAGGCCGCCGTAAGATCGAACCCATAGGCATAACCATTGAGGACAAATCCTCCGGTATGCTTTGGCAAGGCCCTCCCGATGATGTCCATATCAACATCCGTGACCAATCCGTCGCCATCAAGGTCCTTGAACTTCATGCTACCGGGCATCGGCGTGTTACCCAATACCGCAGAGGCATCGGCCACTCCTTCTCTCAACACATAGGCCCCATCCACAAAATCAAAATCGGACACTTCGTAACGTCCATCATGAAGATACCCTTGCATGATTCCAATAGGCTCTCCTTCCATGATCATATACTCGTTGTGTATATCCGAAGAAGCCCAATTGGTACGCTCACTAAAGGCCTCCATGACGCCCAATGAGGTCACTTCATTATCGTTCTTACTAAAATTCAGCGATAGGTTGAGTCCATAGTTCTCTTTTTCCAAAATGGCAATGTTCAAGCTGGCCTCTATACCTTGGTTCTGGGTCTCCCCCATATTTCGGTATTGAAAATCGTATCCTGTGCCCGGCACGGGAAATCTCATCAACAGGTCTTCGGTAGTGTTTTTATACACTTCGAATGAGCCGCTCACGCGATTGTTAAAAAGCCCAAAGTCCAAACCGATATTCCTTGTAATAGTGGTTTCCCATTTCAATTCGGGGTTTGCCAAAATGGTAGATGCAGCCCAATAACTGTCCACCCCATTGATCCAGGTGGAGTTGTTGGACACAAAATTTTGTATCGTTTGCCCGACTGGAATGTTCTCGTTACCCGCCTGTCCGTAACTTACACGTAGTTTCAAGGCATCCAACCAGTTTGCATTGTTCAAAAAACTTTCCTCGGAAACCTTCCAGGCCACCGCTGCGGAAGGAAAATAACCCCAGCGGTTGTCCCCCAAGAATTTACTGGAAGCATCAGCCCTAAAAGTGGCAGTGAACAAATACTTGTTGAAGAGATCATAGTTAAGACGTCCAAAGAAGGACAATAGTTTTTCATCCGGGCTATAAAAATTGTCCACGGACTGTGGTGTACCTTGGGTGGTCAACTTTCTGGATTGATCAAAATCGAAAAACCTAGGCAGTCCGTGCACCACTTGGGTCACTTCGTTTCGCTCATAAAGAATATATTCTTGTCCCAACAAGACTTTCAACCTATGGTCATCATTGAGGTATTTCCCCAAATCAATGTCAAGGGTATTGGCCGTACGGAACCTTTTGTCCTTTCTGTCCCGCATAATGATTGCGGGCAATCCTTGGTTATCAGCAGCAGGTGCATTGTTGGCATAATAGGTCTGGCGGCCGTAGAACCGGTAATCCAGGTAGCTGTAATTGTCCAGACCTAGGTCGGCCTTCAACTTTACATTATCAAAAATCTTCCAACCAAAACTACCCAACATATTATAGTTCTGTCTTTTCTGCAAACGGTCGTTGTCTGCCGTTGCCACGAAGGGATCTATCAATGCCGTGGAGGAGTACTCCTCGGTATCGGTCGTCGTGATTCCTGGCAATGGAATGGGTGTATATCCCACCGAGTGTCTAAGTCTGGCATCGGCAGAAGAAGATTCATTCTGCTCGTTGGCGCCTCCTCCTTCAATTTCCGTATCGGAATAACGAATGGTAAAGGATAGGTCAACCTTGTCATTTACCTTGTTGTTCAGCTTCAAAGCCAAGTTGTTACGAATGAACTCCGACCCTATTTGAATCGCCTTTTCATCAAATCGGGCATAGTTGAAATTATAATTGAATTTTTCGGTTCCGCCCCTGACACCAAAGTCTTGGCTATGGATTTCCCCGGTGCGACCATAGATCTGTTTCTGCCAGTTGTTTCCTTCCAATCCATTATACAGGTCTATATCTTGATAACTTCCAAATATGTTTTCGTAAGAGGAAATATCCTCTGGATCTCGAAGCATGGCATACTCATATTGCCAAGCCACAAAATCGTCAGGATCTAACACATCGACCGTATTGGCAATCTGTTTCATCCCGTAAAAAGAGTTGATGGTTACAGCAACTTTTCCATCCCGGCCACTTTTGGTCGTGATAATGACGACCCCATTCGCTCCCCTAGAACCATAAATGGCCGTGGAAGAAGCATCCTTCAACACGGTGATGTTCTCAATATCCGAAGGGGAAATGTCATTGATGCTGTTCACTGGAAATCCATCCACGATCAATAGCGGGGAACTGTCCTGGGTGATGGACCCGCCCCCTCGTACCCGGATGTTCACCTCAGCATCAGGCGAGCCTTCGGTGGATACGATCTGCACCCCGGCCAAACGTCCGGTCATGGCCTCTGCCGCTGTGGCAACCGGTACATTTTTAAGATCTGTGCCCGAAACGGTCACCACCGAACCCGTCAAATCTGATTTACGGGCAGTACCGTAACCTATCACCACCACTTCGTCCAATTCGGATGTGGATTCGGTAAGGGTAATATTGATTGTGGTGTTACTGCCCACGGTGCGTGTTTGGGTGGAAAATCCCAGATAAATGAATTCCAACACACTTTGTTCCCCTGCAACGGAAATCTGATAGTTACCATCAAAATCGGTGGCAACACCATTCGTGGTTCCTTTCTCCACCACGGACACTCCCGCCAAAGGCATTCCATTGGCATCGCTCACCGTTCCTTTTACCACATATTGTTGCGCTTCGGGAAACAGCTTTTTGCCCAGCACCGCATCGGCATCCATTTTGGCACCAAAGCCCAACATGGGCAGAAAAGCCAAAAGATGCCCCGTCAGCACCAAGAGTACTTTCTTCCTTAAAAAGAATGTTTTTTCCATAAAGTTGTTTTTGAGTTAATTTTTAGCACAGGTTGCCTTTTTAAGGGCTCACATAAGTTTGTTAGTAAATATTGCTTTGTAATCGATTGCACCAAATTATATATTAATTCTGAAATTGCAAAAATTTAAGTAAGAAATTTACCGATATACTAAATTTAAGAACTAGTTTTTAGTACTTTCACACTCAAAAAACCCTTTATATTCAACTATTTCAGAAATGCAAACCCAAAAATTGCAGTTTATTATGGGAATTTGTTATATTTTGAGAATATTTTCAATCGATTACATACATTTGTCCAGAAAACCACTGCGTTATGGCAAAGAATGAAAAGGTTACCATATATGACATTTCAAAAAAGCTGAACATTAGCGCGGCCACGGTGTCACGGGCTTTGAACAACAACCCGAAAATAAGCGAGAAGACAAGGGAGCTTGTCATGAAAACGGCCCAAGAGCTCAACTACAAGCAAAACAGGCTGGCATTGGCCTTAAAAAGCGGCAAGACCAATAGTATAGGTGTAATCGTTCCCTACATCAATAGGAATTTTTTCTCCGCGGTCATCGGCGGGATAGAAAAACAACTTACGCCACATGGTTACAATGTGATTATTTGCCAATCCCACGAAGATGCCATAAACGAGGCTAACCATATTACGGCTTTGCTGAATACCCAGGTCGATGGTATCTTTATGTCGGTCTCCAAGACCACTCAAGACACATCGCATATCGAAAAAATCCTGGAAAACAACACTCCGTTGATTTTCTTCGACCGTAAAAAGGACATTCCCGGCGTAAGTTCTGTAACCATTGACGACTTCAGGGGCGGATATATGGCCACGGAGCACCTTATCCAACAAGGTGCGCAACGCATTGCCCATTTTTGCGGAGACCTGAACCTTGAGATTTACAGGAACAGGCACAATGGCTTTTTGAAGGCCTTGGAGGATCATGACATTCCCGTCAACAAACATTTGATCATACACACCAACAGTAGAATTGAGGCCGGTGCCGAGGCCGTAGCGAAACTTTGGTCCAAAAAGAACAAGCCCGATGCCATTTTCTCTTCCAGTGACTATGCCGCATTGGGCGCCATCCAAGAACTACGAAAACTTAAGGTAAAGATTCCCGAGGAAGTAGGTGTTGTGGGGTTCAGTAACGAACCTTTTACGAAGTACATGGAACTTCCGATGTCTTCCATAGATCAAACACCCGTGACCATGGGCGAAATTGCCGCACAGGTGTTCTTGGAACAGATCAACAACAAACAGCATGTACTTTCTGTGGAAAAAAGAGTGGTCCTTGCCCCTGAACTTGTGGTCAGGAAATCATCCAACAAAACGAAGAGCCTTAAAGGGACACCCCCCGTTTCCACGGAATAAAATCGTTTTGGTTGAGCAGCATGGCCTTGGATTTTATTTCCCCAGAGGCCACTTTGATGATGTATTCCAACATTTCCTCCCCCATTTCCTCGATGGTCTTTTCTCCTTTGATCACAGGTCCTGCATCCACATCAATGATGTCGGACATCTTGGCGGCCAGTTCACTGTTCGAGGATACTTTGATCACTGGGGTGATCGGGTTTCCGGTAGGCGTGCCCAATCCGGTGGTGAACACGATCATGTTGGCCCCAGAACCTGCCATTGCGGTGGTACTTTCTACATCGTTCCCGGGCGTACAGAGCAGATTGAGACCTGGTTTCGTCACATATTCTCCATAATCCAACACAGCAGTCACAGGTGAGGTTCCTCCCTTTTTTGCGGCCCCGGCAGATTTCATGGCATCCGTGATGAGTCCGTCCTTGATGTTTCCGGGAGATGGGTTCATGTCGAAACCGGAACCTGCATCCACTACCGATTTTTCATAGTCGCGCATCAATTCCAAAAAACGGGCCGCATCTGCATCGTCCACACAACGGTTGACCAACTCTTGCTCCACACCGCACAGTTCGGGAAATTCGGAAAGAATGGGCGAACCTCCCACAGCCGATAAAATGTCCGAGACATATCCCAAAGCCGGGTTTGCGGATATTCCAGAAAAACCATCGGATCCACCGCATTCCAATCCCAATTTGATTTTGGACAAAGGTGCAGGCTGTCGTTGGATTTGATCGGCCTTTTTTATGGCCTCAAAGGAGTCTTTTATGATGGTGGAAAGCATTTCTTCCACCGTTCCCATCTTTTGTTGCTCATAAATGAGCACGGGTTTTTGAAAATCGGGGTTGATGGCCTCCAATGCCCTTTTGAAGATATCTATCTGCAGGTTTTGGCACCCAAGGCTCAAGACAGTGGCGCCGGCCACGTTGGGGTTGTTCACATAACCCGCCAACAGCTTGGCCAGCAATTGCGAATCTTGGCGGATACCGCCACAGCCCCCTTGATGGGTAATGAACTTTACTTCAATATTATTGAAAAAACCTTCTGGTTCCTCTTCTTCCGCTGGGTCCGAACCCGAAGTCGGATTCAATAGGTTCCGAAGCATCAATTGGTGCTTGGTCGGCCTGTGATAGGCCAATTCCTTTTCGAAAACCTCTTTCAACACTTCAATATTCCTATTCTCACAGAAAACCAAAGGAAAGAACAACCATACATTGGCGGTCCCCACCTGTCCGTCGGGGCGGTGGTACCCCATAAAGGTACGGTCCTTCCAAGCGGATATATCTGGAGGGACCCATGATGTGGTCTCGGTTTTTCTCGTGGTGACATGGCTTTTGTGCTTAACATTCTCGGTGGTCAGCAATCCGCCCTTTTTAATGGGCTTTACCGCTTTTCCGACCAGAACGCCATACATATAAACGGCATCTCCCACACTAAGGTCGTCCAATGCAATCTTGTGCTTTGCCTTTGTGTTTTCCAAAAATGTAATGGGCCTTTCTTCAAAAACCACTTCCGAACCAGCAGAAAAATCCACCAGTGCAATGGCGATGTTGTCCGCTGGATGTATTTTGATCAAAGTCTTCATATTTCATAGCTTTTTGACATTTTGACGGTTACCCGACTACTTTGCTGTGTTCCAAAAATTTGTTCAACCCATCGGCTATACCAAAGGTATCCATCATTTCCAATGCCTTTGCCACATTTTGGGACAATTCGGGGACTTGGGTCAAATCTTCATCCCAAAAATCCAAGTACGAAAGTGTTTTTTCTGAAATGATGGCATAATCGTTCGTGCCCCACAAGGTCTTGAAGAAATCCACCACTTGGGCATCATCTTGAACCGGAAGTGCCGTTCCTTTCCAGTCCCCTTTGTAAAAACGTATCAGGCAGGCGAACGAAAAGGTCAGATGCAACGGCAACTTGCCAAATTTATCTTGATAATCCAACAGACTGGGCAATACCCTTACCTTGAACTTGGAAATCGAATTCAATGCGATACTTGACAACAGGTGTTTGATGAAGGGGTTCCTGAAACGATCGAAGACCTCTTCTGCAAAATCATCCACCTCGGCTTGTGGCAAGGGCAAAATTGGATTGATCTCCTCAAAAACCGCTTGTTTCAAAAACGCACTGGTCACTGCATCGTCCATGGTCTCTTTCACGGTAGTGTTCCCGTACATGATGGACAATGGTACCACGGCCGTGTGCGCCCCGTTCAGTATCCTTACTTTTCGGGTACGGTAGGGTTGCATGTCCTTCACCACCAGGACATTCTCATCAATTTTATGGAAAGGGATCTTCTCCAAAAGTCTATCGTCCCCTTCAATGACCCATAACAGGAATATTTCAGCAGCTACGATCAGTTTGTCCTTGTATTCCAATCGGTCCTCGTAGGAGGCCAAATCGTCCTTGGGATAACCAGGTACGATCCTATCCACCAAGGTATTATGAAAATGGTTATGGTTTTCTATCCAGGCTATAAATTCTTGTCCCAAATCCCAATCTTTGGCATATTGGAGAACAATTTCCTTGAGCGTATCCGCATTATGGTTGATCAACTCGCAGGGAATTACCGTAAGTCCTTTGTCCTTCGCTCCATTGAAGTGTATATACCGCTTGTGCAACAATGCAGTGACCTTTCCGGGAAAACTGCTGGGGCATGAAGCATACCCTTTGTCCTCAGGATTGTAGGCAATCCCTGATTCCGTGGTGTTGGAAATCAAAAATTCCAAACTTTCCTCTTCTGCCAACGCCAAAAACTCTTGATAATCCGAATAGGGATTTATGCCTTTTTGCACACTGGAAATCACTCTTTTTTCATCGATTAGCTCTCCTTTTTTAATCCCCCGCATAAAAAGGGTATATAGTCCTTCCTGCTCATTGATGGTAGGAATCAATCCTCCGTTCAAAGGCTGCACCACAACCACTCCTCCATTAAAATTGGCTTCGATATTGAGCCTATCCACAACATAGTCCACAAAGGCCCTTAAAAAGTTGCCTTCGCCAAACTGTACTATCTTAATGGGAAGTTTGGCCCCGACCTTTACCGTGGTTCTGTTCAAATTATTCATGTATTTTCTTTTTCAATTATAGGTTACACCCCAAAAACCCTTGGCAACCACAGGCTAAGGCCTGGGAAATAGGTTATGAGGAACAGCGCCACGATCATGGCAATGAACAATGGCAACAGGGGTTTAATGACTTTTTCTATGGTCGTATTGGCGATGCCCACGCCCACGAAGAGCACCGAGCCCACCGGTGGGGTGCAGAGGCCTATGCAAAGGTTGAGCACCATCACGATGCCGAACTGTATGGGGTCCATCCCCAGTTCGGTCACGATCGGCAGGAAGATGGGAGTAAATATGAGCACTGCGGGTGTCATATCCATAAAAATACCCACAAACAACAACAACAGGTTGATTATCAATAAGATTACGATTGGATTATCACTCAAACCCAACAACACATCACTGATACTCTGCGGAATGTTCTCAAAGGACATCACCCAGGACATACTCATGGAAGCACCGATGAGCAACATTACAATGGCTGTAGTTGCAGAGGACTCCAAAAGGATATTGGGCAGATTTTTCCACGTAATCTCCTTATAGGCAAATCCTAGGACCAAAGTATAGAGGACTGCGATCGCGGAGGCTTCGGTGGCGGTAAAGACGCCCATCACGATTCCTCCCATGACCACGACCAAGAGCATCAAACTTGGGAAGGCTTTCCAGAAAGTGACCAGCACTTCTTTCATTGAACTTCTTTTCCCGACGTTGAACCCTTTTTTCTTGGCCCAGAAGTAGGCGACAATCATTAAAAAGAGTCCTGTCAGCATCCCGGGAATGTACCCGGCCAAAAAGAGCGCGGCAATGGAAACCCCACCACTGGCGAGGGAATACACGATCAGCACGTTACTGGGCGGTATCACCAATCCCGTTGTGGCCGATGTGATGTTCACCGCCACCCCAAACTCCTTGGAATAGCCCTCTTTTTCCATTTCAGGGCCGAGTATGCTTCCCATGGCTGAAGCGGATGCCATGGCGGAACCTGCAATGGCCCCCATCAACATGGCGGATATGATATTGATCAGGGCCAGGCCTCCCGGTAGCGATCCCACCAAGGTCTTGGCAAATGCGATGAGCCTGTGGGCTATGCCCCCTTTGTTCATCAGTTGCCCCGAAAGCACAAAAAAGGGAATGGCCAGCAGCGCAAAACTATCCAGTCCGGTCGCCATCCGTTGTGACACTGTGGTCATTGCCGGTAAGGCAGGTATGCTCACCAACATGGTCAACAAAGATGAAATGGAGATGCTCCAGGCCACAGGGGTCCCTATGGCCAAAAGGCATACAAAGCTGACAACCAAAACCAAGATAGGTATATAATCCATGTCTATTTTTTATAAATGAGGTCAGTAGTTTTATAGTAGATGATCAACAGGCCGCTCAAGGGCAGTACCGTGTATATGAAGGCCAGGGGAACATTGAGTGCAGGGGAATGCTGTTCCAGAATATAACTGATGTACACCAACCGTATCCCGCCCACAACCAATGCAAAAAAAGCGAACAGGATGATGAGCACGTTCACCATTCGGAAGAGCAACAACTGTGTCTTTTTACCGGCTTTCATGGGAAGTACGTCAATGGCCACATGCATGTTCCTCCCCGAAACATAGGCCGCGCCCAGAACACCGACCCATATCATCAGATATCGGGCCAGTTCGTCCGTAAAGGAACTTGGGTTGCCCGTGATGTACCTACTGAACACCTGCCACAGTACATTGATGACCATGACGGCCATGATGACCACCAAGATCCAGCCCAAAATTTTGTCCACTTTTTTCCTGAAGCCCATAATCATTTGGTTTGTTGGATTTGTTCTATGAGCATGCCCATCACCTTATCATCCTTATATTGATCATAAATCCCTTGGACCGCCTCCTCAAAAGGGGCCTTGTCCGGATAGATCACTTCAACGCCGGCCTTTTCCACTTCCTCTAGGGCCTCTCTTTCAGAAATGGCCCATAATTCCCTTTGATATGCCACGGAATTGTCGGCAGCTTTTTGCAACCATTGCTTTTCCTGCTCAGAAAGCTTGTTCCACAAATGGGTGCTGACCAGCAATGCGTCCGGCAACATGGTGTGCTCATTGATAGTGTAGTATTTGCAGACCTCATAGTGTCTGGACAGATAAAAACTGGGGGGATTGTTCTCCGCACCGTCCACAACACCTTGTTGCAACGAGGTATAGAGTTCGCCCCAGGAAATGGGAGTGGGCGCACCTCCCAGGCTACGTACCATGTCCATGGCTGTGGCACTTTCCATGACCCTGATCTTCAATCCCTTCAAGTCGTCAGGTGTGGTCACTTGTTTGTCCTTGGTATAAAAACTTCTACTTCCGGCATCGTAATAGCAAAGGCCTTTCAACCAGAATTTTTCTCCCTCTTCGAGCAATTTTTTCCCGATAGGGCCATCCAAGACCGAAAAGGAGTGTTGTTTGTCCCTGAAGAGAAAGGGAATGCCGAAGACCTTCATATCCGGCGCGAAATTTTCCAAGACGCCCACGGAAACCTTGGTCATGTCCAGACTACCGATCTGCAAAAGCTCCAGGCTTTCCCGCTCGGACCCCAATTGTTGGTTGGGGTATATCTTGATCTTCATCTTTCCCCCGGACAGCTTTTCCAGGTCCTCGCCCATTTTGAGCATGGCCTTGTGTACAGAATGGTTCACATCCAGACCATGGGCCAATTTGATCACTCTGGTTCCACTGGCCGTATCGCAAGCTGAGATCATAATCAACAGAATCCATCCCAAAAACCATCCGCACCTTAGCTTCATAGTTGTCCCTTAACTTTCTTGATGATGTCCAAACTTTGCCTCACCGCTGCCTCCAAGGCTGCAAAGTCGCCGTTGGCCAGAATTTCCTTCGAGATGAGCTTGGAGCCCATGCCCACACAGGTCACCCCTGCCGCAAACCATGCGCCAAGGCTTTCCTCGGTCGGGGATACGCCTCCTGTGGGCATGACTTCCGTCCAGGGTTGTGGCCCCTTGATGTCCTTGACAAAGTTTGGACCATAGGTCCCCCCGGGGAAGAGCTTTACGATCTCACAGCCCAACTCCTCTGCCTTGGCAATCTCGGTAAGGCTCCCACAGCCGGGCGACCACAGTACTTTCCTGCGGTTGCACGCGATGGCGATGTCCTCCCTGAGCACCGGGGTCACCACGAAGTTCGCCCCCAGGGCCATGTACAGCGAGGCCGAGGCCGCATCCGTGACGCTGCCCACCCCCATCATCATTCCGGGAAGTTCCTTCAGGGCATACTTGTTGAGCTCCCCGAACACCTCGTGGGCAAAGTCCCCACGGGCCGTGAACTCCATCAATCGTGCCCCTCCGTCGTAACAGGCCTTGAGCACCTTCTTCCCCAATTCGATGTCCCGGTGGAAGAACAACGGGACGAGTCCCGTCTCCCTCATTGCCTGTGCCACTTGTGTTCTTGTATATTGTGCCATTGGTCTTTTTTTTTAATTGTTATCGGGCCACCCTTCCTGAGGCATCACCGCCCATCAATTTTTCGACTTCGTCCACCGTCACCAGGTTTGCATCCCCTTTGATGGTATGCTTCAGGCAAGAGGCCGCCACTGCAAAGTCGAGTGCCTTTTGGTCGTCCCCTTCATATTTCATCAATCCATAGATGAGGCCGCCCATGAAGCTGTCCCCTCCGCCCACACGGTCCACGATGTCCGTAATCTGGTACTGACGGGTCTCGTACATCTTCTTGCCATCGTACAGTACGCCTGCCCAAGTGTTGTGCGAGGCACTTATGGAGCCCCTCAGGGTGGTGATTACCTTCTTTGCCTTGGGAAATTTTTCCATCATCTGCTTGCAGACCGACAGGAACGCCGCTGCTTCCACATGTTCTCCCTGGGTGGTGATGTCCAGCCCTTCCGGTTTGATGCCGAAGTGTTTCTCCGCATCTTCCTCGTTGCCCAGTATCACATCGCAGTACGAGGTAAGCTCCGACATGATTTCTTCTCGCTTCGCATCGTTGCAATACTTCCAGAGCTTGGCACGGTAGTTCAGGTCCGTGGAGATGGTGATCCCCTTCTGGCTGGCCGACTTCACGGCTTCCAGGCAGGCATCCGCAGCTCCTTGGGATATCGCGGGGGTGATCCCCGTCCAGTGGAACCATCCGGCCCCTTCGAAGACCTTGTCCCAGTCCACCATGCCCGGAGCAATCTCTGCCATGGCAGAGTGTGCCCGGTCATAGACCACCTTGCTGCCGCGGCTCACCGCACCGGTCTCCAAAAAGTAGATGCCCAAACGGTCTCCTCCATAGATGATCTTGTCCGTGCCCACACCGCGCTTGCGCATCTCCATCAGGGCGCATTCCCCGATGTCGTTCTTCGGAAGGCGTGTCACAAAGTCCACAGGGACCCCATAATTGGCCAAAGAGACCGCCACATTGGACTCCCCCCCACCATAGACCACTTCAAAACTGTTGGCCTGCGAGAAGCGCAAAAAACCCTCTGGCGATAGGCGGAGCATAATCTCCCCGAACGTTACCACTCTTTTCATATATGTCTTGTTTTTTTAAAAGTTAAAATAGTCTTTAGCATTTCCATAACTGATGTTGGCCACCATATTTCCCACCAGATCCATATCGTTGGGCAATTCCCCTGAAGCTATTTCCTGTCCCAGCAGATTGCACAGGATTCTACGGAAATACTCGTGCCTTGGGAAAGATAAGAAACTACGGGAATCTGTGAGCATACCAATGAAGCAGCTCAGCACTCCCATATTGGAAAGGGTGTCCAATTGCTTGGTGATTCCATCCTTTTGATCTAGGAACCACCAACTGGAACCCCATTGCACTTTTCCTTTAACGGATCCGTCATTGAAGTTGCCGATCATGGTCGCGAAAACTTCATTGTCGGAAGGGTTCAGGTTGTATATGATGGTCTTTGTCAATTTGTCCGAACTGTCCAAATGGTTCAGATAGGCCGACAATGTCCGGGCCTGTGGAAAGTCTCCCACGGAGTCCCAACCTGTGTCCATTCCCAATATGCCCAACATACGGGTATTGTTGTTCCGCAAGGCCCCCAAATGGAATTGCTGTACCCAGCCCAAACGGTGGTAATTTTCCGAAAGGAACAACAAAAGGGCTGTCTTGAACTTTTCCTCTTCAATCGGGCTCAACACTTCCCCTTTTAATCGTTTCAAAAACAGGGCAAATACATCCGCATCGGTGAATTCGGTATAATACATTCGATTGAGGCCGTGGTCGCACAGTCTGCATCCATTTTCATGGAAGTACTCCATTCGCTTCAACAAGGCATCGCAAAGGTCTTGGAAGGAACCAATATTGATACCAGACGCTTCGGAAAGCATCTGAAGATAGTCCAGATATCCTTCGGATTCAATCAAAATGCTCTTATCGGGACGGAACGCTGTGCTCACCTTCACTTTCCAATTGTCCTTTGCCAAGGCTCTGTGGTGTTCCAAAGTATCTGTCGGATCCTCCGTGGTGCATAGTGTTTCCACATGCATCATTTCCAAAAGTCCTCGGGTGGCATGCGTCGGTTGTTGCAACTTGGCAGCGGTTTCCGCATATATTTCCTTGGAAGACCCTTCATTGAGGTATCGGTCGATCCCAAAGTATCTTTTCAGCTCCAAATGGGTCCAATGGTACAATGGGTTCCTCAAGGTGTGGGGAACGGTTTTGGCCCAGGCATGGAACTTTTCTTCGTCGGAGGCATTTCCCGTGATGTATTTTTCATCGACCCCCATGGTCCGCATGGCCCTCCATTTGTAATGGTCACCAGCAATCCAAACTTGGGAAATGTTCCCAAACACTTCGTTCTCAGAAATACTCTTGGGAATCAAGTGGTTGTGGTAATCGATGATGGGCTGTTTTTCCGCATAATCGAAGTAAAGTTGTTCAGCATACTTGTTTCCCAACAAAAAAGTATCTGTAATAAATGTATTTTTTGACATTACCGTCTATTGTGTTTCAATCATTCATTTGCAGGCTTCCCTATAGTGGCCAGAATTCCCCCGTCCACATAAATGACCTGTCCATTTACAAAATCACTGGCCTTGGAAGCCAAAAATATCGCTGTTCCGGCCAAATCCTCAGGATCGCCCCAACGTCCGGCCGGTGTTCGTTGTATGATAAAATCATTGAATGGATTCCCATCCACCCTGATCGGTGCGGTTTGGGAGGTCGCAAAATATCCAGGACCTATCCCGTTCACCTGTATATTGTGCGGTGCCCATTCCGTTGCCAAGTTCCGTGTAAGCATCTTCAATCCTCCTTTGGCCGCTGCATAGGCACTGACACTGTTTCTTCCCAACTCGCTCATCATGGAACAAATGTTGATGATCTTTCCTTCTTTCCTCTGGATCATATCCTTGACCACCAGTTGCGACATGATAAAAGGCCCCACCAGATCCACATCAATGACCCTTCTAAAATCAGAGACCTGCATGGAAACAGCAGCTTCCCTCTTGATGATGCCTGCGTTGTTCACCAAAATATCGATTTTACCGTGTTCGGCAATAATCTTGCCGACAAATTTTTCCGCTTCCGTTTCATCGGTAACATCAAAAAGATAGCCTGTGGCCTTGAACGCTTTATCTTGATAATACTTTAGGGCATTGTCCATTTTTTCGGGCGTGGTTCCAGTAATCACCAGTTCCGCTCCAGCTTGCGCCAATCCTTCGGCCATGGCCATGCCCAATCCATGGGTACCTCCTGTGACCAACGCCACCTTGCCTTCTAAACTAAACAAATCCATTTTCCTCGGTTTTTTGATTGGGCTTTATCTCAAATCTTTTGGGGATACGCCATCCATATCACCATAATCAAGGTTTTCGCCCGCCATTCCCCAAATGAAGGAATAATTGGATGTCCCAGAACCTGAATGAATGGACCATTCCGGCGACAGTACAGCATCGTGGTTTTTGAGAAAAATATGACGGGTTTCCTGAGGTTGGCCCATGAAATGGCTTATAGTCTGCCCCTCTTCCAGATCAAAATAGAAATAGGCCTCCATACGCCGTGCATGTACGTGGGCGGGCATGGTGTTCCATACGTTCCCCTCCACAAGTTCGGTCAGTCCCATTTGCAATTGGCATGTGGGCACAATACTATTTACGATCAATTTATTGAGAATACGCTTGTTCGCAAATTTCTCTTCCCCCAAATGGATGATCTCTGCATCTTTGCGACTCACCTTCTTCACAGGATAACTTTTGTGTGCAGGTGCAGAATTGATATAAAACAATGCTGGACTATCGGCACTTGAAGACTTGAAAATGATCTCTTTGTTGCCACTGCCAACATATAATGCCTCTTTTCTTTCCAACTCATAGGTCTTACCATCCACTTCCACTACTCCGGCACCACCCACATTGACTATTCCCAATTCCCTTCGCTGCAAGAAGAATTCAGCTTTAAGATCATCAATGGTTTTCAACTGTACCGCCTTCTTTACGGGCTTCACTCCTCCCACAATAAATCTGTCGTACATTGAGTACGTAAGCCTTACCGAATCATCCTGGAACAGCCCTTCTATCAAGAAATGGTTCCTCAATTCTTCGGTATTATATGTCTTAACATCTTCTGGGTGATGCGCATAGCGCAATTCGGAATAGGTCATATCTGTGTAATAATTAATGCAATCGATTACACAAATATAAAGATTTTTTTCAATTACAACATTTATACAAAAAAATATATTCAAAAATTAATATTGAACAAAAAAGGGACAGTTTTGATGTCAACTAGACAATAATTCAAAGAAATGTGCAAGACACATAGATAGAGGAAGGTAGTAGATGAAACGGTACCGATTGCAAGAAAAGAAGTCATGTGAATCACAGTAAAACAAAATGAAGTGTTTGTATTGCTTGGCTTGGGTGGGGCATATAAACAAAAAAAGGCCCTTCACTTTCGTGAAGGGCCCTGAGGAAGGCGGCGACCTACTCTCCCACCTGGTGTGGCAGTACCATCGGCGCTGACGGGCTTAACTTCCCTGTTCGGA
>JBLWSV010000014.1:0-119609 GCA_048270465.1 Allomuricauda sp.
ACACAGAGCTGCAATAGGCTTCTGATCTGCATCAAAAGGTGGTTGTTGTCCCTGACCTCGAAGTACACATGGTTTCCATTGGGATCAATGGACTTTTTGTTACCAAGCAGTCCGGTAAGATTTTTTCTAAGGTCTTGTATGTCCTTCAAGGTTTTGAGTTTTTTCTTCTTGTATTTCATTGTTGATGTTTTTGGGTTCACAATCATGGTCATTCTTTCAAAAGGAGTTTTTCTATTCGATCATAACTGTCCAACTGGTCATCGGGAAGAATATCAATGACCAACTCCAGTATGGTGATTACTGCATCATCCTTGGGTAGAAAGGGAAGTCTTGGGGAGTCCAGTTCGTTTTCATTGTCAATGGTGGACATGCATAGCCTCAGTAGGCAAGAGATGACATAACGCAGTTCTGAATTGTTTTCCACCCTGAACACTACTTCTTGGACTTGCGGTTCATCCTTCCCATGACACCTTCGTTTTCTAGGGTTTAACAGACCAATCACCCTGTCCAATAGTTCCTTTTCGTTGCTATGGCTTTCCTCGCTATTTTTCATGGCTTCTTTGTTAAGTTCTGGTTTCATTATCGGAAAGCATGAGTTCCCGCATTTTATCCAGGAAGTTGCCCTCTTCCAAGGGGATGAGGTTCTTTGCAAACTCCAGTACGGTCTTCACATCCTCTTTGATGTTTTTGATGTCTAAGGTCATATCACATTGCTCGTCCAAGGCTAGGATACATACATTAAGGGTCGATTTTAAGGTGTAGAAAAGGGAAAAGTGGCTGTGGATATAAACATGGTTGAGATAATATCCTTTTTTTGTCCTTCTATTTGCAGGTCTCATCATTTCAAAGTTTTCCTTGCTCAATTGCCTGATCGTGTCCAGTAGGTTAGGGTCTTCTATATTTTGGGTTTCGAGCAAAGCCTTTTTTCCGCTTGTAATAAGGGTCTGTAAAAGTTCAAGTTCCTCTTCAAATAATTGCCTGATCTCATCCAAAAAGAGTTCAAGTTTATGTTCCAAAATGTCCAACTGCCCCCTTTCAATTTGGAAGGAGTTCTCATACCTTGAACTGGAATAGGCCCTATCCAATAGCTCCAATAAATCCATCTCTGTTTTGTCTTCAAGATTGAACATTCCCTTTGTTCGGTGTATGTTCCTTTCAATAAACTTTTGATGGACTTCTATCTTATGGCAGATTTTGACTTTCCCGCAGAGAAAGCCCTCCAGTACCCGGTATCCCAGTTCAAACCCTTGGTGGGCCATAAAGGCAGCTTGGGAAAGGTTATCATCCGACATGAAGTATTTGAACCCCTTTTGAAAGGCAAAACTGCCTTCCAAGGATGTCCCAAAGTCCTCCTCAATGTTTTTCTGGACTTTCTCATTGGTAAGGTCTTCATGTTGGTTCCAAGGAAAGCCAATTTCCCGATTTCCAAATATGAGATGTTCGGTCCGACAATGGTTGATGAAAAACAGGTTTCCATTAGCCAGTTCTGTTTTGGCGTAATCATGGGAAAAGAGATTGTGGAAATGATCTTGATGGTCAAAAAACAACCCTTGGACAATGGGAAGGAACTTGTTGTTTATGTCATTTTTGGGTGCATTAATAATGATGTTCCACCGGAATTTAAAGGTGTACTTTTTTTCGAGGCCTTTGTTCAGATAGACCTGTACAACATTCGGAATTACTTTGATGATATCCGATAAAAGCCCTTGTATCTGGGCGTCTAGCTGTTTCTTTCTATGTGCTAAGGAATCCATATGTCGAAGTTTTAAGGTGAATTTCAATCCAATCGTGTAGATTTTCTATACCAATGTATAAAATAAATACTCATTTTCTATACAAATTGGATAAAATTTTATATAGGTGTATCTAAAATCTATCTTTATGTATCAAAATTTTACATTCATTCTAAAATGACAGACCTAGGATTATATTTGGCCAAAAAGTCCATCAATAAAGCGGAAGTGGCGAGAAGGACAGGTATAAGTAAATCAAGGATAAGTCAATTGAGTTCCAACCCGACCACAAAACTAAGGGCGGAGGAACTCTACCTGATTTCATTGGCCATTGCTATTGACCCCTGTGAAGTAATGAAGGAATTATATGGAAATGTGAAGCTTCCTAATTGAGGTTTTACCTCGCTCAGTAAATTAGTTTTGGTAAGATTTGGGCTTGCAGCACTTCGCTTTGCTTCGTTCGCTTTTTAATATAAACCAAAAGAGTACATAAGCCCATTGACTATAAAGATTCGATCGATTTATTTAAAAGACTTGCTTATATTTTTTTACAAAGCCTTTCCTAAAGGTCTGGGTATTTACAATGGGCTTCGGAAGATCAATTCACTTAAAAAAGAGTAAACTTGTTTAAGCCGATAAAGGATGGTTAGTACAACAATGTATTTAAACTTAGTCAAATAAGCAAAAATCCGTACTTTGTAAGAATTGCTTTTAAGGAGGAAATTTGGTTATAGAAATATACGAACTTATTAGGCAACAAATTGTTGGATAATAGCCTCTGTTTGATAATTCAATAAGTTATAACTGATAACAAATTAAAATGAATAAAGGCCAAGATAATGCTGCACATTCTCTAGAAGGCAAAACCTTAAAAAATGGTTGGAAAGTATTAAGAAAAGTTGAGCCTAAACCGGGGGCTACAGGAGGATTTTTCAGTGTTTGTTATGTGGTTTCTAGGGAAAATGAACAAGCTTTTCTTAAGGCATTAAATTTTCATGCATTTTTTCAACTGTTTAATGGAAAATCAATTGTTGAGGTAATTAAAGAGCAAACCGATGCATTTAAATTTGAGAGGGATTTGCTTTTGAGATGTAAAGAATCCAAATTATCAAAAATTTCTATGGTCATTGATGAGGGAGAGGTGGTTTTAGATGGTTTCACAATTCCAAATGTTCCATACTTGATTTTTGAATTATCTGATGGTGATGTTCGATCACATATGAATTTTAGCAAGGATGTAGAAATTGTTTGGAAGTTAAATTCACTGCATAATGTTGCGGTTGGACTTAAACAACTTCATGGAGTGGAGATAGCACATCAAGATTTGAAGCCTTCAAATATTTTAATGTATGAGAAAGGAGTTGTTTCCAAGATTGGAGATTTAGGTAGGTCGCTTTGTTCTGATATTGAAGCACCCCATGAAAATGGTGGCGCATTCCCTGGTGATTTGAATTATGCACCACCTGAATTTCTTTATCGATTTATAGATCCAGATTGGAATTTTAGAGTCCGTTCTACAGATATGTATCTGTTCGGAAGTCTTATTGTATTTTACTTTTCAGGAACCAATATGACTGCATTAATAGGGAAGAATTTAGACCCAAAGTTTAAATGGACACAATGGCAAGGGACTTTTGCAGATGTTCAGGACTACTTGGTTGATGCATTTTATAAGGGGGTAAAGGAGTTTAAATCTTACATAAGTGATAATACACTTTCGAATGAACTTTCTGAAATTGTTTCATACTGTTGTTTTCCGATTCCCCATAAAAGAGGTCATCCAAAGACAAATACTGTAGCTTCAAATATAAAGGGAGGTACAGCAACAAACTTCAATCCGTTCAATTTTGAAAGGATTGTCTCCAAATTCGATTTGTTATATAAAAGGTCTAAATACAACCTTAAGTAATGGCTGTTTTCTTTGAAATAAAAGAGCGAAGGGTTATTCCAAACTGGCGTGATTTCAAAAGAACACTTCAGTTGGGCGAACTTAACCAATCAAACAAGTTAATTAAACCTATTCAATTAACTATTGAGCGCTCCACAGAAGACTGGATTCTTAATAAAAATATCGGAACTGCTGCCGATATTATTAATTCTTCATTTGTTTCAGGAATTCATAATCCCCATGTATCAGAAGCGATTCAATTTGTCAGATTAAATAATGAACGAACTTCACCTAGTCTTCATGAACTAATCAAAAGAATAGAATCAAGTACGCTTGGGTCATCAAAAATTCTAAATAATTCGTTGTTGGAGATTGATGTTGAAACCATAAATGAATTCCAAACGTTTATTAATAACAAACTATTTCACAAAATAATTAATAAAACCAAAAACAGAACAAAGAATGAAATAAATAATCCAATTGTATGGGTTGAGCTTGCACGTTTGTATGCAATGAAAGGAAATTCACGAAAAGCGGAAAATGCAATTATTACGGCTTTACATCTGGCACCCAACAATAGGTTTGTTTTAAGGTCGGCCACTAGGTTTTTCATTCATGAAGAAAAATTTGATAAAGCACTATTCTACCTTAGAAAGGCAGAGAATTTAAAGTATGACCCTTGGCTAATTTCTGCTCACATAGCGACTTCTTCAATTATGGGAAGGTTTTCACCTGTAATTAAGGAAGGCAGAAAACTTATAGATTCAGGTAATTTTTCAGATTTTGATTTGACTGAACTTGCAAGTTCACTTGGGACACTGGAACTTAAAACAGGATCATTTAAACGAGCAAAGGGTCTATTTAATAAATCAATGATAATGCCCAATGATAATAGTTTGGCACAATTAGAATGGGTTTCTAAGGATGATAAAAGGTTACAAATTAATCCATTTTCATTTGATAAAGTAATTAACCCTTTTGAGGCACAAGCACTTGAATTCTATGAAAGGGGAAATTGGTCAGGGGCATTTTATAATTCAATAAAGTGGTTTCTTGACATGCCTTTTTCTAAAAGACCAGTTATTTTAGGCTCGTATATCGCTGGTTCTTTGTTAAAAGATAAGAATGCGGCTATTACATTATGTAAGGTTGGTCTTCAAGCTAATCCAAAAGATCCAACTTTGTTAAATAATATGGTTTATAATATAGCCACATCAGGTAATACAGAAATGCTTGATTTCTATGTTCAGCAAATGATTGGTTTGGATATTAATGGTCTCCCTGATGCCAGTAAAATAACATATCAAGCAACCTTGGGGTTAGTGGCATTGAAAAAGGGACAATTAGAGCTGGGAATAGATCTATACAAACGGGCTATCCAAAATGCAACAAATTTAAAAAATGACTATCTTAAGAACTTGGCTATTGTAAATTTTGCAAATGAATTAATAAATCTTAAACTACCTGAACAATATCAATACATTGAACTTGTTAAAAACATGAAAATAGAAGAGAAAGATAAAGATTTACAATTAATTAAAAATGATATTTTAGATAAAATACGAGGTGAATCATAGCTTTCCAAAAGCAGAAATTTCTTTTTTTTTAATTAAAGAGCTTTGTTCATGTCTTGGGGGTTAGAAATCTAGAATTTATTCCTCTAAACATTTTCTAATCAAATAAAGCACCAAAAAGAGTTATTATTGAAATTTTGTGTTCAGTTCAATCCTGTGGTTAAATCGATATTCTTCAATTTTTAAAGAGATATGGCTCTCTTTAAAATGATTTCAGTATTTTTAGTATCAAATGGATATGTTCTTATTCCCGTTTTCATATTAAACGTGCAATAAGGTGTGCAGGTTCTGGAATTTCAGTGCTTGTTTCTGGTTTACAACAACATACAATCATATGGATGGTTCAGTCATCCCGACGAACCATGGTTTTATGACACTAAGTAAAACCTTAATTAATTGAAAACCAGAAAATTAATTTTTTCTGGTTTTTTTTATTTCCATCTGAAACCATCGATGAGGATGTCCTATAGAGTGTCCTATTTTTGTCGGGAAAAATTCCCTAAATTGTACTTCCGTAATTGATTTTTCGTGTGATTTGACTTTCGCTTAATCCAAAGTTTAACTTAAAGCGAGAACACATGAATACCTCTAACGCCTTCAGTGTCAGTTTTTGGCTGAAAAAATCAGGAAGAAAAAAAGATGGACGTTTTCCAATTTATGTCCGAATCAGATGTAAAGGAAAAAATGCAGATCTCAGTGTCCATCGATCAACTTTTGAAGAACGATGGTGTCCTATTTTGGGAAAAATGGACCATAGGGCCAGTGAATCCGTTGTTGTCAACAAATATTTGGACGACGTCCGGGCAAAATTACTGGAATGCCATCGACAACTCTGTGCGGAGAGCAACTTTATAACGGCACAATCCATCAAGCTTAGATATCTGGGGAAGGACAAGGTGATGCTCACCCTATTGGACCTTTTGGAGTATAACCGAACCTATGAGTTGCCCAAACTGGCCAAAGGGACAGTCAAGAACTATTCTTCTACAGAGACCTACTTGAAACGTTTCATTGCCAAAAAATATCGGGTGCCCGATATTGGGTTGGCCTCCATTGACTATGCCTTTTTGATTGAATTTGAAAACTTCCTGCGGAACTGCGAACCCATCAAGTCGTTCCAAACATTGAACAACAATGGCATCATGAAACATATGCTACGGTTCAAGAAATTGGTGACCATGGCCTATAAATTTGATTGCATCCGCAAGAATCCCTTCAACCTCTATAAAGTGAAAATGGAGGATTATGACAGTGCTTTTCTGGAAGAGGAGGAAATCTTGGCACTGGGCCAATTGAAATTCGAGGAAAAGGGGATGGAACTGGTCCGCGATATTTTCCTTTTTGCATGCTATACTGGACTGAGCTACATTGAGATCAAACTTCTCAAACCCAACGGTATCGTATCCGGCATCGATGGGGAACTATGGATCGATGTAAAGCGCCAAAAGACCAAGACCGAAGTCAAGGTCCCCCTATTGACCAAAGCCAAGAAAATCTTGGAGAAGTATGCGGATTTTCCCAAAAATGAAGATATTGTTCTTCCTGTGTACTCAAATCAAAAGGTGAACCAATACCTAAAGATCATTGCACAAAGGGCAAATATTGATAAGCACCTAACGTTCCATGTGGCCAGACATACCTTTGCAACAACAATCACCCTTATGAACGACGTACCCATAGAGACCGTTTCCAAGCTCTTGGGGCATACCAAGCTTTCCACGACCCAAAAGTATGCAAGGGTGGTGGAAAAGAAAATCAGTAAGGACATGGCCCAATTGAAAAACATATTGGATGAGAGCAGCCATAAAATTCAAGACAACAGTGGGGTTCCCAATTTGAGAATTGTACGGTAGAGCTGTAGGGGTATTGTTATTTCTATTTAGAATACCTTTTTAGGAAAGCAGTTTTTGCTGATTTTCGGGTTGTTTTATGCACAATATCGAATGCAGTTCGACTTCAACATATAAGACAGGACACTTAGTTTCAAGGGGTCAAAAGTCAGCTGTCGCGGAAAGGGACTCTACTTCAACGCTACTTTAACATTTGAGTCCTGTTTCTGGGCTATTTGAGAACAATTGGAATCAAAATGAACTAGGCTGAATTAAACCTATCTCTCAAGCCGGTCAGCTTGTTGATTAAATCTTTAAAGCTTTCCGTTTTACCATAGAACATGCTCTCTTTCATCTCCGCATAATCTTCTTCCCATTCCGCCATAACTTCTTCAGGTGGAATGAAATTCAAAGTTTCATAACCATGCTTTGAATAATCGATCCAAGATATTCGTGCATATACTTCTCGGTGTGCCACAATTTTGTCGTACAATGCTTTGTCCTTTATTGCCGATTCCCCAAATCCTGTATCCATCATTCTGGATACATCATATAAATGCCTTGTCATACGATGACCTCTTATTGGTCCCCGTTCTTTTGGTTTCTGAAATTCCTCATGCAATAGGAACAGTTTTTCCAAAAATGTACGTTGAGGCAAAACTGTGGGTATATTAACGGCTTTATCAGCAAAGGATAGGCCTCTGTACATTTCCCCAATAAACGATATAACCTCTCTATTTTCAAAGGGTCCCCGAAGTGACCTGGAGCTTATTTCAACCAGTATTCTTGGTTCTAAATAGGGAACCTTGTCGACCAATGACTTATAGCGGATTTCAATGGCCAAGGGATCAGTATCTGATTCTTCAAAATCGCGGACATGGATGGTAAAATCCTTGATGCCCATTTCATGAAGCTTATCCTCTAAATCTTGCGGCAGTATCTCGCTCACAAACTTGCATGATGCCTTTCTAAGTCTTTTAACCTGTTTTCGGGAAAGATCTCCCTCAAATTCAAAAAAGGATTTATCCATTCCCAGATCTATGTCCTCCGAAAAGCGCTCAATAAGTCTCCATGCCTTGCTCAAGGATGTACCTCCTTTGAAAACCAGATGGTTTGAATATTTGGTTTCGAATAGGGTGCGAAGGACAGCGACCACCCACCAATCCTTTTCTATGGCCGCCTGTGGAAGGCCTTTTAAAATACTTGTTTGAACAATCACTTCTCTTCTGTCCTGTTCGGATAAATCAAACCATTCCTTCATGTCGGTTCCCTTTTTGATAGTGAATTTTGCATAATTTCAGAAATCCAAACAGGAGCTAGTTTCATATCATGAACTATTGATTCTCTGTCAACCTTTTGGAGTATCATATTTATTTTTTCCAAGGTTTTGTCATCTATATTGTGTTTGCCCAATTGGCGCAGGGCTTGCATGATAAGAATATTGGTCTCACTCTTGACGGCTAGAATTTTAGGGGAAGCCTTTTTAAACTTTATTGTATTTTCCCCAACGGATATGGTACGGGAAGTTCCGTCCGTTAAGTAAACTAAATTCAAAGGTACCTGTGTGGAAAGCCCCAGTTGGTTGAGTGCCTGAATCCCAGTGGGAATAATTCTGGCCTTATCCCTTTTAGAGATTGCTTTGGCAATTTCTTCCAAAGACGGATATAACGTCCCAAGTAGCTTGTGTTCTTTGGGATATAGATAAATACCTTGGGCCAATCGGATCAAAAAACCTTTGTCCTCTAACCTTTTCAATGCTTGCCTTATCGCTTCAGATGTACCGAATTTGGAAAAGTTTTTCGGGAAAAAAATTTTTCCACGCTTATGGTTCGAAATTGAATTTTTTATAAGTTTTTCAGTGGGTTCGGGCATTTAGTCACTTATTTTTCGTCACAAATTTAGTAAAAAAATGTGACGAATAATTTTTTTGGGAGACAAGAGTGAAAATCACAAAAGATGGAGGATGTAAACCTAGTGCTGTTGGTCTTGACCAACAGCACTAGGCAAATTTTCCACATGGTAAACATCGATGTTCATGAGCTATTTTGACATTTCGAGTGAATTATGAACATCGATGTTTACCATGTAATGAAGTTAGTTTTTTCCAGGAAGAAAGTCAATGGGGTAGGGGCTTTGTCGACGGTGTGTTATAAACAAATTAATGAACAGTGTGCTCTTGGGCCAAAATTCTTAAACTTGTCTATTGCATGGTAAGGGCAACCATTGGGTTCCCAAGGAGCGCTTTTGAAACCATTATAAATCACATCAGGCACCAACGCTTGAATTTTGCCTTATAACTTTTATTTTCTTACCAATATTCCCGAAAGTTAAGCTCGCACTATTTTCTCGGACAAGGGACGGCATAAAACCGTTTCGAAGGTAACTGTTATATACTCTGTTAAAAATTAAATTTTTTAGTATGAATTAAATCAAATGGTTATTACAATAAGGGTATATGGTTACGAAAAATGTTTGTCTTTCAGAACAGTTCAAGTTAATTCAAAAACAAAAAATCCCCAGAAAAGGGGCTTTTATAAATTTTACAGTTTCAGAAACTAATTTCCCTCGCTCAAAGAAAAACTGCCATCACCATTAAAATTGTTCACTTCAATGGTTACAGTCCATATTCCTGAAACGCCTGCTGAAGTTACCCCATCAATACTGTCGGGTTCAGTGCCGCCTTGAATAGTCCTGTCCAAAACAACAGTAGCATCTGCATCTCGGACGATAATTTGAAAACTTCCTTCTGATGTGGCTGTTATGTCAGCATTATAATCGGCAGTGGTTAGATTGTTGTTCCAACTGAACACACGGACAGCAGAACCACCATTGCCCTTAAAGCTTGCATCAACATCGCCATTAAAATCCGAACGATCCCCTACGACAAAATCGGATGGGGTGGCCATTATCTCGGTTCCATTAACGGATACCCTTGCGAAAGTATCATCATCTTTGCTGCAGCTAACAAAAACAGTGGAAGCAACAACGGTAAGGATTATAAAAAAAAATTGGTGAGTTTCATAACAATTGTAAGATTGGATTATTGAGTTATGTAACAACCATAACGCAAATCACCCTACTTTATTTTTTAAAGGAGATCTTTCCTTGGCTGAAATTTCCTTATGTCATTTCCATGATGCCCCACTAGAAACAATTTACAAGCAATTATGGATTGACCTTTTAAGTCACATTCAGATCAATCAGGCGAATTGGCCCACCACTTTTCTGGGATCACTGCAATATGGTTCATGTTAAGTGGTCTGCCACTTTGTATCACTCCATAGCCCGTTCTCAAAAGTTTATTGGATACACTATTCAAAATCAAGAAATAGGGGTTTACCTTCAAGCTTTTTCCGTTCTGCATATAAACTATACTCTTATTGTGCACCACTGTGGTTTTTGCAGCTAAGAATAACAATGATTTTAGTTTTTTGTCGGCCATATGACTGGTCTTGGACTTCATTGACATTTTTGCGGAAGAATTGGATAAGGACATACACTGGTAAAGCCTGCAGCTTTTTGGCCGTTGTAATACATTTGAAGTTTTCAGTTTTGATGACAAGGTTTTTTGCGATTACTGGACCAATGCCCTTAATGGTGGTAAAGAGTTCGTAGCTATCCTTTAAATTGGAATCGTTCAGAACGATTTTCTTAATTTCCTTTTCGATAGCATCAATTTTTTCCAGATTTAGAATCGCTCTCTGCCAGCTTCTATAGGCGCAACACTCTGGCAAGGGCCATGCTTTCTTTTTTCTGTCCCAACAAAAGTCATGTCCTGCTTTTTGATAACTGTTCGCGCAAATTGTAAAGTTCCTATAGCTCTTTGACCGACTCTGACCTTGGTTCCGTAAAGCGTAATTCCTCAGCAGAACTCTCCCCGTATTTTTTGATACGACATGCATCCTTGGAATCACTCTTACCTCCTTTGCTCGTGATTACAGTTCGAGTGTTTTTTATCATTGTGGTACAATACTATTACCGTTTTTGCAGATACAAATAGGAAACATAAGGCCTACTGTCATTTTCGATTTAGCCAAGACATCAAAAGAAAAAAAACAGCGATAGATCATCGACCCTGCATCCTGTCTTTTTTTCCGGTCCTCCTTCTTTTTTTGTTCCGGTATATGCTGAGCCCCGTCAAGAACAAGAGCAAAGGGACCAGACCGGAGACGAAGACCAAGATCCTGCCGAGGGTACCGGCCATTTCACCGATATGGATAGGGTAGAACTGCGTTGCCATTCGGTTGCTGTTGGGGTCCGTCCTAAAATCACTCACCACCGTAACACGACCATTGGTACCAAGTTCCACTTCTTTGGTCCTTCGAAGCCCAGCGGTTATGAACCGTTCCCTGATATATCGAAGCCTATAATGGTCCGTTCCATTCTTGGGAAAGTGGATGGCCCGTAAGGCGTAGGATTCATTTGTTTTTGAGAGATAATCCTGTAATTGTGGAGAATCCCCGTGTACCCATGGTCGTTGGGTATTGTCGTGTTTCCCATCAAATAGACTTAGTGCCGACTTGTAGTATGAATTATAGGTAAAGTAGGAACCACTTAGGGCCATGAGGAGCAAGGGCACGATAAAATAGGCCCCAAAGGCCTTGTGCAAATCGAAATTGATTTTCTTTCTTTTTCCCTTCCATTTTATGGTAAAGCCCTCTTTCAAGTTGTTGCGATAGGATGTTGCCCAGATATAGATTCCAGAAGTCAACAGAAACATAAAGAAAATGATGGCACTGGTCCCCACAATGTATTTGCCATACGTTGGTATGCCCAAGTTCCGGTGAAGGACCAACAGGTTTTCAAAAAAGCGGATGGAAGTTGATTTTTTGCCGAGATAGGCATGGGTCTCGGGGTGGTAATAACTGGTCTTTCCATTATTGAACGTAATGGAAATCGTCTGTTGTTCCCGATAGGGGAGGAACATACGGTCGATGCTGTCCCCATGGATGGCAACCAAACTTGCCGTGGTTTCCATGATGGTCCTATCGTCCAGATTCCCAAAGTCCTCCACTTGGAGCAGGTCGGGATTGAGAAATGCGGAAAGTTCGGGTTGCCAGACATAAAGGGAGCCCGTGAGACCTGAAAATGAGGCGATAAGCCCACAGGTGAGGCCCAGCCAAAGGTGTATTTTCCGTATCGTTCTGTTCATAGTGGTCAGAAGGGTACCTGATATTGTTTTCAAACGGTGCCAATGGGAACATCGACACCGTTTTCTATGGATTAGAAACTGTACAAAAGGCTCAGTTTCGTATTGATGCCTTCCCCGGCTCCTGTAAAGGTGCGCAAGGGTGCTGCCCATTGTGACCTTGCGGGCAGATAATATTCGTTCAGCAGGTTATTGATGGCCAAGGAGACGGATATATTGGACTGCAAACGATAGGTCGCGGACCAATTGAGCAAAGTATAGCCTTCCACAGGAAATTGGGTATGTCTATAGGTATAATCGTCATTGGCATCCAAATAAGGGTCAAACCTGTCCCTGTCCCCCAAATGGGTCATTCGTAGGGAGGTATCCACTTTATCCATAGGTGCCCAGTTGACATAGGCCGTCCACTTTGGGGCAGCAATGACATCACCTCCCAAATAGACCAGATTGTTTTCATTGCCGGCAGTATGGGTCACCCCTTCCACATATGAATAGGAGGTGCCCAGTTGCCATTTGTTGTCCGGGGAAAAATAGTCCACGGCAACCTCCCCGCCATAGATATCCTGTGGTTGCTTCGAAGGTGCAAAGGAATTGATGTTCTCATCGAATACAACACCAGTGCCCAAATTGGAGGTACTGTAGTAGCCCACAGCTTCAAATTTGATATTATCAAATTTGGACAGGAACCCGAACTCATAATTTTTGGTCACTGCCGGTTCCAATTGGATGTCATTGATGTTGTCAGCAGTTGCGGACCGTAGCACCGAACCCAGGTCTGCAATGGAGAATCCTTGGGAATAGCTCACATAGGGAATGAACTCTTGGTGTTTGATGTAACGGATCCCAACATTGAAGGCCAGGTTGTCAAAACCTATCTTTCCACCTTCCACGGCAACCGATGGATTAAAGTTGTCATCCCCCAGGGGAGAATAGGGAAGCGTATTGTAGTCCTCAATATCCAAGTTCATGTCATCGAAACGAAGACCGGCTTTCACCACCCATGTCCCATTGAACTTGGCAGTGGATTGAAGGTAAGGGGCCCAGCTGAACATTTTGATGTTTGGCACCCAAAGCCTCCCGTCCAAAAGACCTTGATTGGTCTTGTCACGGAGCAGGTCCACTCCATAGGTCAGGGAGACGTCCGTTGTGGAGCTGACAGGGAAGGTCGTATTGAAATTTGGCCTCAGTCCGTATTTTTCAGCATTGATGACGGATTGGCCCCCGTTTTCAAATTTATCCGAGTAAAAGAAGATGTTTTCCGTGTTCTGGTAATATAGGTCCGTCGTAAAATCCGTGGTCCCGGCAAAAATTTCGGTCAGGTTATATTTTAGCTGTCCGTTCACAAGTGTCGATCCCGTGGCTTCCTCTCCTTCGATAGAACCCTCGACCCCATAGCCGGCCGTTAGCGAATAATCCCCTTCTTCGTTGAATACTTCAAATTCTCCGGGAACCGGGATGAAAGGAGTGTCCTGTGCGGATTTGTATAGGTTACCGCCCAAAGTGATATTTTGGTTATCGGAAATCCGGTATTCCAACTTGGCCAGGGCACTGTAGATCTTTGTGTTGTCCAGGCCATAGGTGGGCAAGATTACCGCCCCGTCGGCATCATATTTATTGCCGGTCTTTTCGTAGCTTCCACTAATGTAGTAGGTGAACCTATCCAAATTGCCCTTGAGGGATTGGTACAGCCCAAAACCAAGGGCATCATCGGTGGCCGCCAAGTTGGAGGTACCCCAAACATTTGTGGTGCCCTCTATTTTTTCAGTGGCGTCCGGCTTTTTAGTGATATAGTTGATGAAGCCCCCATTGCCCCCATTGCCAAAAATGGAGGTGGCCCCCTTGATGACCTCGACCCGACTGATATCATTGGGGCTTATCGATTTTATTCCCAATTGTCCATTTCGCAGTGGGGTGGACTGGGGAATCCCGTCGACCATGACCAATAGCGAACGTCCCCGTAAGGTCTGCCCCCAGTTCGAGAAGGTTCCGGTGGATACCGCCAGACCGGGTACCGTAAACTCCAATATTTCACTGATGTTCGAGGTGGAGTTGGAGAATTCCTGAAGTTTGACCTCGCCCACCACGGTTACGGAGGCCGGTATCTCGGATAGGTATTCCGAATTCCTGCTGGCTGAAATCACGACCTCGTCCAAACTGTTCAGGTCTTCGGTCAGTACGGCAGTATATGTGAGGGTTTCATTTTGTGAAAATGTCATTTTCTCTATGAGTGTCCTATAGCCCAACATTCTAAACGAGACCTCCCAGGAGCCTGCTTCAACGGAAGGGAGTTCAAAGTTGCCGTTGTAGTCCGTTGTTGCCCCTATCTGCAGTGCAGGTATATAAACCGTGGCACCCATCAAGGGCTGATTTTGTTCATCGATTACTTTTCCGTTAAGATTGGATTGGGAAAATGCACAAACCGATAATAAGAGGGTTGTGGCAAGTGTTATGAGTTTCATTAATTTGGATTTATTTAAAATAAGGGGCAAAAATAGGTTTTTGTGCTGTGTTTGCAAATCTTATTTAGATTTAATACAAATAAAAACATGGAATTGCTTGCTAGATGGTTTTGTTGGCCAGAGGTGAACAGCGGTGGTTGAACTTTGAATTCCAATTGAGTGGGCATTCAATCTTTCAAAGGAAAAACCTGTAAAAGGTTCCTACCTCCAAAGTGCCAAAGATCATGAGGTTCCTTTGGATTTTTTTATTTTTATATCTTCTGGTCGCCGATATATTGTAACACATTCGGGTTATATGCACTACTGATCATTGTCTATTTTATATGCGCATGGTATAGACACGCCTTTACGCCTACGGTAGGTTTAGGATACATCGGAATATTGCGTCATCAGAAGAACTTGAAAATACCAAGATTAAGGAGGTCATGGTTTACGGGAATCCTGGGAATATGGTTTAAAAATAAACGGGACAAGGGCATACTATCCTTTTTTATCTGCCGTTGGGTAAATATGGAATTACAGGTAAGAAAAAGATTTTGTTCCATTTGTTTAATGGGATTGCTTGGTATTTTGGGTCTTGGCTGCAGTGCCGACTCTGGACAAGCGGATGATGGAAATGGATTGAACGACACAATGGATGTTTCACAGAACCGTAAGTCCGTCGGGGATTCGGCCGCAGATCTGTTGGATGGTTCCCGTTTTCCAGCACTGCACCTTGAAATATTCTATGTGGAAGGTCTGAAGCCTAGTGCAACAACCTTGGACAATTTTGAGTCCTTCTTGATGGAACGGCTCCATAAACCCGATGGGGTTACCATTGCGCTTACAGAGATTTCATCCCCGGGGCAGGCCGTTTATTCCATTACGGATATCAGGAACTTGGAGGATGATATACGTACAGCCTATAACCAAGAGGGTATCCTAAAGGTTTTTGGCCTTTTTATTGATGGGGAATATTCCGAGAACACGGAAAACGGTTCCGTATTGGGGGTAGCCTACAGGAACACCTCCTTTGTCATCTTTGCGGATACCATCCGGGAATTTAGCGGACAACCCTTGGCCCCGAGCACTGCGGTTCTGGAGACCACGGTCCTTGACCATGAGTTTGGACATCTATTGGGATTGGTAAATGCCGGTACCCCATTGCAAAGTACGCATCAGGATGAGCCACACGGAAAGCATTGTACCACTGAGGATTGTCTGATGTATTGGACAGCGGAAACCGGTGAGGGGCTCATCAATATGATCAGTGGCGGCACCATTCCAGGATTGGATGCCGCCTGTTTGGCAGATTTACAGGCCAATGGTGGCAAATAAAACCTTGACCATAAAAAAAGCCCCGTTCTGGGGCTTTTCTTGTTATAATCGATGGGATTGCCTATAGCGAAGCGGTCCCGGTCACGGTGACATTGGCGCTCAACTGTAGGGCCGATGTGATATTGATGGCCCCCAGGTCGAGACCTGTGGTGGACTCCACTTCCAATTGTGAGTTGAAATAAAACTCAGTACCATCTTGGGTATAGGAAGCAAAGATGAGTTCATACTCCCCTTCGGCCAAAAAGTTAAGGCTATAGGAGTTGTTGATTCCGCCCACTTCAGCACTGGTCACGGCATTGGCGAACCTGATACTGCTCTCACCCTGGCCCTGGGTCTCCACTTCGGCATTGTATGTGCCCTTTTCATAGGCATACACCACAATTTTATCGGAAGTATCTTGGGAATCGTTGACCGTACCCGAAATCTCTCCCGTCGCTTCTTTGTTTACGGTCCGAATACCTGCGGAAAGCTCAGAAAGCGTCACGAAATCAAAGTCCGATTCCAAGGTCCCCTGTTCTTCCTTTATGGTCTTTCGCAGGTCGAAATCGATGATGATCTCATTGGTATTGGTGGCAAAGACCTCAAAGGAATCCGTGATGTCCACAGTATTGGAAGAGGCCTCTATCCTGTCCTTGGTCCCATCGGCCATTTCCACATAACATCCGGGACTGTTGCCGTTCATGTCATTGGCATAGTCCAGGACCAATTCAATGTTGGAATAGGTCCCTGCCTCCATTTGGAGATTGCCCAAGGTCTTCGTCTGGCCGTTGACCAAGGCCGAAAGGTCAAAAGTGGTCTTGGAGAACCCCTCAATGGAGTTTCCGTCCACCTTTACATCGGAGACCGTGATGAACACCGCTTCCACGTTCGCATTGTCAATGGGTGCATCGGTCATTTTAAGGGTTGTTTGATAAGATTCCTTCTCTACATTGTCATTTTCATTGTTGTCACTACAGGATACTATCAAAAGCATTGTTCCAAAGATAATTCCCAAGTTTTTCAAAAGGGTCTTCATAAAAATTAAGATTTAAGGATTTATTATTTGTTTCAGTAATATAACAATTGGCATACGTCAAACCCTACTTGGGTCAAACAGGCCCAATACAATGCCGACTACATGGAATGATGGTTCGGACTCCCTACGATAGGGCTCACAGATGATACGGCATACTTAGAAACACATTGGATTTTTTTGATTAAAGAGGTCAAGTGTCCTGGTCTGTATACGTAGAACATTGGTTCTGAAATTTTAAATCAATGAAGGTTCGATCATTTACGTTTTTCGATTGGATTGTTCAAACAACAAGCGGGAAAGTGAACCTTGAAATTTGGGACAAAAACATGATTCTGGGAATCTTGTTTTCAGTAATGGCTTAATCGGTTTCCCGCTCAGTTTAAAGGATGGTCGTTTTGTAAAGCGAACTTTTTAAGGAACAAGTGGATTGTCCAATGTCCCCACTATTTTCTGGACCAGATTAAAATTGCGTTCTCCTTAAAATTCGTGCTGTATAGGTATTCCCCGTCGAATTGCACATCCGTTGGATACTTGATGCTTTCGGTCAAGACTTGCCGCAATGATCCATCAAAGTTGTAAATCAACACCCGGCCATTTTCTTGGTCCGTAATTGCGAACTCCCTTCCCCCCATTGCAATACCGGAAGCGACGTTCATTTTTTCATTTCCACCAATGGTTTTTAGGTGTGTTCCATCGAACCCGAAGACCTGTATTCTGCTGTTGTACGCATCGGCCACATATATCCTGTTATCCTTCATCTTTACGTCTATCGGATAGTACAGCTCCCCATCTTTGTGCCCCTGCCTACCAATAGTGAAGCATTCATTCGGTGTCTGTACGATGATTCGGTGGTTATAAAAATCGGCTACAAGAACTGTATCTCCGTAAATGGAAACCCCTGCTGGGGCCTGTGGTCTTTTGGATAGTTTCAAAGGCCATCTTTTGTCATCTCTATATTGCCAGATGGTGTCCGTCAAAAATTCGGGAATAAACAGGGTGCCATTGTCAGTATGGATGTTCATTGGTCGCTGGATACCAGTAATCGAATCCAACAGCTCTCCGTCCCGGTCGATCTTGTAAAGCCTAAAATAATCAGGATCGGAAAACCATATCGCATCACCATCTTTGGCCAAAGCCAAGGGTCGGGCTTCCTCGGGCAGCATGATCTTTCGTTCGAACTGCCATTGTTTCTCGGGCTGCTCGCAACTTGACATAAGGGACAGTAAAAAAACAACCTGAATAATATGTGCGGGTCTAATATTCATATCCATAGTTTACTATCGTAAGTATTAAAACCAGAAATGTAACGGTCCAAAGCGTCCACGAATTAATGTGGTGCTTTTGTCCATGGTTTTGACAAGGACCTGCATTCCCACATTTCCTTTCATTTTTGATGTTTTTAAAATGGGCGAACCCAAGCGTTCCTGCCGAAATAGTGGTCAGATAGGGCTGCACGGGATGTACCCATTCAAAATTCCCACCCAAGAAACCCAGTCCCGCCACGACCGACAACAAGGTCGGGGCCAAACAGCACATTACCGGAAGAAGGGCCGCTACCAAGCTGGTGCCCAATACCATTTTGAGAATTACTTTCATAAGGCCTATTCTATTTTGGACAGTATGATCTCCCATTGGTCCGAGAGATTATCATCATCTTCATCCTGTACCGTGCCACTTAGCGTTGTCCTGCCCACCGCCAATTTTTGAACCAATTCGATTGATGTATCCTGCGATACCGCAAACCGTTCGTTATCGGTCTCGATGTACCATTGGCCATCCTCTTTCGTTGCGTTACCCATTAGAACCACTTCGGCTTTCTTTGCCGAAAAACCGTTCTTTTTGACCTCTTCCTGAATGCTACGTAAGGTAAGGTCATTTTTTTCGGCCAATCCCAAATACGCTTTTCCATCGTTCAGGCTGACGCGAACCTCCTGAAGCCCGTCCATCTTTTTCAACCCGCGTTCCAATCCATAGGCACAGGGCGCGCAGTCCATTCCATAGACTTCTTGGTCAACCCTGGCGATTTGGCCGCTTATCGTGCCTATTCCAAGAATACCGATCAGGGCCATCATTTTGATGTTTTTCATTATATGTGCTTTTTAATTTATACTGTGTTTACAACCAATAACTTAAATTTACGGCAATCCGATACCTTTCTTTTACCGAACCGGGTGTCAAATCCTGTACTACTGGAACCATCGCACCAAAGGATATGCCCCAAGCACCGTAAAGTCCTAGGAAAGAAGGTCCCACCAAAACCTTTGTACTGCGCGTATCGCTCAAATCCAGTTGTCCATCAATTTTATTGCCTCCAGGGAATTCGGCCAATGATTCGATAAAGATGCGCCAATCGGGTTTTGGGTAATCACCCATAAAGATATTGGGCCGGTACCCCACAACGGCACTCGCATAGGGCAGGTCGCCCAATCGTTCGTCATCTCTTTCAAAATAATATTGGTAACCGCCACCGATCCATGCATACCAAGTGCGTGAGGCATAGCCCGTGGAAATGGCCGCATGTATAGCGTTGCCGACATTGACCTGTCCCCTGACATTATCGGTAGGAGTGGAAACACCCACGATGGCAGTGGACTCAAACCGCTTTCCCACACCAAAGGCGTTCGAGAAAAAACGGTACCAAAGGGAAGCCTCGATATCCCCATTGGCGGGCATATTGCTATTGCCCCGTGTCCTTGGCGTCTCGCCCAACCGTTCTATCAGTGTGGGCGTGGTAAGGTTTACCTGTAGATCTTCTGTAATGCCATAGGAAAATAGGTAGCGCAACATATAGGAGGTTTCGGTTTCTGTGCCTAGGCTCATCCCGGCCACGTTCAAATCCACACCGCCTTTGGCAAGGGTCGGTGTCTGTAGCCCATAGAGGGGGCCGTGGCCCTGGGCCATCACCGATCCTGATATGGCCAATAGCAATATCAATTTGACATAGCGAATGTTCAGGAATATTCTACAAATCATATGCAAACACTTTTCAATTATGACTGCCAATTCCTGCTTCCACCAATTCCATTTCGGTAATGGCCGAATCCTTACAGCACTCCAAGAGCTCACCGTTCACGACCACAGCAGGCACTTTCTTGATGCAGTATTTCTCCAACTTATCAAGACAGGTCTTGTCCTCACATAGCCTGACCAGCTCATAGGTCGTTACCTCACATGTATCGCAGGCCAGTTCCTTTATCTTTTTGACCACGGGGTCACAGACCGGACAATTGGCCGTAAATACTTCTACTTGACGTTTCATGTTTCTGTTTTTTAAATAGTTTAATATTTCCTGTACGCGACATGGAATTCAAACAATGCATCAAAGGTAGAATGGTGGGTAGGGTGGTCTCCAAATAAGATTTCAAAAAAAAGCCCGCATCATGCGGGCCATCCAATCGGTAGTGATTATGGGGAGGTCAAGCATTTTTGTGGTTTTCGAGTTTGGCCTTGAGCGCATCTATCTCCTTCATCTTTTCCGTTAGGCTGTCCAATTCCAAATCTGGAAATTGCTTTCGTATAAATTCGATACGTTCTTCATTGCCGCAATTTCCTGGACAGGCCTCGACAGTCTCAGATATCTTGATGGCGAGGGTCTTTCGATAGGTCTCATCGAGGAGCAGGTGATGTGCCTTGTCCAAGGCGTTCTTCACTGCTTTGAACTGTACCAAAATCTTCTCGGGGTCGGAACTTTCGTCCAATAACCTGACCAAACCGTTTACCTGTCCATTGATGCTTTGAAGTCTTGTTTTGATGTCCTGGCTTAAATCTTTTGGTATCATAATTTATATTTTATCTGCAATATATGGTTGTGAAAAGGTTGGTCAACCACTATTCTCGTCAACAACAGGAAGATTTATTCTGTATGGGTGGACAGGCGACAGAGCCATAGGAACAAAAAACACAGCAATCGCCTTCTTTAGGTCGAATTACTTCGTGACAGTTTTTACATTCATAAAAGTACTGGCAAGCATCGGTTGGCATTTCTTCCTCTTCTTGGTACCCACATTTGGGACAGGTAATGGTAGATAATATTTTTGTATCCATATTATTCGGAAACGTTATAGCCCGTATTGTTGATGGCCTTTATGATTCGTTGCTCCGTAACTTTGGTACGGTCATATTTAACTGTAGTATTGCTTTTTTCATAGCTTGCTTTTACTGAAACGATACCGTCCAATTTGTTGACCTCGCTCTCAATGTGGTTTTCGCAGCCGGAACAGGTCATTCCTTCCACTGTAAAGGTTATATCTACCATGTTGTCCTGGGGCACATATATGATTTCCTTGGTCGGTTGGGCATAAAAAAGCCCTGAGAAATATGGAAATGCCAGCATCAGTCCCGCAAAGAGGGTAACAAATAGCAGGAACCTTTTTGATTGTAGAAAGGAAGGTTTTACATCATTTTCACAGGCACAATCAATTTCTTGCTGCGATTTTGACTTTAGCTTCTGGTACCAGGCAAATCCAAGTACCAATACGGTCAGGCCTATAAAAAATGGTCTGAAAGCTTCCAGCCATGCAAAGGTAGATGCCATTCCGCTGGTGCCCGCAATCAATGCAAGCACAGGTGTGATGCAGCATAATGAGGCTGTGATCGCTGTAAAAACTCCAGTGAACATTGCTGAATATGATGATCTTTCTATGTTCATTCTATGCAACTTTTTTGTTTTCCTGAAGCCTGCTGAAGATGCCTTCCAACACCTCGCTTTGGCCTTTTACCAGTGAGTAATACAAGGTTTGGCCTTCCCGTCTGGAGGTAATTAGACCAGCATCCTTCATCTTACGGATATGCTGCGAAATTGCGGGTACGGTCATTTCCAGTATATCTGAAAAATCACAAGGGCAGAGCTCACCTTCCTTGTTCAGCAGGAAAAGAATCTTCAATCTGGTCTCATTTCCTGCTAGGGCCAGTACCTTACCAATAGTGTTGATTGAATTCGAACTCATCCGTAATGTCTCGCGACAGCGCATCAACTGCTTTTGGTCCGCCTCGGCGCGGGTGCAACTTAATTCAAGGGCCATGATAAAAATTTTATTAAAGATAAGGTTATATCATTATATAAGCAAATGCTTAAATAAATTGTGTTTTTTTATGACCGGTTTATGGAACGACTGGCTTATCCTTCAAGGAAGCATCCCATTACAGGTCAACTTGCCCCTTTTGAATAGGACTTTTATACATCCGACGTGGCCTTTAGTACTGCCCGCTACAGAAATTGAATCTTTTAGGCCACCATTTTGTACTATGATTAAGACCGTTTATTACGGTCAGTTGGACACCTGTCCATTACAAGGAACGTTTGCTTGTTCCACTTGCCAACTGTACTTTGTTTCGTGTTGCATGGCAGTTGTAGAGGCTTGTTCCAGCAGTGATTTATTTTTTCGGTTATATGAGCGTTCTTGGATACTTTGATTTTTTCCAGACGAATTGGGATTGGGACGTGCTCTGGTAAAGCCATAGCCTTTTGGGGCGTTGGAATGGATTGGAAATTTCCTGTCTTGAATTTTGGATGGTCCGGATTGCCCCATTTGATCATCCCTTGAAATTTGAAATGGAATGCTCTTGGTTCCACACACTAAATCTTCAATAGGTCCTTTCCGGATTTTGCAATGCAGTTGCACCAAAGTTCTGTTATCTTTGCAAAGTGAAATTTTTTACCGTCATATTATCCATCTACGTGTTGGCACTCAATGTGGTTCCTTGCAGTGATGCGGGTAACGTAACAGAAGACTCCCAAGGTGTTTATCTGGTTCAATTTGATGGTGAACACAGCGAGAATTGTGAACTATGCTCACCATTTTGCCACTGCCATTGCTGCCATGTGCACACGGTGGATTTTGGTATAGCTCGATTCCAGCCGCTTCAAGAGACTTACCTTGAAGAGGTTTTCACCCATTTTGAAGGATTGGGCAAGGAATTTACCGACCCACTATTTCAACCTCCACAGGTTTAATTCAGTTTTACAGGATAGCTATATCCGATTATGAGGTTTATGGACTTTGAACTTTTCAAAGACCTGTTCCCTCATACTTGCAACCCTATTGCATTGGTTCAACTGAATTAAAACACATTTTATATGATCAACAGAATCATTGATTTTTCAATCAATAATAAATTTATTATTGGTCTGCTCACCCTCGCATTGATAGGTGCGGGCGTTTATAGCATGACCCAAGTTCCCATCGATGCCGTACCGGATATCACCAATAATCAAGTACAGGTCATTACCCAATCGCCCAATCTGGGAACGGAGGATATTGAGCAATTCGTGACCTATCCCGTTGAGGTGGCCATGAGCAATCTGCCCAATGTCAAGGAAATCCGCTCTGTTTCCCGATTTGGTCTTTCTGTAGTGACCATTGTATTTGATGACGAGGTGGGCACTTATCTGCCGAGACAACTTGTAGCCGAAAAACTGCCCGAGGTTCAAGAACAGATCCCTTCGGGTTTTGGCAAACCCGTTATGGGTCCAATTTCAACGGGATTGGGCGAAATCTACCAATATACCCTTGAAGTAGATGATGAACATCAAGGTGAATATTCGGCAACGGAACTGCGAACGATGCAGGACTGGATTGTACGGAGACAGATGGCCATGGTACCCGGCGTGGTTGAGGTAAACGCCTTTGGCGGAAACAAAAAGCAATACGAAGTGGCGGTTGACCCGGACGAACTTCGCGCCATTGGTATTACCATTACAGAAGTGTTCTCGGCCCTTGAAAACAACAACCAGAATACAGGTGGGGCCTACATCGAGCGTAACCACCAAGCCAACTTCATTCGTGGTGAAGGACTGGCCAGGACCATATCTGATATTGAAAACATGGTGGTCAAGGCCGTTAATGGCATTCCCATCAAAGTGAAGGATATAGGAAAGGTAAGTATGGGAAGCGCGGTACGCTACGGTGCACTTACCAAAGATGGAAAGGGCGAAGCCGTGGGCGGAATGATCTTGATGCTCAAGGGGGCTAATTCCAATGAGGTGATTGAAAATGTGACCCGACGTGTGGAACAGATACAACGGTCCCTTCCTGAAGGAGTGTCCATCAAACCTTTCCTTGACCGCAGCGAATTGATCGCCGAGACAACAGGCACGGTAACGGGGAACCTTTTGGAAGGTGGGCTTATCGTGATCTTCGTGTTGGTCTTGTTGTTGGGAAATTGGCGTGGCGGACTCATTGTGGCTTCGACCATACCCTTATCCCTTTTGTTTGCCTTTATTCTGATGAATGTTTTTGATGTATGGGCAAACTTGATGAGCTTGGGGGCTATCGATTTTGGAATCATCGTGGATGGTGCGGTGATCATCGTAGAGGGCACCGTTTTTTTAATGTACTCCTATGTGGTCAAAAAGAATGGCGTTAGTGCAGAAACACGGGATGACATCGCCGCTAAGGCCTCCAAAAAAATGATGAACGCCGCTTTCTTTGGCCAGCTGATCATTCTGATCGTGTTCCTGCCCATTTTGGCCTTGGAGGGCGTCGAAGGGAAAATGTTCCGGCCCATGGCCCTCACCTTCATTTTCGCCATGATCGGGGCCATGCTATTGTGTCTTACCTATGTGCCCATGGTTTCGGCATTGTTCCTACGGCCGCCAAAATCCAAAAAACAATCCTATGGCGATAGGTTCGTGCATTGGATTGAGCAGAAATATGAACCGTTGTTGACCAAATCACTTTCCAAGGCCAAAATGGTCGTAAGCATTGCCCTTGGCCTTTTTGCCATTGCCATTTTCGCCTTTACGAGAATGGGCGGTGAGTTTATCCCGCAATTGGACGAAGGTGATATTGCCTTTCACGCGATTTTGAAACCCGGCAGTTCCCTGTCGGAAACCATCGAAACCACGACAAAGATTGAACGTATCGTGAAGGCCGAATTTCCCGAAGCGGAAACCGTTCTCAGCCGTATCGGTGTCGCCGATGTACCAACGGACCCGATGCCCATGGATATCGCCGATGTCTTCGTTATCCTCAAACCAACGGATGAATGGACATCTGCAGAAAGCAAGGATGAATTGGTGGAAAAAATGAAGGAGGCCATCAGTATCGTTCCCGGTGTGAATTTTGAGTTTACCCAACCTATCGAAATGCGCTTCAACGAACTACTTACGGGTGTTCGTGAGGATGTGGCCATTAAATTGTTCGGGGAAGACCTCGGCATATTGGCAAGCAAGGCTGAGGAAATGGGGGAAATCATTGCCACCGTTCCCGGTGTTGCAGATATGAAAGTTGAGGCCACGGACGGCCTGCCACAAATCACCATTGACTATAACCGCAATAAATTGGCACAGTACGGTCTAAAGATCGAACAGCTCAATAAAGTGGTACAGGCCGCCTTTGCAGGAGGAAAGGCAGGCGTAATCTTCGAGGGTGAAAAACGGTTTGACCTGGTCGTAAGACTTCAAAAGGAAAACCGGCAAGGCATCGAGGACATCCAGAACCTGTTCATCAACCTGCCCAATGGTTCGCAAATCCCATTACGTGAAATTGCCGAGGTAAGTTATGAACCAGGCCCGATGCAGATAAGCCGTGACAATACCAATAGGCGGACCTATGTGGGCATCAATATTCGCGACCGTGACGTAAAATCGGTGGTAGAGGATATCCAAGAAAAATTGGATGCCCAGTTTGACCTGCCCACAGGATATTACATTCGGTATGGTGGAGCTTTCGAAAATCTGGAACGCGCCAGCAATAGATTGCAAACTGTGGTCCCTATTGCCTTGTTCCTGATTTTCATATTGATTTATTTTGCGCTAAAGTCCTTTCCACAGACCTTGATGATCTACCTCGCCATCCCGATGGCCACCATTGGCGGTGTGTTCGCCCTCTGGTTAAGGGATATGCCCTTTAGTATTTCCGCGGGGGTCGGCTTTATCGTGCTTTTTGGCGTGGCCGTTCTGAACGGACTCGTCATGATAAGTGGTCTCAATGAACTGAAGGAAGAAGGTGTGACCAATCTTAAAGGTAGAATTATAGAAGGCACCAAAAGACGGATTCGTCCCATTATGCTCACGGCCTTTACGGATATTTTAGGGTTTCTTCCCATGGCCGTTTCGGCTTCGGCCGGGGCAGAGGTACAGCGACCTTTGGCCACCGTGGTCATTGGTGGCTTGATAACTTCGACCCTCTTGACCCTCTTTATCCTACCCATCTTTTACCAATGGGTCGAGGGACATTCGAAACGGATGAGGAAACCCGACCCGAAATGGGGTACCCCTGTGGTCATGGTCCTTCTTTTGTTCGCCACCGCACTGCCTGCCAAAATGCATGCGCAAAAAGGTTTTGAAAATGCACGACAGATCCAACCTAAAGATTCACTGCCCGCTATTTCATTGGAAGAGGCGGTGGAAGTTTCCAGGAAAAACTACCCGCTGTTGAAAGCGAAACAATGGGAGGTCCAAAAACAAACCGCCCTAAAAGGTATGGCTTACGACCTTGGCAATACCCAAGTCTTCACAGGTGGCGAAGAAATTGCGGACGGACAAGGAATTTATACCTTGGTTGGGGTTGGACAACAGAATATCGACCTGTTGGGCATCAGTGCAAAAAGGCGTTTGCAGAGACAACGCATCGCTTTGGCCGAGACAGCTCTTGACCTTTCCGAACTGCAAGTGGAACAGGAGGTCAAAAAGGCTTGGTCAGAAGCCTATCGACAACGACAGAAATTTGAACTGTACCGTGAACTGGATTCCATTTATTCACAATTTAAAAAAGCAATAGAACTCAACTTCAAGGTAGAGGCCATTTCCCGGCTGGAATATTCATCGGCCACAAATCAGGCCTTACAAATCAACAATCAACTGCAACAGGCCGAAAGTGATTATGCCATCGCCCTGCAAAAGCTCAATCTTTGGTTGGTTTCGGACATCTACTATTCCGTTCCAGAAAAGCTTGATGAAAGTTCGGTAACGGTTTTGGGATGGGACGGGGATTTGGGAAAACACCCAGCGCTGGAACTTTCACAAAGGAGCATCGAGGAGGCCGAGGCGACATACGATGCGGCACGTGCCGACCTGCTGCCTAAGTTCAACCTTCAGGGCGGACTGCAACAGGTCAATGGCAATAGCGGGTTCTACACCTATCAAGCCGGCATTTCGGTTCCTTTGTTTTCAGGTGGACAGCGTAGTCAAGCCAAGGCCGCCAAAATTGAAAGTGAAATCGCAAAGACCAATGCAGATTATACCAAACGCCAGCTGCAATCCGAATATCGGCAGGCGGTGCAAGCCTATCGGAAATGGAGCGCATCGTGGCAATTTTATAGGGACAAGGCCTTGCCGCTTGCCCAAGAGCAGCGCAGGGGAGCGTTGTTGGCCTACGTGGAGGGTGCGGTGGACTATGCAGCGTTCACACAGATTATTCGGGATGCCATAAACACGGAAATGGATGCACTTGACGCTCTTGACAACTATCTAGAATCAGTATTTGAATTACAATATTTTAAACAATAGACAAATGAACAATCTTTTTAAATATAGCGTTATCGGGCTCGTGACGATGCTCTTGGTTCTTACTTCCTGTGGGAATTCCAAAGCCGATACTGAGGAAGCAAAGCAAAAAAATCCTGAAGTGGGTGAAATGCACAAAGAAGGTGAAGCCAAAGAAGCCATGCTGACGGAAACGCAATTCCGCAACCTTAACATGAAAATCGATACCGTTGCCCCACGTGTTATGAAGCAATATGTGGAGGCCAATGGCCAACTGGAGGTCCCACCACAGAACGAAGCGACCATTACTACCGTCGTGGGTGCCAATGTGGTGTCCATAGAGGTCATTGAAGGCGACAAAGTAAGCAAAGGTCAAACGGTTGCCTATCTGTCCCACCCCAATATCATCCAGAAACAGACCGATTTCCTGAACGCCTACAGTAACAGCCAGTTTCTTAAGAAGGAATTTGAAAGACAAAAAACCCTGTATGATGCCGGGGTGGGCAGCGGGGCCAACTTTCAAAAGGCCGAAGCGGAATACCGGGCATCCCAAAGCCTGGCAAAGGGATTGGAAGCACAGTTGCAACAATTGAACATTGGTGCGTCCGGGGTGAGAAACGGTACGATTTACCAACGGGTGGCATTGCGAAGTCCCATTGAGGGATTTGTCCAAAACGTAGCGGTGAAGACCGGACAGTATGTAGAACCGCAGACCGACCTATTTGAAATCGTTGACACCCATCACGTCCATGCCGATTTAATGGTGTTTGAAAAGGATGTGTACAAAGTAAAGGTAGGCCAGCAAGTATCCTTCAATGTACAATCCATTCCCGGAAAGGAACTTACTGCGAAAATTTATTCCGTAGGGAAAACTTTCGAGCAAAATCCCAAAGCGATACACGTCCATGCTGAAATCGAGAACAAGGAAGGGCAGCTGATTCCAGGGATGTATGTTGAAGGACGGATTGAAATCCAAAAATCCGAGACCGTTGCGGTGCCTGAAAGTGCAATAAGTTCAAACGAAGGAAAGAAGTATATTTTTAAAGCGGAGCGTGAAGGCAATGACTGGAGCTTCAAACCTGTCGAAATTAACACAGGCCCAAATGACGGGGATTGGGTCGCCATCGATTTTGTAGATTCCGTTGGGCCATATACTACATTTGCATACAACAATGCCTACTATTTAATGGCCCAAATGAAAAAAGGGGATGCGGGACATAGCCATTGATAAAATTACAATATGATGACAGAAATTGAAAAAACATTGGAAAACAAAGGTGTACGCCCAACGGCGATGCGTATTTTGATCTATAAATATTTGGCTGAAAAGGAAGTGGCCATTGCCCTGACCGATATGGAGAACGCTTTCTCAAAAGCGGACAGAACCACATTGTACCGGACCCTGAAGACCTTTGAGGAAAAACGCATTGTGCACCAAATAGATGATGGCACCAATATTTCAAAGTATGCCCTGTGCGAACCAGGTTGCAATTGTGAAATGGAACAAGATCTGCACCTGCACTTTCATTGCGATAACTGTGATGAAACGGTCTGTCTCACTGAGCATAAGATTCCCCATATCAATCTACCTGATGGGTATGTGGCAGAAAATGCCAATTTGGTCATTAAGGGAATCTGCGACAAATGCAGCGGGCAATAATTGCACTTCCGTTGCACGAAACTAATTACGACCTTACCGTCTATGAAAAAGAGAAAAGTAAAACTACGTGATCTAGGTTCAAAGGAACGCCAGGGCGAACACGGACACGAAAGTGGCCATAACCATGACGGTCCTGAAGGTGTATCTAAATTCAAGACCTATTTACCGGCCATTTTCAGTTTTGTAATGCTCATCATCGGCATAGCAGTGGACTATTTTGATGCTTTTCCGTTTTTCAAGGGCTGGATAAGGATTATATGGTACACCCTTGCCTATTTGCCTGTTGGTTTCCCTGTCATCAGAGAAGGTTGGAACAGTATAAAGCATGGTGATTTCTTTACTGAATTTTTCCTGATGTCCATTGCCACTCTAGGGGCCTTTGCCATAGGCGAATACCCAGAGGGCGTGGCGGTAATGTTGTTTTACGCCGTGGGCGAACTGTTCCAAAATGCAGCAGTCAATCGGGCAAAGGGAAATATTAAGGCCCTTTTGGATGCGCGACCGGACGAAGCTTTGGTGCTTCGTAACGGGAATTTCGTTACCGTAAATCCCCAAACCGTCGAGATTGGCGAAAGGATACAAGTACGTGTGGGGGAGAAAATCCCCTTGGACGGCATTCTCTTATCCGAAAGAGCTTCTCTCAATACGGCGGCAATTACTGGCGAAAGTAAGCCCGATACGATAAATAGAGACGAAAAAGTCTATGCCGGAAGTATTAATCTCGAGGGTGTTATCGATGTAGAAACCTCCAAAGAATTCAAGGACAGTTCCATCACTCGAATCTTGGATATGGTACAAAACGCTACAGCCAGAAAATCAAAGACAGAACTGTTCATCAGAAAATTTGCAAGAATTTATACGCCCATTGTAGTTTTCCTTGCCATTGGATTAACGTTCTTGCCCTACTTTTTTCTAAATGACTATGTATTTAAGGATTGGCTTTATCGCGCTTTAATATTCCTTGTCGTTTCCTGTCCCTGTGCCTTGGTCATTTCCATTCCGCTCGGCTATTTTGGTGGTCTGGGAGCGGCATCCCGAAATGGGATTCTTTTCAAAGGTGCATCTTTTTTGGAAGCAATCACCAAAGTGAACACGGTAGTGATGGACAAAACGGGAACCGTTACCAAAGGGGTTTTTAAAATCAAGGAGATCAAGACCGCGCAATTTGAGGAAGCCAAGTTTATGAAATACCTGATGGCCATGGAGGAACAATCTACCCATCCCATAGCAAAAGCAATTTTGGAATACAAAGCCGAAGGCACGGATATAAAGGCAACCGATGTATCGGAAGTTGCAGGAAAGGGATTAAGGGGAACGGTCAATGGGAAAACAGTGCTGGTGGGCAATAAAGCCCTAATGGCCTCAAACAACATTGATGTACCTTCAGAAACCGATGATATTGTAGATTCTATTGTAATGTTGGCCATTGATGAAAAATTTGCAGGCTATGTTACCATTGCAGATGAACTCAAGGAAGATGCCCATCAAGCCATCCAACAAATCAGGGATGCCGGGATTTCGAAAATCATAATGCTTTCGGGTGACAAAGATTCCATAACGCAACAAGTCTCGAAAAAGTTGAACTTTGATTGGGCAAAGGGCGGCCTGTTGCCAGAAGATAAGCTCGGCGAAGTCGAAGAACTCAAAAAACAATCAGACACCAAAGTGGCCTTTATGGGCGATGGCATTAATGATGCGCCCGTTCTGGCCATCAGCGATGTGGGCATTGCCATGGGAGGCTTGGGTAGTGATGTGGCCATTGAAACAGCAGATGTCATCATTCAGACCGACCAACCGAGCAAGATGGCACGAGCCATTAAAATAGGACGCTCCACCCGAAAGATAGTTTGGCAAAATATTGGGCTCGCTTTTGGCGTGAAGGCATTTGTGCTCATCCTTGGAGCGGGAGGCCTAGCCACGATGTGGGAAGCAGTTTTTGCTGATGTGGGGGTTGCCTTATTGGCAATATTGAATGCTGTTCGACTTCAGCGGATGAAGTGGAACACTTAGTTTCAAAGAGGAACCATTTTTTGGGCTAACTTATATTTCAGCCGTTGTTGGCAGCCCCATGGTTCGCCAAGACCTTCAATAAAATTGTACATGAGAGGCTTCGCAGGTTGTGTCACCCAAACAACTGTCCGTGTATTGGAGGGGACTTCAGGAAGGTTAGGGGTCTGATTCTTCGAGAAACGGCGACAGGACTTATGAGACAATATGAAAGCTTCCGGGCATAAAAAACCGTATCCGAACAATTACGAAATGCTTATCACTGTAGATGAAAAATAATCCGGTCGTAGGGTAACTCCAATACGTTTGTTCCCTTATTGTCGTAATGTTTGATGAAACTTCATTTGGTCAAAACGGAAGCCGTCCAAACGGATCTTTGGTGCGCCCTTCCTTAGCAAACCCTTCTTGGGGCTTTGCCGGGAAAGGCCGCAAATCCGTCCGTCCGCCCAACAAATTTTAAGGGGTCCATAATAAAAGAAGCCCTCGTTGTTTTTCGGGGCATCGAAAAACAGGGCAGTGCCCAAGGACTTCCTATCAGGACACCATCGCCTGCACTCGCTTAACTTCCCGTACACTCCCTTGCCAATGGGTCAGATGGAATTCCTAAGGCCCTCATAGAACCTGTCAAGGCCAAGACAGGTTTTGTCCATAAATAGGGTTTCCACTTCCTTGAAAACCTAAAGGTTTTGCTACGTCGCGGAGCCTCCCGATTTCCGTCCAAAAGCCTTGACAGAACCCCCTTCTTTTATTGTGCTACGCACGTAAGAAGCAAACAAACGCCCCTTAAAATTTGGGAAACAAAGACCAAAAAAAAGAGGGGAAATTTTTAACCCTGTTTGCTGATCTGTCCATACTGGATGACGGCAGGCCTTTAAAACTTTTTATCATGAGTACATTGAGAAACAAAGTGCAGTTGATCGGAAACGTGGGGCAGGATCCCACCATTACAGACCTTGACAAAGGGAAGCGTGTGGCACGGTTTACCATGGCCACCAACGAACACTACAAGAACTCCGAAGGGGAACGGGTGACCAATACCGAATGGCACACGGTCATTGGTTGGGGAAAGCTTGCCGACATTATCGAAGGTTTTGTGACCAAGGGCAAGGAAGTTGCCATCGAAGGGAAATTGACCTCCCGCTCCTATGAGGACAAAGAGGGCAATAAAAAGTATGTGACCGAAGTAGTGGCCAGTGAGATCCTGCTTTTGGGTGGTGGTGATAACAATAGCACCGAGTAAAATGGATAGGGGGTGTCCAGTCTTTGGGCATCCCTTTCTTTTTTCATCCTTAACACATTTGAAATGGAACACCGTGTCAATGAAATACAGATCAGTTATCGGGAAAAGCTCAGTACCCTGAAATCCCTGTCCGTGACCAACTCCAACGAGGTGGCGAACCTATTGTTCCAAAATTGGGACAACAAGACCATAGGCCTGCACGAGACCTTTAAGGTCGTATTGCTCAACCAATCCAACAAAGTCAAGGGCATCTATCCGCTCTCCCATGGGGGCATTACGGGAACCTTGGTGGATGTACGCATCCTTTTTGCCATTACCCTAAAGACCCTTTCCGTGGGGATCATCCTTGCCCATAACCATCCCTCTGGACAACTCAAGGCCAGTTATCAGGACAAACAATTGACCCAAAAGATCAAAGAGGCAGCACAGCTTTTTGATGTCAAGATTTTGGATCATCTTATCCTAGCGCCCGATGGTAGGTATTACAGTTTTGCCGATAATGGAATTCTTTAATCCAATGGTCATGGAAGCGAATACTGAAATGACCGATCTTGAAATAGGGTCGGAACTGCAACATGACCTTGGGGATTACCCCGATGGATTTGATCCAAGCCTTTATGATTTGTAACCAATGAATTTCTTTAACATTGAATTATGGTCTATTTGAATTTTACAAACCTCGATGGCGAAACCCAAGAACGTTTGCTTTCCGTATCAAAGGAAGATGTGGAAAGTCGTTCCGGGACCGAATTGCGCCAATTTGCCAAAATTATGGCATGGACCATGATATCCAATTGAGGCCTGCCCTGAGCGGAGTCGAAGGGAAGCCATGCGAAATTTATACAATTATGATTTTGTGTTCCATATGTGAACCACAAAACACACCATCGAAGCCCATCCATTATGATGGGCTTTTTTTATGGGTTCATGGTTGGTTTTTCTATCTTTAAAGGGTTGGTTTCCAACAATGATTTAAGTACGGAACTATTTTGATCTGCTTCGGTAGATAGGTTTGACTTTCCTTGTTCCGTACCCTTCGATTTGACTTTTAGAACATAGGCAACTGACCCTTGGGTCATGTTGAGCGAATCATTTTTGTCCCTGCGGGACGAAAAGGAGAAGCAAGAGGGTAGCACGCTCGCGCGTCCTACCGATCATGATTGCTCCGCAAGGCCCCTGTTTATGGGGGTTTGTAAGATTTAGTAAAATAAGGCCTTTGGCGTTTTTAGCATAAAAATGCGCTGGGGCCAGTAAAACCAAGGAATTTTTAAGCTAAAAATGGATAGAGGATACGAAAAGGAAGCGTTTCGGACCGTGTGCATCAAAATATCGATACTTGCCAAGTTCAAGGGCTTTTCCAAACGTCAAGGGAAATCGCATTCCATGACCCTGTTGGCCATGGTGGAGTTTTTTGAGCACAACGGGATCTCCCCCGATGAGCGGATGCATGAGACCATTGCCAGCCTCAAATACCTGATCAAACACCGCTTCAACGCCATGGTGGCCATCATGCGCAGCATCGAGAAGGAACAGACCCTGCCCACGGTCAGTATGATCCAGGCGCTGTTTGAACAGGAACTGGAATCTGATGGGGAGGAATGGGACAACGATTTTGACTTCATTGAACAGCAATTGACCGAGAACAGGAAGCCTTCGGAACCGGAATCCTTTGATGGGGAGGTCACCGTGCCCAAGATTCGTTATGATCGGTTGTTGGAGCAAATGGAAGAGCTTAAGCAGGATTTTGCCTATGTCCTGGACCATGTGAGTGTGTTTCAAAACCGCTTCGGCAAGGACCATCTCAAATTGGACCTCAATCCTGAGGCCCTGGAAAAATATCGAACAAAACTTAAAAAGCCATAAACATGTACATCGCCATTACACGACAACAATTGGGGGACAATTTCCGGGGCAGTGTCCGGGACTTTGTCAATTACCTGGAAAAGGAGAATGAAGGAAAGGCATTGGGAGACCAAGAGCTTTATTTTAACCAGGAAGAGAACCACATTGAAACAGACCGGGTCATTGCCGAAATCGATGCCAACACCGCCAAGCTCAAGAAACGGGAACCCAAGTTCTATTCCCTGGTGGTGAGTCCCTCCCAAAGGGAGCTCAAACATATCGGAAACGACGCGGAGAAATTGCGCGAATATACCCGGGAGGTCATAAAGGCCTATGCGGACTCTTTTTACCGGGACCGTAAGGTGTCCGTCAAGGATATCCTCTATTTTGCCAAACTGGAGCGGGAACGTACCTATTCTGACAAGGATCGTGAGGTCAAGCAGAACCAGGCCATAGCAAGCAAGATCCTGGAACTCCAACATCAGGCCCGAGCCATTAAGGAAGGCCGGGAGCATGGGGACATGGCCAAGTTACAGGAAAGGATCAATACACTGGAAAGGGAGGCCCCGCACCAATTGAACGGGAAGCGAATCGTGCCGGGCATGGCCAAGGAGGGCCACCAAAGCCATATCCATATCATCGTGAGCCGGATGGACGTGACCAATACCCATAGCCTCTCCCCGGGATCCAAGTTCCGGACCTCTGAAACCACCCTCCATGGGGAAACTGTAAAGCAGGGCTTTGATCGGGACAAGTTCTATAAGGCCGCTGAAAAGACTTTTGATAAACAGTTCGGCTACAACAGAAACTTTGTGGAGACCTACCATGCCCGGAACCTACTCGATAAGCATCCCAAACAGTTCTTTTCTGCCCTCTTGGGATTGCCAACCAATGAACAACAAGCGGCCCGACAGTTGCTCTTCAAGGCTGGGGTAAAGGTTCCGACCATTCCGGTCAACAAGGCCCAATTGGCCTATAAGGCGATGATGCAGCTCAAGAAAGGCATTGGAAAGGCTTTGGAATCAGGTTCGATCGGAATTTAAATCATATTGTTATGGAAACTTTAAATTGGTTGGAATGTGTAGTGGGTTTGGTGCTCGGGGGAGGGATATCGGTGGTGGCCAACCGGTATCTCAAGTATGGGTTTGTGTATGTTGTTGCGGGGCTTGTGGTCCTGATATTGTCTATCGGATGGACCTTGGGTTGGGATGTGCTTTTGGAACAGTCAATGGTCCTTTGGCTCCCTATGCTTTTTTTGCATACCATCAGCTATGGTCTGGTGGATTACTATAAGGATGCCAAGAAATCATCGAAGGTGTTCGAGGTCAAATTGAAGGTCAAGGGCAGGCCCTTGGTTTTGGGGAACATCCGTAGGGGGGTGTCCGTGATGGCCTCTGCAGGGAGCGGGAAGACTGAAAGTGTCATTTATGGGTTTTTGGATCATTTTAAAAAAGAGGAGTTTTCAGGGGTCATTCACGACTACAAGGACTTCGAAATAACCGAAATGGCCTGCCCGCTTTGGAAAGACCAAAAGGTACCCCTGAAGATTGTGTCCTTTGGTCCCATTTACCATCGGGTAAATCCCATAGCACCACGTTATCTCCCTGATGAGGAGAGTGTCCATGAAGTGTCCCGTGTACTTCTAGAAAACCTGATGGAACACCGGGACTCCGACGAGAACAGCACCTCGCGATTCTTTAAGGAGGCTGCAGAGGGTTTGATCAGTGGACTGATCTGGCGGCTCAGAACGGATTATCCTGATTTCTGCACCTTGCCCCATGTAATGGCGCTATACCAACAATTGGGCACCAAAAGCCTGATCAAGTTTTTGAGGGAGAACCTTACTTCAAGGGCCATGGCGGATGCCTTTATCAGTGGGGTAGGGTCGGAACGGCAGACCGCTGGGGTAATGAGTACCTTGGCCAATGCCATCAAGAAGATCAGTACCCGAAAGATATTTATGGTATTGTCAGCCGATGAGATTCCATTGGATATCAATAATGGGCAGAATCCCTCGGTCATAGCCTTGGTGAATAATCCCCAAAAGGATGCTTCGCTTTCCCCGGTGATTGCCACCATTACCCATACAATATCCAAACAGATGAGCCAACGCAATCGAAGACCTTCATTTATGTTGTTGGAAGAAGCTTCGACCCTACGATTGTTGAACATGCACCGCATACCGGCTACCCTTCGGAGTTATGATATTGTGAGCGTATATGTGCTACAGGATAAGGTCCAAAACGATATGATGTATGGGGAGAAGGCCAGTAAAGCTATTTTATCCAATCTGTCCTACCAGTTCTTTGGGAAGGTCAATGATCCCGATACTGCAAGATATTATGAGCGGTTCTTTGAACTGGTCAAGATGCCCACCCGTAGTGTGAGCAAGAGCTCGGGACTAAGTCTGGAACGACGCATAACAGAAGGGGAGCGGGAGGTTTCCAAACGCAGGGCCGAGGTGTTCTTTCGGTTGAAACAGGGGGAGTTTGTGGTTTTCGCTGATGGGAAGGATAGGAAGGTGCAGTTTCCGAGGCCAAGTATTGTGCGGGGTTTGCCCAATCCCCTTGAAATCAAGGAAGGAGATTTGGAGCGGCATTATTTGAAGGTGCATCGAGAGGTAAGGTCGATTTTTGAATGAATCAAACGCTCGAAAATTTACTGATTTTAAGCGTGATTTCATATTCTTTTGACAAAGACCACAAAAATAAAATTATATGGACCTAATTTGCTCTATTGTAAATTTCAGCCTTTGAAATAGGTCATCATAGGATAGAATGTCTATTACATTTTTGTACTTTCTTTTAACCACTTCGAAATCGGATTTTTGCGCTTTTGAAAGATTATTTTCACGCCCCATTATGATTAGGCCTTTTGGGTTTGTGATATTTATTTCAAAGCCATTTGGCAGGTATTTGCCGTATTTATCGATTAATTTTTTTTCTCCTCGTTGCCCCCATCGATTTAAATAGTAAATATATTTTTCCAATTGCATAACGGTTCCAGACAATTCCTTGAGCGGTATATGGTTCCCACGATATAAATTTCCAGTCATTATTGCATTGTCAAAGGGTTTTTTTATTTCGACAATATCGATATGGCCATTTGCATCAACAAATAGATAATCCAAATATTTATTTTTCTGGTTATCCGCCTTTATATGAACATTATCAAACACTGCTATATATTTTGGATAAAGCATCAATAGGATATCGATGATTTCCTTTTGCCATTGCGCTTCACTAAAATCTTCCTCATCATCGAGAATCGATTTCAGTTTCTCGTAAATAGTTTGGTATTTATCAATCTCGTATTCACTAAAAGCTCTTCTTAATTTATTCTATGGGGGATACCTTGAAAAAAATACGATTGATCAGAAAGACCTCCAAAACTTTTTTGGGGATCAGTGCCCTGTTGATGTTGGTCAGTACGGTGGCCCTTTATTTCTATCTGAGGAACCTGCTCCAGTCTGAAGTGGAGGAAGAGCTCCGTTCGACAGAGGCACGGATCGAAAGTTCCCTGATCGAAAATCCGGAGCCTTTTCAATTGTCCCCGGTGGTCGAGATCCAAAAGGTATCCCGGTTGGGCAATGAGGTGCTAAAGGATACCATCATCTATGATCCCTCACAAGATGAAATGGAAGAGTTCAGGGAACTGTCCACCTTCTCCGCCATCAATGGTGAAAATTATAGGATCACGGTCCGCGCACTTGTGGTGGAATCGGAGAATATCCTGATCGCCGTGGTCATTTCCTATTTGGTGATCATCCTTTTGGTATTCCTGTTCCTGTTTTATGTGAATCGTTCGAGGAACCAAAAACTGTGGACCCCTTTTTTCCACAACCTGGAGCAAATGAAACGGTTTTCGCTCAGCTCCGATGCTCCCATCGCCCTGATGGACAGTGGAATCCTGGAGTTCTCCGAATTGAATTCAGAGATCAAGATCTTGACCAATAAGGTCCGTTCGGATTATCGGAACCTGAAACAATATACGGAGGATGTATCCCATGAGATGCAGACCCCCTTGGCCATTATACAGGCAAAGATCGAGAACGTGATCAATATGGAGGAACCATTGGACGACCAGCAGTTCGAACAACTCACTTCCATCCAAAGGGATATACAGCGACTCTCCCAAATGACCAAGCGCTTGACCTTGTTGACCAAGATCGAGAACAACCAGTTCGCCAATATCGAGCAACTGGAAACCCAGATCCAAGGGGTGGTCATCAGTAGTATAATTGAAAGGGAGCAGGTAGTGAATATCCGGTTGGTATTTCCCGGCACCAACACCAATTCGGTTTCCGATATCCAACAAATGACCCTGCAATTGCCCAGTGGGGATATTGTACCCTTACAAAAAGTGGCGAAAATTGAAATAGGGAAGGGAGTGGCAGAGATCAATCGGGAAAACCAAAAATCCATAAGGGTCGTTACGGCTCGCTTGAACAACAGGGACCTTGGGTCTACCTTGACCGATATCCGAAACAATCTGTCCACGAAGATCAGCCTTCCCCCGGGGTATCATATTGAATATGGAGGGGAATACCAGCAACAACAACAGGCTTTTAAGGAATTGATGCTCATTTTGATTGCCGCGGTACTGTTGGTCTTTACCGTCATATTGTTTCTGTTCAGAAAGATCAAGATTGCTCTTGCCATCATATTCATTGCCATTTTAGGGGTTGCAGGTTGTCTGTTGAGTCTATTATTGACAGGAACACCTTTGAATGTAGGAAGTTACACAGGTATCATTATGATAGTTGGGATTATCGGGGAGAATGCCATTTTTACCTATCAACAGTACCAAGAATGTGATGTTTCGTTATCACACCCACAAAAGATCGAATATTCCATAGCGCAACGATTGCGGCCCAAATTAATGACAGCCACTGCCGCAATCATGGCCTTGATCCCCTTGGCCCTGGGTATCGGAGCAGGGGCCCAGTTGCACCAGCCCTTGGCGATTGCCGTCATCGGAGGGTTGGTCTTCGCATTGCCATTGTTATTGGTGGTACTTCCAATTATACTTAAATTGTTGAAGGAGTAAAAACAATTTAAAAGATGCCATTGATTGGAATTGCTTTGTCAGGAGGAGGTGCAAGGGGAGCTGCCCATATAGGGGTCCTTCAGGCCCTTAACGACCACGGGATATTTCCGGAAGATGTTTCCGGATCCAGTGCGGGAAGTATCATCGCGGCATTGTACTGGTTTGGATATACCCCGTTGGAGATTCTAGACCTGTCGCACAAAAAGGAGTTTTTGAAGATCTTTAAATTGGGAATCTTCAATAAGAGATTCACTTTACTGAAGTAACACAAATATGATTTATGTTTTTGTATTAATAGTTATTCTTCTATTTTTTGTTTATAACTATAGAAAGTCGCAACGGCGTAAACCTCGGCCTTTTCCTGGTCACTGGCATGAGCTGGCAATGGCTTATGTGGTTTACTACCGAAATCTTCCTGGAAACAAGCAAATGCTATTTCAACGCAGAATGATGGAATTTCTAAGTGAAGTCTACATTGAAGGTGTGCGATTGGAATTACAAGATCTTGATAAGGTTTTGATTGCGGCAAGTGCAATTATACCTGTTTTTGGATTTGAAGAGTGGCATTATACCAATTTAAGTGGAATCTTGTTATATCCCGATTACTTCAATGCGGACATGCAATTCAATGGTAAGGCAAAAACACGGAATATTGGTGGAATTGTTGGTAACGGACGTTTTGAAAAACAGATGATATTATCAAAAAAGGCATTATACCATGGTTTTGTGAACCAAAGTGATAAAAGCAATACCGGCATACACGAATTTGTACACCTTTTAGATAAGCTTGATGATTTTGCAGATGGTATTCCGGAAAGATTATTAGAGCATCAATATACCATACCTTGGATAAATTTGATCCATAAGGAAATGGAAGCGATAAACAGTGACCATTCTGATATTCGAAAATATGGTGGAACAAACGCTGTTGAATTTTTTGCAGTTGCTTCAGAGTATTTTTTTGAACGTCCAGATTTACTCAAAAAAAAACATCCAGAACTTTATAACATGTTGGTTGTGTGCTTTATGCAGAATCCTGAGGCCTGAATTCATAATTGAATTATATCATTTGCAATTGATCAATTTTAAAAGCTGATTCGTAGATGCCCCAATCTTTTTATGCTTACCTCCCAAACCAGGATCGTTTAATAGTATAATAACCTTAATTTTAAGCAGCAAGGGCAAATGTGATTAACAGTTAAGAGTGATTTCTCTAAATTTTGCGTGAATTTGGGTTCTGTTTGTGGTTATGAATCCTTTCAGGAGATAATAGGTCAGATTTGGTGTCGGGATCCAATATAATGTTCCGATCTATTGCTTTAGGGTCATTAAAATGTCCCAGAATGGTTTTGCCACAATACGCCGTGAGCTTAATTTTCTTCAATTATTAGATTAGAGATTACTTAGACCTTAAAAATCGTATTCCAATTTTAAACGAATTTTGGCCTTGTTTAATTTTTTTTAACCACGTTAAAATCTTTTCGTTTCTCATTTCGGAATCCTATGATTCAAAAAGATGGTCTCTTTTTGAAATCTATCTTTTATTTTTTTCTTCTTTTACCCGACATTTCTAGTATTTTGATTTGAAAGACGACTGGAATGCCATTAGCAGATGATTTACTGGAAAATTCATTGATGAACCCTACCTCTCTGTTTTCTTTTCTACGGATAATGTCCTTCACGCCTTCGGTGAATAGATGTAATTTTTGTTTGGCACTACTGCCTCGAATTTCTTCGAATGTACCTTGTAACATGACCGATTCCCAATTGGATATGGATTGCACTTGTTCGACTTGAACGGCAACCGATTTGTTGGCTCGCATCGCATCGATTTTATGGCCTTCCGAGGTATAGCTAATGATCGTATTGTCCGTAGGGTCAAAATAATAGGTAAAGGGAATCACATGGGGCTTCCCTTGCCATAGATAGGCCAAGTGGCCGAGGTAATTGTTCCTGAGTATGCGTTCGATCGCGTTTGGTGTTAAATCTGTCATTATTAATGTATTTCAATATTACTAATCGTTTTATATGTATGGTGCCTAGCGCAGTTACAGTTTGCATTCCGCCACTGATTGTATATTTCCTTATTTTAGGTTCTTGTGCCGTATGGTTTGCTGCTCGGGTCGTAAAGACAGATAAACGAGCCCAACCATTTAACCACTTGCCAACATATTATAACCTATAATTTTTCAAAAACCTTAAATGCGGAAGAAAGGTCAGAAAAAGCATAATCGTTCGTACCATTTGGTAAAAAATCCAATTACCCAACTTATTGAATATACCGGCTCTTTGTCTTAGACTCCCCTTTGTAATTTCGCTACACTCGCTTATAACTATTTCAAAGTCAGCCCGAAGGTTTTCGGCAAATTCTACTGAGTGAACCTCTACGTTCATTTCAATGCTGCCATAGCAACTAAGACTGTTCAAGTTAAATGAGCCTATGGTAGACCATTTGTTATCAACCACCGCAGCTTTACCGTGTACTACGGATCTGTTCCATTCAAAAATTCTCATATGATGGTCCAAAAAGGAGGAGTACAAATGTTCGGTTGCCCGCCGCACCAACGGCACATCGCTAATACCCGCTAAGATCACCGTTGTTCTTATTCCTCTTCTACAGGCCTTTTTCAAAGCCTTTGCCAATCTGCTTCCAGGCAAAAAATACGAGCCCACGATTACAATTTCCTTTTCGGCATGAATGAAGGCGTTCGTGTAGGCATCACAGACTTCCGTTTTTTGCTGTAGCCAGTCGTTTTGTAAAATACCCACGAGTGCACTACCGGCCGAATGTAAAACTGGTGGTATTTTTTTTGAACTCCCTTTTTTGAAAAAATAATCGCTACACAATATTTGTAGATTCTTGGCTGCTGGGCAGTTTAACTGAACGGCATAGTCCAACCAAGGTTCCGAACCTGTGGTTCCGTGGTACTTATCGGCAATATTGATTCCGCCTATCAATGCCATTTTTTCATCGGCGACCACAATTTTATGGTGCATCCGCCTGCCGATATAAAAATTGTTCAGAGAGAATAAAGGTGAAAAAAAACGAAGTAAAATACCATGCTGCACCAAATCCTGGGCAAAACTATTGGGTAATGCAGCGCTACCATAGGCGTCCAATAAGACATATACCTTTACTTTGCGCTGAGCGGCTTTCTTCAAACAGGAGGCTATACGGTTTCCTGTTTCATCATTTTCAAAAATGTAGGTCTGTAAATAGATTTCTTTTTCTGCCTTATCGATTAACTTTTCCAGCCTTAAAAAATAGTCTTCTCCCGAACGAACCAATTCAACATATTTCGAATTGTCAGCAGCATTTTGAAGTGCTGTTTTACTACGTTTTCTAAGTGCATATCTATGATCCATCGCTATAGTTTTTTATGCTGGTCGGCCAATAAGTGCCCGTCAATCCCTTTATTTGGTCGCTTCAAAAAGTAAACCAGTCCCATAGCACCCAAAATTGTTGCACCGGCAATAATAAAAGGGTAATAAAACCCACCGGCTATCAGCCAAGTCCCCAATACCGGGCCCAAAATTTGACCGATACTGTTCGTGGAACTTTGAATGGATATATTCCTTCCCGTATTTTCCTGGGAAATCAAAGAAACTGCCGAAAGCAGGTTTGGTGTCACCATGGCTCCCCCAGCTGCGAAAATTAATATGGTACCATAAATGAATAGTTCACCGCTCACAAAGGGGAAGACAATTAACGAAACACCGGATATTAATAGCCCCAATGTTATTTGCTGTTTTGAGGTCAGCATTTTTTCGCCATAGGTCGCGAATACAGGCTGCAAAACGGCCATTGCAGAACCACAGAGCATAAAACCAATACCCACCTGATTGGTTGTAAAGGCCAACTCATCCTTTCCATAAATTGAAAACACGGTCTCGAACAAGGTAACCACAAACTGCATCGCAAAGGACAAGAGCAACAAAATGATAAAATAGTTACTCAGGGAAAAACTGAATTTGACCGCCTCAGAAACAATACGATTTTTTATTTCCGTATTCTTCAGCGATTTTATGATTATCAGCAATACCACAAAGCCCAAAAGAGCGGCCAAAATAAAGGGAACCGAAAAACGGTCTAAGTGGAACACTCCAAAAGAGTATGTATAGTGTAGGTTCGTTTGCGACAGAAATCCCCCCAGAACAGGGCCAAATATCACACCGGAACTGATAGCGACCCCAGACCAGGCCATTATTTTGGTCCTTCGCTTTTCAGAGGTAATATCACTTAAATAGGCATTACTGACCGGGATGACCGCTGACGTAAAGATGCCCCCTATAATACGGGCTATATATAGCATCGACAGAGAGGTGGCAAGACCGGTTAGCAAGTTCATCACGACAAAACCTACAAGCCCCAATAGTATTATAGGTTTACGGCCGTGTTTATCGGAAAGCTTGCCCCAGACGATAACGAACAAGAGCTGGAACAATGGATAAATACTGGTCAACATTCCGATATGGAAGTTGATAAGGTCCGTATCCAGATTGTCTTTTAGAGCCAGTCTTTCGGTATAATATGGGAGGGTAGGCAATAAAATGCCGTAGCCCAACATCACTACGAACAAACTCAGTAAAACGAGAAATATTCTACCAAGTTTTTCTTTCCTGTTCATTAGTCGTTGCCTATTTTTCTTTTTAACAATTGGGCATTAATGGCAACGATAATTGTACTCAGACTCATAAAAACCGCACCTACTGCTGGGCCTAAGACAAAACCGGATGAATATAAAACCCCTGCGGCCAACGGGATAGCCACTACATTATATGCCGTTGCCCAAACCAAATTCTGAATCATTTTGTTATAGGTGGCTTTACCGAACAGTATGAGGTTGGCAATATCTTTAGGATTGCTATTCACCAGAATAATGTCGGCTGTCTCAGCGGCCACATCTGTACCTGAACCCACTGCTATGCCAATATTTGCCTTTGCCAATGCCGGCGCGTCATTGACTCCATCACCTGTCATAGCCACAAACTCTCCTTTGTCCTCCAGTTCATCAACAATTTCGACTTTTTGATGGGGGAGTACCTCGGCATAATACCCATCCAAACCAAGTTTGTCACTCACAGCTTTGGCTGTTTTTTCATTATCGCCCGTAGCCATTAAGACTTTGATGTTATTCTTTTTGAATACTTTGATGGCATCGGCAGATTCTGGCCGTATTTCATCAGCCAGCGCAATATACCCTGCTAATTTTCCATCTATTAGAACAAAAACTACGGTCTCTGCGGCATCGCTGTAGGCATCTTCGGGAATTTCGATTTTTTCATCCCGAAGATATCCCGGACTTACTACCTTGACATCCTTACCCTCTACGATTGCCTTTACACCCTTGCCCGTTATGGCGTTGAAGTTTTTGGGCTTTGGAATCTCAATGTTCTCTTCTTTGACTTTTTTGATGATACCTACGGCAATGGGGTGTTCGGAGCTTTGTTCCAGAGCGCTGGACAGCCTTAGTATTTCATTCTTGCTATACGATTTATTGACCGACTCAATTCGGGTCACCCCAAAATCACCCTTTGTTAATGTTCCCGTTTTATCAAACAATAAAGCTGATATTTTTCGGGATTCTTCAAAGGCCGTTCGATTCCGGATCAATAAACCATTTTGGGCAGATACCGCAGTAGATATGGCGACAACCAACGGAATGGCAAGACCGAGCGCGTGTGGACAGGCAATGACCATGACCGTTACCATTCTTTCCAATGCAAAAACAAATGGGAGACCTAAAATCAGCCAAACCGCGAGTGTCCCAAAGCCAATGGCCAATGCAATATAGGTCAGCCATTTGGCCGCCCGATCTGAAAGGTTCTGCATCTTCGATTTCGTGCGCTGTGCCTCATCGACCATCTTGATCACCTTGTTCAGGTAACTGTCCTTACCAGTATGTTCTACCTTTACCCTTAAGGTACTATTGCCATTTATGGAACCTCCGATGACCTTATCCTGCACTTCTTTTTTCACCGGTTTTGACTCGCCTGTCAGCATCGACTCGTTCAGGTAGCTGGATCCTTCGGTGATGATGCCATCGGCGGGTACTTTCTCACCGGGTTTAACCAATATGATGTCATCTTTTAGCAAATCCTCTAGTTTTACATCTTGAATTTTATCACCCACAACTTTATGGGCCTCGGCGGGTAGCATACTGACCAAAAGTTGGAGCGCCTTGGATGCTCCGAGCACCGATTTCATTTCCAACCAGTGTCCCAACAGCATAATGACAATCAAGGTGCTTAGTTCCCAGAAAAAATCCTCACCAGGGAGTCCGAAAACTGTGGCAGTGCTATAGAAATAGGCTACACTTATGGCCATGGAAATCAGGGTCATCATACCGGGTCCCTTGGATTTTATTTCATTATAAAATCCTTTGAGAAAGGGCCAGCCACCCCAGAAATAGATGAAGGTGGATAGTGCAAAAAGGATGTAGGGATTACCGGGAAGCAATAGGTCATACCCAAAAAACTCCTGTATCATTGGCGATAAGAACAATATTGGGATGGTAACGATTAAAGATATCCAAAACCGTTTTCTAAAATCCTTGACCATCATTTTATGGTGGTCGTGCCCCATTTGTCCGTGAGAGGGGTTATGGCCCGAATGGTCTCCACTTCCGTGATCCATTTTAGAATGGTCTTCTCTTTGGTGTTGCTTTTTGGAGGAGTCCATCTTAGCATGGTCATGGTTACTGTGATCCATTTTTGAGTGATCCATCTTAGAATGGTCCATTTTTTTGTCCTTGTGCTCTTTGTGATTGTCCATAGTGTTCTATTTTTAGGTATTTGGATATGTTAAATTATGTTTTTTAAGGTGTTCCAATACTATTTTGGCAACGCAATAGTTGCGGTACCAACGTTTGTCGGCTGCAATAATGTGCCATTGAGGGTCGTTGCAGTTGTTCATTAACATATTATAAGCCTCTCTGTAAACTTCCCATTGGCTGGCCGCTTTTTCGTCTTCGGCACTATATTTCCAGCGTTTATAAGGTTTGGTCTGTCTTTCTTTGATACGTTCTTTCTGTTCTTCTTTGGAGATATGAAGAAAAAATTTGAGTACATGAATGTTATTTTGCCTAAGATGCTGTTCCATATATTTTAATAGCTTGCAACGGTGTTCAAGTATTTCTTCTTCGAGGGAATTGGTAACCTTGGGTACCAGGATATCTTCATAATACGAGCGGTTAAAAACTTGTATCATGCCCTTTTGGGGAAAGTGCGGATAGACCCTCCACAGAAAGTCGTGCCTGAGCTCCTCTTCGGTCGGCTTTTTGAATGATTTTACATGAACACCCTGTGGATTCATGCCCTTAAGCGCATTACGAATCGTACCGTCTTTTCCAGAAGTATCCATTCCCTGCAAAATAATCAACAAGCCAAAGCGCCCATCGGCATAAAATTTGTTCTGAAGCTCAAAAAGTTCTTCCCGTATCCCTAACAATCTTTTTTTGGATTGTTTTTTTGAGCTACCTGCGGGAGGAAGGGTTGAAATTGTATTTAAGTCTATCATAGGTTACAGTTTTATCGTATTTTTCTTCGCATTGCTTCCGAGATATTTTCAGCATATACGCCATAGGCATCTACTAAAAGACCTTTTATCCCATCTTTTGCCGAAATTGCATATAAAACGCTATTATCATCGGTACTACTCATTCCTTCAAAGCGATAGGTCTTATCCACTTTAAAGTCTTCGGGATGTATCTCAATTTTTAATGAAGCACATTCCAAGCATTCCGGTTTCAAGTTGAAATCATAGGTATAACCATTTGCTTGCAAGTCGTTTATGGCTTCAGAAAGGGTATCGTAATTTTTCATTTTTTCTTATTTGTAATTCATTATAAAATAGCTACCATCCGCTTCTGTAAATTTTTGAAAGGTCAACAAACCATTATCGCTTAACTTTTCTACTACATCATAATCAAGTTGCTTAATGCGAATACCCAATGCATAGGCCTTAATGTTGATTTTTGATTTAATCTTGTTTTGACCACCCTCCAATTTTCTGTCGTAAATCTTTATGATGCTTTTTGAACCGAAGAAATTCAGCAAGCCCGAATCAAAACTCATTTTTAGTTCAATATCCTCAAGGTTATCCAAATCGTATATTTCTTTAAAATTTATAGAGTTGGTATTGATTTCGGTTTCCTTTGAGTTTGGTTTAGCAAAGGGAAATGCCATTACCATAATACTGGCTTCATCTGGTTTGCAACGATACGTTGTTGTGTACTTTTCTTCTGATTTCTCTTTATCATTAAACAGTTCAGTTATCACCTCAATCTGATAATACCTATCTTCTTTTATTATTTTTCCTGCTTTAAACGTTTGTTTGTTAAGCAGCATACCATCTTTATCAAAATTTTCCCTTACTATAGTTCTGCCTGAAATCTGCCCAATGAGCATTTCAGTCTGTCCATTCATTGTTATTATGGATAGAATAAAAAACAGTATGAAGCTTTGTTTTTTCATATATGTTGCATCAATTTCTTTACTTCTTTTGCCAGTATATCACTTAAATCTATAGCATTTGAAGGATGTGGAATGGTATTGCAAGTCACTATTTTTTCTACACCTGAATCCAATAAATCCTGATAAGCATTTCCTGAAAAAACTGCGTGGATACCAACACAAATAGGTGGTTTCATTCCTGCTTTTTTTAGATGACCGACAGTTTCAATCATGGTGCGTGCTGTAGAAATAATATCATCAACCAAAATAGGTGTGGCATCTTTGTATTTGTCCACGTCAGGAACAGAAACTTCAACATTACGGTCACCGTGACGTACTTTTTGCAACACAGTAAATGGTGCTCCTGCGTTTTTTGCAACCTGTGAAACCCATTGCTCACTTTCTGAATCGGGACCAATCAATACCGGGTTTTTGATATTTTTCTTTATCCATTCTGAAATTGCATCTGCTGCGTGAATTACCTTGTTGGGAATATGATATACTTCTCCCAAAGAGCTTATTCTATGCAAATGAGGGTCTACGGTGGTAATGCTATCGGCAAATCCTGAAATCAACTTCCCAAAGAAACCAGAAGTTACACCTTCACCTTCATTAAAGATTTTGTCTTGCCGCATATAAGCAAGATACGGTGCTACCAAACAAGTACACATCGCACCAAGCGATTTTGCAGTATGGCTTAAAAAATAGAGTGGCAATAGTTTTTCGTCTGGTTCGTGCAACGTGCAGACGAGTACGACACATTTGTCCTTAACGTCAGACAGAATACGTGTGTATGATTCTCCATCAGGAAATTTTCGCAAGGTAGCTTTGCCTACTTCAGCATCCATTTTTGTTGCTAAAAGTTCTACCAGTTCCTCATTTCCCGGAAGACTGAATAAAATTGTTTTCATAATAGTATCTAAATTATGGTTATAATGTCATTGTGGTTGTTTTTATATTCCAAAGCATAATGAAGTTCGCCCTGCGATTCTGCATAAAGGGTGTACAATAGTTGGTCTTTCTCAACACTATCGTTTAAATGAACATTCAATAAAATTCCTGCAGATTTAGATTGGGGTGCGCCTGAAAGTTTTGCGAGCTTCGCTATCTTTCTATTGTCAATACGCTTTAAAATACCGGAAGTCTCCGCTCTGATTTCTGTTTTATAAGGTGCCAAAACAGGTTGTGTAAAACGCCCCTGGGCTTTACAAATGGCAAGAAATTTTTCGTAGGCCTTTCCAGATGTAAGTATCTCTTTGGCAGTTTCCATTCCTTTTCCTTTTTCGACCTTTCCTGAAAGTTCTAACAGTTCTCCAGCCAACAGTATAACACGTTCTTTTAGGTCTTTGGGTGCATTTTCTTCATTTTTTAGCACATTCAATATATCGATAGCTTCTAAAGTTGGTCCGATGCCATAACCTACAGGCTGCGAGCCATCTGTTATAATTACTTTTACATTTAGGTCAATGGCATTGCCTACAGTTTCCATATGGTTTTGTAGTTTTTTAGCCATTTCCATACTTCGTACCTTGGCCGTTTCACCCACAGGTATATCAATAACAACGTGAGTAGAACCTGCTGCTGCCTTTTTAGATAATACCGAGGCTATGAGTTGGCCTTCACTATCAATATCCAATGCTTTTTCAATTTTAATGAGCACATCATCTGCGGGACTTAGTTGGGCAGTACCGCCCCAAACAAAACAGCCACCTTCTTGATTTACTACGGTCTCTATCTCGTCAGCAGAAAGAGTTACATTTGTAAGCACTTCCATGGTGTCTGCAGTACCTGCCGGGGATGTAATAGCACGGGATGATGTTTTGGGCATTGTAAGTCCGTACGCAGCAACTATGGCTACTACCAATGGAGTGGTTCTATTGCCTGGTAATCCGCCAATACAATGTTTATCAACAACGATTTCTTTATTCCAATTCAATTGCTTTCCAGAGGTAATCATAGCTTTTGTGAGGTCGGATATTTCATCAATATCCATTCGGTCACCTGCACAGGCTGTTATAAATGCTGAAAGATGGATGTTGGAATAGTCGCCTTCAACGATGTCCGTGATAATTTGATTGTAGGCGTTGTAATCCAGTTTTTGGTTATAGATTTTTGCCCTGACGTGGCTTAACGATTCGATAGGTTCCAAATGGGAAACGTACAACGTGTCATTGTCGGAAACATTCAACTTTTTTGCAGCAGCGTCTGATAGACCTATTTCATTAGGTAGCAGGATATCTGAGTTTATAACGTTAAGGCTTGCGACAATGGAATGGGTTGCGGTGGAAACCCTAATTCTGGTCAATGCCTCAAAGCCCTCTGAAATGCATACGTGGCAATCCTCACGCATATACACTACATTTTCGTTTTGGGTATAAATTCCTAGATGCTTGTATTTTAATATGTTTGAATGTTGTTCCATAGTTTATTCTATTTCTTCAATGCTATATAATTCTGGTATTTCAGCGTCCCAACCATACGTTTCCTCGATGCCTTTTTGTAATGCTTCTGCACTTTCTTTTTCACCGTGCACTATGAAAATCCGCTTTGGTTTGTTTAGTATCTCACTCATCCAATCCATAAGTTCTGTGTGGTCTGCGTGTGCAGATAGTCCCTCAATCTCAGCTACCTGCATATGAAATGGCACCCATTTTCCATACACTTTTAGTTCTTTTTCACCTTCCAATAATTTTCTACCACGCGTTCCTTCGGCTTGATATCCTACAAAAAGTAAGGTGTTATTTGGGTTTTGCGCTTGTGTCTCCAAATAATTGAGCATTCTTCCACCAGTTAGCATACCACTCCCAGCAATCACAATTTTTGGTTTGTTGTCGGTTCTTAATTCCATAGTTTCCCGATAACTACTTACAACCGTGAAATGTGAACACATTTCATCACATTCATTGTCCTCTAATCTGTGCCAATCTCTTGTGCGATGGAAGAGTTCCAGTACATTAGCGCCCATTGGGCTGTCCATTATCATTTGTACTTTTGGTATTTTATTTTCCTTGAGCAATCTCCAAAAAATAAGCATCATAAGTTGGGCACGTTCTACCGAAAAGCTTGGGACAAATAGACTGCCACCTCTATCAAGGGTGTCATTGACCAGTTTTTCAATCTGTGGAATGGCTTCTTCTTCCTCTGGATGAAATCTTCCGCCATAAGTGGATTCAATAAACAGTACATCGGCCTTTTTCGGGTTTAATGGTGGGTATAAGAGTAAATCATGGGTTCTACCTATATCTCCTGAAAAGACATAGCGTTTTCCATGTACATCCAAATCGATGTAAGTTGCTCCCAAAATATGTCCATTGTATTGGAAACGGGCTTTTATGCCATCAAACAATGGTATCCATTGTGATTGCGGAACGCCCTTAAAATGTGGAACGGTTTTTTCAACATCCTTTAAATCGTATAGTGGCTCTGCTGGACTGTGCTTGGAATAACCTTCTTTGTTGGCACGTTCGGCTTCCTGTTCCTGTATTTTAGCACTATCGTTCAGAATGATTTTGGCAATATCCAAGGTTGGATTTGTACCGTAAATAAAACCATTAAATCCTTGTTTGACCAATCTTGGTAGATAGCCTGTGTGGTCCATATGGCCGTGTGTGAGCAAAACCACATCAATCTCTGAAACGTTCACAGGGAGATATTCCCAGTTTTTGAGACGTAACTCTTTTAAGCCTTGAAACAATCCACAGTCAATCAGTATTTTTTTGTTTCCAGTATCCACTAAATATTTGGAACCGGTTACTGTACCAACCGCTCCCAAAAAATGGATGTTTATTTTATTATTTTTCATTTTTATAATATTTTTTTAGTGGCCACCACAGCAAGAAGGTGTGTTACTTTTGTCTTGAGTCGATTTGTACAACTCTACTATTTCATTATAAAGATTTCGCGAATCCTCTTTGATAAAAAGGGCTAACTTTTTAATGGATGAAGGTTCAAAGTTTACCATTTCCAATAGTATTTCCAAGGCTTCTTCAAGCAGTTTTGGGTCATCTTCCAATGCTTCGTAAAATGGTTCTAAATCAATACTCTTTTGTTTCTTTAATTCTTCTGTTTTCATGATAGTTATTTTTAAGATTTTATTTTTTTAATGGTTTTTGCACAGTGCTTCGGAATCCTCCAAAATCTTTTTGTGCCTTGTTTTATCTATTCCGATTTCATTTAGCAAAGTAGGTGTTTCGTGAAGCTCTTTGCAGAGCACAATGCCTTTATCCAATAATTTGGATTTCTCGGCCTTCGTCAAGGTTGTTAAAGAGGTTAAGGGATGTAGGCCGGATTTGTCTATGCGTTCTTTCAGACCGTTTCCTTCCGGATAATCCCAACTTGTAAGCATCAGCCCAACACAGGTGCCATATTGTATAGCATCAGTTGTAAAACGGGTGTTGGTGTACACTCCACCCTGATGAAACTTTGTTTTGTGGCCTTGCTGTTTTTCCCATTGTTTTTCGACATCCAAAAATCTTGAATGTATATATAGTGGAATCTTGACATTGCAAAACCTGCCTTGGTCGCTATGGTATTTGCATTCAATCATATAATGTTTCTTATCCTTTTGGGCAATGACATCTACTTCATGGGTCACACAGCTTCCCTGTATGATGCTACTGACTTGTGTCTGAAATCCTTCGTGTTCCAGCAATTTGCCGACAAACTTTTCAAAGGGGTAGCCTGAAGGCCCCAGTTCCATCAGCGCTTTTTTGAGTTTGTATTTTGATGCGCTTACCCGAGATTTCCTTTTCAACATCTTAAAGGCCATTTGATATATCTTCTTGGTGGTCATTCCGTCGAAAACGATGTCCTCAATATTTTTGACAATCTCATTAATTGTTATTTCATTCGCACCGGCCCGTTCCAATGACCGCCTTACTTTTTCCATTTGAAAAGGTGCCTTCTCGCCGCTTGCTTTTATAATTGTTATCTTATCCATTAATGTGTATTTTTTTAATATTGGCCAAAGCAAAGACGACCAAGAAAAAGGTTAGGAATATTTCGAGCATGACAACAAATCTGGCTACGTCTGAAGTAGGAACAATATCGCCGTAGCCCACCGTTGAAAATGTGATCACACTGAAATAAAAAAAGTGATACAAATTGTAGAGATACGAGTTCGAATAATCAGGAACGCCTTCAAATGTGGTATGGTTAAATTGGAAAAGACAAGCATAGTCGGTCGCATAGGAGAAAATGCTAATGATGATAATCAATCCAAAAACCCAAAGCAATCTCTCCAATGAATGACAGATCTTGATCAATTTTGACAAGCGTTTCAGGGTAGTTGCCGTTATCACAATGGTCTTTCCAAGTGCTGCCGCAACGATAATTATGTGGAATGGAAAAGAGGGGTGGTCTATCATCGACATCAAAACGACATACAGGATGCCTATTCCCAAAATGGTAACCAGGGGCAATACCGTTCTGTCCAACAATAATTTGTAGAAGGCTATTTCTCGTATTTGACCTAAGCTATCGGACATAGTGTTATACTTTTCAAATTTTGATAGTCATTACCGGCAGTGATGAATGGTTTGCAACCCCTTCAGCTATACTTTTTGAGAACAAACTCAAAAAACCTGTATTGCCATGTGTGCGCATGGCGATCAGGTCAGCTTTGTTTTGCTTCAAATAAGTGTTGATGCCCGTCTCCACCGTCATTTCGTTATAGACGTTCATAGAGAAATTCTTGAGTTTGGGAAAACCCTCCAAAAACTTTCGAATAGGGTCTAGGCCGAGGGCAATACTGTTACGGTCCGATTCTGTATTGATGCGCAAAAGGTGAATTTTTGCATTGCATTTTACTGCGATGGATAGTACCTCTTTAAAGGCATTGCCCACATCCTCCACAAAATCTGAAACGAAGACGATATCCTTGAAAGGAAACCTTACATCATCTTCTTTTACCACAATGACCGGAACATCAGATCTTCTTACCAAACGTTCGACGTTGCTTCCCAAAAGTTCCCGTACAATGCCCTTGGTGCCACTACTGCCCGCAATAATGAAATCATGGTCATAATGGCCAGAATGTTTCAGTATGTTTTCCTGGTCCACCTGAAATTGCAAAAAGGTCTGACATTTCAGGTTTTCTTGTTCGGCCTTTTTTTCCAATGCACGTAATGAGGCTTTTGCTGCCCCAATTTTTTTGAGGGTCTCCGGATATCGCTTTTCTTTTTGCTTATCCAATTTTACCCAATCCACCGGTGTTTTCAGCAAATGGAAAAAATGGATTTCTGCCTCGAAGAGCTTGGCCATCTTGATTCCAAACTCCGCCGCCTTATTGCAGTTCTCTGAAAAGTCTGTGGGTACCAATATGTTTTTCATCTTAACTATGATTTTATGGGTTGTTTCACTTCGTTTTTATTTCATTTCCTGAAACGGTTCCATTTTCGAAACAATCAATGTTATAAATGGTGGTTTCAGCAATGTTGGTCAAAGCCGTATTGGTCAAAAAAGCCTGGTGACTGGTAATCAAGACATTGGGAAAGGTCATTAATCGGGCAATTACATCATCTTGTAAAATCTCGTCGGAGTGGTCTTCAAAGAACAGCCCTTCTTCCTCTTCATACACATCAATACCGAAATAGCCGATTTTCCTTGATTTCAGTCCCTCTATGACCGCTTTGGTATCGACCAGCGCGCCCCTGCTCGTATTGATAAGCATTACCCCTTTTTTCATGCGTTCGATTTGTTCGGCACTGATGATATGCCTCGTTTCGGGGGTTAAGGGAACGTGGAGGCTTATGATGTCCGATTCGCTGCAGAGTGTTTGGCAGTCAGTGAATCGTACACCATACATTTCTTTCAATTCCTTATCCTCCTCTAGGTCGTATGCCAGTATCTTACAGCCAAAACCATATAGTATTTTGACCAGGACCGCACCAATTTTTCCCGTGCCCAATACCCCGACCGTTTTGCCGTTCAGGTCGAACCCTGTGAGTCCGTTCAGCGAGAAATTCATATCCCTGACCCTATTGTGGGCCCTAACCAGTTTTCTGTTCAATGCAAGTATCAACGCTATGGTGTGTTCGGCAATGGCATAGGGGGAATAGGCAGGAACCCTAGCTACTTTTATGTCCAATTCGGTAACTGCTGCCAAATCAACATGATTAAAACCAGCCGAACGCAATGCGATATTTTCTACGCCAATGACTTTTAGTTTTTTTAGTACATTCTTTGAGGCATCATCACCTGTAAATAAGCTAACTGTTTTAGAACCTTTAGCTAGAACAGCCGTTTCTTCTGTCAATCGAACATCAAGTAGTATTAATTGATGTTTATTATTATTTGCTTGAATTAGATAATGTTCTTCAAACTTGTGTGTGCTATATACTGTTGTGTTCATTTTGGTTTCTGCTATTAAAATCTCAATTTATCCAAGAATTAAGTACAATATAAAGGATGCCAAGAAGGACGACCGCCCCAAAGGCATAGCCCACTAGTCGCCCTGTTTTTTGAGAGCCTTTGAAAAAGGCAATGCCCAATTTCACGGTCATATTGCTCAGGGTCGCTGCAATGATGACATTCGATGCCAAAATCAGCTTTTCATTCTGCAAGGCAAATTTTGCCATACTGATGGTTATGGCATCGGTATCGGCCAAACCTGCTATCAATGCCGAATAATAAAGACCACTTTCGCCAAAAAATTTGTTTCCATAAAAAACCGAGAACAGGATGGCCACATAGATGCCGCCAAAACCGATCGCATTCCAGATGTTAAGTGGATTTCCCAAATTGATGTCGGTGTTCGGCTGATCGTCATCCTTCCGTATCAAAAGCAGGGAAGCTACGAGACAGACCACCGTAAGCAGGGCAAAGGGAATTGTAAGATAGCTCAGGATAGCAATATTGAAAATATAGGCAAGAGCCGCAAGTCTAGGGAACATAATCGCCGATGCTATAATGATACCCGCTGCGTATTTTTTTGAAAGCTCGGGAGACTCCTTACTTCTGGAGGCATAGATCCAAGCTACCGCCGTACTCGATATTAAACCGCCCAGAATAGCCGTCAACAAGATTCCCTTTTTTGATCCAACATATTTGACCAAAAAGTAGCCGATAAAGTTCAAAAAGGAAACAATGACTATAATAGCCCCTATCTCAAAAGGGTTCAGAAGGCCCTCTGGCCCATAATCCTTATCGGGCAGAAACGGTAATATCAAAAGTGCAATGATTGAGAATTTGATAAAGGCAAACAGTTCTTCGGATGTGATATTCTTTATGAACGAGCGGAAGGTGGTCTTTAGGGATAACAACGTAACCACAATTACGGCCGTGGCAATAGACTCTTTGTACAAATGGCCCGAAACCATAACACCAAGAATAAATGTGGCAATCAAAGCGAGATTTGTGGTATTACCGGTCATGGAATGTTTCTGCACAATGGACAAATGGCTGATGGCAAAGAACAAAATAATGGTCGCCAAACTAACAATGACAAGCCAAGAGGTATAAGTCTCGTTCAAACTGCCCAACATAAAACCGATAATGGCCGTTATCGGAAATGTTCGAATACCGGCAAACCCCTGCTCATCCTTTAGCTTGTCATATTCCCTTTCCAGTCCAAGGATAAGACCTATACCCGTGCTTAGGAGTACCCCCAGAATGTAGGGGCTTAATAGCTCACTTATGTTTTGATGTGTTTGCATTATTTTTTTCTTTCCCTTGTAACTATTATCATTTCATTAATTCCTTTCAGGGTCACAATTCCTTTCAGCTGCCCGTCATCCAAGACCGTGGCAAACTGGGAATTGTTAGACATGAGCTTTTCGTACACCTGCTGTAGGGGCATATTTGTGTCTACTGTTACAAAATCTTTTCTCATAAGATCGGATACATAGGAATCATTGCCATATGAGGAAAGCCCCTTGATCAGGTCCTTTCGTGTCAGCACGCCATGCACATGATTATTTTCTGTGACCAAAAAAACCTCTTCTTGGGTACTTTGCAATATCTGCACCAGGTTTCCCAAGGTTTCCGTGGGCGATAAACAGGTATATTGTGCAATCAAAACATCCTTTACGGTAAATCCGACCAGAGCAGATTTGCCACTTTCGTGCATTTGCTCGACTCCGGCACCTAGATAGATGAACAGGCCAATAAAAACCAACCAGAAATTAGAGAAAAAACCAAGAAAAACGAATACTATGGCTAAAAACTGGCCTACCCGTGCGGCAATGGTCGTTGCTTTCAGCTTATCTAACCTGAATGCCAATAGTGCCCTCAACACTCTTCCACCGTCCATTGGAAAAGCTGGTATCAAATTAAAGACCGCTAGGATCAAATTCGCAGCCATGATGTTAAACCAGAAATCTTCACCGCTCATGTGGTCTATTTTCGAAATTGGCAACAGTTCATCGTTAACGTAGAGAAGAACAAAAAGGGTCCCGGCAATCACAATATTTACTACAGGGCCGGCCAGTGCCACCACCAGTTCCTGGGCAGGTTTATCCGGCATTCTATTGAGACTGGCGACGCCACCAATGGGATAGAGCGTAATATCACGCGTTGGGATATTATATTTTTTGGCCGCGAGCGCATGGCCAAATTCGTGTAGGACAACGCAGGCAAAGAGAACGATGATGAAAAATGCTCCCTTTATGCCTTCTGTCCAACCATGGCCCATTTCAAAATGCATCATGAATATCCATCCGACAATGATCCAAAACGTCCAGTGGACGAAGACCTTGATGCCCGCATAGCTTCCAATAAAGAGGGACCATTTTTTCATGTGTTCTGTATTTTAAGGGTTTTTGATCTGTACGCCAGCACTATCACCAAACCGTATCCTAACAGGGCAAGAAGGAATACAAATCTATAACCGTAAAGGATGGAAATGACAACGGCAAAGATCGAGGCGGCAACGCCTGCCACGCTTGATATACCCAATAAATAGGGAATGCTTTTCTTCTCTTTCAGGGAGGAGGCCTTTTTCAGCAATACCGGAAAAGGGATTCCTATAAAGAAAGACGGAAGCAGCAAAAATAGGGCGATCCAGAATTCAGATAGTTGTTTATACCATATAGGGAGCAGTACGTAAACGGTTAGTAAGGAAACCAAAATAACCAAGACCGTGTATGTGATGAGCTTTCGGGAAAGATTTTTTTTGAAAGCCCCCGTCACAAGGCTGCCCAAGCCATTGCCCAACAAAAATGTAAAAAGCAGCAATGAAAAAGACTGTGATGGATTGGAAAGTTTTAAGTTGAGTACCTGAAAAAGATATCCCTGTACGAGGATATATGAGAACCCCAACAAAAAGGAAACGAGTGCCCAGGCCCTAAATTTTCTTCGTATATATAAAGAGGTGCTTTCTGAAAAAGAGACCGATTTCCATCCGTTCATATGATTGAAAATGAACCACCCGATGATGAACAGACCAAGCCATAAAGGGGTGGTCATGGCATCGGGTAGGCCATTGTTGTAATTAAAAAAATAGGGGGAATCATCGGAAACCGGACTCAAGTTTATGGAAGCGGCTTTCCAAAGTTCATCATACGCATAAGATCCGTTGGAGATATCGTACAACAGTTTGTCGAACATGAACCATTGATAGTTTACGTTCTGCACGATGGTGTCCAAACTTTCCTGTCTGATATACGGAAAATAAAACGGCTCCTTGTCCAATCCATAATAGTGTGCGGTATTATGTGCCTCCTCCATTGTTTTTTGTTCAAAAGGGTTCTTTTTAATGACCAATACAGGGTTCATTTCGTCGGAATAGATATACACCTTTTTTAACGCCTCTATTTGATTGACCCCCATCCGATCCTGGAGCTCCAAAAAGTTCGCCAACATTTTATATACCTCCTGCCTTCCGTGCATCGTAAAATAGATGGCCCCGTCTTCCGTTAAACCATCCAAATAATCGGCAAGTGCCTCCATGGTGAACAGATAGTTCTCGGTAAGTCCATAAAAATCGGTGCCCCTTGAACTTTTGGTCACCGGAATGGTCAATATGATGGCATCAAATTTTCCCTTGTTCTCAATTATGAAATTTCTTCCTTCGTTCACATGTACCTTTATGTTCTCCTTATCGAGGAAGGTAGAGGGATTGTATTTTTCCATCAATGCTACAAAGGAAGGGTTGACCTCTGCTGCCTCGATATATTTAAAGCCCATGAAGTATGTTGTGGCAATATCTATTCCACCACCGGGACCTATTATCAGCACCGAATCCTTTTCCTTTTCGCTTAAAAAGTTCAAAGCAAATACGGCCGGAAATCCGGATAATACTTTTCTCATTTTAACAGTATCCTTTGCAAGTTCATCGATATCGATAACTTTGGTTCCCGCAGCAGCATCTATAAACATTGATTTGGACACGGTACCATCAGGATATGTGAACTTTACAAGATCCGTCTGACCAAAAGCACTCCAGCGGCTTTCGATTTTTTCGCTTTTAAAAGCGGGGTTGGCCATCAATCGGTACAAATCCTTGGACGGGTCTTTGGCAACGGGTATAGTGAAGTTCAGGGCATCTTTTGCAAATCCCATTAGAAAAATAACGCCAAGCACTAAGGGGGCCAGTATTTTTGAATAACGGTTCTTGTGTGCTATCAAGGCTACTACCAGGGCCAGCAGCAGTAACCCTATAGCAATCGCCACCACCTGTGCCAAGCCAAACGTGTTGAGCAAAAAAACGGAGGTGAGTGCACCTGTGGCCGCCCCTATAAGGTCTAAGGCATATAAGGTTGACAAGTGCCGATTATCCGTTTCAAAAATATGGGCATAGACTATTCCGATGGCCATGAACGGAATAGTTGACAAGAATATAAAAATGGGCAGGCCAAAATCAGTGGACGACGAAACGCCCAGTTGTGAAAGGCTGAGCAAAAGGGCAAAACTGAGAAACATCGTGACGGACGGTAGTGCCATCCACCAAAGCCATGAATGATTAATCATCTTGGAATATTTGGCATACGTGATCTGGCCAATACCCAAACCCAGTATGGAAAATGCAATGATAATGAGGACGAAATGAAAACTAAGAAGGTACGAGAACAGTCTTGACAGACTTATCTCGAAGACTATGGTAGCCGCAGTCAGCAAGAAAATAATCGCTATGTTGGTCGACGCTCTTTTCATTGTAATTTTAGCTTCCGAAAATTTTCAAGAGACTCCGCAGTTCATCGTTCACTTGATGTTCCTTTACCACTTGGTCAAACGGGGTAAGGCTCAGTTGGTTGTTCAAGATTCCCGCCATGACATTCTTTCTTCCATGTAAAAGTGCCTCTACGGCAGCAGTGCCGAGCCGTATGCCCAACATTCGATCAAATGCCGAGGCGTTTCCACCGCGTTGTACATGGCCCAGTTTGGCAATGCGCAAGTCCACTTCAGGGTTTATTTCCTTTATCTTTTTGGCTGCCGGCTCGACCCCTAGTTCATCCCCTTCTGAAACAATCACAACAAAGGCCTCTTCACGATCGTAGCTTCCCGCCTTTTCCAACAATTGAGTAAAGTCATGCCCACTTTCAGGTATCAAAATGGCATCTGCACCCGTACCCAATCCGGAATGGATGGCAATATACCCGCAGTCCCTGCCCATTACCTCTATCAGAAATATTCGATTATGGGACTCCGCCGTATCCCTGATCTTATCAATGTTTTCAATTGCGGTGTTCACTGCAGAATCGAAACCGAGTGTAAAATCGGTACCTGCCAGATCATTATCGATGGTGCCGGGAATGCCCAAGAACGGCAGGTCACAGATTTCTGAAAATGCCAATAGCCCTTTGAAGGTGCCATCACCACCAATAGCAATCAGGGCATCGACCTTGTTCGTTTCAAGAATTTGCATAGCTCGTTGTCTTCCCTCCAGCGTCAAAAACCGCTTGCTCCTTGCTGTTTTCAACAATGTGCCGCCTCTGTGAACGTTCTTTTTCAGTTGACTGGAATCCAACTGTACTAGGTCACCGTCGATTAGGCCTTCGTAACCTTTTTTAAAACCGCTGAGCCTTAGGTTGTTCATCTCAGCCGTTTTGGCCACCCCGTGCAAGGCGGCGTTCATTCCCGGGGAATCGCCCCCAGATGTGAATACGCCTATGTGTTTAATAGTCTTCATACTCTTATTCTTCATAATTTTTTACAGGTATATTACAAGAAAATCACCCAGCCCGGTTTTCAACGCTTCGTTCTGACAAACGGATATTTAGCACCGGACCGGAACAGGGAAACCGGAATATTCTTTTTACCCATCCCATATGGTGAATTTGTCAATATTTTTTCGAGTGGAAACCCTTGGCCTTTTTTGCCCTCCCCTCTTTTGGGGTGAAATTACTTTATCATAACTTTTATCTTTAAAATATTGATTGGCCAAGCTCTCTGCAATAACCAATTCTTCATCGGCATGAATTACCATGACCAGCACTTTACTTTGCTCTTTAGAGATTTTAGATGAATTTTTTCTGTTTTGTCCCTCATCGAGCCCAATACCTAAAAAGTCAAGTCCTTGACAAATCCTGGATCGTATTATTGGGGAATTTTCACCGATGTCACCCGAGAAAACCAGCACATCCAAACCGCCCAAGACAGCGGTAAACGCCCCGATCCACTTTCTTACTTGATAGCAGAAGGAAGTTACAGCTTCCGCTGCCCTTCGGTCAACATCTTCTTTTAAAAGTAAATCAAGCATATTCGTACTTGTTTCGGAGATTTTTGGCGAACCGCCCTCATCATCTGTTAAGCTGTTGGGCTGTTTTGACCCCATCCGTTCTTTTTTCAGTAAATGCGCAAAATCGCCAAGATCTAAATCTCCGCTTCTTGTACCCATGACGAACCCACCCAATGGTGTAAGCCCCATGCCGGCATCTATGCTCTTGCCCTCCTTGATGGCAGTTATACTGGCCTCTTTGCCAAGATGTGCAAGAATGAGCCTTCCATTGGCTTTTTGAATACCTATCCTTTTTTTAAGCTCCATCATGATATGGGAAAACGATAGCCCATGAAAGCCATGCCCGTGCGTGCGTGCCCGTTCAAAATGCCTTGGAATGAAAGGGGGTATCTTGGCAGCCTTGGGCAGGTTCACCAGAAAACTGGTATCAAAAAAAGCTACCTGCTGTAAGGCCGGAAATCGCATTGCGAACGTTTCAACAATCTCAATCTCAGTTGAAAGACAGTTAGGAATATTATAGTCCGCAATTTGTTTCAGTTCGTTCAATAGGGCGGTATCGATTACTTTCGGCCCAGGATAGTTCAATCCATATGTTATCTTGTGTCCTATGTAACCAATACGATCGAAGCCGGGTTGGTTTTTTAGCCAACCTATTAAAAAAACGGTCGCTTGATAAAAGCCAGGAGCGTATATCCGTGAATTTTCCCTTTCATTGCCTTTAACGTGGGTAACCCTGAAAACCTCATTGCCGGATCCGAGGTGACGAATATCACCAAAAAGTTCCTTCACGGGATTTTCTGCCATTTCATACATTGTGAACCTAATATTTGATGGCCCGGCACTGATTGTTAAAAGGAGTGGCTTTTGAAGGTACATTTTAACTTGTGATTTTATTGGTTATCGTTATCTTCAAAAGCACAGCTATTGTTTTCCATAAAATCGGCAGCCATTTTTTTGTATTCCTCGCCAAGGTGCTCCCCGCACCATTCGAGAAGGGCCGGCTGTTCGGAACAAATGGTATTGCGAACGGCCTTTTTCAATTCCATCCTCAACAACCTCTTGTCGAAGCTGACCTTTTTTAATATGGTTTCGTGATATTCCAGTGTTTTCATTTCTCCGATTATTTGAAATTTTCTTTAATGTTGCCATCGTATCAAGTTGTTCTCCAACGGCACGGATATGCTTTCGTAGTTCGGTGCAATACGAACCGTGTAGTGATCAATTGGCCGGTCAGTATTTAGCTGTGCATAAAAGTTATGTTGCCCTTCTTCGCCCATCCAATCAAATTTCATCGTGTTTCTTTCGGGCGTTTTGCCGTTAACACCTTCTGCGAACAGTTCTACCTGAATATGCTTGGGGTCAATACCATTCAGCCAAATGGGTACTCTAACATGATGTTTACGGCGCTCACTTTCAATCTGAACTTTTCCGAATTTTATGGTATCCCATCTTTTCATAAGTTCGTTTTGCGTGTCTAAAATCCTTTTTCCAGCAGCTCCCTTTTTTGCCGCACGCCTCTTGTATTTTTCTGCTGCAGGCAGATAAAATTGTTCTGTGTACTCCCTTACCGTTCGATTGGTCGAAAAACGGGGCGTTAGGGTCGCCATACTTTTTCGCATTCTCCCTACCCACTGTTCAGGGATGCCTTTTTTGTTACGTGAATAAAATTCGGGTACTATTTGTTGCTCCAGAATTTCATATAAAGCTATCGCCTCGGCAGCATCCAAAGCAGGGTCATCACCATGTTCTTGTCCATCACCCAATGCCCAGCCCACTTCTGGGGTGAATGCCTCGGCCCACCAACCGTCCAGTTCCGATAAGTTGAGGCCACCGTTTACAAGTACTTTCATGCCACTGGTACCACTGGCTTCCCAGGGCCGTCTCGGAGTATTGAGCCATACATCAACGCCCTGGACCAAATTTTCCGTCAACAGCATGTCATAATCACTTAGAAAAAGGACATGCCTGTACAAATTATGTTGTTGGATGAACTGCGCCCACTTTTGTATCAACCCTTTTCCCACTTCATCAAATGGGGGCGCTTTGCCGGCCAAAACCAATTGTACCGGATGTTCCGAATTGGTCAGAATTCGGACCAAACGTTCGGGATCGTACAATAAGAGATCCGGTCTTTTGTAAGGCACAAACCGGCGGGCAAAGCCCAAGGTCAATGTGTCCGGCTCAAGAACTTGGTCGGCGATTTCGACCACTTCAGATGGTAGGCCCGAGACTATTGCCTGTCTCTCAAACCTTTCCCTTATAAAATCGACAAGACGATTTCTGGATTGGTTCCTAAACTCCCAAAGTTTTCCGTCGGATAGCTTAGAAATATGTGCCGAATGGTCATCGAGTTCGCCCCGCCAGCGATCTTTTCCGCAGGCTGCTGTCCATACCTTGTCCGCATATTCAGAATCCCAAGAGGGCATATGAACCCCGTTGGTGACATGGCCAACAGGTATTTCTTGTATCGGCCATCGCTTAAAGAGATTTCGAAAAAGATTTCTGCTAACCTCGCCGTGTAAACGACTGACGCCGTTCACCGCACCGCTACCGCGAATGGCCAGATAGGCCATGTTGAAGCTCTCCCAATGATTATTGGAATCTGCCCTGCCCAAGGCCATCAGGTCATTGAAATCGATACCCAATTCGTTTTTGGCGTATTGGCCAAGAAACTGTTCCATTAGCATTGGACTGAAATGATCAAAACCGGCAGCAACCGCTGTATGGGTGGTAAACAGGTTGCCTGCCCGGGTAACGGCAAGTGCCCGTTCAAAAGAAGTTCCATTCATCTTCATAAAATCGCTGGCACGTTCCAGCACGAGAAAGGCTGCATGGCCTTCGTTCATATGGCACACTTCTGGCTGGATATTCAGGGCCTTAAGTAATTTGTAGCCCCCGATACCCAGAACAATCTCTTGTTTTATGCGATGGTCGGGGCCACCTCCATATAGCTCGTCGGTAATACCACGATGGAGGGGCAAATTGGCGGCATCGTTGCTATCCAATAGATATAGCTTTGACCTTCCTACCTGTACCTGCCATGTCCTTAGCCATAGCGGGTGACCGGGCAACGATACCTTTATGCGAAGCCACTCCCCGTTGGGTAGGCGTAAGGGCGTAACGGGCAATTGCCCTGGGTCATTGTGCGGGAACAATGCATTTTGTGAGCCAAATTTGTCGATTTCCTGACGGAAATACCCTTTGGCATAGAGTAGCCCCACGGCCACGACCGGTACGCCCAGGTCACTTGCCGATTTCAACTGATCTCCGGCCACGTTGCCCAGGCCGCCTGCATAAATGGGCAGTGCCTCGCTCAGCATATACTCCATGCTGAAATAGGCAACACACTTAAGCTGGGTCTTGGCATAGTTTTGTTGAAACCAGTTCGGGGCCGATAGTGCTTTTTCGTTCTCATTCAAAAGGCTTTTGATTTTCGCCCGGAATTCTGGATCGTTCAAATGCCCCTCAAGCCGGTCGCGTGAAACGGTCTGCAAGATTACCCATGGATTTTGGGTAAGTTTCCAAAGTTCGGGGTCTAATTGTTGCCATAGTTTATCCGAGGCATGGTTCCATGACCAGCGAATGTTCAGGGCAAGTTCCAAAAGGTCATCGATTCCCTCGACATCAGTGTGTATCAATCCGTAGAGTTGATCAATATGATTTTTTTGTTCTTTCATTTTCATTTTGTCCTTACATTTCTTCCAATATTGTTCATTGCGGTTAATGATCAAAAAAATCGCTTATCGCTTTCCAAACCTTAAAGGGCTCTTTTAGAAAGAGTTGGTGGTCACCATTCTCCACACGCATTAACTTACTCTTGGTAAATGGACTTGCAAAATTCTCTACATTTACGTAGGGTGCCAATTTATCGACTGTGCCTTGGATAAAGAGGATCTTCCGGTCACGTATGTTTTTGGCAAGTACAAATAAATTTGTGTTGAGAATTACTTCGTTCAACGAATTGTAATAGCTCTGCCAAGTATGTTTTTTTGAGTCCTTAAAAACGTCATCGGTCAGATTTTCGGGCTTGAACCATTTAACAATGTATAAGGGGTGTAGCATACAGAACAATTTTCCATATCGGCCTACGGCGAGCGTATCAAAATAAGAACCATCGGGCATCTGTTCCAAAAATTGATCCCTGCTTTCAAAGACGGGAAAGCCGATTACGGTCGCTCCCTTAAACCAGTTAGGATGTTTTTCGAATAATGCCAGCGATATTATGGCTCCCATGGAATGACCGACAATAAGGCTCCCTCCTTTGTCAAACCCCTCTGCCGAGATGACCTTTTCAAGGGCCGTAAGTTGAATTTCGAGGGTATATTCGCTTTGGGGCTTGGGAGAGTCGCCAAAGCCCAACAAATCGACCAAAAGAAGTCTATGCGTTCCGGTAATTTGTTCCAAACCCCTTTTCCAATAGTTTTTTGAACCTGCCAGACCATGGATCAAGACCATGTTTTTATCTCCCGAACCCACTATTTCATAGTTCAAGGGCATGGTTTCTGGATCATATTCAGGAGCTACGGCGACCGTAAGGTATTGGTATCCCGCTACCGACATGATGAGTGCCACAATCGCCAATACTGCCCAAAAGGTCTTTTTCGCTATTTTCATCATTGCATGTTTCATTATCCTATGTCGAACCCGACCTCGTTTTTTCTTACACCCAATTGTTCTTGAAGATCAAAAACTCCATGGGTCTTAGTTTTACCTTGATGAAAAGGCGATCGGTTTCTAAAGCTGTGTTTTTTTCGATTTTGACTTTTTTCTTGTTCCCATAGATACATTCCATAAGAAGATTTTCTTTGTTGATAGCGTTATCTATGGTTACGTATCCTTCTTTGGTATTCTTTGGAGAAGAATTATAGACGACAAGTATCTCTCCTTGATAAAGGATCCTTGAAAATGCCAAAAGACATTGTTCACAATCTGGAAACCGAAAATCGAGCCCATTTTCTGAAGTTTCCCTAAAATACATTCTACCGAATTTTAGAATGGCTTCCCTTTGCCTAAGATGTGCCAAGACCGAAATTCTCTTGAATAGCCATGACCTTTGGTTCAATACGTTGGTCTCCTTATCATCGGGATTGAACATGCCCTCCCTGATATACCGATCATCAGTACCGTTGCCCTCAAAACCTTGTTCGGTACCGTAATAAATACATGGAGCGCCAAGGGCACAAATGAGAACGCCCATGCCCGCAACAATTTGCTCGGGAGCGGCATTGTGGCCAAAGCGGTGCTTAAAATCCATCCCAACCTGGTCGTGGTCGTCGATATAGGTCACCAGAAATTCGCCATACTCGCCACGGTGAAGGGCATTCTTTCGCAGTTCTTCATAGCGCCGTATCAATAGGTTCGGTGATGAATTGCCCTTTATCACTTCCGCCAGGACACTGTGCAGGGGGTGATCTAAGATAGAATCAAGCCCATAATAGATGTTACGGTCTTCAGGCAGTACTTTAGGGCCTATATAGGGATTGCTCATTTCATCGTTGCCGATAATTTCACCGAACAGGAAAAAGTTTCTTTTGCCCAAAGAGTAAGCATATTCCCGAATCCTCGAACAAAAACGGCTGGTATCCTGCCCTTTCATATGTTTGACAGCATCCAAACGAAAACCATCAACATCCACCTCACGTATCCAGTAACAATGGATTTTGGCCAGTAGCTCCTGTAAGTCTTCACTGGCGGGGGAACCATCGTTCCGAAATGTTTTTAAGGTAAAGAAGTCGCCTTCCTGGGTCTCGGGATACGCATCGAAATTCTTGATCTGCCCTTTACGGTTATACATTTCGGGATTTCTCAGTTCAAGGGGTATCGGTCTGTCCTTTTCTCGCCAATCACCCAACGGAAAACGCTCTCCTTTAAAATAATAATAGCTGTAATCAAAGGGATAGGACCAATTATCGCCAGAATGATGCAGAACGACATCCAAAAAGACCCGTATATCAAGCCCGTGTGCCTTGTCAACGAGTTTTTCCAAGTCTTTCTTTGTGCCCCAGCGTTTGTCCACATCCATATAATTCTGAATGGCATAGCCATGGTAGGACTCTGGATTGTTTTCAAACACGGGGCTTAGCCAGATGGCCGTACAGCCCAAGTTTTTGATATAGTCAATGTTGTTGATGATCCCCTTAAGGGTACCGCCAAAGGGCTTTCGCAATTGATCTTCATTCCCGAAACCAGGGTGCCGGATATCGAAATTCTTTGAGTGCCGTGCATTGCTATCATGAAACCGGTCAACCATAAGAAAGTAAATGATCTCCTCACGCCATTCCCTATGGCAGTTTACCCAGTATTCCTTTCCACGTTTGGGAGTAAGATCTATATTTTCGATTGATTTTATCATCTTTTGGTTTTTAAATGAGGGAATACCCTTTTTTTGATTTTGAAATACTATCACGGCCTATGGCGAGCTTGTTTCCATAGAACCGATTGAAAACCATACAAGCGGTGAGGTCCCCGGTAACGTTGACCGCAGTTCTGAACATTCCCAGCAAACGTTCGACCCCTATGATTATGATGATGCCTTCTGCCGGTATACCTGCACTGGACAGTACAGAGGCCAAGATCACTACCCCACCACCTGGTATTGCTGGGGTGCCAATGGAGGCCGCCACTATAGTGACCACTACTACAATAATGCTCATAATGCTCATTTCCAGCCCATAGGCCTGGGCAATGAACAGGGTAGTTATGGTTTGGTAAAGTGCTGTTCCATCCATGTTCACGGTAGCCCCTATCGGAATAATGAAATTGCTGATGGAGCCGTTCACTTTGAGCTCTTCTTCCGCTGTTTTTAAGGAAAGGGGCATCACTGCGGCTGAACTCGTAGTCGAGAATGCCAATAATTGAACATCCGTGATCTTTTTCAAAAATTTAAACGGATTGCTCTGGCCCAATAGACTTACCAATAACAGGTAAACACCGACCAATAGCAATAACCCTATCAGTACCACGAGCACATAAAAGCCCAAACCTGAAAGGGAGTTTAGACCAATACTGGAGGTAAGTTGCGCCATTAAACCAAATACTGCGATGGGTACCAACAACATGGCCCATTTGACCACGGTCATGCAGATTTCCTGTACGGCACCCAAAAGCAGCTTTACAGGTTTGAGCAAATCGTCAGGCAGCGACAATACGGCAACCCCGATTATAATGGTAAAAATCACAATGCTCAACATTTCACCACTGACCATAGAGGCCAATGGGTTTTCAGGCAGTAGATCGGTAATGGCATTCGGTATATCGTTTATTCCAAACGACAGTTCCGTACTTTCGTCCGTATTGGCCAAAGCATTTGCATGATCGACTTCCGCCTGTTGGTGGAGAAACTTTCCCGGTCTAAAGATCAAGGCCAGAACCGTACCTATGGTTACCGATATAATCGTTGTCGATATAAAATATAAGAGTACGCCCCCGCCCAATCTTTTCAGATTTTCCTTGTCGTTACTCGCTATGCCGGTGATGATGGAGGCCACAATCAGTGGTATCATGATCATCTGGACCAATTTCAAAAAGAGCATGCCCGGCAGGGCCAGCCAATTCCCCAGAACATCGGCGGTGCTTTTGGTGATCCAACCGTTTTGGGGACTTAACAACAGGCCTACTCCAACACCAAGAAACAAAGCAATGATAACTTTGAGCCAAAGCCGGTTCTCAACCAACCTTTGTAGGTAGTGGTTTAATGATTTTAATGATTTTATTTCCGTATCCAGCATTCTTTTATCAGATGACTTATGCTATTGTTATTCTTTCTTCAAGGTAAACGCCCTGCACGGCATGCAATAATTCCACACCGTCCTTAAAAGGTCTTTGAAAGGCCTTTCTCCCTAAGATCAATCCTGCTCCGCCTGCCCTTTTGTTGATGACCGCAGTTCTGACCGCATCCGACATATCTGACTCGCCTTGTGAACCGCCACCTGAGTTTATCAAACCTATTTTGCCCATGTAGCAATTGGCCACCTGCAACCGGCATAGATCTATGGGGTGCTCCGTGGTCAGTGTTTCGTACATGGCATCATCAAACTTGCCGAATTTCAGGTTCTTGAAACCAAAATTGGTCGTGGGCAACTTCTGTTTGATGATATCGGCCTGTATCGTTACCCCTAAATGGTTGGCCTGACCCGTTAAATCCGCGGCGGTGTGATAGTCCTCTTTGTCTGTTTTGAAAGCATCGTTGCGGGTGTAGCACCACAAAATTGTGGCCATACCAAGGCTATGGGCCTCGGCAAAGGCTTCCGCAATCTCCCTTATCTGTCGATTGCTTTCCTGGGACCCAAAATAAATGGTAGCCCCGATTGCAACCGCGCCCATGTTCCACGCTTCCCTGACTTTTCCGAACAGGTTCTGGTCATAAGTGTTGGGATAGGACAATAATTCATTGTGGTTTATCTTGACAATGAAGGGGACTTTATGCGCATATTTCCGAGAACAAAGGCCCAACACCCCAAAAGTGGAGGCCACACCGTTGCAACCGGCTTCGATGGCGAGCTTTACAATGTTCTCGGGATCAAAATAATCGGGGTTCTTGTAAAAAGAAAATAAGGCACTGTGCTCGATTCCCTGATCTACCGGTAAAATGCTGAGATACCCCGTACCTCCCAGATTACCATGGCCATATAATTGCGAAAGGCTTCGGAGTACTTGTTGATTTCGATTACTATTGACGAATACGTTGTCCACAATATTCTTATCGGGCAACTGCAGTTCATCTTTGGTGACCTTCTGGCTTACATGATCTAAATAGAAAGATGCTTTGTCCCCTAAATGCGCGACTATGTTATCATAAGTTTTCATAATGAAATTTTATCCGATTCCTAAACTTGCATTGGTTTTTTCGATGGATCTGTGTGCATCGGTCTCAATACCCGTGAGGGCCCGAATGGCATCAATGGTCTCAGGGATTACAATCGCTTGGTTATCGACCACGTAGGCATAAAAAAGTTCATCGCCCACAACCTTGAGCATGTCTTCCCATAGGGCCACCTCGTACATATCGCCCCAAGGCCTACCCATATCCAAAAACATTTCTTTGATGGTATTGTTGGAGACCAAGCCTTGATCATAGTGAATGAACTTGATTCTACTTGAGGTTTTGAGGGCGTTCAACACCTCTTCCTTTGAGGCTTTTTTTCGTAGCTTAACGTTCCAGTAATGCATATGGCTCAAAGTCTCGGGAACTTTGACCGCAGAAGTAATGACATCCAAATCCGGATCGACACTTTGCGCGTCGGGACCTTGATGGCTCGGGATGTCCTTTTCCGGCACCATGGTGTTCATGATGCCGCCCAAGTGGCTTTCCCATGGGTCGGTCGCCCTTCTTAATAATGTTCCCCGTGCATAATCCAATAGATCTGCCTTTTTTAAAGCGGTCAATGTCCTTAAGATAGATGTGGTGTTACAGGAAACCACCCGGGTAGCATCTAGATTTACCGCAGTGCTATAATTGTTCTCGGCACTAAAGGAGTGGCCTGTGGTCTTGTGTTTTTCACCTCCCTGTACGATAAACTTGATCCCTTGCCCTTTGTATATTTCCACATTTTTCGCGGCGATGTTCTTTGGCGTACAGTCCACTACAAGATCTACTTTTTCTAAAATGTCTTGCATACTTCCTTCAATGGCAATATTGGCTGCTTTCATTTCTTTTTCGGCTTCGGGTGTGGCCGCATAAACTGCATACCCTTTTCGCACCGCATTTTGTATGCGCCAATCGCTGATGACATCACAAACCCCAATAAGGCTCATATCATCTTGTACATTAATGGCATCGGCCACTCTTTTCCCGATAACTCCGTATCCTACTACTGCAATGTTTTTCATGTTCTTTTATGTTTAACTGTTCTTAATTGTTTTCTGTTTCTGTATAATAATAGAGCACCCATTACCCCCGCTGTCAATGAAGCGAATAGGATGCTTACCTTGGCCGTAAATATTAGGGACTCGTCCGTAAAAGCCAGTTCGGTTATAAACAACGACATGGTAAAACCGATACCGCCAAGAAAACCTATACCATAAATCATTTTCCAATTCACGTTTTCCGGAAGCTTGGCGAGTTTAAATGCAACGAGTAGTCTTGAAAAAGCAGTAATACCGATAAACTTGCCAAAAATGAGACCTAGACCAATCCCCAAGCTAACCGGGCTGGATAGTACTTTCAGCAAATCTCCATGAAGATGTATTCCTGCATTTGCCAAAGCGAACAAGGGAAGAATTACAAAGCCCACTATTGGGTTTAAAGTCCTTTCCAATTTTTGGAGTGGAGTTTCGGCCTCGGAACTTGCAGTCTTTATATCCTCCAATATCTCCAATTGCGTTTTTGAGATAAGCGTCCCCTTTATGGACTTGGTTTCTTGAAATCTCTTATGTAAACGGTCTAAACGCTCTAAAAAGGTAGTCTCCTTAATTTTTACCCTACCAGGAATGGCAAATGCGGTCAGAATCCCGGCAATGGTTGGATGTACCCCTGAAAAAAAGAAGGTCAACCAAACACCACCGATGCCAATAATGGCATAGAACCATGTGCTTCTTACTCCCGCATAATTACCAATTATCAAAGCCGCGAAGAACAATAGTCCATGGAGTAGATCCATCTGCGAGATACCTGAGGTATAAAAGAGGGCAATGACCAAGACACCACCTAGATCATCCACAATAGCCAGTGTAATAAGAAAAACCCTCAAGGTCGAAGGAAGTCTTTTTCCGACAAGGGCCAGAACCCCTAATGAAAATGCAATATCCGTGGCCATGGGAATGCCCCAACCATTGGAAGCCTCGCCCGAGTTGTTGAACATAAAATAAATAAGGGCAGGGAGCACCATACCACCTATTGCTGCACCGATGGGCAGTATTGCATCCTTTGGGGACGACAGTTTACCACCGATTATTTCACGTTTCAGCTCTAGACCGACTTGCATAAAAAATAGTGCCATTAAGCCATCGTTGATCCATAACAGTAGCGACTCAGATAGCTGAAATGTACCCACACTAAAGGCAAATTCGGTTTGCATTAGGCCGACATAATATCCCTTCCATGGCGAGTTGGCCCACACCATAGCAATAACAACAGTGATAAAGAGCACAATGCCATAGTTGTGCAGTCTTTTGATCGAGCTGCCGAAGAATTTCATAATACTGTTATTTGAATAATGGCTAGGCATCAATGCTGGATTTTTTGGGATTTACATCCTTTTCCCATTCATTATTGGAACTATATTTTAAGGAGGCTTTCATATAAGCATCACGTTTGAAACTTCTTATGATTACCCGGTTGCTTTTTTCGTAGGTAAAATAACTGATGGCCCAATTGAAGCCCACCAAAAATTTGTTTCGAAACCCGCTGATGGAAAGCAAGTGAACCACGGACCATAAAAGCCAGGCAGCATACCCGCCGAAGTGGAGCTTTCCTAAATCAGCGACCGCTTTTCTTTTACCAACTGTGGCCAATGAACCTTTATCTTTATACCTAAATGGTTTGGAAGGCATTGATTGAACGGTGTTCAATAGCACTTTGGCCAAATGACCGCCCTGTTGAATGGCGGTTTGGGCTACCTGTGGATGGCCCTTAGGGGTCTCGTCGGTGATTACCCCGGCAATGTCCCCAATGGCAAAAACATTATCCATGCCTTCCACTTTTAGATGGGTATCCGTTTTTAGACGGTTCCCATTAATTATATGTTTTTGATTGATGCCCGCTGGAACCTGGCCTGTTACACCTGCCGTCCAAATCAGGTTTTTCGCCATGATTTTCCTTCCACTTTTGGTAGATACCACATTACCGTCGTAACCGCTCACGGCCTCGTTCAACAACACTTGCACATTTAGATTTTTTAGATACCGAAGTGTTTTTGTCGAGGCTTTGTTGGACATTGAGGCTAATAGTTCGTCCGATGCTTCGATCAGGTAGATGTTCATTATGCTATTCGGATACTCGGGATAGTCTTTTGGAAGGATGTACTTACAGAATTCCGCCAAGGCACCTGCCATTTCGACACCGGCCGGGCCACCGCCCACAATCACAAAATTGGTCAGCGCATCGCGTTCTTCATCATCACAGGTTATGGCTGCCTGCTCCAAGTTTTGCAACATCATATGACGTATGTTTAGCGAGTCCTTGATGTCTTTCATACCAAGACTGTTTTGTTCCACCTCTTTCATGCCGAAGAAATTGGTCTTGGTTCCGGTGGCCAAGACCAGATAATCGTAGGTGAGCTTGCCTTTGTCTGTTACAACTGTGTTGGAAGCGGGTTCGATTTGCGTCACTTCGGCAAACCTAAAGCTCACATTACCATAGCCCTTGAACTGTTTTCTGAAGGGAAATACGATACTGTCCGGTTCAAGACCGCTGGTGGCCACTTGATAGAACAAGGGCTGAAATTGATGGAAGTTGTTACGGTCTATCAGCACGACCTGTACCTCCTTGTTTTTAAGGCCTTCTACCAGGGCCAGCCCTGCAAAGCCACCACCCACAACCACTATACGCGGCAAAAATGTTTTGGGCAAACAAACAGACTCCATCACTTCACAGTTGGCATCGGTATTGTTCTTTGATATGCAGGTATTCTGATTTCCCATGATCTGCTCTTTTATTTTTCTACGGACAAAATTTATCCTGTCACATTGTAAGTGGCCATATTTTATTTTTGATGTTTTTTTCTGACAATCAAAACAGAACAATGCGCGTGCATGGCAATGGATTGGGCGACCGAACCAAGCAAAAAGCGCGAGAATGCGCCATGGCCTTGTGATCCCAATACGATAAGATCCACCTCCAAATCAGTTGCCTTTTCCAAGATTGCATTTTTGGGAAACCCTTCTACAATATTGGTCGTTATCGACAACTTGCCGTTCTTTTGTTTTAACGACTTTGCAGCATTGTTAACGATGGTTTCAGCCGATTTTTTCGCATTTGACATGGCTTCTTCTTTATAATGGCCGATACCACTTAAGGGGAAAGCCCCTGGTACAGTTAACATTGGATTTTCATAAACATTTAGAACATGTATTTTAACTAATTTTGGCAGCGACATTGCCGCTAGTTCATCGATGGCATCTTTGCTGAATTCAGAGCCGTCAATTGCGAGTAATACTTTCATCTTCTTCGTTTTTATTTATAGACTTAACTTAAAAATTTTGATTCAAAACAATTGGGTTGATTAATTTTCTCCAATACAAATGCTCATAGAGGCCTGACCAATACATGCCAAAAGTGAAAGCGAACAAAAGCTCTTCGATTGGTATGCCGGCCACTAGAATATCACTCAGGTTTTCCAGATTCCAAAACAATGTTACATAGTCGGGGTAAAACGGGAGAATACTTCCAAAATAAACAAAGTACAATGCCGTGAACAGAAATCCACTTATCCAGATTTTGGTCTTAAGGTCTGGGCGGCAGTATAACGTGGCCATTCCACCCAAGAACATGGCCAATATTCCACAGTAGATATGGTTCATGGGAGTGAAAAGGGCCAATATCAAAAACACGACCGCCGGTACGAAAAGGATATATAGATGCAACCTGTGCCTTGCATGGTTACGCTCGGTATGCGGTATTTTAACATACCTTCGCTTGAAAATAAGATTGTAAAGTACGGTGCCAATACCCCCGATGGCAAAAGAGAAAATGATGCTTTCAATATCGAACCCGGTCTTTATCGCCAAATCGAAGAGCGATGGCGGGTGCCAATATTCGGGAACGAACAGCGGCTCGGTTAGCCCAAAGGGCATGGTTATCCAACTCATCCTCAACATTTCTTTACGGGAATCCTTCTTCAAAAGATAGACCACGCCCCAAAGGGCCAGTATGATAAGGGACCATATAAACCAAACGTATTGCATAAGATTATAATTTTCTGGTTTCTAAATAATCAACCGCTTCCTTGACCGTCAAGGGGTAGGTGGCATTCCCCGTTCTGACATAAAAGGTTGTATTTTCGGTATCGCTGACATAGATTGGTTTTTTAGAAGGTTCGACAGCTATTACGCACACATCTTCACCATTTAATTTGTAAAATGAAATGTGATTGCTAAAACAAGCCTCGTGACCTAACTGTGTTGAAATTATCCTGAAAATTTCACGCTCATATCCATCTTTGTTCTTGTGCTTTAGGGTCTTGAAATCTTTTTCAAGGCCCACAATGTTGCCATCATCGTCAACGCCAATGATCAATTTTCCACCTTTTGCATTCATAAAACCAGTGATGGTCTTGGCAATGACCAGTTCCAGTTCGCGGTTCGTGGTTTTCCTAAAATAATCGTAACGAATAGATGACTTGAATTCTACCCGTTCATTCTCACCCGCCTCTATCAATTCTTCTAAATCACGCAGTAACAACTGCTGTTGTGTGCCTATAAGCTTGTTCTTTCGCCTGAGGGTTATGAAAAATAGACCGGAAACTATCCCTAGGAAAATGCCAAGGATTGTAAGCGAGACGCTCATCCCTCTCATATCAAAAGTGAAAGATTCTAAAAACTGCGACTTTAAGACGTCCCAAAACAGGGAAAATGAAAATGGTGTATTGCTAAATTCAAACCAATAGAGCACCATGGTAAAAGGATGGACAAGGAAATAGAAAATGCCCCCCCATATTGCCGTTTGGGTGAAAATTGTTTTGATATTTCTTGCAGTACTATTCACTTATTCTACTTTATATGGTTGTACTCTAGGTTCAATTCCGGGATTCTATTGTCAATTGCTCAGTTCTTTGGCACTTTCCGCCAACAAATTGCCTGTGGTCGATGCGACACCGGTTCCTAAAAAGTCTCTCCGATCTTTTGTTCAGATTATCTACTCTTAATCTGTGTGTTGTAAAATGCTGCAATCAGGGCACCTGTGAGCCAAGCAATGATAAATGTCTGGACAATGCCAATAAGTGCCTCCCAAATTGGCACGTCTACCCGTATTATACTGGTAGTGTCCAAGCCGTGCAGCAGGCTGTTGAAAAAGGTTATGCTTCCTTCTTGTCCTGCTGTCGCCAAAACAATCATGCAGCCGGCGTAGAGGATTGCAGCGGTCAGCCCCATGGCAAAACCGAATTTTTTTACATTGATACGATTCATGATTCTTGTTTTAATGTTTATTGTTGTTATTATTCATTTATGAGTTTGTTCATGTGCAAAAACCAAAGTTGGAGTCAATGGTTGCGCTCAAGGCTCTTTTTGTATTCCATTTTATTGTGCATGGCCTTGGCGAGATCCTCGTGTTCTAACGTGTGATCACAAAAAGAATCGGTCAAAAGGCTGTCCGAAGCAATGACCGGCATAAAATGGTGGGTGGTCAGTAGCATAAGGTCAGGATATCTAGTAATCATATCGCTCAATTTGTTCGCTAGTATGGTATCCTTTGCTGCTGCTTTTACGAGTTCGTCCACCATCATTCCCATGGCATGGTCGTTATCCATCATGTTGGCAATGTATTTTTTGCCCAGATCGTGATTTTCGACAAGTGCGGACAATACCTCTTCTTGCTGAGAGTGGTCCTCGAGCATATCCTTTACAGAACTACCTTGTTTTTGTGAGCAGGCCGAAATGAGTAAAGTAGCCAATACCATTATGCCTGTCTTATAAGCTTTTATCTTCATTTTGACTTTTTTTAGTAATTAATATTAGCCCTACATTCCTTAATTTGATTTCAAGATCTTTTTTGATTCTTCATATTCCTCCTTAGAGATTTCGCCATTGGCGAAGCGCTTTTTTAGAACTGAAAGTGGGTCTTCCTTCTTTGATTTTCTGTAAGGGATGTCATATGGCACCAAGAATATCCATATCAAGAGGATCAACCATATGACCCACCAGATGACGTGCATGCCGCCCCAATGTCCGTCGAAAAAATGCATAGTTTTAGTTTTAAAGGTTATACATTACTTGTTTTCGGACTATTTGTCCGATTGTAAAAGTTTCTTAGATTGCTCGTATTCTTCTTTGGAAATCTCGCCCTTCGCGAAGCGGATTTTGAGCAACATTAGTGGGTCATCTCCCTCAATCTCTTCATAGGAGGAACTGGTTGGGGCAAAGAAAATCCAGCCCAATGCCACAATCCAAATGGCCCACCAGATCAGGTGCATGCCCCAAAAAAATCCATCTTTGTAAAACATATTTTTAATTTGAAGGTTTTTATGATTTTAACTAATCTCTGCTATGGTATAGCCCTCAAGTTTGTTGAGTTGCCCTTGCAGTTCTTCTACCGTAAGCTTCTTGTTCATTGTTACAATGGTTGCGCCCATAGGCTGTAAAAAAACTTCTACTTGCTCTACTTCAGGATGTTCTTCCAAGGTCTTCTTGATTCTTGTGATACAGCCACCGCAGCTTATTCCGTTAATTTGATATCTGTACTTCATTTCGAAAGTATATTTTAATGGTGCCGATGCCCCCGGTGATCTTCTTGGGTCTCAGTGGAATCTTGCTCTTTGTCATGATCATGGTATTTACTGTTATCAGATTTTCCATGATCACCATGCCCGTGACCACCGTGAGGTATGAAAAGGTGTATCAAAAACATCACGATGATAAAGGAAAAAAGCCCATTGTACCCTGTAATGCCAAATGCAGGCGCAAAAAAAATCAACAATAGCGGGAGACCACAACCGATGACCATCCAAATCCAATGTCCTTTCATGATTTTTATTTTTTCGTTACCTATTATGTGTTAATGGTGCTCAGAATGGTCATCTCCTTTTGATTTCATTGTACCATCATCCATCATTCCCATTCCTTCCATATCCATTCCCTTTTCCTTCATCATATTCATGCACGACTCCATACAATCATTGCTCATCATCCCTTTGTCTTGCATCATTTGCATCATTTCGCCCATCATCTCGCCATCCTTTATCATTCCGTTCATCATGGAATGCATCATTTGTCTGTTGCCCATCATTTGGTTCATTATGGTGCTGTCGCCCATCATCATTTGCATGCCTTGTCCCTTCATCATGGTGCCCATCATTTTTTTAAGGGATTGTTCAAATTGTCCGCACTGGCCGGGGCTTCCCATTGGGTCTGTGCTCTGGTCGCCTGTAGGGCCAAAAGGGTCATTAGGAACGTTAGCATTATGGGTATTGATTTTTTTTGTGTAAGTTTCATTTTATTATTTGTTAGGTTGTTGCGTTAAAACTACTGTTTGACCTGACAGGCCATCTTCATAATATTCCTGGATTTTTATATTATTTCGTCAAGAAAATCCCTTTGCCACATTTGTCCGTTTTTGTAATCCGTCATGCTCATCCCCATAATTTCCTTGAACTGTCCGGATAAATGGTTGACGCTGCTGTAATCGAGCATATAGGCGATATCGGAAAATGAATATTGTCCCAGTTGGATGAGCTCCTTTACCTTTTCGATCTTGAGCTTGATAAAGTACTTTTCGATCGTGATGTTTTCATTTCTGGAAAAAACCTTGCTCAGTACTTTGTAATCGCGATGCAATAAATCGACAAGGTAGTCCGAGGTGTTCCCTTTGTGGTTAATCGGGACGTTGGTCACTAAGGAAATCAAGCCTATCTTGATTTTCTCAACGATCATTTCCTCTTCGCTTTTGGCTATTTCAAAGCCATTGGAATGTAGGACGTCCACGACTTTTTGGTCAACTTCGGCAATCCCTATTTCCGGGGCATTTACCGTAAGTTTCCCCAGTTCAAGGGATAGAACCTCAATGCCCAGGTCATGCAATTCTTGTCTTATGACCTTGAGGCATCGCCTACAGACCATATGCTTTATCCAGTATTCCTTTTTGGAATCCATGGTGTCTGAGTTATTGTTAAGCGTAAATAATATCGGGTCAAAACCCGATAGGAGAATCGATCAGGATATGCCGTCGTGGAGATAGCACACGACAAAAAAGGTCATTTAGTGGCCATGACCAATGTGAAGAGCGAACGATTGCATTGACGTTCCGCCAGTGTAAAAATCAAATTAGGAAAGTTTCATGAAGGACAAGGAGATCCTGTTCGATCCACGGGGGATCGTAGTCTTTAAAAGGGATTATGTTTTCCTGTAGCCCTTCGAAACAATCGATATGGTAAAAGATAAAGGCATTAAGAAATACAAGTGTGCCGAAATCAAGGTCGAAGGAATGCACCATCAGGTCATCCTTGCCAATATTGGCATACGTATCGGTGCTGCAGCAATCCTTTTGCTCCAAAGAACACTTCCTTGAGGTGTCTTTGGGATTTTGAAGCTTTTGGTCGCAGGGTTTTGCCTTGCCGGTCGCAGAAAAACTGACCAACTTGTTACAGCAAAAATGGGCACTCGATGCAAAGGAAGTGGTACTGATCAATACAGAACAGGCCAGAAACAGGGACAATATTTTCGATGTGGTTTGCTTCACTTCCTAAAGTTACTAAATTTTGTTTAACTCGCTAAAAATCAAACTGTAATCAATTATGCAGTTATCCATATGATTACTGTTTGTGTGTGATTTCAGCAGGATTTGGTTCCAAATGTAAGGTATGGGATTCGGAAAAAACATGACAAATATCAGGTTTACCAAAAGTACTGGCATTGGGCCACCACAAGGATCACAATACTATACTGGTATACAATATGTGGGGAAAGGAATGACCGTCAGCTGTCCAACGATCGGATTCGGTATCGAGGAACTTTAAGGTCTGTTATGGTTCGATTGAAGACAAGGGTTCCACCTTTAATCGGGTTGAAAATACAATGCTATTGGTCAGGGTTCCATCCGTTGCCAGTAAGGAGGGCCTTCGAACCACGATGTGCTTTATACCGTCCCGGACCAGATACGATGGTCGTATAAATGATTGATGGTCAAAAGTATGGGGTGCCATGGTCGGTACTTTGAAAAGCAGGGGCTTTATGCGGAATCCTTGTATAAATTGTGTTAAATTTAATGAGGTTGTTAAAATTTTTGTAGTTTTGTAACCGCTTATGAGAATATTTTGGTTCAAAATATTATCTTGTTTTATGGCACTCAACGTGCTGGCATCCACCTTTTCCTTTGCGGTGGCACAACACTATTGTGGGGAAGATCTTGTTGATTTTTCCTTCTTCGGTAAAGCGGAATCCTGTGGAATGGATATGCAGCAGCCATCGGATTCACACCAGCACAAGCTGCAGAAAAAACAGTGTTGCGATGACGAAACGCTTTCCGTACAAGGAAATGGGGATCTATTGCTTTCCGTTGAAAATTTAAGTGTTGGGGAGCATCAGTTCCTGGTTGCCTTCACGTACAGTTACATCAATCTTTTTGAGGGATTACAGGAAAATATAGTTTCTGTCGTACATTACCCTCCGCCCCTTTTGGTCAAGGATATTCAGATTCTTGATCAAACTTTCCTTATTTAAGAGCATATCGATGACGTTTGGCCGTGCTATGGTTTTTGGCATGGCCCTAGGTATTTATTGCCTTTGGAACATTTTCACTATTTCCAACACAATAAACTCATGATATGCTTAATAAAATCATAAAATACTTTTTAGAGAACAAACTGGTGACCGTTCTCGTTTTAATAATGTTGGTTACCTGGGGGATTGTCACTTCCCCCTTCAATTGGAATACGGGCTTTCTCCCAAAAGACCCGGTGCCCGTGGATGCCATTCCCGATATTGGGGAAAACCAGCAAATTGTTTTCACGCAATGGCCCGGGCGATCGCCACAAGATATCGAGGATCAGATTTCTTATCCAATGACGACCTATTTACTTGGAATTCCAGGGGTGAAAACGATCCGTAGTTCATCCATCTTTGGATTTTCCAGTATCTATATCATTTTTAATGATGATGTGGAATTTTATTGGTCGCGCTCCCGGATCCTTGAAAAATTGAATTCACTTCCCGCAGGGCTGTTGCCCGATGGGGTAACCCCGACTTTGGGTCCTGACGCCACGGCATTGGGACAGGTATATTGGTATACCCTGGAAGGAAGGGACAAGGATGGGAACCCTACGGGAGGATGGGATCTGCACGAAATACGGACTGCCCAGGATTTTTATGTGAAATACGGGTTGAATGCCGTGGACGGGGTGTCCGAAGTGGCTTCGATCGGTGGTTTCGTCCAAGAATATCAAGTGGATGTAAATCCAGATGCCCTGAAAGCCTATAATATTCCTTTATACAAGGTCATGGAGGCCGTACGGAAGTCGAACAGGGATGTGGGCGCCAAGACCATTGAAGTCAATCAAGCAGAATATTTGGTCAGGGGCTTGGGATATGTCAAAAATACGGAAGACATAGAAAAGGCCGTGGTTGCCGTCTTTGACAATGTCCCGGTTCGGGTCAAGGATATTGGGGTGGTCAGCTTGGGACCGGCCACACGAAGGGGCGTGCTCGATAAAGGGGGCGCCGAAGTGGTAGGTGGCGTCGTGGTCGCCCGTTATGGTTCCAATCCTTTGGCGGTCATCAATAATGTGAAGGACAAGATCAAGGAAATCGCACCCGGTTTGCCCAAAAAGACATTGGCCAATGGTGTGGAAAGCCAATTGACCGTGGTCCCGTTTTATGACCGGACACAGCTCATCCACGAGACCATAGGTACTTTGGAAAATGCCCTGTCCCACGAAATACTGATCAGCATCATCGTTGTACTGGTACTTGTCCTCAACCTGAGGGCCTCTGTGATCATATCCAGTCTATTGCCTGTCGGGGTCCTAATGACCTTTATTGTCATGCAATATGCCGGGGTAGATGCCAATGTGGTGGCCCTTTCCGGGATAGCCATTGCCATAGGGGTGATGGTGGACGTGGGGATCGTGTTCGTCGAGAACATTATCCGTCATTTGGAAATGCCCGAGAACCATGGTGCCAAGGGCAAGGAACTCATTCAGGTAATATATAAGGCCACCGTGGAAGTGGCCTCGGCAATTACGACCGCATTGGCGACCACCGTCGTGAGCTTTGTGCCTGTCTTTGCCATGCAATCGGCAGAAGGGAAGCTATTTAGGCCCTTGGCCTTTACCAAGACCTTTGCCCTGTTGAGCGCCTTTGTGCTGGGAATCGTTGTGCTTCCGGCATTGGCCCATTTTGTAATGGGGGTGGATTATGACAAGAAACGGGTGCGACGGTTTTGGTCCATTCTATTGATATCCACCGGGCTTATTTTTGCATTTTATGCCCAGATGTGGTTGCCATTGGTCATTTCACTCATTGGGTTGAACAATTTGATGGAACCCAAATGGCCGGAGCACTATAAATCGTTTCCCAACTATATCAATTTGGGACTGACCGTTTTTATCGCTTCCTTCTTCCTGACCGAGGAATGGATGCCCTTGGGACCCCAAAACGGTATTGTGGTCAACTACTTTTTTGTGTTGTTCCTAGTGGGCATTATCCTGGCCGCTTTGATGGGAATCGTACATTTCTATACCCCGGTCCTAAAGTGGTGTCTGGAAAACAAAGGAAAGTTCATGCTCATCCCATTCGTGACCCTGTTTTTTGGGGTATTGGTTTGGCTGGGGTTCGATAGCACCTTTGGAATCGTGGCCAAAGGCTTTGAATCGGTAGGTTGGAAAAGTGTCAGACAGACCTCGGGATGGCAGGCAGCTTCCAAGAGATTCCCGGGAATAGGATCCGAGTTCATGCCATCGCTCAATGAAGGTTCGTTCCTGTTGATGCCGACATCCATGCCGCATTCAGGGGTGGAATACAACAAAAGGGTGGTTGGACAGTTGGATATGCTCTTGGGAAGCATACCCGAAGTGGACTTGGTTGTCGGTAAACTCGGTCGCGTTGAATCCGCACTGGACCCTGCACCCATTTCCATGTATGAGAACATCATCAACTATAAACCTGAATTCATTGTGAATGAAGACGGACATAGGGTCCGTTATAAAGTAGATCGAAAGGACAGGTTCATTACCCAGCATAAAGACACTTTGACCAATGAGGAGGCCTTGCAGTTAGGGATTGCCGAGAAGGACCTGATCGTGGATGAGGACGGTGAGTTTTTCCGAAACTGGAGGCCTCATATCAAATCCCCCAACGATATCTGGGATGAGATCGTAAAGGTCACCAAGATCCCGGGCATAACCTCTGCTCCCAAATTACAGCCCATTGAAACCCGGTTGGTGATGCTGCAGACCGGAATGCGCGCTCCCATGGGGATCAAGGTTTTTGGGCCCGATCTGAAGACCATCGAGGATTTTGGGATGCAATTGGAAGGTATCTTGAAGGAAGTGCCCTCGGTCAAGGCTGAAGCCGCATTCGCCGATAGAATAGTCGGCAAACCTTATTTGCACCTCAATATCAACAGGGACGGGATATCCCGATATGGTTTGAACATTGAAGATGTGCAGCAAAGCATCGAAACAGCGATCGGTGGGATGAAAATCACCTCCACCGTTGAGGGTAGGGAACGTTTTCCCGTGCGGGTGCGCTACCCGAGGGAATTGAGGGACGACCCGGAATCGTTGAAGAAAATTTTGATTCCCACACCGGTAGGGGCGCAAATTCCCTTATCCCAAGTGGTGGATTTTGAATATGTCCGCGGGCCTCAGGCCATCAAGAGCGAAAACACCTTTTTGGTGGGCTATGTGCTTTTTGATAAACGGGACGGTTTTGCGGAAGTCGATGTGGTGAACGATGCCCAAGAAGCCATCCAGAAAAAAATCGATGCAGGGGAATTAACGGTCCCCGCAGGAATAAGCTATAAGTTTTCAGGGAGTTATGAAAACCAAATCAGGGCAGTGAAAAGACTGTCCATTGTCATACCGATCAGTTTGATCGTGATTTTCTTGCTCCTGTTTTTTCAGTTCAAGACGGTCATCGCATCCTCCATCCATTTTTCCGGTGTTTTTGTTGCTTTTGCGGGAGGTTTCATAATGCTCTGGCTCTATGGTCAGGATTGGTTCATGAATTTTGCCATTGCAGGGGTCAACATGCGCGATCTGTTCCAAATGCACACGATCAACTTAAGCGTTGCGGTTTGGGTAGGATTTATCGCGCTTTTCGGTATTGCCACCGATGATGGTGTCATCATGGGTACGTACATCCACCAGGTTTTCGAGGAAAAGAACCCTCAAACCGTACCGGATGTGAGAGCGGCAGTTTTGGAGGCCGGGAAAAAAAGGGTGCGTCCCGCCATGATGACGGCAGCGGTGGCCATTATCGCCCTTTTACCAATACTCACCTCGACCGGAAAAGGGGCCGACATTATGATTCCCATGGCCATCCCGACTTTTGGGGGAATGACCATACAGATCATGACCATGTTCGTGGTCCCGGTACTCCAAGCCTATTGGAGGGAAACAGTCATTAAAAATCGCAACAAAGCATTGAAAAAAATACAGTAAAATGAAAAAGGTAGTGACCATTATATTTATCTTGACAAGTATCCTATCCAATGGCCAGACCTTGGAAGACTACTTTGAGATTGCTGCTGGGAACAACCCGGGGCTTCTTTCACAGTACAAAGATTTTGAGGCGGCGTTACAAAAGGTACCGCAGGTAAAGGCTTTACCAGATCCAAACCTGTCCTTTGGGTACTTCATCTCCCCGGTCGAAACCCGGGTAGGGCCCCAAAAGGCAAGGTTTTCACTGACCCAGATGTTTCCTTGGTTTGGAACCTTAAAGGCCCAAGGTGATGCCGCTGCACTTATGGCAGAGGCCAAGTACCAGTCTTTTTTGGATGCAAGGAACAAACTTTATTACGAGGTTTCAGCAGCTTATTTTCCATTGTACGAACTTAAGGAGTGGGTACGTATCGAAGAGGACAACATCGCCATCCTGGAATCCTACAAGACGGTTTCCAATACGAAATTTAAAAATGGCCTGGGATCATTGGTCGATGTCTTAAGGGTGGACGTGCTTTTAAAGGAAGCCCGGACGAATCTGGGTATCCTTAAACATAAGGAAATCCCACTTCTGGCGTCCTTCAATAAACTATTGGACCGTAAGGAAGATGAACAAATAAACATCCCTGAGACCTTTGGGGTCAATGTACTGCCCATTGATTACACAAAAGATTCCTTGGTGGTGGACCATCCGCTTTTGAATTCCCTGGAATTAAAAGTCAAGGCTGCAGCGGCATCCGAAAGGGCAGCCCTTAAACAAGGCCTGCCAAAAGTGGGGGTCGGACTGGACTATGTAATGGTCGATAAGCGTACCGACATGGTGGTTCCCGATAACGGCAAGGATGTATTGATGCCCATGCTTACGTTGAGTCTGCCCCTATTCAGGGGTAAGTACAGGGCAGCCGAAAAAGAGGCCCAATTGATGCAGGAAAGTTATTCCCTGCAAAAAAAGGAAGTCACCAATACATTGAAGACCAATTATGAAATGGCTGTTTTTGACATAAGGCAGCAGACCGATCTGATTTCCCTCTTTGATGAACAGATCATGGAATCGGAACAAGCACTCAATCTGTTGTTCACAGCCTATGGGAATTCCGGGAAGGACTTCGAGGAGGTGTTGCGAATGCAGCAACAGTTGTTGAAGTATACTAAATTGAAAATAAGCGCATTGACGCAGTATGAAATAGCGTTGGCCAAGTTTAACTATATCACGGCAAAAAAATAATAAGATGAAATCAGAAACACAAAAAATAGTAAAAATAGCCTTGTCCACCTTGGTTTTGGGACTTTTGCTGGGATGGCTATTGTTCGGGGGCTCCAAGGGAAATACCACAGAGGAACACCAACATACTTCGGAAGTATCGGGAGAAACCATTTGGACCTGCTCCATGCATCCCCAGATCAGACAGACGGAACCGGGAGATTGTCCCATTTGTGGGATGGACTTGATCCCTTTGGAAAATGACAACGGTTTGGAACTGGACCCCATGGCCGTTAGCATGTCGAAAACCGCCATGCAGCTTGCCAATGTCACTACGGAAATCGTGGGCAAGACTGCCCCGGTCAAATTGATCAATCTTAATGGCAAGGTGGAAGCGGACGAACGATCGATCTATTCCCAATCTTCCCATATTCCCGGCAGGGTGGAACGGCTAATGGTGAATTTTACAGGGGAGTATATCAAGCAGGGGCAGATCATCGCCTATATTTATTCCCCTGACCTGGTCACTGCACAAGAGGAACTTTTTGAAGCAAGAAAGGTGACGGACACCCAACCGCAGTTTTTTAATGCCGCCAAGGAAAAATTAAAAAACTGGAAGCTTTCCGACAACCAAATCGCACAGATACTTCAATCCGGGACCGTTAAGGAGGAATTTCCGATACATGCCGATGTTTCAGGCTACGTTACCGAAAAAATGGTAAACCTTGGAGACTATGTCAACAAGGGCAAGGCATTATATCAAATTGCCAACCTGAACAGCGTTTGGGTACTGTTCGATATTTATGAGTCCGACATGCCCTGGGTAAGAAAAGGCGATGAAGTGGTCTTTACCATACCCTCGCTCCCGGGCGAAAACTTCAAAGGCAGGATTTCCTATATCGATCCGGTGATCAATCCCATGACAAGGGTTGCCAAGGCCAGAATCGAGATCGGGAACGCCGGTTTAAGGTTAAAGCCGGAAATGTTCGCTTCCGGAACCGTGAAAGCAAAACAGTCCATTGCATCAGAAACGATAACCATTCCTAAGTCGGCAGTGATGTGGACCGGGGAACGATCTGTGGTATATATCAAAAATACCACGTCCAATGGGGTGAATTTTGTGTTGCGCGATGTCATTTTGGGGCCATCGTTGGGAAATGGTTTCATTGTGAAGGAGGGTCTGCAAGAAGGGGATGAGATCGCGGTAAACGGGACCTTCAGTATCGACGCGGCGGCCCAATTGGCCGGGAAACCGAGCATGATGAATCCCGAGGGTGGGCCCGCCATGACGGGACATAACCACGGAGGAATGAAAATGGGGGATGACAAGGGTACAGGCGGTAGCGATCATTCGGATATGGATATGGGCGATGTCAAACAGGAAAGTAAAACAGACCATTCCGATATGAACCAGCGAATAGCGGCGACAGGGACTTTTAAAAACCAATTGAAACAGGTGTTGAGCGCCTACTTGGAGTTAAAGGATGCGCTTGTCAATGATAATGCCGCCAAGTCCAATGCCGCTGCAAAAAAAGTGTTGTCGGCCTTGGAACATGTGGATATGAAACAATTGACGGACAAAAAGGCGCACGACCATTGGATGACGATCTCGAAGGAAATCTCCAATTCGGCGAATTCCATTTCAAAGATAGCGAATATCAAGGCGCAACGCGATCATTTTAAACATCTGTCCGCCCATCTATCCAAGGGTGTCAAGCTTTTTGGGGTCGATCAAAAGATATACGAACAATTTTGCCCTATGGCCGACAACAACAAAGGTGCCTATTGGTTGAGTACGACCAAAGAGATCAAAAACCCCTATTTCGGTGAGGCTATGTTGACCTGTGGGGAGATTACCGATGAAATGTAATTAAAGAATGTAAAGGATGAAATGTATGGTGAAAAGGAAGATATTGAAAACTAAATTCCCGTTTTTTGTTTTAATGGCCCTGACGACCCATGTTTTTGGGCAAGTGGGAACAAATGGCGAGGACAGAAAAGAGGAAGGTAGGCCAGTTCGGGAATATGATCTTGTACTGGAACAGAACAAATTGACCCTCGGTGGGGTCACCGCCGATGCAATGACCATCAACGGGAGTATTCCCGGACCTGTCTTGGAATTCAACGAGGGTGACCTCGCCCTGATCAACGTGACCAATAAGATGGATGTGGAAACCTCCGTACACTGGCATGGATTGATCTTGCCCAATTTTTATGACGGGGTACCGTACCTGACGACCCCTCCCATTGAACCTGGCACAACTTTCCAATATCGGATTCCGATCAACCAATCAGGTACCTATTGGTACCATTCCCACACCATGCTACAAGAGCAAAAGGGGGTGTATGGCTCGATACTGATCCATCCCAAGGAAAAGACGTTGGACTACGATAAGGATTTGGTCGTGGTGCTTTCCGATTGGACAAACGAAAAGGCCATGAACGTGCTCCGAAACCTTAAAAGGGGAAACGAGTGGTACCAGGTCAAAAAAGGGACCGCGGTGCCCTTGGGCAGGGTCATCAAGGAAGGTGCGCTCGGGGCACAGCTCAAATTTTGGCGAGATCGTATGGAAGGAGCGGATATTGCCGATATCTATTACCCGGCATTTTTGACCAATGGGGAAACATTGGCCGAATACCCTGATTTCAAACCCGGTGAAAAAGTGCGGCTCCGGTTCATCAATGCCTCCGCCTCCACCTATTATTGGATGGATTTCGGTGGCGGTAACCCCATGGTGGTTTCCGGGGATGGTGTCGATGTGGAGCCTGTTTCCAAAAGTCGTTTTCTTTTTGGTATTGCCGAGACCTATGATGTCATCGTGACCGTTCCTGAAGGCACTTTGGAGGTAACGGCCACGGCACAGGACGGCTCCGGGCATACCTCGTTGCATTTAGGGCAGGGAACGCTTTTTCCCGCAACGACCATCGATAGGCCCGACAAAGTGGCGATGATGAAACAAATGGCCCGAATGGACATGAAAATGGGAGCTCCGGCAATGGCCGGCAACAAAAAAAAGAACACACCCGAATATCTCATGCACAAGTATGGGATGCAGATGGACATGAAGGATGGCAGCATGGATATAGGTATGCACAATGGGATGTCTATGGATAAGACCAAAATGAGCGGTCAAAAGGAAAAACCCATTGCAAAGATGGATGATAAAAGGCCTATGAATGCGAATGAAGATCATAGGCACATGGAGATGGATAAAAAGATGGGGGATATGGCAGGAATGGAAAAGGATTCAATGTCAATGAAATCCACTGGACATAAGGACAAGATGGATGACCCTATGGTTCAGACTATGCCAATGATGCAGAAAGACACTTCAGCTTTTGATTACGATACCCGTAAAACGTATTTCAACTATGATTTCTTAAAAGCAAGGGAAAATACTACCTATAATGCCGATCTGCCCGTCAATGACATTCTGTTGAACCTGACGGGAAATATGCAACGGTATATCTGGAGTATGAACGGTGTGCCTCTCTCGGAAACCGATAAGATCAAGATCAAAGGTGGGGAAGTAACCCGGATCACCCTCAATAACCTGACCATGATGCACCATCCGATGCACCTCCATGGGCATTATTTCAGGGTCATCAATGAGAACGGTGAAAAGTCACCCTTGAAACATACGGTCAATGTGCCGCCCATGCAGAAAGTGGTCATAGAGTTTTATAATGAGGAGTATGGGGATTGGTTTTTTCACTGTCATATCCTCTACCATATGATGGGGGGCATGGCCAGGGTTTTCAGCTATGATACCCCAAGAGATGCAAGGATGAAGGATTTTCCTGTTCAAAAGTTGGTAGATGAAACTGACCATTATTATGCTTGGGGTGCTGCCAGATTGGGTTCCAATTTTAATGAACTCTTCCTTGTTTCAAGTAATATCAGGAATGAATTTGGGGTACGGGCAGAATTTGACTACGACCAAAATGCCGAGGTGGAATTCAATTATAACAGGTATCTCAATGACTGGGTACGGGTCTATGCAGGGGTGAACACGGAAACGTCCATCCCTGATTCCTATGACCGCTTCAATACAGTGGGACTGATAGGAGTCAAGTATTTTACCCCATACCGCTTTAATATGGATGTGAGTATGGACCACCAGCTGCGTCCAAGGATAAGGTTGGATAGGGAACTATTGCTTTTTCCAAGGATTTTCCTCGAGGGGGAATATGAATTTCGGGCCGATTTTGGATGGGTCAACGATTTGGAGAATTCATCCTATGAAAGTGAGACCCAATGGCTGGTAGGGGCCTCCTATATCCTTTCACGTAATTTTTCAATCCAGGCCAACTACAACAACCGATATGGTTGGGGCGGAGGCCTGCTAGCCCGTTTTTAAATGGCAGAATACAAAAAAAATAGCCTGAGTTTGACCCGGATCGCTGCATTGGGTGCCATCTTTTATTTGATCATGGATATCGGGATCCATTGGGGGGTCCTAAAAAATCTACGAAAGGAAATCGGTGCAAATCCCATTATCCTCATTACGGCCCTTGTGCTGGATGTACTGGTGTTGGGCGTCTTTATTTGGTCAAAGGCGGGTAGTGACCCCTTGGTGGTCATCGTTGCCCTTGCATTGATGGTGCTTATTTTTTTCGGGGAACGATTTTTTTTGGGGAAAAAGCGTACGGTCGAGGAAGAATAAGGGCTGAGTGCCTGCGTGGGAGAAATGGAAAATTAGATGAAAAAATTAAAATAGCAACAATAATGGGGGATAATACAAAAATGCTTACCCCGGGCAATCAAAACGAGGAATTAATCTTAAAATCAATTACAATGAAAAGAACAACAGTTACATTAAGTACAATTGCCATTGCGCTTTTGACCATTACCGTGATTTCCTGTAAGGACGGTAAGAAGGAAACAAATGACAAGGAAGGAGCCCATATGGAGATGGGAACGGAAGAGGGCCATCACCATGAGAGCTCTGCGGGGGAAATGGACCACGGGACCATGGACCATGATATGGGTTCGTCCGATGCACAGGGCACATCTGTGATCGATAGCTACCTCCAACTGAAGGATGCCCTGGTGGCGGACAATAAGGATGAAGCGGCCAAATCGGGCCAAGCCTTGGCCAGTGCCTTGGGCAGCTTTGATATCAGCGGATACGATGAACAGCAACAGAAGGAGCTGTCCGATATCATTGAAGTGGCCAAGGAACATGGGGAGCATATCGCCAAAAGTGATATCGGTCACCAACGGGAACACTTTGAGGGACTGGGCAAGGATATGGTCGATTTTATTGCCATAACCGGGACTTCCAAAACCTTGTACCAACAATTCTGCCCCATGTACAACAACAACCAAGGAGGAACGTGGCTCAGCGCAAGCAGCGAAATCCAGAATCCATTTTTTGGAAGTAAGATGTTGACCTGTGGTAAGGTGCAAAAGGAAATCAATTAAATGAAAGTACTGAAAATCATAGTATTGGTAGTGCTGTTGGGATTTGTGGGCATCCAGTTTGTGCCCACAGATCCCAACTTGAGCGATGTGGTTCCCGATACGGACTTCATGTCGGTGAACCAGGTTGCCAAGGATATCGAACACGATTTGCGGGTATCTTGCTATGATTGCCACAGTAACAACACCCAATACCCGTGGTACAATAAGGTCCAACCCATCGCCTGGTTTTTGGAAGAACACATAAAAGAGGGAAAGGAAGAACTCAATTTCAATGAATGGGGCGACTATTCGGATCGAAGAAAAAGGAGCAAACTAAAGTCCATCGCAAGTCAGATCGAAGACGATAAGATGCCCCTATCTTCCTATACCCTGATCCATAAGGATGCAAAATTATCGGTGGAAGAGAAAGAACGGATATTGACCTTGGTAAATGATCTAATGGAAGAATTGGATAATTGAAAATGACATGGAAATTACCCTAAAACCGGGACAAACGATATTGCTATTGTTGTTGGTCATGTCCGGTTACTATGAATGAGGAAATAAAGTCCTGAAAGGGAGGGGAACACCCAAAGTTGATTGGTTGGTGAGTTAGTTAGTTAATCGTTCCCTTCCCTTGTCAGGCACTAATGGAAAAAAAGGATGAAAGATTGTTGTCGTGACAATGGACCTGTGCAGCCGAAAAAGGCCATTTTAAAAAAATGGTTGGCCCATATCCTGTATGGGATCGTCATTTCGATTGTCCTGGGAGCCTTTATCATACAATATATACTAACCTAAACAATGTTAAAACAAACCAATGAAACGTATTACTTTACAGATTTTTCTAATGGCCGTATTTCTCACAGGGACAAGCTTTGGCCAAACAAACCCTAACAAGGAAAACCTAGACCAGGACAGGGCCGCTGTGCTGAGGATATTGGAAAGCTATAAAGAAGCACTGCAAAACTTGACCACGGAAGGTACCTTGGAGCTTTTTGCGGAAGATTCCGAAGTTTTTGAATCCGGGGGCGTGGAAGGCACCTATCAACATTATCACGACCATCATATAGGTCCAGAACTTGGACATTTCAACAGTTTTAAGTTCTCGGATTATACCATTGAAGTGAAGGTGGAGCTACCCTTTGCCTTTACTACGGAAAGCTATGTCTATACCATTGGCCTAAAATCGGAAAATGGAGGTGAGGGCAAAACGATCAGCAGAAAAGGGGTTGCCACCACCATCCTTAAAAAAACGGATGGGGATTGGAAAATTGTAAAGATGCATAACTCCTCACGGAACAACGGGAAGAACTAATGGTCGGAAGAAAAACATCGATGAAGGTCAGAAAGATACATAGATATCTTGGCCTATTTATTGGGATCCAGTTCCTAATGTGGACCATCAGTGGACTATATTTTAGTTGGACGGACATTGACGAGATCCATGGAGATCAATTCATCAAGGAGCATCCGGACCAGTCAGAATTTGGGAATTTAATTGCTCCCAATGGACACGGGAACGTTAAAATCAAATCTTTGGAAATGAGAAATATAGGGGGAAGTCCCTATTATTGGATCAATGGTGAGGTTTTGATGGATGCACAAACGGGGGAGATCAAAAAGGGTATCGATGAACAACAGGCCTTGGCCGTTGCTTCACAGTATATGTTGCCCGAACTTAAGGTCAAAAGTGTTGAAAGACTCACCCAAACAGGTGGGCAGCACGAGTATCGTGGACGTCCATTACCGGCCTATGTGATCACCTATGAAACGGATGAAAACCTTAAAGCGTATGTCTCAGAGACCGATGGGTCGTTTCAACGTGTAAGGCATCGGTCCTGGAGATGGTTCGATTTTTTGTGGATGACCCATACCATGGACTATGAGGGACGGGACGATTTTAACACCATGGTTTTACGGATTTTTTCCCTGATGGGATTGATTACCGTTTTGAGTGGATTCTTGTTGTGGTATGTCAGCTCACCAACGATCAGAAAATTATGGAAAAGGCGATAGTTCAAACACATTGACATACTTATTTGGCAAAGGACTCCTGTTAGGAGCAAATAGTTGACTATTGTGCCAGTTGAACCATTTTGGGAAAAATGAGCGAACTTAGGAGGCAAAGACGAAAGAAAAAAAGGGGGCTGGCGAAAAGGAAACGGGACCCGGCCAAGAATAGAAAGGAAAAAAGAATGAAAATCCTTGGCATATTGGCCTTGATATTGATCGTTATATTGGCAGTGGTCGTCATTTTTTTGAAGGCCCTGTGGAAATTCACTGCATGATATGGAAGTTGGGTCCAGTAAATCGAAAGATGTGTTGTACATCAAAAACATGGTCTGTCCGAGATGCATCATGGCCGTCAAAGGTATTTTGGACGATGAGGGCATTCCCTATATGAATGTGTCGTTGGGTGAAATAACCCTCAATGGGAAAATCACGACTGAAAAACGGGAAGGTCTCAACAAAATACTTGAGAAAATTGGATTTACGATCATCAACGATCGTAAGGGTCAGTTGATAGAACAGATCAAAAACCTAGTGATTGAGGCGATACACTACACCGGACCCATGGAAAAGGTCAAATGGCCCGAATACCTTTCCGATGGATTGCATCTTGACTATAAGTATCTTAGTTCGCTGTTTTCCGTGGTGGAAAGCATTACCTTGGAGCAATATATCATCAACCAAAAGATTGAAAAGATCAAAGAGTTTCTTGTTTATGATGAATTGGGCTTAAAGGAAATAGCGTTTCAATTGGACTATAGCAGCGTTGCCTATTTAAGCAACCAATTTAAAAAAGTAACTGGAATGACACCTACACAATTTAAGAAAAGTGCCATTCAAAATAGAATATCGCTTGATGATATTTAACCTCTACCATTAAGGGCGCAATACCTTCCCAAGGAACCAGCCTCCTAAACGATATTTAAAAAACACCTTTCTTCGCAAATGGGTCAAGGTTTGTTTTTTTTCAAACAACGCCCTTATACAGAAAGTGTTACTTTTCCCATACGTGTTGGAACCAACATTGTTGATTCTAGGTGTAAAATTGTTAAAATAAAAAATGATCACAACATGAAAAGAAGATACCAAATAGAAGGAATGACTTGTGATGGCTGTAGGGGGCACGTTGAAGAAGCTCTTTTCAATGTGGCCGGTGTAGCCGATGTAGCGGTCGATCTAAAAAACGCAGAAGCTACAGTGGAGTCGCAATTTGAGGTCCCCCTTGAAAAGCTACAAAAGGCATTGGAAAATAACGGAGGTCAATATAAAATACAAGCGATGAACAAAGCCAATTGAACCGATATACGATAACTGGGACAGGTAAATTGTCAGGCCTACAATTGGAATGGAACAATACAATACTCGAAAGTCAAGGAATAATCACAATAACCAGATAAAATTTGCACAATGGAAGATAGTCAAAGGAAATCCAATAATTATTTAAAGTTTTTTGCGATGATTGGTACTTCAATGGTCGCCATGTTTTTTTTAATGTACACCCACTCATATCAAATCATTGATCACTTTTGGTATAGTGAGACTAGATTTTTCATGACTTTGATAATGGGGGGATCGATGATCATTATTATGCTGCTATATATGCTACAGATGTATAAAGACCGACGCAAGAACATGTCAATTTTAGCCTTGGGTGTTTTGTTGATTGCAGGTGGGATATGGCTGGTCAGGAGTCAGGTTACCGTTTCAGGAGTCGACTACATGGAAGGAATGATACCCCATCATTCCATTGCTATTTTGACCAGTAAACGTTCTCAAATAAAAGATGTCAGGGTACGTGAGCTTGCCAATGAAATTATCAAGGCGCAACGCAGGGAGATAATGGAAATGCAATGGTTGATAAACGACATCAAGGAAAATGGAATAGTGGAAACCGAAGCTGGGAAAGAAAAGCGGCCTATTCCTAAATTCGAGGGATCGCTTAGCGAAGAAACAAAGAATCTGGCCGAATGAGAGGCGATTACTTACTACCAATGCTTTCGTTTTGCCCCAAGTTCACTACAATGGTTTGTCCTATCGAATATATTCTAAACTGATCGGGGCAAATTCTCCAAAAAAGATTGACGTGGGCGAACCTGATCTCATAGATGTTGCCGAATTCTAAAAACCACTCACCAATTAAGGTTAAGTACTTGACGAAGAAAGGTAAAGGTTGATTTTTCGGAAAATTCTACAACTCTTTCAGTAAATAACGTAACAGTGCATTTTAGGTCTATTCTGAAATTTGTACCATACAAATCGGAGTAGAAAATGGATGCAATCGATATTATTGAGGACACCGAAAGGAAACCGAAGACGGTGTCAAAAAAATCTTTCCCGGTCACTGGAATGACCTGTGCTGCCTGTGCATCCAGCGTGGAATCCATGCTGGGCCATACCGAAGGGGTCTACAATGCCAGTGTCAACTTCGCCAACAGTACGGTGCTTGTGGAGTATGACAGTGCTATGGACCTAAGCGATCTTCAAAATGCGGTACGTCAAATCGGTTATGATATAATTGTGGATGCCGAGGATCCTACCGAAGTACAGGAAGAGCTTTCGAAAAAGCATTATGTATCCATAAAAAAGCGAACCCTTTGGTCCGCTATTTTGACACTTCCCATTTTCCTTCTGGGGATGTTTTTTATGGATTGGGTCCCGGGTAGGTGGATTTCATTGGTACTTGCCGTTCCTATTCTGTTCTGGTTTGGCCGAAACTTTTTCATAAATGCCTTCAAACAGGCCAGATTCGGTAAGGCCAATATGGATACCTTGGTCGCACTCAGTACGGGCATTGCCTTTTTGTTCAGTGCATTCAATACCTTTTTTCCTGAATTTTGGCTCAGTAAAGGCATGGAACCCCATGTATATTATGAGGCGGCCACAGTGATCATCACCTTTATTTCATTGGGGAAATTATTGGAAGAAAAGGCGAAATCAAATACATCCTCCGCCATAAAGAAATTGATAGGGTTGCAGCCCAAGACCTTAAAGGTGATAGCAGATGGGGAGGAAAGGGAAATCCCTATTTCTTCGGTCAAGGTAGGTCAAACGATATTGGTCAGACCGGGAGAGAAAATCCCTGTGGATGGAACGGTGTCCAAAGGAAGTTCCTATGTTGATGAAAGTATGATCACAGGCGAACCCGTCCCTGTAGAAAAGACAAAGGATGAAAAAGTTTTTGCCGGTACCGTAAACCAAAAAGGAAGCTTTCAGTTTGTAGCTGACCGGGTGGGAGGGGAGACCCTTTTGTCCCAGATCATCAAGATGGTGCAGGAAGCACAGGGGAGCAAAGCGCCCGTACAAAAATTGGTGGACAGGATTGCCGGTATTTTTGTTCCTGTGGTAATGACGATTTCACTGGTGACATTTATCACCTGGATGTTCCTGGGAGGTGAGGACGCTTTTACCCATGCACTGTTGACCGCAGTTGCCGTATTGGTAATAGCTTGTCCCTGTGCGCTGGGTTTGGCAACCCCCACGGCCATCATGGTGGGAATCGGCAAGGGGGCCGAACACAATATCCTCATCAAAGATGCGGAAAGTTTGGAGTTGGGTTACAAAGTGAATGCCATTGTCCTGGATAAAACGGGCACCATAACAGAAGGAAAGCCTGTGGTGACCAATATGGTCTTTGCGGACCATGTGACCGATCAGAAGGCCCTGGAGCAAATTTTATATGCCGTTGAGGCACAGTCCGAACATCCCTTGGCTGAGGCAGTGGTCTCCTTTTTAAAAAACAGAAAGGTAAATCCGGTCGAAATTTCGGACTTCAATAGTCTTACGGGAAAAGGCGTTCGAACCGAGGCACTGGATGGCACCCATTACTTTGTGGGCAATCATATGTTGATGGTCGAAAAAGGAATTGCCATGGATGACAACCTGGGGCACATGGTCGAAGGGTTTGAGCAGGAGGCCAAAACGGTCATATACTTTGGCGGTGGAGGCAAGGTGAAGGCGATTTTGGCCATTATGGATAGCATAAAAAAGTCCTCAAAGGCAGCCATACGGGAAATGCAGGCGAGCGGTTTGGAAGTTTATATGATGACCGGTGATAACAAGATGACAGCCGAAGCCGTATCACAACAGGTGGGTATCAAAAGCTATGAAGCCGAAGTGCTCCCATCAGAGAAAGCTGATTTTGTGAAAAGGCTTCAAGAAAGTGGAAAGGTGGTCGCCATGGTGGGCGATGGTATCAATGATTCGCAGGCACTTGCCCAAGCAGATGTCAGTATCGCGATGGGCAAAGGGACCGACATTGCCATGGATGTCGCGAAAATGACCTTGATCACCTCTGATTTAAATGCGATTCCCAAAGCGCTGAAGCTTTCCCATAAGACCGTTATAGGTATAAGACAAAATCTTTTTTGGGCCTTTATATACAATATCATTGGAATTCCTATAGCTGCAGGGCTGCTGTATCCGATCAATGGATTTTTGTTGGATCCGATGATCGCTGGTGCCGCTATGGCTTTTAGCAGTGTATCGGTCGTATTGAACAGTTTGAGGCTTAAAACGATTAAACTATAGTAATTTTCTAATTTAAAATCGATGAACATGAGTACATTACAATTCAAATCAAATATTAAGTGCAGTGGGTGTGCCAATACCGTAAAACCATTTTTGGATAAGGTGGATGGCGTGACCGATTGGTCTGTTGACTTTGCCTCCCAAGACAAATTGTTGACCGTACAGACCACAAGTGCCACGGAAGAGGAAATCACTTCTGCCGTTGAATCGGCTGGATATAATTTGACCAAGAAATAAAAGGAATATCCAGAAGAATATATTAAATGGTTCGAATGGGATTGGGGATTAACTTAATCCTATTCGGGTTGTATAAGTTTATTGGATTTCTGCCTCACGATTGTGTGATGACCGAGGAGTTCATTGCTGTTTACAAAGGACTATTGGCCAATAAATTTATAATGCCAGCAGTGGGTGTGGTGGAACTGTTACCAGGTATACTTTTGGTCGTTGGTAGATGGGTAATTGTTGCATTGTTAGCTATGATTTCTATTGCTTTTGGAATCATGGGTTTTCACTTTGCAGTGGATATACAGGGCATCTTTTGGGGGAATTTTGATAGCTTTTGGGCTTGTTTACCGTCTTTCAATGCATTTTTCTAACGTTGGATACCTAATCAAGGAGGTGGATACCAATGGTTGAATATCGTGATTTTCCATAAACCGCAACCAATATTTGAATTTATTGGTTTTTGAAAATTCATTTTACAATAATATGTAAAGTTCAATTTTTTGTTTGTGATTGCCCCAAGGTGTCTTTAGCTTTTAAATTAAAGGGATATCAATCCGGAATATAAAGGGTAAGCGATATTCGAGGAAGAACGTTTCAATCTTTCATGGGTAAATTCCCTTACCTTGAAGGTGTATAGGATACGTAAAGTCAATGGTCTCAAAAATCATTAGTATGCGTTTTACCAAGTAGGGTTTGGTTCTCTGGGTGGTCAATATCCCGCAGCGGTATCGTCCCCTCGTTTATCCGCCCCGCCCTCAAGTCTGCCGTCTTCCAGCACTCGGATGGCGTCTACCTTTCCTATGATCCGGGTCCTGCCCTCATTGATTTGGTAGCCTTTTGCCTTTAGGGTTTCAATGGTTTCCAAAGGAAAGCCTTCGGGTTCGAACACGACTACATCGGGCATCCATTGGTGGTGGAACCGCGGAGCGTTCACGGCATCCTGCATGCTGAGATTGAACTCGTGGACATTCAGTATGGTCTGGGCCACGGCCGTGATGATCGTGGAACCTCCGGGGGTGCCGACGACCATGTACAGCTGGCCGTCCCTTTCCACTATGGTCGGTGACATACTGCTCAACATTCGTTTCTCGGGTGCAATACTGTTGGCCTCGGAGCCAGGAAGACCGAACATATTGGGAACACCGGGCTTGGTACTGAAATCATCCATTTCATTGTTCAGGAAAAATCCCAAGGCATCAATATAAAGTTTGGAACCGTATCCACCGTTCAGGGTCGTGGTCGCACTGATGGCATTGCCCTCCGCATCGATAATGGAGTAGTGGGTGGTCTCGCTGCTTTCCACAATTTCCACCGTTCCATGGCCTACTTCCGAGGACAAGGTGGCCCTATCAAAAGTGAAATCGGCCATTCTGCCCTTTAAGTAGTCAGGGTCCATCAGCCCCGTATAGGGAATGTCCACGAAATCGGGATCGCCAAGGTAATGGTTCCGGTCCGCATACGCTCTTCTGGAAGCTTCGGTGAACAATTGGATGGCCCTAGTCGAATTGTGGCCATAACTAGCTATATCATAGGGTGCTATCATGGTAAAGATCTGATCCATGGTCATACCACCGCTGCTGGGGGGACCCATCGAGATGATCTTGATGTCCTTGTAGTCGAATACAATGGGCGTTCTCCACTTGGCCTCATACCTGGCGAGATCCTCCTCCGTGATCACACCTCCCTTTTCCTGTACATAGGCCGCTATTTTTTGGGCTACCTCCCCTTTGTAGAACCCATCCCGTCCCTGGTTCATGATCTTTTCCAAAGTGGTGGCCAATGCTGGGTACTTGATGGTATCACCAGCTTTGTACACGGTCGCGAATTTGGTGCTGTCACTATTCGCTTCAATGAAGTGTTTTCGGGTACCTTCCAATCTTTTGGCCTGTTTTTCGGTGACCACGACCCCTTTTCTCGCCAAGGCAATGATGGGTTCCATGATTTCGTTGAGGGGCAGTTTTCCGAATTTTTTGTGGACTTCCAGAACCCCGGCCACGGTACCTGGGACACCTACGGCCGTTCCCCCGTACGTGCTCAGCCCAGGGATGACATTGCCCAGGGAGTCGAGATACATGTCCCTGTGGGCGGCCAAGGGAGCCTTTTCCCTGTAATCGATACTTCCCACTTCACCATTGCTCTTGCGATAGACCATAAAGCCCCCGCCCCCGAGGTTTCCCGCAAAGGGGTAGGCCACTGCTAGGGAAAGTTCGGTGGCTACCATGGCATCGAAAACGTTCCCGCCTTTTTTCATGATTTCAACGCCTATCTCCGAAGCTTCCCTACGTGCAGAGACGACCATGGCATTTTCCGTGACCAGACCTGTAGGCTCGGCAGGTAACTCACGGGTACAGTGGGTAAATAATAGTAAGGGAAGAAAATATAGAATTCTTTTCATGGGTTTATTTTTAAGGTACTTAATATTGCTTTTCTGGATTCCGGGTTTTGCCTTATGGCCGGGTCATGGCATGTCCTTGATACGCTCCAACATGATCTCCATTAGTTCTTCAGCGCCTTTCTCGGCCTTTTCCCTTAAAAAATCCCTTGGGGTATTGTCCCCGACCTCAAAGACCAAGGCCTCGGCACCATGTTTTACGAAGAAATAGTTCCTTGATACCGTGGTAGGGACCAAATCCCCATTGGGCTTGATATTGGGGTCGTATCCCTCGATGCGCTCCATTAAGCCATCCAGCCAGGTGGAGACCAAATTGGGCATGTTTCCATGGAGCTCCGGATCCACAGTATAGTAGATATCATCCCAGGTGGAATGGAAATCTATGCCGAAATAGAACTTCCCTTGTGTCTTCTCGACCATCCCCTCCATGAAATCCTTGACCGCAGAGGTCTCCGGTTGGTTAAAATTGGCCCAATCCCGGTTGAGGTCTATCCCGCCTGTATTATGTCTCCAAAACCCATTGTCGACCCCGTCAGGGTTCATCAAGGGGACCACATAGATGGCAAATTCCTTTCGGAACTTTTTGGCCAATTTGGTATCCGAGGAAAGGGTCTCCACAAAGGATTTCATGGTCAGGTACCCTGTTACCTCAGGGGGATGCTGTCTGGAAATGATCATGATCATATTTTTGGAGGCCGTATCGCCAATGCTGAGCAAATTGAGGTTCCGGCCCTCACGGCTCTTTCCAATGGTGCTCTTGGTCACGAACTTTTTCTGGGAAATACTGTCCATCCAGGCATTGACCCGGGCCGAATTTTCCAATTCTTGGCCAGCGACCCAGAGCGTATCGGGGCCCACTTCCAAACGCATTTTGACCTTTTCAGGCAAGGAGCCTGGGCCAAAGGCCCTATCTCCTTTACCGATCTCCTCATAACGAAGGGAATCCAATGCGGTCCAGTGCACCCCGTCATGGCTGAGCTTTGGATAGTACCTGTGTTTGTTGTCCGCTTGATAGGTCAGCCATACATCAATGGTCTTGGGACGCTTTCCCCAAACCTTGAACGCATACCACGGACTGGTATTGATCGGAGTGTTCTCCGAAGTGATCAATAGGGTATAGGTACTGTCATTGTTCTGGACCAAGCCGTTCAACCGGGCACCGTCGAACTCATTGGAGAAGGTTATACCTTGATCCGGAAAGGCAAACTGTCCCTTCCATTGCTTTTGGACGGGTTTGGAGTCTGTTGGTACGGCATTCACAGGGGGTTGGCCCTGGAACCGTTGTTCTTGACCAAATAGGTTCGCTATGGCCAACAGGCTTAGGAGTACAAAGATTTTTTTCATAATAGTATTTTTAGGCTAGTTGTTTTTGCAGTTCAATTTTCTTGAAATAGGATGCGGTGGCCGCATTGATGCGCGGTGCCAATAAAATCGCCGAAACCATGGTGGGGATCGACATTAGGGCAAAGCTGATATCGATGATGCCCACCACACCGGCCAAAGAGGAAACCGAGCCAAGGAATATGCCCACGATATACACGTAGTTATACGTGTTCCGATATTTGGATCCGAACAGGAATACCACACATTTCGATCCGTAATAGGAATAGGTGAACAAAGAGGTCAATGCGAATATGGCCACGATAAAGATCAATAACGGGGCACCTATTCCAGGCATGGCAGAAACGAAAGCATCCAAGGTAATGGACACTCCACTGAGATCCGAACGCTGCCAACTTCCCGTGACCAAGATGGCAATGGCGGTCAAGGTACATACCACTATGGTGTCGATAAAGGGTCCCAACATCGCTACCAGTCCTTCCTTGATCGGTTCGGTGTTCTTTGAGGCACCATGGGCCAAAGGGGCAGTGCCGATACCTGCCTCATTTGAAAAGGCGGCCCTTCGTACCCCCATGATGATGATGGCACCAAGGCTTCCCCCCAACACCGCATCGCCGGTCAAGGCATCCCTAAATACGTCCATTAGGACCGGAATGATCCTACCATGGTTGGCCACCAAAATATAGCTGACCGATAAAAAATACAAGGTGACCATAAAAGGGACCAGTCGACTGGACAGGTTTGCTATGCGCCTGATCCCCCCAAATATGACCAGACCCACCAAAATGCTGATGACGATCGCCACCATCGAAAGGGTCAGGCCTTTGGATGGTCCCATAAACGAGGGGGGCATCACTTCCACGATGACCTGGGTCAACTGGTTTGCCGTAAAAATGGGAAGTGAGCCAAAAATCCCTGCCATTGAAAAGAAAATGGCCAAAGGTTTCCATGGTTTGCCTAGACCATTGACGATGACATACATGGGCCCCCCTTGGGATTCCCCTGAATCATCGGTACCCCTGTACATGACGGCAAGGGAACAGGTATAATATTTGGTCGCCATCCCTATCAAGGCACTGATCCACATCCAAAAAAGGGCGCCCGGCCCCCCCATGGTAATGGCAATGGCCACCCCTGAAATATTGCCCATGCCCAAGGTGGAGGACAAGGCTGTGGTCAATGCCTTGAAAGCACTGATCTGTCCAACGTGCGAGGCCGTCTCGTACCTCCCCCTGATTACCTGAAGGGCATGCCAAAAATGCTTGAACGGCAATAGCCTGGAATACACCAAAAGATACAATCCGCCACCTACCAACAGGAGTAATAGGGGCAATCCCCAAATCCAGTCACTGATCTCGGTTATCGCTGCTTCAATGTTCCCCATCCATCTATTTGTTTTGTCCAAATTTGGCGGAATAGCGCTTGTAGTCCAACTGTTGTGGTCCTTCCAAATCGATCTGCTTACCGCCAATAAATGCCAAGGTCAGCGCATTGGTCTGTATATCGAGAGCATCCCCCTTGGATACAAATAGACTGGCCGTCTTGCCCACGGCAATGGACCCCAGCTTATCGTCAATTCCCAGAATTTTTGCGGGATGCAAAGTAATGGTCTTCAGGGCTTCCTCCTTGTTCATCCCAAATGCCACCGATGTCCCCGCATAAAAGGGCAGATTGATGGAGTTGGACAACGATCCCACATGGTACATGGATACCTCGATGCCCATCCGTTGCAATTGTGTTGGCAAACCATAAAAGGCATCATAGTCCATATCATCGTTTCTGGGAAGGTTGTAGGTAGGGGGTACAATGACCGGAATATGGTTCTCCTTGAGAAAATCGACAACTTCCAGGGAACCCTCAGAGGCCACCAAGGAGATTTGGTCAATGCCAAAGGACTTGGCAAAGGTGATGCTCTCTATGATTTCCTTGGGTTCATTCGCATGGATGACAAGTACCCTTTCTTTTTGGAACAGATCCGTTAGGGCCTCCAACTTCAAATTGGTTTGGGCAGTGGGCATTTGTTCGTATTGCTTGGCATCGGAGAACAATTTTTCCAATTCACCGTTGATCTTTTCGTAAGAAGTATTGGGGCGGAGCATCCTGCTATTCGTCTCGTCATCATAATAACTCGATAGGGCAGAGGGCCAATCGAGGTGTATGGCCGCAGCCCTTTTGAATACGGCTTCCTCCCAGTTCCAGCCATCCAGGGACATTACCGATGAGGTACCTGGGATAATGCCGTTGGAGCGGATCGATTCAATGTACAGAATACCATTGAACCGCAGCGGGGGAATAAAGGTGGAGGTCATGTCAAAAGCATAAACCGTTTGTAAGTTGGGAAGGTATTCCCCTTCCTCATCCGTATCGTTGGTGTGTGGAACCCCACTGATCTCATTGATACCGATAACGGAATTCAGAAGGATAAAACCTGGATATACCTGTTGTCCTGTTATGTCGATGGTCTTATAATCGATCCCATTGGTGTCCAGATCGGAGGGTTTGCCCAAAAAGGTGATCGTTCCCTTGTCAAATCCGACCGCGGTGTCCTCCAGTACCCGTCCATCCCCGGTATGGACGGTCCCCCCAACCAAAAGGATGGGGGATTCCTGTTCCGAGGCCACCATGGGTAATATCTGTGCGTTCAGGCCCTCGGAAAGGCCTGTGGCAATCAGCATTAGGGTCAATATCGTAAAGTATGTCTTGTTTTTCATGTTCTTGATTATTTAGTTCTGCATCTCCAAGGATTCGCAATGGAATTCCACCCGTTCCAAGGATATTCTGGTTGATACGTTCTCGGTACCTTCCAACCCTTCCATTTTTTTGAGGAGTCTGGCACGCTCTTTTGAATTCTCCCTGCGCAACTGCGCATCCTTGGCCAAATCAAAATAAATGGCCCCTTCAATGATGGTCTTTTCAGGTTTGGAATAAAGCGACAGGGGATCTCCTGTCCAAAGGACGACATCCGCGGACTTACCGACTTTGATGCTTCCCATGGTATCGTCCAGGTGCAAGAGCCTTGCCGGGTTCAAGGTGACCATTTTAAGGGCTTCCTCTGGTGTGAGCCCCCCATATCTGACCATCTTTGCGGCCTCATGGTTCAAGTGTCGCATCGTTTCACCACTATCGGAGTTCAATGCAGTTACCACACCTTCACGGTCCATGATGGGGGCATTGTACGGGGTCCCGTTCCTAGCCTCCCATTTATAGTTCCAACGATCGGAAAATGTGCTGCCCCCGACCCCGTGTTCCTTCATTCGGTCCGCGATCCGATAGCCCTCCAAGGCATGGGTGAACGTATTCACGGCAAAGCCAAACCGTTCCGCCACCTCCATCAACATCAACATCTCCTTATCCTGGTAGGAGTGGGCCGAGATGAACCGTTTCTTCTCCAAGATTTCCAACATGGTCTCGTGAAGAATGTTTTTACGGGGCTCAACTGCGGTCCTTTTTTCCTTTGTGCCCAAGCTTCTATAGGCATCCCATTCCTTTTTGTAATCCAAGGCCTCTATGAAGACATTGGTATAAAATTGTTCCACGCCCATCAGGGACCTTGGAAATCGTATGGATACGTTGTTTTTTGAACGTTTCACGTTCTCTCCAAGGGCAAATTTGATGAAGGGATCAGCATCCTTGATCAACAAGCCGCTGGCATCCTCCCCCCATTTGAATTTTACGAGGGCGGACTGGCCCCCAATGGGATCCGAAGATCCATGTAGGAGCTGGGCCGCAACGACACCCCCGGCCAAAGCCCTATATATGCCGGGATCATCAGGGTCGACCACGTCCTGCATCCGGACCATTCCCGAATTGGGTGCCATTTCATTGATACCGCCCAAGGCAATATGGGAATGCTCATCAATGATCCCAGGGGTCAGGTGCTTGCCCGTACCGTCCAATACCAAGGCATCCTTGGCACTGAGATCGGTCCCTATCTTGGCAATCTTTCCATTTTCAAGAAGCACGTCCGTGTTCATGAGGATTCCTTCATCCTCGTTCGTCCAAACGGTGACATTGGTGATTAAAATGGATCGGGATGCAATCTTCTCCGGACTGCCAAAGGCCAAAAATGGATAGAATACCTCACCCAAGTCGACAGGACCCTTGTCCTGTACCTTTTGAGCTCCCAAAGTGCCTTTTCCTTTTTCTTTCATACGGGCAGTCCAAGGTTGGTCTTCCCCAAAATTCAGGGTGCCAGTGCCGTTAAGCACGGTCATTCCATTTTCTTGTTTGGTCCAACCTTTCAGATTGTATTGGTTTCCCTTGACCGTGAATTTAAGGACAGGAAGATCCCCGTCCATTTTAAATTCCACCTTTTCCTTTGATCCATCGGACAATGTCAATTCGGCTTGGTACTTAGGGCCTTTTCCGATAATGGACAATACGGCCTTTAAGCCACCTACGGATAGGTCGTATTCCCCAAGGATCGATTCGGAAATGGGTTCATTTACCGCATAGGGTTTCCCTTCGATCCAGTTGTCCATAATTTGAGTGCCAGGTTCAAAAAGATCCCCGTCCGTAATGATGAAGTTGGCAATTTTACCGGCTTCCAAAGTACCCAGATCCTGTTCAACGCCCAACCATTTGGCTGGAACGGTGGTCAAAGAGGAGAGTGCAGCCGTTTTGCTCAGGCCGTACGCCACTGATTTTCTCAGATTTTTCAAGAAGTCAGGAAGATTTTCCGGTGGGAAGGAGGTGATGGCAAAGGGAATGCTGTTCTTTTCCAAGGATGCCGGGTTAGTTGGGGCCAGTTCCCAATGCTTAAGATCGGCCAAGGTGATTTTCTTGGTGATGTAGGGGTCACTCACATCATAGGCCTTGGGAAAGTCAATCGGTATGATCATCGGAGCTTTCATGTCCTTCACTTCCATGATCCGTTGATATTCGTCTCCACCTCCCTTTATAATGAACTCGAACCCGAATTCATCCGCTATTTTATCGGCCCGTAAGGCGGTCAACCAACCATCGGCCTCCATGATTTTAGGTAAGTTCCCATTGGCCAGCATGGCATCCAACGACAGATCCGAAAAAGGTCTGTCGGTTTGTGCCCCATACCACTTGGCATCGTAAAAGGTCTGGCGCAATAGGGCAATGGTCCCCATAGCGGAAATGGGATAGTCCTGGGTCGAGGTGCCCTTGTCAAAGGAATAATGGTCGGCCACCTTGGAATTGATGACCAAATTGTTCTCCGTATCCTCGCCTAGGGCCACTAGGGCAGCGGTTCCCCGCGCAATTCCATCCCTTCTGATGGTCGCTACGGCACCAAAACCTTGGGCCCTCCATTTGGAGGCAAGCTTTTTGTCCACGGTAAAGTTTTCGGAACTGTTGTATTGCGATTTTATGGCCTCATTGGCATTGTAGGGTCCCTTGGTATTGGACTGTATCTGCTCCCTGCTGAGAACAGGGTTCCTGAAGGGGGGACGTTTTACCTCGGGTTGCCCATACTCTCCGAACATGTCTATAAAGGAGGGATAGATATATCGTCCACTGAGATCGATTTCCAGATAGCCGTTGGGTACCTGGTTCCCCGCTTGTACCGAAACGACCTTGCCGTCTTGGATGACCAACATCGCATTCTCCATCACCTGCGCAGGAGCTGTGACGATGGTCGCATGGGTGAGGGCCACCCTGTCCGGGCGCACGTCCAGGACATCGTTTTTGGGAAAGGTCTCCTGTGCGAGGGAACTCCCCATAGATAACATGATACCTAAAAAAAAGAGGTATCCAAAGGTTTTTTTCATCTTCATTGTTGGTGATTTAATGATTTATTTGGTTTTAGATTTCGAACCATTGGCCCAATTCCGGTCTTTGGTTGGATTCGGACTTGTGGTAAAAAGTATTGCTCATGGGATCGTAATCATATGCTTTGGCCATTTCATCTCCATACTCCGCTATTTTGCGAAGGGCGTCCAGTATAAGGTCCAGTTCCTCGTCCGTCATGGTGGGATGGAGTGAGAGACGGACCCACCCAGGTTTGTCCTTAAGGTTTCCGTGCTCGATCTGTTCGGTAATGTGCCGTGAACGTTCCTGGGAGACCTCCAACAGTATGTGGCCATAGGTGCCGGCACAGGAACAACCGCCCCGGACCTGGATTCCATAGTGGTCGTTCAATAATCGGACCACCAGATTGTAATGGAGATGTTCCACATAGAATGAAAAGACCCCTAAGCGGTACCTGACTTCCGGTGCGAATACATGCAACCCCTTGATCTTGGGTAACTCCTCGAAACATTTCCTTGTAAGTTCATTTTCCCGTTGCCGGATCTGCTCAATGCCCATTTTTTCCTTCAGAGCGATCGATAGGGCCGTCCTTATGGTCTGTAGGAATCCAGGCGTACCACCATCCTCCCGGGCCTCAATGCTTTCAAAAAAACTGTGGCCTCCCCAAGGATTCGTCCATTTTACCGTTCCACCACCTGGATTGTCCGGAATCCGGTTCTTGTAAAGCGCTTTGTCGAAAACCAGAACGCCTGAACTGCCAGGCCCCCCTAAAAACTTATGTGGGGAGAAAAAAATGGCATCCAATTTCCGCGCCTTGTTCTCCGGGTGCATATCAATCTGGACGTAGGGTGCTGATGCGGCAAAATCCACAAAACAGTACCCACCGTGTTCATGCATGATCTCAGCCAGCTCATAATAAGGGGTTCCCACCCCCGTGACATTGGAACAGGCCGTAAAGGAACCGATCTTAAGTTTTCGGTCTGCATATTTCCGTAATTCCTTTCGCAATTGCCGCGTGTCGACGAACAGGTCTTCAGTAGGTTCCAGTAGGACCACATCCGCAATGGTCTCCAACCAGGTCGTCTGGTTGGAATGGTGTTCCATATGGGTCAAAAAAACGACCGGTCTTTCGGCCTCTGGAACCGTAAGCGAGTTCTGGAACTTTTCAGGGAGCTTTAGCCCCAAAATACGCTGAAACTTGCAGAGCACCCCGGTCATACCCGTATCGGTGGTGATGATGACATCTTCCTCGGAGGCATTGACATGTTCCTTGATCCGGTGTTTGGCCTCCTCGTACAGGTTGGTCATCAGTTTCCCGGTAAAAGTGGTCTCGGAATGGGTGTTCCCGACAAAGGGTCCGATTCTCTTTTTCATGATATCTTCAATGGGACCATATAACCTACCGCTTGCGATCCAATCCGCATAAACGATCTTTTTGGGCCCAAAGGGGGTTTCGATATCTTCGTCGATGCCGATAATATTTCTTCGAAAGGAATCGAAGTACGATTCCAATGTTACCGTTTCTTGCAATTTCATGTTTCTATTTTAAAAGCTGCCCTTTACTGAAGGAACATCGTGTACTAACTCAAATAACCTTAGTATATGTTTTTCCAATCCCATAATGGAAGAAGGTACATTCCTAAAATTCTGTTCGATCGGCAAGGACAGCCTTTCTATGGATTTTTACTTTGTTGGATAGAACCATCCCATGCTATCGTAGGTCATGGGAATTGGTTCAATAGTTCCAATGTGATGTCACAAAGTCCAGATAAACGGTAACCGATCGGGCAAACGCCTCAGAAAACTTTTTACGATTTTCCTCACTGTCCCGAACACCCTGAAAATTGGCTTCGATCTGCATCCCGAAAACTTTGGGGTGGTCGTAGGCGGTATACCTTCTGGTGTTGTAACCTCCGTTGAAATAGGGCTCGCCCTCCTTGGGATAGGGGTCTCCAAGACTGGGAACCGCTGGAAAACCAGCTTGCTCCATAAGGGTTCCGAAAGCGTTTTCCCCGGTCAAGAGTTGGTTGAGTCCCAATTGTGGGTTATCCTTTAAAAGGTTTCGTACCGAAGTGTTTCCGCCGATTTCGGACTCGGAACCTTCGTCTTCCTTCAATGCCTTGAGGGCTGGTGTCCTAAGTAGGTACCCCAACTCCAAGCGTTTTACTTTATGGCTTTGACCGTGAAGGTCGATGTACATCGCATATCCGTATTTTTTGATGGCCGCATCCAAGGCCTCTTCGATATGCTTGTGATATTGTCTCCAGGTATATTCCATTTGGAGGTTTCCACAGGTAGCCTCTTCCAGGTCCCGGTTAAAATCGATCTTACTCCTTGCTAACCGGGCAATGACCAGATATGGTTTTTTACCATGGGCCTTGAAGGCGTTTTCAATTTCAAGGGCAAGCTCCGCCGTATTGTTGTCCATAACCTTTGCGCCACAATCCCTGTCCTTGATCTCCTCAGGGGATATGGTGCCCCCATGTGGGGCACTGATGACCAAGGGCATATTGCCCTTGACGGTTTCCAACCAACTATCCTTGAATATTTTCCGTCCTTCGGACAAAACCTTTTTGTCCGAACCGCCCGTCGTGCTTTTGCCACCAGCGCACTGCACTTGAAGAAGTGCAGTGGCAACTAATAGGCAAATGAGCATTTTTTCCCCAATCTTTCCTTGAAAAAATAGATCCCTACGCATTTTTCAGTGATTTAATTTTTCAATTATTGATTGACCTTGGTAGGTTCATATAAACCAGGGTCTGCCGGGGCCATTGGATTGGAAAGGACCTCGTCTTGTGGATACAACATACGCTCCACGTTTTGTGTACTGGTCGGTACGTTCAAAGGAAAGGGCACCGCTACGTCCGAATCACTCTTCCGGAGTCTGCGGGCATCATCGAATGGCATGTAGGTGGTAAAGCCTGAAACATAACGTTCTTCAACGATTTCCCTGAGCAAGGCGGTATCCGGGTCTATTCCGTCCAAGTTCTCCATGCCACTGGTATTGAAATCCTCGGCTACATAAGCCTCATATAAAAAGGGTTCGGCTGAAAAATTTGCATTTAAGAAACTACCGGTGTTCAAATAGGCACGCAACTCGTTCAAATGTCCCAAACCAATTTCGAAACTTTGGGTACGGGCTCCAGCTTCTGCCAAGATGAGCAAATTCTCCTGAAATGTGATCATGGGCTGTGGTTCCAGTTCCTGTGCCACACCCAGATTTCCGTCCGGATCCGATTGATCGATGCCATAGTATTGGCGCCTGGCCGTTTCATCGGTCTTGGCATTGTTCCGGGAGATTCCACTGGCATTGTCCAGGAGCTGCATCAAATAACTGTCCCCGGTCCCGGTGTTCGGACCACCGGCCAAAACAATGTAGAACTTGTTTTTGGTGGCGTTTTGCCCCGTAACGTCGAGGGGATTGAACATCATGTTGTTATCGCTTGTTGAAATCCCGTTCAAGGCTGCACTATAGGCCTCACTATACGCTTTGGTATGCATAAAATAGCGAGCTTTAAGGGTCCATGCGGATTCGAGCCATTTGGCACGGTCTCCTTGGAAGATGTAATCTTCCAAAACCCCAAAGCCGGTAGCACCTTCCAAATCTGCTATGGCACTGTCCAACAGGATCTGTAACTGTTCAAAAACATAGAGTTGGTCATCGAATTCAGGGTTTTCTATATCGCTCAATGCCTGTGAATAGGGGATATCTCCGAACAAGGAGGCATAAGTACCCACCAAATGGGCCTCTACCACCTTGGAGATACCCAATAATAGGGGGTTGTCCGACGCTCTTTCCTGTATTTCCCGCACTGGGGTCAATACACTCTGGTACCCATCCCAATCAAAGGTATTGTTGGCGACATTGTATTGGAACCGCTCCAGTTCCACTTGTTCAAAGCCGACCAGTTGTCCTGACCAATACCCCGCCATCCTGCTATAGGCACCCAATTGGATTCCGATGTTCGAAAGCTCCGCGCCGTTTAGGAAAAGGCCTGGGTCAATATCGTTAAGGGTTAACTGGTTCGGATTTTCGTTGAGATCTTCGACCATTTTTTCACAACCAAAAAAAACGAAAGCCGTGAAAATCAAAAGAATTTTTATATATGTTGATTTCATGATTATTAAGTTTTAGAAATTGGCTTGAACGTTGAACAAAATCGAACGTGTTCCAGGATTGTTGAAGTAATTCATTCCGAAGGCATTGCTGACACCATAGTTATTGGTCTCCGGGTCCACATCCTTGATACCGGTCCATAGGATCAAATCGCGTCCTGTCACCGATATCCGGAAGGAATCCAACGCCAGTTTTTTACTCAACTTAAGGTCCGAAAAGGTATACCCTAGGGTCACATTACGAAGCTTGGTCCAAGTGGCATCCTCGATGAACAGGTCATTAGTCTTGTTGAAACCAAGGCCACCTCCGATACCGCGATACCAGGATTCGTCCAACAATACATTGCCTGCACCAAAGTCGGCAATGTTCCCCCTCACCGTGGTTCCTGCAGGGATTACGTCCCCGTTAACATTGACAAGGTCCTCGGATAGGGTAACTTCTTGGGATACGTCCTCATGGACACCGAAGCCATAAAGAACGATTCTTGTCCTGTTGATGTAATCCCCACCATGGGAGTGCTCAAAAAGGAAGCTGAAGTCAAGATTTTTATAGTTGAGTTCCATACCGATGCCTCCCCTCCAGTCAGGATTGGGATCTCCCAGAACACGGCTATCGGTGTCCAATTGTGGAAATCCATTGGCATCCAATGCCAAGCTATTGTCGTCATAGCGTAAGGTACCGGGCAAGAAAAAAGAACTCATCGGATATCCCTTGACGGCTTTGGAGGTACCCCCGATATCCACAGTTTCTGCACCAGCAATATCTACCACCATGTTCTTGTTGTTGTTGTAATTGGTATTGATCGATAATTTGAGGTCATCGGTTTCGATCAATTTACCGGTAAGGTCGATTTCCCAACCTTTGTTCTCGATGACCGCAGCGTTCTTATAGTTAAAGTTGAAACCGGAACTCGGATTGGCTTTCACGGCAAAGAGGATGTCCTTGGTCTCATTTCTATAATAGGTGACACCCAGTCCGATTCTGTCCTTAAGGAAGCGTAGATCACTACCTACTTCCCATTCGGTTTTGATCTCAGGTTTCAGATTGGGATTCCCCTTTTCTGAATCCACCATGAAACTTCCCCCAAACGTTGAAAAACCGGTAGTGGCCAAGGTTTCGAATTTATAGGGGGCCGGTTGGATACCCACCTTTCCCCATGCCGCCCTGAGCTTTCCAAAACTCAGGAAATCAGAGGAACCGACCAAGTCACTGAACTGCCAGGCAAGATCTACAGAAGGATAGAAAAAGCTCCCCTTTATGGTGGACGAGGCCTCCAATGCTCCCGAGAAATTGACGAATAATTGGTCATATAGGCTTAGGCCCAATACCCCGTAACCACGATTGGATCGGATATGCTGCAAGGTCCTGTCCCAGGAAGTGGCCGCTTGGTCCGGATTGAGATCCGTTGTGGGCAGTCTGGAATCCACGGCAAATGGACTTATGGCATTTTCGTTGATGGCCCTTTTTCGGTCATTAAAGTTTACCCCCAAAGTGGCGGATACTCCAAAATCGGTACTGAAGTCGTGGGTTGCAATAACGATTCCATCCAAATTGAATTCCTTATTGGTGATATCGGTCTGGCTCCAATAGCCACCGCTTCGATTTGCACTTGCCGATCCGATCGGGTAGAATTGACTCCTGGAATCCGTGTAATAGTCCAAACCACCCCTTAAAATGACCTTTAACCAATGGGCAGGGTCAATGGTCAGTTCAGGATTGATGATGAACCTGTTGACATCATTGGGTGCCTTTTGTTCGTTCAAGGTCCACAGGGGATTGTTATAAATAGGATTTTCGGCTTCGCCCAATTGACGTCTATAGGACCTTTGACGGTTGGCGGTGATATCGCCATTGGCAGCCGTATAGGTGCCGATATAATCGGTAATGTCAAAATCGGGGGCGGCCCTTAAAAGTCCTAAAAGTATACCGTTAGTTGTTTCACCAGCTTGTTCTATCCGATTCGATTTGGTGTTAGTATAGGAGACCCTATTGTTCCAGGTCAACCAATCGGTAATCTGGAACTTGGTGTTCAACCTTACGTTCTGTCTTTTGTAGTCATAATTTTCAATGATACCCTTCTGGTCCAGGTTTTCATAACTGAAAAAGTACGAGCCCCTTTGTCCACCACCGTTGACGGATACATTATGTTGTGAAAAAGTTCCGATCCGAAAGACTTTGTCCCAGTTGCTGTCGGTATAGGTTTCCCGAGAGTTCTTCGTGGTTACGGGGTAATAAGTTTGGCCCGTGGTATTGGAGACAAAAAATTCACCGGTGGTATCCACTTCATCCGCTCCCCCGGAACGATCGGCTATTTTGTCGCCCCAAGATTCCGCAAAGGAGGTGTTGTACACCCCATTTCTACCTTGACCATAGGAACTTTGCATCGCAGGCCTGACATTGATGTAATCATAGGACTGTGTAAACGAATATTGTACGGTGGGTTTTTTACCCAATTGTCCGCTTTTGGTCGTGATCACTATGACCCCATTTGCTGCACGAGATCCCCAAAGAGCCGCTGCGGAGGCCCCTTTTAGGATTTGGACAGAAGCGATGTCCTTTGGGTTGATGTCGTCCAATCGCGATTGTTGGCTCAAGGTGACGCCACCGATATTATCATTACTGATGGGAATCCCGTCCAAAATAATCAATGGCTGGCTGGCACCTTGAATGGTGTTCGCACCGCGGATCTGAATGGAAGATCCAGCCCCTGGGTCACCATTGGATTTACCGATCCGTACACCTGACGCCTTACCTGCCAATGCATTAATGACCCCGGCTTCCCCGGATTTGGCAATGTTCTCGGATTGGATGGAGGAACTTGTCGAACCTGATTCATCCTTTAGTTGCTTGGTACCAATGGCCGTTACAATAACTTCGTCCAAATTACTGACACTGGGGGCCATGGTCACATTGACGACGGGATTGTTCCCTACGGTTATTTCCTTGGTTTGGTAACCAATATAGGAGAATACCAATATGTCTCCTTGGGAGGCTTCTATGGCATAGTTTCCATCGAAATCGGTGGAAACCCCTTTAATGGTGCCCTTGATGACAATACTGACCCCTGGTAATGGGGAATTGTTCTCATCAGTAACCGTTCCTGTGATGTTGATGAAATCCGGTTGCAATGCCTTTACAGCTCGTGAACCGGTAATTTGTGGTTCATTTTCCTTCTCCACTAGGACAATCAATTTTCTCCTGATCTCATAGGAAACATTGCTTTCAGCAAGGATTAGGTCCATCAGGGCATCGATCTTTATCTTTTCCACATCCACCGATATCCTTTTGTCCAAATCCAATGTGGAGTTTTTATAAAGGATATTATAATCCGTACTCTCCTGAATTTTTTCGAATACCGATGCTATGGATGCGTTTTCCATTTTCATCGAAACGTATTTTTGGGCATAGGAATTATTGGCATTGAGCTGGAAAAGTGCAACCAATAAAAACAGGGCGGAAATTTTCATTTTCAAATCTATTTTACCACTAAAATAGCTTTTGCATAGTGTGTTTTTCATACTTTTGATATGGTTTAAAAATTGGTCATTCAGTTTTTGAATTGTTTGAAAACCAGGGATTGTTCCCGCAATTCCTGGTTCTTTTTTAGGTTTAGTTCATAGGCCTTAGTTGTTTTTCTGAGTTAGTATTATTTTATCGTTGGTTATCTTATAGTCAAAATCCTTGATCCTTTGGAATCCTTGTAACACCTCTTCAATGGTTTCCGTTTTGAAGCGACCCGTGTACCGTTCACTTTTAAGAAGGTCCCCCCTTATTTCGATGGTCACATTGTAGTGCCTCTCCAATTTTTTGGTAATGTGAACGAAATCTTCGTTTTTGAAATACAGGATGCCTTCCTTCCAGGCAATGTATCTGCTGACATCCACATCGGTCAGTTGAAGTGTTTTATGATCATTGGAGAAGGATGCCATTTGGTTCGGTTTTAAAAGGAAATGTGATGCTTCGGAACCATTGCTCCTTTTGACCGAGAGGCTGCCCTCCACCAAGACCACTTGAACGGTTTCGTCATCGAGATAACTGGATAGGTTGAATTGTGTGCCCAAAACTTTAGTGTCCAATTCCCTTGTTTTGACCCTGAAAGGGCGCAAGGAATCGGATTCTACGGCAAAATATGCTTCCCCTTTCAATTCCACATCCCTTGGTCCCGAAGCATAAAATGCCGTGGGATAGGTCAAGGAAGAACCGGAATTGAGATAGACCTGCGTTCCATCGGACAGCACAATCTCGAATTTCTTCCCATAGGGTACGTTGAGGGTATTGTATACCAAGGGTTCGCTCAAATCATCATTCTCAATGCTAACTTTTTTGTATACAATCTTAGATCCATCCTGTTCAGCAATGATATTGTTTGAACGCGTGACAATTGAGGCATCCTTGTTCGATAGCTCCTTGGTCGTACCGTTGTCCAGGACAATGGTAACTTCCTGTTGGCCAACGGTATTTGGGGTATTGTTTCGTGGCAAAAGCAATGTTGATATTCCAATGAGCCCGATAAAAATGGCAGCATATCGCAACCAAGCCTGTCTTCTTTTTCTTTTGGACCGGACTAAAAGGTCAAATTTTGAAAGTAATTCCTTCTTGTACTGTTCGGCATTTTCCTGACCTAGGGACCGTGTGATCAAATAGTGGAGTTCGGCCGAATCCTTAAAGGAAGAAGGATTGTCCTTGACCCATTGGGCCAATTGCTCAATTTCCTCTGGGTTCGAAGGGTTTTCAAAGAAATTGAAAATAATTTTTTTGATATGTTTATTTTTCATTATTGTTAAATGCGGATTACCAAATTGTTATCTGTGAAACGATCTGAAATTGACAAACCCTTGGTTTTAATCAAAAAATATTGATAATATTGATCGGACTTAGAAGATAGGTGCAATGGATTCCAATGATATCGGGGGAAATATTGATTTAATCTCAATCCAAAAGGGCAGTCGAAAGGAATTCGAGAAGGTTGTGGAGCTTTACTACAACGAACTCTTTTTTTATGCCAAAAGTTTATGTAGGGACGAATTGTTGGCCAAGGACTTGGTCCAAGATGTTTTTTTTGGACTATGGAAAAAAAGGGAAACATTGAATACAAAAACGGTCCTTAGGGGATGGCTTTACCTTTCATTGAAGAATAAATTCCTGGACCATGTAAAAAAGTACAGAAAGGAAACCTATTTTTTCGAGAGGACCTATTCGGAGACCATGGAAACCCTTTCACAACAGGATCACCAAGAAAACCTATCCAGAAAACTTGAATTGATGGATAGGGAGATTGCCTTGTTGCCCAAGAAATGTAAACAAGTATTGGTCATGAGCAAAAAGGAAGGATTGACCAATGCGGAAATTTCGGATTATCTCAACATTTCCATCAAAACCGTGGAAGGCCATCTTTCCAATGCTTATAAAATCCTCAAGGAAAAGCTGTATGAGAAATTTCAAATTTTGTTCACAGTAATCGGTTTCAGATCAAAGTGATCGCGAACCTTAATAGGTTCTATCCGTGATAAACCTCGATTAGGATGCAGCCAATTCAAATATTCGACAATCCTACAGCCACCTATTAAAGGTTTTTTTTCATCATTTTTTACAGCATAGGAATTTTGTGGTTTATCCTAGAATAACAATGAAAGTCCTGAAAGCATTAGCAAAAACAGGATGCTCTTTTTATAATGGGCCTTCCCTGATTTTTTGAATGTTTTTCTTCCCAAAAACTGGGCGGAAAGGAAAATAGGAAAAATAATCGCGGCGTATTTACATTGCTCAAAATTTAAAATGCCACTTAAGGCCAAGGTTGGTATTCTGGTAAGGGTAACAAGTCCCAAAATGCCAATCATCGTGGCCCTTATGGTATTGATTTCCTTGATCCTATTCTCCACGCAGATGATATACAATGGTCCCCCAGTGGAGAATATCCCAGAGAAAAACCCTGCCAAAATACCAAGACCTAAAATACTGGTGTTCCCCAGATTCGATTCTCGCTTACCTAGAAGGGAATACAACACGTATGCGAGTATGAAGGCACCAAGCATTTTTTTTAAAAAGACTGGCTTGGAATAGGAAAGGACCAAAACTCCTAAAACAACCCCTACGATTGATGTTATGGAAAGGTCAAGGATTGTTTTTTTATCAATGAAGACCCATTCCCTGTAAATCAGAAAGATACTTGAAAAAACATAGAATAGAGAAATGTAGGCAATGGCTTCTGGTAATTGAAACTTCAATAATAGGATTGGAAGTGCCATGAGAGAACCAGCAAATCCCATAGCAGTTTGCACATAAAACCCTGCAAAAATACCTATGGACAAAACGATAAGTGAAAATAAATCCATGTTTCCAAAATTGATCGGCTAATCTAGTGAGTTGCAAAATGGATCTAAAATTGAAAAATCGGAGAATACAGGTTATTTTCATTGAATATGCTTTATTTTGGCAAAAAATATATTGAAATGATGGTTGATGGAATAGATAGCCGAATAATAGGTCTTTTGAGGCAGAATTCCAGATATTCGTTTGCTGAAATCGGTAGAATCATTTCGCTTTCGCCTTCATCTGTGAGGGAAAGGATACAAAAACTAGAAGATTTAGGCATAATCGAATCGTACAATATCAAGGTCAATTATGCCTTGTTGGGATATGGGATGGAGGTCTTTATCCTCTTAAAGATTTTCGATGGCAAACTAAAGATATTTTTAGATGAAATCCATGACTTTGTTGAAGTGGAGGAGGCGTATAGGATTACCGGCCCGTATAATATCCATATTAGAGCAATTCTGCGGGACCAAAAACATTTGCAAGACTTTGTGGACAGGCTCATCAATTATGGAAGTCCAACAACCCTTTTGATTCTATCCGATATTGAAAAGAACTTGTAATTCATAAGTTCATTGTAGTGTAAAACACAGTGTAATTCTGTGCAAATGGCATTTGGGGGATTTAACTGATTTTATTTGAGTTTAATTGTTTACTTTTAACTCGTGAAAATCATTATTTCATACGAAGATGTCCTATGGGATGTCCTATTTTGGGAAAATCGACATAATATTCTGGATATTAATGGGTTAGCGCCTCTTTAAGAGGTCAGTCATCCCGACGAACCACCAATCAAGTGGTATCAAAGCACTGTCAACTGACTGATTGACAGTGCTTTTTGTTTTTTATGCATTCATTTGATATCATTTAAATACATATAAAAGGTGTAGAGTTCGGTGAATGGTTCGATACGTTCCTTGTGCATAATTTAGCTACAGTTTGACGCTGTTTATGGGTGTTTTGCAAACCTGTTTTGTCAAACCCAAAAGTTATGTATTATGCGCAATTCCAATACTTTAAAAGTACTTCTCTTCACGCGGGACATTTCAAATAATCCCCAAAAGTTGACCATTTATGCCCGTATCACCGTCAACGGTAAAAGGGCAGAAATCAGTCTGAAACGATATGTTTCGGTGAATGAATGGGATGAAAACAAGGGAAGGCTCCATGGTCTGACCCATAAGTCCCGTTTATTGAACAGCTATCTTGATGAGGTGTATGCCGCAATCATGGATACCCATAAGGTATTGTTGCGGGAGGAAAAGGTGATCACTGCTCAGGCAATTAAGGCCCGTTATCTTGGACAGGACGAGCAGCACAACACCCTTCGAGAACTTATCCAATACCATAACGATACTCAAAAGAGTGTGCTCAAACCTGGAACCATGAAAAACTATTATGGTACCGAAAAGTATCTCTACCGTTTTCTGGAATACAAATATCAACTCCCCGACATTCGATTGAAACAATTGAACTATAAGTTCATTACCGATTTTGAACACTATCTATTGAACGGCCCGCAACTCCAAAAGGGAAAGAAATGTACCAATAATGGGGCGATGAAACACTTGGAGCGTTTGATGAAAATGGTCAAGCTGGGCGTTAAGTTGGAATGGTTGGACAAAGACCCTTTCATTAACTATAAGCTCCGCTTTCATAAAACTGAACGCAGTTACCTAACAGAAAGGGAACTCAGGCTCATTGAAGAAACAGACTTTACAGGAGCGGGATATGAAAAGGTCAAGGATGCTTTTTTGTTTTCTTGTTATACTGTAGATACCCCAAAAATTAGGGCAGTAAGTTTAATCATTAAATTTACTGAATATGACACGAAGAAAATTCACCCC
>JBLWSV010000015.1:0-107105 GCA_048270465.1 Allomuricauda sp.
CTTTGGTCATTCCGTTATTGGGTTATTGGCCACTGCCGACTGCAAAGCTGCTTACTGTTTATTGGAATTTGGAGTTTCGGATTTGGATTTTTTGTGCTTGAAACTTGCCCTTGAGCTTTTGACCATCAACCCAAACCGCCCATCCGTCAACCCAAACCCCGCATCCGTCAGATCGTGCCCAAAACATTCCCTGGATTGCCCCATCTTGCCGCGATATTCATCTTAAATAAAATATTGATTATGAAAAACTTCATGAAAAAATTGGGTGTTGCCATCTTCGCCATGGCCATGATCTGGTCCTGCGGCAAGGACGATGCACCGACACCGCACAAAAATGCCGCCCCTGTGATCATTGCACAGGAATTCACCGTCAAGGAGGACATCACCCCTGCCGATGCCATCGGAACGGTCACCGCCAGCGATGCGGACAAGGATGCGCTCACCTTCAGCATCAAGACGAACAGCAACGATATTTTTGCCATTACATCCGCAGGGGCGCTGACATTGGCGCAAGGAAAATCCCTTGACTTTGCCACCAAGGCACAACACGGCATCACCGTGGAAGTGAGCGACGGGGAGGACAGTGCCACGGCCACCATCACCATCAAGGTGACCGAGGTTGCCCCTCAGAACAGTGCCCCTGAGATAGCAGACCAGGAGTTCACCGTGGCAGAGGACATTGCCGACACCGAGGTGATCGGCACCGTTGAGGCAGACGATGTGGATGGGGATGACCTGACCTTCGAGATTACAGACGATCAAGAGGACCTCTTCGAGATCGACCCCACTACTGGGGAGCTTTCACTGAGAGCGGGCAAGTTCCTCGACTATGAGACCGCCACAGAGCACAGCATCACCGTACAGGTAAGCGATGGAACGGCTACCGCACAGGCCACGGTGACCATAAACGTTGAGGATGTGGAGGAGTCCCTCGCCAGCGATCCCAATGCCTTTGTCACCACTTGGAAGACCGAGAACGACAATGAGGAGGTCATCATTGGCACAAACCAGAACCTGACGTATGACTATACCATTGATTGGGGTGATGGTACGGTGGAGGAAATTACCACCAGTGACCCTGTTAGCCATGTCTATGCCAAGGCGGGCAATTATACCGTGGCCATCTTGGGACAATTCCCTCATATTTATATGCCCAATGGAGGCACCTCAGCGAAGCTCCTTTCCATGGACCAATGGGGCAGCACCCAATGGAAGAGTATGGTCGGGGCCCTTGCCTATTGTACGAATATGACCTATAAGGCCACGGACACACCCGATCTTTCTCAGGTGACCGATATGTCAAGAATGTTTTTTGGAGCAACTGCATTTAAAGGTAATATTGGTGGTTGGGATACCAGCAATGTAACCCATATGTCCGAAATATTTTATGGGGCCACTTCGTTCAACCGAGATATCAGCGGCTGGAATACATCCAACGTGATCGATATGGGAGCTATGTTCTATGGAGCCACTGCCTTTAACCAAGCTATTGGAAATTGGGACGTAAGCAAGGTACTTAATATGTTTGCTATGTTCAACGGGGCCAGTTCGTTCAACCAAGATATCGGTGAATGGAACACTTCCAACGTGACCAATATGGCTTATATGTTCTATGGTGCCAGTTCGTTCAACCAAGACATAAGCGGATGGGATACAAGTAACGTTACCAGTTTCTACGCTACTTTTCGTTATGCCTCCATTTTCAACCAAGATATAGGTGGTTGGGACACCAGCAGTGTTGTCAATATGCAGGATATGTTCTCCGATACCACTGTCTTTAATCAAGATATCAGTGGTTGGGATACCAGTAATGTGGAAAATATGTCCCGTATGTTCTTTAATGCAACCGCCTTTAACCAGAATCTAGGCAATTGGGATATAGGCAGTATAGTTTATATGAGTAATGTTCTAAGTGGCTCTGGCCTGTCCGTGGGTAATTTTAGGGATACCTTGGTGGGTTGGAGGAATTTTGTTGAGTTTAACGGCGGCCCCAGCAACATAACCCTTGGTGTGGATGGCCTTCCCTCCTGTCCGGATATTGCAACGGACAAAAACTACCTGATCAACATTTGGTCTTGGACATTCAATGGAAGTGGTCCCTACTACCAAAGTTGTAATTAATTACAAGCCGATAAAATAAACTATCCGACTTGATACTGATACCATCGGGAGGCTTGGGTCTTTCGGTGGTTTTTGTTTTTTGGAAGTCAGAAGTCCGAAGTTAGAAGTTAGAAGAGACGAAAGAACATAGAAAATAGAGAATAGACTGGCGTTTTACGCCTATTCACGTTTCAGGTTCAAGGTTTCAGGTTATTGGTTTTTGAAGATTTGGTGTTTGGTGTCGGAAGTCCGAAGTCAGGAGTCCGAAGTCGGAAGTGGTTTCTTGTTTCCTTTCGCCTGTTTCTTGGATCTCTTCTCTCTTCTCCCTGTTCTATTTTCTATACTCTCTTTTACCTACCCTTGCACTTGAAACTTGCTCTTGAGCTTTTGACCCCATGCCGACTTCCGCCTTTCCCTATAATGATTTACTTTTGAATCATGCAGATTACATTGATCGCCATAGGAAAGACGGACAGGCCTGAACTGGAGCAACTCATAGCCCTGTATGAAAAAAGACTGAAACACTACATCAAATTCGAGTTTGTGGTGCTGCCGGACATCAAGAACAGTAAAAACCTTTCCGAAGCCCAACAAAAGGAGAAGGAAGGGGAACTCATCTTGGGGCAGCTACAGTCCACCGACACCCTTGTGCTGTTGGATGAAAGCGGGAAACAGTACACTTCTTTGGATTTTGCCCAATTCCTTCAAAAGAAAATGAACAGCGGCCTTAAAAATCTTGTTTTGGCCATTGGTGGTCCTTATGGTTTCAGTGATGCAGTGTATGCAAAATGCAATGGGAAAATCAGTCTGTCCAAAATGACCTTTTCGCACCAAATGGTCCGTTTGTTCTTGGTGGAGCAATTGTACAGGGGGTTCACCATCCTACGGAACGAACCGTATCATCACCAATAAGATAATTGGAGCCAAGAATCAAGAGCCAAGACAAAACCGCTCTGATTCTTCTTTCTTTGAGCGAAGCGGTCTTGTCTCTGTTAGTAAAGTACCCTGCCGATTCCATTAAAATAGATGGGTATATTGATAATTTAGTACCTTTGATAAAAAGCTGAATACAATGAACTTAGAAGCTCGGAAAATAGAATTTGTACAAGAATTTCTAAAACTTCAAAGTGAAGAAGCCGTTTCCCGTTTGGAAAAAATATTGAAAAAAGAGCGAAATGCTGCTGAGGAGCGAGTGTTTGAACCAATGACAATCAAGGAATTTAATTCTCGGATTGACCAATCAATGGATGACTCTGTTAATGGTCGATTAATAGAAACGAATGAATTAAAAGCCAAGATTGACAAATGGGATTAAAATTATATTGGACTGACTTTTCTCAAAGAGAACTTCAAAAGATTTTTCAATACTATCGGGAAAAAGCAGGAATCCGGATTGCTAAAAAACTCATTGACGGAATATACAATGAAGCCCTTAAAATTAAAAAACAACCGAAAATAGGGCAAGTCGAGGAACTCTTAAAAAGCAGAAAACAAGAATTCAGATATTTAGTCTTTAAAAACTATAAAATCATTTATTGGATAAACGAGAAAGAAAAACAAATTGAAGTAATTGACGTTTTTGACACTCGACAGAATCCGATAAAAATTGAACGGGAAAAATAAAACCAAAACCAGTTGACGACAACAAGAGTCTTTTTTCTTTTCTCTTAAAGCGCAGCGGTCCTGCGCCTATTAATAAAGTACCCTGAACTTGATTGTGTTTTCCACGTTCTTCAGTTCTTTCACCACATCTTTGTCATACTCCCTATCCAAGTCGGTGATCACATAACCCACTTCGGGATCTGTGGACAAATATTGTCCAGTGATGTTGAGTCCGTACTTGGCCAACACTTCGTTGATCTTCGCCATGATGCCCGGCACATTTTTGTGGATGTGCAGAAAACGGTGCGCCTTGTTTTGTTTGGGCAACCTGATATTGGGGAAATTCACGGCATCCACCGTGTTCCCTGAGTTGATGTAATCCATGATCTTGCTGGGCACAAAATCGGCAATGTCGCGCTGTGCCTCCTCGGTGCTACCACCAATGTGTGGCGTAAGGATCACATTGGACAGCCCTTGCAATGGGGTTTCGAAAGCACCATTGGCACTTGGCTCGGAAGGATAAACATCTACCGCTGCACCACCCAGTTTTCCGCTCTTCAACGCTGATGCCAGTGCATCGATTTCCACCACAAACCCCCTGGAAAGGTTGATGAGCATGGCGCCATTCTTCATCTGGTTGATCTCGCGTTCACCTATAAAGTTCTTGTTGGCCTTATTGTCGTCCACATGGAGGGTAACCACATCGGACACGGACAACAAATCTTCCAAGGTATTGCATTTCACAGCATTTCCAAGGGCCAATTGATCATTCACATCGTAGTAGTACACATGCATACCGATGGCCTCTGCCAATACGGACATTTGCTTTCCGATATTGCCATAACCTACAATCCCCAGATTTTTGCCTCGGACTTCCCTGGAATTGGAAGCGGTTTTGTTCCACTCCCCGTTATGGATCTCGGTACTGCGCGGGAAAATGCTGCGCATGAGCATAATGATCTGCCCAACAGCAAGCTCCACCACGGACCTTGTATTGCTATAGGGCGCATTGAAGACCACTACCCCTTTCTTTTTGCTGTATTCCAAATCGATTTGCGTGGTCCCAATACAGAAAGCTCCCACCACCAGCAGTTTGTTGGCAGCATCCAACACCCTTTGGGTAACCTGCGTCTTGGAGCGGATTCCGAGTACATGGACCCCTTTGATGCGTTCCACAAGTTCGTCCTCGGAAAGACTGTGCTTTACCAGTTCCACGGAAAAGCCTTCTTCCGATAGGTTCTCAAAAGCTGCTGTATGCACGTTTTCCAGCAAAAGGATCTTGATTCGGTTCTTGGGATAGGACAGGTTTCTTGGTAAATCGTTCACAAACAAAAATTCATCTAGGTTAGGTGCTACGTGATCGGCATTGTTGGCCGCTTTTTCACGGTGCACATTTTCTGTGTAGGCAAAAAACTTATGGGCGATCCCGGCCTCGCGCATCACATAATCGCTGTAGCCGTCGCCAATGACCTGAACCTCGCCTTCCAAGCCCAGGTTTTTCAAACATTCTATCTTTCCGTTGTGGGAAGCGAGCACATTGGTCTCATCAAACCCAACAATGTTCCCTTCTTCATCAAACTTGAAGGTGTTGGCATATACCCTGTCCGAAGGGATCTTGTATTCTTCGACTATGGGGTCTATGAATTCTTTGAATCCGCAGGAAATCACATAGATGTCTTCTGAAAATTCGTGGAAAAATTCCTTATTGGCCGCAATGGACTTGGATATCTTTTGACGAAGTTCGACAACAAGGTCATGAAGATCGTTCTTGTTCGCGTTGAGCAGACGTATCCTTCTTTCCAAAGATTCGGTGAAGGAAATGTCGCCGTCTATCCCCAAGTTGGTAATCTTTTGGATTTCCTTTACGATTTCGTCCCTTTTCGGGTTTCCCTGAAGGGTCATTTCCGCCAGAACATCCAACGCTTCCACTCGTGTTAGGGTACTGTCAAAGTCGAAAACATATTTGCGTCCCGTTTGCACCATGTATTCCATCAAAAAAATTAAGGCGTAAAATTAAACATTAATTCCATCCTTATAATCGGAACACATCAAAAACCTTACACATTTACGGATAAATCAAAAATCGCTTTGAAATTGTTTTAAATGGCACCCAAAAACCATCATTTTGCAATTTGACCCAAAAATCAAGTCAAAGTTCAAATTCTAAACGCAAGTTTCAAACACAAAAAACCAAATCTGAAATTCCAAATTCCAACAACCTAATAACTCAATAGCCACTATCTTCGGCGGGGAAACAAGAACCCAATAACAGAACAACCGAATAACTAATTAACAGATTTGTGGCTTCCGTCTTCCGACTCCCGATTTCAAAACCAACGTCGGGTCAGTTTACAATACATCCTATATTCCTTGCCGAACATATCCTCCAAGGCAGCTTCCTCATGCTTGATCTGGAAACGATTCATATAGGACACAAATCCAGCGGCCAAAAGCGTGTTGAAGGCGTTCCCCAATTTCAGGCCAAAGGCCAAAAGAAAAAGCAACATCCCCAGATACATGGGGTTTCGGGTGTACTTGTAAATACCTGTGGTGATGAGTTTGGACGTTTTTTTGGGGTCTAGCGGATTTGTGGTCGTCCTTGCATTAAAAAATTGTGCGACAGAAATAAAGACAACCAGAACACCCAGGGCCAAAAGAAAAATGGATAGCTCTCTTCTCCCGAAAAAATCAAAATCCCCAACGGGCAGAAATTTGGCCAGAACATACATCAATCCCCCAAATATCAACATCACCAAAGCTGGCGGTAATTTCAATTTCATGCTAGGTGTTTAAGTTTCGAAATTACTACTTTTGATCTTCAAATGGAACCCACCACATCTTGAAACTTGTTTTTGCCACCCACAACGGCCATAAATTAAGAGAGGTACAACAACTCCTGCCAAAATCCATCGAGCTGTTGTCGCTGAAGGATATTGGATGTTTTGATGAAATTCCCGAAACCGGGCAGACTTTGGAGGAAAATGCCAAGATCAAAGCGGATTTTGTGACCCAAACCTATGGTTTTGACTGTTTTTCCGATGATACAGGGCTTTTGGTGGATGCCCTTGGCGGCCAACCGGGAGTCTATTCTGCCCGCTATGCCGGGGAACAGAAAAACGCATGGGACAATATGGCCAAATTGTTGTCCGAACTGAAAGGAAAGGATAACCGATCTGCCCATTTCAAAACCGTGATTCATTTGAACCTACGGCAGCAAAGCTTCATTTTTGAAGGCATTGTAGAAGGGGTGATCACGGAAAAAGAACATGGCGAAGGAGGTTTTGGCTACGACCCCATCTTTAGGCCAAATGGGCATGAAAAAACCTTTGGGGAGCTATCCGCAGCTACGAAAAATGAAATCAGTCACAGGGGGCGTGCCATTCAGAAATTGGTCGATTTTTTAAAAAACAACGGTATCTGACAAATTTAACGTACCTTTGCCGCTTTATTAACGCCGCCGGTATGGGCAAGGTGTTGCGATGGGCTTAAAGGGTTATACGAAAATCGCTCTGTGCAACACAACATATTTGCGATTTTAAGGTATAAACCACTATGACAAAATTTGAAGCCTTGGGGTTGGCTCAACCCCTATTGGATGCCATTTCCGATCTTGGATTTGAATCCCCCTCCGAAGTACAGGAAAAATCAATCCCCGTTTTATTGGCACAGGACACCGATTTGGTGGCCCTGGCACAAACAGGAACAGGAAAGACCGCCGCTTTTGGCTTTCCCATGATCCAAAAAATAGATGCGGACAGCAGGACCACACAAGGTCTTATCCTATCCCCCACCCGCGAGCTTTGCCTCCAGATCACCAATGAACTGAAACTTTATTCCAAATACGTGAAAGGTCTGAACACTGTGGCCATTTACGGGGGAGCCAGCATAACGGAACAAGCAAAACAAATAAAGCGTGGCGCACAGATCGTTGTGGCCACACCAGGTCGGATGAAGGACATGATCGGCCGCGGAATGGTCGATATTTCAAAAATCGATTACTGCGTTCTGGATGAAGCCGACGAAATGCTGAACATGGGCTTTTATGAGGACATCAAGGACATCCTCTCCAATACGCCCCAAGAAAAATTGACATGGTTGTTTTCCGCTACCATGCCCAAGGAAGTGGCCACCATTTCCAAAAAGTTCATGCATCAGCCCGTTGAAATCACAGTGGGCACAAAAAATGCAGGAGCTGCAACGGTACAGCACGAATATTATGTGGTGGGCGGCCGTGACCGATATTCGGCACTGAAACGCCTTGCCGATGCCAATCCCGGCATCTTCTCCGTTGTTTTTTGCAGGACAAAGAGAGATACCCAACGAGTCGCGGAGAAACTGATCGAGGATGGTTACAACGCAGGGGCACTTCACGGTGACCTGAGCCAGAACCAACGGGACATGGTCATGAACGCCTTTAGAAAGAAACAGGTGCAAATGTTGGTGGCTACCGATGTGGCCGCACGAGGTATTGATGTGGACGATATCACCCACGTGATCAATTACCAGTTGCCCGATGAGATAGAAACCTATACCCACCGAAGTGGACGTACAGGAAGAGCTGGAAAATCGGGGATTTCCATGGTGATCGTTACCCGTTCGGAACTCAGGAAGATCAAATCAATAGAGGGCAAGATCAAGCAAGATTTTATTGCAAAGAAAATCCCTTCGGGCATAGAGATCTGTGAGATACAGTTGTACCACTTAGCCAACAAAATCAAGGAAACCAAGGTCAATAGTGAAATAGAGAGTTATCTTCCCGCCATCAACGATGTGCTGGAAGGCATTGACCGCGATGAACTCATCAAAAAAATCGTTTCGGTAGAGTTTACCCAGTTCTACAACTATTACAGCAAGACTAAGGATCTCAACACTTCCGATGGAGACAGGGACCACAGCAGTAAAGGTGACCGAAAAGGGGATGATGCCCCTTCGGAAGGTTCCGTGCGTTACTTCATCAACATTGGTGAACGTGATGGCTATGACTGGATGTCGCTCAAGGATTTCCTAAGGGACACCTTAAATGTTGAAAAAGAAGATATTTTCAATGTGGACACCAAGGACAGTTTCTCCTTTTTCAATTCGGATGCCCAACTGACCGACTTTATTTTGCAGACTTTCAACGAGTTTAAGGTGGATGGACGCTTCATCAACGTGGAGGTTTCCAAAAACCCGGGCGGCTCTGGAGGAAAAGGCGGAAAAAAACGGGATAGAAAACGCGGACACAGAAAAGGTGGGGACAACCGTTCCTTCAAAGGAGGCAAAAAAGGTGGATTCAGCAAAAAGGGCAGTAAAAAAAGAGCTGGCTTTTATTAGTTAATTCTATATTAAATGATAAGGGCGTCCTGTAGTTTTTTCTTTGTTTAGTACCTTTATACCTACAAAGATTGCATGAGAAGAATTTTACTCACACTTTTCGCCCTTGTCTCCCTCAATGGATTTGCTCAAGATGAAGCAGAAAACCAAGTAGGGGAAATCACCGCTACCGTGGTGAATGCCCAGAGCGATTTTCCTTTGGAAAGCGTACACGTCATCAACCTGAACCAAGTAAAGGGTACTATCACCAACCAGAATGGAAAGTTCACCATTCCGGCCGCAGTGAACGACACATTGTACCTCTCCTATTTGGGTTTTAAGACACAGAAGATAAGGGTGACCAACGATATGTTCAGGTTCGGGGACACCAAAATAGCCTTGACAGAGCTTGCTTATGCGCTGGAAGAGGTCATTGTAAGGCCCTATCAACTCACAGGCTATCTGGAAATTGACGTGAAGAACCTCCCTATCAACAATGCACCTCAATACAGTATCTCGGGTCTTCCCACAAGCTACGAAGCAGGAAGCAAAAGTCCCAGTGCTGTAACCAAGGTCCTCGGGGCCATATTGAACCCCGCAGATCTTTTGCGGAACCTCTTTGGAAAGAAACCCCGCCAGATGCGGAAATTGCGACAGATCAAGGAAGACGACAACATCAGGGACCTGCTCGCCTCAAAATTTGATCGGGAAACCCTAACAGAACTGCTCCAGCTCGAAAAAGTGGACATTGAGGACATCCTCAACAATTGTAATTATTCAAAATCTTTCATCAGTACGGCCAACGACCTCCAGATCTTGGATGCCATTTCCAGTTGTTACGAAGAATACAAAGTACTGAACAGGAAGTCATAGCTTTTTTATTTTTTTAGGACTCGGGAACCTTCTAGTGCGGATATAAATAAATTTTATATTTCCACAAGCATTTTATAGCTTTAGGCAAAATCCCTGACCATGAAAAAACTGCTTGTTCTCATGTACGTCATACCTCTTTTTATAGCCTGTAAAGAGGTAAAAAAACAGCCCGACGAACAACAACAAGTAGTCCAGCAAAAAAGCCCAAAAAGGGATGTTCCCTTTGTATGGGAAGGCGCCAATGTCTATTTTCTGCTGACGGACCGTTTCAACAATGGAAACCCCAATAACGATATCAATTTTGAAAGAACCGAAGAAACTGGAGTACTTCGGGGCTTTGAAGGTGGCGACATCCAAGGCATCACCCAAAAAATAGAGGAAGGCTATTTCACTGATCTGGGCATCAACGCCATTTGGCTTACCCCGATTGTGGAGCAAATCCATGGAGGTACGGATGAAGGTACCGGCAAAACATACGGTTATCATGGCTATTGGACCAAGGATTGGACCTCCGTAGATCCAAATTTTGGCACCAAAGAAGATCTTAAACAACTGGTGAAGGTGGCACATGCCAAAGGAATCAGAATCTTGTTGGACGTTGTGCTGAACCACACGGGGCCCGTTACCGAGAAAGATCCCGTATGGCCGGATGATTGGGTAAGGACAGGACCCAAATGTGAATTCACCACTTATGAAAACACCACTGCCTGCACCTTAGTGGAAAACCTACCGGATATTCTTACCGAATCCAACGAATCTGTGGAACTCCCCGATGCCCTGTTGGCCAAATGGAAGGAGGAAGGACGCCTGAGCAAGGAACTGGACGAACTGAACCTGTTTTTCGAGCGTACAGGATACCCGAGAGCACCGCGCTACTATATCATTAAATGGTTGACCGATTATATCAACGAGTTTGGGGTCGATGGGTTCCGGGTGGACACCGTTAAGCACGTAAACGAAGATGCATGGGCCGACCTCCGCAAAGAGGCCGATTATGCCTTTGAAATGTGGAAGAAAAAACATCCCAATAAAATATTGGACGACAATCCTTTTTATTTGGTGGGCGAAGTGTACAATTACGGAATTTCAAATGGTCGCAACTTTGATTTTGGCGATAAAAAAGTGGATTTCTTTGATCATGGCCTCACCAGCCTCATCAATTTTGAACTGAAATCCGATGCAGACAAAGACTATGAAACCATTTTCAAAAAGTACAGCAACTTATTGCACACCAAACTGAGCGGAAAGAGCGTGCTCAACTACCTCACCTCCCATGATGATGGCGCCCCGTATGACAAAGAACGAAAAAAAGCCTACCGAGCCGCCAATGTGCTATTGTTGACCCCTGGTGCATCGCAAGTATATTATGGTGATGAAACCTCCAGAAGTCTGACCATAGAAGGCACCGAAGGTGATGCCACACTCCGTTCCTTTATGAACTGGAAAGATCTGGACAGCCTGCCTGAAACCAAAAAAGTACATGAGCATTGGCAAAAACTGGGGCGGTTCCGTGCCAACCACCCTGCGATCGGGGCCGGAAAACACAAACGCTTGGCCAAATCGCCATACGTGTTCTCAAGAACATATATCAATGGGGAATATCGAGACAAAGTAGTTGTTGGATTGGATCTGCCCAAAGGTAAAAAGTCGCTTTGGGTGAAAGGTTTTTTTGGGGATGGTACCAAATTGTATGACACCTACTCCGAGACCGAGGTCATGGTCAACAATGGAAAGGTCATCTTGGACAACGATTTTGATATTGCCCTGCTGGAATTGGTGGATTGATCCTATTTTTTTGAAAGCAAGGCTATCCTGTTGCCCTCCGTGTCCGTGAAAAGCCCCATGTAACCCACATCAGGGCTGATCAAGGTCTTGGGTTTAAGGATCTTCCCTCCTGCTGGCCCTATCCGATCCAGCTCATGTTGCACATCCCCACTATTGAAATAGACCAAAACCCCGGCAACACTGCTGGGTTTGTACCATTCCTTGTTCTGGATAAGCGAGCCCGAAGCACCGGGTTTTCCATTTTTCCATGGAAACCAACCCATCTTGGTATCGCCCAGATCCTGAACCTGTATCCCGACCTGAAAAACGGTCTCGTAAAAAGCCTTGGCCCGATCCATATCCTCTACGGGGATTTCGAACCAGCCCACCATGTTCGATTCCATATCCGTTATTTTTCCAAAATCTGTTTCAAACTGGAAAGTCCTTCCTCAAAATCCTTCCCCACCGCCTTGTCCATGTTCATAAAAAGCATCATAATGCTCATGGGAAACTTATTCTCTCCCGAAAAGCCCCATGTGACCTTGGTCCTGCCCCCACCTGCATCCTCGGTCAACAGGTAGGCATCCGAGGTGGACTTGAAAGGTTTTAGGAAACGGAGTTCAGCTTCTATACGTTCCCCTTCAACAATTTTGGTGATTTCCTGTTCACCCTCTCCTACCTGTTTGTTTCCTTTCCAATGGCTGATGGCCCCCACTTGTCCGTCGGTTCCGGTGAACTTCTGCTCCATGTTGGGGTCCCTTTTGCCCCATGGCGACCATTCATCTTGCTTTTTTAGGGATTTGAGGTGTTCAAAAACAATTTCTTTGGGTCTGTCTATCTCGATGGATCGCGAAACATTGTAGGTCTTGGGGGCAATAACTGCCAATATCAAGATCAGCAGAACAATTCCGAGTATAATATAAAGTACTGTCATCATGCTGTTTATTAATTGGTTAACAATTAAAATTACAAAAAAACTTTGCTCGTAGAACGGGAATTCTCAAAGTGTGGGAGGGTTTATTTATTTTGATACCTTTTGATGATACCCTTCACGTGCTTGATGGACTTTTTGGTCCAATCCAGCCTTTTTTCAAGAATTTCTTCATCGGTCAATGCCCAATTCACTTCGGATTGCCTCACTTTGTGCGACAAGTCTTGGATGATGATGGCAGCGGAAACGGAAACATTGAGGCTTTCCGAAAAGCCAACCATCGGGATTTTGAGAAACCCATCGGCATGTTTCATCACCTCGTCGCTCAAACCCTCTTTTTCGGTTCCAAAAAAAATAGCAGACTTCTTTTCTGGAAAAAAATCGGGGAGCAACATGGAATCGTTGTGCGGCGTAGTGGCAATGATCTGATAGCCATCCGATTTCAGTTTGGCTATGCAATCCCCAGAGCTTCCATATCGATATACATCCACCCACTTCTCGGCTCCCATGGCAATATTCTTGTCCAACCGCTTGGCAAAACGGTCTTCCACCACATGGACTTCCTGTAAACCAAAAACATCACAACTACGGATGATGGCACTGGTGTTGTGCATCTGGTACACATCCTCAATGGCCACGGTGATGAATTTGGTGCGGTGCTGGAGGACATCCACAAAGCGCTGCTTCCGCTCTTCGGTGAGGTAGCTTTCCAAATAGATAAACAGATCATGGTCGAACATGCCTCCCAAGATAGGGAAATTTGGAGAGGTGGTTTTTTGAAAAAGGAAATGTTATCTTGTGGCATTCCCAATCAACCCGAACCAGTATTATGAATCCATTTCAAACAATCATAGCTTTCCTTATTTTCTCCATCAGTGCTTTTGGGCAGAAAGTAACCTACAATCATATTGTTGACACCACAGATACCGATACACAAGAAGTAATGGAATTGTTTGGAAATTATTTGGGTTCAATCGCACAAAACATTCGCCCAAACCCTTTTTGGAACACTGAAGAACAAGAGATGCACAAAAATTTCGATTTTTTGGAAAGCGAGTTCCGGCCATCACTTTACATGGGACTCCCCGTCCATGTTTTGAGCATTAAATTCAACAATAATGTTGGTCAAATAAAAGCTCAATTCTCATATTGCAAAGAAAACGGTGTTCCATACGTGTTGGCAATAGCAAACTATCTTGTCAAAAAGGAAAACGGAAAATACAAACTCTACAATTCTTTGACCAATAATAAACAGGAATGGACTTGCACCACAGTCGGTATTGTTGATTTCTATTATCCAAAATATCATAAATTCAATTATGGGAAAGCCAAAAAACTAAATGAGTTCATAGACAAAGTCTGTGAAAATTTCGGGGTAGCGCCCAAACCCTTTGAATATTTCCTCGCCGATGATTATGACGAAATTCAAAAGCTGAAAGGAATAGACTATTATATCGGAATGGGCGGAAAATCAAAGCCGAGCGGAAAATCTGCAAATGACAAAGTCTATTGTGGCGGTTTAGGTGAGTATTATGCCCATGAAGCTTTTCATATACAAATAGATAATCATTTTCCCGACAAACATTTCTGGGCTTCCGAAGGTATCGCTACGTTCTTGGGCGGTAGTCGTGGAAAAAACCTGAACTGGCATATTGAACGAACCAACCTGTATTTACAAAAACACCCAGAAATAAACTTGAACAATATGCTCAAGTTGACAAATTTGGACAGCTATACCGACTTTCATTATGTTTTGGGTGGACTTATTGCAAAGAAAATGTATGAGAAAGGTGGGTGGGATTTGCTCAAAGAATTGATGTCAAGCGGCAAAACCGAAGTTGATTATTACAAAACCATCGAGAAACATCTAGGGATAAAAAAAATGGAGCTTAACGATTACATCCGCGAGCAAATGGAGATTGAATCAAAAAAAACTTGACTACCTGCAAGAAATCCCACCAAACCATCACAAAGTTTCAATATCTTAAACCAGCTTAATTTTTATCTGGATGTGGGAAGGTAAATTTGTTCCAAACAACAAGTATAACCTAATCTATAAATACCCATGAAAATTTCACTGGTTCTATTATGCACCGCGTTATTTTTTGGCTGCAATACAAATAAATCTGAAAACTCAACTGAAAATGACCTGACGGGGATTCAAGATAATGTCACAAAATCAGATACACTGACCAAACATTTAAAGCCATTTAGACAGGAGCTGCCTACCATCGGACTTTTGATGTTCAATGGCGTGCTGCAAACCGAAGTGGTGGCCACATCCGACGTTTTTGGAAAACCTTCAGCAGACGGAAAACAACTCTTCAATGTGGTCACTGTAGCAGAAAGTAAAAATCCGATAACCACCGAAGAGGGAATGCACTTTGTGCCGGATTATACATTTCAAGATTGCCCCAAATTGACCGCTTTGTTCGTTCCCAGTGCTTATGACATGTATGCACAGGTACACAATAAAAAAATCGTGGACTTTATCAAAAGAAAGAACAACGAGACCGAATATACGGTGAGCAATTGTGCCGGAGCACAGCTAATAGGAGAATCAGGGATAGCGGACGGAAAAAAAATCGTAACTTGGATTGGTGGTGGAACACAATTGCAAAAAGATTATCCCAATTTAAAGGTTCAGAACGATAGTCTGGTCACATTTGTCCAAGACGGTAAGTTTATGTCCTCCAACGGAAACCTGGCAAGTTATATTTCGGCATTGACCCTTTTGGAAATCATGACAGATGAGCAACACCGTAAATTTGTGGAAAGCTACCTTTATTTGGACCGTCTTCAAAATTGGGAAAAATGATTGCTTAACATAAAATGAAGAACATGCCCAAACCAAAAATAGTCGTACTGACCGGAGCCGGCATGAGCGCCGAAAGCGGATTGAAAACCTTCAGGGATGCAGATGGCCTTTGGGAAGGACACGATGTAATGGAAGTGGCCTCGCCCCAAGGTTTCGCCCGTAACCCCGAACTGGTGCTGGAGTTCTACAACCAAAGACGGAGACAGCTTTTGGAGGTTGCTCCCAATGAAGGCCACAAGGCCTTGGCCCGCTTGGAACAGCGTTTTGACGTAAGCATTGTGACCCAAAATGTGGACAACCTGCACGAACAGGCTGGAAGCACCAACGTGGTGCACCTGCACGGGGAGCTGCTCAAAGTGCGCAGTACCATTGACGAATCGTATGTGCTGGAATGGAAAAAAGACCTTGTCCTTGGCGATTTGGACCCCAACGGACATCAACTGCGCCCACACATTGTCTGGTTCGGGGAAATGGTGCCCTTGCTGGAAACTGCGGCCCAGATCACGCAACAAGCCGATATTCTGATCATTATCGGGACTTCCATGCAGGTATATCCAGCAGCCAGTCTGATCCATTATGTGCCCCACGAGACACCCATCCATTTTGTGGATCCGAGACCCAATGTCAGGAAATCGGATTTTGGCAACCTCAACATCATCCCCAAAACGGCCGCCGAGGGTGTTCCTGATCTTGTGGAAGAGCTTTTCAGTACTTTTTCCTAGCCTCCTCTGCCCATGACACCAATGCAGTGATCTGATCTTGGGTCAATTTGGCATCGGCATGTGTCCAAGTATATTCCTTCAAGGGCATTTCACCTTTTTTCACCTCTTCAATTACCTCTTCCAGCTTGTGATCCTTCTTTTTGGCCGAGTAATTTTCCCAATCTGAAAAGTTGAGGTGTTCCTTTCCTTCATTTACATGATCCGCCAACCAATACGATACGGGCGCAATATTGTTGTACCACGGATAAACTGTGTTGGCACTGTGACAGTCGTAGCACGCCGTCTTCAAAATGACCTTGACCTCGGAAGGCGGTTGGGTCTCAGACTCAAAAGTGGCCACATAATCCCCGACAGACTGGTTTTTCTCTGGTCGATAAAATTGCATGCCTACCAAGACCACCAGCAGGACAACCGCTATTTTTTTTACTATTTTCATCATGAAAAGGTTTGCGTAAATATACTTTTTTTTGTGACTGAAAAAGAATTGCATATTGCCCTAAATTCCGATAGGCTGTCCAAAGCCCAAGTAGATTTGCTTGTCCGCGAACTGGTTGACAGTCCCGAACTGGCTGAGTTTCTTTTTCAGGAAGTTATGTTGGAAGACAAGGAGGGTACGTTCAATGCCAGTTGGACCTTTGACCATTTGATGCGTAAAAACCTCTCCTTGATCCTTCCCTTTTTTGATGATTTTACGGCAAAACTGGGTGAACTACGGACTGAATCCTGTATCCGCCCCATCGCCCATGTCTGCGAAATGGTCTGCATCGCCTATTTCAAAAAGAAAGATCCTCTTTTCGTAAGAAATATTACGGATAATCAATTGGAACGAATGATGACCGTCTGTTTTGATTGGCTCATCGGTCCGATGAACATGGCCCCAAAGGTGTTTTCCATGACCAGCCTGTATTATCTGGGCATGAAATTCGACTGGGTCCACCCCGAGTTGAAGCTGATTTTGGAAGATTCTTTTGTCAAGGGATCCGCTGGCTATCAAAACAGAGCCAAAAAAACAATGGATAAGTTGGCCGGATTGGGCCACTAAACTGTGTGCTTTTAAGTATCTTTGCTGCTTTCAAAATTTCTTGAACATGTCACTGACCCAACTCAATGCCATTTCCCCCATTGATGGCCGATACGGAAACAAAACCAAAGCGCTAAAGGATTATTTTTCCGAAGAAGCCCTTATAAAATACCGTGTTCAGGTTGAAATTGAGTATTTCATTGCACTTTGTGAGGTTCCGCTGCCACAATTGGCCGATTTCAACAAAGCATTGTTTGCCGATCTGAAAAAAATCTACAAGGAGTTTACTTCGGAAGACGCGCAGGCCATCAAGGATATTGAAAAAATCACCAACCACGATGTAAAGGCCGTGGAATATTTCATCAAGCAAAAGTTTGATGATCTGGGGCTTCAAAAATATAAAGAGTTCATCCATTTTGGACTGACCTCGCAGGACATCAACAATACTGCCATTCCACTTTCCATCAAAGAGGCCATGAACGAGGTTTACGTTCCTGCTTATTTTGAGGTTTTTGAAAAATTGAAGGAACTGGCCAAGGAGTGGAAAAACATTCCCATGCTGGCAAGGACGCACGGTCAACCGGCCTCCCCTACCCGTTTGGGAAAGGAAATTGAGGTGTTCGTGGAGCGCTTTAAAGAGCAGTTCAATTTATTGAACGACATACCCAGTGCGGCCAAGTTTGGGGGTGCCACAGGAAATTACAATGCACATAAAGTGGCTTATCCAAAAATTGATTGGCGAGCATTCGGAAAGCAGTTTGTGCAGGAAAAATTGGGACTGCACCACTCTTTCCCCACTACTCAAATAGAGCATTACGATCACATGGCGGCTCTCTTCGATTGCCTTAAGCGCATCAATACCATCTTGATTGATTTGGACCGAGATATTTGGACCTACATTTCCATGGATTACTTCAAACAGAAAATCAAAAAAGGGGAAGTAGGTTCTTCGGCCATGCCACACAAGGTAAACCCCATCGATTTTGAAAATTCGGAAGGAAACCTTGGTTTGGCCAATGCCATTTTTGAGCATTTGTCCGCAAAATTGCCGATTTCCAGATTGCAGCGCGATCTTACGGACAGTACCGTTTTGCGAAATGTGGGAGTACCCTTTGCGCATACTTTGGTAGGGTTCCAGTCCACTCTAAAAGGATTGAACAAATTGGTCTTGAACCAAGCCAAGTTCGAGCAAGATTTAGAGGATAATTGGGCCGTGGTTGCCGAGGCCATTCAAACCATTTTGAGAAGGGAAGGCTATCCCAATCCATATGAAGCTTTGAAAGGTTTGACTCGTACCAATGAGAAGATTACTCAAAGTTCCATTGCGGATTTTATCGATACCCTAGAAGTTTCGGATGCCATCAAAACGGAATTGAAACAAATCACACCGGCAAATTATACTGGGGTCTAATGAGTTTTTCGCAGAAAATTTTATTGGCCTTTGGTTTCCTATTTCTCCTCATCGGATCCCTTGCAAATATCCTACATTGGGAATTTGGCCCCATTAGTGGCACCTTGTTGATAGCCATTGCCTATCTTTTCCTTTTTGCAGCAATAATTCTTTATTTCTGGCGGAAGCACAAAAAATAATTAAAGAATCTGTGCTGAAGTTGGGGTGCTTTTTTTGCCATCTAGGCTCTTCATTTTCTTCTTATGGGCATTTATGTTGGGAATGATTGTCCTTCAAAAAAAAAGGGCGACAATGTCGCCCTCTTCCAAATTTATGATGATTGGTCTTAGCCTTTTAGAAAGTCTCCAATTTCACCAAGCCCTTCTCCTTTGTAATCGGATTTTTGGATGGCCTGCATCAATTGTACGATATGGGCGGGGTTCATGTCCTTGCCCAAAACACGCACGAGCGCAAAACCTTTGTCGTCACTGTCGCCATAGATGATAACCTCATCAATGGCATCTTCATCGCCAAGATATTTGATCACGCCCTTACCATATTTGGAGTTGATCTTCATAAGTTCCACAAAATCATCCCCTTTTAGGATTTCCCTTACCTTCTTCTTTTCCACTTCATACTCGGCCTCGTTGTCGGCATTCTTCTTAAAAGCCAATAAATTGAACTTGCGCAGGGATTCCACAGCTTCCTTTTGGACGGGCGTTAAATCCACACCATCCATTTTCAGGATACTGGCCGGCACATCGATGGACAGGAAATTGGGATTCTCGGAATTGTCCACATAATACTCTTGCAAACTCTGTTGCGACGAGCAAGAGGCCAAAAGAACGGTTGCTCCCACTAAAATGCTTTTTACAATATGTTTCATCTGTGCTATTTTTTGATTGATTTATAAACAGTTTGTCAGCTGACAATGATTAGTTGGCGGTTTTTGTATTTTGTTACACCACGCAACCGGTCATTGCCAGCTGACGAACTTTCTAGTTTTTCTTGCCTGCCTGGTTCAATTCTTCGGGCAGGTTCATCTTTTTGGTCAAGGAACTGATCTTGTTCAGGTCTATATCCCCGGTCAGGGACAAGATCACGGTCTCAAAATGTCTGCCATTGGATTCAACATCCTTCATTCCTGTGACGAACATCAGCAATTCGCTCACATGGTCGGCGTCCCTTCCCTGTTTGATGTAGAACTTCACGTTGGCGTCCTTGTCCTTCACCCGCATCAATTCTTCCATTTTGGAGGAACTTAGGTAGCTGTCCACAGAGGATTTCATATCGGCACCGATACTTTTGTTATCGGTAGTGAACACCTTCAAACTTTGCAGGCTGCTGGCAATGTCCATGAAGTCTTGTGCTTCTTGGTCATCGACCTCCACATCTATTTTTGCCAATAGGTTGAACATGCTCTTGTTCACCACTACCGAGGTTACGTCGTCCAAATCTTCAAATTTGTCAAAAATGGATTGTGAAAATCCGGAAAGGGGCAATACTGCGATCAATAGGATCAAAATATACTTTTTCATCTTGTTTCGTTTTTTAATTGTTGTTGTAAATTTTTTGTTTTGCTTCGTCAAACTCTTTCAGGTAGGCCATTTTTTCTGTTCCACGGCCAAAATTTTCCGCTAGGAGCTCAAACGCTTTTTTGGTTTCTTGGTAGGCATATTCTGCCTTTTTTCTTTCTTGGTACTGATGCCCAAAATAGAGGCCAAAGGTCAAAACGACAGCCGCTGCAACGGAAAGCCACTTGTAATAGTTTACTCTAGGTTTTAATGGCACCTGCTTGGTGTACTGTTCTTCCCTGGCTTTGGAAAAGTAGTTGAACATGGGGCGGTACTGCTGCAAGTGATTGGCCACATCCTCTTGCGAGAAATATTCCCTTAGCTTTCTTTCGTCGTCCACAGTTGTTGTGGCCTCGAAATACTTTTCCAATAATCTTTCTATGTTATCCAATTCCATAGTTATGTTTTTTTATCAATTCTTCCCTTACTGTTTTTCTTGCTCTGGACAATGCCACACGCACTGCGGTGGGTTTCATGTCCAATAATTCACATATTTCCTCAAATTCGTATTGCTCCACGTCGCGCAGTTGCAATACCATTTTTTGCTGTTCAGGCAATTCCTTCATGATGCGCTCCATCCAACTTACGCTGTCCTCAGCTTCCAGTTGGCGTTGCAGGGAGGTGCTTTCGTCGCTGTAATTGCTGTGCACCAGTTTCAGGTTGCCCGCCTGTTTGGATTTCAATCGGTCCAAACAAAAGTTCTTGGTCATGGTCATGGCAAAGGCCTCTACGTTTTTGTACTCTCCCATGGACTCGTTCTTTGACCAGAGCTTCAACAAAATTTCCTGTGTGGCATCTTCCGCTTCCTCCTTGGAGACCAACAGGCGCTTGGCCAGTCGGTACAGCTTGTCCTTAAAGGGCATCACCACGTTCAAAAACTCTGTCTGTTTCATTGGTTGTCAGTTGTTTTGGGTCTCATTTATCGACCTACACTAGCATGACGACACATATCGAAATTTGTTACAAAAAATTTGTAATCTCCCCAGATGTGTCTATTTTGCATGACAAATATTGGTATTGTTGTTCGTTCCGGATGTTTTTTACCAACCTCTTTTCTATTCGGAATGAAAATTGAAGGATTCTTTAAAATTAAGCTATGAAAAAATATTGTTTCTTGTTTTTGGGACTGTCCACTTTGCTTATTTCATGTAGCAATGACGATAATAATTTCCCTACAGAAATTGATGCGCAAAACTTCATGTGGAGAGCCATGAATCTATGGTATTTTTGGCAGGGGGATGTAAATGACCTTTCGGACACAAGGTTCAGTACCGATGCCCAATACACTGCCTTTTTGGAAGCAAATCCAGACCCAGAAGATTTTTACAACAATGTTCTATTGTTCAAAGACGATCGTTTCAGTTTTTTGAATGAAGACTACAAAGAGTTGGTGAACAACCTTTCCGGAGTATCCAAGAGCAATGGTTTGGAGTTTGGCCTGATACAGCTATCAGGAAGCAATGATGTATTTGGATATGTACAATATATACTTCCCGACTCTGACGCTTCTTCAAAAGACATACAACGGGGGGACCTGTTCACTAGGGTGGACGGTGTCCAGATTACCGTAAACAATTATATCGACCTTTTGTTCGGCTCTAATGACACCTATACCCTTGGAATGGCACATATTGAGGGCAATACTATTATCGATGATGCCAAGGAAGTAACCCTCACCAAAATTGCCAACCAAGTGGAAAATCCCATTTTGGTTGCCAAAACGCTGGATGTGAACGGCACCAAAGTGGCCTATTTGATGTACAACCGATTCCTAAGCAGCTTTGATGAACAGCTCAATGGAGCCTTTGCCCAATTTGAAGCTGATGGAGCCACAGAATTGGTGCTGGATATGCGCTACAACCCTGGTGGTTCTGTGAATACTTCCCGCCTGTTGGCCAGTATGATCTATGGCACCAATACTACCGAGGTATACATCAAACAACGATGGAACGATAAGATCCAAGCACAATTGACTGATAATTTCCTGATAGATTATTTTACCGATACCACAGGATCGAGCAGTATCAACACCTTGAATCTAAACAGGGTCTTTGTCTTGGCCACTAACAACTCTGCCTCTGCCAGTGAACTGGTCATGAATGGATTGGCCCCCTATATGGATGTCATCCACATCGGTGAGACTACCAGAGGAAAAAATGAATTTTCCATTACCCTAGTGGATGATAAAGATGGTGATTACATATATAATAAAGATCGGGAACGTTTTATCAATACAAAAAATTCTTGGGGCCTTCAACCTTTGGTTGGACGTAACGAAAACGCAGATGGTTTCTCCGATTACACCAGTGGGCTTATGCCGGACATTGAGCTACCAGAGGACATCACCGACCTTGGTGTATTGGGAGATGTGAACGAACCACTATTGGCACGTGCGCTTCAAGAAATTACAGGCTCTTCTGCAAAAATTGACTTTACCGTGGAAATGCCTGCCAATTATTTTGATAGTTCTAGACTACACACTCCTATAAAAGACAATATGTATTTGGATAAACCTTTGAACATCCAAATCAAATAAAAAAAGCGGCCAATAATTGGCCGCTTTTTCTTTTTTAAAGGTTCAGGTTCATCCCTACCCGAAAATTGCGCCCCCGGGTGGTAAATCCAAGTATCTCAGTGTAATCTTCGTTCAGCAGATTGTCCGCTGCCAAAAACACATTGAGTTTTTTGGGAACCAACTTGTGACCAACATAAAAATTTACCAAGGAAAACGGTTCCAGCACCACATCGGTATAGGTCACAAAATCGGTATCGAACCGTTGGCCCGTGTAGGCATAGCTCAACGATACATTCGTTTTTTCGCACAATTGGTACCCCAAGCTTACATTGGCTTTGTGCTTTGGAATGCGGATGGCATTGTCCCCCTTGCGTTCCGTAAAGGTATAGTTGGCATCAACACGCAATGCGCCCATTGGAAACCAAACAGCCTCAACCTCTACCCCATTGGCATCGATCTCATCAGCAATGTTGATGCTCATAAAATTGACATCATACCCAATGGCATTCTTTTCGTTTCGGTCAAAATAAAGCGTGCTGAACCGCAGCCTATCGTTCACCTTGAATTCAAGTCCTCCTTCTATGGTCCTGTTTTCCTCGGGTTCCAAATCAGGATTTCCGCCAAAGGCCCCAAAAAGCTGGGTCAGGTTGGGCGTAATGTATGATGTGGCATACGAACCGAGCAGTTTCACATATCCATTTGAGGTCGGGAACACATAGGACGGATTGACGCTGTACACCACATGGTTCCCATACTCCGAATGGTTGTTCAAGCGCACACCGGCATTCAGATTCAACCCAAAATCAGAAACATAAACGACATTGGCATAGGGATCCACAATGGTGAAATCCACATCTTCGGAAAAAACCGCTTTATCCTTGATATAATTGACCCCTAGTATGGTATGCCATTGCTCCCCAAAAACATATTTGTTGTAAAGGTCCAACACCCAATTGCTTCCCTCTGAAACACTCTCACCAAAGGTGTCCTTGGAATTGGTCTTGTAATCGGTAAGTGCCGCATTAAGGTGCAAAGAACCTTTCCCATACGTAAAGGAAGAGGACACTCCTGCCCTTTCCTGTTTATTTTTTCCAATATTCGGGGCCTCTGCGTTGGAAGCATCATACTCATTGCTGAACTTGGTCTGGTTGCCATAGACCGACACCTCAAAATCTTTGGAAAACTGGTAGCCCAACCTCACATTGGTACTGTAGTGTGAAAAAACATCCTCTTCATTTTCAGGGGTCACCGCTGCAGAGAGCCCGCTTTTGTATCGGTTCGAAAAGTCAACCACATAGTTGAACTTCTTCAAGGTACCATTCACATTGACCGCATTGCTGATGCTTCCCAGATCATAATTTTGATCCTCTGCGGTCTGGTTGGTACCGATACTGGTACTGAAACTGCCCGAAATGTCTTTTTGGGAACTTCTCTTGGTGGTGATGTTGATTACGGCCGTAGCTGCATTGGTCCCGTACAAGGTACTCGCAGCCCCTTTGATGATCTCTATGGACGCAATATTTGTGGGTGAAAGCAATCGTAGGTCGTACTCCGCCGAAAATGTGGACGGGTCGGATACCCTCACCCCATCGATGATTACCAAGACCTGTTTTCCCCGACCGCCGCGGGCATAAACGCCCAAGACATCACCGTCACGGCCACGGCTACCGGCAATCTCGATACCGCTTTTGGTGTTGATAATCTCCGCAACTGTCTTTCCTTGGTTGCGTTCCAGTTCATTTGCGGTAATCTGGATTACTGTCTTTCCTGAATTTTCTCGTTTCAGTTCAAATTTTGAATCGCTCACAACAACCTCGTCCAGTTGCTGCACTTTCAGGGAATCCTGCTGTATTTTTTGCGCAAGAAGTCCCTTGCCCGCCAATAGGGCGGCCAGTAACCAAAAATGATTTTTTTTCATTTCGTTTAATTGAATAAACGGGAGAATAGTATGATTTCCATACGTAAACTTTTATCCCGAAAGTTTAACATTGTTTGTTTGAATTTGGCAGGTCTCCTGGCTCGTTTTATGTTGTTTCACCTTCCCATCCTTTTTGTGGACAGTGGTATCGAAGAAAACAACATCCCTTCGGGGTGCCTTTTGAGGGCACAAACTTACAGTTGCGGGAACAGCTCCGGATTTGCACCGGATTCCCTTTTAATCGTACAGAAAAACGCCCTGCACGAACCTAAATTCAGCGCGAAAATAATCATTCCGTTCAATCTTTTTCCATAAAAGTTGAAATTGATTGTTCTTTATGGGTCTGAAATCTGCTTTGTCTTCCTGAGCGCAGTCGAAGGGTAAGGCGAAGCGTCTCGACTGCGCTCGACGTGACAATCGTAATCATTATTTTACTTTTTTTGAGCATATTCATCAATATCAATAAATATTCAAATAATCTTACTTTTGGGGCTATGGTGAAAAAACAACTTTCCATATTCTTTTTTGGCCTGCTTATTTTAGTTTCGTTGACAGCTTGTGGCGAAAAGAAAAAAACCGTCCCCGTTGAAGCAAACGACCAAGACCCTAAAATTGAACATGCGACAGGCTTTTCAATTCGTAAGAGCAATGGTTTTACCGTGATCGAGGTGACTTCACCCTGGCCTGGGGCTCAGCAATCGTTCAAATATGCACTCGTTCCCAAAGAGAAATTGCCTTCCATGACCTTTCCCCGAGATGAATATGATGCCATCGTGGGCACACCCGTGGAAAAAATGGTCATTACCTCCACCACCCATATCCCTTCCTTGGAGGCATTGGACGAGCTGGATGTGGTGGTCGGCTTTCCCAATACTGATTTTATCTCTTCCCCTGTGGCTCGAAAATTGGTGGACAATGGACAGATCAAGGAACTGGGCATGAACGAAAGCATCAATACCGAGATTGCCTTGGCCATAAAACCCGAAGTGGTGATGGGCTTTGGGATAAACGACACCAACAAGACCTATGAAACCCTGAAACGGGCGGGAATTGCGGTGGTTTATAACGGGGATTGGGTGGAACAGACCCCGCTGGGCAAAGCGGAATGGATCAAGTTTTTCGCTCCTTTTTTTCAGAAAGAGCAGCAAGCTGACCGTCTTTTCAAAGAAATCGAAACGTCATACCTAGAAGCGAAACAATTGGCCCAAAAGGCCGAACAAAGGCCCACTGTGCTCACTGGGGGACTCTACAAAGATGTGTGGTACGTGGCCGGGGGCAAAAGCTGGATGGCGCGATTTCTGAAAGATGCCAATGCCGAATATCTCTGGGCCGACACTGAAGAAACGGGAAGTATCGGCCTAAGTTTGGAAGCTGTTCTGGAGAAGGCACAGCAGGCCGATTTTTGGCTCAATCCCTCTTCCCAAACCTCATATGCCGAACTGGAAAGCGTGAACCCGCACCACAAACAGTTTGAAGCCTTCTCCCAAAAGAAGATTTATTCCAACGCAATAGAGAAAGGCGCCAAGGGAGGACTTGTTTTCTATGAACTGGCGCCCCAACGTCCCGACCTGGTCCTAAAGGACCTGATTGCCATTTTTCACCCCGAACTGTTGCTCGACCATGAACCCCGTTTTTTTAAACCCCTGCAATAAATGTATAATCCAAGGTCATATCGCCTTTCCTTTTTTTTGATAGGTATCGCCTTGGTACTCGCATGGCTGTTGAACATTAGCTCCGGGTCGGTCAACATCCCTTTTCCCGAAGTGATTTCCATGCTCCTTGGCACACCTGCGCAAGCGGAGACCTGGAATTATATCATCTGGGATTTTAGGATTCCCAAGGCTTTTACCTCCATTTTGGTCGGTGGCGGACTTTCCCTTAGCGGTCTTTTGATGCAGACCTTGTTCCGAAACCCCCTGGCAGGGCCTTTTGTCCTGGGCATCAGCTCCGGAGCCAGCCTTGGGGCCGCTTTGTTGCTCATGGGAGCCACCATGGTCACAGGATTCGCTTCGTTCTCCTTTTTGGGCGATGTTTCCCTGGCCTTGGCCGCCAGTATGGGAAGTTTTTTAGTGTTGTTGGTGGTGATGGTGGTCGCACAACGGGTCAAGGATACGATGGCGCTTTTGATCATCGGGCTGATGTTTGGGAGCATAACCTCCGCCATTGTGAGTGTTCTGGCTTATTTTTCCAGCGCTGAAAACCTGCAACGGTTCATTTTTTGGTCCTTCGGAAGTGTAGGCAACCTTACCCCACAACAACTTTGGCTATTGACGGGTATTGTTCTTTTGGGAATTTTGCTCAGTATCTTGTCCCTAAAAGCGTTGAACGCCCTTCTTTTGGGAGAACGTTATGCACAAAGTCTGGGAGTTTCCCTAAAAAAGTCGAGGTTCACCATTATCATTGCGACAGGACTATTGGCCGGGGGCGTGACCGCATTTGCGGGACCCATTGCCTTTGTGGGGTTGGCCGTTCCCCATCTCACCCGACAGATTTTTGACACCATGGAACACAAAGTGTTGGTTCCCGCCGTATTCCTGTACGGTGCCATATTGATGCTGCTCTGTGACATGATCGCGCAATGGCCCAACTCGGCCAATGTACTGCCCATCAACGCCATCACTTCATTGGTCGGGGCGCCTGTGGTGATATGGCTCTTGGTAAGAAAACGAAAAATGCTGTTCTAATGGGTAATACAGGAAACAACATACTGTCCGTCAAAAATTTATCCATAGGATACGGGGGTAAAACCGTTTCCAAAAACATCAACTTTGACCTAGATTCAGGAACATTGTGTGGAGTTGTTGGCGTGAATGGCATCGGAAAATCCACTTTGTTGCGAACCTTGGGAGGATTCCAGCCCAAACTGTCCGGAAATGTACTTTTGGATGGCAAAAATCTGGAAAACCATTCCACTTCCGAGCTCTCCAAAAAACTAAGTGTGGTGTTGACCGAACAGCCTGCTTCCAAAAACTTGACGGTGCAAGAATTGATTGCACTGGGGAGACAGCCCTATACCAATTGGTTGGGCACCTTGTCCGCCGACGACAAAAAACACGTACAGGACAGCTTGGATGCTTTTCTTTTGAATGACCTTAAAAACAGTAAATGCCACGAACTGAGTGATGGGCAATTGCAACGGGTATTGATTGCACGAGCCATGGCGCAGGACACCCCTGTGATCATCTTGGACGAGCCCACCACACATTTAGACCTCTATCATAAGGTACAGATCTTGAAAATGCTACAACAGTTGGCCCACGACCAGCAAAAGACCATCCTTTTTTCCACCCATGAGATTGACCTTGCCATCCAATTGTGCGATAAGATCCTCATCTTGGATGGTAATGCCAACCCCTTCGGCGATCCTTGTGAACTGATAGAACAAAAGCATTTTGAACAGCTGTTTCCTTCGGAAATGGTACGATTCGATGCCAAGACCGGTTCGTTCAAGGTGAATAAGTAAAGACAATTTCCATTTCTGCATCGATCGGAATCCGTTATCTTTATCTTCAATAAATGATTTAATGAGCACAGTACTTATCTATTTTATTATTGGTGTTTTAGCATTGGTCCTCGGGCTATTGGTTGGCATGTACATTCAAAAACTGAAGACCAAATCCAATGAAAGTGTTTGGAACGATCGTGGGGAAAAGGCCAACCAAGAGATTGCTTCCCTGAAAATGGAACTCAAAGAAATCCAAGAGCGGAAGTCTGAACTTGAAATTGCATTGGCCAGGGAAGAATCCAAATCAGGGAATCTGGGTGAAAAACTTGTGGAGCAAAAACAGGAACTGGAAAAACTCCAAGAAAAATTCACCAAGGAATTTGAGAACCTGGCGAACAAGATTCTGGACGAAAAAAGTGAAAAGTTCACCAAAAGCAACAAGGAAAACATTGAGAACATTCTTACTCCCCTCAACAAAAAAATAAAGGAGTTTGAGGAAAAGGTAGAAAAATCACAAAAAGAGAACATCAGCATCCACTCCGCATTAAAGGAACAATTGCTGAATTTACAGACCCAAAACCTAAAGATCACCCAGGAAGCCGAAAATTTGACCAAAGCCTTGAAAGGCGACAGCAAAATGCAGGGAAATTGGGGAGAATTGGTCTTGGAACGAGTTCTGGAAAAATCCGGTCTTGAAAAGGATAGGGAATACAGTGTGCAACAAAGCTTTGTGCGGCAAGATGGCAGCAGGGTGATGCCCGACGTCATCATACATCTTCCCGATGGCAAGAAAATGGTGGTGGATTCCAAGGTTTCATTAACGGATTACGAACGTTATACCAATGCCGAGGAAGAGGACAAGCCTAAGTTCCTAAAAGACCATATCAACTCGTTGAGAAGGCATGTGGAACAACTTTCCGCCAAAAAATATGAGGACCTTTATGAAATGGAAAGCCCTGATTTTGTACTGATGTTCGTTCCCATTGAACCGGCCTTTGCCATTGCCATCAACGAGGACAATTCATTGTACAATAAGGCATTTGAGCAGAATATCGTGATCGTGACCCCCTCTACTCTTTTGGCTACACTTCGCACTATTGACAGCATGTGGAGCAATGAAAAGCAACAAAGGAATGCGATAGAAATCGCCAAACAGGCCGGGGCACTTTATGATAAGTTTGAAGGATTTGTCTCCGACCTGACCAAGGTGGGCAAAAAAATGGACGAGGCCAAAAGTGAATATCGTGGGGCCATGAACAAGCTTGTGGAAGGTAGGGGCAATATTGTCACAACAATAGAAAAACTGAAAAAGATGGGGGCCAAAGCCAAAAAATCCTTGCCCGAACCTATTTTAAAACGTGCCCATGAGGACGATTTCGAAGAACTGAACTAAAACACTGAGCATGAAAAAATTCCTGACCATTTTTATTACCGTAGTAGTGCTCGGCATTGTGGGTTATTTTGCCTTCGTTTATTATGTGCCCTACAGCGTGGGTTACCGCTCCGGTGAACTCATCAAGTTCAGCAGAAAGGGCGTTATGGTAAAAACTTGGGAAGGCCAGATCAGCCAAGGATTGGGTGGGACCAATGTGTTTTCTTTCTCGGTGGAGGACAAGGAGAAAGAGATCATCGAGAAAATGAAGGAATATCAGGGCCATTATATCAAGGTCACCTACAAGGAACGCTATGCCACCTTTTTCTGGTTGGGTGATACCAAGTATTTTATCACGGAGGTAGAGGAAGAAAAGTCGCCTCTTTTTAGAAACTAGTATGAAAAAATTCAAGTCGTCCAAGGAAAGTAGGGTCTCCATCACCGAACTCATGCTCCCCTCCCATTCCAACTTTGGGGGCAAAGTACATGGGGGGCACATCCTGAACCTTATGGACCAGATTGCATTTGCCTGTGCTTCCAAGCACTCACAAAGTTACTGCGTGACCGCTTCGGTGAACCGCGTGGATTTTCTGAACCCCATCGATGTCGGGGAACTGGTCACCCTAAAAGCCTCCATCAATTACACAGGAAAAACTTCTATGGTGGTTGGTGTTCGCGTAGAATCTGAAAATATCACCACTGGGGAAATCAAACATTGTAATTCCTCCTATTTCACCATGGTGGCCAAGGGGAAGGATGGTAAAAACAAGCCTGTTCCCGGTCTTATTTTGAAGACCAAGCAGGACATTCGCCGTTTTGCCCGCAGTAAGGAACGTAAACAATCCGCTTTTCAAAGGGATAGCAAGTACGAGTCCAACAACTTTAAGGTGAACGAATACCAGGAGTTCCTGCAAGGAGAGAATGTCAAAATGGATTTTGATTGAGCCCTGATGCGGCTTCTTCATCCAAAAACCAAACCAAATTGCCCGATGCTGGATTGACCAACGAAGCGGGGTAAACCGCTGAACCTTTGGTCTTCTCCACCACAGCTTTCACTTTTTCAGCTTTTGATGCCCCAGTGACCAAAAAGGCCACCTCTTTGGCGGTATTGATTACTTTTCCGTTTATGGAGACCCTTTTCTGGCCCGAATCGGGATGCGTCGCCACCACGCAATGGTCGTCTGCATCCCACAAAGCAATTTCGTGGGGGAATATGGAAGCGGTGTGTCCGTCATCGCCCATGCCCAAGATCACCAGATCAAATTGGGGAGTGCCCTCTACCCTGTCCAAATCAATTTCCAAGAGATTGGCATAGCGCATGGCCTCCCCGTTCGGTTCCTTCTCACCCAAAATACGGTTGATATTTTCATGGGGCACATCAATCTTGGAAAAAAGATGTTCCACGGTCATTTTGTAGTTACTCTCATCATCCGTTGGGGGCACACAGCGTTCATCGCCCCAATAAAAATGCACTTTGGTCCAGTCCACTTTATCGGCAAAGTTTTTGGCCAACACATCGAACACAATCTTAGGGGTACTCCCTCCGGAAAGTGCCACATGAAAAGCCTCATGTTCTGCTGCCTTTTCCACAAAATAGGCCGAAAACTGCTCTGCGACTTCGTTTTTGTCTTTATATATTTTTATTTCCATGTAAATTGATTTTGTGTTTTCGACTTTGGTTTATCCTGAGCGCGTCCGAAGGACTCGTACTCACACCCAACATTCGACTTCCGACTTCTAACTTCCGACCTCCGACCTCCGACTTCCGACTTCCGACTTCCGACTTCCGACTTCCGACTTCTAACAAATCACACAATACCCGGGATCATCGGCCAAATTTTCACCTGGATTGCGCCAAAACCCATTTCCCTCGAAAAGCTCATCGGCATTTTCAGGACCCCATACCCCTGCGGCATAACCGTACATGCGTACATCTTTGCCCTTTTTCCAGTACTTGAGGATGGGATCTACAAATTCCCAGGCTGCCTCCACCTCATCAGCACGGGCATAGAGGGTGGCATCGCCCTGCATAGCGTCCAATAACAGGCGTTCGTAGGCTTCCATCACATAGGTCTGGGCGAGACTGGAATAGTAAAAATCCAGATTTGCACGCTCCACTTTAAAGCCCTGACCCGGCACTTTGACCCCAAACTTGATCAAAATGCCCTCATCGGGCTGGATACGGATAATCAGTTTATTGTCCCGGTGCATGCCCGAATCCTTAAAGATCTGATGGTGAGGGGGTTTAAAATGGATGACAATTTCCGTGACCTTTGTGGGCATCCGTTTGGCAGTACGCACATAAAACGGTATCCCGTGCCAGCGCCAATTGTCCACATAAAACTTGATGGCGGCATACGTTTCCGTGGTGGAATTGGGATCTACATCGTCCTCCTCTCGGTAACCCTTCACCTTTTCGCCATTTACAATGGATTCGACATACTGCGCACGAATGGTGTTCGCATGCAATTCTTCCTCCGTCTCCATGACCCGAAGGGATTTCAGCGCTTTTACCTTCTCGTTCCTGATTTCTTCCGCTTCCGCACCTATTGGCGGCTCCATTACCACGAGCGACACAATCTGCAACAAGTGGTTCTGGAACATATCACGCAGAGCGCCGGATCTATCATAATACCCTCCCCGTTTTTCCACACCGACACTTTCAGCATTGGTGATCTCCACATGATGGATATAGTTGCGGTTCCAGAGCGGTTCAAAAATACTGTTGGAAAATCGGGTCACCAACAAGTTCTGAACGGTTTCCTTGCCCAAATAATGGTCAATCCGGTAAATCTGCGGCTCGGTAAAGTATTGATGAAGCCCATCATTCAATTTTTTGGCAGTTTTTAGACTGTATCCAAACGGTTTTTCCACAATCAAACGTTTCCAACCGTTGTTCTGTGTGTTCATCCCGGCATCTGCAAGGTTTCGGGCCACGGTTTCGTACAACGTCGGCGGTGTGGAAAGATAATACATGATGTTTCCGGAAGTATTGTGGGCTTCTTTAAGCGCCTCAACACGTTTGCGCAAATTTCCATAATCCGTATCGTAACTTTTGCCCAAGTCCTCATAAAAAAGCATATCGGCAAAGCCTTTCACCTCACTTGCATCGAGATTTTCCATTTTCTTCTTCAAATACTCGCTTTGATACACCGCCCGGTCTCGGAACGATTCATCGGTAAGGTTGCTCCGGCTCACCCCCAAAACCACAAAATGCTGGGGCAATTGTTTGGCCAGATACAGATTGAACAGGGCCGGAATCAGTTTTCTTGCAGTCAAGTCGCCCGATGCCCCAAAAATTACGAGCATCTGGTTTTCGGTCTTTTTCATAGTGTCCAAGGTTGCGCTGAATTGAACTCAAGCATGGCCATCATTCCACAACAAGGCCATTTATATTTGAGCATAACGAATATAAGGTTTATTTTAGGTTCGGAATTCAACTAATGGCTTCCTTAGCGTTGTATTAACGCTGATGGGCAAAAAATAAACAAGATGGCAGACACGTATGATTTTGGCCTTGTGGGGCTTGGCGTCATGGGACGCAATTTTATTCTGAATGTGGCCGATAATGGTTTTACCGCTTTTGGGAACGATTTGGATGAAGAAAAAGTGGCCGCATTGATCCAAGAAGGTGGTGATACATCAAAAGTGAACGCCTCCACCAATGTAAAAACCTTTGTAAATGCCCTGGCCACACCCCGGAAGATCATGCTTTTGGTACCGGCCGGAAAAGTGGTGGACATCGTCATTGAAAATTTGTCGATTTATTTGGACAAAGGGGATATCATCATCGACGGAGGAAACTCCTTTTTTACGGATACCGACCGCAGGGAAGCCTTTTTGAAGGGAAAGGGCATCAATTTTTTTGGTGCCGGCGTTTCCGGTGGCGCCGAAGGGGCCAGAAAAGGGCCTAGCATCATGCCAGGGGGCTCCAAAGAGGCCTACCAACATGTAAAACCCATTTTTGAAGCGGTTTCCGCCAAATACAAAGGCGAGCCCTGCGTGGCCTATCTGGGACCAAAATCCGCGGGAAACTATGTAAAAATGGTCCACAACGGCATCGAATACGGGTTGATGCAGCTCACCTCGGAAATCTATGACCTCTTGAAAAAAGCAGGCGGACTCTCCAATGTGGAACTGCACCAAACCTTTGCGCAGTGGAATTCAGGAAGATTGCAATCCTTTTTGGTGGAGATCACTTCCGAAATCTTTGCCCAAAAAGACGATCTGACCGACAATGACCTTGTAGATATGATACTGGACAAGGCCAAACAAAAAGGAACCGGAAAATGGACCTCACAAAATGCCATGGACCTCGGTATTCCCGTGCCCACCATCGATATTGCGGTGAGCATGCGCGAAATATCCGCCCTTAAGGACGAACGCATCAAAGCGGACAAACTGTATGACCGCCCTACACCCAAAGCAGTGGATAAAGCTGATTTTATCTCAAAAGCGGAGCAGGCCCTCTATTTTGCCTTCATCATTACATATGCCCAGGGCATGCACCAATTGAGCGATGCTTCCAAAGAGTATGGTTACGCGCTAGAACTGGGTGAAATCGCCAAAATCTGGAGGGCAGGTTGTATTATCAGGGCCGCTTTGTTGGCGGATATTACCGAGGCATACCAAGCCGATAAAGAGTTACAAAACCTATTGCTTTCCCCTTCCTTTGTGGAGAAAGTGCAAAGCACGGTGGACGCCGCAAGAGAATTGGTGAGTTATGGCGCCACAAATGGCATTCCGTTGCCCGGGCTCTCCAACGCCCTCACCTATTTTGATGCTTACACCAGCAGCCGATTGCCGTTGAACCTCATCCAGGCGCAACGCGACTATTTTGGCTCGCACACCTATGAACGCGTGGACCGCGAAGGGATTTTTCATACGGAGTGGGAGGACAACTAATTTTAAATTTTCAATGTAAAATGAAAAAACTCCTTTTCCTTTTCACCTTCACCCTTTGCCTAACCTTTGGTTTCACCCAAAAAACACCTTATGTGATTTATAACGCTAAGGGCAAAAAGGTATCCTATGAAAAAATGGTGAAAAGTTTGGAAGAAAAGGATATGGTCCTCTTCGGGGAACTGCATAACAACCCCATTTCACATTGGTTGCAATACGAGCTTACAGCCGATCTTCATTCCAAAAGGCCACTGATTCTTGGTGCAGAAATGGTGGAGGCCGACAACCAAGATGAACTCAACGATTATTTATCGGGAAAAATCGATTACAAGGCCTTGGATACCACGGCCCGACTGTGGAACAATCACAAAACCGACTATGCCCCTTTGGTGGATTTCGCCAAGGACAAAAAATTGGTCTTTGTGGCCTCCAATGTACCCCGTCGCTATGCTAACCTAGTTTATAAAGGAGGTGGTTTTCAGGCTTTGGACACGCTTACCCAAGAGGAAAAGTCGTGGATAGCTCCCTTACCGATCGCTTACGACCCGGAACTGCCCGGATATAAGAACATGTTGGCCATGATGGGCGACCACGCCACACCTTCAATAGTGATGGCGCAGGCTATCAAAGATGCCACCATGGCCCATCTCATCCTAAAAAATTACAAGGAAGGTAGTTTGTTCCTCCACTACAACGGAGCCTACCATAGCAATGATTATGAAGGTATTGTTTGGTATTTGAAAAAAGACCGACCTGATTTGGCCTATGGCACCATCTCTACCGTTTCCCAAGAGAACGTGCACAAACTTAAAGAGGAAAACATGGGGCTAGCCGACTTTATCATTTGTGTGGACATCAATATGACCACGACGTATTGATCAAACTGCTTTCGAATTATATTTCATCTTCCTTAATCCATAACTCCAACTTATGGAAACTGTCCCTTGTAGATGTCATCCTGAGCGCAGTCCAAGGAGCTATCGAGAAGTATTTGGGTAGAATTACCAATTATTGGGTCTCGACTGCGCTCGACCTGACATTCACGGAGAATTATTCCGTATTTTTAGAAATCAAAACTTTCTAAACCCATCCCAATGAAAAAATCACTCATCACCTTGCTCCTTTTGGTGGCCATAAACCCTTTAGGGTTTGGCCAAGTACAATCGAAATTGGAATTGCTGGACATCTTCAACATGGAGTATGTCTCCGACCCACAGATTTCCCCAGATGGAACGAAAATCATCTATGTTCGGAATTTTAAGGACGTAATGACCGACCGAAACCTTTCCAACCTCTGGATCGTGAACTTTGATGGCTCCAACAACCGTCCGTTGACCACAGGAAACCATAATGATTTTGCGCCGAAATGGTCACACGATGGCAAAAAGATCATCTTCAAATCCAATATGGCCGATGACAAGATGAAGCTTTATCTCATGTGGTTGGACACCAAGGAAACCATGGCATTGACCAACACTCCAAAATCCCCGGGGCAAGTTTCATGGTCGCATGATGATCGCTATTTGGCATTCAATATGTTCGTTCCGGCAGAGGATAAATCCATCATCAAAATGCCCCCAAAACCTGAAGGTGCCAAGTGGAACGATCCGCCCAAATACATTGACAAGATGAACTACCGTGGTGATGGCCAAGGGTACATTAAAGGTGGTAATACCCAATTGTTCACCTTGCCCATAAGTGGCGGTACTCCCAAACAGTTGACTTTTTCCGAGTTTGACCATGGTGGCCCCATTTGGTCCAAGGATGGCAATCATCTGTTTTTCAGTGCCAATTTCCACAAGGATGAAGAGTTTGAGCCAGCCGATAGTGAAATTTACAGTATCAACGTAAATGATGGCAAAACCACTCCCCTAACGGATCGTTATGGTCCCGATGGCAATCCCGTGCTCTCTCCAGATGGCTCCAAAATAGCCTATTTGGGTTATGATGACCGCTTGCAAGGCTACCAAGTGACCCGATTGTACGTCATGAACACCGATGGTTCCAATTCCCAATTGATTTCTGGGGATTTTGACCGCGATGTGGAAGACATGGCATGGAACAACAAGGGCAATGGCCTTCATTTTATCTATACCGATCAGGGCAAGGGAAAATTGGCATCCATAAGCCTATCTGGAAAAGTGGATGACATTACGGATGTTTTAGGTGGTCTTTCTTTGGGCAGGCCTTACAATGCTGCCAGCTTTTCAGCATCTTCCAACAACAGGTTTGCCTATACGATGGGCGATACCAGCCACCCTTCCGATCTGGGAGTTTCCGATACCAAAACCACCAAACGCCTTACCGCCCTCAACGATGATCTTTTTTCCTTCAAGAAATTGGGCAAGGTGGAAGAAATGTGGTGGGAGTCCTCCTATGACCAACGCAAAATACAGGGTTGGGTGGTAACGCCCCCCGATTTTGATCCTTCCAAAAAATACCCCATGATCTTGGAAATCCATGGCGGTCCGTTTCAAAGTTATGGAGCTGTGTACGCTGCTGAAATACAGGCTTACGCAGCGGCAGGTTATGTGGTGCTGTACACCAATCCCAGAGGAAGTACTGGCTATGGTGAAGAATTCGGAAACCTCATCCATCACGATTACCCCAACCATGATTATGAAGATCTCATGTCGGGTGTGGATGCCCTTTTGGAAAAAGGATATGTGGATGAGAACAACTTGTTCGTGACGGGCGGTTCCGGTGGTGGTGTGCTTACGGCTTGGATCGTGGGCAAAACCGACCGTTTTAAGGCCGCCGTAGTAGCCAAACCCGTGATCAACTGGACCAGTTTTGTGCTTTATGCCGATGGTGTACAATTTTTCTCCAAATATTGGTTTGGTAAAAAACCTTGGGAAGATCCCGAAAACTATATGCGCCGCTCTCCCCTGACCTACGTGGGCAATGTGACCACCCCCACCATGTTGTTGACAGGCGAAGAAGATTACCGAACACCCATTGCGGAATCGGAGCAGTTCTATGCCGCCCTGAAACTGGAAAACGTGGAAACCGCCATGGTCAGGATTCCAGGTGCTTCACACGGTATTGCCAACAAACCCAGCAATTTGATCGCGAAGATCGCCAGTGTGCTGGCTTGGTTTGATAAATACAGGGACAAGAAATAGTTGTTCTTTTATGATGATTTTCAGACAATTAACCCATCATCAAAATATAAAAATCAAAAAAGCATCCTACAAATGACCCCAAAATTTGAGGCAGGCATCAATATCGCCATAAAGATCCCAAAAAGTAAATATGAAAAAACAGTTGCTTTTTACAGGGACATTCTAAAATTGGAAATAGAAGAAAAACCCATTGACAATCCCACCGTTTCAAGAACACACGAGGTGAAATTTGGCAACAATATCATATGGTTGGACTGTGTGGACAACTATACACATTCAGAAACTTGGTTACAGCTTACTGTTCCTGATGTGGAAGTAGCAACACAATATCTGGAACAGAACGGAGTGGAAACTTGTGACGAGATCGAGGAAATCTCACAAAACATGCACTGGATCCAAGATCCTGCGGGAACCGTTTTCAACCTACAAAAGCGATAAAAGCACCACACTTTGGGACAAGACGAAAAAAATCAAAAAACAGCTCAAAGTCCTTTTGCCCAAACCTACTTTCACGGCACTAAGGCTGACCTGAAGATCGGTGACACCATCGAACCTGGGTATAATTCAAACTTTGGCCAGCGGAAAAATGCGAAGTACATCTTTCTGACTGCTACTTTGGATGCTGCCATCTGGGGTGCCGAGCTCGCTTTGGGAGAAGGTCGCGAGCGAATTTATCTGGTGGAACCCACCGGGAAAATTGAGGACGACCCGGATTTGACCGACCAAAAATTTCCCGGCAATCCAACAAAATCCTATCGTTCCATCCATCCTTTCAAGGTGGTGGGTGAAATCACGGTCTGGCAAGGACATCCGCCCCAGCAGGTCAATGCGATGAAAGGTCATCTTGAACGCTTGAAGGATCAAGGTATTGATTCCCTGAATGACGAATAGTCTTTAAAGCACGGAGACTACATTAAAAAAGCCCATTTACAAATGTAAATGGGCTTTCACTTTTGAGAGAACCGATAGCCTGTTAAGTAGGCATAACAACACTATCCATTGATTTGGGGGCATTTTAATTCCAGCCGCCGCCCAATGACCGGTACATCTTTACTTGGGCCAACAGCTGGTCTTTTTTGGTCTCCACAAGCTCCATTTTCGACTCTAGGGCCTCCCGCTGTGCCAAAAGCACCTCGATATATTCCACTCGTGCGGACTGGAACAAACGCGTGGAAAGGTCAATGGATTGGGTCAGGGCCTGCACTTGACCGTCTTTTAATTCATAACTCTTTTTTAAATTGTCGATGTTCGACAACTGGTTGGCCACTTCGATATAAGCGTTCAAAATGGCTTTTTCATACTCGTACACCGCCTGCAACTGTCTGTCCGTGGCATTCAGATACTGCGCCTTGATCGCATTTCTGTTGATCAACGGAGCTACCATATCGCCCATTAGCGAATACAGAACGGATTCCGGGGTGGTGGTCAGGTATTTGGTATCGAATGCTTCCAACCCCACCCCCGCTTTGATGGTAAATTGCGGATAAAAACTGGCCTTGGCCGCTTTGGTGTCCAATTTGGCGGCTGCCAATTCCAACTCAGCTTGACGCACATCGGGACGGTTCTGCAACAATTGGGAAGGGATTCCAGCATACAGATGATCAATCGGGGTATCGATAAAATTGTCCGAAGTCCGATTGATGTGTTGTGGTGACCTACCGATCAAGAAATTGAGTTTGTTCTCGGTCTCCACGATTTCCTGCTGGATTTCGTACTTATGGCTTTGGTTCTTCAACACTTCCGCCTGAAAACGCTGTACCGCCAATTCGGTGGCACGGGCCGCCTGCTTCTGGAGTTTCACCATGTTGAGGGCATTCTGCTGGATTTCCAAGTTTTGGTCGATAATGGCCAATTGGTTATCCAACGCCATCAGCTCATAATAGGAATCCGCAATCTCCGCCACCAAATTGGTGACCATAAAATTCTTCCCTTCCACACTGGATAGGTATTCGTAAACGGCCGCCTTTTTTTCATTGCGAAGCTTTTTCCACACATCGAGTTCCCAAGTGGCGAAGGCACCTAGACCATAATTGGTCAGGGGTTCGGGAAATTCTTCCCCCTCCTTCACCTCAAGGTTCTTCTCCACGGCCCCATTACGGGTATATTCCCCTACTTTTTCCACTTCGGCACCGGCCTGAAAGTTGACAAAGGGCAAATATTCGCCGGTTTTGGCCCGGATCACGTTCTTGGACATATCCACTTGTTGCAACATGATGTTCAACTCTTGGTTCTTCAACAAGGCCGTATCAATCAACGCAATCAGGTTGGGATCTTTGAAGAACTCCTTCCACTGTACCAATCCAGAGTTTATGGTATCCGCGGACTGGTTTTGGTACTGCTCGGGAACAGCTGTGTTCTCGTCCCTGATCTCGCGGATGGGCACACAGGCATAAAAGGCCACAAGCGAAATCATTGCCATTAAAAATGATCTACTGTTCTTCATCTTTGTCATTTTTCTTTTTGTTTCCATTTCTTGTGGTCATTTTTTTCAACAGTTTGTTCACCTCTCGCAAGCGTGTACGTAGTTTACTCTCCTTGAAGAATTCTTCGGAAATCGGTTCGTCATGCTCATCCTTGATAAGGCTCTTGCCTTCGGACATCTTGGCGAAAATGAAATACAATCCAGGAATCAACAATACCCCGAAAATGGTTCCGATAAGCATCCCTCCCAGGGCAGAACCGCCAATGGTACGGTTACCGATGGCTCCAGCACCCGAAGCGACCACCAAGGGGATCAATCCGGCGATAAAGGCAAAGGATGTCATCAAAATAGGGCGGAATCGTTGCTTGGAACCTTCAATGGCTGCTTCCAGAATCGTGGCGCCCTGTCGGTGTTTCTGAACGGCAAATTCCACGATCAAAACCGCATTTTTACCCAGAAGTCCCACCAACATGATCACACCGATCTGTGCATACACGTCGTTGGCCAATCCCATCAACTTCAACAGGAAGAAGGAACCAAATACCCCAACGGGCAAAGAAAGGATTACAGCCATCGGGAGCAAGAAACTTTCGTACTGGGCTGCCAATACCAGATACACAAAAATCAATACCACAATGAAAATGTAGAGCGACTCATTACCGCGCTGTGCCTCATCGAACGACAATCCTTCCCAGGCAATATCGTAGCCACGGGGCAGGGTCTGTGCCGCCACTTCCTTAATGGCATCGATGGCATCGCCCGTAGTGTACCCCTTGGCGGGCAGACCGTTGATTGCGGCTGAGTTGTAGAGGTTGTAACGGGTGATTTCATTGGGACCCAATCGCTTTTCCATGGTCATAAAAGCGGAATAGGGCACCATTTCGCCCTCTTCGTTCTTCACAAAGAGTTTCTCCAAATCCGATGGCAATGCCCGATATTCGGGTGCGGCCTGGGTATATACCTTGAAGAATCGACCAAAACGAATGAACCCTTGTTCATAGGTACTACCAATGAGGATGTTCAGGTTTTCCATGGCTTTTCCTATGGAAACCCCCTTCTGCATGGCTGCCTTATTGTTGATTTTCAGCTCATACTGTGGATAATTGGCCGCATAGAAAGTGAACAGACCTGTCAACTCCTTTCTTTCTCGAAGGGCGTCCATAAAGTCATTATTCACCTTTTCAAACTCATGGTAATCGGTACCGTTGGTCTTGTCCAACAAACGCATGGCAAAACCACCGGAAGAACCGAACCCAGGAACGGCGGGGGGCTCAAAGTATTCTATGACCGCTCCCAGGTCTTTGGTTTCTTCCTCTAATTCTTCCATGATCTCGTGTACGGTATGTTCGCGTTCGGACCACGGTTTTAGGTTGATGAGACAGGTACCGGCGTTGGAACCCCTACCCTCGGTCATGATCTCATATCCGGCCAAGGATGAAACGGATTCCACACCTTCGGTCTCTTCACAGATTTCCTGAAGTTTTCGTGCCACGGCATTGGTTCGCTCCAATGTGGCCCCGGGAGGGGTCTGGATGATCGCGTAGATCATTCCTTGGTCCTCATTGGGAATAAATCCGGCAGGCAATACTTGATTAGTAAAAAAGATGCCCGCACAAAAAGCGATAAGGATACCAAAAGTGACCACCCTTCGGTTCACGATCTTGTTCAAGACACCTACATACCTTCCCGTAAGTTTTTCAAACTTGCCATTGAACCAATCGATAAAGCGGTTCACAGGGGATTTTTTTCTGGGTTGACCATGGGTATTCTTCAACATCATGGCGCATAGCACCGGGGTCAATGTCAATGCCACAATGGCCGAAATCACAATAGATCCCGCCATGGTAATGGAAAACTGTCGGTAGAAGACCCCAACCGGTCCCGTCATGAACGAAATGGGGATAAACACGGAGGTCATTACTAAAGTAATGGCGATGATGGCTCCTCCAATTTCCCCCAAAACTTCATAGGATGCCTTGTACGGCGTGAGGTTTTCCTCGTGCATCTTCACGTGCACCGCTTCCACCACCACAATGGCGTTGTCCACCACAATACCGATGGCCAATACCAAGGCAAAAAGCGTGATCAGGTTGATAGACAGTCCGAACAATTGCATCACAAAGAAGGCACCGATCAAGGAAACGGGCACCGCAATGATCGGAATGAGGGTTGAGCGCCAATCCCCCAAGAAGAGGAACACCACAATGGCCACCAAAATGAACGCATCACGCAGTGTATGGAGCACTTGATCTATGGAGGCGTCCAAGAAGTTGGACACGTCGTAACTGATCTGGTAGTCCATGCCGGGGGGAAGATCGGCCTCCAATTCTTTCAATTTTGCTTTTACCTCCTTGATCACCTCACTACCATTGCTGCCAAACGTTTGTTTTAACACAATGGAAGCAGAAGGTCTTCCATCCAAATTGGAGTAAATATCGAAAAACTCACTACCGAGCTCCACATCGGCCAGATCGCCCAATTTTAGGATTTCCCCTTCTTCATTGGCTTTTATAATAATATCCTTGTACTGCTCGGGTTCACTATATCGGTCTTGGTAAACCAACACATACTCCAAGGATTGGGCATTTTTACCTGAACTCTGTCCCAATCTACCGGGACGGGCTATGATACTCTGCTCTTCCATCGCCTCCAAGATTTCTTCTGCAGACACACTATAGGCCCGCATACGATCCGGTTTCAACCAAATTCGCATAGCAAACTTCCTACTTCCCAAAATTTGGGCAGTGGCTATACCATTGATCCTTTGGATTTCAGGAATCATTTTGGTGTAGGCATAGTTGTACAGGAACAACTCATCTGCATTGTCTTCCCTGCTATAGAGGTTTACGTACATCAGCATACTGGGAATTACCGGGGTAATGATCACCCCCTCCCGCTGCACCAGATCGGGCAACAAGGGCATCACCTGGTCCACCCGCGTTTTGACCCGTACCACAGCTTCGTTGGGGTCCGTGCCCGGTTCAAAAATGATACGAACGGTTCCTTCCCCGGCACTGGTGGCATCGGAAGCGATATAACGCATGCCCTGCACCCCGTTGATCGCTGTTTCCAAAGGAATCAAGGTCGATTTCACCAATACGTCGGCACTGGCACCGGGGTAGGCAATGAATATGTTTACAGTTGTTGGGGCGATCTGCGGAAACTGTGAAATGGGCAATTGCTTGATGGCAAGCAGACCCGTGAACACAATGATCACCGAAATCACAATGGCCAATACTGGCCTATGGATAAATTTTTTGAACATCTTGTTTGAAGATTTTAGGTTGTTACTCTGCGTACAGGTCCAGGCTCGTCAAGATCTTCTCCGGTTTCTCGAACACATAATGGATCTTCTCGCCGTTCTTGACCATACGGATACCTTCCAACAAGACCTTGTCATCCTTGGACAATCCCTTTTCCACCACAAAGAGGTGCTGTAGTTCGGCGCCTATCGTTACTTCGCGCTGGCGTACTTTGTCATCCTTGTCGATAACGAACACGTATTTTTTGTCCAACACCTCAAAAGTGGCCTTTTGTGGGATGAGGAGGACATTTTTTAGGGGAACGGTCATCAAAATGCTCCCGGTTTCCCCGTGGCGAAGGATCCTATCTGGATTGTCGAATGTGGCCCGAAAAGCAATATTCCCCGTTTCATTGTTGAATTCCCCCTCAATGGTTTCCACAACACCAGACTGGTTGAACTTTTTGTTGTTCGCCATCAAAAGTTCCACCTCTTGCTTTTTGTCTTTTTTGGCACTGGTGATGTAATCCAGGTATTCGGCCTCGGGCACGTTGAAATAGACCCACATTTTGCTGTTGTCGGACAAGGTGGTCAATAGCTCCCCTTCATCCAAAAGGCTTCCCTCCCTTGCTTCCAAGTGGTGCATGATACCATCAAATGGGGCACGGATGTCCGTAAAGCCCAAATGGGTCTGAGCGAGGGCCACTTCCGCCTTGGCCCTGTCAAATTCGGCTTTGGCCATGGCCAGTTCGTTGGAGGAGACCACGTTCCCATCTGCCAACAGTTGGGTGTTCTTGTATTCGATCTCGGCAACTTCGGCCTCTGCTTTTGCCTTTTGGAGATCGGCCTGATAGACATTAGGCATGATGTGGAACATTTGTTGGCCTTTTTTTACAAACTGACCCTCATCTACATAAATGTGCTGCAAATATCCTTTTTCCAAGGCCCTTAGCTCAATGTGCCTAATGGAATGGATCTGGCAGACATAATCTTTGGTAATGAAGGTGTCCTTTTGGATAGGACTGGAAACAAGGTACTTGGTTTCGTCCTTTTTTTCGTGTTTTTTGGATTCGCAACTTGCATGACAAAGCAACACAAGCATGCCAAGGAAGATGGTAACTTTCCTCATGGTCTTTACTGGTTTAGAAAAATGATTTGTGTGATGTACTTTGGGAAAACCCTATCGTTGTGAAGAGATTGCCCGGTCAATGAAAATGGCCCAAAAAGGGCTGGATATGGAAAGCTGTGGAATACGAAACTGCCTTCCTTTGGTGGAAATGCTAAATTCTAAAAACCTGGAACCTGATGTGCCGCTTAAGATCGACGACGCCGGAATCGAAGGCCAGATGCCTAGGATTTGTCTCAAGTTCAGTGGAATACTGTTCCCCGAGCGGGGCATAAAAAAAGGCAGCCAAATAGCTGCCATGTCTTACCTCTGAATGAAATGAAGAAGTTTCTTCGTCTTTTTCCTCTTTTTCACCTACCTCGGTCTCGGCATAGTATTTTTTCCCCGATTCCGAATGTTGCAAACCCACGGAAGAAGCTGGACATTGGTCTTGTCCGTATTGGATGAAACAGGCATTCTCCGCATCGGAATCGTACTGCGAATCCGCATAGCTATTGATGAACCCTCCCAACAAAAGGATACAAAGAGGGATAAAATATGTGCTGAACGCCTTTTTCATTTGGGCAACAAAACTAGGTCACCGAAGTTTCTCCAACAAATAGTCTGTGTTAATTATGGTTAAAATCGGTATCCAAAAAATAATTTTTGCTAGAAAATATGTATATGCAAACAATACCTTCATTAAGTGCAAAATTATGGTCATGGTTTTAACAAAAGTGATGATGTATGCCTTATCCAAGCCCATTTACCATTTTCCTACGTAACTTGACCCTTCCAAAAGGATTACTTTCATGAAAAGGGCAACACTTGAATCATTTTTTGGGCACTTATGCCAGTATGTGGACATATCGAAGGAAGAATTCAACGACATGCTATCTTTTTTTGAAGAACGAAATCTGGCCAAAAAGGAAATCTTGATGCATGCCGGGGGTCCATGCACCCATGCCCATGTGGTCCTGAAAGGTTGTATGCACATGTACTTCGTCAATGAAAAAGGCGTGGAGCGCACCGTCCAATTTGCTTTGAAAAACTGGTGGTTGACGGATTTTTTGGCGTTTCAAAACAAATCCAATACGGATTTTTTCATTCAGGCCGTGGAGAAAAGTGAAGTGCTCTCCATCAGTTTGGACCAACAGGAACGGCTACTGGAAAAATACCCTAAGCTCGAACGCTACTTCCGAATGATCTACCAGACCGCATACGGGGCATCCTTGATGAGAACGAAATACCTGTCCGATTTTTCCAAAGAGGAGATCTATTTCCATTTCACCGAGCAATACCCAAGATTTGCCCAACGTGTGCCCCAATATTTGATCGCTTCCTTTTTGGGGCTCACCCCAGAATATGTGAGCGAAATCCGCGCAAAAAAGCGTTCTTAAACCTGTTTAAGTTGTAGGGGCAGCCCCTGGCCTACCTTCGCATCAACAATTCAAAACATATCAAAAGATGGAAAAAAGAATTCAAATTGATGCAGCGGAGCCTTTGGCTTTCAAGGCCATGTTCGGACTGGAAAAATACATCCAACAGAGCCAACTGGACAAAATCCATTATGAACTGATCAAGATCAGGGCCTCCCAACTCAACGGATGCGCTTACTGTATCAACATGCACACCAAGGATACCCTAAAAATGGGAGAAGACCCACAACGGCTGTTCCTGCTGGATGCCTGGTGGGACACCGAGCTTTATTCCGAAGAAGAACAAGTTATTCTAAAAATGACGGAAGAAATCACTTTGGTGCACCAAAAGGGTTTGAGCCAAAAAACCTATGAGCAAGCCATACAGCTCTTTGATGAACATTATTTTTCACAGATCATCATGGCCATTGTGACCATCAATGCCTGGAACCGAATTTCCATCAGCACACACAAGCCCTTACAGGATTGAGCAGGTTTCCAAATCAAGTTACATAGGCCCCGATTGGGGCCTTTTGTTTTTCAAAAACAATTAAGCCCTATATTCGTCCATAGACAAATAAGCCACTAAACCATTTTTATGAAAAAAATTGTACTTCCGCTGTTGTTCCTTGTAGGTCTATCGTTCACGTCCTGCATCGATTTCAAGACCAAAAAATCAGGTTCCGAGGTCAAAATTGAAGATTTCAATACCGTTAACGTCAACGAGGATTACCAAATAAGCATCCCACCCTTTATGACCGGAACCACTGGACTGAACGAAGAAGCTTCTCTGCAATACCAAAACATTAGGGAGGAAGCCTACACCATTGTCATTGATGAGCCCAAGGATGAATTTGTCCAAATCTTCAAACAAATGGGCAGTTATGACGACAACCTTTCCTTACTGGAAAACTATCGAAATATCCAATTGCAATTTTTTGAGCAAAGGATGCAGATCAATGATCAATCCGATGTTACATCCCAAAAAATCAATGGTTTGGATGCCGAATCAGTTGAAATAGACAGTAATGTGAACGGAATTGACGAGGAGCTGTCCTATTTCCTAACCTTTGTGGAAGGGCCGGAAAATGTGTATATGATCATGTCATGGACCTTGAAGGACAAAAAAGAAAATCACAGGACCATCTTTGAAGCAATCGCATCATCCTTTGGTTTGATCAGATAAGAAATTTTTTCCTGAAAGAAGCTGTCCATACCGTTGATGCAGATTGACTGTATTTCATCCGATTTATTGGGCTTTCCTCGCTTTCGACAATTCCTTTAGCCATCGTTTTTTTAAATTTGGTGCTATTAAATTTATTTTACGGTAGCCCCATGAAAAAAACCTTATCCCTAAAGCTAGGTAGTCTCCTATTTATTTTATTTTCTTTCTTGGCATGTAGCCCCGAAGACGGAACGGACGGTTTGAACGGTTTGGATGGTCGTGATGGTGTTAATGGCGCCAATGGTATGGATGGATTCAACAGCCTGATAAATACTGTGGTGGAACAACCTGGGGAAAACTGTGTCAATGGTGGATTCAGATTGGAAGTTGGATTGGACAGCAACAATAATGGCCAGCTGGACGCAGAGGAAGTTTCATCTTCACAATACCTATGCAGTGTGAATCCTTCGGATGGTCTGAACAGTCTTATCAGCACCATGATTGAACAGCCTGGGGCAAACTGCGCCAATGGTGGATTTAGGCTTGATGTTGGGTTGGACAACAATGGCAATGACCTATTGGATGCCGAAGAAGTGACCTCATCCGAATATCTTTGCAATCCCGATGCTGCTGATTTTTCCTATCAGTCCTATGCATCACTGATAAGCCAATCTGGAACGGACGATCCTACAACCAGCGTTTTGGAAAACAGTCTGAACTTGGAAATTGTCTGGGTAAGGGAATCCACCGGAAGGTATCTGGGCACCCTCAACAGGTCTATCGACATTGGCAAAACGGTTATCTTTTTCAGTACGCCGAGTACCCATACAGGCGTAAGGGGAGAACTTGTTGCTGACAACCAGATCAGGTTGGAGCTACAAAATGGCATCAACGTATTTGCCGATAATTTTGAAAATCTATCTTTCGAGCTTAGGGAATACGAATAACCAATCCCAGATACTCAAAACAACACTTTATCAATATCCAGTTACAGCCATGAAAAAAATCACCACGATCAGCATACTTTTCACCTTCCTTGTTTGTTTGTCATCTTACGGCCAAAATTCATTTCCAGCATCTGGCAGTGTAGGGATTGGAACTTTGACCCCAAATCCAAACTTTGCCCTGGACGTTAACGGAACTGTAAATGCTTCGGAAATTTTTGTGACACAACTCAACGTTACCGATTTACTTGTGAATGGGTCACAAGTACAAAGTTCACCTTGGAGCCTAAACGGAAGCAGTGCCTTTTACAATTCTGGCAACGTGGGCATCGGGACCAACTCCCCTGCCTTTGATCTTGACGTAAATGGATCGCTGAACGCCACCAGCATTCTCCTCAACGGCACGGAAATAGTTTCCTCGCAATGGACGGCTTCGGGCAATAACCTTTCGTACACAGCTGGAAACATAGGTGTGGGAACCACTACCCCTGGCTATACCCTTGATGTGGCTGGGACCTTGAACGCCACAAACATATTGCTCAATGGGTCACCACTCGAAACTGGATCATCGCCTTGGAGCCTGAACGGAAGCAATGCCTTTTACAATTCTGGTAACGTGGGAATCGGGACCAACTCCCCTGCCTTTGATCTTGACGTGAATGGATCGCTGAACGCCAGCAGTATTCTCCTCAACGGCACGGAAATAGTTTCATCGCCCTGGGAAATCACCGGAAGCGACCTTTCCTATACCTCTGGAAATGTTGAAGTAGGAACCCTGAATGCAAGTACGCTCCGCCTGAATGGAAGCAATGTGGTTTCCTCTCCATGGACTGTTTCTGGTAGTGACCTTTCGTACACAACTGGAAACATTGGTGTGGGAACCGCCACCCCGGGCTATGCCCTAGATGTGGCCGGCACTTTGAACGCAACGAACATTTTGCTCAATGGCTCACCACTCGAAACTGGGTCATCGCCTTGGAGCCTGAACGGAAGCAATGCCTTTTACAATTCTGGCAACGTGGGCATCGGGACCAACTCCCCTGCCTTTGATCTTGACGTGAATGGATCATTGAACGCAACCAACATTCTGCTCAACGGCACGGAAATAGTTTCATCGCCCTGGGAAATCACTGGAAGCAATCTTTCTTATACCTCTGGAAATGTTGAAGTGGGAACCCTGAATGCCAGTACGCTCCGCCTGAATGGATCTGATGTGGTTTCCTCCCAATGGGCAACTTCAGGCAACAACCTTTCGTACACGGCTGGAAACATTGGTGTGGGAACCACCACCCCGGGCTATGCCCTAGATGTGGCAGGCACTTTGAACGCGACAAACATTTTGCTCAACGGCTCACCACTCGAAACCGGATCATCCCCTTGGACTGTATCCGGCAATGACCTTTCGTACACTACTGGCAATGTTGGAATAGGAACTTCAAATACACAAGGCTACATGTTGGCAGTGGCAGGAAATGTAGTGGCCGAAGGTGTTAAGGTTGAACTGGAAGGCAACTGGCCAGACTTTGTTTTTGAAAAAGAGTATGAATTACTTGGATTGTTGGAAGTGGAATCCTTCATTAAAAAGCACGGGCACCTCCCAAATGTGCCCAGCGCAGAAGAAATCAAAAAAGATGGGATAAACCTCGGGCAAATGGATGCCAAGTTGCTACAGAAAATCGAGGAGCTAACCTTGCATGCCATCCAACAACAAAAGGAAATCGAACGTTTGAAGGCTACTAATGAAAAACTTAATGAACAGAACAAACTGATCCAGGCATTGATGGATCGACTGGAAAAAATGGAGAATGCCACAATGAAACAATAAATAAAAAAGCCGCTGAAATTCAGCGGCTTTTTTATTTGTCCATATCGCTTTACTTGCTCAGATACATCTTCCTTCGTGAGTAAAGGTTATAAAATTCATCATCCTTCAAGCTGTCTATAAAGAGAATGCTCTCCCCGGTACTCTTCATCTCGGGTCCTAGGTTCTTGTTCACATTTGGGAATTTGTTGAAGGAGAACACCGGCTGTTTGATAGCGTATCCCTCCAATTGCGGGTTGAACACAAAATCCTTGACCTTTTTCTCGCCCAACATTACCTTGGTGGCATAGTTCACATAAGGTTCACCATAAGCCTTCGCAATAAAGGGTACGGTACGTGACGCCCTTGGATTCGCCTCGATGATATACACGATATCATCCTTAATGGCAAACTGGATATTGATCAACCCGACCGTGTTCAAGGCCAAAGCAATTTTCTTGGTATGGTCCTTGATCTGCTGCATCACGAACTCTCCAAGGTTGAACGGTGGCAAAGTGGCATTGGAATCGCCTGAGTGTATTCCACAGGGTTCTATGTGTTCCATGATCCCGATGATATATACATCCTCACCATCACAAATGGCATCGGCCTCTGCTTCTATAGCTCCATCGAGATAGTGGTCCAAAAGCAGTTTGTTGTTGGGTATCTTTCTCAACAGGTCCACCACATGGGCCTCCAACTCTTCTTTGTTGATGACAATCTTCATTCCCTGTCCTCCCAATACATAGGATGGCCTCACCAATAAGGGAAAATTGAGTTCGTCTGCTAAATCCAGGGCCTCATCGGCTGTTTCGGCGACCCCAAACCTGGGATAGGGTATGTTGTTTTCCTTTAGCAAGGTGGAAAAACTGCCCCTGTCCTCGGCCAAATCCAAGGATTGGAAACTGGTTCCGATGATATTGATCCCATATTTGTCCAGTTTTTCGGCCAGTTTCAAAGCGGTCTGTCCGCCGAGCTGAACAATGACCCCTTCGGGTTTTTCGTGACGGATAATGTCGTAGATATGCTCCCAAAAAACGGGTTCAAAATACAACTTGTCCGCCGTGTCGAAGTCCGTGGAAACCGTTTCTGGGTTACAATTGATCATGATGGTTTCGTATCCACATTCCGCTGCTGCCAGAACACCATGAACGCAACAATAGTCGAACTCTATCCCCTGCCCTATCCTGTTGGGCCCGGAACCCAGTACAACAACCTTTTTCTTATCGGTCACAACACTGTCGTTGGCCACGTAGCGCTTGCCATCAGCGGTTTCTATTTCTTCTTCAAAAGTGGAGTAATAATAAGGTGTGACTGCCTTGAACTCCGCCGCACAGGTATCCACCAATTTATACACACGGTTGATGTTCAGCTCAGTCCGTTTGGCATGTACCTCACTTTCCCAACAGTCCAACATGTGGGCTATCTGTCGGTCAGCAAAACCTTTCTGCTTGGCTTCCAACAAAAGAGCCTTGGGCAAACTTTCTATGGTGTATTTTGAAATTTCCATCTCCAAGAAATGGAGCTCCTCGTATTGCTTCAGGAACCACATATCTATCTTGGTGATTTCGTGGATTCTCTTCAACGGAATGCCCAATTGAATGGCATCATAGATCACGAAAACCCGGTCCCAACTGGGCACACGGAGTTTCTCGATGATGGTGTCATAATCTTTGTATCCTTTTCCATCGGCACCCAATCCATTTCTCTTGATTTCCAAAGATTGTGTGGCCTTGTGCAATGCTTCCTGGAACGAACGGCCAATTCCCATGACCTCCCCAACGGATTTCATCTGAAGTCCCAAAGTCCTGTCCGATCCTTCAAACTTATCAAAGTTCCAACGGGGTATTTTCACAATCACATAATCCAAAGTAGGCTCGAACAAAGCTGAAGTGGATTTGGTGATCTGGTTGTCCAACTCATCCAACGTATAACCAATGGCCAGTTTGGCTGCAATCTTTGCAATGGGATAACCCGTTGCTTTTGAAGCCAATGCGGATGACCTTGACACTCTTGGGTTGATCTCGATGGCAATAATGTCTTCTTTCTCGTCCGGGCTAACGGCAAACTGTACGTTACAGCCACCTGCAAAATCCCCGATGCTGCGCATCATGTGGATGGCCATGTCCCGCATACGCTGGAAGGTCCTGTCCGAAAGGGTCATGGCAGGGGCCACGGTAATAGAGTCCCCGGTGTGGATGCCCATGGGGTCCATATTTTCGATGGTACAGATGATGACCACATTGTCATTCTTGTCGCGCAATAGCTCCAGTTCGTATTCTTTCCACCCCATGAGGGCCTTGTCGATCATTACCTCGTGAATGGGGGATACTTCCAGACCATGGCTCAACATATCATCAAAATCCTCGGGGTCGTACACAATACCTGCCCCGGCACCGCCAAGGGTGAAGGAAGCCCTGATCACCAGTGGAAAACCGAACTCTTGGGCAATCTCTTTTCCTTTCAAAAAAGAGGTCGCTGAAGCCTGTGGGGGCATTCCTATCCCGATCTTGAGCATGAGTTCACGGAATTTTTCACGATCTTCGGTAATGTTGATGGCATCGATGTCCACCCCGATGATCTCTACACCAAAATCTTCCCAAATTCCCTTTTCATCCGCTTCAATGCAGAGGTTCAGTGCGGTCTGTCCACCCATTGTGGGCAGTACGGCATCCACATTGGGGTGTTTCTTTAAAATCTCGATGATCGATTTGGTGGTGAGCGGTTTCAAGTACACATGGTCTGCCATGGTGGGATCCGTCATAATCGTAGCTGGGTTGCTATTGATCAAGATGGTCTCGATGCCATCTTCCCGAAGTGACCTAAGGGCTTGGGAACCGGAATAATCAAACTCACATGCCTGACCGATAATGATGGGGCCAGAACCGATAATCAAAATGGATTTTAAATCTTTTCTTTTGGGCATTTTTGTAGGGTTATTGCTTATTGAATTTACTTCCAAGTCAAAAAAAAGGTGTTACCTAGAAAAGTAACACCTTTTAATTTAAAACTGAAATGCTATCATTATTTTTTATGTCTTGGCTCAGAGGAAACGGTTAATCTCTTTCTTCCCTTGGCTCTTCTTCTCGCAAGAACTTTTCTACCATTGGCAGTCGCCATGCGCTCCCTAAAACCATGCTTGTTTCTTCTCTTCCTTTTTGACGGCTGATACGTTCTTTTCATTTCGGAACTTTTTGTGGATTTTGTTCGTGGGAAATTGTTTCTTCCCTAAAAATTCTGGGCGCAAATATACGAAGACTTTTTACTTTGACAAGTCTCAAAAGAAAATATTTAAATTAGTTTTTAGTACTTTTGCGACCTCTAAAACATTCGGTAAAATGTTCAACAAAAATATCAAACTCGTTATCGCAGGCCTTATCATTGCTTATGCTGTGTACCAGTTCGTGGAGGGCAACATCGGCAATGGCATTGCCCTGATCTTGCTTTCCTTGGTTTTTATTTTCCTGTATTTCAGGAACGAGTTTATTCTCTTGGCCTTTCTGCGAATGCGCAAACAGGACTTAGAGGGCACCCAAAAATGGTTGGACAAAATCAAAAATCCCGAAGGGGCGCTCATCAAAAAGCAGCAGGGCTACTTCAACTACCTGCACGGGATTATCTATTCCCAAAAGAACCTGACCCAGGCCGAAAAATACTTCAAAAAGGCCCTGAAACTGGGGCTAACCATGGATTATGACGTGGCCATGGCGAAATTAAGTTTGGCGGGTATTGCGATGCAAAAGCGCAGAAAGCGCGAAGCTACCCAACTGTTGCAGGAAGCCAAAAAGCTGGACAAGAACAATATGCTGACCGAGCAAATCAAGATGATGCAGCATCAGATGAAGAAAATCTAGGAATAAAATTTCGACTTAAAAAATTCCAAGTACCAAATTCCAAATAGAATCATCTCCGTCGGGGATCGACAGGCAGACACCTGTTCCATTTGTTTGTGATTTGGACCTTGATGTTTGGTTTTTAGATACTGCCCTAAAGGCAAGCGCTGAAATGGTAATGCTCTGCATTTAGGGTTGCCCCAACAGGCTTTCTACCCGCCCAGTTCGGCCATTTTCTTGCCAACGTGGACCATCACCTCTCCAAATTCCTTGGAAGGACTGAACTCGATCATTTTTATATCCTCTTGGACCATTGCGGTATGTCCATTGGGCAAATAATATACATCACCCTCGGTCAAGGTTTCCTCGGTTCCGTCGTCATATTTTACTTGTAACTTACCGCTCAACACATATCCCCAATGTGGGCAATGGCAGCTATCGTTTTCAAGTCCGTTCAGCAGCGGTGTAAAGTCCGTTCCTTTGGGCAGCTCATTAAAGCAGACCGTCATTCCCCCAAAGTTGTTCTGTGTGCGCATTACGGTTCCCGGACCCTCCATGGCCACTGGGATGCTCTTTTTGTTGAGTTTCATATCATATCGATTTTAAGGTTGCTCCATAAAATTTGACCGGAGGGGGAATACTTGGTCTTGACAATGGTTTCGGTTTCAAACAGTGAGGTGTGGCAGAACATTTACGGCCAACAAACCATGTCTTTATATTTGATAATCAAGGTAATAAAAAAATATGATGTTCGCAGATTTTTTAGAGGATAGGTTAAAAATGCCCCTCGCGGCCATCGCCCACAATGTCAAAACTTGTAGGCGAGTATCTTAAGTTCATTGAGAAAACGCTACTAAAGTGGCGTGGGACCGTCCGCATTGGCCATTTTGGTAAAAAGTGCGTTCCAAAAGCTGTTTTGGTACCGTCCATGACCTAGAAAAAGAATGTCCCGATGGCGGACTTAAAAACAAAAAGCCCATTAAAAGGGCTTGTTTGAGGTCTGTTTTTCCGAGATCAGGGGGGCTTGTGCACCTGTGCGCCGAAGGAGGAACGGTTGCCAGGTTGCCATTAATTCTTTTTCTTCAAATTTTAAACGTCAAGCGAAAACTTTAAACTCCCGCCCAATCCTTCTCTGATTATTCTCATTAAGGTCGAAAGTCGGATATCGCTTGCGTTATTTTCAATTCTTGAAATATAGCTTTTAGTTGTCCCGACTTTTTCGGCAAGTTGTTCTTGTGTTAGATGCTGTTTTTTTCTAGCTTCTTGAATTAAAACCCCAATTTTAAATGTTTCAAATTCTTCTTGGAATTTATCCCGTGATTCAGTTCCTATTTTACCGTACTGCTCGTCCAAATGGTCATCAAATGATGTAATTCTTTTATCTGTTTTCATAATATTTTTTCTTAAGTCGTTCCGCTTTTTTAATTTCATTTTTTGGGGTTTTCTGTGTCTTCTTTTGAAATCCGCTCAATAAGATGATTAAATTTCCATCGTCGAAAAAACAGAAGATGCGGAAAATTCCGTTTCCTGCCGAAATTCGCACTTCCCAAAGCCCGTCAGTATTTGTAAGATGTTTTAAGAATTTTTCTGGAACAATTCGGGTAGTTTTAAGAACCAAAAGAGTCCAGTCAATTTTCTTACGAACAGCGAGCGACTGTTTTAAATAGAAATCCTTAAAATGGTTTTCGTAAAATCCAATTTCTCTTTTAAACTCGCTCAATTTTATTAGTCATTAAACCAAGTTCAAAGTTACCTAAAAAGGTAACATTTTCCAAATCTATAAGTTGATTTTTCTGGAATCAGGGGCTTGTGCAACGGTTACCGTTATTGTGGGTAGTTTTTATTCTTTCAATTTCCTTATTTATTCTTTTTATCTGTTCAAGATAGTAGTCATATTTCATAATTGCATACTGCTCTTTATTGAAATCAATCAGTCTTTGTAACTTTTGAATTGCAACATCAGTTTGTCCAAGTTCATACGCAGTATAAGCAATCAATTCGTTCCGATTCGGACTATCAAAATTTCCAAAGCCCCAAGTTCCATCCATATCCATTTCATCTTCTGTCAGGATTACAAATATTTTCTCTTTTGTGTCAAATTTATTATACCAATCAAGTCCTGTGTTTTGTATTTGATTTTTGCAATCATTAATTGCTGTCTGAATGTATTCTCCGTTATTGTCAATAAACCAAATGTCTTTTCTCGGAAATTCTGGTTGTTCAAAGCCCTTTTTTACGCTACTTCTAAAATGTCCTTGTGCTTCATCTGGTCTTAGTATACCGTCTTTTTCTTTAATTTTTTCTTTTTCAGGTAAATAAGTCAGATAAACAGATAGATTCACTGCAAACGAAAAGGTCGTACAACCCAACACTTCAGCATTGTAAGAATTGAATGACTGAAAATTCAAAATATCAACTTTGTATGAGTGATACCTCCAATATGTCCGACCACTAAACTTATCGAATCCGTTCTGCTTTAAAATCGGTCGTATAATAGAGTTTAGTTCCTTATTTACTGTTTTGCTGTCCATTTTCTTAAATTACCCACAACTACTGGATACAGTGAACTTTCCCCATATCCCTTGTGTAATGTCATAAATATAGTGCTTTTCCACAGGAATTTGGTATATTGACATTATCATGTCAGTTCCCGATTTTGTGAAAATATTGGAAGTTAAGCGGTATAGTAAGAACACCATAGACAGCTATGTCACCATTGTGAAAATGGCCGGACAATTCTTTGAAATTCCCTTCACGAGGTATTGCTCCATAAAACCCCTACCTTTGCAACCTTGGAAAAACTCCGGCCACTGAAAATCGATTAATCATCTAAATAGAAAACATGCAAGACGGAATCTATGCAAAATTCAACACCCCAAAAGGGGAAATATTGGTAAAGCTGACCCACGACAAAACCCCCGGCACGGTGGGCAACTTTGTTGCGCTGGCCGAAGGGAATATGGAAAACACCGCAAGACCACAGGGCAAACCCTATTACGATGGACTTAAGTTCCACAGGGTCATAGCCGATTTTATGATCCAGGGAGGGTGTCCGTTGGGCACCGGCACCGGAGACCCGGGCTACAAATTTGACGACGAGTTCCATCCCGACCTCACACACGATGGTCCCGGTGTGCTCTCCATGGCCAATGCAGGGCCCGGAACCAATGGCAGCCAGTTCTTTATCACCCATGTGGCCACACCTTGGTTGGACAACAAACACACGGTTTTTGGGCATGTGGAGCAAGGTCAGGAAGTAGTGGATGCCATTGCCCAAGGCGACAAAATTGAAAGTTTGGAAATCGTAAGGGTGGGCGATGAGGCCCAAAACTGGAACGCCATTGAAGCTTTTAGGACTTTCGAAGGCGCCCGGGAAAAACGGATTGCCGCGGAAAAGGCCAAGGCTGAGGCCGAAATGGAAAAATTGGCAGCAGGATTTGAAAAAACAAAGAGCGGACTTCGATATAAGATCATCCAGAAGGGAAGCGGGGCCAAGGCGGAAAATGGCAAAATAGTTTCCGTGCACTACGAGGGCAGCCTTGCCAACGGACAAATTTTCGATTCATCCTACAAAAGAAACCAACCCATTGATTTTACCTTGGGCATTGGCCAAGTGATTCCGGGATGGGAAGAGGGCATTGCCCTTTTGAAAGTTGGGGACAAGGGCCGTTTTGTGATCCCATCACATCTGGCCTACGGAAGTGCCGGTGCAGGAGGGGTCATTCCCCCCGATGCCACCCTTATTTTTGATGTGGAACTCATGGCCGTTAAATGATATCGGACTTAGAGAAAACAGAAAATAAAAAAGCTCCAATTGGAGCTTTTTTATTTAGACCGGTTCACACTTACCAGAAGCAAACAAAAGTTCAAGGCAAGTAATACAAGCAAAACGCTGAAAAAGGTATCCATGGTTAAGGTGTTTACTACGTAACAATTGAACGATGAAATACCCTACCTATTGCCCAGCGAGGGAAAAAATCATTTTTTTGATCCGTTCACGCTCAATACCAGCAAAAGTGCGTTGATGACCAAAAGAAAGGACAGTACTCCAAAAAAGGTGTTCATGTATTTATCGGTTTAATGGTTAAGGGGGGAACAGAGTCTGTTTTACCCTTTAGATAGGGAAAAACAATATGGTTGCGTAAAAGTTGGAAAAAAATAAAAAGGCCCGGACAATGTCCGGGCCTTTTCTATAAAAAAGTATGCTGGTACCTTAATCTATAACTTGTACATTTACGGCGTTCAATCCTTTTTTACCTTGCTGTAGTTCGAATTCTACAGCATCACCTTCCCTGATTTCATCGACTAAACCTGAAACGTGTACAAAGTGATCTGCGTTTGAACCTTCTTCAGTGATAAAGCCATAGCCTTTAGAATCGTTGAAGAATTTTACTGTTCCTTTACTCATAATAAAAATTAAAAAAATTAAATAAAGGACAAAGGTACGTTTAATTTATTGATAATTAGGATTTTTACCTTTTTTCTTTAAAATAATCATGCGGTGGGGTCTGGAGTGAGGCGCAAATAGGGCTTTATCTCCTCAACACCCTTGGTAAAAATCCCTTTGGCCTCCTCTGTGGGGATGGCAGGGCTCACCACCACTTTTTGGCCATGTTCCCAATTGGCAGGCGTGGCCACTTTGTGGTTTGCGGTCAATTGCAGGGAATCCACTACCCTGAGCAGCTCATAAAAGTTACGCCCAGTAGAAGCGGGATAGGTCAAGATCAACTTTACTTTTTTGTCTGGCCCGATGATGAACACCGACCGCACGGTAAACGTGTCATTGGCATTGGGATGTATCATGTCATAAAGGTCGGATACCTTTCTGTCCTCATCGGCTATAATGGGGAAGTTGACCTCAGTATGCTGTGTTTCGTTGATGTCCTTGATCCACTCCTTGTGGGAAGCGGCACCGTCAACGCTCAGTGCCAACATCTTCACGTTTCTTTTGTCAAACTCCCCCTTGAATTTTGCGGCCGTGCCCAGTTCGGTGGTGCAAACCGGGGTAAAATCGGCAGGGTGTGAGAAAAGAATGCCCCATCCGTCACCCAAATACTCATAAAAATTTAGGGTTCCTTCAGAAGTTTCTGCAGTGAAATCCGGAGCGGTATCGCCCAATCTAAGTGTTGCCATATATGTTTTTTTAAAAGTTGATAAATCAATACTCTACAAATTTAGTAGATAAATCAATGGCATAATTTTATTTCAGTTAAAAGTGTATTAAAATTGATTTTTCAACATGCTGAAATATTTGAAGGTCTTTTGCAATCCATTGTTTACTATTTTTAACCTATGGAAAATGAAACATTGGAAAAACTCCGTTACCCGATCGGGAAATTTCAAGTCCCTAAGATCATTTCCAACGAACAATTGGATGAATGGATCACTGTTTTGGAACAATTGCCCCAAAGGTTGCACGATTTGGTGGCACCCCTCTCCGAAGCACAATTGGAAACCCCTTACCGACCGGAAGGTTGGACGGTACGTCAATTGGTACACCACATTTCGGACAGTCACCACAATAGCTATATGCGTTTCAAATGGGCGCTTACCGAGGACATGCCCGTGATAAAGCCCTATGATGAAAAAGCATGGGCCGAACTTTTTGACACCCGTACCTCCCCCATCCAAATGTCCCTGGACCACTTGAAGGCAGTACATGCCAAATTGGTACATCTGTTAAAAGGACTTTCCCAAAGTGAGCTGCAACGGAAATTTGTCCATCCTGATGGAAATATGGAAACCACACTCGAAGAGAACATAGGCCGGTACGCTTGGCATAGCAACCACCATTATGCCCATATTGCCAATTTGATCAAAAGGGAAGGATGGTAAATTAAAGTGGCTTGGTCAATATCCACATAGGCTTTTCGGTGGGTTTGGCACCCGAAAATGGAATTTCACTTTCCCGTTTTATGGTGTATCCGTTTTTCAGGTAAAAATGAATGGGTTTTCCCTTTTGCATGGCATCCAGCCAGATATATTTTTTGCCAAGTCCCAGCGCAAGATTCTCGATCTGCCTCAGTATTTCCTTGCCAATGCCCTTGCCCGAATATTCGTTGAGCAAATAGATTTTTTCAGCTTTTAGCGTCTCCCGGTCCGAAAGCTCATCGATACCGCAATCTTTGACCAGTTTCACGATGCCGACCATAGTGCCCTCCCATTTGACCAAATAGTTGATAACATTTGGGTCTTCCAGCTCTCTCTGGACCACTTCCTTGGTCAGCCCATTAGAAATGTAGGGCGTGGGATCTTCGTTTTCCCAAAGGTGCAAATAATGTTCACAATACGATTTTACCCCAACGGCTAAATATGTTTCCAAAGTGGATTCGGACATCGGTTCCAGAAGAACCTTTGTGGTGGTAATTGGTGTGGACATCTTGTTCAAAGCTATGCTTCTTTCCATTTGATATTGCAGCCCAGGCTAGGTTTTTGGTCTGGGTCAATGGTTTTTCCGGCCAAGAGGGCATCCATGGCCCCCATGAGATCATTTCCACTAAGGGGAATGCCGTTTCCGGGCCGAGAATCGTCCAATTGTCCACGATATACCAATTCCAGATCGGCATCGAACAGATAGATGTCCGGGGTGCAGGCCGCATCGTAGGCTTTTGCCACACTTTGGGTCTCGTCATACAGATAGGGGAAGGTGTAGCCTTCCTCCTTGGCCTTTTCGGTCATCAAATGTGGGGCATCTTGCGGATAGTTGACCACGTCATTGCTCGATATGGCCACAAAACCGATGCCCTTGGCCTGATATTCCTTGGCCAGTTCCACGATCTTGGGGTTTACATGGATCACAAAGGGACAGTGATTGCAGATGAACATGATCACCGTGCCTTTTTTTCCCTTTGCCTTTTCCAAACGGACGTTTTGGCCGGATACAGTGTCCAAAAGTTCAAAATCAGGTGCTTTTGTGCCCAATGGCAGCATTTTGCTCGGCGTTCTGGCCATTTCTGTGGTACTTTGGTCTTGAAGGGTATAAAAATAAAAAACGACCTGTAGAATATCAGGCCGTTTTCATTTTTTTTGAGACAATGGTTCTAGATGTCGTCAAAATCCACATCTGTAAAATTCTCCGTGGCACTTCCGTTCTCACTAAAACTGGTCTCTTCTTCCTTCTTGAAATCTTTCTGATGACGTTCGGAAATTACTTCCTGCCCTTTTTCGTCAATAATGTAGTCCATCATCTCCTCCATAATCTCTTTGAAGGCGGTGAAGTCCTCCTTATAGAGATAGATCTTGTGCTTTTTGTAATGAAAGGAGCCGTCATCGTGGGTGAATTTCTTGCTTTCGGTGATGGTCAGATAATAGTCCCCGGCTTTGGTACTGCGTACATCAAAAAAATAAGTTCTTCTACCGGCCCTTAAAACTTTTGAATAAATCTCTTCCTGATCCATTATATCTTTCTCGCCCATATTGGTATAGTGTATTTAGATCTATGTTGAATTGTGTTATCAAAAATGTAAAAAAAATGCTAATTCAGCAACTTTTTTATCATTCTTTGCCCGAAAGTTGGTTGAGATAGAGTTCCTTATAATAGCCATCAGTGTTGTTCAGCTCTTGGTGTGTGCCCTCTTGGATTATCTTTCCGTTGTCCAGCACAATGATCTTATCGGCATTTTTCGCGGAAGAGACCCTGTGGCTCACGATAAGGGTGGTCTTGCTCTCGGAGACTTTTTTTAGGTTGCTCAATATTTCTTCCTCAGTTTCGGTGTCCACTGCGGAAAGGCAATCATCAAAAAGATAGATCTTGGGGTCCTTGAGTAACGCCCGGGCGATGGACACCCGTTGTTTTTGCCCCCCGCTCAGAGTAATTCCTCGCTCACCCAGAATGGTGTCATATTTTTTCGCAAACCCTTCGATGTTTTTATGGACCACTGCTTTTTTGGCCACGGCCACGATTTCATCAAAGGAGGCATTTTCATTGCCAAAGCGGATATTGTTCTCAATGGTATCGGAGAAAAGAAAGGCATCTTGGGGAACGGCGCCAATGGAATTGCGAAGATCGTTCAAATTCAGTTTTTGCACTGGAACGCCATCGATCAATACTTCCCCTGATGTGACGTCGTACAATCGGGCCACCAAATCCAAAATCGTCGATTTCCCCGACCCAGTCTTGCCCAGGATGGCCACGGTTTCACCGGCCTTTACTTTGAAGGAAACATTTTTGAGTGCCGTAATATCGGTATCCTCATAAGTGAAGGTCACATTTTTGAACTCGATATCGCCATGTATGGGCGTTGGGGCTGAGACCTCATTCTTGATGGAGGGTTCTTCCTTTAAAAACTCATTTATGCGCTTTTGGGAAGCCTCTGCCCTTTGGATGATTGAGGTGAGCCACCCCACTATGGCCACGGGCCAAGTGAGCATATTCACATATAGGATGAACTCCGCAATCACCCCGATGGATTCGATATCACCATTGATGTATTGCCTGCCCCCGATATAGACCACAAATATATTACTGATGCCGATCAGCAAGATCATCAACGGGAAAAACCAAGCGTTCACTTTGGCCAGGGACATGCTCGTGTCCTTTCCCTCGATGGCCAGTTCTCTTAACTCGGTATTGATCCGGGGTTCAATACTGTAGGCCTTGATCACGGAAATACCTGAAAACGACTCTTGGGTAAAAGTGGATAGCGTGGACAAATATTCCTGCACTTTGGTGCTACGTTTGTGTATGACCTTGCTTATTTGATAGATCAGTACCGACAATATGGGCAAGGGCAACAGTGTATAGGCCGCCAAAGTGGGTGCCTTTATGAACATCAATGGAATGAGACAGGCAAAAAGGGTCAGGGTCTGTATCCCGTACATAATGGCAGGGCCCGCATACATCCTAACCTGGTTGATGTCCTCACTGATCCGGTTCATCAGGTCGCCAATTCGGTTTTTCTTGTAAAAATTGAGGCTCAACAACTGGTAGTGGTCAAAAACTTCGTTTTTTAGATCGTATTCGATGTAACGGGATACATTGATGATGGTTTGACGCATCAGAAAAGTGAAAAGGGCGGAAAGCAAAGCGGCCCCAACAATGATCAGGATGTACTGCAACAGCATTCCCTTTGCATCGGACAGGGAAATGGTCTTTTCCAAAAAACCTTCAACAGCCTGTATGGACTTGTTTACATAGGACGGCATGATGAGGGAAAAAATACGGGCAATGATTGTGATCAGGACACCCACGAGCAGTTTGAACCAGTATTTTTTAAAGTATTTGTTAAGGTGTTTCAGTTCCTTCATACGAGGGATAGGCTGTTTTTTTGAAAATGATTGACTATGGACAATCAGACAAAGATATGGTATGGCCTACAAACAAAATGTTATAAAACTGATAAGAAAGCAACTTTGGTAGGTAGGATTAAAATATAAGGTTACTTTTGCGGGGTGAAAGCCAATCAATGACTTTAAAAGTTCTTTAAAAATGCTTACCCGAAGGCATATCAGAGTAAAAGTGATGCAGTGCATTTATGCACTGATCCAGTCCAAGGACGATTCCTTGGTCAAGCAGGAAAAGTTCCTAAAAATGAGCATAGAGAATATGTATGTGCTCTACCTCCTTATGTTGAGCCTTTTGGCCGAACTCCACCGAATGGCAGAATGGCATGTGGGCCATGCCTCCAAAAAATATGTGGCCACCGAGGAAGACAAATACCCAGACCGTGAAAAATTCGTGAAAAACCGTTTGTTGCTCCAAATAGCAAACAACGAAGCCCTCAAAAATGAACTTTCAAAAAGAAAGTTGAACAACTGGTACCTCAATGACGAATATGTGAAAATCATTTACAGGGAAGTTGTGGCCAGCGATGTGTACAAAACATACATGACGAACGGAAAGAGCAGCTATGACAACGACCGGGATGTGGTCATCCAACTTTTTAAGGAAATTATAGCCCCCAACGAGAAGATCTACGAGTATTTTGAGGATGACAAGCTTACTTGGGTAGATGATTTCCCCATAGTGAACACCTATTTGGTGAAACGATTGAAAAAAGCCAAGGAAGAATCCGGCGAAAGGTTCTTTTTGCCCGCCCTGCTCAAGGATGCCCAGGATATGGACTATGCAAACGAGCTGCTGACAAAAACCTTGCTCAACGATGCCAAGTGGGAAAAGGAAATAGAGGGCAAAACGCCCAACTGGGACAACGATAGGATTGCCGAAATCGACTCCATTATATTGAAAATGGCCATCTGCGAACTGCTCAATTTCCCATCCATACCGGAAAAAGTGACCCTGAACGAATATTTGGAGATTGCCAAAGAATACTCAACACCCAAGAGCAGTATATTTATCAATGGCGTTTTGGATAAGCTGGCCAAAGAATACAAGTCGGACGGAAGACTACAAAAAATAGGAAGAGGTCTCCAATAAACAATAATTGATTATTTTTGGGAAAACAAATTTTTATCATGAAAAGAATAACAACACTTTTTAGCTTGGTCATGGCCGTAAGCCTTGTGGGCATTTCCTGCAAGGACAAGGCTTCGAACAAAATAGTTGCGGACAATGTTGAGAGTGCCACCACAAGGGATGAGGCACAAAAGAAAGTTCCGGTAATGACTTTTGAGAAATCGGAGCACGATTTTGGGACCATTGAACAGGGAACTCCCCAAGAGACCATTTTTAAGTTCACCAACACAGGCGATGCCCCTTTGATCATCACCGATGCCAAGAGCAGCTGTGGATGTACGGTCCCAAATCCACCAAAAGACCCTATCGCCCCTGGAGAAACAGGAGAACTATTGGTTAAATTCAACGGCTCTGGACAGAACCAGGTCACCAAGACCATCACCGTTACCGCCAATACCGCAAAAGGGTCTGAGATTTTGAGGATCAAAGCATTTGTTAACCCAAAGAATGCAGTACCTGCAGGTCCTGTTAAATAAGTACGACACCTGAATGGAAAACTTAGGACAGTTTTTACCGCTGATATTGATTTTTGCCGTGGCTTATTTCTTTATGATACGCCCGCAGGTCAAACGTCAGAAGGAAGAGAAAAAATTTACTTCGGAGTTGAAGAAAGGGGATAAAATTATCACCAAAAGTGGCCTTCATGGCAAAATCGTGGAATTGAACGACAAAGATTTTTCCTGTGTCATCGAAACCATGGCAGGCCGTTTAAAATTTGACCGCTCAGCCATTTCCATGGAAATGAGCAAAAAATTGAACACAACTTCTTCCGACAGCAAATAATATTCAATTTTCATTTCATAAAGAGACGTCCCTCGGAAAATTTATTTCGAGGGACGTTTTTTTTGTACCTTATTTCAAAATTTAACACACATGGGTACACGAAGACAATTTGTAAAAAGAGGTTCATTGTACGTGGCCGGATTGGGCACCTCATTTTTGTTTCCTACGGAATTATTGGCATCAATACGGAAAACCATAAGTCCGAACGATAAGATACAGGTAGGACTCATTGGCTGCAAAGGCATGGGGTTCACAGATCTATTGTCCCTCTTGAAGAACAGTGAAGTGGAAGTGGTCGCCCTGTGTGATGTAGATGAAAATGTGTTACGGGAACGAACGGCCGACCTTCAAAAAGGAGACGTAAAAAAACCAAAATGGTACACCGATTACCGTAAAATGTTGGATGATAGCGATATTGATATTGTGGTTGTTGGAACACCAGATCATTGGCACTGCCTCCAACTGACCGATGCCATAGATGCAGGAAAGGATGTCTATTGTGAAAAACCGATTGCCAATTCCGTGGCCGAGTGCGAAACCATGTTGGCCAAGGTCAATGCAGGTGATCGCATGGTACAAATAGGACAGTGGCAGCGTAGCCAGCCCCATTTTGTGGATGCCATAAACTACGTCCACTCTGGAAAGTTGGGACAGATACGACTGGCCAAGACATGGGCCTACCAAGGGTGGATGCAACCCGTTCCCGTACTGCCCAATGGTTCTGTTCCCGATGGGGTGGATTACCAAATGTGGCTCGGGCCGGCACCGGACCGACCTTTCAATGAAAATCGTTTCCACTTCAATTTTAGGTGGTTTTGGGACTATGCAGGAGGATTGATGACCGATTGGGGCGTGCACCTCATTGATTATGCATTGTATGGCATGAAGGCATCACTTCCAAAATCCGTGATGGCCATGGGAGGAAAGTTTGCCTACCCCGACGATGCCTCGGAAACCCCCGATACCCTTCAGACGGTTTATGAATTTGATGGATTCTCATTGCTTTGGGAGCATGCCACGGGCATAGATGGCGGCAATTATGGACGAAACCATGGTATTGCCTTTATCGGGAACAACGGGACATTGGTGCTGGACCGTGGCGGCTGGGAAGTGATCCCCGAGCGTGATAGGCCCAACTGGGACCAAGACCTTGGGCCAAAAATAGAACCTGTGCCCCTACAGCAGGTTGATGCCAATGGACTGGACCTGCATACCATCAACTTTCTCGATGCAGTAAAGAAAAGGGACAAGCCCACCTTGAATGCCCCCATAAAAATCGGTTATGATGCCGCCATGGTAAGCCACATGGGCAATATTTCCTACAAAACAGGGGAACGCTTGTTCTGGGATGCAGAAAAGGGCAAGTTCAACCATGCCGAAGCCGATGCCCTTATGGCCAAGGAATACCACAATGGTTGGGAGTTTCCAAAGATGGGGTAAGCAATATTTTCGATACAAGAAGCTACCTTTGGATTTGCGTTTTCTGGTTTGATAGAAAGCAGTAGCATCATAGATTCAATAAAAAACTGTCTAAAATGAAGCATTTTAGACAGTTTTGTGTATGGTGTAACTGGCTATAAATTGAAGAGCAAGCCAAAATTTAAACTACTTCGGCTATTGCTGACGGCATCCCAGGGATTATCTTCAAAAATGTCTGTAAATCCTGATTGTCCATCAAATTCAATGAACAATTTAGTATTGTCATTGATTTCAAACTTATGGCCAATTCCTAGGGCCAATCCCAAATCAGAGCTTTTAAAACCATCTTTTAAGTCCAGACCCAGTTCTGAATCTGTTGCATTGATCAAAACACCAATATATGGTCCAAAATGGAGATACCAGTTTCGGTTTGACCCAAAATGCCAGTTTGCCATTATTGGAACTGTGAGATAATTAAGTTTGAAATTGGTAGTAACAGTATCAAAATCTTCACCTTCAATGAACCCATCAGACCATCCTTTGCTGTCATAGGTCAGTTTGGCTTTTAGGCCCCACCTGTCGGAAAAATAATATTCTCCGGATGCCCCAACATTAAAAGCAACCCTTGTATTGGCATTGTTCTGACCGTCGATGGTTGAAACGTTGGCCAAGTTTAAACCTGCATTAACTCCAAATTCTAGGTCGCCGTTATCTTGGGCATTTATGATGAGAACCCCAAATAGTGTAATGGTAATGATCAATGATCTTTTGAACATAGTAAATGAATTGCTGTTTGTTTTTGATTTTTTTCTCATGTACGTTTCTTTTTATGGTTATTGGTTTAATTAACCAGACATTTTTGGCTACCTTTTTCAACAACCTGTCTGGTAAAAAAAGTTGAAATTCATAAAATGATTTGATATAAGTAGGGACAAATTGACGGATGCCCCATTTCAATTGATGGATATACCATTTCAATTGATGGGTGACGAAAAAATCTATGGTAAGTAAACTAAACCACAAGCTCCAGCGACCTGAAGTTTCCCAAAATAGGATAGGCTTTGCCTTCAATCCTCAAAAGGAGTTTTTGGTTTTATGGCTATGCAACATCTTCCATCCATTCCCACAACTCCCAACAAATCATTACCTTTGCAGCCCTAAACGATAAGCAGGCGCATGAACAAAAAGGTCGCATTTTATACACTCGGCTGCAAGCTCAACTTTTCCGAAACCTCCACGATTGCCCGAGGTTTTGAGAAAGAGGACTTCCAGCGTGTGGATTTTTCCGAAAAAGCGGATGTGTATGTGATCAACACCTGCTCGGTGACCGAGAACGCGGACAAACGTTTCAAAACCATTGTGAAGCAGGCACAAAAAGCGAATCCAGGGGCCTTTGTGGCCGCTGTGGGTTGCTATGCCCAGTTGAAGCCGGAAGAACTCGCGGCCGTGGACGGAGTGGACCTCGTATTGGGTGCCACCGAAAAGTTCAAGATCACCGATTACCTGAACGACCTGACTAAAAATGATAAAGGGGAAGTGCATTCCTGCGAAATAGAGGAAGCTGATTTCTACGTGGGGAGCTATGCCATTGGCGACCGCACCCGTGCTTTTTTGAAGGTTCAAGACGGCTGTGACTACAAATGTACCTACTGCACCATTCCCTTGGCCAGGGGCATATCCCGAAGTGATTCCCTTGAAAATGTGCTGCACAACGCCCGTGAAATTGCTACGCAGGACATCAAGGAAATAGTCCTCACCGGAGTGAACATCGGGGATTATGGAAAGGGTGAGTTTGGCAACAAAAAACACGAGCACACTTTTTTGGACCTCGTGAAAGCCTTGGACAAAATTGAGGGCATCCATCGCTTGCGCATATCTTCCATAGAACCCAACCTGCTGAAGAACGAGACCATCGATTTTGTGGCCCGGAGCAATTCCTTTGTACCACACTTTCATGTTCCCTTGCAAAGCGGAAGCGACCACATTTTAAAATTGATGCGGAGACGGTACCTGTCCAATCTTTATGTGGATAGGGTAAAACGCATCAAACAGGCTATGCCCCATGCCTGTATTGGAGTGGACGTAATTGTGGGCTTTCCAGGTGAGACCGACGAGCATTTTCTTGAAACCTACCATTTTTTGAACGAACTGGACATTTCATACCTGCACGTGTTCACCTATTCCGAAAGGGACAATACCCTGGCAGCCGATATGGAAGAGGTGGTGCCCAAAAATGTACGTAACAAGCGAAGCAAAATGCTTAGGGGGCTATCCGCGAAAAAACGAAGGGCTTTTTACGAAAGCCAGTTGGGAAGCACCAGGACGGTACTTTTTGAAGGGGAGAACAAGATGGGCTACATCCACGGGTTCACCGAAAACTATGTCAAGGTAAAGGCACCTTGGAACCCCGAATTGGTCAATACCCTGCACCAAGTGGAACTCACCGAGATCGATGAGGATGGTCTGGTACGCTTCGAGTTTGTTCCGGATAAGATGATGGCATAAAAAAACCTCCCAATCCTGGAAGGTTCCTGTTCTTTTCAAATGTTGGCGGGCTTCAGATTCGGATTCCCACCGGCAACATTTCCTTGTACTGTCTGTTCTTTCTCAAAAAACCTGCAATGTGCGGACTTGTTGGTACTACTCTAAGGTTTTTCTCTTGGATTTGGTGAAGAACGGCTTTGATAAAATCCTCTTTAAAGCCTTCTTGGGTAATTTCTTCCGGAATTACCAGCTTGGTCAAAAATACTTTGCGCTCCTGGGAGGAGTACTCAATTTTGGCTAAATGCCCATCGACCCTAGCTTCAAACTGACGTAAGAAACTATTGTCGTTGATTTCCAATTCTGTCATATAGTACTGTTTTTAATGACTTTGTAAGATTTAGATTATTTAAAAAATGATAATCTAACAATCCCCTAAAAAATAGTTCAAAAAGCGGGGTAAGCTGCAAAAGGGATACAAAAGTAGTCAAAATATTGCTAAATTCCTAGTCCTTGTCGATATTTGGGACATTATGCCCGATAATAAAATCCATCTGTACCTGATGCCGGGAATGGCTGCTGCCCCTTCCATTTTTGAAGGCTTGAAACTTCCGTTGGATCGCATTGAGACCCACACCTTGGAATGGACCGTGCCAAAAAAAGGAATGGATTTACAGGATTATGCCCAGGAAATGTGCAAAAAAATCACGCATCCCGATCCCGTGCTGTTGGGCGTGTCCTTCGGTGGGATGTTGGTACAGGAAATGGGCAAGTTTGTCAATGCGAAAAAAATCATTGTGGTATCTTCCGTAAAATGCAAGACCGAACTTCCCAAGAGAATGCTCTTTGCCAAATACACCAAGGTGCACAAACTGCTTCCCACGGGATTGGTGACCAATGTGGAGCTCTTGGCAAAATATGCCTTTGGCGAAACGGTGACCAAACGTTTGCACCTGTATGAAAAATACCTTTCCGTCCGGGATAAACAGTATATAGATTGGTCCATAGACCAGATCGTGAACTGGGACCTGACCGACCCACTTCCCAATGTCGTTCACATCCACGGCGAAAAGGATACTGTTTTCCCCCTTGCCAACATCAAGGAATGTATCGTGGTGAAAAATGGCACCCACACCATGATCATACACCGGGCCAGGTGGTTCAATGAAAATCTCCCTGCAATAATTTTAGGATAAGCACGTCTATATAGTATCTTTACGGTAACTTCTAAAAATGACGGCTATGAAACACATCAAAAATATATTGGCATTTATCGGATTGATTGCCGTGGCGGGCACCTTGATCTTTGCGGTGCAGTCCGATCCAGTTACGGAGAAAAACCTTGAAAAAGAGGGGGAAAAGGACAAAAATGTGGCCGAGGGCTATAAAATCAGTGCCATTGAGATTCCCGAAGACCTGAATTTTGCCGGAGAGCCCGTTCCATTGGACGATCCAGAGATCATGGAACGCGTGGACAGGGAGTTTTTGGTCAACACCTACTGGCAGTCCAACGCCCTTTTGTTGATGAAACGGGCCAATAAATATTTCCCGATCATTGAACCTATCCTAAAAAAGAACGGTATCCCTGATGATTTTAAATATTTGGCCGTGGCCGAAAGTGGCCTTCAAAATGTGGTCTCACCCGCCGGAGCAACCGGATTTTGGCAGATCATGAAGGACACGGGAAGGGAATATGGCCTTGAAGTGAACGACAACGTGGACGAGCGCTACCATGTGGAAAAAGCCACCCAAGTAGCCTGCGACTACCTGAACAAATGGAAAGAACGCTTTGGCAGTTGGACCCTGACCGCTGCCGCATACAATGCCGGCCCAGCCGGAATCCAAAGATATATGGACATCCAAAAGGCCAACGATTACTACGACCTGTTGCTAGGTGAAGAGACCGGGCGCTACGTATTTCGGGTCATGGCCATCAAGGAGATCATTTCTAACCCCGGAAAGTATGGTTTTCTTGTAGAGGATGGAGATCTCTACACCAAAGTGCCCACTTTCAAGGTGGAAGTGGATACGGCCGTGACCAGTTGGGCCGATTTTGCGCAGCTCTACGAAATCAACTACAAAGTGCTGAAAAGGCACAATCCTTGGTTACGCGAACCCCATCTGAACAACAGCTCCCGAAAAAAATATGTGATCGAGATTCCCAATAAGGGCTACTACCGAACCACAAGTGCGGGGCGGTAGGTCAGTGTTTTGACAAGAATTTTTGTTGACCATGCCCTACAGCACTCTTGGGACACTAAAGGCAACCTGTCAATTTTGCCAACTATATAATATGATTGGTTATCAATGACAAGATTGGGGCAAAGACAATAAAATGAAGGATATAACCAACAGGAAAGATGTTGAACTCCTCATCGATAGCTTTTATGAAAAAGTGGTGAAGGATGAATTGATCGGTGATTTTTTCACGAAAGTCGTTGCGTTGGATTGGAATGTCCATATTCCCATTATGTACGATTTTTGGGAGTCAATCCTTTTCGGGAAAGCAAAATACAAAGGAAACCCCATGGTCAAACACATTGACCTGAGCAACAAAAAACCACTGACCGATAAACACTTTGATCGATGGCTTTTACTATGGGAAAACACAATCAATGAAAAATTTTCGGGAGAAAAAGCTCGGGAAGCCATCCAACAGGCCAAGAACATTTCGGGATTGATGAAATTGAAAATCGCACAATACTCCAAAAAGTGACAACGTGCTTGCTCCCCTACCCCATTTTTGCAAAGAGCACAGGAATAAAGTTTTTCCCCTCTTAGTTTCCACCAAAATCAGGTAGCACCAACAAGGGTATTTCGGTCCTCCCTCCCACTTTTTTCACCACAGGTTCCCGGGTGAGGCTTTCAAAAAAACCATGGGAATGCTTGGTCAGTACAACCAAGTCCACTTTCAATCCTTCGGTAAATTTCAAAATGGCATCCGTCACATTGGACGACATGGGAACTTCATGGAATACCACCTGCAAACCCTTGAAACGCTCCATCAACATCTTTTTGTTGGTTTCTTGCTGTTCCGATAATACAAACTCTTGGGCCACGTGCAAAATATGAACTTCAGGCTTCCAAATTTCCATCAAATCCTGTATGGCAAACAACATTTTTTTGGGTTCATAGTGGGCAAATTCGGTAGGAAAGGCCATGGATTTTAGCCTTTGAAGATTAAAAGAGCCCGGGATCAACAGCGTTGCACAATTATCGATTCCCCGAATAACCTTCAGGGCATTGCTCCCAAAAAACAGTTTCTTGGATCCCGTGGCCCCATGGGTTCCCATGACAATGTTGTCAATGTCGTGCCTGGGAATCAGTTCGTGGATGCTTTCCACCAACCCACCCGAAATAGACAAGGTCTCAAAAATGTGTTTTTTGTTCTTGTGATGTTTCAGTAAGTACTCCTTGATTTTATGGAGTTCCCCTTCCGATTCGGCAGCCAATGAAGCATATACGTTCCCTGCCCTGGAAGTGCTCTTAAACCCCGACACATTCTGCTGTTTAGGCTCAAAAGTGTGCAATAGGTAAAATCTGCATTCCAAAGGAGCATACAGTTTGGTTGCCGTAAAAATGGCATTCCAAGCGTTTTTTGAAAAATCGGTGGGCAAAAGGATGTTCTTCATTGCGCTTTACTTTGAAATCTCGGATGTATCGGGCAGTACCAAAAAGGGTATTTGGGAATGGTACCCCACAACGTCCACATTCTGCTTCATGATGAGCCGCTCCAAAAAGGTATGTTTCCTGTTCATCATGGCCACTAGACCAATGCGGTGCTTGTCGATATAATCATGCACAATATTGGGCATATATTCATCGGTATTGTCCGTGAAAACCACATCAGGAATGTCTTTAAGCAATTTTTGGAGGTGCTTCTTGTTTTCAGATTGTGCCTTGGTAAGGTCGTGTCCTTCCAGCGCATGGAGCACATGGAGACCGACCCCAAACCTTTTGACCAGATCCAAGATAGGTCTCAGTTCATTGGACTTATATTTTGACCAGTAATCCGTGGGCAACAGCACTTTTTTGATGTCCCTGAAACCATAACCACTGGGTACTGCCAAAACGGGCACGGGTGACTTCCTGATGACATGCACGGTGTTGGAACCCAGAAAAAACTCCTTGGCACCGGTCGCGCCTTGCGTCCCCATCACCACCATATCAATATTTCGATCTTGGCAAACCTCATTGACCTCATCGGGCAGCGTATTGAAGGCCGACAGGATTTCAAGCGTATGTCTTGGGTTATAGTGGTCGTTCTTGATCCTTTCCAATGTACTTTCCAATCCATTCAGGGAAATATCCACCCCAATATCCGGAATGGCACTCGCCATGGGACCGCCTAGCATGTAATCCAGTCTATAAAAAGCAGGGGTATAGGCATTCAAGAGATAAAAGGTACATTTATCCTCCTTGAAAAGTTCCAAAGCATAGAGGATCGCATTCCATGCATTCTTGGAAAAGTCGGTGGGCAACAGTATTTTTTTCATCATGTTCTTTTTTTGGGATTGGATACGTTCATAGCAAACACTTTTTCGGGCTGCTTTGTACGATTCAATATTAGGGGATGATCGGCTTTTTTACCATGATCTGGATCATATCACAAGTATGCCCTTTTGAACTGATTACAGAACCGTTACTGATCTTGCTCATATCCCAGATCAGGATTTTGTTTGTAATTTGAAGCATATTCCCATGTCAATTGCAATGAAATACTTTTTGCTTTTCACCATCTTCACTTCCCTTCTATTTTCTTGTACCGAAAAAAAGGAGAAAACATATCCAGAGAAGTTGCCGATGACCGAATCCGTTTATGCTTCTGCCACCGTGCAGCCCGACAGTATGTATCAGGTCCATTCGGTGGCCATGGGCATTTTGGACAAAATCTGGGTAGAAGAAGGCGATAAAGTGGCCAAGGGAGACCAAATTCTACAGATCACCAACACCTCGCCCGAACTGAACCAGGAAAATGCCAGATTGGCCCTCGAACTGGCCCGAAAGAACTATAGTGGTACTTCGGCAGTACTGAACAGTATCGAGGATGAAATCGAAGCGGCAAAACTCCAGCTCAAAAACGATTCCATCAATTATTTCCGTCAAAAAAAACTCTGGGACCAGAACATTGGCTCCAAAGTGGAGTTTGACAACAAAAAACTGGCCCACGAACTGTCCCAAAACCGTCTGGAACTCCTAAAAAAGAAATTCGATCAGACCAAAAACGAATTGGAAACCCAACTTAGGCGAGCTGAGAACAATTATAAAACCTCGCTCACGACCACCAATGATTTTACCATCACGAGCAAAATAAACGGAACGGTGTATGCCCTTTACAAAAATCCCGGAGAAATCGTGAACACTGTGGAACCCGTGGCAACCATAGGCAAAAGCGATATGTTTGTTGTGGAGTTGTTGGTGGATGAAGTGGATATCGTGAAACTCCATATTGGACAAAAGGTATTCATCACCCTCGACTCCTATGGCGAAACCGTTTTTGAAGGCACCTTGGACAAAATCTACCCCAGAAAAGATGAACGTTCTCAGACTTTCAAGGTAGAGGCCTTGTTCAATGACCCTCCTGAGACTTTGTATCCCGGTCTTTCCGGAGAAGGAAATATTGTCATCGCCGAAAAGAAAGAAGCCCTCGTCATTCCAAAAGCATATCTGATTAATAGATCTAAGGTGCTTACAGATGAGGGTGAAACTTCCGTGACCATCGGCCTTGAAAACATGGTCATGGTGGAAATTTTGGATGGAATCAACGAAAACACGGCCATATACAAACCTGAACCATGATCAATTGGAACGTGATATTGGGCATTGCCAAGACCCATCTTCTCACCAAGATGAAATCCACCGTGACTGCCACCCTGGGGGTCACCTTCGGAATCGGTTCCTACATCACCTTGGTGAGTTTCATGACAGGGCTGAACACCATGCTGGATGATCTGGTGCTTAACCAAACTCCCCACATCCACATCTATAACGAGATCCGCCCCTCCCCTGAACAACCCATCGACCTGTATGACGATTTCAAGAACGCATTCAACGTGGTGCACTCCATAAAACCCAAACTGAGCCAGAAAAAAATACACAATGCACTCCCCATTCTCAACTATCTAAAAAAACAGCCAAACGTGTATGGGGCTACGCCACAGCTACGAGCCCAGATCTTTTATCTCTCCGGTTCCATGGAACTGGGCGGCAATCTGATCGGGGTAGATATCATGGAAGAAGTCCGATTGTCAAATTTGCGGGACAATATTGTGGAAGGCTCCCCCGAAGCCTTGAAAAATAATGAGAATGGTATTTTATTGGGGGCGGGATTGGCCGAAAAAATGTCATTGTCGCTTGGCGACAGGGTACAGATAAGTACGGTGTCCGGGAACATTTTCCCTTTAAAAATAGTGGGCATTTACCAAAGTGGCATTGCAGAAGTGGACAATGTCCAAAGCTTTACCAACCTGAAGACCGTTCAGCGCATTTTGGGGGAAGCGGAAAATTATGTCACGGATATCAACATCAAATTGCTGGACATTACCGAGGCCCAATCCATGGCGGAACGCTTGGAAAAACAGTTCAATGTCAAAGCCATGGGAATCAACGAGGCCAACGCACAGTTTGAAACGGGATCGAACATCAGGAACCTTATCACCTATGCGGTTTCCATTACCTTGCTCATTGTGGCCGGATTTGGCATATACAACATCCTGAACATGCTCATTTATGAGAAAATGAAGGACATCGCCATACTCAAGGCGACCGGATTTTCGGGAACGGACGTGCAACTCATCTTTATGGGGCAGGCCATGATCATTGGTATTGCAGGTGGTGTCTTGGGACTGTTGATCGGGTTTGTGCTCTCAAAACTTATCGATCAGACCCCTTTTGAAACAGAGGCCCTGCCCACCATCACCACCTATCCTGTAAACTATGACCCGACCTATTATCTCATTGGGATCACTTTTGCCCTTTTGTCAACCTTTGTGGCGGGCTATTTGCCCTCGAACAGGGCCAAAAATATCGATCCTGTAAAAATCATCAGGGGAACCTGATCCTGCGTTTATGGAATTTGTATTGGAAACCAAGAATATCAACAAATACTTTCACAAGCCGAAAGAGTTCCACGTACTCAAGAACATCTCCTTTGGTGTAAAAAAAGGTGAATTTACCTCCATCATGGGAAAATCAGGGTCTGGAAAATCCACCTTGTTGTACATTCTTTCCACCATGGACACGGATTATACGGGGCAATTGTATCTCAACAACGACTTGGTAACAGGCAGATCCCAAAGGGAACTGTCCCGCATCCGCAACAGGAATATAGGTTTTGTGTTCCAATTCCACTATCTGTTGTCCGAATTCAGTGTTTTGGAAAATGTGATGTTGCCTGCCAAAAAACTCGGCGAAAAATCCCCTGCCGAGATTGAACGCAATGCCCAGGAAAAACTTGACATGCTCCATATAGGCCATTTGGCACACCAGCGTGCATCCCGGATTTCCGGAGGGGAAAAACAACGCGTTGCGATTGCCCGGGCCCTGATTAATGATCCGACCATTTTGATGGGCGATGAGCCTACTGGCAACTTGGACAGCCATAATTCTGAAAATGTGTTCAACATCTTCAAAAAACTCAAGGAAGAACAGGGACTATCGCTCTTGGTGGTGACCCACGATGAAGATTTCGCCAAACGTACCGACCGTATTGTCCAGTTGGAAGACGGGGAGATAATCGCTCAATGAAACAAGTTTTTGTTCAAACTGAGCAATGGAAGTTGAATCTTGGACATCGTCTGCTTGACAAAATCCTTATGGGCAAAGGGGAACAAAGCATTTTTATTGTGACGCTCCAGCATAATCAGGACATCCATTTCCCCGCGCTGAGCGCACCGCTCCAAGTCAAGGAAAACATTGTCCGAATGGATCAGTTCAAACCCCATTTTTTCATACTTAACCTTATCTTTCAGCTTTTTTTGGAAACAGCGCATCTGTTCCTCCCCCTTTTCCCGATCCGAGGTACTAACATGGATTATTTTAACAAAAGCTTGATATGGACATGCCATGGTTTTGATGAGCCAATCTATGGCATCGATATCAATTTCTTCAAAATCAGAGGCGTAAGTTATCCGTTCTATTGAAAATTTATCCGTGTTTGGTGGTACCATCAAGAAGGGAGAGGGGCTTTTCTGGATCATTTTTTTGGTATTGCTGCCCATTACCAAATTTCTGAATGCGTTGCCGCCCTTGCTTCCCATTATGACCAAAGATGCATCAAACTCAGTGACCACATCAATGATGGTATCGGTTACTATTGCATTTTCCCTTACCATTAACTGGAGTTTTGTGCCATCCTTGATCTGTCCCAGATGTTTTTTATAGAAATCGACCAGTTTTTTACGGTTTTCTTCGAATGCTTCTTTCTCCATCTTGGCGTACGTCATGCTCAAGGGGGTCAACAGTGCCACATTCAAATCGAAAACATGGAGCACCAACAATCTGGAATCGAGCTTTTCGCTCAGGGCATTGGCCATTTTTAGGGCAGCTGCGGCATTGTTGGAACAATCTGTGGCACAAACAATAGGTCCCATAAGTTTTTTGTCCAAAGCTATCATATCGCAGGCTGTTTGGAAATGATCTTGGTCACATACAAATTGTGAAAAGCCTTTCCATATACCAAAATGGGAACAATGGGCAAAGCTTTTTTAGGTGGTTCCCTTCATGGGTGACGCACATCATTTTAGCAAAGCAATCCCTTAATTAACTTAGTCCATGTCAAGTTGTAAAAAATATTGTGTAACCTAAAAATTGTGTCATGTCATTAGTTAAGTTTAGAAGCAGACCTTTTGGAGACCTTATCAGATCTAATTTCTTCGATCTTGATGATTTCTTCGAAAACGAAGTATGGGATTCCGACCTGTTAAAAGGTAGATTTTGGAACGGAAAAAGCATGATTCCGGCCATGAACATTAAAGAGACCGACAATGATTATGAAATCGAGCTTGCCGCCCCTGGCTTTGACAAGAAGGATTTCAAAGTAACCATTGAGAACGGATGTTTGAACATTTCAGCAGAAAAATCAACATCCGAAGAAGAAAAGGAAGCGAATTATACCCGAAGGGAATTCAGCCACAATTCCTTTGAACGTTCCGTTCAATTGCCGGATACCATTAAGGACGATGCCGTAAATGCAAAATACAATGATGGTATCCTTCGTTTCAAACTGGCCAAAAAAGAAGAAGCCAAAAAAAAGAAAACCAAGGTAATCGAAGTCTCATAGATATACCTTGATCCCGATCCCCATTGCAGTTATCTCGACCTTTCATTCCTATATTTCTGTGATGGGGATTTTATATTTTCATTACTTGCTCTAATCCACGCTATGCGAAACAATGCCTTTGCCCTGCCCTGGAAAGAAGTTGTCAAAGACCTGGGCAGTGATGTTGGGACAGGATTGGCTGCCAATGAGGTAAAAAATCGTTTGACCAAATATGGCGACAACTGTCTCCCTGCCCACGTTAAAAAGGGAAATCTTACAATTCTCCTGGAGCAGTTCGACAGTCCGATCATTTATATCCTTGGTGTTGCCGCTGGTCTAAATCTCATCTTTGGTGAGTGGTTGGAATTCGTAACCGTCGCGGTTGTCATCCTGATCACCATACTCATCGGTTTTTTCATGGAGGTGAGTGCAGTCCGGTCCATGGAAACGCTTCGGAACATTGGCCAACTGGAATGCAATGTGTTACGGTCTTCCAAGTTGCATAAAGTTCCTTCCACCAAAATTGTTCCCGGCGATATTATTTTGTTTGGAGTTGGGGATATCATCCCAGCAGATGCCCGATTGGTGGAAAAAAAGAACCTTGAGGTGAAAGAGGCCATCCTTACCGGGGAAAGTGCCCCCGTTGAAAAGGATACTTTGCCGTTGGAACCCAACACACAAATGACAGAACAAAGGAACATGGTTTTTAAGGGAACCATAGTGAACAAAGGTTTTGGAAAGGCGGTGGTAGTCGGCACTGGGGCAAATACGGTATTGGGGGAAATACAGCAACTAGGAGAGACTGTCGAGGAAACCAAAGCCCCTTTGGACAAAAAGCTGAACCAACTGAGCAAACGGCTTATCTGGGTCATGCTGGCCTTTGTGATTCCCATGATCCTGTTCGGGTTTCTGGCCGGAAAAGACCTTTTGATGATGGTACAAACAGGGATAGCCTTGGCCGTAGCCACTATTCCCGAAGGTTTGCCCGTGGTGGTCACTATTGCACTGGCGCGGGGCATGCTCAGATTGTCCAAACAACAGGTGGTCATCAAAAAAATGGAAGCGGTCGAAATTCTTGGCTCCGTCACCATGGTTGCCACCGATAAAACAGGAACACTGACCGAAGATGCCATGACAGTGTACTCCCTAAACTTTGATGGGGAAACATTCAAAGACCTGGATAAAGGCAATTACTCAGCACTTCAAAATACCCCAAATAAAATTGCCTACGAAAAATTTGTGCTGTGTTGTGTCCTCTGCAACGACATTATCATTGGTGCGGACGAACCCTACCGCGATGCCATAGATTACAGCTTATTTCGGTTTGCTGAAAACTTGGGTGAAAATCCAAAACAGATCAAGGAAAGGTTTCCCGAAATATACAAGCTCCCCTTTGACGAGGAAAAGAAATTAATGGCAACTGCCCATAAAAAAGATGATGGCTCCCATACCATTTTTGTAAAAGGAGCTTTTGAAAATATTACCGCTCTGTGCACAAAGCGATTGGTCGGCGACAATATTGTTCCATTCAACAATCTAGCATATTGGAACCGAACCGTGGATGAAATGTCCTCACAGGGACTTCGGACCATAGCCATAGCCTATAAGGATGTAAAAGGGCCAAACATTGAAAAAAATGAACTCCTGAACGATTTGGTCCTCATTGGGATAGTCGGGTTTATCGATCCGGCCAGGGAAGATGTAAAGGGCATTGTGGACATATACAAAAAAGCTGGGGTCAAAGTGGTCATGATGACCGGCGACCATCCAAAGACTGCTGAAAAAATTGCTTCGGACATTGGGTTATTGGAAAGCGGGGAAAGCAAAGTGATGGAAGGAAAAGACTTGGACATATCCAATTTGAAGGAAATCGAGGCAGAAGACCTACTTATGGAAACAAAGGTGTTCGCAAGGGTCACCCCAAAACAGAAATTGGAACTCATTTCATTTTTTCAAGAAAAGGAAAATGTAGTTGGTATGTTTGGCGATGGTATCAATGACGTTCCGGCACTCATCAAGTCGGACATCGGCATAGCCATGGGAAAAAGAGGGACCGGAGCAGCGCGGGAAGCGGCAGATGTGATCCTGCGGGACGATCGCTTCGGGTCTGTGGAACTGGCCATCAGGCAAGGCAGGATGCTTTTTGAACATATCCGCCAATTTTTGGTCTATCTTTTATCGTGCAACGTGGCAGAGATCATGACAGTGGGTATAGCGGCCCTGTTATATCTCCCTTCTCCACTGCTGCCCCTGCAGATCCTTTTTTTGAACCTTGTTACCGATGTGTTTCCGGCTTTGGCACTCGGCTTTGGCAAAGGTGAAGAGGATATGATGGACAGGCCGCCAAGAAGCACGGATGAACCAATTTTGACAAACATCCATTGGAAATCAACATTTATTTATGGTACCTCCATCACTTTTTCCGTACTGGGAATCACGCTCTTTTCCGAATTCAAATTGAACCTTTTGCCCGATCAGATCAACAATTTGGCATTCTACACGCTGATCATTGCCCAATTGCTGAATATTTTCAACATGCCCAAAAGACACACTTCATTTTTTTTCAACGAGGTTACCAAAAATCCGTGGGTGTGGGGTGCGATTGTTTTGAGCATCGCCATAACCGTGATAGCCTATTTGATACCGTCCATATCCCAAGCCCTTTCGTTGATTCCCTTGGATTGGACAATGCTCCAATGGCCTGTGATCTTTGGATTGGGCTCATTACTTTTCTCACAATTCCTAAAAAGCATAAAACTGGCCCAGTAAATTGGGGAGGTCCCTGATTTTTCTCATGTATTTTCAAAACACATTGAAAATCAGTTTTTTACAACAAAAAAACGGCGCTTTTGAACATGATTATTATCATAATAAAATAAGGAAACGCATACTATATTTGATTGGGTTTTTATTACTGCTGCGTTACACTGTTGCTCCGAAGAACACTTTCACTGCCAAAATGCCATCTAATTATAAAACCCAAGGCAATAATCAAAAATCCCCCAATCTTAATCCACTGTTATGACCTAAGAACGACCTCTAAAATGAAACAGCGAAACTTCAATAAAGGAAAAAGCATCTCCCTTTTGTTTGAGAGGGACCGAAAGCTGCGGACATTGGTGGAGAACCTTCCGGGCATTGTATTTCGCTGTAAAAACGATGAGAAGAGGACCATGCAGTACATTAGTGATGGATGCAAGTGGATCACAGGATATTGGCCCGAGGAATTTTGTAGGACAGGGGGTATCTCATGGACATCGCTAATCCACCCCATGGATCTCGAAGAAGTCTGGAACACGGTTCAATCAGCTGTGTCCAAAAAGGAAAAGTTTCAGCTCAAATACCGGATAACGGACAAAGATGGGACTGTGCATTGGATCAGTGAGACCGGGACCGTACTTGAAAAGAAAGATGGTGCGGTCTATTTGGAAGGATATATGCAAGATATTACTGCCCAAATCATGGGCGGTAATATCAATGTGATCAAGGAAAGAGCATTGGACGAGGTCGAAAACGGAATTGTCATCTGCAATGCCCAGTTGAAACAGTTTCCCATCATCTATGTCAATAAGGCTTTTGAAAAAATTACGGGCTACACCAGCGAGGAGGTCGTCGGAAAAAATTGCAATTTCCTACAGCTTGACGATCGCCAACAACAAGAAATCCATACCATTCGTGAAGCGCTCTCGACCCATTCCCCGTGCCATGTGGAAATCCGCAACTACAGAAAAGATGGCACCCTGTTCTGGAACGAGCTGTCCATTACTCCTGTTCGGGACCTCCATGGGGAAACCACCCACTTCATAGGCATTCAAAATGATATAACGGAACGAAAAAACCTTGAATTACTTAGAAAAGCCAAGAACGATGTGCTGGAAATGATCATCAAAAAAAAGCCATTGCCCGATATTTTTGACCAGATTCAAGATGTGTTGGAGCAACAAATGCGAATTGGCACTGTGGCCATTTGTTTGTATGATGAAAGCGAGCAGGTCATCAAAAGGGTTTCCGGAAACAAAATACATCCGACAATTGCAAAGGCCATGGATCAAATTTTGGGGGCAACGGATTCCTGTCCATGTGTAAGGGCCATGCAAAGCAAAAAAAAGGAAAGTTTTTCCAATATCTTGGACGAGCCTTCATGGTCCAAACATGAAACTGCCCTGATCGATGCAGGCATCAGATCTATAAGTTCCACCCCTATATTGGATGCCGATGACAATATTTTAGGTGCATTGTCCATTTTTTATCCTGATGGGGTTCAGCTCAAACATAAAGGAGAAGAGTTAGTGGATGAAATGGCCGGACTTGTGGGGTTGTCCATTGAGCAGGATAAGATCAGAAAAAAACTCCAGATGAACCAAGAACGCTTGGAAGCACGTTCCAAAGGTCTGGAGCTGAAAGTAAGGCAAAGCGACCAAGATCTTAAAAAAACCCTCATGGAACTGAACGTGGCCAACTTTGAACTGGTGGCCCAAGCAGTGGAAACCAAAGCTGCGGAAAGAAGAGCGGAAATCCATGAAGCCATTTTATTGTCCATAGCCCAAAAATTTCCAAAAGGTGCCATCATTTTAGTGAACGAACAAATGCAGATAAGTTTTGTGGAAGGAGCAGAACTAAAGTTCCTTCAGTACCAAATCCGATCGAACAATGCGTTGTCCATAAACGAGCTTGATGGTTTTTCAACCAAGGGGAAATCCCTCTTGCTGACCTGCATCAAACAAACATTAAAGGGGAAACACCTGAGCTTTGAGATAGAATACCAAAAAAAGAACTACATAGTGAACACTACACCCCTGCTTATTGAAAATGGAAAATATTACCTCGCACTTCTTGTGCTGTTCAACATATCCGACAGAAAAAGGAACGAGGGAAAAATGCTCCACAACCTCATCAAGGAAAGAGAACTGAGCGAGCTCAAAACCCAGTTCATCAGCACGGCTTCCCATGAGTTCAGGGCCCCACTGAGCGTGATTCTTTCCTCAGCTTACCTTATCGAAAAGCTGAACGCTTCCGACAAGGAAGAGAAAAGGTTGGTCCATCTGGAAAAGATCAAATCCAATGTACGGCATTTGGTCAACATACTCAACGATTTCCTATCGGTGACCAAATTGGATGAAGGGGAGACCAAGGCTTCACCCGAGTATTTTGATCTGCTCCATTTTTCAAGATCATTGATTGAAAAAGTCAAAACGGGAATGAAAAAAGGGCAGTCCATCATTCTGGAATGTGAAAAAGCCGAATTGGAAACTTTTTTAGATCCAAAGCTTATGCACCTCGTGCTCTCTAACCTGATCAACAATGCCATAAAATATTCCGATGAGGACCAGCCCATCATTTTAAAAATAGAGGACAGCGACCATAAGGTTCGAATTTGGGTGACCGACCGGGGAATAGGGGTTCCTGAAGACGAGCAACAATATCTTTTTCAACGGTTCTTCAGGGCCAAGAACAGTGTCAACATCGCCGGGACCGGGCTGGGTCTCCATATCGTAAAAACGTATGTGGAGCTTATGGGCGGAACGATAAATTTTGAAAGCAAGGAAAACCATGGAAGCACCTTTAAACTGGAGTTTCCCAAAAAACACTATACAAATGAAAAAAATACTGGTAATCGAAGATCATAAGGAGTTCCGGGAAAACACCATGGAAATCCTTGAAATGGCCAATTATGTGGTTTTGGAAGCCGATAATGGCAGGTCTGGGATTCAAATGGCATTGGAACATCTTCCAGATTTGATCATAAGCGACATTATGATGCCCGAGGCCAATGGATATACCGTACTGGAAGTTTTGGGCAAGGATCCAAGGACCTCCAAGATTCCCTTTATCTTTTTGACCGCCAAGGACCGAAAAGAGGACATGAGAATGGGAATGAACCTAGGGGCGGATGATTATATCTACAAACCTTATGATACACAAGAGCTGTTGGATGCCGTTGAAATGCGGTTAAAAAAAAGCAGTTTTATCCACCAGCATTTCTCCAAAACATCCGTTGGAATCAATCATTTTTTTAAGGAAGCTTCGGAATATCTGGGCAAGGAACTCACCTCCCAAGACAGGGAATCACAATCTTTCCGTGATAGGGAAGTCGTTTATAGGGAAGGGAATGCCGCACATTTTCTCTATTTTATAGAGGAAGGAAACATCAAAACGTACAGGGGCACGGAAGAGGGCAAGGAAATGGTCACCGGCCTTTATGGCCCAGGGGATTTTGTGGGACAGCTCTCCCTTTTGGGCAATGGCGGCACTTATCTTGAGACTGCCATTGCTATGGAGCATGCCACGGTTCTTGGCATTCCAAAGGAGGATTTCATCCACTTGGTCTATCAGGACAAAGAAGTCGCCAATAAATTCCTTGAGATCATTTCCAACAACATGGCCCACTTGCAGGAAAGGTTACTGGATATTGCCTATTCGTCCGTGGATAGGCGTGCGGCAAAAGCATTGTTGGAACTTCACGAAAAAGGAATCCTGAAAGATGACGACCACAAAGGAGTGGATATGCTTCGCGAAGATTTTGCCTCGATGATCGGTGTGGCCAAGGAAACCGCCATCCGCACCCTTACCAAGTTCAGGGAAATTGGTCTGGTGGGCACCGACAAGCGGAGAAAACTTACTTTGTTGGACAAGGATAGGTTGAAACGTATCGCCGATTTTGACGATATGGTCTGATTCCATCAAGCGCAGGTCGGGAAAACTATCCCGATTACATAACCCTTCAATCTTTTTGGGTCTTGGCCTTCTCTTTTTCCAGTTTCCGAAAATATCGCCTGGTTAAAAAATTATGCTTTAGGGCTTCCATATTCTCATTGAACTTAGCCGTTCCCTCTTCTATGTTGTGCATGGTTTTCATAAGGAGGTTCGCCATGATTGTATCTTGGGCTACCAAATGGAGCATCCCATCCTCCGTGTCCAGACCTTGCACCAGTTCGGTCAGGTCTCGGGTCATTTGCTTGATTTCCAGGCTGGATGTCTCCAAATTTTCGATGCTGTTCCTGATGTTGCCAGCTGCAACAGAATCCGTCAAAATTACCCCGGCAACACTTTCCCCCATATCAATTTTTCCTACAATGGCCTCCAGTTCCAAGAGTGTGGCATTGGCATGATGGCTGCTCCGCTCAAGATTTTTTATGATCCGTTGCAAGTCCTGCACCATCACCGTATCATTGAGCAAACGGCCCAAAACCCCTTTTCCTTCCATCAGGGATTGGGTCACCTTCAAAAGATTCGATGTCAGCAAAGCGGCATTTTCGTTTGTAACGTTGAGCGTACTGAGCATATCTTGCGATGAAATCCTACTGTACGATTGGAGTTCATCTCCGTTTTGCACCAAATCGGCCTTTCCCACACTTGGAACGATGTTCACCAGCATACTGCCCACCAAACCATCTGAGCCTATTGTGGCTATGGCATTTTGTCTGATATGATTGCGCATTTTGTCCTCAATGGTCATATATACATAAATGGTGGTGTCATTCATCATCTCGATGCGGTTGACCGTGCCAATGTTGATGCCTGAAAAACGTACATTATTACCATTTTGCAATCCGTTCACATTTTTGAAAACCGCACTTAGGGTGAAGGTTTTCACAAACATGTTCTGTCGGTTTCCAATGAGATAGGCCGCGATGAGCAGCAGCAAAGTTCCGGCCACCACGAAGATGCCGAGCCTTATGTTTTCAGAAGAAGTTTTTGAAGCCATATCACTTTTTAAAAAATGCGTTTACCATAGGGTCCGACGATGCCGACAGTTCCCCGTAGGTGCCTTCGGTATAATTCGTTCCATCCACCAGCAAAATCATCCGTTCCGAAACAACCCTTGCGCAATCCACGTCATGGGTAATGATCAAGGCCGAGGTGCCATACTTTTTTTGAATGGTGCGCATCAACTCGATGATTTCCTTAGCTGTTATCGGGTCCAATCCACTGGTGGGCTCATCATACATGATCAATTTTGGCCTTAAAATGATTGCCCTGGCCAAAGCGACACGTCTTTTCATTCCCCCGGACAATTCAGCGGGCATCAAATCCAATGTATGTGCCAAGCCTACATTCTCCAAGGCTTCCATGACATACGGAAGGGTATCCTTTTCTTTACCAAATTTATTCCTGTGCCTTCGCATGGGAAACTCCAGATTTTCACGTACCGTCATGGAGTCATAAAGGGCACTCCCTTGAAAAAGGAACCCAATGTGCGAGCGAAGTTCATCCAAAGCATGTTGGTCCAAGGTACTGATATCCTCTCCCAGCACTTCTACATATCCACTATCCGGGGTCAAGAGGCCCACCATGCACTTGATCAGCACGGACTTTCCTGAACCGGATTTTCCCATGACGACCAGGTTTTCCCCTTTCTTCAAAACCATGTTGAACCCTTTCAGTACATGGTTGTCCCCAAAACTGACATGCAGGTTTTCGATCTTGATCACCACATCAGCATCCTTGGTCTTTCCCATGATTTGTTCTTGCCTTCCCATCATAGCTCATAAAAAATATCAGAAACAAAAACGGCAATGAAATCGACCACGAACAACAAAAGGGATGCCATGACCACGGCCGAATTTGCCGCAATGCCCACTCCGGCGGTCCCCTTATCCGAGTTATATCCTTTGTAACAGCCCGTTAACCCTATGACAAATCCAAAGAAAAAGGATTTGATGGTCGCAGGTACCAGATCTCCGAAGGAGAGCGCATCAAAAACCGTGTTGAAATACAACCTGAACGAGACATCCCCTTTTAGGTTTTCCACGAGCGAAGAACCATAAAGGGCTACCAAGTCCCCAAAAATGACCAGTAAGGGAAGCATGAGCGTGGCGGCCCAAATGCGGGTCACCACCAAATATTTGAAGGGATTTGTACCCGAAACCTCCATGGCATCTATCTGCTCCGTGACCCGCATGGAACCGAGCTCTGCACCAAAACCTGAAGCTATCCGGCCCGAACAGATCAGGGCCGTGATCACGGGGCCAATTTCACGGACTATGGAAATCCCTACCATGTTGGGCATCCAGGAAACGGCCCCAAACTCTATGAGTGTGGGCCGGGATTGCAGGGTCAGTACCAGACCAATGATAAAACCCGTGGCCATCACCAAGAGCAGGGACCTGTTCCCCACTTGGTAACATTGCCTCAACAATTCCTTGAATTCGAATGGAGGGTTCAGAGCCTGTTTAAAAAAACGGCCTGCAAAATGGGAAAGGTCGCCCACTTCTTTAAAAAAAAGTTTGGTCCTTTCCATAATTTTCATGGGAATTGCCAAGTCTTCCATACTCAAAAATAGGTTGGCAAAACGGGTGCTGAAATGACGGTTATCATAAAAGCCGTCATCTAGTTTGAAGGTCAACTACTTTTTTGAAGCATTGGAACTTCCATCCATCAGCAAATACAACTTCCCAAATTTTGTCCACACATGGAACTGCGGCCATGACAAGCCGTTACTTTTTACATGTATTGCGACAAGAATCGAAAGAATTCTTTCTTCAAATCTGCATAGATCTGGCGCTGTTCTTCCATTTTTTTTCGAAAATCAGAATGGTTCTTGACCAGAATGGTATCCAGCGCGGGCCTGCCTGTGCTTTCTTGGGCCGCTATGCTTGTTTCATGTGCCTGTATTTCTTCCTGGAGCTTTTCGATGACACCTTTGTGGAGCATAAACTCGTTTTGGTAGTGTTCCAATTTTTGGAGCACCTCCTTTTTGGTCCATCGGTTTACCAATTCATCCAAACGAAGGTTGAACGATTTCAGCTCATCTTTCCAAAAAGCAAGTTCGGAATCCCACTGTTTGTGTTCAAAATGTAGGTCACTGTTGTTTATGATTACTTTTTCCATGATAATTAACCACTTAATGTTCTATCCCAAAACTATCCCGTCCGATGTTTTCATGGAATGATCTGGATCATTTTTTCGGGGCTCTGCTTTACATTACTTTGTCTTACTAAAATGGAATACCATGAAAAGAATTTGGTCATACACAGCAATGGTCCTATTGTTTATGGCAATGCAGGGTTGTGGTCCGGTGTTGGTTTCGCACAATTTGGCAGACCCTCCCCCACCTTGGTTTTATCCCAACAGAATTGAAACTGTACGATATGTTTATTTTCCGGAATTGAGCATTTATTACGATTTATCGGCCAGAACTTACATTTATTTGGATGGTGGGGTATGGTTAAGGAGAAAAGTATTGCCTCCCCGGTACCGTACACAGGACTTGAACCGATCTAGGTATGAACGCATCAGGAATTACTATGAAGAGGACATTAGGCGGTATCACGATCAGAACAATGCCGATAGGGGACGAAGCAATAAAAGCGTCGGGAGAAGGAACAAATAAATCACCTACAGCTTCTTCAGCAATTGGGACTCCTGTTCAGCCTACAGGCTTGCAATACTTGATCTACTTTGCTGCCGTCCCTGTATATGGTGATTCCCTTCAATCCATACTCCCAAGCGGTACGGTATATCTCCGAAACGGTTTCCACTGAGGTATCTTTGGATAGGTTTATGGTCTTTGACACGGCATTGTCCGTATATTTTTGAAAAGCCCATTGGTGGCGTAAATGATACTGCCAAGGTATCTCCAAACTGGTCTCGAACAACTTTTTGAGCTCTTTTGGAACCGTTTTCAATTGTTGTACACTCCCTGTCGCCAACACATCCTCTTTAAGCTTGTCCGTCCATAGCCCAAGTGCCTTCATGTTTTCCACAAAAACGGGGTTGATCTCGGTCTGGGTTTTGTTCCCCATGATCCCGACGCGACGAAATGCAACGGCATACCAGGGCTCTATGGAATATGAAGTATCCGCAATGATTGAAATGCTTCCCGTAGGCGCAATGCTGTTGCAAGTGGCATTTCTCATGGGTCGGGATGGATGGAATATACTCTCGGACCAATCAGGAAACGTACCTCGTTCCTCTGCAAGGGATTCGGAAACAGCATAACTTTTGGATTGAATGAAACCCATGATCTCCTCGCCCAAGCTAACGGCTTCTTCAGAAGCATAGGGAATTTGCAATTGGGCCAACATTTCCGCCCAGCCCATCACACCCAGCCCAACTTTGCGGGCATTCTTGGTCCGGGCCTCGATTTGGGGCATTAGGTAATGATTTGCCGAAATCACATTGTCCAAAAACCTGATGGAAGCTTCGATGGTCTTTTCGAGCATATCCCAATCAACCCTTCTTTTACCCATTTCCAATTTGAGCATCTTGGAAAGATTAAGGGAACCCAAATTACAGCTTTCATATTCAAGAAGGGGCACTTCCCCACAGGGATTGGTGCTTTGGATGATGCCTTGGTTGGGCAAAGGGTTGTGTTTGTTGATCGTATCCAAAAAAATAAGCCCGGGGTCACCGGTTTTCCATGCTTCCGCAATGATGAGTTCCCATAAGGTTTTGGCCTTTATGGTTTTGATCGCTTTCCTGGTTCTTGGGTTGATCAAGTTCCAATCTGCATTAGCACTTACCGCTTTCATAAAATCATCGGTGATACCCACGGAAAGGTTAAAATTTTGGAGTGTATTGCCTTCTGATTTTGCCAATATAAATGCTTCAATGTCCGGGTGGTCCACATTCAGGATTCCCATGTTGGCCCCTCTCCTTTTCCCACCTTGTTTCACATATTCCGTGGCCGTGTTGTATATTTTGATAAAGGCAATGGGGCCCGACGAAGTCCCCCCTGAAGATACTATACTGTCCCCGTGGGGCCGAAGTTTTGAAAAATTATATCCCGTCCCTCCCCCATTCTGGTGGATCAAAGCGGTATGCCGCAAAGTGGAGAAAATACCATCCAGACTATCTTCAACGGGCAGCACAAAACAAGCGCTCAATTGTCCTTGGGGCAAACCTGCGTTCATCAAGGTCGGTGAGTTGGGCAGAAAGTGGAAATTGACCATCAAGTCATAAAATGCCTGCTCCCATGTTGCCCTGTTCTCGTTTTCCACACTTGCAACATGTTTGGCCACCCTTCCGAAAAGTTCTTGGGGCGTTTCAACAATGTTTCCTTTGTCGTCCCTGAGCAAATATCTTGCTTGGAGCAATTCCAAAGCGTTGGGTGTAAGTTTCATGTCATCCAAAATGGTGTCTTTCTTGTACCGGTCCATAAATTGATTTTTCAAGGAATCCCCAGTGCAAGACAGTCTTTGCCTTTATCTTTATTGAGGTTCCTGAAAATAGGTGTGGCTCTTTTCACGTGGCAACAAGGCATCCAACTGCAACAATATCCAGTCCGTGTAAAGGAACACATCTTTCATGATGGAGGCCCCTGCAAGGCCATCTACCCCCTCAATCCTGTTGTTTCCATCTCCTGATGTTGCGAACACGACCACTTTTTCAAGATGGTCCCTGTTCTTTTCCACAAAGGCTTCCACGCCTTCCGGTGCCCTTCCATATTCCCAAGTATGCAAAATCAGTGTGGCATTAAAATCGGCAGGATCTATCGTCGGAAGCGAAGATACATCGATGATTTCGATGAAAACGGAATCGTTTTCATAATATTGGACTACGTTCTGTACCAAGGAATCTTTGAAAGAGCTGCCCTGGGTGGCAATCAGCAGTCTTTTGCCAAACTCCTGCGAATATTCTGAATGTGCCTCCACGGTATCCATGGAATACTTGTTCTTGTACCACACCGCCAATAAGAAGAACAAGGCCACGATCGCAATCAATATCCAAACCACCACTTTGTACCATTTTACTTTCATGTGTTCTTTTTTAGAGGTTCATTTTTTAAGGGATGTACACCATCATTACGGGTCTTTACATGGTGTTCCAAAAGTTCATGCAAACTTTGCAGGTAGTTCTCCAAGGCCTTTTTGTCAATATTGGGATGGGACAATACCGGAAGGGTCATGGGGTCTTCATCCAAAAAGTGGTACAGTTCCGGATACTTTGATTCCATGGTATTGGTCAGTACCACGATTCGGTTCATGATGGAATTCAGCTCTCTCATAATACTGGGCAAATGTCAATTGAAATCAATACATCAAAATTGCACACCAAATTGACTCCAAGACTGTTAACCTATTAAAAGTAGCAGATTCCATCCAACCTGAAAATGACATTGATCACCCCGGTAATCCCCTTCTGAATGACCATGATCATTGATGGGGAAATGTCTTTCCGCTACCTTCAGCCTTCATTTGATCAAGAAATGACACCTGAAAGAAAAAATACGACCGTACATATATCCCTTAAAGATGTTGTCTTGGAGGGATTTTTGGACATCCCTACCGATCCCAAGGGCTTGGTGATCTTTTCACACGGAAGTGGAAGTGGCCGTTTGAGCCCTCGAAACAACTATGTTGCCAATATACTGCAGCAGAAAGGGATGGCCACACTTTTGCTCGACCTTTTGACCGAATCCGAGGACAGGATCTATGAAAATAGGTTCGACATTGAAAAACTCACCAATCGCCTCATCAAAACAACGCAATGGACCCAAGAACACCAACGCACCAAGGGGTTGCCCATAGCATATTTTGGTGCCAGTACCGGTGCCGCTTCGGCGCTCAGGGCAGCTGCCTTTTATGGAAAGAACATCAAAGCTGTGGTATCCCGCGGGGGAAGACCGGACTTGGCCATGGACGAACTTTACAAAGTAAAGGCACCTACACTATTGATTGTTGGATCTTTGGACACTTATGTAATCTCGCTGAACCAAAGAGCCTATGATAATCTAAAATGCAAGAAGAAACTGGAAATAATCCCCGATGCGGGACATTTGTTTGAGGAACCCGGCAAGTTAAAGGAAGTAGCAGATAATTCGAGTGTTTGGTTATTAAAATGGTTTGAAAAAAATTCAGAGTAAAATGTTTAGAGACAGAACCGATGCCGCGCTGCAATTGGCAGAAAGGCTCATGAATTACAAAGGTCAGGACATCGTGGTCTTGGCCATACCCAAAGGTGGGCTTCCCTTGGGTGCCATCATTGCCAAAGCACTGAACGCACCCTTGGATGTGGCCCTTTCCAAAAAAATTGGCCATCCCTACAACAAGGAATATGCCATTGGGGCCGTAAGTCTGGAGAATGTGGTCCTCACCAATGACCACGGTGTGGCCAAAAGCTACATCACCGAAGAAACGGAACGCATCCGTAAAAAACTACAAAGTAGATTTGAAATGTACCATCGGAACAGGACTCCCATATCTTTGAAGGGCAAGACCATCATTATTGTGGATGATGGCATTGCAACCGGCAACACCATAAAAGTAACGGCCCAATTGGTCCAAAACCAGGATCCTCTAAAAATCATAGTGGCAGTTCCCGTTGCTCCAAGGGGCGCCATCCAAAACCTTCAGGATTCCAAATACATTGATGAAGTGGTCTGCTTGATCACTCCCCATAACTTTCATGCTGTTGGGCAGTTCTATTCTGAGTTTGAACAGGTCTCCGAGGAAGAGGCCACCGCATTGTTGGAACAGGCCGGTTGATAGTTGGAATTGTGCCTTTTCAATTAAATGACACTTTTTACCACTCATCTACATATCAAAAACGACATGGCTTTCCCAAAGATTTCCTCCATTCCTTTGCACGTGCGTACCGAGATATGAAACACCTCTTATCCTTTCATCAAAACCTCCCAACCATTTGCCATAGAGATGGGCCGAGATGCTATTCTCCGAAAGTTCGGAAAAATAAACATTGCAAAAAAGGGTTTTTTGCATGTAGGTAAGGGAAAGTATGTCCGAGAGGAAATCGATCAAGAGGTCGGTCGCATTATCGGTGGAAATCTCTGTACACATCTGACAGTCAAAATGACCTACATTGTCACATCCCCCCTTTTTCAGGATATCGTTCATGATTCCAAGGTTATCCCTCAAAAGTCCCTCAAGTGAGGGTGCCAGGACCTTTATCTCAATTTCTGTCTTATATTTTACCAACCCATTCATGGCTTTATCGCTTTTACGGTCACAAAAGATCCCAATCCATACCCGGTTTTGGGAATCTGTACTTCTTTGATGCTCTCCAGTTCACCAAAAAGGGTCTGGTTGTATTTCAGGTTTTTGAACCCCGTGTTTTTGAGCAGTTGTTCCAACTCACTTACCGAATAAAAAGTAGCTGTTCTGTAAAAATGGCTCCGGTCTCTCTTTGCCATATAGGATTGGGCAATACTGCGCTCCTTGTCCAAAAAACCGATAATGATGGCCCCATCGGATTTCAAAACCCGATATGCTTCGGACAAGGCTTTTTTTACATTTTTAAAATGGCAAATGGTCACAAACAGCACAAAATCGAAATGCATGGCGGCGTAGGGCAAGTGTTCGGCCTTGCCTTTCATGACCTCCACCCCTCGTTTATATGCTTTTTTGGCCATTTCCAAAGAAGGTTCTATGCCCTCTTTTATGCCCAAGGGCTCGGAAAACCTTCCAGTGCCCAGACCCACCTCAATGCCCCTTATGTCCTGGGGCAACTCCAAAAACTGCTCCTGCAATGCCAATATTTCGGATTGATACACTTCAGGATGGTCCTCATACCATTGCTCGTATTGGGACACATATTCATCAAATACTTCTGTAGTTGCCATAGCTTACTGTTTTTTTTGGAAAATATGGTCCGAAACCAGAAAATCGGCACGGACCATACAAACAAAACCAACTAACAAGGAATTATTTATTCTCCATCTATTCCAAAAGTGACCTTTGCGTTCACACGGTACTCGGAAATTTGGTTGTTCTTCACGCAGACCTGCATATCCTTCACATAAACAGATTTAATGTTCCTTATTGTTTTTGATGCCTCTTTCACAATATTGTTTATGGCATCCTCGAAACTCACTGTGGAGTTTCCCAAAATTTCAACGACTTTCAATACTGACATGATATTATGATTTTTATGGTTTGTAAAATAGCTGGGTACAGCCCGAAGCTTATAGAAATTCACCTTTCTCGTCCACCTTTATCCTCATTACCTTGTCACCGTTTTCCAGTTTCAATTTGTACTTTTTGGTGACCCCTTTTTCGTTGTGGTAAGTGACCAAGTAGATGTCCTTGGTAATGGTCCATTCCGGAAATCTGTCCAAAACAGCCTTTTTCACGGTATTGGGCAAATTAATGTCCTTAAACTTTTCTGCTGTCCGGATGATTCTTCCGTCCTTATCGTAGGCGGCTAGTATCTTTCCTTCGGGGATAAAGAAATTGATGTTGTACAGATCATAGTCATCCTGATAGTACTCGGAACCTTTTACATCGAAGGCCGCCACTTTTCTCCTGAGCATTTCCACAGGGATGGAAGCCTCTTCCTCAGTGTCGATGTTGTTCAGATACTTGTAATTGGTCGCGTACACGATCACCTCCGACAATTCTTCTGTCTTGATGATCTGGGACTGTAAGGAGATGGCAATCCCCAAGGACAATAGTGTTAAAAGTAACTTTTTCATGATCATAGTGTTTTTGTTTATGTATGGCAATACCAATAATATGGATCTGTGGCATTGTTACCACTAAAATTATTGGGAAACCATACCTTTCACAATGACCTAGATCACTCCTTCAAACATTGCATCATAATTTTTGATTTATTCTGAACTTGATAGTTGCCAACTATACCGATAGTGTTTGGACTGACATAAATCATTGGAAATTATTGGCTTCGCCATGATATTTGTTACCTAAATCCAAAGCCATGGGCACTTACATCAAACCTTTCAATGAGATACATATAGATGACTTACCCAAAGTTGGGGGCAAAAATGCTTCACTGGGCGAAATGTTCAATGAGCTGACCAAGGAAGGGGTCCGTATCCCCAACGGCTTCGCCACCACATCGGACGCCTTCTGGGATTATTTGGACGAAAACCACCTTCGAAAACCTTTGGAAGACATTTTGGCGAATTTGGATACCGTCACCTACCGCAACTTGGCCGAAATAGGCAAAAAAGCCAGAGAACTGATATTAAGCGGTACCTTCTCCGACACCTTTTCCCAAAAGATAGTGGAAGCCTATCAAAATCTTGACAAGAAGAACCCTGCAACGGTGGCCGTAAGGAGCAGCGCCACGGCCGAAGACCTTCCCGGGGCCAGTTTTGCCGGTCAACATGATACCTTTTTGAACCTAAAAGGGGAGGAGGCTGTTCTTGAGGCAGTAAAAAAATGTTTTGCCTCCCTATACACGGACCGGGCCATCAAATATCGAAATGACAAAGGCTTCAAACATTCGGATGTTGCCCTATCGGTAGGGGTGCAGCAAATGGTTCGGGCAGACAAAGGCTGTTCTGGGGTAGGATTTACGATAGAACCTGAATCGGGTTTTGAAAACGTCATTTTGCTTTCGGGTGTTTGGGGCCTTGGAGAAAACATAGTCCAAGGTAACGTCAATCCCGATGAATTCTATGTTTTTAAACCCACCTTGAAAACAGGACACTTCCCCATCCTCCAAAAAAAGAAGGGTGACAAACTTTTGACCATGATCTACAACATGGAAAAATCAGGGGAGCCAACATTGAACATCCAGACCCCGGTGGCCAAACAGAACCAGTTTGTCCTCTCCGATGAAGAAATTGAGCAACTGGCCCATTGGGCCCTGGCCATAGAGAACCATTACCAAAAGCCCATGGATATTGAATGGGCAAAGGACGGGCTATCCGGAGAGCTTTTCATCATTCAGGCACGGCCGGAAACAGTACATCAGGGCAAGGACAAGAACACGTATATCCAGTACAGACTGCTTGAAAAAGGAACCAAACTCGTTTCGGGAAATGCTGTGGGCAGCAAGATCAGGATCGGAAAGGTCACCCAGTTGAAATCTCCCAAGGAAGCCAAGAACCTGACTTCGGAGCACGTGATCGTGACCGATACGATAACTCCCGATTGGGATCCCCTACTGAAACAAGTGGGAGGCATTATTACCAACAAAGGTGGACGTACCAGCCATGCAGCCATCGTGGCCCGCGAATTGGGGGTGCCGGCCATTGTTGGCTGCGGCAACGCCACCGATAGGCTCCAGGACGGCCAAATGGTGACGCTTTCCTGTGCCGAGGGCAAAACCGGCCATGTTTACGATGGGGCTTTGCAATTTGAAGAAAAAAAAGTGGATCTCTCCAATATCCACAAACCCGAAACCGAGGTCAAACTAATCTTGGCCGACCCCGAGAGTGCGTTCCAGCTTTCTTTTTATCCAAATGATGGCGTAGGGTTGTTGCGTATGGAATTTATCATTACACATTCGGTGAAGATCCATCCCATGGCCTTGGTGAATTTTGAAAACATTAAAAACAAAGAAGTAAAAAAAGAGATTGAAGCACTCACCAAAGGCTATCCGAACAGGACGGATTACTTTATAGACCAGCTTTCACAGGGAATTGCCACCATTGCGGCTGCTTTTTATCCTAAGGAAGTCATTGTGCGCCTCAGCGATTTCAAAACGAATGAATATGCCAACCTCATCGGGGGGAAGGATTTTGAACCCGAAGAAGAAAACCCAATGCTGGGCTTTAGGGGAGCGTCCCGTTACTATAGCGAACGGTACAAGGCCGGATTTGCCCTTGAATGTGCAGCCATTAAAAGGGTCAGGGATATTATGGGTTTGATTAATCTTAAAGTAATGGTACCCTTTTGCCGCACCCCTTTGGAGGGCAAGAAAGTCCTTTTGATGATGGAGGAAAACGGCTTGGGAAGAGGAGAAAACGGGCTTGAGATCTATACTATGGTGGAAATTCCCAGCAATGTGATCATGGCCGAGGAGTTTGCACAAATTTTTGATGGGTTCTCCATCGGATCCAACGATCTTACACAGCTAACTTTAGGCATCGACCGTGATTCCGAGATCATGGGCAACCTGTTTGATGAAAATGAAGCCGCTGCCAAAAAGATGATTTCCATGGCCATCTCATCCGCAAAAAAGACCGAGACCAAAATTGGACTTTGCGGCCAAGCCCCAAGTGATTTTCCTGAGTTTGCCACGTTTTTGGTGGATCAGGGAATAAATAGTATTTCCTTTAACCCGGATGCACTGCTGCAGGGCATGGAGAACATTGGCAAGGCAGAAAAGCGAATGGTGGACAGAAAGAGCACTTTTTTGGCTTGAAAAAGTGGGAAGCGGAACCGAAATCTAAAATGTTAAAGTTTGAAAAAAAGCACCAAACTGATCCAGATCATTCCACAAGCTGAACAATCGCCTTAATTTAGTACCAAGATTAAGATACAATACGTTCTTTGAAGATAAAAACCATTGGTGTAAGAAATGCAGAAGAGGATACAACTATTTTTTGACTCCTTTTGGAGCGGTGAAAGCGTTTAGGGATAAAAGTAAGTAGCATTCCAGAAAAGAGCGTTGGATAGGATAACTTCTTCTGTGAAACCGGGACATTTCGATGTCCCGGTTTCTCCAAAAACTTTAGAAATAGGTTTATCGGATTACTGCCCAACGGTCTTAATGGTGTTTTCAAGAAGCACGAGGATGTGCAATCAACCACATTTTTTCAAATGAGGTGAACCGTCCTCCTCTGCATGGAAAAACACCCATAAAATGTCTATGGCCTGAAAAGGTACATGGACGAGAAAGGTTTGGATTGTCCACTGTACAATCATTCTTGGTCATTTTAGCAATAGGATGATACGGAGAACGTTTAAGGCAGAAAGCAACTCAAGCCTTTCGAAAGAAACAGGGAGTCTTGGCTCCCTGTTTCCATTTTAAATTACCCCCACTCTTCTTTACAGTGGCGCGGCCAGTCCCAATTTTAATTTTTTTTTATCAAAATGGAATATTATTTCAGTACCGTTCTCAGTGACATCACTTTTGAGAAAGCCATACAAAGAACCACCTCTGCCCTTAAAGATGAAGGTTTTGGGGTTTTGACAGAAATTGACATCCGGAATACCTTGAAACAGAAACTGGACGTGCATTTCCCCCATTATACCATCTTGGGAGCCTGTAACCCTTCATTTGCACATAAAGCACTCCAAATTGAAAACAAAATTGGCACCATGCTTCCTTGCAACGTAATTGTAAGGGAAGCCGAAGATGGCAACATAGAGGTAGCTGCAGTGAATCCCATTGCTTCGATGATAGGAATCCACAATGAGGAACTGACCGGGATTGCAGAGGAGGTTAGGGATAAGCTCAAAAGGGTGATAGAGTCCCTTCAAGAAAGTCATTGATCCCATAAATTATTTCACCTATGGAATCTTCAAACATTTGCCAACATTGTGGGATGCCCATGTACCATCTCACCGATTTCGGAACCAACCGGGATGGCAGCATCAATACGGAATATTGCCATAAATGTTTTCAGAAAGGCAGGTTTATCCACCCTAGGGAAGAAAACATGGATCAAGAGAGAGTACGCTAGATTCGTTTACTTGGGCCCGTGGAGCAGTTCCAAGACCAAAAATCATGCAATGACCATTCCCCCATCCACAACATAGGTGCCTCCTGTTATATACTTGCTTTCATCCGAAGCAAGGAAGAGTACCAAATTGGCAATCTCGCCAGTTTTGGCATAACGCCCGAAGGGAACACTCGCTTCAAACCCCTTTTTTGCCTGTTGGCTGTCCCCTGGTGAAATATCGGCCTCTATCCTGCGCATCATGTCGGTTTCCACAGGGCCTGGGTGGACGGTGTTCACCCGTATGTTTCTCTTGGAAAACTCCAGCGCAGCGGTGCGCATAATGCCCACAACACCATGTTTGCTGGCCACATAGGCACCCAAGCTTTCAAACCCCTTTAGTCCGGCCACGGAAGAAGTGATGATGACACTTCCACCCTGCTCCATTTTGGGTATCACATATTTACACCCGTACCAAACACCTTTCAAGTTTACATCGATGACCTTGTTGAAAGTATCATCCGGGTAGTCTGTTATGGGGCTTGAGGTTCCCTCAATTCCGGCATTGTTGAAAAAAACATCGATTTTACCAAACTTATCCAATGCTGCCCGAACATATTCCTTTACGGCATCCGCTTTGGAAACATCTGCCGTACAATGGGCAACATATGGACTGTTAAACGCTTCAACTGTTTCTTCCAGGGCCTTCTTGTCAATGTCCACCAAAAGCACTTTGGCTCCCTCCTGCAAAAAAACTTTGGCCGTTTCCTTGCCTATTCCCGCGGCACCCCCGGTGATTATGGCCACTTTATTGTCCAATCTTTTCATGGTTTCTGGATTTGTGTACTGATATTGCTGATCTGGAAATCGTTGTTTCCAGTTTTGACCAACATCAGGTCGGGAGCGATAAAGGATGCTTTCAACTCGGGCATTTGATACTGCCTTTTGGCCATCGAAATATCTTCCCTTTTGCTGATGGGCCAAATAATTTCACCCTTGGTGTTCAGTACAACCTCGGTGAAGGCATAATCATAAATATTCAGTTGGAAGTCGTTTTTTCCCCTGAAAGTTCTCCTGCAATAGACACCGATGGCCCTGCCATCTTCAAACGCTGTAACATTCAGATATTCAGGTTCGACCACAATGTTTCCTTGGGTGTCCATAAACCCATAATAGGGAATTCCCTCATCCTTTATTTCTTGGATGGCACATAGCCCGTTCTTAAATTTTGGATATCTGATTGCCTTAATATCGCCCTGCGACTCATCCGCATTTTGGTTCCAGACCACATCATTCCTAAATTCTATGACCAGATTTCCATCTTCATCGATAAAGCCCCATTTACCATCTTTTCGTACGGCTGCCAGCCCTTCACTGAAAGGGCCAACTTCGTCCAGTTTACTCATTTTGACCATTGGCTCGTTCATGGTCTCCAGGGTTTGAGCACCCATTAAAAATGGGAAGGCCAAAAAAGCCATTCCCGCCAAATATTTTAGTCTCATAATCCGTGCTTTTTATGGGTTGAAGGTAAGTCAAATGCCATGCTTCAACAATGATCTAAATCAGTGGAACAGCTATTGGCCAGTGACACCGTTTCCTTGATTTGGGTTGTCTCAGAACATCAAATTGGAATAGACCAAACTTTTGAGGTCCTTGGGAAGTTCGTTCCGCATGTCTTCCATTTCGCCCAGGGACACATATTTTCTCAAAAAGAAAAATGTGACATCGATATAGGTCTCGGCAAGGTCGTTCTCTTCCCCATAGTCGTGAATCGCAGAGCGACCGTCAAAGCGCTTTACCAGTTCTATGAATTCATCCATGTGTTTGATGTCCGGTTTCCTTTCTCTTGGGTTCCATCCATTTACGTAGGCCCCTTTGAGAAACATGGGCAATTGCGCCATGAGTTGCAGCGATTCTTCCACGGATATGAGCTCACGTAGGGCATGCATGATCGAAACAAATATCCTGCCCGCCTTTTCAGTGTCCTTTCCTATGCCCAATTGTTTGGCATATTCGTTCAAAAAGGTATTGCCTTCCTGTGCGTATTGATTGAAATTCAGTGCCATGGCTCTTGTTTTTAAGATTCACCCATAAAAATGGTGTTTAAAATGGTTTCTTGAAATGACCTCCGTCAATGATCCCATTTTCCGTTCCAAGTCCATCTTTTTGCAATGTGACGACAATCATTTCATCAGAAGTGCAAAGGCTTCAACTTTGAACATACAACAGTTTGTAATAAAAAAATTGAACCCTAAAATTCTCAAAAATGAATATTCGATATTTATTGCCCATCCTGCTCATCTCCTTTTGGAATTGTAAACAAAAAGTAGAAAAAGCAACACCGGAACCTGTTTCCGAAACGGTCAAAAAACAAGAAACACCAATCCCCGAACTAAAAACAATAGCACAGTTCATGGGCATTGCACCGGACTCCTTGGACATGGAAACTCAGCTACAAAGTTGGACCATCGGTAAAAATGGCGAACTGGACAGTATCGGTGTGCAAGAGGCCGCACTTCTCTTCAAAAAGTTCCTCACATCGAGCAAAAGCGACCTGAACCCTATTTTTGAAACCAAAGAAGGGAACGAGGCCATGATCGTCATGGCCAATCAAGGGTATGGGGGAAACATCCGGGGAATATTTTTGGTCGATAAGAGCACGATGGAAATCAAGAAAGTTGCCTTTGAGCATGTAGCCGAATCCGAAGGGTATGGTGCTGCTATTACATTTTCCACATTTGAAGACCAATTTGTGGGAAGCAAGATCAACTGGGATGAGAACACTTTTGGATTGAACCAAAACGACAGAACCCTAATAAAGGGAGACAAAGTGGTCGATGGCATTTCGGGTGCTACCATAACCAGCAGGCTTACGGTTGAAATGGTCAATGATGGCCTAAAAAAATACAAGTCTTTTTTCATGGCAAATTAGGTCCATCGCAGTGTGCTCGATGATCCAGGTCATTGTGCCGCACAAGCTGTGCTGGTAATTTTACGCAAAACATTAATATGAAATGTCATGAAAAAATCACTGTTTTTTTTATTCGCAATGGGATTGACCTTCCCATCCTTTGGCCAGATCACCAAAATCGAGGAACTCTCGGAAGTAGTGGTCCGTGCCGTGAACTACAAGTACCTTAACAATGTGGAAACAGCCGAGGTCGCTTCTGTCCCTGTTCAACTTTTGGAGCGCAAGGCAGCTGCCTACGATATCAAGAACTCGGACATTTACATGGATGAATATGATTATTACGAGGTGGCTTTCTACATCCCCGAAGGAATGATCTTGGCTGCGTATGACAAGGATGGGAAAATCATAAGGACTGCCGAAAAGTTCAAGGACATCAGCCTTCCCCAAAACATAAGGGATGCTGTGATGAAACGATTTCCCGGATGGACCATCACCAAGGATATCTATATGGTGCGCTATGTGGAAGATAGGGACCCAGTTAAGCAATACAAGATCAAACTCGTGAATGGCGACGAGGTCGTCAGAGTGAAATTGGATGCTGACGGAAACTTTTTATAGGCCCGTATCCTTACAACCAAAACCACAAATGGGGAAGGAACACACAGAGCGGCCTCCAATAATAATTTGAAACACTAAAAAAAACTGACAAAATGAAAATACTAATTGTATATGGTACCAGTGAGGGCCAGACCCGAAAAATAGCCAGGTTCATGGAAGAAGTGCTTCAAGGTGGAGATCACAAAGTGGTCATTGCTGATGCTACGGAAGACCCTCCATCCCCCGATCGTTTTGACACCGTACTGATAGGTGCCTCGGTGCACATGCAAAAATACCAAAGTAGTGTAAGCGATTATGTCATGCGCCATCTGGAAAGCCTCAATAAAAAACATTCCGCATTTTTCTCGGTTTCCATGGCCATTGCCTCCAGCATTGAGGAAGAGCATGAAGAGATCAAAAAAATCGCTTCGGACTTCATGGTCCGGATAGGATGGAAACCCGATGAAATACGCCATTTTGCAGGAGCATTGAAATATACCCAATACGATTATTTCAAAAAACTCATCATGCGCATGATCTCCAAAAAAGAAGGGGGTAGCACCGATACCACCCGGGACCATGAATATACGGACTGGGACAAGGTAAAGTCATTTGTGCTCAACTTTTGTACAGAAAGCATATCAATAAGATAGTGGTTCCATCTTCCCAAAACAATTCATCTTAAAACCAAAGTCATGGGATTCAATTTTGACCAATATACCGCAGAGGGAAATGCCTTTTTAAATGATTACGCCAAACAACTATCCATGGAAAATGACAGGGACAGGGCCGGCAGGGTCATGACTTCAATACTTTATGCCCTGAGGGACATCATCTCGCCAGCCGAGTCCATGCAGTTGATCGCCCAACTGCCCATGTTCATAAAGGCCATTTACGTGAGTGGATGGGCCATGGGCAAAAAAAGGACAAGGGTCAAAAACCTGACAGATTTTATCCAGCTTATGAAAAAACACGATGGTACTGCGGCAAACAACGACTTTGGATATGAAGATGATGCGGCGGAAAACTTTATCCGTACCACTTTTTTGTTCTTAAAAAGATATGTGTCCCAGGGTGAACTGGAAGATATCAGGGATGTGTTGCCAAAGGACCTGAAAAACATCATTCCCTCGGATGCTACAATAGGCAAATGATTTTTGGTGAAAAATTTGAAAATGGGAAACAATATTGGTTTTCAATTTCTCCATCTTGCCATATCCCAATAAAATTTTCCAAAGCTGTTCTTATCCTATATCTTTAGAATAGTAAAAAGGATACAAACATGCGAATCATTTCATGGAACGTGAACGGTATCAGGGCCGTCATCAAAAAGGATTTCCTGAAGAACATAAAACAACTGGATCCCGATATTCTTTGCATACAGGAAACCAAGGCCCAGGATCATGAAACGGAAAAGGAACTTTCACAACTGACCGATTATGAAATCCATTACAACTCGGCCCTCAAAAAAGGATATTCCGGCACGGCACTCCTGAGTAAAGAAAAGCCTCTCGGTTTCTCCAACGACATGGGAAACCAAGAACACGATTCCGAAGGCAGGATACAATGTGCCGAATATGGGGATTTTTTTCTGGTAAATGTGTATGTGCCCAATTCAGGGCAGCAACTGGACCGATTGGACTACCGGAAAACCTGGGATGCCGATTTCCTTCACTATTTAAAAAACCTCGAAGCCACCAAACCTGTCATCGTTTGCGGTGACTTCAATGTGGCCCACAGACCCATTGACCTAAAGAACGACAAGGCCAATTATAACAAAACGGCAGGTTACACGCAGATTGAAATCGATGGGATGGACAATTTTCTGAACGCTGGATTTGTCGATGTATTTCGTCACCTCCATCCTGATGAAGTCTCCTATACCTATTGGAGCTATCGTTTTAAGGCAAGGGAGCGCAATGTGGGTTGGCGAATCGATTATTTCCTGGTCAGTCCCCAACTGGTGGACAAAGTGGAATCCATAAAAATCTTCTCGGACATCCACGGTTCCGATCATTGTCCCGTTGGATTGGACATCAATCTTTAAAAGAAAAAATGCTTCCCTAAAATATCACGGGGAAGCATTTTTCAATTGGTGATCGCGGAAGGATTTGAACCTCGTCCGCAAACCCTTAAGTTTATTGGGTTTTACCTTGCTTATGTTTTGTTACTAACCGAATTACAGACCACTATGAGCAATCTCCTTTCGTATGACCCAAAATTAATCAATAATTATTAAATAGACTTAGAACCTACTCTGGTTAAAAGCTTAATCCTTTATTAATCGTTTATTTGAACTTTATTGGTTCTATGGTGTTGCATTTAGAACACCACCAATACATTTTTTCATCATCTTTTAATTGAAGTTGAGAACCATTATGGCAATTAGCACACACTCTCTCGTATTCTTCATTTTCAAAAGATTGATAATGGCATTTATAACATCCCCACATGGTCAGATTGGAAATTTCATCATCCATACTCCATGTGAAAGAGTCTTCTTTGCAGTTAGGGCAAATTTGAGTAGCCATTTATCGTTTATTTGAACTTTAAATTTTTTGGGGACTACTTTTTCGTCAATTCAACTGCTTTTTCCAAAAACTCGTCTCTACCCGCTTTAATCCCTTCAATGGTTCTTGAAACGTATATGTTCGGAAGAACACCAACCGCATGATGTTGCGAGCCGTCATGTTTGGTGACTTTCATCCCGGTCCAACTCATACTATATCCTCCCGGGAGTTGAAACGGATTTATGTTTCCATTGGTTCCAGCAGTTGGCTGTCCTACAATTGTTCCCAATTTATAACCTTCAATGTAACCCATAAAACTTTCGGCATAACTAATAGCTCTACCATCTGTGACGAAAATGATTTTCTTGTCCCCAAGGTATGGCTTCGCCGTTTCAAGCTCCCATTCATATTTTCCCCAACTGATGATATTTTCCTGATCGGGATAAATAATTTGTGGAACCTGCATCCACCCCTTGGTTGTATCTTTTGTTTTCAACAAATGAGAAATAACCCCATGATTTCCTTTAGGATAACCTCTTAGGTCAAATATGATGGATGCGTAATCCTTCATATTTGGTAATAAGGTATTGATTGTATCCATATTTGCAATATCCAAGTTCAAATAGAATACGTCCTTATTTATTTCCTTATAAGGAATTTTTGGAGTGGAATTTTGCCGGTTGGCCCTGTATATGTCCTTATCTCTTGAAAGTTCTATGGTTTTATCTTGTAGTGTTATGACAAGTTTAGAATCCTTTGGTCCATAAAGACTCTCCGTTTGAGCTCTATACTTTGCCCAGCCATCGGTCCCCGCGGATATTCTAGAGTTGATTTCATCAAAAAGATCAATACTGTTTTTACCATCTATTTTCAAAACTTCATCTCCAATTGCCAAACCATCTATATCATCATATATATCGGTTATAATCAGCTTATTTTCAACCCATTCCCAGGAAATCGGCGGAACGAACCTTTCCATATTTTTGCTTGAAACCCTTATGTGGCCATCCTTCAATGAAGCTGTGAATTTTTGAAGTGTAATTAGGTGGTCGTTCTCCGTTTTATCTGTATAACATCTTAAAAGCGCTTTTTCCAGTTCTTTTTCCCAATCAACTTTGACTACATCGAAATACGGGTAAAAATGTTGAAAAATGTTATAAACATTGATGACATTGCCGAGTCTTAAGGCCTGGTCTGTATTTGAAGTAGTAGTATTTTCAACATTGTTTTTTAGTAAACTTAAATCTTTCGTATTGGATTTAGGATAAGTATGCTCTTTTGATCCGTAGACAACAATTGGAATCTGACAATATATATTTTTATGTATTTTCTTGTTTATCAATTCTCCAAATTTTGGTTGATTATCGAACAATTTCCTTCCAAGTCCTTTTTCAACATTTCCCTGGTATTGGATAATTGCAGACTTGCCTCCTTCATTTTTGTCCGTTTCAGAAGTGTTAAAAACATACCCTGATCCAGAAGTTTTCCATTGGTCCTCATCCGTAATTTCCTCGCCCTCGAAACCATTATTGCCCAAAGGTATAATTGTCCATTTTTCATTGTCCTTGTAGGATAATTCAATATCATCCAATAGCAACTTGCCCTTACCCATGAGAAAACACCCAAAAGCCAATCTGGAGGCTGAGGAATCTATAGTACCGGTAATTTCATATCGTTGCCAGTTGCTATCGGTTATTGGAGAATTTCCCATATTGTCAAAGAAGCCCATTGATCCATCCGATTTGTCGACCCTGAACCAAAGATTGCCTGTCCCTTGGGAACCTTTGGCAAGTTTTACCCAACCACTGTACTTAAACTCTTTTCCAGAATATTTAGAAGCCCCTACAGAAGTCATGATATTCCCAAAACTGCTAGAATTGTCAATTTCGAAATCACGGTTAACACGAACACTTGAATATGGTCTTCCTTTATTTGTCATTCCAAAGCTTACCCCTTTGTGCTGCCAATATGCCAAGTTATAGTTTTCCAAATCTTTGGGAGTAATCTCTTTAAAATCATAATCTCCAGAATCTTCATCCGAATAAAACCGTACAGATGGAGCAATTGGTTCAAAAATCCTTTTAAATGTCTCCAGAAGCTCGGCATCGGATTTACAATTTTCCACCTGACTAGATCCATAAATGGCAAACTTATCCCAATCAATAGTTGAGGCTTCATCACTAGGGTGGAAATATTTGACATAACCATATACTTTTGCAAATGCTTTCTGATTCTCAATCTTTTGATTTACTTGTCCGTTACAACCTGTAAGTAATATCGATAGGAAAAATAAGGGTAAGAATTTTTTCATAATGTCTTGTTGAGAATGAGTAGTACATACTAAAATACACCTCTCGTATCTATATTCCTACAATATAACCGTTAAGAATGACTTAAACAGAATCGTTTATTTGAACTTTAGCTGTTTTCTTTTTTCAAACTTATAGAAAGTTTTACCATATTTGGATTCAATCCGATTCAGATTACCTTTGAGATCATAAGCTATAGTTGCCTCTATCACTTCTAAATTGTACGATGCACCTAGTTGAATCTGAAAACCAATGATTTTTGGAGAACCTTTTTCATAAAAAAACTGCACTTTTTTATTTAAGCTATGTTGCCCATCTTCATCATATGCAAATTCCATAATAGTATATAATCTACCTTCTCTATCGTAATTGAATTCTCGAATTGTACTGATCCGGTAAGGTTCTGGCTTTTCATTTTCCTGAAGCGGATAAGTGTTAATCTTAAAATATGATATCTCTTCTTTTATTTGGTTCTTATCGTTGTAACGGTAAAATGTTTTGGATTTCGATTCCACATATGAAGATATACCGTGAGTAATGGAAACATTGGTTACAGAGTCTTTAAGCCCCTTAGAGGAAACTGTTGTTTTTAATAAATCCATGTCCAAAAGGGCACCTTTTTTCACACTATAGCTTTCCTTGATCACATTAAGTCTGGAAAAGTCAAATTTGCGGACTATTCTTAATGTATCCCCATTCTGCACCTCGGTTTGTATTACCTCTTTGAGCTCATCATTTATACCGTAATTGTAAACATAATCCTGATAATTGGTCATTAGAGAAGAAAATGAATCCCCATCAATGGAAGCAGAAATACCTCTTTCCCTAAAGTCCAACTCTTTTGAAAGCCGGCCCTTCTCATCAAAGAT
>JBLWSV010000016.1:0-81675 GCA_048270465.1 Allomuricauda sp.
GGGGTGAATTTTCTTCGTGTCATATTCAGTAAATTTAATGATTAAACTTACTGCCCTAATTTTTGGGGTATCTACACTCAGTATCTCATAAGAAAGAGTTCCCTTTATTTCAAAGTCTGTAATCCCCAACCATCTCCTAACATAACAGTTCATATTTAAAGCTGTTTTATACCTCTCTCAAATACTTCAATTTTAAAAATAAGTTAATAATTATAAATGGTATTAACCATTTGGTTAAATTTGTTGGTTAATATATGGTTTATGATACATACAGATACTGAAAAAGCAATATTACAAGCCGCGAAGACCGTGTTTTATAAAAAGGGGCTTGCCGCAGCACGCATGCAGGAAATAGCTGATGAGGCCAACATCAATAAGGCTATGCTCCACTATTATTTTCGAAGCAAGGAGAAACTGTTTGGAGCAGTTTTTCTACAGGCCTTTGGAGAATTGGCTCCTTTTCTGAACTCCATTTTCAATTCGGACAAACCTGTTTTTGAAAAAATCAGGGAGTTTGTGGACGGCTATATCACCTTTGTGGCCGACAACCCATATTTACCCACTTTTATTATCCAAGAAATGAACATCAACCCGCAGTTTGGTGAAACATTTTTCAGGAATCATGTGACTCCTGACCCATCCAAATTTGAAGAACAAATAGCTCGGGAGATCGAACATGGAAATATTAGGCCCATTGATCCCAAACAATTGGTTTTGAACCTTATTTCCCTGACCGCATTTCCATTTGTAGGCAAAGGCTTGGTCATAGGTATTCTAGACCTGGATGAAATAGCCTTTAAAACCCTCATGGAGGAACGAAAAAAATTGATTCCTGAAATGATCATTAATACAATCAAAGTACAATGAAGCATCTGATCGACAGCATACAACATGTATCATGGAAGCAGGTATTGCCTCCTCTAAACAAGGATTCATTCCTGTTAGTGGTCCTCCTTTCATTCCCATTTATAATCCAGGCCCAAGAAACGATATCCTTGGACAAATGTTTGAGACTAGTCCATATAAATTATCCGTTGGCCAAGCAAACATCGCTGTTGACCGAACAGTTGGGACTGGATATTGATGCGATCAAGAAGGACCGCTTGCCCAAATTGGATCTCAATGGCCAGGCTACCTACCAATCCGAAGTAACAAGTCTTGGGGGGCAATTGATGAATGTTACCATTGACCCCCCAAATAAAGATCAATACCGCACGACATTGGATGCCAACCAATTGATTTACCATGGAGGTCTGATCGATGCTTCGATCAAAGCTAAGGAGACCAAGGCCGCCATTGGGCAACAGGAAGTAGAGATTTCTTTATATGGGCTGAAAAACCGTGTAAACCATATGTATTTCTCCTTGCTTTTGTTACAGGAAAACCAAGATTTGTTGCGTGCAAAGGAATCCCAATTGACCGCAAGGCTTGAAGAGGTCAGGGCCGGTGTAAAATATGGCACCTTGCTTTCCTCATCAGCGGATGCATTGGAGGTCGAACTCATCAAAATCCAACAGCAAAACACAGAATTTTCACTGTCCAAATTGGATTTGCTTCAGCAACTCTCCATTATGATAGGCACCGACCTGCAACCACAGGTTGTATTACAGCGTCCGGAGGTTTTTCCCGTGGTTCCCGACCAGACATCCAAAAGACCGGAACTTTTGCTTTTTGAGCTACAAAAATCCCAAGTCGATCTGTCATCGGATCTTTTGGAAAGGTCCAAACTTCCAAAGATTAGCGCTTTTGCACAGGGCGGGTATGGGAATCCAGGGCTCAACATGCTGGACAATACCTTCAACTCCTTTTTCATGACCGGTGTAAAACTCCATTGGAATGTCTTTGATTGGGATAAAAACCGAAAAGAACGACAGTCTTTACAGATTGACCGAAATATTGTCGATTCCCAAAAAGAAACCTTTGAATTGAACAATGACTTGGAACTGGTCAACCTGCAATCCGAAATAGACAAAATGGAGGAGCTCATCCGATATGATGAACAGATCATCCCTCGGTTTGAAAAAATGGTCAAGACGGCAGAATCCCAACTAAAAAACGGTGTGATAACCTCCTCGGCATATATCACCGAGTTTACAAATTTATATGAGGCCAAGAGCAACCTTGCCCTCCATAAAACCCAAAAACTACTGAACCAGATTCAATATCAAATTACGCAAGGTACTTATGAAAAGAGCAGCAACTAAGGCCCGTATGACCAAAAAAGCCCTAACAATATTGTCCATATTCACCCTGGTCGTTTCCCTTACATCCTGTAATGGTGGAGGGGATCTCGCTGATGGCTATGGAAACTTTGAGGCAACGGAGACCACCATCTCCGCCGAAGCCAACGGTAAAATCCAATTTCTGGATGTGACAGAAGGAAACCTCCTCCGAAAAGATGAGGTCGTCGGGGTCATCGACACTATCCAATTATCGTTGAAACGCGATCAATTGAAAGCCGCAAAACAAACCATATACTCAAAATCAACAAACGTGCTCTCCCAGCGGGACGTGCTGCAAGAGGAACTGCAGGTAGCCCAAAACGACAAGAAACGCTTTGAAAGCTTGATCAAGGAAAATGCGGCCACCCAAAAACAATTGGACGATATCCAGGGCAAGGTACGTATCCTCCAACAACAGATCAAGAGTGTTGAAACCCAGAATGCCCCCATCATCAGTGAGGTCAAAGGCATAGAGGTTCAGATCGAGCAAATTGAGGACCAAATAGCAAAAAGTATTGTAAAAAGTCCATTGCACGGTACGGTATTGGTCAAATATGCGGAGCCTGGTGAAGTCGCTGTCTTCGGAAGGCCCTTGTTCAAAATGGCCAACCTTGATGAAATGGAACTCCGGGTATATATCAGTGAAACACAACTGCCCGACATCAAAATCGGTCAACCGGTCACGGTCAAGATCGATAATGCAAATTCACTGAGATCGTATGAAGGCACGGTATCCTGGATATCCGCATCTGCGGAGTTCACGCCCAAGATCATACAGACCAAGGAAGAACGGGTGAACTTGGTGTATGCTGTGAAGATAAAGGTCAAAAATGATGGAAGCCTCAAAATTGGCATGCCCGCCGAAATGTGGATTGCGAACTAATCTATTTAACCCATAAAAGACATCCTATGAAACTACAACAATTTATTGCAATGATCCTAGTATTCCTGTTGGGCGCCGTTTCCTTGATAATGGGAACTTTGGTACTTCTCGGCATCCACGAAGCAGGCCATGTTGTCCTAAAGGGACTGTTGGTCTATAATATCGTGCTAGGTGCCCTGTCATTACTGGTAGCTTACCTTATTTGGAATCGATCTAGGTCGACCTCAAGTTCTGTACTCCTGCTATTGTTGTCCCATATCTCCGTCCTGATCTTCCTCGTATTGTTTACAAACCATGTGGCCAAAGAAAGCATTAGGGCCATGGAAATCCGGGCCATCATTTGGGCACTGGTATTCTTACTCATCCAATGGGGTTCGTTCAAAAAATCAAATCTACAGACCAGGGGTTGGAGAGGCATGGCAGTGCTGTTGGGTGCAACAACCATTATCCTCCATTCCTGCAAAAATAATCCGAACAGGCAAAGCTCAGATTCCCAAAGCAATCCAGATCAAATCCAGGTCGAGGAAGCCTCCCCAAATGTACCGATCGCCCATGATGCATGGATCAATGAAATCCAACTGGACCATGGATCCAAATGGCTGGCGAATGTGGAGACCACCCTGGGGGTATCCAAGATGCTCACTGCCCTTAACGGCTTCAACGGCGGTTCCGTATCAGCGTACCAAGCATTGGGGGATGACCTCAACGACCTTAAAAATACCATTGTAAAGGAATGTACCATGACCGGCCCTTCCCATGACAATTTGCATGTCTGGCTCCATCCATTGATCGAAAAAATCGAAGCCCTGCAAAATACCGACAGTGAGACATCAGGGGTTCAAAGGGTACATGATATTGAACAGCATTTAAATGGCTACTATGAATTTTTTGAATAGCTGTCCAGATTTAGGAAACCAAAACAATAGCAACCCATACCCATGTCCATTCGTATAGATCATATCAGCAAATCCTACGGAAAGGTCAATGCTTTGGATGACATTTCCATTCAGGTCGACCAAGGGGAATTGTTTGGGCTGATCGGACCTGACGGTGCTGGTAAGACCACCCTTTTTCGGATACTGACCACCTTGCTCCTGCCCGACCACGGGTCGGCATCCGTTGCAGGGTACGATATCATTGCCGATTTTAAGGCCATTAGAAAACAGGTCGGATACATGCCCGGGAGATTTTCACTATACCAGGACCTCACGGTCGAGGAAAACCTTCGTTTTTTCGCCACGATTTTTGGGACGACCATCGCAGAGAATTACGATTTGATCCGGGACATCTATGTTCAGATAGAACCTTTCAAAAATCGAAGGGCGGGCAAATTGTCCGGTGGCATGAAGCAAAAATTGGCGCTTTCCTGTGCTTTGATCCATAAACCCAAGGTGCTGTTCCTGGACGAACCCACAACAGGTGTTGACCCGGTTTCAAGAAAAGAATTCTGGGAAATGCTCAAAAGATTACAGGACAAGGGAATTACCATTCTCGTATCGACCCCCTATATGGACGAGGCCGCCCTATGTGATCGGATTGCACTCATCCAAGATGGAAGGATCCTTGAAATCGACACCCCAAAAGCCATTGTGGAGCACTATCCCAAACCCATTTTCGACGTTGGGGCCCACAACACGTACCTATTGATCGAAAAATTGAACGCCTATGCCCATAAACACAGTGTATTTCCCTTTGGGGAATACATCCACTATACGGATCAACGGGATGGGTTCGATCCTTTGGAGCTCAGGGCATACTTAAAAAATGAAGGGCTGCAGAACATCCATATCGAAAGGACCAAGGCAACGATTGAGGACACATTTATGGAATTGGCAAAACAATGAAGGAAGAAACAGTAATAAAAGTAGAGGGACTCACCAAGGTTTTTGGTGATTTCACCGCGGTGAACAAGATCAGTTTCCATGTCAGGAAAGGGGAAATCTTTGGTTTTTTGGGGGCCAATGGCGCCGGGAAGACCACTGCCATGAAAATGCTGATTGGCATTTCCGCTCCCAGTTCGGGTTCGGCCAATGTGGCGGGATTCGATGTATATACCCAAACAGAGGACATCAAGAAAAGTATCGGGTATATGAGTCAAAAATTTGCGCTGTACGATGATCTGACCGTCAAGGAAAACATTCGTTTTTTTGGGGGTATCTATGGGTTGTCCAAGAATAGGATCTCCCAAAAATCGAACCTGCTCATTGAGGAGTTGGGCCTGGAGAAAGTCGCCCATAGTCTGGTGGGATCCTTACCGTTGGGATGGAAACAGAAAATCTCATTTTCGGTTTCCCTTTTGCACGACCCAAAAATTGTTTTCTTGGATGAACCCACAGGAGGGGTGGATCCCATTACCCGAAGGCAATTTTGGGAAATGATCTATAAGGCTGCCAACAATGGCACGACCATTTTTGTGACGACCCACTACATGGATGAGGCAGAATACTGCGATCGGGTATCCATCATGGTGGATGGCATTATTGAGGCCTTGGACACCCCAAAAAACCTAAAGACCCATTTTGGTTCGGATTCCATGAACGATGTGTTCTTAAAATTGGCAAGAAGTTAAACAGGTTACCATATGAAACGCTTTATCGGGTTTGTACAAAAAGAATTTTACCATATTTTCAGGGACAGAAGATCCCTGTTCATCCTATTCGGGATGCCCGTCGCACAGATCATGCTTTTTGGGTTTGCCATCACCAATGAGATCAACAATGTTGACATCGCGATTCTAGATCGGTCCCAGGATGCCTCTACCAAAGAGATCATCTCAAAAATATCGTCATCGGAGTATTTCAGTATCCTCCAACACATAAAGGAGGAAGCGGAGATTGAGGAAGTTTTTAAAAAAGGGAAGGTAAAGGCCGTGCTCTATTTTGAAAAGGAATTCAGTAAAAAACTGATCAAACAACACACGGCCAAGGTTCAAATTGTGACGGATGCGACCGATCCCAATGTGGCCAACACCATCAGTAACTATATCAATTCCATCCTTTCCCATTACCAAGAGGAACAGAACCGGGCCATAACGTTGGACTATCAGATCGTTCCCCAATCCCGGATGGCCTTCAACGCGGAACTGAAAAGTGTCTATATGTTCGTACCGGGGGTCATGACCGTCATCCTCATGTTGGTATCGGCCATGATGACCTCGATCTCGATAACCCGGGAAAAGGAATTGGGCACTATGGAGATTTTATTGGTATCCCCTTTGAACCCCTTTCAGGTAATCATTGGAAAGGTGTTCCCCTACATCTTTCTCTCCATCATCAATGCTGCCGCCATTGTCATACTGAGCATTTTCGTCTTCCATGTCCCCGTCAATGGCAGTCTGTTCCTGTTGGGCCTGGAAAGTGTGCTGTTCATTGTCACCTCCTTGGCACTGGGGATATTGATCTCCACTATTTCGGCCACCCAACAAACGGCCATGATGATCTCCTTGATGGGGCTGATGTTACCAGTGATCCTTTTATCGGGCTTTATATTTCCGATTTCCAGCATGCCCGTTCCCCTTCAGGTCATCAGCAATATCGTACCGGCAAAATGGTTCATCATCATTGTCAAGGGAATCATGCTCAAAGGTGTGGGCATCAGCATTGTTTGGAAAGAAACCTTGGTCCTCTTGGGGATGACCCTTCTTTTCATTGGACTTAGTGTAAGAAAATATAAAATAAGATTGGAATAGCATGCGGGTAATCCTATATATCATAAACAAGGAATTCAGGCAGATCTTTCGGAACAAGGGCATGTTGCCCATCATTTTCATACTGCCGCTACTGCAATTGGTCATTCTTTCCAATGCGGCCACCTATGAGATCAACAACATTTCCTTTGGATATGTTGACAATGACTACACCCATACCTCCCGCGCCCTGATAGATAAGTTCCGTGCATCCACCTTTTTTGATGTTTCCCAGGTATTCCCCCATCCAAAAGAAAGCGACCTGGCCATGTTACAAGGGGAGGTCGATGTGGTATTGACCATCCCCGAGCACTTTGAACGGGATTTGTGGAAGGACAAAAATATCGATCTTGGGGTGACCATCAATGCCATCGACGGAGCTGCCGCAGGGGTTGAAAATGTCTATATCACCCAGATAATCAAAACATTCAACAAGAATCTGTCGGTAGACATGGTCCAGCTGTCCAATAACACGGTACGACCCGTTCTCATCGAGGGCATCCCACTATTTTGGTACAACAAAACCTTGAACTATAAAACCTTTATGGTTCCCGGGATCCTAGTGCTGTTGGTGACCATGATTACCTTGTTCCTTTCGGGCATGAACATTGTCCGGGAAAAAGAAATAGGCACCTTGGAACAAATCAATGTCACCCCAATTAAAAAGCACCACTTTATCATTGGGAAGCTTTTTCCTTTTTGGGTCATCGGCATGGGGCTTTTGACCATTGGGTTGGTATTGGCCAAACTCATTTTTGCCACACCCATGCTGGGAAGTCTGGTCCTCATGTACTTTTACACCTCCATTTACATACTGGTGATTTTGGGTATGGGTCTGTTCATCTCCAATTTTACGGATACCCAACAGCAGGCAATGTTCATCGCTTGGTTTTTTGTGGTCATTTTCATCCTGATGAGCGGTCTTTTCACCCCTATCGAAAGTATGCCCAAATGGGCCCAGTTCCTGACCGAATTCAACCCTATCAAATACTTTGTTGAAATCATGCGCATGGTCATGCTCAAAGGCTCCGGTCTTACCGATATTTTGCCCCAGCTTGTCAAAACAACCCTCTATGCCGTGATCATGAATGCCATGGCCGTATGGAGCTATAAAAAAATCAGTTGATGAATACACAAAACCATCCATTGCGAGGATCGGAATCCAAATTCCTTCGAGGACCTTTGTCACGGTTCAAGGAGCTTGCCTTTACCTTTCGGGTACAACGAAGTTTTATCAAGGCATTTCGGAAGATGCACTTTATGGGACCCTGTGTGACCGTGTTCGGGTCGGCCCGATTTCAACCCGACAATCCCTATTATACCCAAGCAGAGCATGTGGGTGCCGCCTTGGCTGGTCTAGGGTTTACGGTCATGACCGGTGGAGGTCCTGGCATCATGGAAGCCGCTAACAAAGGAGCCTTTGAAGCAGGGGGATATTCAGTGGGCTGCAATATTATTTTACCCTTTGAACAAAAGCCAAATCCCTATCTCCACAAGTGGATCGATATCCCCTATTTCTTTGTCCGGAAATTCCTGTTGATGAAGTACTCCTATGCCTTTGTGGTCATGCCCGGGGGCATTGGAACCCTGGATGAACTTTTTGAGGCGCTCACCTTGATCCAGACCAAAATGATCCAGGATTTCCCCGTGGTCATATTTGGATCGGAGTACCATAGCGAACTCTGCAACCATATCAAGCTGATGGCAGCCAACGAGAGTATTGGATCCGAGGATATGAAACTGCTCTTTGTAACGGACTCCATTGAAGAGATGCAAGAACATATCAAGACCCACGCAATCAAAAAGTTCAACCTTACCCGTAAACCCCAAAGACCAAAATGGTGGTTTGGGGAACAAAAGGTCCAGGGAATCTTCAAAAGCGTATCACCATGAAGCAAAAGAGCATTATCAGAACCATTACCTTGGGCGGATTGGTCTTGTTTACGGCCATTACCCTGTTCCTCAGCACTTCCATTCTATTGGATCTTTTTGGGATCCGGGAACATCAGGGCAACTATGTTCCCCTGGTCATTTGGAGCAACTCCCTATGTGGCTGGCTCTATTGCCTATCTCTCCTTGGATTGTTTTCCCATAAAAAATGGTCCGTTGTTCCCTTAATGGTGGCATTGTTCATCCTAATGGGAGCATTTATGGGCCTATTGATCCATATTTTGGATGGGGGTCTGTATGAGGACAAGACCATCACCGCCCTGTTCCTGAGAATCATCCTGACCCTTTTCTTCGCCTTGGGCACCTATACTGTAACAAAACCCCGGTTATGAAAAATATACTTATCATCAGTTTCACATCATTTGTACTGTCCACATCCATGACCTTCGATCGAGTACACTCCAATATGAACCCTTCCCTGACCGTAAACGTGGAAGGTTTACGGAGCTCAAGGGGCGTGGTCCAATATGCACTGTACGATAGGGAGGGATCACTTCCCGATCAAAAGTTCAAAAAATACCATCAAATAAGGACGTCGTCCATATCCGATGGAAAGTCCTCCACAACCTTTACCGACCTTACACTGGGTACCTATGCTATCAGTGTGCTACATGATGAGGACAAGAACGGCAAGATTGAAATGGGATTACTATTGCCCAAGGAGGGAATCGGCTTTTCCAATTTCAAAACGATTGGCCTGTCCAATCGTCCCAATTTCAGCAAGGCAAGCTTTGTCCTGGTCAAGGACAGTACTATCGTGGTGAACATGATCTATAAATAAATGCGGCTTTTTCATCCCATAATAATCATTTTTTGTTGTTGTTTCCAGGCCCTGCAAGGACAGGACAAGGATTGGCCCAGTATGGAATTGGATAAAGTCGCTCTGGTCAACCAACGGGAAAGCTACATTACATTTCCCATGGACATTGGTAATTTGGAACCCTTGATGTTCGAGGCCAATGTCAGCCCCAGTTTTATCATACGGAAACGTATGGACTCCAAATTGATGGGGGTGCTGACCCCCCAGATCATCATCCGAATGTACAATGCCGTTTCCTACCCGGTAAAGACCCCAAGCTATATCCCACAAATTGCCACATACTATTTGATGTCCAAAGGTACCACCGGCACTCGAATGGCCCTATTTGGAAAGTTGGCCCATCATTCCAATGGTCAAAATGGGGCCTTTTACAACACGGATGGTACCGTCAACTTGGAGTCGGGAAACTTTGCCACCAATTATTTTGAACTGGGACTGGTCCATACATCCTTTGACAAGGTCGTGAATGCGACAAAATTCCTCAAGACATCCTTGGAAATCCATCCAAAGAGCTGGATGCTGGAGGAACTACAGGGTCATTATAGCGGTTTGCGCTGGCACAATGCCTTTTACGCGTACAAGCTCCCGGTGAAAATGGGACACCGAGGTTCCATCAAGGCAGATTTCTCCTTGAAATTGGAAGCCACCTGGTTCATGGACCAAGTAAACGATTGGGACCTCCTCGCTATCAAAAGATTGCATACACGGTTGACCGTATACTACCATCCCAAATTTTTGGAGGACATTGGATTTTTTATGGAATACTACCACGGCACGGATTATTACAACATGTATTTCCAGCACCGTCTCGATGTCATCCGTTTTGGCATCATGACCGAGGTACTACGATTTTAAAGCAATAAGCATGGAGCAACAAACATTTCAGGTAAAGAAATATTCCGGGGAACTGGAGGATTTTTCAATCGCCAAATTGGAACACTCCCTTCAAAAATGTGGGGCTACACCGGAAGAAATAGCTGCGGTTATTGCCCACATTGAGCCTTGGATCTATGATGGGATTTCGACCGATGAGATCCACAGAAGGGTTTTTTCCTTTTTAAAAAAAGCAAACCGCATCCGTGCATCCAAATACAGCTTGAAACGGGCCATCTTTGACCTAGGGCCCACGGGCTATCCCTTTGAACGAATGGTCAGCGCCCTTTTAAGGCAAAAAGGGTACAAAACCAAGGTAGGTGTTGTTCTCAAAGGTGCCTGTGTGAATCATGAGATAGATGTATTGGCAGAAAAAAAGGGCAATGTCTACGCCATTGAATGCAAGTTCCATTCCGACACCAAATTCTCAAGTAATGTCAAGATCCCGCTATACATCAATTCCAGGTTTTTGGATGTCCAAAAAAAATGGAACGCCGATCCGGAAAAAAGCACCCATTTAAAACAAGGTTGGCTGGTCACCAATACCCAGTTCACCGCCGATGCAATCAACTATGGAAACTGCATCGGGTTAACACTGTTAAGCTGGGACTATCCCAAGGACAACGGTATCCCAAAGCATGTGGACCGATTCGGACTCTATCCCATCACCGCACTGACCACACTGTCCAAGCACGAAAAGCGTCAGCTTCTAGATCGGGACGTCATCCTTACCTTGGAAATCGAACAACGACCCGAAGTGTTGCAACCACTACATCTTTCTTCCAGAAAAACCAGGGAGGTATTGTCCGAGGTGCATCAATTGTGTCTTTTGTGAACCAAGAATGAACGTTATGAAAAATACCGAATCAATATCAGAGGAAACCTTGCCAAGGGATCAATGGATGGAAAAATTGAAAAAGTATGATTCCCGCGGGGTGCAGACCCTTTTCAGAACACTGTCCCGGAATCATTATAATCTTCTGAAAATGGTCGACAACAAGGCCAGGATCATGCTTACGGTCAATTCCATCATCTCCTCCCTCCTATTGGGAGCCCTGGTCCTTGTTCCGGCAAATGGGGAATTCACCATTACCATCGGAACCCGGATTTTGGTCATTTGTAGTCTGTTCTCCATGATATTCGCCATATTCAGCATGTTGCCCCATCGGTACATTGGAAAGGAATTCAGGGCCAGCAATTATAAGGGTACCCTCTATGCGGACAATTTTGCCAACCAATCCCTCGTTGAGTTTAAGGAAGAATTGAACCGCATAATGGAAAGTGGACAGAACACCTATGATGAAATGGTGGTCGATCTTTACTTCTTGGGCAAGGCCATAGCAAAAAAACAACGTTTGCTTTTGATATCATCCGGAATCCTTTTGATAGGCATAATAGCAACGATTGCATATTCATTGATCACGGGCACCGTTATTTTGAACTGACAAGTCTATCCAAAAAATTCTAGCCGTTTGAACCTCAGCCAGATCTAATTTTCCTTGGATACATCAATTGTCAGATCCATGTTGTTTTTTAAATACGCTGTACATGCTTTAAAGTGCCACCCTACTTTGACATAAAGTATATATTTGAACCCTATGGATGCCCATAAAACTGAAAAAATAATAAGGGACATTTTTGTCCGAATTATAATCATTGTTATCTTTGTAATGAATAAATCAAACATTGATGTTTTCAAAAGCCTGTGAGTATGGTATTCGCGCTGCGGTCTATGTTGCGCTCCAATCCTTGGATGGAAGGCGTGTCAGTGTCAATGAAATTGCTGAAGAAATTGATTCCCCGATTGCTTTTACGGCCAAAATCCTGCAACAGCTCTCAAGGAGCAAGGTCATCCATTCTGTCAAGGGCCCTACAGGTGGCTTTGAGTTGGACCGAACTGAGATGGATACCGTAAAAATAAGTACTATAGTCCATGCCATCGATGGGGATGACATCTATGTCGGCTGTGGCCTTGGACTCAAGGAGTGCAACGCCCAAAAACCCTGTCCTCTCCATGACAAGTTTGTCGATATCAGAAACGATTTAAAAAATATGTTGGAGAATACCAGTTTGTACGAACTGGCAACGGGACTGGAAGTTGGACTGACCTATTTGAAGCGTTAAAAAAAAAATTTAAATCAATAAAGGACAATTTTGTCCTATTTATTAAAATAACATTTAATTCTAATATCATGAACGATACCATCGAAAAAACAGTAGGCCAAATGGTGGCCGAGGATTACCGTACCGCCCAGGTCTTTAAAAACCACAAGATCGATTTTTGCTGCAAAGGCAATCGGACTTTACAGGAAGTTGCTGACAAAAATGGTTTGGACAAGGAAGTGTTATTGCAAGAACTGGACGAAGTCCAACGAAACAGTCAAACGGACCAGCCCGATTTCAATACATGGCCTTTAGACCTTTTGATCGACTATATCGAAAAAAAGCACCATCGGTACGTAGAGGAACGTATCCCGATCTTAAAGCAATATCTTAACAAGCTATGTCACGTACATGGCAACAAACACCCTGAACTGTTTGGTATTTTTGAACATTTCACCGGTTCTGCCGGCGAACTGTCCATGCACATGAAGAAGGAAGAACTGGTCCTGTTCCCCTGGATCCGTAAAATGGTGGCGGGAACGGCAGATGGAAAGACCTTGGGACCACCACAATTTGGTACAGTCCATAACCCTATTCAAATGATGATGGAGGAACATGACAACGAAGGGGAGCGATTCCGAAAAATCGCCGCCCTGAGTGGTGATTACACCCCCCCTGCCGATGCCTGCAATACGTATAGGGTTACCTTTTCCCTTCTTCAGGAATTTGAGGAAGACCTTCATCGACATATCCATTTGGAGAACAATATCCTGTTCCCAAAAGCAGAAATATTGGAAAAAAAAGTGCTTAGCAACTAAAGCCCTTATGGCTGGAACACCCATCAAACGTCACAAGGCCCTACAGGGAGTAAGCCGTGAACACCATCACGGCCTGCTCCTATGTTGGAAGATTCGAACAGGACTTTCAAAAAAGGTAGCACCGGAACGCATAAAGACCTATGTGGATTGGTTCTTTAAGACCCATTTGATCCCACATTTTGAATTGGAGGAAACCTACATCTTTCCCATTTTGGGTATGGATAATCCAAAAATTAAAAAAGCATTAAGGGAGCATCGCAGATTGGTCCGGTTAGTTACCTCCAGCGTTGACCTGATCAGAAGGTTGGTCCAGATCGAAGAGGAACTGGAACAACACATTCGGTATGAGGAACGACAGCTCTTCAATGAAATCCAAAAAGTTGCCACTGAGTCCCAGTTGGAAACCATACAAAAATTTCACAACGATGAAAAATTCAAAGACAATACCCATGATCAATTCTGGAACTAAAAGCAAAGGCAATGTTCTTACCGATCTTCACAAACGTCTGTTCTTGAAATACAAGAAAGGTGAGATGGGCTATGCCACCATAGCCATCATAGGGCAAAGCTGTTTGGGTTCCTCAGCAGCAATGGCACTTTTGATGGGAGCATTGGACACCGCAGTACATGACCTTACTGTTTTTTGTGACCATCTTCTGCATGGCGTTCAATGGGGCTGTATTGGCACAATTGAAACCCTTGACCACCTTCAATATATTGATTTTTAGCGTGCTGTTAAGTACGGTGGTCATACTTTTGCATTTGGCCTAGTTCTTTATTAAGGAACCGGATAGTACTTTCCTTTCGCACACCCTACCTTTAAGTGCAATTTTAAAATTCTCCACCACCACCCATTTGGATAATACGTTTGAGTATCTCAACCAAACCAATACATTACACAATTAAATGATAAAAAGGTCATTTTATTGTTAATAAATGTCTTTATAACTTTTGGAGTATCCCAACTATTCCCAAAACCCTTGTTTTAATTTTATAAAGTAATCATTAAAAGAATTGTACAACATATGTTTTACCATCATTTTCAAGTAGTGCTACAAGAAGTTCCAGGAGAAGTGAGTCTTTGCTTTTCCATATCAGGGTGTCCTTTGCGCTGCAAGGGCTGCCACTCCCCTTTTTTGTGGAAGGAAGGTAGTGGCTCTGAGCTGACCTCCAAGGACTATCAAAAGTACCTCGACCAATATGCCGGACTTGCAAGCTGCGTACTCTTTATGGGGGGCGAATGGCACCCGGGAGCATTGGTAAGGTATTTGAAACAAGCCCAAGAACTGGGATATAGGACATGCCTATATACCGGATCCGATCGGGTATCCCCTGATATCCTTGAACATCTGACCTATATCAAAACGGGAAATTGGGACAAAGCCCTTGGGGGATTGGACAGTCCGAACACCAATCAGGTCTTCCGGGAAGTGAGGACCAATAAATCGCTCAACCATTTATTCATCTCTAAATAATATTCCATATGATACGGCTTACCGACAAACAGATTGCCAAAAAAATTGCTTTCATCGATCATTACCTGCATTCCCACAATGCTGCTGACGGCTCCAAGGTTGACGCCAATGCCAATGTCACCTCCAAGAACATTGCCACCATGGAGGCCGAGCTCAATAAGGATATCAATATCCAGGTGAACCGGGCCTTGGTCCAACAGAAGATCGCCTCACTGTTTGGGAAGGACCTGGCCGATGAATATGTGAGGCAGATAGAATCGCACGAGATCTACGTCCATGATGAGACCTCGTTAAAACCCTACTGCGCCTCCATAAGCATGTATCCCTTCCTATTGGACGGGCTGACCAAACTGGGTGGGGAAAGCTTGGCCCCAAAACACTTGGAAAGCTTTTGCGGGGAATTCGTCAATTTGGTCTTTGCAGTAAGTTCACAATTCGCAGGGGCCTTGGCCACCGTGGAGTTCTTGATGTATTTTGACCACTTCGCAGCCAAGGACTATGGGCCCGACTACCTGGTAACCCACAAGAACATCATTGCCAACCATTTGCAGCATGTCGTCTACGCCATCAACCAACCTGCCGCGGCCAGGGGCTACCAATCCGTGTTCTGGAACATTTCCATTTATGACAGACCCTACTTTGACAATATGTTCGGGGATTTTGTCTTTCCCGATATGGGCAGGCCCCAATGGGAAAGTGTCAAAAGGCTTCAGGCCTTCTTTATGGACTGGTTCAACGAAGAGCGAACCAAGGCCATCCTTACCTTCCCTGTGGTCACCGCGGCCATGTTGATCAAGGACGGGGCTCCGGTCGATACGGAGTTTACGGACCTATGTGCCCATGAACTGGGCAAGGGGAACTCCTTTTTCATCTACCAATCCGAAAACGCCGACAGCCTGGCTTCCTGCTGTCGCCTGCGCAATGAGATCAGCGACCATACTTTTAGCTATTCCCTAGGGGCCGGAGGGGTCGCCACAGGTTCCATCAATGTCATCACCCTGAACATGAACCGCTTGGTGCAGCAAGGGGCGGATATTGTGGAAGAGGTCCAAAAGGTACACAAGTACCAGGTCGCTTTTAGAAAGCTCATCGATGACTACGAAAGGGCGGGCATGTTGCCGGTGTACCATGCCGGTTTGATCTCCCTGGACAAGCAATTCCTGACCGTGGGCATCAACGGGATGGTCGAGGCTGCGGAAAGCCAAGGCATCCAAGTGGGCAACAATGAAAAGTACAAGGACTTCGTCAACCGTTATCTCAAGGCCATCTATCAGGAAAACAGAAAGGCCAGGGAAACCTATGGGTACATGTTCAACACTGAATTCGTCCCCGCCGAGAACTTGGGTGTCAAAAATGCCAAATGGGATCGGGAAGACGGCCTTTTCGTCCCCCGGGACTGCTACAATTCCTATTTCTATATCGTAGAGGATGAACAGACCAATGCCTTGGACAAAATTGTATTGCATGGCAAGGAGACCATTCAATATTTGGACGGGGGTTCAGCGCTCCACCTCAACCTCGAGGAAACCCCGAACCAAGAAGGGTTCAAAAAATTGATCCACGCCACGGCCAGGGCCGGATGCAATTATTTTTGTTTCAATATCCGAATCACCATTTGCAATGACTGTTCCCATATCGACAAACGCACCCTTTGGGAATGCAGCGCGTGCCACTCACAGGATGTGGACCATGCCACCAGGGTCATCGGGTACCTCAAACGGGTCTCCAACTTTAGTTCGGGCAGGCAAAAGGAACATGGATTGCGGCACTATCATTTGAAACAGGCCAAAAGCACCATGATGGATAAAAGGGCCGAAATCCTTTTGGCAGGTCAAAAAGCAAATACTAATCAAGAAACCATAAAAATATAATCCCCGCCAAATAGTGCCAGCGTTCCTCAATAAATATATGGTTTACGTCTTTTTGAACCGTTTCCATATTGATTTACATACATGGAATGCGTGGTTCGCAAAAAAATAGGAATTCAATATGATCAACTGGACAAGGCCTTTGGAAGATCAACAAAAATACGACGTATGACAGCACATTCATTCCATATACCGGTAATGGGAATAGCATTTACCATTGACACCCCTTTGAAAGTGGCACACTTTGGCATAGATTCGACGATTTCGCTGGTAGATGATATTCTTTTGGAAAAAATGCGAAAGATGTATTGTGAAAGATTTGAAATACCCTATCAGGAGATTAGTGAAAATAGCATCGATTTCAGGGCCAAAAGAATCAGTTCTTATCTCAATCTCATCAAGGATCTGGCAGAAAAAAAATTCGAACAGCTAAAGGACGTCACACACGGTTTAAGCGATGGGCTAAAACAATATTTCGATATGTTGCCGAACACCTCATCGCTTAAGAAGAAGTTTGAAAATGTATGTCTGGGCACCCATAATCCGAAGTTGTCCAAAAATTTTCTTGATTCAAATCTTGCCATGGGGAACATTGAAGTGAACATCATGACGAAACTGGATCGGGAGAATTATCGAAAAAAGGTACCTTTGGGCCAGATATACAATGATGCCCATGCAGCACTTAGGGGCTTTGCAGAAAGTAATCTGAACTCTTCGGTTGTTTTTTCAGCGGGCATGAACCCTCGATTGTACGGATACATCGAGGAATTTGAAGATTTTTATCCCGACGATTTCGGGTTCATTAAAAAGAAAATCATCCTAAAGGTGAGTGACTATAGATCGGCCATGGTCCAAGGCAAGTTCCTGGCCAAAAAAGGGCTTTGGGTCTCGGAATACAGGATCGAATCGGGATTGAATTGCGGTGGGCATGCCTTCGCGACCGAAGGTCATCTGATGGGACCGATATTGGCAGAGTTCCGAGATCGGAAAAAAGAACTCGTGGCCGAAATCCATTCCATTCTTGCAAAGGCCCTTATGCATAAAAAGCGCTATGTCCCCCAATCTCCCCTACCCATCAAAATCTCGGCACAAGGTGGGGTGGGGACAGCGGAAGAACACAATTTTCTATTGGAGCACTATAAATTGGATTCCGTAGGTTGGGGAACCCCGTTCCTGTTGGTGCCCGAAGTCACCACGGTTGATGACTCCACAATGGAAAAATTGTCCAAGGCCAAAGAACAGGATCTTTATCTGAGCAATATCTCGCCCTTGGGTGTCCCTTTTAATAGTCTGAAAGGAAATACGAAAGATTTGGAAAAGAGGATCAACATTGAAAAAGGTAGGCCAGGAAGTGCCTGTCCAAAAAAATATGTTGCCATGAACAAAGAATTCACCAATGAAGGCATTTGTACAGCGTCACGACAATACCAACATTTGAAATTAAAAGCATTGGACGGCATGAACCTTACTCCGGAAAAACATCAAGAGGCATATGACAAAATTGTTGAGAAATCCTGTGCCTGTGTGGGATTGGGAACCGCAGCGTTATTAAAATATGGATTGGACACCAAGGCCGAAGGAAAAGGTGTTTCCATTTGTCCCGGACCCAACATGGCCTACTTTTCGAAAATCACAGGTCTTAGGGAAATGACACAACATATTTACGGTGCATCCAATTTGATCGAGCGAACAGATCGGCCAAATATGTTCATCAAGGAGCTTACTATTTATATTGATTATCTCAAAATCAAGATCAAAGAAACCAGAGGTTCCACAACCCCGAGGCAATTGGCGTATCTAACCACTTTCACCAACAACTTAAACGATGGGATATCCTACTATCAGACCCTGTTGGGGAATATCAGCAAAGCCTTTTTGGACAACTCCCAAATGGTAAGGGCCTTGGATCGTTTCAGGACCGTTCTGGACAATTTCTCGGTTGAGATCCATGATTTGAAAACCATCAACGCCCAATAGGGACACCACCTCACCATCACATGAGCTTTTCAGTCCATGGACATGGTCTGGGTGAAACCTCTTACCCTCTTTTATGGAGGGGTGGATATTATATTTTCCTAAACCAAGAAACCCATATCAATGGGGCTGAACCATTTCTATAAGTTCTTCCAACATGGTATTGCCCCTATCCCTATGATACCACATCTGTAGCTCCTTTTTGAGGTTGTCGTCCACTTTTCCGTTTCGTTCTTTATATTCCGCTACCATTTTGGAAGCCGTTTTCGGCCTTGGTCCCCACTCCTGTATTACCGTTCCGGCACTATTGGTGACAATCAGCTTGGGAATGGAACGGGTCCCGTTGGTCAAAAAACAGTCCATGAGCCGTGGATTTTCATCCCTTAACACCAATCGTAGTTCAATTTTCGAGGATGCCTTGGCAATCTTATGAAGAAGGGGTATGGCCTGTGCCCCATCCGAGCACCAACTTTCGAGCAATACCAGCCAAACTTGCTTTTCTGGGAGTTTGCGGAACACATCAAGTCTTTCATCTGGAATGGTGATTGTTTTTTCGATCCTTCGTAATCTATGGGCATTTAATTTTGTGTTGGCGATCCTTTCTTCGCTTTGCTCGGTTCCTGTCGCTTTACCTTTAGCGACAAGGTCGTTCATCATTGAAATGTAACCCGTGTAGTCCATCCCCTTGCGGATACCGTCTTGAACCAAATGATGTACCTGCTTTGTCATAGGCCGTCTGTATTTTTTAGGTATTGACTATTCTTGATAGGTTCAAGATCAATGTTGTAGAACCCACCTATATTTTCTTTTCTTTTCAAGCACTGCCCGATGATCAGATGTGCCACATTGATCATATTTCGCAATTCACAAATACCCACGTCCACTTTCATGGTCCGGTATAGTACCTCAATTTCACTATATATCACATCCAGATGTTTGATGGCTTTATGCAAACGGTCGGTACTTCGTACAATCCCCACATAATCTTGCATAAGTGCCTGTAAATGGGCCGTGTTGTGTTTGATAAGGATGTTTTCCTTGGCAAACCACGTTCCCGTATCGTCCCATTGGGGTATGGTAAGGGTTTCCGGGAATGTTTCTTGGTGTTCCAAATACTCAAAAATATTGTGGGCATATACCAGAGCTTCCAATAAAGAGTTGGATGCCAACCTATTGGCGCCATGCAAACCTGTCCGCGAGCATTCCCCACAGGCGAATAGGTTATTTATGGTTGTCCTTCCGTTTGGATCCACGACAATTCCTCCACAGAGGTAATGCGCTGCTGGGACAATGGGAATCCAATCTGTTTCAATAGTGATATGTCTAGTCCGGCATTCGTCATAAATGTTGGGAAAATGTGCCTTGAAAGCTTTTAAATTAAGGTGCGTACAATCGAGAAAAACACAAGGATCCCCAAATTTTTTCAACTCTTGATCAATACATCTGGAAACGATATCACGGGGTGCCAGTTCAGCTCTAATGTCGTAGTCCGGCATAAATCTATGTCCGTTTTTGTTTCTTAAATATGCTCCGAAGCCCCTCACAGCCTCTGAAATCAGAAATGACCGGCCTGCCTTACCATCATAGAGAACCGTGGGATGAAATTGGACAAACTCCATATCCTGGATCCGTGCCCCTGCCCGATACGCCATGGCAATGCCATCGCCGGTGGCGATGATAGGATTTGTAGTGTGGCCATAGACCATGCCCACTCCTCCTGTGGCCAAGATGGTGTTCTTTGCGCGGAAAGTTTCCACAATACCGGATTTTTGGTCTAGGACATAGGCCCCATAACATGTCGCTAGGGCCGGATTGATCCCATGGAGTTGGTGTTCCGTAATGAGGTCTATGGCAAAATGGTGTTGAAAAATTCTGATGTTGGGTCGCTGACGCACCTGATTCAGAAGGGCCTGTTCAATCTCATACCCCGTATAGTCCTTGTGGTGTTGGATACGATGCACCGAATGGCCTCCTTCACGACCCAATGCCAACCGACCATTCTTGCCCGTATCAAAACGGACCCCCCAGGACATCAGTTCCCTTACCCGTTCCGGGCCTTCCTTGACAACCATCTCCACTATGGCCGCATCACAAAGACCGTCTCCCGCGATCAAGGTGTCGGATATATGCTTTTGATAGGAGTCCTCCCCTAAATCAGAAACGGATGCAACACCACCTTGGGCATATTTGGTATTGGATTCGTCTTCATCGGCCTTGGAAACGATGAAGACGGTCCGATCTGGACATTTATGCGCCATCTTAAGGGCAAAGGAAAGTCCGGCAATTCCCGAACCGATCACTAGATAATCCAATGAAACCATTGCTGTCCTATTTGGAAAGTTTCAACATTCGCTCAATGGGAACCCACGCTTTTTCCGCAATGGCCCGTGAAACTTCTATTTCGGGGGTTTCATCCCTAAGACAACGGTATGTTTTTAGAAGGGTGTTTGACTTCATGAAGGCACATTCACTGCAGGCACAACTGTTATCTTCCACTACCGGGGCCGGGAGCAGTATGGTGTCCGGAACTTCCTTTTGCATTTCATTAAGGATACCGACCTCCGTGGCCACTATATATTTTTTATTGGGATGCCGTTTCACATAGGTTATCATGCCAGAGGTGGAACCGATGAAGCTTGCGGTCCTTAAAATATGTTCCTCCGATTCAGGGTGGGCAATAATCGTTGCATCAGGATGTTCCTTGCATAGATCTAGCAACTTATCGATACAAAAAGCTTCATGGACAAGACAACTGCCCTCCCAAAGTAACATATCCCTGCCTGTTTTCCCAATCAAATAGTTGCCCAAATTTTTGTCCGGTGCAAAAATAATGGGAGCGGTTTCAGGAATATCCGCAATGACTTTTAGCGCATTGGACGAAGTACATACATAGTCGCTCAAGGCCTTGATTTCTGCCGAGCAGTTGATATAGGTCACTACAAAATGTTCCGGATGGGCCTTCACAAAGGGTTCAAAATCCGCTACCGGGCAGGAATCAGCCAACGAACAACCTGCATTCAGGTCGGGCAACAATACCTTTTTTGTCGGATTTAAGATCTTGGCCGTTTCTGCCATGAAATACACTCCGGCAAATACAATGATATCTGCATCGGTCTGGGCGGCAGCCTGTGAAAGCGCCAAGCTATCTCCGACATGATCGGCGACTTCTTGGATTTCTGGACGTTGATAGTAATGGGAAAGTATAATGGCATTTTTTTCTTTTTTGAGCCTTAGGATTTCATGTTGAAGGTCCATTCCTGGCATAAAAAAATTCATTTGTTGTCCACCTTTCATAGTTTAGTTATTTCATGATCCGTTCCCTTTTTACTGAATTTTGTGGCAAGGGCACATTGTGGCAGGGACTTGGTGGAGCGAAACTAGATGCGTTGACTGTCACAAAAAATGATAAAAATCATAATTAAGGATAAAATTATCTTTTTATTACCTTTGAATACTTTAAATATGGGAATCCTATGTTGTCAAATGCTTGCAAATATGCAATTCGTGCAGTAGTTTATTTAGCCATCCATGGTAACGTAAACAATAAGTTAGGTGCAAAAATAATTGCAGAGGAGCTGGAAGTACCACAACCATTTTTGGCACAACTGCTCCGCAAACTGACCACTAACAAATTGGTTTCTTCAAGTAAAGGCCCGGGAGGTGGCTTTTTCTTGGACCAAAAAAATATGGAAAATACGCTTTGGGAGGTTGTTTCCAGTATAGATGGGGAATACAAATTTGATGACTGTTTTTTGGGACTTTCCAAGTGCAATAATGAAAACCCCTGTCCCGTACACCATATTGTTTCTCCGTTCAAGGAAGAAATCCTCAGCAGTTTCAAGGATAAGTCCATCTCCATACTTGTTAAAGAGATGGAACAGAACGGAACGGTCATTTCCCTAAAAGGGGTTGATGTGTAAATTGGTTTTAAATCAAGTTTCCGACCTATTATCCTTTTCCTTTTGGATTAATCCTATGATCCAGCCACTATCACTCCGCGCATGAAGTTCACTTGCTGGCATCATCTCCAAAGTTTATGTCGCACAATACTTCATCCAATTGAACATCATGGGGCTCTTTTGGTAATTGATCCATTTTTTGGAAAGGATAAAACAGTCCTATTTTAAAGGACGTGTTCAAGTCCGCCAAAAAAGTGTCATAGTAACCTGCCCCATACCCTAACCGATATCGATTTCCATCACAGGCCAGCCCAGGGACCACGACCAGATCATAACTCCCTTCAAAAACCCTTTCCCCTGCCGGATATACAGTTCCAAAAATACCAGGTTCCAATTCCTGTAAGGAGGTAAGCACTAAATTTTTGAAACTCCTTTGGGGTAAGGACTGGGGGGAAATTACAGTTTTTTTATGGGCCAGACACTGTTCTACAAATGGAAAAATATCAATTTCGGAACCCATGGGCAGATAGGTGTGGACCGTTTGGCATCCTCGCTGTTCCATAAATTGCCATAAGGTCTTGCAGACATATCGATCATAGAGGGTCTTGGTGGCCATGGACATAAGGTTGCGCTGTTGCAACATCCGTTTCCTAATTTCCTTTTTTTGTGTTTTGATAGGGGTATTCATGCCAACAACATTTCGGACAAAAATATCCGTTATTTTTTAATTCTACGTATCTTTACACCAATTTCAAGTCCTGCTCAGATAAAGATCCAAAAGGGTAAGTGGAACTTGGTGTATGGTTATTGTAATGTAAAAGATGGGACAAAAAAAGGAAATCGCAACCCTGGGGGAAGTACGGCAACTGGTGGATATCTTCTATGGCAAGGTTCGCAAGGATGATATATTGTCGGATATTTTCAATGGAGTGATCCAAGACAATTGGCCAGCACATTTAGAAAAAATGTACCGTTTTTGGCAAACAGTGTTATTGGGAGAACACACCTATTATGGCAGTCCCCTAGCCCCCCATATCAAACTACCGGTCCAAGGAACACATTTTGACCGATGGAAGCAGCTCTTTATGGAAACGGTGGATGAGAACTTTACCGGTGAAAAAGCCGCTGAGGCCAAGTTTCGGGCGGAAAAGATGGCAGAGATGTTCCAATTGAAGATTGAGTATTTTAAGCATATTGAATAACAAGGACTCATGAAGGTCAAACTTTCAGAAATTTTCGGGAATACCGCCAACCAATCTATGTACTCAAGGGACGAACTCCTGTCCTTGGATGTAAAAATGGAATTTGTAAAACGTTTGGCCCAGTTTTATGACATCCCATACATGTCGGATGGCAACAATGAACATAACCTATGCTTTGCCAACAGTAGCGCTGTCCGTTTTGAATATAAATCGACCTTTTCAAAAAAGGATATCATCACCTATCTCCTCTCCACCCTAAAACAGGATACGTTCCATATGGGAACGGATGAAGTGATTTTTTCAAAATCGGTATGATCCATATCGGGACCGATATAATAACTTTTTCCAAACCCATCCTGACCTAAAGGAACCGATATTCAATTTTGTAACCGAAATGACATTAATGCATCCAATGGATGTGGCCCAACTAAAAATGGAACATCATGGTGGCAAGCAAAAACGATTTAATCCAATCCGAAAAAATACTACCGGACCATGTGGTCGTGGAAAAAGTATTGAATGGGGAGACCGAACTATTTGAAATCTTAATGAGGAGATACAATGAGTTATTGTTTCGTACCGTGCGGAGCTATTTCAATCAGGATACCGATGTCGAGGACATCATGCAGGATGCCTATGTAAAGGCCTATCAAAAATTGTATCAATTCAAAAATGAATCTACTTTTTCGACTTGGCTGGTACGGATAGGGATCAATGAGGCACTACAGCGAAAGCGAAAACTGAAAAATTATAGATCGACGGCCCTTGAATTTGAGACGGGCGTTCTTCAAATTGCAGATACTTCAGTCATGAACCCAGAAAACAATACCATTTACAAAGAGTCGACTGCCTTCATAGAAAAGGCAGTCGATACCCTCCCCAAAAAGTACAAGATCATCTTTATCCTTAGGGAGGTTGAAGGCATGGAGATTCCTGAGATATCAAAAAGTCTTGATCTAACCGTCAGCAATGTCAAAGTGCGATTGTTCAGGGCGAGGAACATGATCAAGGATTATATCTTTACGGCCACAAACACCAAGAATATATTTGAATTTGGCAACCATAAATGCGACCGCCTTGTGGAATTGGTCCTTAAAAGGATTCAGCATATGGAACTGGGTTAATGTCCGATACAATAGATAAAAAGCGAAGACTTATAGCATACTTTTTGTAACCCGTCCATGACATCTGCATCTAAAGGGTTCACCATAAATAGTAAAAATATGATACTTGCCAATGTACAAAAGGTGCAAAATTTATTGAAATATACGTTTGGAATTGTTCCAATCGTAGCTGGACTGGACAAATTCACGAATTTATTGACGGATTGGTCCCAATATATGTCAACCGGTCTTATTGAAGCATTGCCCGTGGATATAGGAATTTTTATGGGTATTATCGGAGTGGTCGAGATCGCCGCCGGGGTAGTTGTTTTTTTACGGACCATTATCGGTGGTTATATAGTCGCCCTTTGGTTGACCTTGATAGCATTGGTTTTGATTTTTACCGGCAATCATTTCGATGTGGCCGTAAGGGACTTGGTCATGGCCATTGCGGCCCTGTCCTTGGTAAAATTATCCGAATAGTTTTGACATGGGAATTGTTGAACACTCAAATATGAGGTAAAATCATTGAACAACACTACAGGCGCAATTTTTTACTCATGATGCCTCCAAAGGGCCATGCTTTTTAGTATGGTCCTTTATTTTTCAACCCTATACGATCTTATGCTTCCATCTTGCCCAACCAAGCAATGGTGCATCAAATATTTTCATGGATGTTTATTTAAGACATTTTTGTCCGATTTATTTTTAGTGTTATCTTTGTCCAAAACCCTTTTCCAACTATGCACAACGGATTGATTTCACAAGAACTTATGGTCAAAGTGCTCCAATGGCCCATACCAGGATGCTTCATACCAACGATTGAAAAGGTTGTTTGTAGTAGCAAGCTGTTCAAAGGGGTAAAAAAAAAAATTAAACAAAAAACGGACAAAATTGTCCTATTTAAGATGTACAATGGATTATAGTAGGCAGATCTTTATTCTATCACTCTTTTTTCTACCCCTTACAGCGGTGGCACAAACTACAACGGTGAATTCGGAAAATTGGATAACGAGTCCTGGAATAATCGGCACTTTGGTCCTGGTCTTCATTGTTATTTTTATTGCGGTCCTCATTTTCATGGCGAGGCTCAACTCCTATGTAAAGCTGTTGAAAGATAGACAGATCGAAAAGAAGAACCTTGCCTTTAACGAAGAGCTATTGGCGCTCCAGGAGGAAGATATCGATATTATCCTCCAACAACGTAAAAGTGGATTGAAGTATCGACTGAAAGGCACAGAACTTGGCAGTGACCAAGGAGCGGTGGATGAAAAGGGCCTGATAGGTCGGGTGACCCATGAACCCGAAAATCCCCTATTCGACGAAAAGAAAAAAACACCTCTGGGCATCGAAACGCCCGACGAACTCAAAAAGATCATTACCTATTATTTGGGAGCGTCCGTGTTCTGGTTGGTATTTGGGACTTTGGTGGGCCAATACGTGGGAATGAAGTTCTTGTGGCCGGAAATGGACCATTTTTCCTGGCTATCCTTTGGAAGGTTGCGCCCTGTCCACACGAACGCGGTATTTTGGGGGTGGGCCTCCTTGGCCATGATCGGCCTTGGTTATTTTGTGATCGCCCGTACCTCCAATGCCAAGATCTATAGTTATGGAAGTGCATGGTGGACTTGGCGGTTGATCAATCTCACTGTGTTCTTGGGCACCCTCTCCCTGATGTCGGGAATCAACAATGGCGGTGGCGAGTACCGGGAATACACCTGGCCTGTGATGCTGCTCTTTGCCATTGGCCTGATCATTACATTTTGGAATTTCTACAAAACCATTGCCTCCCGGAAAATAGCGGATATCTATGTGTCCAATTGGTACATGCTGGCCGCATTGATATGGACCACGGTATTGGCCATTATCGGTTATATGCCCTTTTTCTCCGATGGCTTGGGCGAGACCGTTATACAGGGATATTATATGCACCAAGGGGTGGGCATGTGGTTTATGACCTTTACCTTGGGACTCATCTATTATTACCTGCCCTCTTCATTGAACAAGCCCATTTATTCCTATTCCTTGGGGGTATTGGCGTTTTGGACCCAAATGCTGTTCTATACCATGATCGGTACCCATCACTTCGTATTCAGCCCCCTCCCCTGGTGGTTGCAGACCACTGCCATTGTCTTCAGTGCAGGGATGTTCATTCCCGTGGTGGCCGGCACAACAAATTTTCTGATGACCATGAGGGGCAGTTGGAGCCATATATCAAAGAGTTATGTCCTTCCCTTCTTCCTGGTCGGGGTCATCTTTTATTTTGTCGGTTCCACCCAGGGCAGTGTACAAGCGTTCAGGTTTACCAATTACGTGTGGCACTTTACCGATTTCAATGTGGCCCATTCACATATGACCATGTATGGCATCATCACCTTTATCCTTTGGGCCTGTATCTATACGATCTTGCCCAAGCTTACCGGCAAGGAACCACCACAGGTCCTGGTAGGGGCACATTTCTGGATGGCCTTTATAGGACTCTTTGCCTACATGGTGTCCCTAATGGTGGGCGGGACCTACAAGGGCTTGAGCTGGATTGAGGGCAATGCATTTCTGAATTCCGTCATATTGATGAAACCCTATTGGTTATGGCGTGCCATCGGTGGGTCATTGATGTTCACCTCGCATCTCGTCTTTGCCTATAACTTTTACATTATGGTAAACAAAAGGAAGTCGGTTGAACCTATGCGTGTATCCCAAGTGGGACAGGTTAACAATTAAGTCAAAATATTATGTTCGATTTTCATAAAAATCATAAAGTACTGGTCATAGCTGCCCTGGTTGGATTTGTAACACTCAGTTTTATTGTCGCGGTGTTCCCTGCCTATCAAATGCAAGATGTACAGCCCTTGCCACAGCAACCGGCAATGACAGAAAATGAAAGGGAGGGTCTGAATATCTACATTCGGGAAGGCTGTGTCTCCTGCCATACCCAACAGGTGCGCAATATTGAAATGGACAATATGTGGGGAGACCGTCCTTCCATCCCTTCCGATTATTATTACAGTAAGGAACGCATGGGTGTTTGGCGGCAATCCCCTTCCCTTTTGGGCAGTGAACGTACTGGCCCGGATCTGACCAATATCGGCAAACGCCAGCCAAGCATTGATTGGCACTTGCTCCACTTGTACAATCCACGTTCGGTCGTTGGACAATCGATCATGCCTTCGTATCCATGGCTGTTTGAAATAATGGATGCCAATACCGTCACTGGTGATAAGCAGGTAGTCAATCTTCCAGATGCCTTCGCCCCACCCCCGGGCAAGACCGTTATTGCCAAGGAGGAGGCTTTACAATTGGTTGCCTACCTTCAATCACTGCAACAGACGAGCTTGCCTGGTGGGCGGGAAGAAAAGTTCATCCCGGCCCTGGAATCCAAACAAACGTCCGGCACACTGGAGGGCAACGATACCAACTCCCTGAACGGTGAAAATCTGTATTTGCAGACCTGTGCGGTTTGTCATCAGGACAATGGCAAGGGAGTGGCCGGCGCATTCCCTCCTTTGGCCGGAAGCGAGATTGTCAATGACAAGGATCCGGAGCTGATGATCAGGATCATTTTGCAGGGCTATGATGCACGTTCGGAATTTGCCACCATGCAGGCCTTTGCCGATCAGCTTTCCGATGCCGAGATCGCAGCCATTGCAACCCATGAACGGACCAGTTGGGGCAATACGGGCTCCAAGGTGACGGAAGAGGAGGTCCGGAAGATACGTGAATACATAAACAAAGATCTAAACCCTTAGGAAATGAAACGATTGATTCCCATTTACGGTATACTTTTTGGTCTGGGCCATCAGGTCGCATGGGCATGTGACCTATGCAAAAAAAATCAGCCCAAAGGTTTTGAGAACATTACACATGGCCAAGGACCTACTGGCAATATGGATTACATTATAACATGGTCCGCCATCCTATTGGTGATCGTCACCTTATTTTTCAGCATCAAGTTCTTGGTACGTCCCCGGGAGAATGAACCTGACCATATCAAGAACATTGTCTGGGACCATAATTTGAAGGAACATGGAGGACAATAGGGTCATCAAGGTATATCTGGATGAGGAACCCAAGCCATTTGCTGAGTTTTCACCTCCCGTTAAATTTATTCTGGACACCACCAAGATACCGGATGGAAAACACAGTTTGCGCATTGTGGCCCGATCATCCAACAATGTGGAAGGGATCAGGATCATTCCCTTTGAAGTGCGAAATGGTCCTGAAATTGCTGTTGTTGGTTTAAACGACAATGAGGTGGTCGATACCCAGATCCCCATAACCATAAATGCGTACGGTAGTGAGACCAACGATTCCTTTGTCATCCGCGGATCTGAAACCCCGAAAGCCATTCCGGCTTGGGTATGGGCCCTCTTGATCATTTTTGTTGGTTTCGCACTTTTTTATGCAATCATGTATTGGGATCCAGAACATTATAAATCCTTTTTCTGATGAAACGTGATATACGGCCAGCAGATGATGTGGAACTTCTTGTTGACACCTTTTATGGGAAGGTGCGGAAAGACACTCTTTTGGGTCCCATTTTCAAAGAGAGCCTGCAGGATGATTGGACAGCACATTTGAACAAGATGTACAAATTCTGGCACACTGTACTACAGAATGATCGTGACCCCTTATATTTTGGCAATCCTTTTTTGCCCCATGTGGATCTCCCCCATGGAAAGGATTATTTTGATCACTGGGTAACATTGTTCCAGGGGACCTTGGATCAATTGTTTGAAGGCCAAAAAACCGAGGAATTCAAAATACAGGTCGCTAAAATGGCGGAAACGTTCCATCACAACATTGTGGCCTGCTCCAACCTTAATGAAAATAGATGAGATGAGGACACATGTACGATATCCCATTGCATTGGCCACTTCCTTTCTTTGGATAGGTTTTATCGGGGCCATCAGCTTTATGGAGGCTTGGCTCAAGTTCCAGGCCCCCGGCATAACGGTACCCCTTGGATTGGGCATAGGCCGCTTGGTGTTCAGTGCCCTGAACAAAGTGGAATGGGTACTTGCCCTTATCATACTGGGCAATTTTGTAGTGGGTAAGGCTAATTTTTCTTCACCCAGAACCATTCTATACGCCATACCGTTGACCTTATTGGTCCTTCAGACCGTTTGGCTGTTACCGGCGTTGAATGTCCGGGTAGAACTATTGCTCCAGGGACAGGAGCCTGAAAATTCATATCTGCATCTGTATTATGAGGGTATGGAAATCATAAAGGTCGTCTGTCTGGCTCTTCTGGGAACGAAACTTTTTAAAAGATAGCATATGTCCGATACGATTGATCAGATTATTGACAAGTACCAAGAAATGGGCGAGAACCCGGAAACCTATCTGCAAGGGCTCCTTCATGCAGCGCCCATTACCTATTGGGATTATATAGGGGTCGATACCTTGCTGAGCCTTCAAAGGCCCCGAACCCCGTTCAAGGATGAAACCATCTTCATCCTATATCACCAAGTTACCGAACTCCTATTGAAAATGATGTGGCATGAACTGGAGCAGCTTGTATACAGGGAAGGGGTTGATGGGGACCAGATGGTCACAAAGATCAAACGCTGCATACGCTACACCAAAATGCTGATCGATTCCTTTGCTATCATGAAGGATGGGATGGATTATGGGGAATACCAGGAATTTCGTAAGGCCCTGGCCCCTGCCAGTGGTTTTCAGAGTGCCCAGTTCCGACAGATCGAGCTCCTTTGTACCCCTTTGGAAAACCTCATAAATGCGGAAGGTAGGAAAAGGCTCCCCAAAGACCCATCCATTCAGGATTATTTTGACCATATCTATTGGAGGGATGCCGGGTATGATCGCAATACGGGCAAAAAGACCTTGACCTTGGCACGGTTCGAGGAAAGATACCTTGAGGATTTCATGGTTTTGGCCAAAAAGGTACGGGGGCAGACCTTACAGGATAAACTAGAGGGCATACAGCACCCATCAACCCTACTTTTGGATGTCCTCAAGGAATTCGACCATCTCTACAATGTGGAGTGGCCCTTGGTACACCTAAGGACGGCCGCCCATTATTTGGAAAGTAAAGACGGAAAAAAAACCGCCACTGGGGGTTCCCAGTGGAAAAAGTATCTACATCCGAGACACCAACAGCGCAAATTCTTCCCAGCGCTATGGACTGAAAGTGAAAAGGAACAGTGGGGAGAAACAAAAAGTAGTTGATTATGGAAACAATGAACAGGCCCCGATTACAGGTTATGGTCAAAGGTAAGACCTACAAGGTTTTGGAAGTTGTAGGGTTACCGGGCATGGTAATGCCCCACCACCATAGTACCGGGGAAGCAGTGGTAATGGTCAAAAAGGGGGAGGCCCTTTTAAAAATGTGTGATGGCGAACATAAACTGGGAAAGGACAGTGTGTTCATCATCCCAGCAAAAAAGGAACATACCCTCACCGTATTGAAAGAATTCAAGGCTGTTGTCACCATGCCCGTGAATGCTGAAATCCAATTTATCTGACCAGAAATAAAGCACTGGAACAACGGTCGGATAGGATAGGAGCGGTGGTTTCCCAATATGGGGCATTTTACTTTTAAGGGGCAAGGACATTTTCTTACCTTACTGAAAGATGGATATGATATAAACAGGAACAAAAAAAGATGAACCGATGGCAAATACACCTTACATTACAAAAAAGAAGATTACGGTAAATGGGAAAGATTATGGATATTATAGCCTTGGGGAACTTAAAAAACAGGGCCATGATATTGATCGATTGCCATTTTCCATCCGTATCCTATTGGAAAATGCCCTACGGAACCATGATGGGTTCTCAGTAACCCAGGAAAATATTGAAACCCTTTTGCATTGGGGGTCCAAACCCTCCAACAAGGATATTCCCTTTAAGCCGGCCCGGGTATTGATGCAGGACTTTACCGGTGTTCCTGCGGTCGTCGACATAGCATCGTTACGTGCCGAGTTGGCCCGAAAGGGCAAGGATCCGAAAACGATCAATCCCTTGGTCCCCGTTGATCTGGTCATTGACCATTCCGTCCAGGTGGATTTTTTTGGCACGGCCTATTCCTATGATCGAAACATCGAAAAGGAATACCAACGGAACCAAGAGCGCTATGCGTTTTTGAAGTGGGCACAGAAATCCTTCTCCAATTTTAGGGTGGTCCCCCCGGGAATGGGAATTTGTCACCAAGTCAATTTGGAATATTTCTCAAAAGGTGTCATTGAAAGGGACGGTGAACTTTATCCGGATACCTTGGTCGGAACGGATAGTCACACACCCATGGTCAATGGAATCGGTGTATTGGCCTGGGGGGTCGGGGGCATCGAGGCCGAGGCTGCCGTATTGGGGCAACCTCTTTACTTTATCATGCCGGAGGTCATTGGCCTTAGGCTCAAGGGCAGACTTCCCTTGGGGTCCACGGCCACCGATTTGGTATTGACCGTGGCCAACCTGTTGAGGCAAGAGGGGGTCGTGGGAAAATTTGTGGAAGTCTTTGGCCCAGGATTGGATCACCTTTCCGTGCCGGATCGGGCCACCATTGGCAATATGTCGCCAGAATTTGGGTGCACCGTCACCTACTTCCCCATTGATGACAAGACCCTTGAATATATGAGGGCGAGCAATCGCCCTGAAGAACAGCTGGCATTGGTGGAATCCTATTGTAGGACCAATATGCTCTGGCGGGAGCATGAGAACCGTATCGCCTACACCAAGGTCCTTGAGCTGGACATCTCGACCATAGAACCCACGGTGGCGGGCCCCAAGAGACCTCAGGACAAAATCTTACTGAAAAATCTAAAATCCAAGTTTATAGATTTCCTCTCCCAGTCCCATCACAGGGATTATATATCCCCTGACCATAGGACAATGCCCACCTTAGGATCCCTATCCCATAAGCAAGGTCACCAATCTTCTCCTTCCGGTTCGGAGCATTTGGGCACCAAGGAAAGGAAAGTGCTCAAAACGGCTTGGATCGACCAAGGTAATGATGGGTTCATGCTTGCGGATGGTTCGGTCGTCATTGCGGCCATTACCTCCTGCACCAACACCTCCAACCCCTACGTGATGATCGGGGCGGGCCTTGTGGCCAAAAAGGCCCGGGAGCGGGGCATTGATGTCAGGCCATGGGTAAAGACTTCCCTTGCCCCCGGTTCCAAAGTGGTCACCGATTATTTGGAAAGAGCGGATTTAATGAAGGATCTGGAGGCCCTACAATTCCATTTGGTCGGTTATGGGTGTACTTCATGCATTGGAAATTCGGGGCCCTTGCCCCCTCCCATTGCCCAAGCGATCGACCAACACCAATTGGTGGCCGCCTCGGTATTGTCAGGCAATCGAAATTTTGAGGCCAGGGTACACCCCCAGGTAAAAATGAACTTTCTAATGTCCCCCATGCTGGTGGTCGCCTATGCCCTGGCGGGAAGGGTCGATATTGATTTGACCCAGGAGCCCATAAGCCATGATAGGAACGGACAAGCCGTATATCTCAAGGACATCTGGCCAACGGATTCCGAGATCAATTCCATTTTGGCCGATGTGCTTTCCCCTAAGGACTTTGCTAAAAACTACGGGGAAATCTTTGCGGGCAACAAGAGCTGGAAGGCCCTCGAGGTCCCAACCGGAGAACTGTACCACTGGGACGGGGGTTCCACCTACATCAAGGAGGCACCCTTCTTCAACGACCTTCCAACAGCGGTACCGGAAACATTGGACATCAAAAATGCAAGGGCCCTATTGGTATTGGGGGACAGTATCACCACAGACCACATTTCCCCGGCGGGCTCCTTTGATGAAAATTCGGCAGCGGGCCGTTATTTGGTCAGTTGTGGGGTAAGCCCAAGGGATTTCAATTCCTATGGGAGCCGTCGGGGCAATGATGCGGTCATGGTTCGGGGCACCTTTGCCAATGTCCGTATCAAGAACGGGCTTGTGGACCAAGAAGGGGGATACACCCGGTATCTGCCCACAGGTGAGGTGATGACGGTCTTTGATGCCGCCATGAAATACAAGCAAGACCAAACACCCTTGGTCGTTCTGGCCGGTAAGGAATATGGTAGTGGTTCTTCCAGGGATTGGGCGGCCAAGGGCACTTTTCTTTTGGGGGTCCAATGTGTATTGGCCGAAAGTTTTGAACGGATCCACAGGAGCAACTTAATAGGCATGGGCGTTTTGCCCATCCAATACCAACAGGGCGATACAGCAAAAAAATTAAATCTCGATGGTAATGAAATTTTTACCATTACCGGTATAATGGAAGATTTGAAACCCCTAAAAGACCTTGAGGTGATTGCCCAAAAACAAAATGGAACCCAAGTGAGGTTCAAGGCAACGGTCCGGTTGGATTCGGATATTGAAATTGCCTACTATCGCAACGGTGGCATATTACAGTATGTACTGCGCCAATATTTAAATCAATAAAATCAAGGAAGACCTACAACGGTCCCTTGAATAGTATATTAATCTTTAAAACAAAGACCTATGAAACGTAAAGCCAATGCCGTTTGGAGCGGATCCCTAAAGGAAGGAGAAGGTACCATTACCTCCCAGAGCAAGGTACTGGACAACCATAAATATTGCTTCAATTCCCGGTTCGGGGATGGTAAGGCCACCAATCCAGATGAATTGCTCGCCGCGGCACATGCCAGCTGCTTTGCCATGGCCCTGAGCCTTTTTCTCAACGAAGCCGGGTTTACGGCAGAATCCCTGGATGTCACCAGCACGGTCTCCATGGATGTGGATTCCCTTGAGCTCACCAAATCCCATTTGACCTTACGGGCCATCATACCCGACATCGACCAAGAAACGTTTTTGGAGTGTGCCCATGAGGCCAAGGACAATTGCCCTGTCAGCAAGGCCCTGGATCTGGAAATAACCTTGGATGCGGAATTACAATAACCATTCCTACAAAACAGAAATACGATGAGCAAAGAAACAGAATTGGCACAAAAAAAGGCCAGTCTTGCCCCGAACCAGGTTGAAGCTTGGCGCAAGTTCAGTCGAACGGTCTTCAAGGAGGGGGTCCTGGACGAAAAGACAAAACAACTCATAGCGGTGGCAGTGGCGCATGTCACACAATGTCCGTGGTGCATTAAGGCACATACTCCTCTGGCCTTGCGCAAAGGGGCAAGCAAGGAGGAAATCATGGAGGCCATTTGGGTGGCTGCCGAAATGCGGGCCGGGGCCGCCTACTCCCACGCCAATATCGCCATGGAGGAAATGGAAAAGAATCCGTGAAACCATACGTGATGAAAGAACGATTGGACATCCTGAAATCAAACTCCACGGCCTTAAAAGGGCTGGTAGAAATGGAAAGATGCGCTTCCGATTCAAATCTTAAGCCTTCCCTATGTGAACTGGTGAAGCTAAGAATCTCCCAGATCAACGGTAACGACAAATGTCTGGACATGCACCTAGGGAATGCCCTGGCCACAGGTGAAAGCGAGCAGCGTTTAGTGGCCCTGGGCAAGTGGGAACGCTCCGCCTTGTTTTCAGAACGGGAAAGGGCCGCTTTGGCATGGACCGAGACATTGACCCTGATCGCGGCCCATGAAATCCCGGATGAACTGTATAAGACCGCACGGGGCTATTTTTCCGAAGAAGATCTTGTCGCATTGACCTTTTGCATCATTGCCACCAATGGTTGGAACCGCTTGTCCAAGTGTTTCCATACGGTATGCGGCGGTACTGATCAAGAAAAAAACAATACCACTTAAACCTATGGAACTCAAGAACAAGATAGCCGTGGTCACCGGGGCCGGCAAGGGCTTGGGAAAGGCCATTTCGACTTCGCTTGTAAACAAAGGAGCGTTGGTCTATGGATTGGCCCGCACCGAAACCGACCTGATCGCACTGCACACCACACTAGGGAGCCATTTTGTCCCGGTACCCCTTGATATTTCAGATCGGGAACAAGTCATGTGGTGGGTAGCGGAAACATTTTCAGGGATGCGGCCCCCGCAAATCCTAATCAACAATGCAGGAGCGGGATATTTTGCAAAAATCGATGCTCTGTCGTGGGAACAGTGGGATGAAATGATCGGGACCAACCTCAACGGCCTTTTTTATATGACGACTGGGCTGGTCCCTTTGATGAAAAAGCAAAAGGAAACGTGTCACATCATCAATATCGGTTCCATATTGGGAAAGACCACAAGACAGGAAGCGGCGGTCTATTGCCTGACCAAATATGGGGTACAGGGATTTAGTTCGGCCCTGTTCAAGGAGTTGCGCTCCCATAACATCAGGGTAAGCTGTTTAAATCCAGGGTCCATTGCCACAAGGTTCTTTGAGGACTCCGGTATCCTTCCCAATGATAGCATGATCGCGCCACAAGCGCTTGCCGATTTGGCAATCTATGTTCTGGAGACCCCGGATACGCTATTGATCGACGAATTGACCATACGTCCCATGTCTCCCAAATGATCACCACTTGAAAATAAGGTTTCAGCACACATTAAAATGTCAAAAATTAAGATCAAACGGATATATGAAGCCTCATCCAACAAAGATGGCTACCGTATACTGGTAGATCGGATCTGGCCCAGGGGGGTGTCGAAAGGAAAAGCAAAGATCGATTGTTGGAAGAAAGAGATCGCCCCTTCGGAAAACTTGAGAAAATGGTTTGACCATGACCCTGATAGATTTTGGGAATTTGCAAAAAAATACCTCATTGAACTGGAAGACAAACAAGAGGTATTGGATGAAATTGCCAAAAGGGCCAAAAAGCAAAATGTGACATTGCTCTACGGGGCCAAGGATACCAAACACAATCATGCATTGGTATTACAGTGTGTCTTAGAGGGAAGGGTAAGCTATTGATCTGTTGGTTATCCTTTCACCTATGAAAAGTTATGGTATGGTAAAATGGATGTTCATTGTAATAAATGGACACCCATGTAAAGTCACTACCTAGTTTAATGATCATTATGCATAAAAGCCATGGAAAAAGAAATTAAGCATGATATTTTGGATAGAAACGATGTTAATCTTCTGGTCCGTACCTTCTATGGCAAGATACGGGAACACGAGACGCTTGGTCCCATATTCGATCAAATGGTCACGGACTGGGAAAGCCACTTCGAACTGTTGACCGATTTTTGGGAGTCCCAGTTATTTCTGGTCAAAAAATACAAAGGCAACCCCATTAAGGTACATCAGGCTGTCGATAAAAGGATAAATGAACCCCTCACGATGGAACACTTTGGTCAATGGCTCAATCTATGGCTCCAGACCTTGGATGAGCTCTTTGAGGGAGAAAGGGCCTGGATCGCCAAGAATCGAGCCAGAAAGATTGCCACCATGCTTTATGTAAACATTTTTGAAAACCGATAAGATAAGGATCATATGCCTTTGCTTTCACCATTTTCCATAGGGTTGACATTAAATCCTTTAAAGTTTTGTAACCGATTCCCTTTAAAATCATCCAATGTTCAATGGACGTAATCTTTTGGTGTCCCTACGAAACTGGGGGATATTTTTATTTGAGTGTGACAGCATACATCTTTTAAAGCGCCTTGGATGTTCTCATATTGCTTCCATGGGCGACCAATATCTTGATAGGAATTTTAGTATAGCATGGGCTTCATAAGCATAGGTTTCAGTAAAGTACTCTTATTTTTTGCACTACTCCTTTGTCCTTTTATCCACATCTTATTGAAACGGGGGCTTTATGGTAAGTTGTCCAAAACCGATATAGGGCATTTTATACCCTTCTTTTTGGCTGTCTTTTCTTTTAAGGTCCTTCAACCTTACGATTGGGTGGATTGGGAAGGTCTGTTCAACTGGTTGGGCATTTTTGAATTGTTATATGTAATGGTCTATACCACCCTATCCTTCCTTTTGATCTATGGGTTTACAGAAACCTCCCGTACATTGAAAGAAAGATTGTTTGCCTATAAGTTTATTGGCCTGTATTTTATTTTGTTCATCACCATATACAGGTTCAATTTGGATTTTGTAAATATTACCCAAGGCCAAAGAATCCTATCCTATAGTCTCGCATCCATCTTTGGTTTTGGATCGTTTATGATACTTGGGATTGATTTGGCTCTTGAATTTTATAAAAATTGTCATGATAAAAACAAACATTGATCATTGAACAATAGGTCTTCATAGCCAACATTACCCTATAAAATCATATTGATCGTTACCATTTCATACATTCAGGTTGACTGAAACTCCATGGCAGGGTAAGCCTTATGCATTTTCAACTGGAATTGCAGCATGCCTTTGGGTGTTGGAAATCTAACCCAATAAGTAGTTCAAATCCCCATCGAGGGAGATTTTCATCCTAATAGGGCGTATGCTTATAATTACAAAATACCACCCGCCAGATTTTATTCTTACATCATTCCGTTTGCTTTTAACTGTAATTTGGCTAGACTTACTTTCCCAATTTCACATTCCGAAGATGTTGTATTGAGTATATGAATATTGAAATTCAATAGGTATGACCTCCACAACAATCAGGATGGCCTGGTTTTAATCGGAAGATCTACGCACCTTTAGCTCAGAAGGCAAGAGACATTCATAGATCAATTCATTTGTGGGCGCGAAGATGCCTCTTTTTTTGGCTTGATGCACCACATATCCAGTCAAATGTTCAAGCTCGGAGGGTCTGCCATTGATGATGTCCCTCTGCATGGAAGTGGTGTTCATATGTTCTTGGCTTTTCAATGTTTCCAGTGTCCTTTCCACATCCCTTTGGGATAATGCAATTCCCATGGTCTGTGCCAAATCCAATATTTCATAAGCAGCATCCCGAACCAGTTTGAATAGGTATGGTGCAGCACAAATGGTATTGATCTCCAACCGGGTCAAGGCCCCGACACCACTGATCGGGCAAATGAACAGGAATTTCTTCCAGAGCTCCTTTTCGATATCAAATGCAATGTTATTGGCAATTCCTGCCTCTTCAAACAATTCCTTGACATCCAATACCTGTTGGGTCAATTTATCATCAACTTCCCCAAAGGTAATACTGGGGATAAAATGGGCATGCCTAATGATCCCGGGAGCCTCAATGTAACTGATAAGATTGCAGCACCCGGCCAGTACATGGCCGGATGTCAACAACTTGGTGATTCTTTGGGTATTGTCCACTCCATTTTGCAGTGGTAGGATCACCGTATGTGGCAAAAGACGTGGTCGCAGATGCTCAATGGCCTCGGCGACCTGCCAATTCTTAACACCTAACAATATCAGATCGGGCACTCCAATGGAAGCGACATCATCTGTGATCATATTGGGGCGAACGGTGAAATCACCTTGCCAACTCTTGATCAACAGACCATTTTCATGTATTGCTTCAAAATGTTTTCCCCTGGCCAAAAATGTGACATGATGGTCGGTAAGTGCCAACTTACCGCCAAAATAACCACCGATTCCCCCGACGCCATAAACAAGAATATTCAAAATATATGTTTTAATGGTTGACCAGGTCAAAAGCCTGTCTCAAATCCTTTTTAAGGTCCTCCACATCTTCAAGACCAACGGACAACCGTATCATATCCTCGGTAACACCGGCCAGTTCCTGTTCTTCCTTTTGAAGTTGTTGGTGCGTGGTACTGGCAGGGTGTACGATCAAGGACTTGGTATCGCCAATATTGACCAAAAGTGAGAACAATTTCGTCCCGTCCACTACTATTTTAGCCGCATCAAACCCTCCTTTGACACCAAAAGTGACAATACCGCTCTGACCTTCTGGCATGTATTCGGAGGCCCGTTGAAAATAGGGGCTACTTTCCAGACCGGGATAATTGACCCATTGCACCTCTTCTTGCGCTTCCAACCATTTGGCCAGGGCCAAACTGTTTTCTGAATGTCTTTTTACACGGATCCCCAGTGTTTCCAATCCCTGCAAGATCTGAAATGCATTGAAGGGACTCAAGGCGGCACCAAAGTCCCTCAATCCTTCCAATCTGGCCTTGGCGATAAAGGCTGCCTGCCCAATCTGTTCATTATAGACCAATCCATGATAGCCGGGAGAAGGTTCGTTGAACTCTGGGAATTTTTCATTGCCCCAATCGAAGGTACCCGCATCGATGATGATACCCCCAATGGAAGTTCCGTTCCCATTGATATATTTGGTCAACGAATGTACCACGATATTGGCCCCGTGTTCAATGGGCCTCAATAAGTATGGGGTGGCCACCGTATTGTCCACGATAAGTGGGATATCGAGACCCTTGGCCACATCCGCTATTTTCTTAATATCCGGAACATCCAATTTGGGATTGCCCAAGGATTCCAGAAAATAGGCCTTTGTATTGACCCTGGTGGCAGTTTTAAAACTTTCCGGATCGGAGGCGTCCACAAAGGTGGTGCTGATCCCCAATCTCGGTAGGGTCACATTGAAAAGGTTAAACGTTCCACCGTAAAGGCTATTGGAGGCAACAATATGGTCTCCTGCTTTCAAAAGGGTGAGAATCGTGGTGGAGATTGCGGACATCCCCGAGGAGGTGCACAGGGCACCAATCCCTCCTTCCAGATCCGCCATCCGCTTTTCCAAAATATCGGTTGTGGGATTGTTCAGCCTTGTATAAATATAACCAGGTTCGGATAGATTGAACAAATTGGCCGCATGGTCACAGTCATGGAACACATAGGAGGTGGATTGATAGATCGGGACCGCCCTAGTACCCGAAGTAGCCTGGACATCATGTCCCGAATGTATCGATCTTGTAGCAAATTTTTGAATGTTGGAATTGTTCATGGTCATTATTTTATAAATGAATATTAATTGTAAATCATATAGGGTTTTGGCTGTATTCCAGCTCTTTTGCGTCTTATCTACCCATGGTAGGTTATCGGCCCAATGAGGCCTTCATGGCTTGTTCCAGGTCCCTTTTTAGATCTTCCTTGGCCTCAATACCGACGGACAACCGCAGCAGATTACCGGTAATCCCCGAAGCCATTCGCTGGTCCGGTGTCAAATCCTTATGTGACGTGGCACTTGGAGCACATATGATACTCTCCACGCCTCCCAAGCTCAATGTTGGCTGAATAATGGTAAGGGCTCTGAGAAATTTGTCCACCTGGTTGTCCGAGGCCCTTAACGTAAAGGAAAGAATGCCCCCATAACCTGTCATCTGAGCTTTGGCCACCTTATGCCCCGAATGGGATTCCAGGCCCGGATAGTACACCGCTTCCACCAGTGGGTGCCCATAAAGGAATTGGGCCACGGCCATGGCATTGTCATTTTGTCTTTCCACCCTAAGGGCCAAGGTCTTGATACTCCGTTCAGCTTGGTAACACTCCTGGGCCGCCAGCGCCCCCCCGTACAACTTGGCCGTCCTATAAATGGTTTCCCGATCGGACTCCCGGCTTCCCACAAGCACACCAAAAAAGAGGTCGTTATGTCCTCCCAGAAACTTTGTTCCCGAGTGGACCACAATGTCCACGCCCAGTGAAAGTGGCAACTGGTTGATCGGGGTAGCAAATGTATTGTCCACGATGGTAGTCAAACCATACTGTTTGGCCACCTCTGTAAATGCCTTCAATGGAAAAATATCCAATAAAGGGTTGGAAGGGGTCTCCATAAAAATGATTTTGGTCCTATCGGTAATGGCATTTTCCAATTCCATAGGGGAACTGCCCACATAACTCACTTCGATTCCCCTTCTTGGCAGTTCATACTCGGCAAACTTTCGGGTCCCCCCGTATAGTTCCCGGGTACATATGATATGGTCCCCTTCCTTGACCAATCCGAGGATTGCGGTGGTTATGGCCGCCATTCCCGAACTCAGTGCCAATCCCCAAGATCCGTGTTCGAGCTTGGCCATGACCTCTCCTAGGCGGATTTGGTTATAGGTGGTATGGAATCCAGGATATTGCAATGTTTCGGATTCCAAATACCTATAGGCAGTCGATGGTCTGATATCCGGGAGCAAGGAATTTCCTCCTCCTTGAAGGTCATGTATTGGATGTACGCATAGGGTCTCCATCATAATACTATTTTGATTAGATCAAACAATTTTCATTCGGATCACATAATCGCCGAAGTGTTCGGAAGGAAGTCCGGGAAAACGAAATAAGAAACCCCGCAAGCCATTGCAATTGGTCTGTATTGAGGTTTTTAAGGGATGTATCAAGGTAGGTGAGTTGTTGCTTGGAAAAAGGACCTTTTTCCAGACCACCCTTTAGCAATGTATCACTCATTTGTTCGGCTGCGGGGTATACCTCAAGTACGGTTTCACTTCACGGTGCCCTTTTGGGAATTTTTCCGGAATCTCCTCATTCCCCACGGATGGGGATATCACTACCTCTTGTCCGTATTCCCAATCCACCGGAGTCCCCACACTGAATTCGGAGGTCAGTTGTAGGGAGTCCAAAACCCTCAGGATTTCTGCAAAGTTTCGTCCGGTGGATGCTGGATAGGTTATGGTCGCCTTTATTTTTTTGTCGGGTCCAATGAAATACACGGTGCGTACCGTAACGGAACTTGATGCATTTTCATGGATCATTTGATACGCATTCGCGATGGTCTTGTCCGAATCGGCTATAATGGGGAACTCGACTTGGGTATTGGCGGTTTCATTGATGTCCTTTATCCATCCTCTATGGGATTCCACATCATCTACACTAAGGGCCAGCACTGAGGTGTTCCTTTTTTCAAATTCATCTTTCAGTTGGGCGGTGCGGCCCAATTCCGTGGTACAAATGGGGGTATAATCCGCAGGATGTGAATACAGTACGACCCAACGCCCATTCGTCCAATCATAAAAATCAATTTTTCCCAAAGTTGTTTCCGCACTGAAATCAGGAGCAGTGTCTCCAATCTTTAAACTCATACTTTTGTTTTTATTGTTTTTAATAGGGCCGGTCCTTAAGACTCGGCATCCAATTTGATCTCCTCTCGTAGAAATTTTATAAAGTAATCAAAATACATAGGGTATTTTCTATCCTTCATCCGAGCTACATATTGTTGGCGTTGGAACCCTTTGGAGGTTACCTTGATGGTTTTGATGGATTGGTCCATATAAGGTGTAAGGGCCCAATTGGCCATAACGATCACACCCAAATTGGCCTTCACCAATTCAATGGAGGCCTCGGTAAGGGGCAGCACGATAATCTTTTTTGGGTTGATGCCCTTAGGTATCAATTCCGATCTGAAAATGGATACCGTTTCCAAGGGGAGCGAATGTATGATCAAATCTACATCCTGAAAATCCTCGGCCTCGATGAACGACCTTTTTGCCCAGGGATGGCCTTTGCTCACCACCGCCAGCATCTCATCGGAGAACAGCTTTATAAAATCCACCTGATCGGTCTGTTCCAAATTACTGGTGATGGCAATATCAAGGTTGCCGGAGATCAAATTCTCGACAGGGTGATGGGTGGCCTCAAAGACAATTTCAATTTTCACGTTCGGGAACTCGCTGTTGAATTTTTTCAGAACGGCTGGCAACCAGTGGTAACTGGTATAGCATTCCGTGCTTACCCGGATGACGCCACTCTCCCCATTTATCATTCGTTTGATCTCCTCATCGGTCCTGTCCACCTCAGCAAGTATTTTAATGGCACTATTGTACAGCTTTTTGCCCACAGGGGTCAAAATGAGCTTCTTGTTCCGGCGGTAAAACAATTGTGTGCCAACTTGGAGCTCAGCTTCCTTCAATTGATAGCTCAGGGCACTTTGGGACAGATGGAGGACATCCATGGCACGGGTTATCCCTCCTTCTTCCACAATCGCCTTTATCAATCTCAAGTATCTGATTTCCATTTTAAAAGTCTTCTGTCCAAAATTAAACCCTATCCAGGGGGAAACCCTGAAAATTGCATGAAAATATTCAATGATTTCCATAAAATTTAGCGGCACGATTTTTATGGAAAATCACGGATAGCCTTGCCAAATCCTTTGGTATCCTTAGTATAGGGATACGCGACCACGGAGATGAACGTAACAGGAAATCCGTTTCCGACCGTGGAATATATCGCGGTATGGCGAGAATATGATAATATTGCACAGTGAAAATCAAGGAGCAGGTTACCCAAGGAGCTTTGAAGGAACTATTGCAATAAACTCCAAGACCATAATTTAGGCCATGGGAATCGATTACCCTGTCCCATTTAAAAAATAGCGATCACGTGAAGTTACGGCAGAAAAGAAAATTGGTGACCTATTTGAGCATTTTAGATCAACCTGTACGGTTCAATCCCTTTGTTTTCAGTAGGATTTTTTTGTTATGGGCCTTTCTTGGACTGGTTGGAGGCATGATTGCAGGGGTCTATTGGATCGTACTGCAGTTCCTGACCCATGAACTTGCCTTTTTTACGGGATGGAAAGTGGTGCCGATAATGGGCATATCGGGGTTGTTGGCCGGTTTGATCATTCATTTTATTGGGGATCCCGGAGAGATACATCTGATCGTGAACAATATACGTTTCAACAAGGGAAAGCTCAATCCAAGGAACAATCCTTCCATGATCCTCTCCTCCTTACTCTGTGTGGCTTCGGGTGGCAGCTTGGGTCCTGAGGCGCCATTGGTGCAGGTAACAGGTTCAACCGGTACTTGGATAGGAAAGCTGTTCCGTCTCAAGGGAGAAGAATTGAGATCCCTCTCCATTGCAGGGATGGCATCTGGCTTTACGGCCCTGTTCGGTGCCCCATTGGGAGGTAGCTTGTTTGCACTCGAGATCCTCCACCACAAGCATGCGGTGGAGTATTACAAGGCCATAATCCCCGCTTTTGTGTCCAGCTGTTTCAGTTATTTGGTGTTCGCGTTGATCATCCATTTGGGCCTGGGGCCGATATGGGACCTTTCTTCCTACGAGTATTCCGGGATTTTTGATTTTGGCCAAGCTGTCCTATTTGCCATGGTCGGGGCATTTTTTGGGTGGATCTTCATTTTTGTCACCAAATTTATAAAGGCCATTTTTGAAAAACGGCCCCTGCCCATTTATATCAAAACACTCATTGGTGGGCTCATACTGGGCATGATCGCCTATTATCTACCCATTACCCGTTACTTTGGCCATCATGAGATAAGTCGGCTGTTGACCAGCGATTATTCCATTTCTGTATTGTTTTTGGTACTGGTCTTTAAAATCATTGCCATCTCGGTGACGGTCACTTCGGGATGGAGGGGCGGATTTATCATTCCCTTGTTTTTTGTAGGGGCCACTTTAGGACTTATCCTCCATCAGTTGTTTCCGGATATCAAACTCACTTTGGCCATTGTGAGCTGTATGGCGGCCATCAACGCCTGTGTGACCAGAACCCCGATGAGCACAACTATATTATTGGCGACCTTGACAGGTTTTGGACATTTCATTCCCATCTTATTTGCCAGTCTGACCGGTTATTTCCTGGCCCCAAGAATTCCTTTTATCGGCTCACAAATGGAAAAGGAATAGCAGCATTTCATTCCTTTTCCAGATCCATGGCTTCTAATCGACCGAGCCCTTCCCGTCAACAACCCTACCGCAGTTTTTTGGTCAGTACCACCTTTCGGCTTCCGTGCAGTTCCCCAAGTTCCAGTTTCAGCCGTTCCCCATCCCCCATCACAAACTTGGGCACCACATATACAAAACGTTCGCTCCGGTGGCTCCTTACCATATCAGGCCTATCATGCGTGTAACGTACATGTATTCTGGTCTCTTGGAAGGAGGCCCTTCGTTTTTGGCTCCCATTGACCCGCACCACATCCAAATAGGCCATCCCAAAATCAATGTCCGATCGGTTTTGGATCTTGATGATCATATAGACCTCCCCGCCATCATAGACCACACTCTCCAATTGGAGCCGTATCCCCCTTTTCCGTTTGGTCGCCATGGCACGGTATTCTTTCTGCAATAATGCCCTGCAATAATCCGCATACCGAAGGTCAACACCTTTGGTCCTTTCCATTACCGACACATTTTCTTCATCGGGCCGTTCATTCCCTATCCGGTCTCCTTTCCGAAGAAAACGATAGGTATGGGCCAGTGTATCGGAGAACGCAATAACGAAGGCATATACACTTCCATCGGTCGTAATGACCAATAAATCACTGGAAGGACCAGGTATTCCTTGCAAAAGACCCAAATAGCCCGCCAGTTCCCTATTGTAGGTGAAGGTAAAGTTATCGTTTCCCGTTACCGCTTGCCGTATAGGGCTTGGAAAAAAGAGGGCCAGATTATTGTCCTTGTTGGCATAAAGGGTATCCAAGGGCTGTTGACCCGACATACACCCTGAAAGGGCCAGCCCCAAAAAGGGAAAAAGTATATTCTTTAGTCTCATGATCCTGGTTTTAAGATGAATTGATATTGATTGCCTAGGGCTACTTTGACCGCCCTATGGTCTCTTTTAAAGATTTGTCTGATCCCATTGAGCCGTGGCAGCCCGGGCAGGTCCACTCCATCCATGGCTCGATCCATGCCCCGTTCGATTACCGCTCCTGCCAGATGGTTCTCGATATAGATCCCCTCCCTACCATCCTGTAGGTCATACCCCTTCAGGGCCATGGGGGTTCCATTCATTTGGTCCAGACTGACCATGACCCTATTGGGCCGGATCTTCACAAAAGCGTATACCTTGGTCCCTTTGGGAAAAGTTCGATCTTGAATTTTGGTTTCCCGCGCCAACCTAAGGGCCAACCGATGACCTTCCCTGACCACTTGATCGCCGTCCACATGGACCAAAACACCGATCTGTTCCCTTGTATTCCCCATCCCAATGACCGGTTTGGGATTGGAAGCAAAAAAAAGTTGGTGTCTTAGGGCCGGTTCCCCTACCGAAAGAAGAGTCCCAGCTGGTTTTGAACCTGCATTTTCTTTCCGTTCCACCAACTTTTGTACTTGTACCGTTTCCTCCCTGCGCTCAAGCGGAGTGCTTATTTGCCCGTGGTTTGTGGACGCATAAACACTATCTATGATCCGTTGTTTCTCATATTCCATATAATCGGGATTGAAGTACCCCTTGTCGTCCACCATATGGTCGGGATATATTGGTGGTGCGGTAGACTCCCGCTCTTCTTCAATGGCCTCCAAAGCCTCCAACTTCGTTCCATACACCTGTTGGTTATCTTCCAAGTCAGGTAGGGGAATACGGTCTGGCGCCAATTCCTCCCTTTTATGCTTTCCAAAGGTCAGGATGCCGTATACGGTAGTGAACAAAACGACGCATACCATGACCAGTACAAATACGATTTTATTTTTTTGTGGTTTCATTGTTTTCAATTTTACGAAGTGAGTTTTCAAAAAAATCCATGATCAACAGCCCATGGGGATTGTGTGGGAAATGCCGTTCCACAGGCATCAGTTTGCCAGAGGTGGACAACTCATAGGTGTCGGTGACACTGCCCCTGTTGATATGGAAAACGGTTCGGGTCTCGAACCGGTAGGGTTCCGTTGCCAAATCGATCTTGGAATCAATGCGCTCCACCTTTTGGACCAGGGAATACTGCATCAAGCGGTTATAGAACCCATCGGACTTCTTTTGCCTGAACAGGGCATCCACCGAGGCATCCCCCAGCCAAAGGGCCTTTTCCATATGACGTCCATAATTGGCCGCATCCACTTCATAGAACCACCGATGGAATTGCTCCAAATGGGCCAAGGCCTCCACTTCGAGGTTCTCCCGCTCATGGATCCATTGTAAGGGAATGACATCGCCCGTACCATTGACCACAAAGGCACTATTAAGAATATTCCGGTGCATTTGGGCCACGATGATAACGGAAATGATACAGACCAATCCCGAAACAATGACTACCGAGAGTACTACCCAGCGGTTCAATCGCAGTTGTTGTTGTATATTTTTAAAAGGTGTTTTCATAGGCGTATGTATTTATCCATTGAACAGGCGCAGGGTAAAGCTCGTGGCCTTACGATAGAGCTTGAACTTGAGCAGCACAATGAAGCCAATAGATCCAAATTCGATGATCGGAGCAAAAAACTCACTGCCCCAATCCGTTCCGAACAGGCTGCTCCAAAAATTGGTATTGATCTCCGTATAGAGGTTGTTCACGAATACGTTGACCAAGAAAAAGGCCGGCACCAGCATATAGACCCCTGTGTACAATTTAAAATAGGTATAGGCCAGACCGCGGAACTTCTCAAATACCGACAGGCTGATGACCAAGGGAAAAAAGGCCTGTAGGATACCCAGCAGGAAATAGCGTTCGGCCAAGAAGAGCGGATAGATGAAGATATCCAACAACCACAAGATGACCCCTATGATAAAAGCCAGCATTTTCAATCCGTACAGTGGGGTGACCAAGGCCTCATATAAAATGGCCATAGCCTTTTTGGCGGCTTCCAAGGCACCCACATCCCGTTCCAGATCTACGTCCTGCAGTTGTAAGGGGAGGAGTGCCGGAGCCGTGTCCCTATATTGGGATTCGATGGCCACCAGAATGCCATCGAACACGCCCAGTATCTCAGTGGAGAAAATGACCAACAGCACGATCACAAAGTTCTTTGCCAGCTCTGTGGGGGTAAGGCCCCAGGTATGCCCATCCGTGGCGGCGATCCCCTCATGGTATTTTTTGAGGATATTGACCAAAAAGAACAGCACGGCCAGGGACTTCATCCCTATAATCGTATATTGGGAAAAATCACTGTTCTTGATGGTCTGAAAGACGGCATCCACGTATTTCAACCCTATACCCAAAAAAATACCTGCCATCAGTATTCCTTTTCCCGGTTATTGATGATATCCTGCATTTTTCGAAAGGAGATGATCTCCCGGTACCGACGCGTCCTAGCCTCCAGTTCAGCCACCATTTCCCGAGACGCTTCTTTTTTCTGTATCAAAAAAGCAGTACGTTCCGCATCGGTCATTTTCAGCAAATCACTGGATAGGACCTGGTTCACAAAATCAAGGTTCTCAATGGCCGTGTCCATGATCTGCTCAAAAGATTGCGACACCTGTTCTACTTCCCCAGCTTTGATGTATGGGGAATCCAGAATGTCCCGGAGGTCTTTGCGAACTGTACGAAACAGCGTCTCATTGTTCCTGGCCAGCTCCTTTAGGGCCTTCAACTGCTTGATTGCACTGTTGACCTTGACAATGTTGTCCTTTTGTTCTTTTAGGAACTGCACTGTCTTTAACAGTTCCGAAGTCTGTTTGGCCGACTCCAACAGCGATTTGGTCATGCTGATAAAGTTGGTATTGTCATACACCGGCATCCCCTGGGCCGTAGCACGGCCGGGCAGGTATATGGCAAAGATCAGCACAAATCCCAGTATTAGGATCTTTTTCCCAAAATTGGGCTTCCCAATTGTTTTCATGTGACTTTGTTTTTGTGGTTAATGAATAATTGTATGGCTTTCTCCATATCATTGGTTTTTTCGAAAAGTTCCATGATCAGTGTACTCTCTTTTCCGTCCGTCAGATAGGCGGCAAAGACCTCTGGTGGCACTTCCAATCGAAAGATATTGCCCTCATTCCCGATCTTGATGAATATTTCGGTGTACTTCCTGTCCCCCGTCAGGTTGTTGCGGATGGACCTCAGTTGGTCCAGGTCATGGGACGATAGGTTCAATCTGCTTTTCAATTCGTCATAGCCCTTTTCGTTGCGAAGGCTGTAAATGACCTGGGTGTTCTCCAAAATGCTCGCAGAGGTGGAATTATTGGGCAATTGGTTGATGGACTGTAGGATGATGCCAATGGCGCCGTTCTGTTTTCTAATGGCCTGGTAGTAGAATTCCACACTTTCCAGCACGTTCGCAAATTTCAGCTGCTTGGCAAACTCATCGAAGAGGATGATGCCCCGCTCCGATCGGTTCCGCCAGATGGTGCGCTGTATGGCCGATTTGATGAGCTTGAGCATCACGGATAGGATTTCCCTGTTGTCCCGCACCTCGTCCAGTTCAAAGACGATCATCCGTTTATCCTCGATGGTATAGGTCTGGTCCTCCCCTACATGGAACAGGAAGCTGTATAGTCCGTTGTCCACATACTCCGATAGAATGTGCAGAAACCCATAGATACTGAAATCCTCCTCCCTGATATGGAGATCTTGGATCAGATTGTCCTTATGTTGGTCCACAAACTGGTACAATGAGGCAAGGGAATGTTGTTCCCGAACGGTATTGTAATAATGGAGCAGTACCTTTTTCATGGCCACTTCCCTGCCCTTGGATACCGTATTGCCCTCTGCCAAGAGTTCCAATAGGAATACGGCCAGATCTTCCAAACGTTCCGGGGTCAGGTCCGATTCCTCTGAAATATAAAAAGGGTTGATGCCCAGGTTCCTGCCCTGTTCGTACCTCATGATGATATGCTCATCCGGGTACAGCTTGGCAAATTTGGCGTAAGAGCCCCCCAGATCGATAATGACCAGCCGAACACCCGCCTCGAAATATTGGCGGAGTATGTTGTTGGCCAAAAAGGACTTGCCCTCGCCTGTTGGGGCAAAAATGGCAAAGTTCCTTGCCTTGATGCGTTTTTTCCCTTCGTCCCAGACATCCTTCAAGACCGGGATGTTGTGCTGGCGGTCATTGAATAGGATTCCCGAATCATCAGATCTATAATTCGTGTTGTTGATATACAGGCACAGCGCATGTTTGAGATCCGTTACATACAGATCTTCGTTGGAAAAGTTGGTGGCATGGCAGGGATACGAGTTCAAAAAGTAGTGCTTGCGTTCCTCGCCATTGGGATGATAGGGCACCATGTCCAATTCCTTGAACTCCGCCTTGATTTTCGAGCCTATCCGTTTTACCTGTTCGGTTTCCGGGTGCCAAAAAATGATATTGAGATGGCCACGGATGATACGGGATGAGTCATCCGTATTGATCTGGTCCAGGACATGCTGGATCTTTTTAAGGACGACCTTGTTCTGGGAACCGAAGTTGGAACTTTTGCTGAGTTCCTCCACTTTTTTGTCCAGGAGTTTGCGCCACTTGTGTTTGTCATCCAGATAGAGGATGTGGTTGATGATGTGGTTTTCGTTCAGGTCCAGTCCCAAGCCATCGATAAACCCTTGGTGAAAGCTAAAATCATCCGAAGTGAATTTTTCATTGATCTTGCTGCTCTGTACCGTTCCGCCAAAACACCCTTCATTGTTGACCGCAATCACATCAAAAAAATGGTCACCAATCTCGATCTGTTTTTTATTCAATAAAATATCCGTATCGAAATCTTGATTGAAACCATTATAGTAATCGTTCGTATGGGTGAGAATGTCGGTGGGCACCATGGGCACCAATGACACCCTTTGGCTGTTGTTGATAAAGGATACGGCATCGTTCACCGCGGTGATGAACTCCGCCACTTGCACATCCAATTTTCGATAATAGCCTTTTTCCGTTTTCCGGAAGGGATTGACATACTTGGAAGCGTTCAGGGCCTTTTCCAAGGGCAGTACGAAGAACAGATGGCTTTGGTGGCTTAGGTATTCCCTGCCCTTAAAATAATCATGGGTGGCCTTTTCCAAAAAGGTACGCTGGGGCAATTGATTGGCATCATAGCCCACTTTTTGGTATATCTCTTGTTTATGGATGACCGTTCCCGAGGGCAGGGATTTGAACGCCTGGAACAACATATTGTGCAGTTCCTCAAAATCGGGCTCGGAAAGGGAATACACTTCGGGAAGTTCCACTTTGTAACAAAGTACCACATTGCCATTGGAAGCAAACACGGTATGACCTTGGATATCCAGAATGGGATGATGTGAATTTAGGTTGATCTTATCCATAGGAAAGCGGACTTAGTTTTTTATTGCTGATGGTTTTAGGGAAGACCTTTTGGATAGCGTGTACATGGGGGTTTTTCGCCCACTGCGCCAATGCCCCGAACAACAGGGCATTGAACAACAGTAGGGCTACGATGACACCGAGACTGAAAGAAAAGATGATGATCAGCAAGGAACCGATGACCACTACCATTTGCAAGGCAAACAGGGAAAGGGGCAAGCCCATAATCATGGCCTGCTTGCGAATATTTCTATAGACCTCGTACTTTTTCATCCTAAACCACTATTCCGATGAGATAGGTAAAGATGCCCACCACGGCCCCGGCGATCAGGACAAAGACCAGTACCCGCGTAATGCCCTTTTTCAGATCGGCGTTCTCCCCGAAAAAATGACCCGCATTGAACAGAAAGCCCACCAGGAAAATGACCCCCAGTATAATTGGGAAAATGGCCCGTATGGTATCGGAAATATCATTGACCGAATCCTCAATGCCTCCGATCTGGGCCAAAATGGAACTGGAAACAAATAGAAAAAGAATGGTAATAAAAAGTGATTTTCTCATATCGTAAATGTTTAAAATTTGGACGATTTCGATATTCGAAAATTACCGTATATTGATATACAAATAACTGATAATCAGTTATTTGTTAACAACATATTTATTTATTCGATTTGCTTCCCATTGGTGCAAATTGGCATCAAATTATATGTAAAAACAGGAACACTTTGTTGATAACCCAAAAACACCACATTTACAAAACCCTCAAAAAGGTCAAACTTCGACTTCGTTCAGTTCAAGTTTTTGTCCATTTGATGCTCAAAATGTGCGTCATTTTTGGTCAAGAAATACCCGACAAAACAATTCTGGTCATCGATTCCGATCATGGTGATGTGGATTCCAGTGCTATGGGAGAAAATGGAATTTTGGAAAAGGATGTCGCCTTAACGATCGTGAAAGAAATCCTTCGATGGAACCATACCCTTTTGGACGGTAATATAATATCTATCTCACCAGGAATACCCATACCTTGGTATCCCTTGGGGATCCAAAAGCCCTTCATGCCGATGTGTTTGTGTCGCTGCATTGCAAACATGCAAAAAATTCGGAAGCAAATGCCTGGCCTTGCCATCCTATTGGACATTGACAAGTTTAAAAACCTGGAACCATGAAAGCATTTTTAGTGGAGATCATCAAGCTTATAAAGACGCTATTGGGAATGGTGCTCAAACGGCAATGAAGTTATTTGCGCTTGTCCTTGCTGTCCTTTTCAAAGGCCACTAGATTGAACATCTGCCGCATCCGGCTCCTTAGCCGTTTGCCATAACGTTCCTCGAGTTCCCGGGCATTGAGGTTGGTGGTGCAATGGGTTCGTATATTATGGTTGACAAAAAGCTCGTAGCGCGACAACAGGATTTCTCCCATCACATTGCAATCCTTCCCATAATGCCTTCCCGTGGGTTCCACGCCAAGGTCATCAAAACAAAAGTACTGCCCGTTGCCGTAATCCTCAATGACCTTGAAGCCAATGTGGTTGAACCCGAACACGATATTTCGGCTTGGAATGACGGCATACGGTTTTTGGTAGGGCACCAGGAATTTCAATAGCCGCATCAGACTGGTCTTGCCACAGCCCACGGGCCCGGACAGTAACAGGCCCTTGTTGGGGTCGATGCCGGCCTTTTTGCAGCTGTCATAGTCCTTGATGATATAGTTGCAGAGTTTCAGCAATATCCCACGGTCTTCCTTGTAGATCCTGAACGGTTCCCCGAACAATAGCTTGCCCTTGGCCTCCAGATAGATGAGCATCTTGTCAAAATCATATAGGATGTTGTTGCCGCTCAGCTCGCCCAAGCGGTAGGTCAGGTTGCCCTCCGTGATGATATGTGGATGGTCCAGTTTCATAGTGGTTCCCCGTAATCCTTGTCCGAGGTGGTTTTTAGGTTGTCCCGATTTTGGCCAAGCCCGTTAGGTTTGTTGTTGTTTTCAAAATCCAACGGAATTACATTTTTTAAATTATCCGGTTTGTTATTGTTTTTATGGTTTGTCCTAGTTTGTATATGTTTTATTAAAGGTACCAGTGCTTGTCCACTGCTTGTCCCGATTTTGGTACGGCTTCGGTACACAGCTTGTCCACTGCTTGTCCCAAAATCGAACATCTTGATACGGCTCCCCTTAAATGGGTTATGGGAAGGGATATATCGCAAATAGTTCCAATGGCTCAACTGCTTGATACATTTATGGTAAGTGGACTTGGAACCTATTTTTGAAAAGTCCATGACCTCTTCCCTGTTGATATGGAATTCCTCCCTAAAAAAATTATGGTTCCAAAGCTGAAAAAGGGCTACGTACAGACTGATATGGGTCGGGTTCAAACGGTTGTCCTTGGCAAATTGGTCTAAGACACCGTTCAGGTGCTTGATATAGTTGATGCCCTCCAAACCCCTAGAAGTTCTTGTTGACCTTGTTCCGCTCCAGCACTTCCATGATCTCCCGCTGATCGTAATAGAGCACCCCTCCTATTTTGGTATAGGGCAAAGTACCATTGATACGCAAATTCTGTAAGGTTCCCGGGGAAATGCCCAGGAGTTCACGGACTTCATTGGATTTGAGCCATTTCTTGGCCGTAGTGCCGTTGTGGTTTTGTAATAGTTCCTTGATATCCTCCAAAAGTTCCACTTTGAACTCCATCAGGTCTTCCGAGGTAATGATGGTCGCTCCCATAATTTCTGAGTTTTTAAAAAGAAGGACCATCGCATTACTATGATTTCATTTGATGGCCCTTCCATCGATTTGACTTTCAAGGACAAAACTCAAAAAGGTTTTTGGAAAAACTTCCCAAGGTGGGTCCCACCTTGGGAAAGATTTTTGCAACATAAAATTTGGTCACAAATGGAGTGATTTGATACATGGTAATCAATTCTACGGTGCAATAGGGGACAAAAAAGAGCCCTTAGCAGACCCAAAAACAAAATTCCCAAGGTGGGTACCACCTTGGGGAAAATCCAAGACCCACTCATCCAAGGATTACATCCGTTGTTGGAGTATCTCGATGGGCTTTCCGGAAACCCGATCCTAGGGTCCATCCCAAATCCTGCTATGCTTCCATTTCCTGTATTGATGCAAAAAAAAAACGGCATCTTCTTGTATGCCGTAATTTCCATGTGCGACCTTCGTTCAAGGCCGATCATTATAGTTGAACTTAAGGACTGTCCCGTCCTCATCACTGAACGCGTTACACTTTTCCAAATAGGCTTCAACCCTGTCCATGTCCTCTGCAAGAATGGTCGAACTGAACTCTTGGGCCCTCCTCAACATTTTCACATATACCGATGGGTCCGCTTGTCTGGTCAAACGTCGCAAAGCCCCAATATAATCATCCCTGTACACTGTCGGGATCAAAATTTTACTCTGGTCCTCCTTGACCAGTTCCGCATTCATCATCACCCTGGCCATTCTACCATTTCCATCCAAAAAAGGGTGTACCTCGCTTACCATAAACATGATGTAGGCCGCTTTTGAAAAAGGATCTTTTAGGACCCTGTAATACTCGAACCCCTTGATCAATGTCCCCCGTACCAGATTAAAATCCACAAAATGGGTTTGTCCGGCCTTATTGTTCCTATCCTTAAACTGCCCTGGGTTCATTGATTTTCTGGCCTCCAACAATAGCCCGTGCCTGTATTGCAATATATCGATCAATGCATCGGGCGTTGTGGGGGTCAGGGCCATTTCCTTTTTGTTGCTAACAATGCCATAGGTGCCCAACACGTCATGGGAATCCTCATCCCTGGTCGGAATTGGCATTCCTGTCCGTACAATGTTCTTGGCCTCTTCCAGTTCAAATACGGTACCCTCTATATAGTTTGAAAAATAGGCCTCATAGAACGCGAAGTTCCTAAATCCCGTTTTGGTACCATTGACCTCCGGAATCGGTCTGAACTCCATTTGCTTCAAATATTGAAAAAGTTTTTCGAACAGAGCTATCCTGGCAGGGTCATATGGGTTCCCGAAGGCCCTGGCCAGGGCAACTGGGGAGGATAACAACTTGGAAGGTTTGGTGGTCAACAGGGCACTGATCAACTTGTCCAGTTTTCCAAATTCTTTGTGCATCCCCAATGCTCCGGCAATGTTCTTGGCACGGTCCCTTAGTGCGTTCAGGCCCTTCTCCCCCTTGACACGGACAATCTGCTCCAGTTTTTCCTCCAGTTCCGGAAGCGGTATGGTCTTGGATTGTGGACCCGGCTTTCTGGATACCTGCAGGTTTTCCAGAATGGCCCGCTCCTGCTGTGACACATATAGATTGCCCGAAAATTTGGTGTCCCCGTCCAAAGGGCCCCTTCCCTCCAAAAAACGAATGGTGATTCCGGGCAGCTCAATATTCTTGGTATAGGTGTAGGTCACAAAAATATGTCCCGCAGCAGTGGGCTTGAATTCCAATGCCGATCTATGACTCAAAACGGCATTGGGATATTGGGCCCCTAGGATGGTGAAAATATTTTTTTTGATGATCTCCCCGGGCTCATCCACAAAATTGGAGGTATAGATACGTGGGGCAATCTTTCGTATTTGCCCTTCCTTTTCCAATTTGGAAATCTGTTTGCTCAATGCCTTGTCACTGGAAGAAAAAATAATCTCCTGTAAATGGATTGGTCTATTTTTTTCCATTATAGTTGCTTTCAATATCCCAATTTATAGAATATTTTCTGTTTTAATTCATTTTTTGGAGAATATTTTCTATTATAGATTATTAAAGGCATTTTTTTCTACCATAGCGTTAAAATCATTCCAAGCTGGAGAATGTTTTCCATTAAAAGGTACGCTTTGATGAATTTTTTCAATATCTGGATCAACGATGATGTACTACGCCAAAATTGAAATTCTTCATCTTAGCATAGAGTTGGGGATTTTTTTCGGTTATTCGTCCAAGGATTCCATGCGCTGGTTAAGCAGTTCAATGAGCTTGTCCAAGAATCGAGTTCTACTCGTCTTTCTTGACCGAATCTCTATAAAAGTGTGGTAATAGTTGCCCAGGTCGACATTGTAAAAGTGTTCAAAATGGGAAGCCATTTCCTTGATATCGACCGTGCCGCCATTAATAGACTCACTGGTTTGAAGTGCATACAACAGTTCGATCAGGTCGGTCTTGTTGCCGGTCCAGAATAATTTCGAGGGTTTTTCCATGGTTATGGGTTTTGGGGGTTCAAGGGTGTTGTTCAGATCATCCACTTCTTTTCTCAGGTAGACAATCAACATATCATAGGCCATAATGGTGGCCACTGTTCCATCCTGACAGGTGGAGAATTGATCATCAATCAAAAAATGGAAGGATTCCAGAGGCAGTCGTAGGTCCCGATTGCCGCGGACAAAGTATTGTTCATCCAGGGACATGGCCCCACGGCGGTAGTAGTTGTAAAACTCCAAGTTGTCATTGAAAAAAGCCTGTAACTTGTCAATTTGGTTCTGAAGGTATTTGATCTGGGAAGCGTTGTTGCCACGGGGGCGCTTGCTCTCAATACTGAAGAGTCTGGCGTAATAAATCAGCTTACTAAAGATCTGGGGCTTGACATGCTTGAAAAAGTAGATCTCGTCGGATTTTGTAGCAAAGGTTTTTCCCGTGATTTGTTTCTGCAATTTACGGATACACCTCTCCACAAGAGCGATACCCTTTTCGGCCTTGAACAGCACATCCCCGTTCCCGCTTTCAAGGCCATCCAATTGCCCTTCAAATTCCGATAGCAGCTTTTGGTACTTCATGACAATCGACCATTAGTGCTGCCCTTCCATGACCCCGATCATTTCCAGGATGAAATTGTCATTGGTCTGGAGATAGGCATATTTTTCATGTACCATCGCTCCCAGTTTTCTTTTTTCAAAGGAGGCGGTCATCCCAAAATCAATTTTCGGAATACCAAGTTCCAAGGCCCGCTCAACGGTTCGGTACAGCAATTGCCTATAAGTGGAATAGGTTTCCAAAAGGTCATAGTCCATGCCGACAAAGGCAGGAACATAGACTGCTGACTGATTGTTATAACAGAACATCACCCCGAGTAGGGTATTGGGTTCCCCTTTTGGGGTAAGAACGATAAATTCCCAACGGTCATTATCGTTCATGCGTTCAAACAATTGGTCGGGAAATGAAAAAGTATTGAGGCCAAGATTCCGCTTTTGTACCTCGCCAAAAAGGCGTTTGAACTCCTGTATTTTATGCTGATTGGTCTTGGATATTGTTTTTGATTCGGTCAGTTCAAAGAAGGGTTGGAGGTCCTTTCGAAAATGCTTTCGGTTTCGGGATGATAGTTGTTCAATGTACTCGTTGATTGAAGCAATCCCTTTCAAATTGACGGTACAGGAGTTGGGCATCTGCACCCGTATAAAACCATGGCCATACAGGGCTTCATTCCAAGGTGTATTTTCGCCAAAGTCCCGTAGCACAGTCATTTTTGCACTGAACTGGTGTTCCATTTTTTCCATAAGTTCCAATAGGGTATCTCTTGCTGTTTCGCTCTGTTCATGAGTGTTGTCCCAGTAGAGATGGTCACCTTCTGTAAACAAGCAGCCGAGGGACAGTACCATGGATGTCAAATGATAAGGGTTTTCCAATCGCTCCTTTTCTATGATTGCTGATATGGATGCTTGGGCCAGCATGTCATCCTTCCAAAGGGAAAGGGTCACAAAGGTCATCAAGATGGGAATACCCTTGGAATCCTTGATAGTAATATACCGGAACAACCAATTGTGTTCCTTACAAGTGTTTCCCTGAAAAGCCGCTTCCAAAAATTGCAGTCCCTCCCAATCATACACCCCTTGTCCTCCCATATAGTGGTTCCACTGTATTTTATCGATCTGGTCGATCGTATCCAAAACTTCGATGTCCAGTTCGGTGGACAGCTGCGGTTTGCTTTTGATCTGGTGTTCCAATTTAAAGGCATGGAATACCCTTTCGGGATTCGTTTGGGTGTCCTCCAAGGCCAATGGAAAATGATGTTCCATCGCTTCCACCAGCCCTTTGATCTCTGCCTTTTCATTATGCCTTGAGATGGTGATCCTAACCCCGGTGTTCTTGACCGGTACCGCGGGAAAAATACCGAGGTTCACATAAAACCCTTCCCCCATCAATCGGTTCACAAAATTATAGCCCGTCTTGGGCATTCCCGTCCCAATGTAAAATACCGGGGATTCGTTCCGGTCTATCAAAGGCAGTTCGGTAGCGGACAGGCATGCATTGAAATATTCGATACGGTGCCGAAGCTCCTTTTGCAGTTCATATATTTCCGAAGACAGATGGATCTTAGCCGAGGCGATGGCAGCGGCCACAGAGGCCGGTTCCAGTTGGGCCGAAAAGGTCAGCGGACCGCCAAAGGTCTTTATCTTATCGTACATTTCTGAATTGGAACAGGCCAAAACGGCACCACTGGCCCCAAAGGTTTTACTCAACGTACCGAACAAGAGCACATTTTCAGGGAGTTCCCCCAGTTGGTCCAATACATAACCGGTTCCGTTCCGGCCCACCCAACTCATCCCGTGCACATCATCAAAATAAAAGTGGAGCTGTGGATATTTCTTGCACAATTCCATCAGCTCTTTTACCGGGGCATAGTCCCCGTACATGGAATAGATGCCATCGGCCATATACCAAATGTGCCGTTTGGAATGTCGGTACTTTTTGATCTTGTCCTCCAGCATCCCCAAATTGTTGTGCCGTATCATTTCGATGGGGACGCTCCTTGTCTTGAGCATTTTGGCGGCGTTCTGAACGCTCCAGTGCACCTGATGGTCCAAAATGATCACGTCCTCATCGTCCACGGCACTGGGAATGACCCCCAGATGCCCCAAGGTACTGTTCTTGGTAATGATAATGGGATGCCCGTACATTTCCCGAATGGATGATTCGAGTTTATCATACAGCGGATTGGAGATATAGGACTTGGAAAGTGGAAACTGGGTGCCGTACTTATCAATAGCCTCTTTGGCGGCCTCTTTTAATCGGGTATCCTGTTCCAGCCCCAAATAACCCGTGGTCCCGAAATGGTACAGCTCCTTCCCGCCCACCCTGATGGTACGCCCCGAAAAGGATTCTCCCCCGGCATAGAGGTGCAGTACCCCGGCCTGTTTTGCATCGGTGAACACTTCATGCACGGTGTTCAAAAAATTGTGGTGTTTGATCTTTGCCATATCGTTTGGTTTAAATTGTCCTAAAAAGTAATGGCAATTGTGGGATTAAAAGTTATTGTTTAATCATTTACTCCGTTTCAATCAAGTATTATTCCGTTTCAGTCAAGTCAGATACCCTTAATTTGGGATAGTGTTCCCCATGTACCGAAACCGATAGAAGTATTTTTGTAAATTCAGGGTTTTTACCAGTTTTCGCCACATGAGAAGATCACATGAAAATAAATACGCGATTTATCTGCTGACCGAAGCGCTGATGCACATCATTTATAAAAAAGACCTTTGTATCGACATCAAGGCCGCCCAACTCATCGTCCGGGATAGGATGATGCTACAAAATGGAAGGGAAATGCCCGTACTCTGTGACATCCGTGAGGTGCGAATGGTCAATAAGCCGGCAAGGGACTATTTGGCCTTGGAGGGGTCACAATGGATCACCGCTTTGGCCTTTTTGATCGATCACCCGGTCACGGATGTGATCAGCAGCATTTACTTGGGCACCCATGCACAAACAATCCCTACCCGGTCCTTTACCAAAAAATCCGAGGCCTTGGCCTTCTTAAAAAAGCATGGCCAACTATGAAACCACCGACCATCACAACAATTCCCAGTTTAAAAACCGATCATCATGCCGAACTCCGATGATTTTAGGGTAAAGCGCATCCATAGGATGCTTCTGGAAATGGCCAAGGGCAACTTCTTCTATTCCCTTGAGCCTTCCGATAAAAATGACAATATTGCCTCCTTGGTGGTCCTGCTGAACATGGTCAATGAGGAAATAGCGGCAGCCTTTATCCACCAGGGCTTTGCCAATGCGCACAACACCCCACAATATTTCATCCAACTGGCACTGCTCATGGATTCCAAGGGTACCATCGAGATGGTCACCAGCGGTTCCTGCTCCCTTCTATCGGTGCTGCCAAAGGAAATCATTGGAAAAAATATCACGGACCTCATGACCGAGGCTTCCAAAAAAGTGTGGGATAAAAAGATGGTCAAACATTTGAAGCGTGACCGATCGGAAACGGTTCTGTTCCTGGAACTCATCACCAAGGATGGTCTTTTGCTCGCCAAGGATTGTCAAATCTCGGTCTTTCAGGCCTTGGATGGCGGCGGCCAGAAAATCCTGTTGAACTCGGTTTTGTTTTCCAAAGGGGAACCCTTTGAAACGGGACAGCCCAAAAACAAACTCAAGGTGACCAAGGGAATCAGGGAGCATAAGGTTACCTTGACCCCGGAGGACATCCAAATGATCAGGGAGGTCCATGACACGATCCTCAACAACTTGGACAAGGACCTTCCCCTTCTCAAGGACCTTGCCCTTCAAATGGGGACCAATGAATACAAATTGAAGTATGGATTCAAACAAATCTATGGCACCACCATCTTCCGTTTCCTGACCCAGGAACGTCTTAGAAAATCAAAGACCTTGATCCAACACAGCAACCTTTCCCTAAAGGAGATCGCCCACATGAACGGTTTCAAGAGCGCCGCCCATTTCTCCCGGGCCTTTCGGGACAAATACGGCATGACTCCAACGGATTTAAGGGGGTAACCAACTCAAATTAAGCAAATTACTCCGTTTGCGTCAAGAAATGCTCCGTTTCAAATAAATCGGACTCCCGAACTTTGTCATATCAATCCAAAGGATATGTATGGTTCAAAAAACATAAAGGTCTGGTTTCCCTACATCGTGAGCATCCTGTACACAGTTCTGTTCATCTACGCAGCCACCAGCAAGCTTATGGACTTCCATCAATTCAAGGTACAATTGGGCCAATCACCTATTCTGACCACCTATGCGGAATGGGTGGCCTGGGCTGTCCCTTTGACGGAATACATATTGGCCACCCTCTTACTAATCGACCAATTCCGACTTTATGCGCTTTATGCCACTTTGGGATTGATGACCATGTTCACTACCTATATCATCTTGGTGCTCAACTTTAGCGACTATATCCCTTGTTCCTGCGGCGGTGTCCTTGAAAATCTGGGATGGACAGAGCATATTGTCTTTAATGTTTTATTTATGGTCCTTTCCATTCTGGCCATATTTCTAAGTGGACCGACAACAATCTTAAAAAACATCCAATCATGTTAATGCACAATGTCCATATAAAACTCATTGGAACAATAAGCTTATGTGCCGGTATGGTGGTCATCCTATTCCTTTCATCCGAAAGACAAGTACACCGCAACAATGCCTTTACCCGAAGGTTCCCGCCCCATCCCATCATTAAGGAATATGATCTTAATATTGGGTATAATTCTTATTATATCGCTGGATTAGATCAGGACCTCCTTTATTTGGGAAACCATACGGCTCCTTGGCATCTGCTACAAGTACACCTTGGAACCCAGGATACCGTCCATATCCGTATGGAGCCCATTGACAAAGAACTCCGGTACCGTTCCTTGGAGACCAAAGTACTCCCGCCCCACTTTTTTGTCATGGACGGCACCATGCCATTTATCCTCCGTGGGAGAACCGATAGTTGGAAGGCCTGGCCCTGGATGGAGGGGACCGCCTATTTTACCAAGGCCATCCCGATTGATAGCAATAAGGTCTTTGTAAGAACCGTCAGTGCCCGGACCCGAAAGACCATTTTAGGCCTAATCGAAAAAACACGCAGCTTTAAGATCCTTTTGGACACCACCTTGTTGGAGGCCCAAATCGATGGGGTCTTTGATGTGGATGGGGAACTCGTCAGAGGTGGTGACGGAAAGCGCGTAGGCTATGTATACTACTACCGAAACCAGTTCATCACAATGGGAACCGACCTGAAAGACGACAAGAGACAGCGAACCATCGATACGGTACAGCATGCCCAACTCCAGCTGGCCACCGCCAACAAAAAAGGCCAAATCCAGATGCAGGCCCCTCCCCTTACAATCAACAAAACCGCCTGTATGAACACAAACCTGATGTTGATCCGCTCGGATCGGTTGGGTCGCAACGAGAGCCGGGATATGTTGGACAAAGCGGCAATCATAGATGTCTATAACCACCAAAAAAACACGTATGACTTCAGTTTCTACCTGTATGACATCAACAAGCAAAAGGCCCGGGAATTCGTCCTGCATGGCAACCATATGGTCGCCCTGATCGGTGACCGGCTTTCAGTGTACCGCACCGTGGGCACCTATTTTGACCGAACTGCCACAAAAAGTACCAAAGAGACTACGGGCCCGTAGCGGGGGAAGATCGAAAACCCATTAACAGAGTAGATCATAACATTAAAATTCTATCATTATGAAAACAAGAGCAATCAAGTTTTTTATCCCGGCCTTGGCCATTGTATTTGCCATTGCCGCCAGTGCCTTTACGGCCATTGATAAACCAATGGTCGGTGACAATGCCTCAATTACAGGGTATTACCCAAATGAAGACTCCCAACAACCATGTGATTCCAAGCAAGTGGATTGCACTATTGACGGGGATAATGTGTGCACTATCAGTGATGTGACTTATTATCGGTTCAATAATGGGACATCGTGCCAAGTCGAATTGAGGAAAAATGATTAAGTAAAAAAGGGGCTGCCATTTTGGACAGCCCCTTTTAATTACTCGTCCCCAAGCACCATACGCATATTCACAAGACAGTGTTCCAAATGCCCAATGGTTTTCACATCCGTAGTCCTTTCAAGCGATTCCCGTATTTTTTTTTGGAGCCGACCAAGTTCTACTTGGATGATACTTTTTGAATACTCCGAGTACCCTCCATTAGAGAACCCCAAACCTGTCCTATTGTAATTGCCCTCCTGTTTTATTCCTTTAATCAACATTAAGATGTATGCTTTCTGGGAATTCTGTCTTCGTCTCCGAATTTCCGGACGCTCATTTTCCAACTCTTTGAAAAGCTCTTTCCCAAAGATTGAAAAAAGCATCTGCAAATTTTCATCCATAAAATAGGTTTCCTCCATATATTCCAATCGCTGTAATCTAAGTGGATCCATAAGTTCCTTTAACAACTTCAATTGCAGGTGCTGCAGATAATCAATATTAGTGGAATACCGGGTCTTTGTCTGAAAACTTGGTCTGGCCAACCATTCGGGGACTTCAAAAACGTTCTCAGAGAGAAATTCCAAGGCTTTCTTTTGGTCTTCCCATGGAACAGGTGTATACATATTGCCCGACTGCTGTCCCGATATGTTATGGATCGAATAGCCCCCAACCATGGAAAGCACCCTGTACATCTGTGAATACCATAAGTCCAAAGACTTCCGATGTAGCCTTTCCATAAGCCCATAATCCCTTTTTCCTCGATTCACCTGAGGTATCAGTTCCATGACACGTTTTAGGTTCCGAAGTCCCAGCACAGTGCTTTGTATGGGCTTGTCATTGTCCGCCACTTCATCGGTGGCCCCAGGACCCAGCACTTCAAAGCTGGTTGTATTGAACCTGAACCAGGGCAATGTGTCATAGTTCTGGATCATTTTATCCAAAAAGGGCCGTTCGTCCTCGGGTCGCTTGATTCCGGTAATGGGGGTATATCCCCACTTGATATAAAACTTATCCAGGGGTCCCACTCTATGTAACAATAATTCCGTTGAAATACTATCCTCGGGCTGTGCAATATGGTGGTGCCGGGAATAGTTCATTACACTCGGGGTATGCCCCATCGTTTCAAGCCAATCCTTATTCCGTATCTTTTCAAAGGGATAGGCATATTCCCCATAATGGGCATCCCTGATCCCAAAAGCGTGTCCTGCCTCATGGGCCACGACGGCTTTGATCAATGAGCCAACCAACCCATCCGGCATGGGATAGTGTTGGGCCCGTTTGTCCAAAGGGGCACAACGAACAAAATATCCATCCGAAAGGGATTCGACATCCGTTCCCAAATTGATGTCGGCCTTAAGGATTTCGCCACTACGAAAGTCCGTTATCTGAAAGACTGTGGAGCTCCCTTCTTGGTAGCCCCGAACATCCTCGAGAACTTTCCACCGTACCATGGATCGGTTAATGGAATTGGGGACCATATCCATAGAGTCTTTTGAAACCTCCCTTACCTTAATGGCGTTTTTGTACCCTGCTTCCTCAAAGGCGGGCAACCATTCGAGGATTCCTGCCTTGACATATGGTACCCATTTTTCAGGAATTTTTGGATCAAGGTAGAAAACGATGGGTCGGATAGGCTCACTGATGTCCCTATCCCGATACTTCCGCTCCAAACGCCACCTCATGATACTTCCCTTTTCCGTTCTGGGTTCTGCCACCAATGGACTGTACCGATCTTCATAGGCAAAGCCCATTCGATGATCGAACAGACGGGGCATCATCGGTTCGGGAAGGGCATAGAAGCTAAAATCAACCTCCATGGTCCTACCGATTCCTGCGTGTGCCACGGTCCTTTTGGTCCTAACAATGATCTCATCATCCAAATGAACCACGGTATCGATATAAGACCTATCCCGAAATACGGTTTCGGGTGCATGTGGGGGCCAGGACAAATCATCGTCCATAAATAAATCGGATACATCAATGGAATAAGGGCCCTTCGTATCACCGAGAATCGGGAACCTCCCAAGGATATGGGAACGAACCTTGATATCGTTGTACATAGGAATTAGGACACCCGCTTTGGAAGCTGCCCAAGATATGTCCAATTGGACCATATCCCCTTGTTTGGACCATACCACCTGTAATTGGCCCTCCCCATGGCGAATAAAGAGCATGGGTACATCGAGCACATGCTTTTCCAATTCAAATAGCAACCTCTCCTGCTCCAACTTCCCCCGGATCCCCAAATTAGCCTGCCCCCAAAGGGGACAGGCCGCTAACCAAACAATACATGGCAACAAGAACAGCCACCTAATGTACCTTGCTGTATCAATATCCTTCATTTTGGGGCAAGAGGTTTGGGTTTTTCAACAATTCGGACTCGGGTATGGGAAGATCGATATCGGTTGCCTCCCAATACAACTTCTCCGAGGATAGCACCTCACCGATTTTTCCCGTTCGTTTCAGGTCATAAAAGCGATGTGCCTGTTCGGAAAAGAACTCACTCCTCCTCTCCTGTAGAATGGCGTCAAGAATCCCTTCTTGATCCAATCCTTCCAAGGTGGGCAGTTGGGCCCGATCTCTCACGGCATTCAAGTGTTCCAAGGCCGTATCCAATCGATTCAAACGGGCACCGGCCTCCGCTGCGATCAGAAATTGTTCGGGAAGCCGAAAGAGAATGGAGTACTCCTCCGTTAACTCGGTCAAATTGTACAATTTGTATTTATTGGGAAAATACCAAGTTCCTTCCTCATTGGAGAAGGTCCCGACCCAGGCCACCAACCTCCTATCCCCTGCCTCAAAACTTTCCAAAAGGGACGGGGACAGGGTAGCCTTGTTCGGGGGACCGCTCAACACTACAAAATGATAGGCCTCATTTGTATTCCGTCCTTGGGAACGGGCATCCAATTGCCATAGGGTCTCGGTGCTGTTGCCCAAAAAGACCCCTTCCACACTGGGCTCCAAGGTTAGCCCACTGTTATCCAGAAGGTATCTGGCCTCTGCAAGGGCCTTCTCCCACTCTTGGTGATAGAGGTACGTTCGCGACAATAATGCGGATGCCGTCCAATGGTCAGGACGGAAATGCCCCGTATCCGTGGTGGCCGACCCCAATAATTCTTTGGCCTTCAACAGATCCTCCTCAAGGCTTTTATATACAGATGGGACCGCCATGCGCTTTACGGCCATGTTCTCCCTGTAATCCGTCGTTTTGATATATGGAATGGCCCCGAACAGATTGGTCAGGTTAAAATGGACATAGGCCCGAACAAATAGGGCCTCCCCGATAAACCGGTCCCTATCTTCCATGGAAAGGGACTGTGAACCTTTCACGCCTTCCATTATCCTATTGGTTGCATATACCAGGGAATAGCCCGTGTCCCAAAGGTTTTGGACCAGAGCATTCGAGGGCAATACACTGTTATCGCTAAAGCTTTGTGCTTCAAAGTCATCCGTTGTGACATACACAAAGTCATCGGCGTACATTCCCATAAGGTAAGAGATGCCCGTCAAGTTCCCTGCCGGGAAAGCCTCCTCCCTGAACTGGGTATATATATGGGCGAAGGTCGCTTCCACCGTTGCCCTGTCATCAAAGACGACTTCACCGACTATCTGATCGGTCGGTGGCCCTATCTCCAGATAGTCCTCACAACCGATCAGGAGCAGGAGCATTGTTGGAACAATAATCCCCAAGTATTTAAGTTTTTCCACAATGATTCTATCGTGTTTCATCTCATTTATTTTAAAAGGTTATACGTGTGCCCAAGGAAAGGTACCTAAGGGTTGGCAGGGTCTGCCGGTTTCTGGTTTCCGGATCTGGTCCAAAATAGTTGGTGATGGTCCACAGGTTCTGCCCCCTCAAAAACAGTCCACAATCAAATCCATTGTTCTCCCTTTCCGTCAATTGGTAGGAAATGGAAACGTTCTGCAACCGGATAAAGGAAGCATCCGTGATAACGGCATCGCTCTGTGTAAAGTTCCTGAAGGCCTGGACGGCCTCGGGGTCATTGCCCGAGGAATATCTCTGGTATGCAAAGGTATCCCCTTGTCCTACCCAACGGTCGAGCACGGTGACAGGTTGGTTATACCTACCACCTATGACCGGGGCCGACGACCAAAAATTATAACCCAATTGCTTGGAGAACTGGAATAAAAAATCAACCCTAAATCTTCCATACGAAAGATGGTTATCCAGCCCTCCATAATATTTTGGGTCCAAGCTCGCCACTACCTGCTTATCCTCTATCGCACTGATGATGCCATCCCCGTTATAATCGGTCACCCCAAAAAGCCCGGTACTGGGATCCACCCCTTCAAATCGGTATACTTTAGTAATGTCCAAAGGTTGGCCGACCACTAGTTGGTTGGCATAGGACGACCCATCCAAATCATCAAATCTGGTCAACCTGGTCCTGGGTATGGTCATGTTGAAGCTTGTGGACCATTCAAATCGCTTCCCCTTTACATTGATCGTACTGAGCTCCAGTTCCCAACCTGTGTTCTCCACGGTGGCGTCCAAATTGCCATTTATGGATGAAAATCCCGTGGTCGCAGGAAGGGGAATGCCTACCAATTGATTGGTGGATCGGTTCCGGTAATAATTTCCATAGAACATGATCCGATCATGAAAAAAGCCCAGTTCAAGGGCCAGATCCATTTTTTGGTTCTCCTCCCAACTGAAATCCGGATTAAAGAGCCGCGTCGGATATAGCCCGTTCATGTTCAGATAGGTCTGCGATCCAAAAGAATAGGTGTCCAAATACTGGTAATCCCCAATCTGGTCACTACCCGATGTCCCGAAACTTGCCCTGAACTTACCTAGGCTCAGCCAGGGCAGCATCCTCTCCACCCATTCTTCCTTGGAGAAAATCCAAGCGGCCCCGATGGCCCCAAAACTGGCAAAACGCTTTTCGGGACCAAACCGGCTCGACCCGTCCCTTCTTCCGGTCAGGTTCAAAATATATCGCCCTTTGTGGTTCACATTGAACCGTCCAAAAACAGCTTGGTACCGATACTGTTGGGATTGGTCGGCAAGGATGAACAGATCATTGGCGGCCACCAAATTATCGATCAAACTGTTATTGCTGAACCCAAATCCCATGATTGTCCTTCCCGAACTCTTTCTTTCCTGAAATGACAGTCCTCCAAGGGCATTAAAATGTGTATCCCCCAATGGAATATCCAAATGGAGCTGTGGTTCGACGATCCATGAGGAACCCTCCCCTGAATTATGAATGGCAAAGGACTGTTCTGGTCCCAGACCGAAGGCCGGATCATAAAGGGAAGAAGGGGATCCGTTGAATTCCTCAAGACGATTCTCCGTATAACCCAGATTGGCACTGATGGACAAAAACTCCAAAAGTTTGTATTTCCAATTGAGGTTGGACACCAAGGTGGATGTGTTCGAATGGTACTTCCGTTCCAATCTGGCCAATGGATTGGACCAAGTTGAGCTTTCCCAATTCAATGTACCATCTGCTTGGTACAGCTCAGGGGCATTGGGTGCCAAACTGTAGGCCTGACCGATCAGGGATGGATCCCCAGGCAAATTGTTTCGATTGGAAATGAATTGGGTGGACAGTTGCAGGTCCAACCGTCCATCATTCGACCTATGGTCGATATTGGCCAAACCTGAGACCTTTTCATTTTTGTGGTCGCCAGGAAGCACATTGGTCTGGGCATAATAGGTCCCGCTGACCAAAAATCGGGTGAGATTGCTTCCCCCGGAAAGAGAACCTTGGACCGTGTTCAGATAGGATGTCTTTCCAAATAGTTCCTTTTGCCAGTCCGTCTCCCGATCTGGGGACCATGTCCCATTGACATCATAGGCATTGGCGGGATATTCGGTCACCCCATCATTGGCATAGGCCTCCCTACGCATAACAAGATAGTCGGAGGTCCCCATCAAGTCCATGGTATTTACGACCCTCCCCAGTCCTGTGGAGACATTGAGCTCCAATGTGGTCTCACTGCTCCTTCCCTTTTTGGTGGTGATCAGCACCACCCCATTCGCTCCACGTGATCCATAGATGGCCGTAGCATCGGCGTCCTTTAAGATCTCAATGGACTCAATATCGTTGGGACTGAGATCGTTCAATGGGCTTATCCCAGTACCAGGCAGGGCGACCGACGCAATTGAACCTCCCAGAGAAGAAGCTGAAAATGGGACACCATCCACAATGTACAAGGGGGCATTGGCTTGGGAACGGATACTGTTCCGCCCCCTGATCTGAATATTAAAGTTCGATCCGGAAAACCCGGAAGTCTGCTGGATCTCGACTCCGGCCACCCTGCCCTGTAATGCAGCCAAGGGATTGGAAATGGGCTGTTTTTCAATCTCAACGGCGGTCACCTTTTCGATACTCCCTGTACGTTCCCGCTCCGAGACGGTATAGTATCCCGCATTGAGCACCACTTCCCCCAAGACCGTAACATTCTCCTCCATGGAAACAAAGACCTCTTCCCTACCCCCAATGGGCACGGAAAGCGTCTTGAAACCGACCATGGAAAAGACCAGCACATCGGTAGGATCTGCCTTAATGGTAAAGGAACCATCCATATCGGATATGGTCCCGATGTTCTTGGATTCCACCACAAGGTTCACCCCGACCAGGGGATTCCCCGAAGTATCAGTCACGGTGCCGGAAACGGTAAATTGTGGTGGTTCCAAGACTATGCCCGCCTGCATATTAACTAAAAAAAGGGGCATTAAAAAGACATATTGGAGCACAAACAGGGATGCCCTGCGCATGCGTATTGTTATGAGTTGCATAAATTGAGTTCTTTTAATTAAAGCGTTAGTTATTCTCCACACTGCCCCATAAGTCACGGAAAAGCCGTAACTTCCAAAAAGGACATCAAGGTTCGGAAATAGGCCATCCTGCCCGGGCAAAAACGCACCCAGAAATAGGATTCCTAAACCAAAAAAGACCATGGTTTCGCGATTGGGCCGGTTGCCCTAAAAGTGTGTGTGTGTTTTGATTGTGGGACTAAAGGATATCGTGAACCGGAAAAAAGTGTAACGTATATCCCACAACCTTGGCCTTGGGATCAGATGGGGTTCTTTGGCTTCTTTTTAAACAGGATATCGAACACCGAGTGTGCTGCCCCAAAAACAGGACAACAACACGCTGTGAACCCTACAAAAAAAAGTTGCCATAAGTTTCCCATAACCCATTGGTTGGGCGATGCCCCGAAAAGACCAAAAGAAACCAAACGCTAAGAAAAAGTTGGGCGCGGAACTCAACTTACCCGCTAGCGGTACTGGTATACCTTGCACTGATAAGAGAGCCCACGCCCGGGTCGTGAGCCAATCTGCTTATCCTCTCTAGTGCAAAAAATTACCAGTTTTCTAGCGAGAGATTCAAAACGATTGCTTCAAATGTTGTCTAAACGAAGAATCGCAAAAATAAATAATCAAGGCTAATATATAAAAAATATTCACGCAGTCATGTATATGTGAATAATGTTTTTCAAATCCTGTCATTCACATACTTATATATATGCAAAATGATTATAGAAATAATAATGTCGCATATTGACTTCCATGTGATTGAAAGTTTAAGAGAACTGAGGGTAAAGTCAAACCCATATATAGATCAAGTGGAATTAGCACAACGTATAGGAGTATCTGAAGGTTACGTTGGACAAATTGAAAACCCGAAGAGCCGAGCTAAATACAATATGAGAATGATGGCAAGAGCTGCAAAAGCATTAAATTTAAAATCATATCAAGATATTTTTCCAAAGGAGATTTTAAAAAACGATTTGGTAAGAATCAGATTGGAATTACTAAAAACTGACACCAAAAAACATGAAGTTGATAAAAACGGAAATGTAAAAAAGCGATTTGAAGTACTTTCAATCCAAACGTTAACCAATGATGAACTTCTTCAATGGGAAAACGGCGAATTAGAATATTTGACTGTAATTGAAGAATAAAATAATCTCTTTCTCCCCTTTTTAATTTTCTTACGGAAATTCACATTTTCCTTTTCTGGAAAATTCTTACATTTAACATTCTCCCCCAAAGATTTATTGAACGATAGGTAAGCTATGCTTAGCATTGTGAGGCAAAAGTTGGGCGTAGCTAACCATTTTGGGAATATATGTCAGCATATAAACAAGTTCTACACCATTTAAAACCAACCACATTGCAAACCAACAAACATTCTGACGCTGAACATTTCGCAAGCACATTAAGAAAAGTCGATTTAGGAAATAAATTGAATATCGGAAAGTTTGAGTTAAAAGGAAAAGTAGGTGTTAAAAATGCAATTCAATACAATCAATCTGATGTTGATTTATTAGAGAATAAGCAAGAATATACATTTCCACTTTTAATGGGAGATTTACAAGTTTCCTTGCAACTCTATGAGAATATAAATCATCATTATCGCCTCTTTTGTTACACGAATTTTAATGGAAAATCAGGATTGACTTTCTCAATGAACTTAACGACTGAAAAAGAAAGTGAGAATATCATTTACTTAACGCAAAAACTCAAATTTGCTGAACGTTACAAAGGAAGTCAAGAGCTCGCAAAAGCACATAGAAGACAGAAACAAATTGTGTTTTCGGAATTATTGAACAAACTCGGAATGGATGTGACTGATAATAACGAACTGATTTTAGGAATTTATGACCCAACAACAAAAGAGTTTGCGAACACGAGTGCTGAACAGTTTCTGAATGACTTTATTGTAGTTTCTATTTTAAAAGGTCATTTTCAAGGTAACAAAGGCTATCAACTTGAGATTTTGCCGAGCTATGATAAATTAGATTACATTTTTACAAGTCGAGACCAAGAAATTAAATCAATACCAAGTAAAATAGTTGTAAATAGAAGTAAAAGAAACATTCCATTAGGAATGCGTTACAAAGTTTTGAGAAAAGATAATTTCCAATGTATCGCTTGTGGTCGAACAACTGATGACGGAATAAAATTACATATAGACCACAAAATTCCATATTCCCTTGGTGGTTTAACGGAATTGAACAATCTACAAACACTTTGCGACCAATGTAATATCGGAAAGAGCAATAAATATATTGACGGAGAAAAAACGGTGTAGAATCGAGTGGACGGCTCCGTCATTAAATGACGGAGTGCACCCCGCAAAACCAAAGTGAACATCTGTATGCTACCCTTCTGACCGAGTGGTGCTTCAGCATCACTCTCTCCATAAACCAAACTTTAACTTTTATTATCATATTAAAACATAGCAATAAAATCGTTATTGCTAGATTTGCAAAAAATGAAAGAAAAGCCAGGCATAAAGAAAAACAAAACAATCCTTTCCCTCTTTGGACTGGTATTGCTGCTTTTGCTTTCGCCCTGTAAGGTCAGGAATTTTATTCAGGCTGAATTGGATGTACCTCCAACCGAGGTCTTAAATAAAAATCAAACCACAATTTCGGCTACAAGTTGTGTTGCTTTTGATGTTTCTGGGATTGACCATTCGTCTTCAACATCGGTTAAAAAAGCACTTGACAACTTTGTTGATGGGGAATTATTCACTTTTCAACTTCCAATTCGATATAAAACGAACAGCACTCTTCAAATCAGCAACTCAAAGCTGATTCCTTCCATACCCCTTTACATTTTATATCAAAACATTCAGGTCTATTCGTAATTGATTATTTCATTTAAAACCAAACAGTTACCCAACTGTATTTAATAATCAATTATCTATATCTACCAATGAAAATTCAAGGGAAAAAACTTGAAGTAAGCTACTTGTCCGTGGCCATACTTCGCATAATGCTTAGCTTAATTTTTATAGTGGCCAGTACGAGCCATTTTTTTAAACTGGAACAAACAGTCAAAAGAATAGAAAGTGCCCATTTCGGATTTATGGCCAATATATTGGGAACCCCTGAAATTGCAGTCATACTTTCAGGAATTGCTATGCTAATTGCAGGCATAGCATTATTGGCAGGCTTTAAAACAAGAATTTCGGCTATAATTTTAATTGCCGTTTTGATTCCTATCACGTTGACCATACAAGTTGGTCAAACGGCCACTTTAGGGCCTTTGTTCAAGAACATTGCCATTTTGGGAGGTCTTATTTTTTTCAGCATGAATTCAAACAAAAAGTAAAAAACCAATGAAAAATACATCAATAATCGCAATGCTAATGTTCCTTTTCGCAATAGGAACTGCCCAAGCACAAACAGTTAACCATGAAAAGAATAATTATTTGGTGCTTTCAAAGAACATACAACAACTCAAACCCGTGATGCTGACAGCAACCGAACTGGCAAAGCAAGATGGCAACAATTATGGCGAGTTCTATGTGATTTTTTGCGGTAAAACGGTTCAGGACATTTCAAAAAACAATGAATTCGTTTCGCTCACTAAACTGGCAAAAGAACAAAACTTGAAGGTCTTCGTATGTGGGCTTTCATTAAAAAAGTTTGGAATAAACCCCAATGATATACCCAAGTCCATAGAAGTAACGGAAAATGGAATCCTAGATGGGTTACAACTTACTAAAAATGGGTTTACTACTTTAACTATATAACAAGAAATGAAAAATCCAAATATTAAAAATGATGCCGGATCATTAGCCTTGGCAGTTAGGTTGGTTATAGGGTGGACTTATTTTTCTGCCTTTTGGAGAAGAACAATACTAGCTGACAAATTAGACCCGGAAGCAGCAGGTTACATCGGAGAAAAATTCAATCATTTCTTACCTAACGCACTAGGTATAAAACCGATAATTCAATATTTAGTGGAAAATCCGGACATACTATGGATAAATATGGTTGCCTTTACAATCATAGAAGGCATTGTCGGACTATTCATCATTTTTGGTCTTTTTACCAGATTGATGAGTATTGGCGTTTTTGGTCTGGCAATGGGCATACTTCTAGGTTCTGGATGGATTGGCACAACCTGTCTTGATGAATGGCAAATAGGCGTTTTAGGAATAGCAACAGGATTTGTTCTGTTCTTGACAGGAAGTGGAAAATATTCTTTGGACAACTACCTGATTATCAATAATTTTTCAATAACCAAAAAGAAATGGTTTGCCTGGCTCGGCTCCGGTAACATTCCGATCAAGGAAAGTATTTTCCCTAAAGTGGTACTAATCGGGTCATTGTTTGTTCTTGGAATGACCTTAATAACGAATCAAGTATTTCACGGTGGTTTGTGGGGCACACTTCATAATAAGTCTGTTAAACCAAAACTTGAAATTACAGATGGTGAAATTGAAAAATCCACACTATCATTTGATGTTTTCAGAACAGAAGGTGTTGACGTTTATGGCTCTTGGGTAATAGCCATTGAATTGATGGATGAAAAAAATAATGCCATTGTTAAATATTCACAAGAAGACCTTACTGAGTTAAATCAGGAGGATATCGATAATTATTATATTGCTAAAATTGAACCAGGAAAACATAGCTTGATTGTACCCCTGGGAGCCAAAGCAAAATTAAACTTGGACAATGAATATTTATTAAACTTGGAAAGTGGAACATACACACTTAAAATTACTGACATAAGTGGTGCATATTGGACACATCCGATTAAAAAATAACAAAACCAGACATTGGTAACCGACTCCCCTTTGACGGGCAGGTGAATAAGCCCTTGATTCCAGTAAAACAGACCTCAAATAGGCCTTTTTAAGGGGCTTTTTGTTTCAGACCAGTGTTTAGATTTAGGGGCAGGCTGATTAAGTCTGCCCCAATTTGGCATCTGTATTTTGCACAGTTCAGGTATTCTAAAAAAATCTTACATTTAGCGTCACCTACCCCTAAGATTTATAGAACGATAGAAAACTATGTTTTGCTTTATGAGGCAGAATTTGGGTATAGCCAAACAATTTGGTTGTGTATGCCAAAAGGATTCGACAGTTCAAAAAGTTGTTTAGGGATATCCAATTTATAAGACTTGGAAATTCAATACGACAATAAGTTGCAGCGTTTTGCAATTTAATTTGATTGCTTTATCTTATGCCATCATTAGAATCTCCCCCATAGAAAGTATAGAAAAGTGATTGTTAAAAGCTGTGAATGTTTAATCCTGTGATTTCTGCAGCTTGAATATCAAAAAAATAAAAAAGCCCCGAAGATAGTCGAGGCACTAAATGTTTTCACAACGGAATAATCCTTATTGTGAATTGCTTTCAGATATGCGAATATACAAAAATTTAAAAAACCATCTTGCATAAAACCGTAGCCCAAAAAATGTGCAAACCTTAACTTTAGGTCAGAATCGGGAAAAGATAAATTTAATAGAATTAATATATGAAACGGATTTTAGGACTGGATTTGGGAACAACCAGTATCGGGTTTGCCTATGTAAAAGAAGCAGAAAACGAAAAAGAGCAATCTTCCGTTGAGAAAATTGGCGTTAGAGTAAATCCACTTACAACCGATGAACAAACCAACTTTGAAAAAGGAAAGCCGCTTACAACCAATGCCGACAGAACCTTGAAACGTGGTGCAAGGCGCAACCTTGACCGTTACCAATTACGCAGGGAAAACCTAATTGAAGTTCTTAAAAAGTCTAGGGTAATTTCCAATGAAAGCGTTCTAACCGAAAACGGAAAGAATACAACTTTTGAAACTTGGCGATTGCGTTCACTTGCCGTTACTAAACGTATCGAAAGAGAAGATTTTGCCCGTGTATTGTTGGCAATTAACAAAAAGCGAGGGTACAAAAGTAGCCGAAAAGCCAAAAACGAAGAAGACGGGCAAGCCATTGACGGAATGGTAATTGCCAAATGCTTGTACGAAGAAAACCTAACCCCCGGGCAATTAGCATTTCAGTTTCTACAAAGCGGAAAAACTGTACTCCCTGATTTTTACCGCTCCGATTTGCAATCTGAGTTTGACAAAGTTTGGAACTTCCAAAAGCAATTTTATCCTGAAATCTTTACCGATGGGTTTTATAAAGAGTTGCAAAGCAAAGGACAACGGGCCACTTCTGCATTGTTTTGGAAAACCTACGAATTTAACACTGCCGAAATCAAAGATTTGGAAGATAGTTTAAAGACTGAAAAAACTATCAAACTTAACAAAAGGCAACAAAAGAAACTACAAGCCTACAAATGGCGAAGTGATGCTGTTTCAAAACAATTAGATAAAGATGAAGTTGCGTATGTAATTACCGAAATCAATAATGATTTGAATAAATCAAGTGGTTACCTCGGAGCAATTTCTGACAGAAGCAAAGAATTGTATTTCAATAAAGAAACTGTTGGACAAAACTTGTATAAACAACTTCTTGAAAACCCGCATTCTCGCTTGAAAAATCAAGTATTTTACCGTCAGGACTATTTGGATGAATTTGAAGCGATATGGGAAACGCAAGCCAAATTTCATCCTGAATTGACAGATGAATTAAAAACAGAAATCCGGGATATTGTCATTTTCTATCAACGTAAACTGAAATCCCAAAGAGGACTCATCAGTTTTTGCGAGTTTGAAAGTGAAGAAAAAATTATTTACGGCAAAAAGAAAACCATTGGAAGACGGGTAGCTCCAAAATCTTCGCCTTTGTTTCAGGAGTTTAAGATTTGGCAGAACCTGAACAATGTTTTGGTGCGAAAAAAAGGAAGCCGAAAACGAACCGTTAAAAACGACAGCCAAACCACACTTATTGTAAAAAATAAAGAGATTTTTGAATTAGACCTTGAAACCAAAGAACTCCTTTTTAATGAACTCAACCTAAAAGGCAATTTAAAGGCCAATGACATCATAAAACTGCTCGGTCATAACCCCTCAGAATGGGAAATCAACTATTCGCAGTTGGAAGGCAATCGCACCAACAAAACCTTATTTGAAGCATATCTGAAAATACTAGAAATAGAAGGTTATGATGTAAAAGACTTGCTAAAGGTAAATTCCAATAAAGATGAAGTAGAACTTGACGATTTGAACGTTCCCGCTTCCGATATCACCGAAATGGTAAAAGCCATTTTTGAAACCTTGAAAATCAATACCGAAATTTTGGATTTTGATGCAGAACTGGACGGAAAGGATTTTGAAAAACAAACTTCCTATAAACTATGGCATTTGTTGTATTCTGCCGAAGACGACAGCAAAAAATACAGTGAAGAAGATATTTTAACTTACGGAAGCGACAACATCGGGCTGAAAAAACAATTGTGTGCCAAATTTGGTTTCAAGCCTGAACATGCCAGAATTTTGGCAAATATTACTTTTCAGGACGATTATGGAAATCTTTCCACTAAGGCAATACGGAAAATTTATCCGTTCATTAAAGAACATCAATACTCTGATGCCTGCGAATTGGCGGGTTATCGTCATTCCAAACATTCACTTACCAAAGATGAACTCAAATACCGGGATTTAAAACCCCGCTTGGAATTGCTCAAGAAGAACAGTTTGCGCAATCCAGTGGTCGAGAAAATCCTCAACCAATTGGTAAATGTGGTCAATACATTGATTGATACCGAAAGAGTAAAAGACCCGAATTTCAAATTTGATGAAATCCGTATTGAACTGGCTCGTGAGTTAAAGAAAAATGCCAAAGAACGTGCAGAAATGACCACCAATATCAACGCAGCCAAAACACGGCATGAGAAAATCGCAAAACTCTTGCAAAGCGAATTTGGCGTAGCCAATCCAACCAGGAACGACATTATTCGCTATAAACTTTACGAAGAACTGAAAAATAACGGCTACAAAGATTTATATACAAATACATATATTCCGAAAGAAAAACTGTTTACTAAGGAAATAGATATTGAACATATTATTCCGCAATCCAAAGCCTTTGACGATAGTTTTTCCAACAAAACACTTTCCTTCCGCCAAGACAACCTTGATAAAGGAAACCAAACTGCCATAGATTATATTGAAAGCAAGTTTGGTGCAGAAAAACTGGAAGAATACATTAATCGAATAACGGCACTAAACAAAAGTTGGAGTAAAGACAAACAAGAAGAAGGCATTAGTAAAGCTAAATACCAAAAGTTACAAAAAAGGGAAAGCGAAATAGGCGAAGGATTTGCCGAAAGGGATTTGAGTGACAGCCAATACATTGCCAAGAAAGCCAAAAGTATGTTGTTTGAAATCACACCTTCGGTGGTTTCAACTTCGGGAAGCATCACCGACCGTTTGCGAGAAGATTGGGATTTGATAAATGTAATGAAAGAACTCAATTTACCAAAATACAGAGCATTAGGGCTTACCGAAGTACAAGAGCGCAAATACGATAAAAAAGTAGAAGTCATTACCGACTGGACCAAACGAAATGACCACCGACACCACGCTATGGACGCTTTGACGGTGGCTTTTACCAAGCACAATCACATTCAATTCTTAAACTACTTGAATGCCCGAAAAAACGAAAACCATAAACTGCACGGAAACATCATTGCCATTGAAACCAAAGAAACCGAATTGGTAGAAAATGGTAATGGCAGTAAAAAAAGGAAATTTAAAGAGCCGGTTGCCAATTTCCGCCAAGTAGCCAAAGAACATCTTGAAAGCGTATTGGTTTCGCACAAAGCGAAGAACAAAGTGGTTACCAAAAACAAGAACAAAACCAAATCCAAAAATGGCGAAAAGGTAAAAGTGGAACTCACTCCAAGGGGGCAACTGCATAAAGAAACTGTTTACGGAAAATATCGCTATTACGAAAGCAAAGAAGAAAAAATAGGGACGAAGTTCAATAAGGAAACCATTCTAAAAGTAGCCAACCCGCTTTATAGAAAACTGTTGTTAGAGCGATTGGAAGAAAACAACAACGACCCCAAAAGGGCTTTTGGCGGTAAAAATGCCTTGAGCAAAAATCCAATTTATTTAAACGGCAACACCGAAAAGCTTCCCGAGAAAGTGAAACTGATTTGGTTGGAAGAAGATTATTCCATCCGAAAAGATGTTACGCCAGAAAATTTCAAAGATTTAAAGACCATTGAAAAAGTAATAGATGATGGCGTAAAAAACACACTGAAAAAGCGTTTAATAGACTTTGGAAACGACCCTAAAAAAGCCTTTTCAGATTTAGAGAAAAACCCCATTTGGCTCAACAAAGAAAAAGGTATTTCCATTAGACGAGTAACCATTTCGGGCGTAAAAAATGCAGAACCCTTGCACTACAAAAAAGACCATTTCGGTAATTTTATATTAGATGATGAAGGACAAAAAATCCCTGTGGATTATGTAAGTACAGGAAATAACCATCACGTAGCAATTTATAGGGATGAAAATGGTGAATTACTTGATTATGCCGTTAGCTTTTCAGATGCTGTAAAGCGTAAAAATTACGGACTTCCAGTTGTTCCTAAAGACACTGATAAATTATGGGATAAAGTTCTTGCATTAGGAATTGATGACCAATCATTTTTGGCAACATTACCAACACAAGGGTTGCAACTGGAGTTTTCAATGAAACAGAATGAATACTTTGTGTTTCCAAATGAAAAAGCAGACTTTCATCCAAATAAAATTGACTTACTTGACTTGAAAAACAAAAAAGAGATAAGCCCAAATTTATTTATTGTACAAACTATTTCTAAGGTTATGTATGGGAATAACGCTGTAAGGGATTATGTTTTTAGACATCATTTAGATACAACTAAAGATAAATCCTCTGAATTGAAAGGAGTTACTCACCAGGTATTGAAAAGCTTGTCTTACTTAAATGGAATTATTAAAGTCCGTCTCAACCATCTTGGTGATATTGTGGGTGTTGGTGAGTATTAAAAATTTTAAGAAATGATAAAACGCACCCTATTTTTTGGTAACCCGGCCTACCTAAGCACCAAAAATGAACAGTTGGTGGTCAATTTTCCCGAAGAGGACAAAAAAGAGGCCACCATCCCCATTGAGGATCTGGGTTTTGTGGTGCTGGAGGATCCACAGATCACCATCACCAACGGACTTCTCATGAAACTGGTAAAGAACAAGACCGCAGTCATAACCTGTGACAGACAGCACCTCCCCTGCTCATTCTTCCAGCCCTTGGTGGGCCATACCGAACAGACGGAACGGATGCACTCCCAACTCAATGCCAGCCTGCCCTTGAAAAAACAATTATGGCAACAGACCGTCATGGCCAAAATAGAAAACCAGGCGAGCCACTTGCTCCTCCGTGGAAAAAATGCCCTGAAGCTAAAACGATGGGCCAAGGAGGTAAAAAGCGGCGATGCCGAAAACCACGAGGCCATTTCCGCAGCCCACTATTTTCAGAATTTGTTCGACATCGAAGGGTTCAGCCGTAACCAAAAGGGCATCCCACCCAACAACCTGCTCGATTATGGCTATGCCATTTTGCGGGCCGTCACGGCCAGGGCGCTTTGCTCCAGTGGACTGCTGCCCTCTGTGGGCATTTTTCACCGAAACAAGTACAATGCCTTTTGCCTCGCCGATGATATCATGGAACCTTACCGCCCCTTTGTGGATGCCCTGGTCCATGAAATTGTGGAAACGGGATGCCAAATTGATGGACTTAACCAAAGAATCAAAACAGAACTACTGCGCATCCCGGCCATGGATGTGGTCATCGATGGTAAGCAAAGTCCATTGATGAACGCCATGAGCCGAACCAGCAATAGTTTACACGAATGTTTTTTGGGAAGCAGCAGAAAATTGTTGTACCCAGAATTTCAGTGAAAATTGTCTCAATGGAGAGATTTCAGGGAGTTTAAAATGGGCCAAAACCGCTTTGAAAGATTAAACCAATACCGCAGCATGTGGGTGCTTGTTTTTTTTGATTTGCCAACGGAGACCGCAACGGACAGAAAATATGCAACAAAGTTCAGGAAGGATCTGTTGGATGACGGGTTTGCCATGTTTCAGTTCAGCATATACATGCGGTTCTGTGCCAGCAGGGAAAATGCGGCGGTACACATCAGAAGAACCAAGAATGCCCTTCCCAAAAAAGGAAAAGTGGGCATTATGCAGATCACAGACAAGCAATTTGGGATGATAGAGCTTTTTCATTGCCAAAAGGAAATAGAGCCTGAACCGCCCAGCCAACAATTGGAATTGTTTTAGAAACCAAAATATCAGATTCTGTACGGTCGAGACCTCATTTTTGGGTTTCATTTTTTAATCCTAACAATGCCCTTAAAAACAAGGATACCAGCCAATTATGGCTGGTATCCTGTGAATCATCTACTAAAGTAGAAATCTGAAAGCAATTCACAACTCTCATCGCATTTAATTGCCTTGAAGCCTTCCTGTGAATCATCTACTAAAGTAGAAATCTGAAAGCAATTCACAACGTATAAAATACTGATAATCAAACCATGATTCCTGTGAATCATCTACTAAAGTAGAAATCTGAAAGCAATTCACAACCTCCGTTTGATACGGAACATCTTCCAGACCCCCTGTGAATCATCTACTAAAGTAGAAATCTGAAAGCAATTCACAACTACCTAATGTTGGCGGTGTTGTTGCTACGCCCTGTGAATCATCTACTAAAGTAGAAATCTGAAAGCAATTCACAACACAAGAACACTATGAGAAAAATCGAAAACTCCTGTGAATCATCTACTAAAGTAGAAATCTGAAAGCAATTCACAACT
>JBLWSV010000017.1:0-76082 GCA_048270465.1 Allomuricauda sp.
TCACTGTCATCGCAGTCATTTATTTGGTTGAACCCATCCTGATCAAGGTCGTCGTCCAGCGTAGCGGGGTCGCAGTCATCATCGATGCCGTTGTAGGCAATCTCCACGGCACCGGGGTTGATGTTGGGGTCACTGTCATCGCAGTCATTTATTTGGTTGAACCCATCCTGATCAAGGTCGTCGTCAAGCGTAGCAGGGTCGCAGTCATCATCGATGCCGTTGTAGGCAATCTCCACAACATCGGGGTTCATGCTGGGATTGTCGTCATCACAATCTTGATCGGAAGTGAACCCATCTTGGTCAAAATCTATAACACCGATCCCATAATGTAAACTCAAATATTGTATGAAAGTGTTTGCCAAGGATTCCGCAAAGAGTGCTCTATCTGCTGGGTCAAAACGAACATCCTGGTTGACTTCAATCTGGATGCCATCAATTTCACCAGCATTTAATCGAGATCCATGTGTCCAAACATTATAGCCACCATTGTAATAGTCTTCGTTCACATTGGGAAATGGGTCTTGCGTACTTGGTACCGATGGAAACCCTTTTTCATGCAACAAGGTCCCAAAACTTTTTGCACCCTTCAATAGCTGTACATGTGTCAATCCGTCACTATTATCATTGATCAAGGTTCGGATACTGCTTCTGTTGATATAGACATTGGTGTTCAAAGTAGCATCGGGGAGCCGAAGTTCCGCTCCGGTAAGCGTATATCCGAGCTCGACTCTTTCAATTGCATGCGAATGTCCGTGAAGGTCTATAAAAAGACCCCTGCCAAAGTTTTGGATGATATCTGTCTTGGCAGATTCTATGAAATCATGGTAATTGTCGAAGGCCAACTCCACGGTCGGGTTGCCATTGGCTGCTTCAGGTTTTTCGCGGTTTGCATCAAATTTTGCCCGGGAGAGCCTGTTGATGATGACATGGGGATAGAATCCTGTTTCATTAAAATAGGCCTGGGCAATGGCCCTTCCCATTGCTTGTGTATGCGTATCGTTTCCGTAGATGCATCCCATGCAATTCCTATCGGGTATCTCATTGGGATCTAGATCCCCGTCATGCGGAACGGAGATGATGACGGGATGGTCCCCGTGGATGTATTCCACATAACCAGTATTGTCGAAATCGCTTTGGCCGGGCTGTTGGGCCATAATCCAACTGGAGAACATGCCTAGGACGAGTGTGTAAAACAGTGCCGAAGGGGAAAAAGGACATGTTTTCATTTGCATAACCGTTTTGTGGCCCTTCCCCGATAATCATATCAGGTACGGTTGCCATGGATTTGGGTTATGCTACAGGCACAATAAAGATAGAAAACTTGATTATCGGATAAGTGTTGAATTGATGGATGTCCCTTCTCAATTGACGGATTGATTTTTGTTGGAAACTTTGTAGGACAATCAATACGATGTGGGCTGTAAATACGTGTAAAATCCTATATTTTGGACCAAATCCCCTTCCAGCGATAGCTTCGGATGAACTTTCCCTCTGCCTTGGAAACATAGAAAGGTTTTTGTTGGAAGTATGCTTTTAGGAAACCCAGAATGGTTTGAATGTACAAACTTGGACTCTTGGCCTGCCATGCCATTTTGAGGGCAGCCACTTTGGTCAACACAATGCCATAGCGCATTTTGTAGAGCGCTGTTCCCTTGGCCTGATGGTTCTTGGAGCTGTACCCATGTCCGGTGGGGCGGAGGTGCTTGACCTTGAGCTCTGGAACGGTCTGTGTCTCAAAACCGTGGTATTTGGCCAATAGAGTGTCCACAGTGTCCCATCCCACTCCGGGTCTCAATCCTCCGATCTTATTGAAACAGGCCTTGTGGTACAGTTTGATGGGGCCACGGATATGGGTCTTGTCCGCAATGTTCTCATACACCCAGTCACTGTCTTTTTGGATAAAGAGCAGACCGGAACACATCCCCAGCTTCCAATTGGCCTGGAACCGGTTCATCAAGGTCTCAAAATAGTCGGGCGGGAGGATGATGTCGGCGTCAAACTTTCCGATGAGATCATAATTTGAAGCATGCTGTAACCCAAAATTAAACGTATCGACCACTTTTTTTCCAGGGATGTGCTCGTCAACGGATATGCGTTTCACCACCTTGATCCAATCATATTGTTGGGTAAAATTTGATGCAATTTCAAAAGTATTGTCAGAGGAATTGTCGTCCACCACAATCACCTCATCGGGCACATGGGTCTGTTCCACAAAGGAATCCAGACAATCCTTCAAATAAGCTGCCTCATTATGTGCCGGAATGACAATGCTGATCCACATGCGTTAAAATTCCAAAAAACAAACCACTTATCCCAAAGAAGTTTTGGTGTTGTTTGGTTATTATAGGTGAAACAGGGGTATGTCTACTGAAAAGTACCAATTGTATCTGTGGAGGATTGGCGAAATCTGTGTCCTTTTTTCACCTTTTCTTATTTGAGTTTTTATAAAAGAAATTTCTTGGGTTAAGAAAAGGTTTAAAATAAAAGGTTAATGCTATTGGCTATATTTTTCATTTGGATCATCTATCTCTTAAGGGTGAAATGGGATTGGAAGATTTTGTGTGTGGATTCTTCTAAATATAGAACCATGTACCAATAATCATTTGAAGGCATTGGTTCTCCATTATAAGTTCCATCCCAATATGGATTGTTTGGAGTCAATGATTTTAAAAGTTTTCCATACCTATCGAAAATTTGAACATGGTATTGGCAATTATCGATGGTGTCAAGATACCATTGGTCATTAAATCCATCTCCATTGGGTGTGAAAAATTTTTTTGTAACAAAACAGCCAATTAATTCTCCATTACACGACAATTCAATTAATGGTACGAGAATAGAGCAGTTGTTGTCTTGACCAACAATAGAAAAATTCTGATAAGAGCCAATAGTAAGTGAGCTGATGGACAACATTCCTACGGAGTCTGATTTCAGATATGTTGTGGTCATTTCAGATTTTTTTTCATAGGTTATCCTATAATCTGTGTTTGGAAGCAATCCAGATATAGAAATAGTACCATCTTCTGAAATACAACTGGTGGGCGAATCAGCAAAGATTTTGGGAGAGAATGATGGCTCCGATAAAATAATATCTTCGACAATTGATTGGCATGTATTGATTATATCTGTAATGTTAATATCTGAATAAATACCTGCTTCAAGATTATTCAATTCAAGATTCCCCAAGTCATCGGTTGTAAGCGCCATTGTTGATTTTGCCTCCCCATTAACACTATAACTTACTTCATAAGTTGAATTGGAGTTAAGTCCAGAAAAAAAGATTTGACCATCTGTGTTACCACAAACGGACGGGTTTTGAAAATAACTAGCTATATCAAGTTTGGGTTCAATAACTTCAATTGTGCCCAAATGAGTTGTACATCCGTAGGAAAAATCCATGATAGTAAAAGACTCATAAGCTCCACTGCTTAGGTTTTGAATAAAAACTTCTCCATTGTCATTTGAGGAATAATTCTGGTTAACAAGGGTATTTCCGAGTCGATATGAAATGCCAAATGTTGAATTTGGCGTTGCGCCATATATAATTATTTTCCCATCACTGATTCCACATGCGGTTGGATTGATAACCTGGCTTTGAAAATATAGTTCATTGTCATTGAGAAATAAGTTTTCTGGTATTGACCTACACGAACTAGAAAGGTCAATAATCTCAAAGCTTTCATACGTGCCAGCCCCCAGACCAGGTACAGCAAGTCTTCCCATTGAGTCCGAACTTAGAGGGATAGATAAGGTCAGCCCATTTATAGTGTATGAAATTGTATAGTTCGTGTGGGGTTGGAGGTCATTTATTTCAATCAATCCGTCAGTTGCGCCACAAAATGTAGGTTCTATCAGATTAAATGATGGGTTTATCGAGTCATCTTTCAAACTTAAAGAGCCAAGATCATAAGGGCATTCCATTAGTGATTCCGTAACAATAATGTTACCATAGAATCCAGAAAGAAGATCATCCACTTTGAAAGTGCCGTTTGGATCAGAAAGATAATAATCATTGATTTTTATTCCTTCATATTCATAGGTAATCGTATAATCCAAATTTGGGATAAGCCCAGATACAATGAAGAACCCATTGTTCATGCCGCATGATGGATCAAATGTATCAACATTGTATGTCTTTTCTCCCAAATCTAGAATCCATACAGCTCCTCTTTCTGGGCCGTTTTCACTATCATGATAGGCACTGACAGCAATTTTGGGATTCGGGCCAGGTTCCAATAAAGTTATTGCACCACCAAAATAATCTCCAGAGGAAAGGTCTCCAGAAAAACAATATTCACCATAAGTGTACAACAGATCTTCCGAGACCGTCCCATCTGGATTCAATTCAATCATGTAGAAAGCGCCTGTATTTATACCCAATGTTGGATTTACATGTCCCAAAGCCCCGACCAATATTTCAGAGATTCCATCCCCATCAATATCATTGACCCCATCGATTGATTCTCCAAAAAGTGCATTTGCTGAGATTTGATTCGAAAGTCCTCCACTGGTATTTGAAATTTTTACAGCATCTTTTGTGGTCCCATCTTCATTCAAATAGATCAGGTAAAAACTACCTGAATTAATATTAAGGTCATCATCTCTGTAGGCTCCGACAATCAAATCATTGGTTCCATCACTATTCTGATCACCAAAGTTTAAGATTGAACCGCCAAAATAATCCTCGAAATCTAGATTTGGTAGAAACCCTCCTTGGGTGTCACTAATTTTTTGATATGAATTGACAGTTATGTCTGGGTTCATGAACAATACCCAAAAAGCACCTCTTCTGGAACCGCCATCTGCATCCCTTCTGGAACCAACAGCCAGATCCATTGTGCCATCATTGTTCAAATCACCAATGTTTTCCATGTCGGTTCCGAAAATGGCGTCACCATTTATTGCTCCAGTAAACCCTCCTTGTGTATCACTTATCTTTATATGATTGTTTACCGTTCCATCAGAATTTAAACTTAGAATCCAAACAGCTCCATGCCAATAGCCCCCATCCCCATCATAATCCGCACCAACTGCCAATTCGACCAACCCGTCCGAATTAAGGTCTCCAAGGTAAGATACCGACCCTCCAAATCGATCATCATTATCTAAATCGCCTAAAAAGTTGCCAGAAGTATCACTTATCTTAGTGTGCGATATAACTTGATTGTTGCCATCCAAAAATAAAATGTAAACAGCTCCACGGTTAGTTCCCCCATCATCATCCGTATAAGCTCCGACCGCTAGGTCATTTATACCGTTCCCGTCCAGATCGCCAATATTGTCGATAGCAATCCCCCAAGAATCATAATTGTCTAGATTCCCAGTAAAACCACCATTGGTTTGATTGATTTTTTGGTAGGTCTTTACTTCAAAACTTTGGGCAATGGAAAAATTGCTCCTAATTACGATAAAAAACAAAAGCAATGCCCAGATTAACTTGTGGTCGTTCAACAACTTGATCATCTGTTGGATTAGTAATATGTAAATAAACAAATTACTGAGAACTATATAAAATAGTTTATTCCATTTTAGTCGAAACGCAAATAAACATTGTGGTTTGCCTAAGACATCATGCTTTTGTTAAGTATAAAATGTCAATATTAAATACCTTTGGTGTTTATAGATGAATACATAATGATGGATTTTTTTCGCTCATTTATATATGAGCCACGTATAAACCAATTTCTGAGAATTGTTACAAAGTTACTGGGGTCTTTGGTTCCAGACAGACTTAGGTTAAACCCATCAGGCATGTTTAAATTGAAGATTGCCAAATCGATTTCAATCAGGATCAAAGCAAACCAAACAAGTTTTATTGCCCGGGAACTTTATTGGGGGAAACCATTGCAATATGAGTACACTTCAATATTTCTGGAAATTGTAAAGGATTTGAACACGTTTTGGGATGTAGGTGCAAACATTGGATATTACAGCATACTTGGCTGCAAGATCAATGCTAATTTGAAAGTAGAAGCATTTGAACCATCTATGGGCCCCAAGGTTTATTTGTATGAAAATTTAAAATTGAACAATGTTCTTGACCAAATTCAGGTCCATGCAACTGCACTTTCCAACAAAAGTGGAAATATTGAGTTTTACCAAGTAGTGAACCCTAAATTTCCTAAAATTCTCAACTTGTCAGGAGAACATAATATAGGAACCAAGAAAGGCTTGTCATCAGAAAAGATAAATGTACAATCAACCCGTATTGATGATATAAGAAAGGGTGTCAGTCCAGTTGATTTAATGAAGATTGATGTTGAAGGTGCTGAAATCGAAGTCCTAAAAGGAGGCCTTCAAACTTTTAAAAGAGACAGACCGATAATTATTTGCGAGGTGCTGTTCAACTTCAATGAGGCTGAGCTAAGTTCAATAATGAAAGACTTGAACTATTCTTTTTTTGCCCATACGGGATATAATAGACTAAAAAAGGTTGATTCCTTAATTAGGGAAGAGGATGACGGAGTACGAAATGTTTTTTTTGTGCCAACTGAAAAAGAAAATTTAATTGAAAAATTTAGGGAAAAATAATTGATCCAGTCTGATTGCATTCAAAAAATAGACGGTTGAAGACTATTACAATTTTAAATGAAACTGTCAAGCCACCAACATTAATCTGGTTTAAATAATAATTATCAATACCTATAAACAATTGCATTGACGTTCATCCCCGCACCGACACTTGCAAAGATGACCACATCACCCTTGCTCAGTTGATGCTCGGGAAGCTCGCCTTTCAATACCAGATCGTAGAGCGTTGGAATGGTGGCGACGGAACTATTGCCCAGTTTGTGGATACTCATGGGCATGACGTTCTCAGGGGCATCCTTTCCATAGAGTTTATAGAATCGTTTGATGATGGCCTCGTCCATTTTTTCATTGGCTTGATGGATGAATATTTTTTTGACATCATCAATGGCCACTCCACTGTCGTCCAAACAAGCTGCCATGGCCTTGGGCACGTTGATACAGGCAAACTCGTAGATTTTGCGCCCCAGCATTTTAATATATAGGGTATCCTTGCAGCCCTCTGCACTGTTGGTCTTGTCAAAATAAAGGTAATAGGCCTCTTCTCCTGCATAAGTTACGGAGTCGTGCGCCAAAATTTCACCTGAACCCTCTGTTGATTCTATGATGGCCGCCCCAGCACCATCGGAAAAGATCATACTGTCACGGTCATGGGAATCTACCACCCGCGAAAGCGTTTCGCCACCGATCACCAGACATTTTTTGGCCATGCCACTTTTGATGAACGCCGAAGCTTGTATGACTCCTTCAATCCATCCTGGGCAACCAAAGATGAGATCGTAGGCCACACACTTTGGATTTTTTATCTGCAACAAATGTTTAACGCGCGTTGCCAGACTGGGCAAAGTGTCACCTTGGATCTTGCCCGGGGTCATATCCCCAAAATTGTGGGCAAAAATGATGTAGTCCAAATCTTCTTTGTCTATTCCGGCATCCATGATGGCTTTCTCTGCGGCCAAATACCCAAGGTCGGATGTTTTAAACTCCGGTTCGGCGTACCTGCGTTCTTCGATGCCCGTAATGGCCTTGAACTTCTCAATGATCACCGAATTTTCCTGCTCGATTTTACTGCCATCAGCACCCAGGAACTTGTGTTCCAAAAAGGCTTCATTTTTTGTGACAATGGATGGGATGTAGCTGCCTGTTCCCGTAATACCGATTTTCATATCGAGGTTTTTGATATTTAAAGATAAACTATTGAAACTTTATTGTTATGCATGCATAGCAAACCATACAATGTTCAAAGAACCTTTTGGTATGGGAAGCAAACAAAAAAAGCCCTGGTCAACTTTCTTGTGCCAAGGCTTTTTATCAGTGTTTTCAAAGGTCTTTATGCTTCTGCGTACGCTTCAATGGGCGCACAGGTACAGATCAAATTACGATCCCCAAATGCTTCATCCGTTCTGCGAATACTGGGCCAAAATTTATTCTCGGCCACATAGGGCAGCGGAAACGCAGCTTTTTGTCTGCTATATGGGTATTCCCAAACATCGTTGGTGATCATCCCCAAGGTGTGCGGGGCATTTTTGAGCACGTTGTTCGTTTCGTCGGCATTGGCATCATCTATTTCGCGCCTAATGGACAATAGGGCATCACAAAATCTGTCCAGCTCTACAAGGCTTTCACTCTCGGTAGGCTCTATCATCAAAGTTCCCGCCACTGGGAAAGACACTGTGGGTGCATGGAAACCATAATCGATAAGTCGCTTGGCGATATCCGTCACCTCAATACCATTGGCCTTGAAAGGTCTGCAATCAATGATCATTTCGTGGGCGGCCCTTCCTCTTTCGCCTGTGTAGAGCACATTAAACTTGCCCTTGAGGCGGTCTTTGATATAGTTAGCGTTCAGGATGGCGGCTTTTGTGGCATTCGTAAGGCCTTCGGCGCCCAACATCTTGATGTATCCGTAAGAGATCAAACAGACCAAGGCACTTCCCCAAGGCGCAGCGGAAATGGCTGTGATAGCCTCTTTTCCTCCCGTTTTGATCACAGGATTGGACGGTAGGAAGGGTTTCAATTGCTCTGCCACACAGATGGGCCCCACTCCTGGTCCACCACCTCCATGTGGGATGGCAAAGGTCTTGTGCAGGTTGAGGTGGCACACATCCGCACCAATGGTGGCAGGGTTGGTCAAACCGACCTGTGCGTTCATGTTGGCACCATCCATATACACTTGTCCTCCGTTATCATGGATCAATTGGGTAATATGTTTGATGGAGGATTCAAAAACACCATGGGTAGATGGGTAAGTCACCATCAATGCTGCCAAATTTTCGGCATGCAACTGTACTTTTTCTTCCAAGTCGGCCACATCGATGTTCCCTCTTTCATCCGTTTTGGTCACCACCACTTTCATCCCGGCCATTACGGCGGAAGCAGGATTGGTTCCATGGGCGGAAGCGGGAATCAAACAAATGTTGCGGTGTCCCTCGCCCCTGGACTCATGATAGGCACGGATGACCATCAGGCCAGCATACTCGCCCTGTGCCCCGGAATTGGGTTGAAGGGAAGTGGCCGAGAACCCGGTAATGATGTTCAACTGTTCTTCCAAAGACTTCAATACTTCTTGATAGCCCTGCGCTTGTTCCAAAGGAACAAACGGGTGAATATTGCCCCACTCAGCCCAGCTTAAGGGCAGCATTTCCGAAGCGGCGTTCAATTTCATGGTGCAACTGCCCAAGGAGATCATGGAATGGTTGAGGGCAAGGTCCTTGCGTTCCAATCGTTTGATGTAGCGCATCAACTCGGTCTCGGAATGGTAGGAATTGAACACTTCATGCTCCAAGAAAGGGGTTTTTCGTTGCAGGCTAGTTGGTATGACCTCTTCTTTGATGGAAATTGACTCCGTTTTTTTGATGTTATGGGCTTCCAAAAAGCAGGAAACCAATACTTGCACATCTTGATCGGAAACAGCTTCGTTCAACGAAATGGAGACGGTTTCATGGTCAACATAATTTAGGTTGATCCCTTTTCCTTCAGTGACTTGTTTTAGTTTTTCGATTTGTTTTACCTTGACCGATAGTGTGTCAAAATAAGCGGTATTTGTCTGCTGGAACCCATGGGACTCCAGTGTGATTGCCAACGATCTGGTGTGCTTATGTACTTTGTTGGCAATATATTTCAACCCTTCAGGGCCATGGTACACGGCATACATGCCTGCCATGACGGCCAACAATACCTGTGCGGTACAGATGTTGGACGTGGCCTTGTCCCTTTTGATGTGCTGTTCACGGGTCTGCAATGCCATACGCAGGGCACGGTTGCCATCAGTGTCCTTGGTCACTCCAATGATTCTTCCCGGAATGTTCCTTTTGTTTTCGTCCTTGGTGGCAAAAAAAGCAGCGTGCGGCCCTCCATAGCCAAGGGGTATGCCAAAACGCTGGGTGGTGCCCACCACAACGTCCACACCCCATTCACCGGGAGGGGTGAGCAATACCAAGCTCAGAATATCGGCGGAAACGGCGACTTTGATTTCATTTGCCTTGGCTTTTTCCACAAAGGAAGCGTAATCGGTTACTTGTCCGTGTTTCCCCGGGTATTGCAACAGTGCTCCATAGAAGTCCCCTGAAAAGTCAAAGGTTTCGTGGTCGCCAATGACCAACTCAATGCCTAAAGGTATGGCCCGTGTTTCCAACAGGCTCAACGTTTGGGGGAGCACTTCTTCGGAGACAAAGAATTTAGAGGCCCCATCCTTCTTTTGTTGCCTGCTTCTCAGCTCGAACAACATGGTCATGGCCTCAGCAGCAGCAGTACTTTCATCCAAAAGGGAGGCATTTGCTATTTCCATGCCCGTTAAGTCGCTTACCATGGTCTGGAAATTCAAGAGTGCCTCCAATCTTCCCTGGGCAATCTCGGCCTGATATGGCGTATAAGCAGTGTACCATCCTGGGTTTTCCAAGATGTTCCTTTTGATCACGGAAGGGGTAAAAGATTCATGGTAACCTAATCCGATATAGGTTTTGTAAACCTTGTTCTTTTGGGCCAATTCCTGCAAATGGTTCAGGAACTCGTGCTCACTGATCCCTTCGGGAAGGTCCAGTTGTTTTTTGAGTTTGATATCATCGGGAATGGTCTCGTAGATGAGCTGTTCCACACTGTCCACCCCGATCGTTTTAAGCATTTGGGGAAGGTCTTTTTCTGATATGCCGATATGTCTGGCGGCAAACATTTCTGTATTCATGTTCAATCCAATAAAGTGCACAAAATTAGGGATAAATTCAATGAAAATAGGCAATTTTGAAGGTGAGAGGGGCAAAGTTGTTAACCACTGATCAACCGTTCGGGAACGAAGGGAAAACCCGTGAAGATGAAGACCTTGAAGTCCATTTTTGATTTTTATCTGGATGCCAGTATCCATGTGGCCTTAGCCGTATTGTCGTTGGCGGGTGTCACCTTTCATTTGCTGGGCATTTCTTCGGATATCGACCTGTTGGGATTCATTTTTTTTGGGGTGATCGTCTGTTACAACTTCATCAAATATGGGGTGGAGGCCTACAAATATTTGATCGTGTCCAATGCCTATCACAGGATCATCCAAGTATTCAGTTTTGTATCGTTTGGCTTTGCACTCTATTTTTTGCTGCAACTGGATGCCAAGATTTGGTGGGCCACGGTGATTTTGGGCCTATTGTCTGCATTGTATGCCGTTCCGTTTTTGCCCAATGCGAAAAACCTAAGGAGCCTGGGAGGGTTGAAAATCTATATTGTGGCCTTTGTGTGGGCCGGTTTCACGGTGCTTTTGCCTGCTCTGGATGCGCAGATGCCCATCGATTGGGATCTTTGGATACTTTTTTTACAGAGGTTCCTATTGGTATTGGTGCTCATCATTCCCTTTGAGATCAGGGATATGCAATGGGACGACAAAGACCTTAGGACCTTGCCACAGGTATTGGGAATAAGACAGACCCAAAATTTAGGGATTGCGCTGGCCGTCGTTTTTTTTCTGCTAACTTTTTTGAAAGATGGGGTCCATCAAGTTGAGATTGTACTGAGATTGGCCCTCACGGTGGTCATGATCTTTGTACTTATCGCCAATGAAAAAATGAAATCCCGATACTTTGTATCGTTTTGGGTGGAGGCCATCCCAGTTTTCTGGTTTGGGATGTTTTGGTGGGTGGAGCGTTTTTTTTAGAGTTTTTTTTCGAGGTCACGTTTCATGCATTCCTTGTCATGGTCGGATAGCGTGGAAAGGCCAGCGCGATCACAAAGGGAAGTCAACTTGGAATTCTTTTTGGAATACGTTTTACAGGTCTTGCAATACCACAGATGGAATCGAAGCTTTACAATGTCCCAAAAGCTTGCCTCCTTGTATTGGGATTTGTTACAGATGTGTGATGCCTCTTCGCATGAAATCTTCATAGCTAAAACCAATTTTCGTTCAAACAACCCATAAGCGAGGTCCTTGCCCTATGGATCATTACCCACAAATTGGACGGATTAATGTCCAACTCATTACAAATATCTTCAGTTTCCATTCCTTGGATGGTCTTCATCTTAAAGACTTGGGCCTGCTTTTTGGGCAATTTGTCCAAACACTCCTGCAAGGCTAGCCCCAGCTCCTCGTTCTCCAATATGTTGTCCCCATCCCTGGTAAACGGGTCGGCCACTTGCTCTTCCAACCAATCTCCTTCGGATTCGGAATCCGTGCTATAGTTGATGCGTACCTCAGCCTTTCCTTTTTTGGAATTGCTCTTGCGGTAATGGTCTATAACTTTTCTTTTCAATATGGAGACCAACCAAGTACGCTCGGCGGCATCACCCTTGTAGTTCTTGGAAGAATTGAGACCGGCGAAAAAGGTTTCCTGTACCAGATCCTTGGCAATTTCTGCATCGCTGACCCTGGCCACGGCGTAGTTGAAGAGGTAATCTGCATAGAGATCTACCCAATTCTGCGGATGGAGTTCGTGCTTGCCCATAGTTTCGAAGTAGCAAAAATAGTGGTTTTTATGCTGCCAAGGATGGTCGTGGATAAGATGTGTCCCAATTTTCCCCCAAAACCCTCAGACCGTTGCGTGCCCACTATCTTTAGCTGGCTTTTTTGATGAGACCGGCCCTTTCCAACAATGCATCGATATTGGGTTCGGCTCCCCTGAAACGTTTGTAGAGTTCCATCGGGTTCTCCGTACCTCCTTTGGAGAGCACACTTTCCTTGAACTTATCGGCGACCATTTTGCTAAAAATGCCATTTTCCTTGAAATAGGCAAAAGCATCCGCATCCAGAACCTCGGCCCATTTGTAACTGTAGTATCCAGATGAATAGCCTCCTTGGAAAATATGCGAAAATGATGTGCTCATACAGGTTTGTGGGGTATCGGGGAACAAATCCGTACCTTCAAACGCCTTGGCTTCGTAGGCCTTCACATCGTTGATGTTTGATGGATCGTTGCCATGCCATGCCATGTCCAAAAAGCCAAAGCTCAGTTGGCGCAACGTGGCCATTCCCTCCTGAAAGGTAGCGGATTCCTTTATTTTTTCCACCAATTCCATGGGGATCAACTCCCCGGTCTCATAATGAAAGGCAAAAAGTTCCAGGGCCTCTTTCTCATAACACCAATTTTCCATAACCTGACTGGGCAGTTCCACAAAATCCCAATACACGGAAGTGCCCGACAGGCTTGGGTAAGTGGTGTTGGCCAGCATGCCGTGCAGTGCATGACCAAATTCATGGAAAAGCGTGGTCACTTCATTAAAAGTGAGCAATGAGGGTTTGGATTTGGTAGGTTTGGTAAAATTGCAGACGTTGGAAATGTGCGGCCTGTTGTTTTTGCCATTCAAAGTATATTGTGGTTTGAAGGAAGTCATCCAAGCACCGCCCCGTTTGCCCGGTCTAGGGTGGAAATCGGCATAGAAGAGTGAAATAAAGTTGTTGGCATCGTCATACACTTCATACGTCTTCACATCTGGATGGTATTTTTCTACAGTCTGGACCTCTTTGAATGTAAGTCCAAATAGTTTTTCGGCCACCTTGAAGACACCATTGATCACATTTTCCAGTTTGAAATACGGTTTTAGCTTCTCATCATCCAGATTGAACAACTTTTGCTTCAACTTTTCGGAATAGTAGGCACTGTCCCATTTTTCGAGCCGATCAATGTTGTCCAAACTTTTGGCAAAGGTTTCGAGCTCTTCAAACTCTTTTTCTGCGGCCGGTTTTGCCTTTTCGAGCAGTTCATTCAGGAAATCCATCACTTTTTCGGGATTCTCCGCCATACGTTCCTCCAGTACAAAATGCGCATGGGTGGGGTAGCCCAAAAGATTGGCGCGCTCATGGCGCAGGGAGACAATTTTAAGGATATTTTCCTGATTGTCGAGTTCATCGTTGTGAAACCCTTTGCTGCCAAAGGCAATGGAAAGCTCCTTGCGCAACTCCCTGTTCTCTGCATATTTCATGAAGGGGATATAGCTAGGGTAATCCAGTGTGATGAGCCATCCATCTTTACCCTTGGATTCGGCCAACTGCGCAGCGGCCTCTTTTTCACCTTCGGGCAGACCCTTGAGGTCGTCCTCATGGGTGAGGTGCATTTCATACTTATTGGTTTCGGCCAAAACATTTTCCCCGAACTTCAATTTCAGTTTGGAAAGTTCGGCATCGATTTCCCGTAATCGCTTTTTGTCCGAATCGTTCAGATTGGCCCCGTTCCTGCTAAAGCTTTTGTATTTTTTCTCCAAAAGGGTTTGTTGTTCGGGGGTTAGTTTTAACGTATCCCTTTGCTCGTAAACTGCCTTGATACGTTCAAAAAGTCCTTGGTTCAAGGTGATGTCATTGCTAAACTCCGACAATATTGGGGAAATCTCTTGGGCCAATTTTTGGATTTCTTCATTGGTCTCCGCCGAATTCAGGTTGAAAAACACGCTGGAAATGCGGTCCAACTGTTGTCCTACAAAATCCAGAGCCTCCAAAGTGTTTTGGAAAGTGGGGGCATCCGGGTTTTCCACGATATCGTCTATTTCCTTTCTGGCATCTTCAATGGCCTGAAGAAAAGCCGGTTTGAAATGTTCGTTCTTTATTTTGGAAAAGGGAGCTTGATCAAAAGGCTCCAGCAATGGGTTGTTCATAGAACTATCAATGTGTTTTTTCAAAGATTTCTGATTTCTTACAGTAAATTTGTCAAGTACCTTACCTCTTATTCTTCACTTCTTCCGCTCCTTTGATGACCTTTTCCTTCAACCCTTCTTTGTAGGATTGAATCTTGTCCAGAACGTTTTCATCGGAACTGCCTATGATCTGTGCGGCCAGAATACCTGCATTCTTGGCACCGTTCAGGGCCACGGTGGCCACTGGAACCCCTCCGGGCATCTGGAGAATGGAGAGCACGGAGTCCCAACCATCTATGGAGTTGCTGCTCTTTACGGGCACGCCTATCACGGGCAATGGGGACAATGAAGCTACCATTCCGGGCAAGTGGGCGGCCCCTCCGGCCCCGGCAATAATCACCGAATATCCCTTTTTGTGGGCATTTTTTCCGAAATCGAATAGTTTTTCGGGGGTGCGGTGCGCGGAAACAATATCTACATCGAATGCAATCCCGAATTCTTTCAATATATCAATGGCGTCTTGCATAACGGGAAGGTCGCTGGTGCTTCCCATAATCACGGCTACTTTTTTCATGTCAATTTTTGATTAGATTGATAATCAGTTTTGTCATAATATCCTTTTGGTCTGGATTGCTCTGTGCTATGAGCAAGGATAAGGCAACAAGTGTATTTTCACTAATTTTGGTGTCACCGGAATTTTTCAAAAGAAAATCGTTTTGTTGTAGGTACCAAACAAAAAGTAAGGCACCGATTCTCTTGTTCCCATCGGAAAAAGGATGGTTCTTGATGATAAAATATAATAAATGTGCTGCTTTTTCCTCTATGGAAGGATATAATTGTTGGCCATCAAATGTTTGCTCTATATTGCCTATAATGCCTTTGAGTGAATCATCCTTTTCATTTCCGAATAGATTGGAAGCTTCTTTTAAATGAATAAGTTTGGCTTTCAGATTTTGAATGATGTTTCGAGCTTCGCTATAAGTTATATGATATTGAATTTTTGATGAAAGGTCGTTGCTTTCCAATCTATCCTCATCAAATTTGTTCAGTAAGATAAACGACTGCGTATATTTTGAAAGAATTTCGACAAAGCCTTTTGCTTCGTTCAGCTGAAGGTCCCTATCTGATTTAAACGACTGTGAGAGTAGATTCACAGTGTTTTCAAGCTGTTCTAAATTGCTTTTATATGTCTGCTTTAATCTTTTCTCATTTATAGTGTATCCTCTTATCAAGTGTTCTTTGATAACATTGCCTGCCCATATTCTAAATTGGGTGGCCCTTTTGGATTTTACACGATAACCTACTGAAATGATAACATCAAGATTGTAGAGATCTATTTTTCGCTCTACAATTCTCCCACTCTCATTTTGGTGAACTGTTGCTTTTTTTGCAACAGTTGGACTCAAAACCAATTCCTTTTCCTTAAATATATTATTTATGTGTCTGGAAATGACTGATTTGTCTCGTTCGAACAAGTCGGAAATTTGATTAAGGGAAAGCCAAACGGTATCATTACTGAGACTTACTTGAATCTCTGATTTTCCATCCTCGGTTTTGTATGTCTTAATATTAAAGGACATATTAACGAATTGTGACAACCTTAATGGTTTCCTTCACTTTTTGGGCCACCTCCCTGGCCCTGGCCATATCCTCGTCCACAATGGTGACGTGTCCCATTTTCCGGAAAGGTCTTGTCTGTCTTTTTCCATAAATGTGCGGGGTCACTCCTTCCATTTCCAAGATGTCGGCCATATTCTCATAGACCACATCGCCCGTATGCCCTTCGGCCCCTACCAAATTGACCATGATTCCAGCCACCTTGCTGTCGGTTTTTCCCAAGGGAAGCCCCAAAATGGCGCGGATGTGTTGTTCAAATTGGTTGGTGTAGCTTGCTTCTATACTGTAATGACCACTGTTGTGCGGTCTGGGTGCCACTTCGTTTACCAAGATCTCATCATCCTGGGTCTGGAACATTTCCACGGCAAGCAGGCCAATGTGTTTCATGTGTTCCGAAACCTTCAGTGCAATTTCCTGCGCCTTTTGGGCAGCGGCTGCATCGATTCTGGCGGGACAGATCACGTATTCCACTTGGTTGGCCTCGGGATGGAATTCCATCTCCACCACCGGATAGGTCTTTACCTCACCTTTGGTGCTCCGTGCCACAATGACCGCCAACTCATTTTTGAAACCGATCATTTTTTCGGCAATGCACTCCACATTGGGCAATCCTTCAAGATCTTCCATTTTCCTGACTACCTTCACGCCCTGGCCATCGTAGCCAAATTGGGCACTCTTCCATACAAATGGCAATTGCAGGCCGCCGTTGTGTATGCTGTCCTCGATTTCCGAAGTATAGGCAAAACGGGTGAACGGTGCCGTGGGAATGCCATGGTCCGTATAAAAAAGTTTTTGTGTGGCCTTGTTCTGTATGGTCCGAAGGGTTTTGGTGGGAGGATACACCTTGATGCCTTCATGTTCCAGTTTTTCAAGGGCATCCACGTTTACGTTCTCTATTTCGATGGTGAGCACGTCCACGTCCTTTCCAAAATGATAAACGGCGTCAAAATCCATCAAATCGCCCAGTACAAATTCATTGCAGGCTATTTTGCAGGGAGCTTCGGGCGAGGCGTCCATCACTTTGGTGCGGATGTCCCATTTGCGGGTTTCGTAGAGCATCATTTTGCCCAATTGACCTCCTCCCAAAATCCCCAGTGTAAAGTCGGATGAAAAAAATTGCATTGATCAGCGAATTGGAATAAAAGCAAAAATACATGAATTCCTTGAAGGGATAAAAGATAGGTGGACATACCACCCCAAAAATACTATCTTTGCCAACCTGAACATAATAATGAAACGTTGATAAAGCTTCACGACAAAGTTTTTAAACCCTATCTGAAGGAAGAAGAAATACTTGCTGCCATTGAAAAAATGGCTTCCGAGATTGCGAGGGACTATAAGGACGAGACGCCCCTCTTTGTGGGAGTGCTCAATGGGGCTTTTATGTTCGTTTCCGATTTTCTGAAGGCCTACCCATATCCTTGTGAGGTTTCCTTTGTACGGTTGAGTTCCTACCAAGGGCTTACCTCCACAGGAATTGTGGAAACATTGTTGGACGCCCCGGGGGAAATTGAGGGCAAGAGCGTTATCATTTTGGAAGATGTGGTGGACACGGGACGTACCCTCAAAGAGTTGGTGCACCTGTTTTCCAATACCAATGTCAAAGAGTTCAAGATAGCGACCCTTTTCTATAAAGACGAGGTATATAATGGGGAGTACACGATAGACTACGTGGGCTTGGAGATCCCCGATAATTTTATTGTGGGATATGGCCTGGACTATAACGAATTGGGAAGGAATCTAAGGGAAGTTTACCAATTAAATCAAGGAAATATGATTAACCTAGTGCTTTTTGGAAAGCCAGGAGCTGGAAAGGGAACCCAAGCGGGGTTTTTGAAAGAAAAGTATAATCTTAAGCACATATCCACAGGGGATGTGTTCCGCTACAACATCAAAAACGGTACGGAACTGGGCAAGTTGGCCAAATCCTATATTGACAAAGGGGATTTGGTGCCCGATGAGGTGACCATAGACATGCTCAAGGACGAAGTTGAGAAAAATCCCGAGGCCGCCGGCTTTATTTTTGACGGTTTTCCACGAACCAAGGAGCAGGCAGAGGCCCTGGACAACTTTTTGGATTCCAAAAACATGAAGGTGAACGCCACCATCGCTTTGGAAGCTGATGATGACGTTTTGGTGGCTCGTTTGTTGGAACGCGGAAAGAGTAGCGGTCGTTCCGATGATCAAGATGAAAGTAAGATCCGTAACCGTTTTGACGAATACAACCAAAAAACAGCCCCATTGAAGGCTTATTACGAAAAGCAGGGCAAGTTCCATTCGGTGAACGGGATTGGCGACATTGATGAAATTACTGGGCGATTGAGCAAGGTAATTGATGGGTTGACCCAATAATCAAGGTTGCTCCAATTTTTTGACCGCTAACCAATAACATTCAGATGACCGAAGGCAATTTTGTGGATTATGTAAAAGTGTTTGTCTCCTCCGGAAACGGGGGCAAGGGCTCTGCGCATTTGCACCGCGAAAAATATGTGGCCAAAGGTGGGCCCGATGGGGGCGATGGCGGTCGTGGTGGCCATGTCATCGTGAAAGGGAACAAAAACCTATGGACCTTGGTCCATTATAAATTCAAGAAACACTTCAAGGCCGGTCATGGTGAGCACGGTAGTAAAAATCGCAGCACCGGGGCCGATGGCGAAGACGTTTATCTGGAAGTGCCCTTGGGTACCGTGGTCAGGGATACGGAGACCAACGAGGTGCTTTTTGAGATCACCGAAGACCAAGAGGAAAAGATTGTTCTGGAAGGGGGAATGGGCGGTCGTGGCAATTGGCACTTCAAGACTCCCACCAACCAAACTCCAAGATATGCCCAGCCCGGTATTCCTGGGCAAGAGACCAAGATTACCCTGGAACTCAAAGTATTGGCCGATGTGGGGCTAGTAGGCTTTCCCAATGCAGGAAAATCCACTTTGCTATCCGTGATGACCTCGGCAAAACCCAAGATTGCCGATTATGAGTTCACCACGCTCAAGCCCAACCTGGGCATTGTGGAATACAGGGATTTCCAAAGTTTTGTGATGGCGGATATTCCTGGGATCATCGAAGGTGCAGCTGAGGGCAGGGGATTGGGGCACTACTTTTTGCGCCATATCGAGCGCAATGCCACCTTACTCTTTTTGATTCCTGCGGACAGTAAGGACATCAGTCAGGAGTATGCCATTCTTCTGGATGAATTGAGGAGGTACAATCCGGAGTTGTTGGACAAAAACCGATTGGTGGCCATTTCCAAATGTGATATGCTCGATGCAGAACTGATCGAAGAGATGAAAGAGGACATGAAGGAGGATTTCAAGGATGTTCCCTATCTGTTTATCTCATCGGTGAGTGGTTTGGGCATACAGCAGCTCAAGGATAGACTTTGGGTGCTCTTGAACGAATAAACCATTTTCTTCTACCTTCATAATCAATATATTGATTATTTTTAAGTATTCCAGAAATAACCGTTATGCGCACTACATTGGTTGTGGTTTTCTGTTTCCTTTCGGTAGCCTGTTCCTCCGTTCGGGTAAGTTATGACTACGATAACGAGGTCGATTTCACGGCTTACACCACCTATAATTATTTTTCGGACATGAATTCCGGATTGAGCCAGTTGGATGAAAAGCGATTGCTCCGTATTTTGGATTCCACCTTGCAGTCCAGAGGGTACCGCTTGGCTGAGGAGCCCGATTTCTTTGTCAATATTTTGAGCAATGCTTTCCAGACTGCGCCCAGCAACTCTGTGGGTGTGGGCATTGGTGGTGGTGGCAGGAACATAGGAGGTGGCATATCCGTTGGGCTGCCTTTGGGAAGCCCTGGCCTCCAACGCAGTGTCCAGTTCGATTTTGTGGATGCCCAAAAGGATGCATTGTTCTGGCAGGCCGTTGCTGAAAGTGGTTTCAGGGAAAACGCATCGCCCAGTGTACGGGAAGCCAATCTCAGGGCTTTGGTGAAAAAAGTCTTTTCCAAATTCCCTCCGAAGAGTCGTTAGGGTATTGATTTCTATTGAAATAGGTTAGGGGTTTACCGTTCAAGTTACCCATATTGCCACTGGTCATATTGTTCTGTTCGATATGACAACTACTGACTACTTTAGCCCTTGAATCAATAAAACACGACACCATGATAGCACTTGCAAAATTGATCATCACCCTTTTGGTAAGCATTCTTATATAACCTAACTGGGTTTTCCAAATTGAAAACATGAAAAAAATGAGCACTTCACAAAGAGTTATTCTGGCCATGGGCCTCATAGGTAGCTGTATTGGCCTTTACGGCAGGTTCAATGGTTGGGAATACACGGAATATTTCCCGTTCTTTTATGCTGGTATGACATTGCTTTGGATAACTTTTTTGCCTTCCAGCAAAAAATGCTGCGGTCTTTTCAAAAAAAGTCAACCCCAAGAGTCTTAAATCTGTTGACATAGTTGAACCCAAACAATAGACTATATTTGACGGTATCCGCATCAGAAAAAATGGAATTAAGTAAAAAAAGAAGGAACCGAATCTTTTGGGGCCTACAATTTCTGGGATGGGGCTTTATCAATTCCATCGCTGCTTTCGTGCCCAAGGAAATCAGTGCAGAACTGACGGCCTATTCGATACTGGCAGGTATTTTTATCGGTATATTTTCCACTTCAATATTAAGATGGTACCTCAAGAGGAATGTACATTTTGATTCCTTTGGGCTGAGGGACATCATACGTATCATCGTATCCCTTTTCTTGGCCGCATTGTTGTTCGGTTTAATGAATTTAATTTTCGGTTATCTCTATATTGAATTCGGGCCCGAACTGACGCAGTCGGAAATTCGCATGTTCGAAGGATACAATAATTTCTGGATTCAGGTGGTGAACTCCCTCTTCTTGGTGGGTGCTTGGATGGTCACCTATTTGGTCATAAAATTATTGCTCAAGCTCAATCAAGATAGGATAGAGCGCTTGGAACTGAACACCAATTTAAAACAGGCACAGTTGAATACCCTGAAGGGACAGATAAACCCACACTTCATGTTCAACAGTCTGAACAACATTCGGGGCCTCATGCTGGAAGATGTGGAAAGATCCAGGGAAATGCTCACCAAACTGTCGGAGATCTTGAGGTATTCATTGACCAAGAACAACATCAACGATATTGCGGTGAGGGAAGAACTTGAAGTGGTGGACAATTATATCGATCTTTCGAAGATCCAGTTTGAGGACAGGCTGGAATTTATCAAAAAAGTGGATACCGACACCCTCGACCTCAGGATTCCGCCGATGGTCATACAATTATTGGTGGAAAATGCCGCCAAACATGGTATCGCCAACCTAAAAAATGGGGGCAGGATTGTCTTGTCCATTAATCAAAGGGATGGACAATTGCTCATTGAGGTCAGAAATACGGGGCAACTGAACATTTCAAAAGATTCCACACAACTGGGATTGAAAAACATAAAACAAAGACTAAAATTGTTGTATGCCGACCGGGCATCGTTTAAATTGGAGGAAGTGGCCGATGAAGTATCGGCCCGAATAACAATTCCATTGACATGAACATAAGAGCGGTCATAGTAGAGGATTCCAGATTGGCGCGCAATGAGCTTAAGGAACTCATGAAAAAATATGAGGGGATAGAGCTTGTGGGCGAAGCGGAGAACGTGGATGAAGGGTATGCACTGATCCAGAGCGAAAATCCGGACCTCTTGTTCCTGGACATCAATATGCCTGAAAAGGATGGTTTTGAACTCCTTGAGATGCTGGACGAGGTGCCCATGACCATTTTTACCACCGCCTTTGATGAATATGCCATCAAATCATTTGAATACAATGCCTTGGACTATCTGTTGAAACCTGTGAGCGAAAAACGTTTTGGAATGGCACTGGAAAAAGTGAGGCCCAAGATGGAAACCGCCAGATCGGATAATGATAGGACAAAGAAGCTGACGGAAAGCAGCCAAATATTCATCAAAGATGGGGAATCTTGTTGGTTGGTCAAAATAGGGGACATTTCGCTGTTTGAGATCGTGGGCAACTATACCCGTGTTTTCTTTGATGACAAGAAACCGCTATTGTACAAATCCCTTAACCAAGTAGAGGAGAAATTGCCGGAAGAGTCATTTTTTAGGGCGAACCGACAGCAAATTGTCAATACCAATTTTATCGAGAATGTTGTCCCATGGTTCAATGGCAAATTGAAATTGACCCTGAAAAATGGGGAGGAAGTGGAGGTTTCCCGACGGCAGTCCTATATTTTTAAGGACCGGATGAGTTTGTGAAACGAAATAGGCCCAAAAAGCATTGAAACCTAGGTTTTGTCAGTTTGAGCACAGCCTTGACGTATGGATTGGCAAAAACCCATTGATTCTCGACTGCGCTCGAATTGACAGAAAGTGGTCTGTTGATTTTTAAGCCCTCAAAATATCCTTATACCTATCCTTGTATCCATACAGAACGGCTATGTTCAATATCAACAGCGCAAGTGCTGGGGGCAGGCCATCGGGCGATAGCGTAATGTGGAACAAAACAGCGTTTAGGGCAACGCTCATCAAGATCAACGCCATGAGGGCGCCATACTTGTTGAAGATAAGGGCGAGCCCGGTCAATACTTCCACTATGGCCACCAATTTTAGGGTGTAAGTGGATGAGAGGGAGCCAAAATAGTTCATCACTGCTTCGGGCATTTCACCTCCCGCAGGTAAAAAGTTTAAAAACTTGTTCAGTCCGAACACAAGGACAAGAAGTCCCAAAAGTATGCGGACCGCCAAAAAAACTTTTGAATTCATAGAGTTGAATTTTTATTGGTTACTCCATAAAAATATTCAAAAAATGAACATCTAATTGTTTTTAAGGCATTTAATTTGTTATAAATCAGTTTTTTAGAGGGATTTCAACAGTCCGCCATCAATGGGAATATTGGTCCCGGTAATGAAAGCGGCCCGGTCCGAGGCCAAAAATGCGACTAGATAGCCATACTCTTCTGGTTTCCCGATGCGTTTCATTGGAACTTGTTCTTCCATATTGGCACGGACTTCATCGGGAGAGATTCCCAATTTTTCAGCCTTTTTGAAGTTGAGTTGAGCTATGCGGTCCGTGTCAAAGTAACCCGTTAGAGTACTGTTCACCGTAATTCCGTCCTTGGCCACATCGTATGCCAGGCTTTTGGCCCAGGTGACCACCGCAGCTCTAATTGTATTGGACAAGGCCAGATAATTCAGAGGCTCTTTAACCGAAATGGAAGCCACATTGATGATCCTGCCCCATTGGTTTTTTTGCATGTGTTTCAGGGCAAGTTCTGTGGTAAAAACCACGGATTTGAACAATAGGTCAAAGGCCTCTTGGTAATCATCGACCTTCTTTTCCAAGGCACCGCCAGCTTGTGGGCCTTGGGTGTTGTTCACCAAAATGTCGATGGTGTTGTGTTCGAAAAATGCTGAAATGTTGGTTTTGAATGTCTCAAAATTGGAGAAATCGGCCACCAAATATTGGTGTTCTTGCCCTTGGCTCGTATCCATTTCTTTCACAATGGCCTGCATACGTTCTTTGCTACGGGCCATGAGGGTTACACTTGCCCCACTTTTGGCCAATTGTCGGGCAATGGCTTCGCCAATTCCTTTGGTGCTGCCGCCCACAAGGGCCTTTTTTCCTTTGAGTGAAATGTTCATGGCTATCGGTATTCTTCCCGAACGGGGCTAAAAATGTCCATTAATTTGCAGGGAGTCAATGCTTTGCCACTATGTGGCGCATTGGATGGAATGATTACTACGTCCCCTGGTCCATAGGTGCCTTTTTCGCCGTTAAGGGTAAATTCAAAGCTGCCTTCGACCACATGCATGATCTGTTCATGGGCATGGTGGTGTTCGGGCACTTCGGCACCTTTTTCCACATCCCAAAATACCCAGCTCATGCGTTCGCCATGCACCAATTTTCCATGGTATCCGGGCATTATTTCCTTGGGTTCGATTTCTGATAGGTTCATTGTGCTATTTTTTGGAAAAATAGCAATAACTCAGGTAAAATTATAGGTCAAAACCAATATTTGTTTACGGATTTACTTCCATTCAAGAATGGTGAACTCACACCTTCTGTTTTGTTCGTGGTCTTGTTCGGTACAATCGCTTTCAGTTTCGCATTGCACAAGTGGTTTGGATTCGCCGTAACCTATGGCTTTTACCCTATCTTCAGAGATTCCATTTTCAACTAAAAATTCTTTGACCGAATTGGCCCGTTTTTGGGAAAGTTCCAAGTTGTACCTGTCGTTACCTCTACTATCGGTATGGGTACCGACTTCAATCTTCATATCGGGATACTTTTTCATGACCTGAATAACTATTTCCAACCTTCCCCTAACATCCTTTCTTAGGTACCAAAGGTTGTAATCAAAATGGATTTGTTGGGTTTTAATATAGGTTTTGTCATCTTTTCGAAGAATCGCATCATCTTGGTTGTCACCCCCTGATGGTTTGCCCTCATTGGTTTTATCGGAAATTTTGGAGGCCAATTTTGGGCTATTGTCAGTTTTGTCAAATTCTTTTATGACCAGCGGTTTTGTTTCCTTAAAAGAATAGATGTCATCACTTCCCTTGCCAGATGGGCGGTTGGATGAAAAATACCCTTCGCTTGGCGAATGGAACGAAATGGCAAAATCATCATAGCCGCTATTTACTGGTAATCCCAAATTATCGGGTTTTTGGTGGTTGCCGGATTCATATTTGGAGATAAAAATATCCAAAAGACCAAATCCTGGATGCCCATCCGAAGCGAAGTATAGGTTGTTGTGGGTATCCAAAAATGGAAATTGCTCTTTTTTATCTGTATTGATGGGAGAACCTAGGTTTTTTGGGACGCCATAGGATCCATCGGAAATGATATCAACGCTATATAGATCAAAAGATCCATAACCGCCAGGACGGTCGGAAGAAAAATAAAGTTTGGTCTCATCATGGCTCAATGCTGGATGCTCCGTTGAATAATCGTCGCTGTTAAATGGTAATTCTGTAATGTTTGACCATTCGCCATCAATCCATTCCGCTTTGTAAATTTTTAAATTCGAAATCTTCTTGTTGTCTGTTCGTTTTCTTCCTTTTATAAAATTGTTCCGGGTAAAGTAAATGGTTTTCCTGTCTTTGGTAATGGCATAGGTCCCCTCGTGCATTTTGGTATTAACCTTACCGGAAAGGCTGTTGCTGAAACTATCATTTTGCCCAATTTTATCCATGGGATGGATGTAAATGTCCAAATAGTTTTGGTTGTTCCAACGGTAAACTTTTTTCAAGGATGTATTCTTCTTTCTAGCTGCGGTGTAAATCAGGTTGGAATCGATTTGTATCGCTGCAAATTCCGAAGCAGGGGTGTTCAAAGGGAGGTTTTGAATGGCAAACCTATCTCCAATGGATTGAATACTGGCCAGATAAAGATTGTCCTGCCCTATCTTGTTGATCGATACCGAATCCCACAAACGCTGATAATATTCTTGCAATACTCTTTCGGCTTCTTGATACTTGCCTATGGCTTTCAAAGATTGATTGAGTTTGAAATAATAGGAGGCATCGACGTTTTTCCCTGACCTAGAGATCAGTGTATTGTACCATCTGGCTGCCGAATGCATATCGTAGGTTCGATAATAGGCATCCGCTAGGTTCTGTAAAACCTGTTGGCTGCGATTGGTTGATAGGACTTGCTCGTACAATGGGATGGCATCACTGTAAAATGCCCGTTCAAAATAGGTGTTGGCTCGCTCCAGTTCTTGTTGTGCGAGAACAGGCTGTACGCTGATCAGTATGATAAAAAGCAATCTTTTCATAATTTCAGTAGAATCTAGGGGATTTGTCGTATCCTTTTCTTAAGCCGAGCAAATCAAGATCAAAAAGGGCAAAAATCTCGTGAGACCCTGCACTGAAACTCCCCAAATTGGACAGTGTGTAATCGTATGCATAGCCTATTCTGACGGAAGGCACTACGTAAACATTGAACATGGCATTCACTGCATCGCCCCATCTATAGGAAAGCCCTGTTTCAAACTTGTTGTTGAACAGCACATTGATAGAGGTATCCAAAGAAATGGGTGACCCTTCCACCATTTTGGTCATCACGGAAGGTTTTATCTTCAAGTCTGGGCTTATGGTGTACACATAGCCTGAAGTGAAAAACAGATGTATTTCCTCGGAACCTATTCTTTTTATCCCATCCTGGTTGTCGATATGTTTGGAAGTGAGCAAGTTTGGAGCGGACACTCCTGCATAAAAGTTAGGTCTGTTATAAAAAAAGCCCACCCCGACATTGGGGAAAATACTATTTATGTTTTCATTGAAAGCATCGTCATCTTGATATTCTGGAAGTACAAGGTCAGTGAAATTGGTTTCAAAAGTGGTGATGCCCCCCTTTAGGCCCAAAGCCAAATTGCTTTGATCGTCAAGTTGTAGAATGTATGCGAAATCCGCATTTATATTGTTTTCTGAAAGCACTCCATCCCCAATTTCATCTTTAATGATGGAAATTCCGGTTTCCACTTTGTCGCTTAAGGTGACATGGGCAAAAAAGGTCAATGTTTCTGGGGCACCCTCAACATTTTGCCATTGCGAACGGTAGAACGTTCCAAAATTGATCAGTCCTTTTTCGTTGGTGGTATAAGCTGGGTTTATAATGCTCAGGTTATACATATATTGGGTGAACTGGGGATCTTGCTGCGATTTTGCCCCCAATGAACACCATAGAAACAACAAAGTTGTCAGTATTCTTTTCATGGATTTGCTTACTTATCGGTTTAGGTATAATCTTCCTTGCTTAGGGTCGTACCCATCCCTATTGAAGTTGATGAGATAGAAATAGACCCCATTGGGAACGGTTTTTCCGCTGGGTCCTGTTCCGTCCCACGCAGGTTTGGAGGCATTGCCCTTGAAAAGTGAATTACCATATCGGTTAAAGATTTCCAAAGTGAAATCGGGGAAGATTATTTCAATGTTGGGAATATAATAGGTGTCGTTTCGCCCATCATTATTTGGCGAAAATGCATCGGGAATGAAAAAACCATATTTTTCAGGGTCGCAATTGTTAAGGTCCACTCTTACGGGGACTCTGTTTTTGTTGATACAGCCCGTATCTGGATCGTAACTCTGCGCATAATAGATGATATCATCTTCCAATGGCACATAACTGGGTATTGCGGTACCTCCTTCAACTACATTGAACCATTCGACTTTTGCCCCAATGGCATTTTCAAGATTTACCAATTCAGCCACGGTCGGGTTGTCCAGTGCACAGACCAAGAGTTCATCGGAAATTAAATCGGGCAATGGCGGTTGAATTATAACTGGTGCAATTTCCAATCTAGTGTCGCTTTCACAGAACCCGTCCAATTGCTCGGCAGCAAAATAGGATTGTCCATCAACGAGTATTTCGGTTGAGTCCAATATATTACCATCCGAGGCTGCATCGTACCAAACAATATTTCCTCCATTGGGGGTTGTTATGTTCAAACCGGCAAGGGTTACTTCATCTGAAGCACAATAAATAGGGAAGGGATCGATGGTCGTTGGTATCCCGGCGGCATAAAAGGACACTTGGATCCTTGTCCGTTCTTCGCTGGCGCAATTGTTGTTTTCATCGGAGCTGACTACGTAGTAATCTTCGCCCTCTTCCAAAGGTGTGTTGATCGGTAAAGCTTCTTGACTGTCAATGGTTGGGTAAAATGTGATAGGACCCGTAGTGTTGACATCTATGTCTTCCAACGTTGGAACACCTTCATTTAGGCAAAAGGATTGTTGCTCTTCTGCCTCTAGTACAATAGGTTGCCCACCAATGGAAAAGCCTTCCTGTAACTCAAATTCAAATTGGAGCCTGCAGGGTGTGGAATCGTTTTGCGTACTTTTTAGTACCACAATATAATCTCCATCGGGTAGGTTGGCAATGTCGATTCCATAAACAGCGACTCCACCAACAAAGTTGATGGTATTGTCCGTTAAGGTTGACTGGGTGTTTTGTTCAACCACGAAGTAATCGATTGTATAGCTTCCATTGGGCAGGGTCGGGGCATTTACGATCACGTCAATGGAAGTTGCATCACAATTGTTGTCCACCGCAATGTCCAGATCAATATTTTCGGGAATGGGAAGAATTTCGAACCCTGTATTTATGGTACAGTCTATCTCAAAACTGTTTTCCACAATAATTTCCAAAGAGTATGTTCCTGACTGATTTAAATGTTCCGCAGGGATGTCAAATGAGGCGGAACCATCGGAAAATACAACATTCTGTTCCGATAGGTCCACCACGGAATTGTCGGGAATTGTTAGGGAGTAATTAATGGTATGTATTTCGTTGGTAGGATTGGCCATTTGGTCCAAAATGTTCTCCAAATTGATGGTCACCGTATTGTTGGGACATACATTCTCGCCAGACGCAATGGAGTTTGATACCAGAAATTCGGTTTCCGAAACATCAATGTCGCCACACACCACTTGTTGCATTCCCTCAATGCCAATGATGTTCACTTGCACTGTTTCATTTATGGGAACTGCCAATGGGTCAACATTGAACGTACCTGTTCCATTCACCAAAGAAATATTGGTGCTTCCATCCCAATCACCTTCGGTACTGCCCACACGATATTCAATTTCATATTGGCCCGAGGGCAACAATGATGGGTCATAGTTTAAAGTAACTTCGTAAGGTGTTCCCGAACAATAGTTTTCGGATTCCAAGGACCCATTCAATGTGGGAAGTATGATGATGAAAACGTCCGTAGAAGATTCTGGACAAACCGGATGGGAGGGTTGTACGGTATAAGTAAAGCCGTAACTGCCAAATCCATGGGTGGCATTGATTTCTTCCACATTTACGAAGTGGTCAAGAAAATCATCGATTTGATTGGTGCCCATCTCGCTCCATACACCATTGGGGTCTTCATTGATCAATAGACTGTTCAAATCCAGATTGGTGTACCCTGATAAGTCATCCGTAGTACAAACTACAAGGTTTACAGGCTCTCCCGAGTTGGCGGCTTTATGCACTTCCAAATTAACCGTGACCTGCATTCCGGGGCAGGTATCCACAATAGGAACGGTGTAAGTGAAAATATATTCGCCAGGCCCTGCGGCTTCGGCATCAAATAGGTTACCCGACAAAAAGCCTGTCTGGGTCATTGGATCCTCTTCCCAAAGGCCGTTAAAGTCTGGCACTACCTCATCCACTTGGCTTCCAAGGAAAGAAAAAAGATTTACGGCTGAATCCTCACTACAGGCATTGGCACTGCCATCAATATTATCTTCTCCGGCATAACCGCCCAAAAAAAGGGTCACAGTTGCCGATTCACCACAATTCCCATTGGTATAGGTGAACTGATGCTCTCCAAAATAATTTACCCGCCAAAGGTTCACGATTCCCGTGCCCGTGTCCAGCGCATTTAAGTTTGCAGGATTTTGGGTGGACCAAACACCACCGGGTTGTGGCATTCCGCTTAGGTTGGTCAATAAATCAAAAGTTTGATTCGAAATATCATCATACTTGTTGCAAACTGTTATGGTGTTATCTTCTCCAGCACACTGGGAGTGGACTGACTGGACAAAAGCCAAAAAGAGAATAGTGGTAACCCCAAAAGCACGATGCCACAAACGAGTAAGGTCGTTTTTTGTCATTTTAAGTAGGTCAAAAGCGTTGCATATCAATCCGGGACAGGATTAAAACAACATTATAAAAACAATTAAAAATCGGTTGTGGGGTTACAACACGATCATCTTTGAGGTTAGAAGATGCTAAATTACTCAAAAAAACAAAATGAGCATTCTAAATGTATGTACTGTGCCCTTTTGTTTATGGATTGCATATGAAATTTATAAACCAACCCTTCTTTCAAAATTGCAGGGGCTGCTTTACCAAGAATGGTATTGTCCTTATAATATTACTTTCTTTATTTGTATTGGTATGGCCAATGGCTATTTTTGAACAATAAACCGTATTGATGCACATACACTTTATAGCCATTGGGGGGAGCGCCATGCACAATCTGGCCCTGGCATTGCAGGAAGGGGGACATGAAATCTCTGGGAGTGACGATGTCATTTTTGAACCGTCCAAAAGCAGATTAGCGTCCAAAGGCCTATTGCCCAAAGATTTTGGTTGGTTTCCTGAAAAAATCCATAAAAAATTGGATGCCGTCATTTTGGGCATGCACGCGAAGATGGATAACCCAGAATTGTTGAAGGCCCAAGAACTGGGACTGAAAATATATTCCTATCCCGAGTTTTTATACGAACATTCAAAGGAGAAAACAAGGGTGGTGATAGGAGGGAGCCACGGAAAGACCACCATTACTTCCATGATCTTGCACGTACTGCGGTACCATAATATTGAAGTGGACTTTATGGTCGGGGCGCAGTTGGAAGGCTTTGACAAAATGGTGCACCTTACCGAAACAAATGATTTTATCGTTTTGGAAGGGGACGAATACCTTTCCTCGGCAATCGACAGAAGGCCCAAATTCCATTTGTACAGGCCCAACATAGCTCTGCTGAGCGGTATAGCATGGGATCACATCAATGTTTTTCCCACTTTTGAAAACTACGTGGAACAGTTCCGCATTTTTGTGGACAGCATTGTAAAGGGTGGAAGCATTACCTACAATGAGGAAGACCCTGAAGTAAGGAAAATAGTTGAGGCAACGGAGAACCCCATAAGAAAATTCCCGTACAGCACCCCTGCGTATCGTGTGGAAGAGGGAGAAACCTTGCTGGAAACACCGGATGGTGAAATGCCCTTGGAAGTTTTTGGGAAACACAACCTTGACAATTTGGCGGGAGCCAAATGGATTTGCCAGCAAATGGGAGTGGACGAAATGGATTTTTATGAGGCCATGGCCACCTTTAAAGGTGCGGCCAAACGTTTGGAAAAATTGGTGGAAGGAAAAGATAGGGTAGCCTTTAAGGACTTTGCCCATGCGCCGAGCAAGGTCAGTGCCACCACAAAGGCAGTGAAGGAGCAATATCCGCAACACCGGTTGATCGCCTGTTTGGAACTACACACGTACAGCAGTCTGAACCCTGAATTTTTGAAACAATATAAGGGGACCTTGGATGCTGCCGACATCGCAGTGGTTTTTTATTCCCCGGATGCGGTCAAGGTCAAAGGTCTTCAAGAAGTGACCGAGCAACAGATCATGGATGTCCTTTATAAAAAGGACCTACAGATTTTTACCGATTCCATGGCCTTTCAGGAATATTTGTTCGGCATGGATTTTCAAGATACGACCCTTTTGTTGATGAGTTCAGGAAATTATGGGGGCATTGATTTTGAAAAATTGAAGACAAACTTTTTCAGGTAAGGCCTAGACCCCGAACTGTCTCAAATGGTGGTCCAAGTGCTTGTACTGCATTCGGCCCCACTGTTCATGGGTAAACGAACCGAAAGCTGGATGGGGGTCCCAGTGTTTCCTGTTCCTTTCTTGGTGAAAGTCATTGATCAAACCGACCAATATTTCCTTTTCCTTGGAAAAATCTTTCTCCTCGATGACCTTGAGCCCTTTCGCAGTAGGAAGATTTTGTCGCCAAGGTGTATCGTTGTAGAGACTTTTTTTGAAAAGCTTCCCCATCAATTTTAGCATAAGACCGGGTTTGTTGTCAGGATTGTATTTTCCCAAGGATATTTTTAGGGGATATTGACAATGGTGAAGCATCTGGCCCACTTTCATTTTGCCCCATTGGCCTTCCGAGGAATCTGAAAGTTGGTCTAGCCGTGATAAGATTTCAGCATGTGCCTCGGTATCGAAAAGGGATTTCATGGTTAAGTATTTATCGTGGAAATTACATAAAATTAATCTGCTATCTTTAGGCCATGCAAGAAAAACTGGCTTCCTTTTCCATCAAAAATTGGGCAGACGATGACAAACCCAGGGAAAAACTGGTACAAAAAGGTAGTTTTGCCCTTTCGGATGCCGAACTGATCGCCATTTTGATAGGCTCTGGTAGCCGAAATGAGAGTGCCGTGGAGCTTTCCAAGCGGATCTTGGCCTCGGTGGACCACAATCTGAACGAACTGGGCAAACTGTCCGTGAATCAATTGATGCGGTTCAAAGGGATAGGTGAGGCCAAAGCCGTGAGCATAGCCGCCGCACTGGAAGTAGGTCGTCGGAGAAGGATGGAAGACACCCAAAAAATCACCAAGATAACAAGCAGTAAAGACGCCTTTGAACTCCTCTATCCGCTGATCGGGGAGTTGCCACATGAGGAATTCTGGATTGTGTACCTCAACAATTCCAATAAGGTCATCCATAAATCCCAATTGAGCAAAGGCGGCATAACAGGAACTTTGGTGGATGTGCGGTTGGTCTTGAAGCAAGCTTTGGAACTGGGAGCTGTCGGTATCATTTTGGCCCACAACCACCCATCAGGGACCTTGAAACCCAGTGTGGCGGACAAACAGATCACAGAAAAGTTGAAAAAGGCATCGGAAGCTTTGGACATTAAGGTGCTCGATCATCTGATCGTGACACACCACCAATATGTAAGTTTTGCGGATAAAGGAATATTGTAGTCCATGCTGTTGATATTTACCCATAAGATCACGAACAGGCTCACCTACACAGCCAAGCAGCTATTTGAAAAAATATTGGGCATGGAGATAACGTTCACCACCAAAGTGGAGGATTTTATAAAACATTCCGGACCCAAGATGACCTATTCCAAGCAACCCCTACAAAACGAGTTCTTTGTTCGCAGCAACGACCTGTTGTTCGAACAAGGAATCAATGACCTGGAGATAAAAGTCATGGATTGGGACGGTATCCCTTGTTTTTTCTCGGCCGGGGAGAAAAGTACGCTGCCATTCGATATTTTTTCGGCGAGTTTTTTCCTCTTGAGCCGCTACGAAGAATACTTGCCCCATGTGAAGGACAGTGTGGGAAGGTTCCCGGTCAAGGAAAGTATGGCTTATCAACATAAGTTTTTGGAGTTGCCCGTAGTGGATCTGTGGGCCTTTAAGATGCTGGATGCACTTAAGGAACGTTTTCCGGAAATTGAACATAGGGAAAAGTCGTATAACTTTACTTCCATTATCAACGTAACCACATCACATGCTTTTGCCATGCGTGGATTGTCAAGGACCCTAGGAGGCTTTTTGCTGGATTTGGGGAGTTTTAAGTTTAGGAGCATTGCTGAACGTTTTTCAGTGCTTCTGGGGTTGAGGAAAGATCCTTTCGACAATTTTTACAAATTGGTGGACATTCACAAAAAGTTTCCCATCAAAACCATGTTCTTTTTTCAGTTTGCCAAACATTCGGCACACGACAAGAATATTTCCACCAACAACAACAAATTCCGGTACCTTATCAAATCGGTGGCGGATTACAGTGAGGTCTCGCTGAGCACATCATTTCTGTCCTCTACGGACAAAACCGTGCTGAAAGAGGAGAAAAAACAACTGGCAAGCCTTATCAACAGGCCTGTGAACTATTCGAGGCTAAGGTACAACAGGGTGAATGTCCCCGCGACCTATCGCAATTTGGTGGAAACGGAGTTTACCGATGATTTTTCCATGGGCTATACCCACGAAATCGGCTTTAGGGCCGGTACCTGTACCCCCTTTCATTTCTATGATATCAACATGGAAGTGAGACAGCCCCTGAAGGTGCACCCTTTTGCAATGCACGATTATGCCTTGCTGAATTTCAACAACAAGGAAGAAGTGTTTGAAAAAATGGACAAGGTATATCGGGTGGTCAAACAAGTAAAAGGGGATTTTGTTGTGGTGTTCTCCAACGAACTCTTGGGAGGCAAACACCACTTGGACTGGATGGAACTCTATCAATCCTTTTTAAAGCGATATTATGTTTGATCAAAAGGTAACAGACATCTTTTTTGACCTCGACCATACCCTGTGGGACTTTGAAAGGAATTCGGCGCTCACCTTTGCCAAGATTTTGGAAAGAAACCGGGTCGATGTGGACCTCAATGGATTTTTGGAAATCTATTCCCCCATCAATTTTGAGATGTGGAAGAAGTACCGTGAAAATGGTATAACCAAGGAAGAGCTTCGCTACCAACGGTTAAGACGCACTTTTGATGCCCTGAAGGAACCCATTTCCGATCAGGTAATCCACCTTTTGGCCCATGAGTACATTGAGCATCTGTCCTCGTTTACCCATCTGTTGCCCAATACCGTCGAGGTGTTGGAGTACCTTTTCCCCAAATATAAATTGCACATCATCACCAACGGGTTCCAGGAAGTACAGGAACGAAAATTGAGAGGTAGCAGCATCCACCATTATTTTGACAAGATTGTGAATTCGGAAATGGCAGGGGTGAAAAAGCCCGACCCCTATATTTTTGAGCTGGCACTGGACCTTGCCAGAGTAGATCCCGAACATACCCTAATGATCGGGGACAATCTGGAGGCCGACATCTTGGGCGCCAAGGCCATGGGAATGCAAGTGGTGCATTTCAATACCAATGGTGATCCGGAACACAATATCTGCAAAACGATCCATGATCTTATTGAAATAAAAAGCATTTTATAGAGTTATATACTCAGAGCAGTATTCCCCATATCCGGACACTTGAAAATGCTTTTGGCCATGAAAAGATCGTTATCCCACATCCTAGTAGCCGCAATTTTTACATTGACGCTTTTTTCGTGTATGGAAGAACAGGATTTTGGTCAGATCGATGACCTCAATGTGACACCCACGCTTGCCTCGGGCATCTTTTATCTGGAATCGGATGAGGAGACCATCAATTCGGCCGGTCCCTTCAATACATTTTATTCAAAAACGGTCAATTTTGATGCATTCAACCAAGAGTTTGTGGCAGAGCGTTTGTTGGAAGGTGTCATCATTTATGAAATCGAGAATACTACCAGTAAAAGGTTGGACATCCACATTGAATTTTTGGATGAATCGGGAGAGCCATTGGATAGGGAAACCTTTTCCATTGAGCCCGATCCTTCGGAAATGCTGATAAGGGAAGTTTTTTATGGTCCTGCTGGGAAAAACTTGGATATTTTGGCCAATACATCCAGTCTTAGGGTCACGGGAAGGAATCTGGGAGATGCCACAAGCGTTTCTTCCCAACCTGAACCCAGAATAGTGGTCAGATCGGCAGCAGAATTTTTATTTCGTTTGAAATGAAAGGATTTCCCAAGCTTTTAGTGATTGCTATGTTCGGGGTTGCTTCGGTATGTGGCCAGAACAAGCAGTTGCTCTACGACTTCAACGAAATTCCGCAAGCCTTGATGCTCAATCCGGGAATGAAGACCTCCCAACAATGGCATACCGGTATTCCCGTCATATCAGGGCTATCTTTCCAAGCTGCGACCAGTGGTGTCACAGTGAACGATCTTTTTGCTGATGATGGGGTGGATTTCACCACGAAAGTGCAGGAACGGCTACTGGACGTAATGACCCAAAAGGACGATTTCAGTTCCACAAGCCAGATCGAGGGTTTCAATGTTGGTTTTAGGGGCAGGAACAGGCCCGACGACTATTATTCCTTCGGAATGTATGGTGAAATGGACATTATTTCATACTGGCCCAAGGATTTGGCCATATTGGCCTTCGAGGGCAATGGAGGAAACAATATCGGTAGGAGTTTTGATCTTGGCGATCTAAAACTCAGGGGGGAAATGGTCAATGTGTTCCATTTTGGCATCAACAGAAAAGTAAGCAATACCTTGACCATTGGTGCACGGGCAAAACTGTACTCCAGTATTTTCCAGTTCCAATCCACCAAAAATTCCGGTTCGTTCAGGACAGTGGAAGGACAGAACAATATTTATACAAGCACCATTGTGGCCGACATGCAATTGCAGACTGCTGGTGTGAAAGGGTTTTATGATATTATCGATGAAGATACAGGGACCACCCAAAAAGATGTGACCAGTCTGTTTACGGAGCGTGTATTGTTGGGGGGCAATTTGGGACTTGGTTTTGATGTGGGCTTCACCCACCACCTGAATCCACAGACCACCATCACGGGCAGCATTTTGGACGTGGGATTCATCTATAACTCAAAGGATGTTTGGAACTATACATTTGAAGGTGTCGCGAGCACTGAAGGTATAACGGTTTTTCTGCCTGAGGACATTGACGATGTGGACAACGATCTTTGGCAAGAACTTGTTGATGAGATCGACGCGGCCCTGCCACATGGGGAAAACCAGTCTGGCTATATCTCCTTCCGGCCGATCAAGGCCTATGGTTCCATTCGGTATGATTGGGGCGAAGCCCGAAGCAGTCTTTTCGACAATTGCGGTTGTGGTATCAATGCAGGCGGTGGCACCAATAGTGATTTTTACAGGAACAGCGTGGGGGGGCAGTTGTTCATGATAAAAATACCAAGGGGTGTCCAGGCCGCCCTCACTGGGTTTTATCAGAAGCGATTGGGGCGAACGCTCTCGTTGAAGACCACCTACACCGTGGATAAATATTCGTGGACCAACATCGGCCTTGGGCTCAATTTACAGGCAGGACCCATTAATTTTTATGTGTTGGGAGACAATCTTTTGAGCTATGGCAACATTGCGGATAGTCACTATGCCTCTTTACAGTTCGGATTTAATATCATATCTTGGAACGATAATTGATTTATTGTTTCGTATGAAGTTGAGATTAACATATATTTTGTTGTTTGCCCTAGGATTGAACTACGCTGTCCATGCGCAGTTGAACGAGTATAAATATATCATTGTGCCTAAAAAGTTTGATGATTTTAAGTCGGAAAACCAATACCAGACCAGTACATTGGTCAAGTATTTTTTTGCCCAAAATGGCTTCAACGCGGTCTATGATGACGCCTTGCCCAATGACCTTGCGGCCAACAGGTGTTTGGGACTTGTCGCTGACCTTTTGGATGGTTCTTCCATGTTCTCCACCAAACTGAGCATTACTTTGAAAAATTGCCAAAATGTGGAAGTTTTCAGGAGCGTTGAGGGAAAGAGCAAGATCAAGCAATATGATGAAGCTTACCGAGAGGCATTGGAACGTGCCTTTGTTTCATTTTCGGGGATGAACTATACCTATGAGCCACAAAAGCAAGATGTTGTGGCAAAAGAAGAACCGATTACAGTGAGTTTCAAGGATGACGTGAAAACTTTGGAAGAAAAGCCCAAAGAACATATTATTGAGCACAAGGCCACTTTGGAGGAGCAGACCTACAAAAGTGTGGAACCACGTCCTTCCACTATCAAACGACCGACAAATGCTGCAGAACAACAAGTCCAAATACCTTCGGACCTATTGTATGCCCAGCCGACAGAAAATGGCTATCAGTTGGTGGACAGTACCCCAAAAGTGGTATTGAGGCTGGAGGAGACTTCCATGGAAAATGTTTACCTCACAGAATACGCAGGCAACAATGCCCTGGTCTTTCAAAAGGAAGGCAAATGGTTTTTGGAATATTCTGAAAACGGGGCGAAAAAATTAATGGAACTCAACATCAAGTTCTAAAAATCGTATTTATCCTTCCAACGGCTCTTTAAAAAGTCTTTCATTGCCTTTTCCCTAGGGTTGTTTCCGGGCTTGTAAAAAGTGGTGCCTGAAATTTCATCGGGCAAAAACTCAAAATCCGCAAAATTGTTCTCGTGATCATGGGCATACTCGTAACCTTTGCCATAGCCCAAGTCCTTCATCAATTTGGTGGGGGCGTTCCTCAGTGGTATGGGTACTGAAAGGTCCCCAGTCTGCCGCACTTTTTGTTGGGCCTCGTTAATGGCCACATAGCTGGCATTGCTCTTGGCGGAACAAGCCAAATAGGTGGCACATTGGCTCAAGATAATCCTAGCTTCGGGATACCCGATGGTGGTGACCGCTTGAAAGGTGGTGTTGGCCATCACCAGTGCCGTTGGGTTCGCATTGCCAATATCTTCGGAAGCAAGAATGATCATTCTACGGGCAATAAACTTAACGTCCTCACCACCTTCGATCATTCGCGCCAGCCAATATACGGCCGCATTGGGGTCGCTTCCCCTAACGGATTTAATGAATGCCGAGATGATGTCGTAATGCTGTTCCCCTGTCTTGTCGTAAAGCACGGTGTTCTTCTGGACCTTGTTCAGAACTAGATCATTGGTGATGGTGATATGGTCCCCAGTTTCGGAATTGACGATCAGTTCAAAAATGTTCAGCAGTTTGCGCCCGTCCCCACCCGACAATCGGAGCAGTGCCTCTGTTTCCTTGAGTGTTATCTTTTTGGACTTCAGTGCGCTGTCCGTTTTGATGGCCCTTTCCAAGAGCGCAATCAGGTCTTCCTTGCCAAACGGGTTCAGCACATAGACCTGACATCTGGACAACAAAGCGGGAATCACTTCAAAACTCGGATTTTCGGTGGTGGCACCGATAAGTGTCACCCATCCTTTTTCCACGGCCCCCAACAATGAATCTTGCTGTGATTTGCTAAAACGATGGATCTCATCAATAAACAATATGGGGTTCTTGGTGGTGAACAATCCCCCACTTTGCTTCGCCTTATCGATTACTTCCCTCACGTCTTTCACACCACTGCTGATGGCACTCAGGGTATAGAACGGTCTTTGGCTCTCGGTGGCAATGATGTTGGCCAGGGTGGTTTTTCCCGTGCCGGGCGGGCCCCAAAAGATCAACGAAGGGATGATGCCGTTTTTTATTTGGTTGGTCAAAGCGCCATGTTTGCCCACCAAATGTTGCTGACTGATATAGTCTTCCAGTGTTTTCGGTCGTATCCGTTCTGCCAAAGGTTCGTTCATGGGATAAAAATAAGACAATTTTAGGGGTGATTTGGCTTTCCTTTTTGATGTGATGCACCCAAAACATGACAATTTGTGTAATTTCAGGCTTGTGGTAACATAATTGTAATGAGATTGACCATGCAGTACAAATTTTCACAAAGTGTGTTGTTGGCCCCCATGTTGGCCGTACTTGCCATCTGGACCGTGTTTTGGGTCGAGATTCGCTTTGGCATCAACCTGAACGAGTATGGGGTGTATCCAAGGACCGTTTCAGGATTGAAGGGGATTGTGTTCAGTCCGTTCATCCATGGATCTGTGGAACATTTATACAACAATACCATTCCCATGGCCGTATTGATCGCTTTCCTGTTCTATTTTTATAACGAAGCGGCTCTCAAAGTCCTTTTCTTGGGAGTGTTGGTCTCGGGCTTTATCACTTGGACGATAGGAAGACCTTCATACCACATAGGGGCAAGTGGGATCATCTATGTATTGGCCAGTTTCATTTTCTTTAAAGGGATCTTTGCCAAACATTATAGGTTGGTGGCACTTTCATTGGTAGTTGTGTTCATTTATGGGAGCATGGTATGGTATATTTTCCCGATCAAGGATGGAATATCATGGGAAGGCCACCTTGGAGGGTTTGTCACAGGGTTGCTCTTGGCACTGACCATTAGGGTCAAGTTGCCCGTTGAAAGGAAATATGAATGGGAAAGGGAAGGATATAACGAGGCCGACGATCCTTTTTTGAAACATTTTGATGAGAACGGCAATTTTATCGAAAACCTGGAAGAACAGGAAAACGATGATGGAATAGAGATCAAATACCACTATCGACAAAACAAAAAGGACTGATTTTATTGTCTTCTCTGCCTAACGACTTCGTAAAGGAACACTCCACACGCGACCGATACATTCAAAGATTCAATTTTTCCCATTATGGGCAGTTTGGCCTTTTGATCTATGATCTTGAGTATAGAGGGGTTGATGCCTTTTTCCTCGGATCCCATCACAATGGCACAGGGTCGGCCAAAATCCACGGCATAGATTTCATCTTCGGTTTTTTCAGTGGCCGCTGTAACGGATATCCCGGATGACTGCAAATAGAAAACAGCATCTTTAAGGTGGTCCACTTTGGCAATCGGCACATTGAAAGCTGCCCCGGCAGAGGTCTTTACCGTATCGTTTGTAATGGGCGCTGCACCGTTTTTGGGAACGATGATGCCATGTACCCCACAACATTCGGCCGTTCGGATAATGGCGCCAAAATTCCTGACATCGGATACTTGGTCCAAAAGCAGAAAAAGTGGATTTTTTTCCTTTGAGATCACTTCCTCCACAAGTTGTTCAAAATCGTGAAAGGTTACAGGGGAAATTTGGGCCACGACACCTTGATGATTGTTTCGTGTGAGGCGGTTCAATTTCTCAACGGGGACATATGATGCGCTGATGCCCGCTTTGCGTATGGACGATTCCAGTTCTTTGAACAGTTCCCCTTTCAGTCCTTTTTGAAGGAATATCTTGTTGATGGGCTGCTCGGCTTTTATGGCCTCCAGTACTGCCCTGATCCCGTAGATTTGATCGCTCATGCTGTCTTTTATGGTTGCAAATATCCTAAAAAAGATGGTCGTGAGGGATTTTTAAGGGTAGAAAAAACTATGGTATGTCCAATGCCAAGATTGCGGGGTCATCCTTTGCATAATGGTAAGCTCTCCAGAAAAATCCTTCGCTACTGAACTTCCAGACCACTTCACCTTCTGTGGTGACCTCCCAAATCCCATAATCACCTTCGGTGATGAGGGTATTCCCATTGGGAAGCCGGACTGCTCCCGATACTTTAGGGGAATACAGTTCCGCATCGGTGAAACTCCACAGGATTTCAGGATTGGTAAGGTTTGGAATCGACTTTTGGTTGAGTGCATCGGGAAGCGCCATTTCATGGACAGTGGATTGTTCGAGATCACCCCCATTGGTGAAAATGAGCATCTTTCCGGGCTCAAACAGATTGGGGTAGTGGTTGTTCACGAACAATCGTTCGGAAACATTATCACCATGGGCACTGGGATTGCCGAAACGGTATATCAGGTCACCACCCCTCCCAAAATTTCCTCCGGAATGGGTCGCCGCAATCTCGGTTGTGGTGCTATGGTCAATGGCCCATACTTCGCTATAAAAATTCACGCTCAGATAGATAAGGTCATTGTCTGGATCATAACCGATACCATTAATGTGCATGATATTGCCACCTTTGCCTTCTGAGTAATTCAGATCGATCAATTGTGGGTTTTCCGCAATAACACCATAATTTAATTTGCTGTCATCAAAATCTTGGATCAAGTGATCCTTGGCGTGCCATTCCCAGACAATGTCATCCGTGGTCGGGTCTATTTCCAGAATGGATTCCGGATAGAGGTCCGAGTCGTATCCAGAACCATTTTCCAAGGCTTCTTCTTGGGGCATTTTTTCCCAAGCAATGGCCAAAACATTTCCATTGGGCAACAGTTCCACATCATGGTGCAGGCGGTGTTCACTATTGGAATAGGTAAAATCCCAAAGGGCATTGCCCTCTTTGTCTATTATCTGGATTTTCCCCCAAAGCCGCCAAACAAGATATCGGGTCCTTCAGCTTGCAGTGCGGCCAATAGTGTACCGTCTTCAAGTAGCACCACATCGTTTCCGATCTTTCTTTCCCCAAGTGGCCACTCATAGACCAGATCACCGTTTTTGTCCATGAGGTAAACCCTGTTGTCCATGGCATCGTTCACAAGGATGTAGTGGTCTTCCATGAGTTCCTTGTTGTAAAAAGTGACCGTGCCCATCTCACCCTCCACGGTTTCATCCGTTTCCTGTGGGGTCTCCCCTGATGGATTTCCCCCTTGTTCAGGATTTTCTTCACCGGAATCATCTTTGGGAATGGGACTGTCATCCTTTCCGCAAGAAAGAAATACAAATAGGGCAAGGAGGCATAGGCACTTTCTTGGAAAAGAATGTGTTTTCATCATGTTTGGGAACTTGTGGTTATGTCACAATATTATATTTCAACAAATGGTATGGGCTATTGTCCATTCAAATATTCAAAGACCTTGATCAGATCGGCTTCTTCTTTAATGTCCAGCTCGTTTTCCTTGATGTATTTTTTTACACTGCTCCTCAAAGGTTCTTCAAAGAGCTTTGCCAACTTGTTGGACTTGGGGACCACCTCATCGATCCTATTAGTGCCCTTGGCTTGATAATAGTATTCCGTGAAGTGTGTGAACCTGTTGGGCACAGCTTTGACAAATGAGTTTTGGGCTTTTTGGCCTTCCGTGAACTTTACATGGGTCCTTCTGTACAGGTCAAATTTTTCACCTTTCATAAGTGTTGTCAGGTACCCGTTCATGGTATTTCCCTTTTTGTCAATAAATGTTGCAAAACCCATGGGGTGCCCGTCAACCATTATTTTGATGGATTTATCCTTGGTAAGACTGCTTATTTTTTCTTCTGGAAGTGCGGTTTTTTTGATTTCAACCTCTTCATTGTAAGCATTGTACCGATAGTAGAAGTTTCCCATGCTCTCCTTGTCATAAAAAACCGGGGCAGATTTAAAATCATCAGTTACATAAGGAGATCCAGAGAATTCATCAATACCTGTTTTTTTGACCAGACGATCATATTGGTCATCAATGTCCCCAACTGCATTTTGGAGCATGCCGGAGGTTGCTCCCACGCCTGTTCCATTGCCCAGTCCAGCTTGGCCAGCGTATTGGGAGAAGACAGAGTTTGAAATGAAGCAAACTGTGATCAACAGACTTATATTTTTCATAATGGAAACCTTTATTTTTAAAGATATAAATAATAAAAATGTAAAAAGAATTTGTAAAAAAATTAAAAGTAAAAAGGGGTTGCCTTAAAGGCAACCCCTTTTTTATGTGAAGATTGTTTTTAATCTTTACAGAAATCAATGGTAACAGGACCTGCTCCGGCACCTGCAGCAATATCAGCGACCACATTGCCATTAGGTGTGATAATCTGAAAAGTTATTTCACCATAAAAATCACCAGGGAAAAACCATTCTACGCTCTCAGTTCCTTCAGGGATTTCAATAGTAGCCAAGCCACTCGAAGCACCTGGGGTACAAACAAAATCAGATGCGAGATATGGAGAACAAAGTCCAACTTCAAATACAGTACCGTCGTTTAGGGTAGCTGTAAGTCCAGATCCTCCATTGCCATTATCCGTTTGCCAGCCATCACCATAGGAATCTTGCATTTCAATAGTCCAAATGCCAGGTGTAGGTGCCTTTGGAGGACATACCACTGTTGATCTGTAGATGAATGGAGAAGCAAAGAAAGAACCTGTTGAGGTGTCTGTGTTATCATCATTGGAGAACCTTCTTCCATCAACCAATACAGTTTCAAACCGTATATCGAAAGTGTCACTTCCATCCACGTTGGCGTCGGATAGGGAAAGAGCACTCAACATTTCTGGAAGCGTGATGGTGTAGCTGTATCTTGGAAGTCCATACTGACCAATTGTGAATGCGGAACTTGGGATGGTGGCAGCCAAAACTTCATCAGTGGAATAATCAGTTGCACCTTCTTCAATGGTATTGTCATTAAAAGAAAGATAAACTTCCAAACTTTCCACCAAGGCGCCATTTTCCTCATCCTGCATCTCAACTTCAACACCAAAGAAGGCATCATCTGTACCTATGGGAAGCTCATCAGAAAGAACACTTATGGTTCTTAGGACTATCCCACTTGTGGTATTGGCATAGACTTCGTCAACTACGGCGTTGCCATCATCACACGCATTGAACGTGAAGGCTACGAGCATTGATGCCGCCGCTAAAAGTAACTTATTTATAATTTTCATGACTTTCATATTTTTAAATGTTAATTAGCAGCTGGGAATGCAGGTGATGCTGGATTGGTATCCCAGAAAACCTGTCCCGTCATATCCGTTTTTTGGGTCAAATTTGGATTTGTGATCACCTCGGTCTGAGGATACAGGAAGGTTCTTGGGAACGGACCTGGGTTGGCCTCCCAGTTTGGGGCCAAATTGGTCGGGTAGCCTGTTTTTCTATAATAGTTGTAGGCTTCGATCGATCCTCCATACATGGTGACAAAATACTGGTCGGCAAAGATGTTCATCTTTTCATCGCCAGTGGCGGCTGTGTAATCTGCGATGATACCGTCAATCCAGTCAGTGACTTCGGTCGAGGTGGGAGCAAAGCTCAAATCGGCGGTAGGATCCAGAGCTCCAAAGCTTTGTACCTTTTCCATAGACTTGACCAGGCCGGCTCTGAAGAAGGCTGTAGCGTCCTCTCCTTTGGCCATGGCATTGTCAGCTCTCCAGAAATCTACATAGGCAGCCAAAATGATGGGTTCGATACCGGCACCACCACCACCTTTGCCCAGACCGACAGTGGCATCGTCATTCTCATCGTCAAAATCGTTGTCATCAAATTTGCCTGCGGCCGGATAAACGCCCACGGCTGTCTTTTGAAATCCATCGGGCGGGGTTCCTTCGTTGTTTCCGTGAGATCGCCCCCAATACCCGTTCGGCACACTGCAATAGGCCCATCCACTTTCTGTGTAGTGAAGAGGTGGAACGGCCAACGAGCACGCCAACCTTTCCTCATCGGGATCTGCATCGGCACCTGGCGTTGCACCTGACTGGCGATAAAAATAGTACCGTATCCTTGGGTCATCAACATTCAACATATACTCCATCAACCAGTTGGACTGGTATAGGTTGGCCCCACTTGGGGTATAATCATCAGCGTAATCTGGATGTCTTGTATCTGGCTGGAGTTCACGGCTGCCATACTGCCATTGGAAATCATCTTCGCTGTCGGAGATAAAGTTGCCCCCAGCTATTATGGCATCGAATGCGGCAGTATTTCCAGTGGTGTTGTATGCTTTTAGTTTTAGCGTATTGATCAATTTGATCCATTTTTCGCTATCCCCGTCATAGAAGAAATCTGTTGCTCCAACTGTTGAAGGATCGGTGGCGAACAATGCGGCCGCTTCATCCAAAAGACCAAGGGCTGCATCATATACAGCTTCTCCGTCGTCCAGCATTGGAGCCGGGAATTCATCAGGGTTTCCGACCTCACTATAGGCAGTATTGCCCAAATAATCCACCAAAAGCATCAACATGTGTGCTTTTAATGTCTGTCCTACGGCTATGTGGAAAGAATAGTCAACATCACTGGTCTCGTCGATGCTTATCAGACTTTGAATGTTGGTGAACATGCCTAAATCGGTGCCAGCAGGATATATACCTGTAATTCCGCTGCCACTACTATATGTCCTTTCCCAGATGCCATCAAAGGTTGAACCAGGGTAATTGTTGAAATAGTTTCTTCCGCTCATATAATCTATTCTGGTAAGCTCACCTCCAAGGTCGCTCATGGCCTGGATGTTGGAAGCATAGGCCAGCTGAATGGAGTTTAGGAGCAAAGCCGGATCTGCTTGATCGGCAGCTAGATCGTTGGGACTCACTCGGAGATCCAAATCGGTTGTCTCGCATGAATTGAATAATCCAATACTTAGGAGAGCAACGGTTATATATTTACTTATTTTTTTCATAATGATTTAGCTATTTTTTATTAGAACGTTGCTTTGATGCTCAGACCATACTTTTTGGCACTGGGTCCATTGATAAAATCAAATCCTTGGGCATTTCCAATTCCAGCACCCTGTACGTTGGGGTCAAAATTGGCGCCCTCGGGAGTATTGTAGGCATCATACCAAAGGTTGAAACCTTGTGCGGTAATGCTCAATGAGCCAAAGGGTGTCTTGTCCAAAAATTTGGAAGGGAAGGTATAGCCCAAAGAAACTTCCTGTAGTCTGATGACCGAGGCATCATAAATTTTTAGCTCGGCCGGGCCAAACAGGATATTGTCAAAATAGTAAGATGAGTTGTTGGTCTGTTTGGTGTTCACCTCGCCTGTGCTTTGGAGCACTCCGGGCAGGATATAGGTGTTTTCCCTGTTAAGTGTTTCGGTGATCAAACCACGGCCCAACAATGTGGCTATGGTACTTGACATGATGTCCCCGCCCTTGGTATGGCTTATTTGGAAGCCAAAGTTCCAGTTTTTGTAGGACATGCTGTTTATGATGTTCATGATGTAATCCGGGTTGGGATCACCGATTACGGGCACATTCCCATCAAGGTCTTGTTCCACGATCACATAATCACCTGCATCATTGACCAAGAAGTTGCCGTCTTCATCCCTTCCTATGGCAGTACCCACTATGGAGCCAAGAGGTTTTCCTTTGATGGCCGCATTACCACCAACAAAGAGGGCAGTACTACCAGCATAGATAATAATATCCTGTTCTTGCTCTGTAACGATGGGCTTGTATGTGGAGAAGTTGGCCCGGGTATTCCAGTTGAAACCGCCTGGGGAATCACTCCTGAACCAGTCCACCGAAGCATCTATCTCTATACCGTCACCCTCTATCTTACCAATGTTGCTCTGGGTAAAGGTGAATCCTGTCGAGGGAGATAAGGGCTCATCCACGATCAAGTCCTTTGTGGTACGGTCAAAATAGGTGAAATCCAAGGATACCCTATTGTTTAAGAACCTTGATTCAAAACCTACTTCAAACTCGGACAAAAGCTCAGGTTTCAAATTTGGGTTGGCCTTGAACCCGGCTACTTGGTTGGCTGTCACTTCGCCACCTTCACCGGCAACCTGTGTGGTCTGTTCAACGATACTCACCGTAGGATAGCCTGTTGGAAAGGTCGCGGAAGATCCTACGCCTGCCCTAAGTTTTAAGAAGTTGAGCCCTCCTTGTGACTGCAACTCTGGGAAAGCGGCCGTTGGTAGGAAAGAAATACTTCCACTGGGATAGGTCCTACTGTTGTTTTCAGTAATCAAGTTGGATACCCAATCCGTTCTGGTCGATCCGGTAAGGAACAGCATGTTGTCATAGTCCAAAGTCACTTGTCCCAAAAGACCTGCAATGTTCCTTCTTTCTGAAAACTGGATGGGCAATTGGTTGGAATAGTTGAAATGACGCGTAATGCCATAAACCAACTGACCTGTGCTCGAAACACCTTGCTGATCGAAAGTATTGGATCTTGTAGTGGCACCTGCAGTGAAGGTCATGCCCAATTTCTCTGAAAGGTCATAATTGCCATTTATAGCCAAATAGTGATCCCATATCGTATTGTTGTTGTCATACGTTCTCAAGAAGCCAAAAATAGCATTGGTGAAACCGACACCTCCTTTGTTGGAGTATTGTTCGTTTCTCTCTGTGTAGAAGTCCATACCGCCCCTGTACATGATGTCCAGATTGTCGGTAAGTTGGTAGCTGATGGATGCGTTCCAAAAAACCCTGTTGGTCAACTGGGAGTTTTGGGCATTGGCCGCGATCCATCTCGGATTGATGATATCGTTTCCATTTCTGTAGTAAACACTGGAGCCGTCAATGGGGTTCTGGAAGGGAAGTCCCATTAAATCCACGTTCCTTGGGGTGAAGAAAACGTGTCCAAATACAGAATAACCCAAACTTCCGTTACCCCTACTCGCTGCAATTGGAGGAGAGCTATAATCTGTTCTGGTGTAGTTCATGGCCGCACTTACTGTAAACTTGTTCGACAATTTGGCCCTACCACCTACAGAAAAGTTGAATCGCTGCAAGGCGTTGCCTGGCACGAAACTTTCATCGTTCAAATAACCTGTGTTCACGTTAAATGAAGTATTGCCATCCTGACTTCCCCCATTGATGTTGATGGAAGTGCTGCTCACGCCACCTGGCCTGAAAAACTCCTCCACGCTGTCATAGGGTCTCCAGGCATATCGTGCTCCCTGTAGTTCAGGAAAGGCTTCCCTTGTTGCGGCGATTGCAGTGGAAGAATAAGGGTGCTCCACGGTCCCTTGATCATCAATGGCCGGTTGGTTGCCCCATCCAGAGATGCCATCTCTTCTGAAACTTGGTCCCCAGTTACTGAAAAACCAACCAAAAGCTTGGTCAAAACCACCACCATATTCATCTTGGTAGTCAGGTACCGAGGCCATGGCATTCACAAAATATGATTGGTTGACGGTAATTTCGGTTTTTTTGGCACCTGTTGTGCCCGAACCTGCCTTGGTGGTGATCAAGATCACACCGTTCTTACCCTGGGTTCCATATAGGGTTGCTGCGGCAAGACCTTTCAGTACCTCTACGCTGGCAATGTTATTGGGGTCCAGATCTAAAAAACGCGAGGATCCCGTGTTGCCATCCAAAAAGTTTCCAGCGGCATTGGTGTCGCTGCTAAATGGGACACCATCCACCACAAACAACGCTTGGTTGCTTCCACTAAAGGAGCTCAGACCCCTGATCACGACGTTGGTTCCTGAACCTGACATACCACCGGCAGCGGTGATGTTCACCCCAGAAGCCTTACCTGTCAATACCCTGGCAACGTCGCCATCCGCTCTTTGTTCCAGATCTTCGGCTCCGACAGAGGAGACTGCATAACCAAGGGCTTTCTTTTCGCGCTTGATACCTTGTGCGGTCACAACCACTTCTTCAAGGGCCTGAGTGTCCTCTTCCATTTGGACGTTTACCACGTCCCCTGAACCGACGGTCCTTCTGGCAGGTTTTTGCCCTATATAGGTGAAGAGCAGTGTTTGACCTTGACTTGCACTGATTGCATAGTTTCCATCAAAATCAGTCTGGGTACCTGTGGTGGTCCCTTCAACGACAATGTTGACCCCAGGCAGTGGGAGGCCATTGGCATCCGTGACCGTACCTGTGATCGTTTTGTCTTGTGCAAAAGAAACATGCACTACAAACGCCAATAATAGCGTTAACAATCCATTAAGTTTTGTTCTCATTGTTAAATTATTTGAATTAGCTGATAGCTAAAGTCATAATTTCATGTTAATAATCCAAACTAATTTTATAAAATCTTTAAGAGCTCATGGCTAAATGCAATAAGTGCAAAATGTTTGTGATTGATCATTGACTCTTCAATTTATAGGGGGTTCGTTTGAGTTTAATACAAATAATCAGGAAAGCCCCCCCTGTGGAATGACGGGGTATAAAGTATAAGAGATTTTTTAGTGCTAAATCTGAAGATTTTAAAGTTGGATATTGGCCTTCTTTTGTGTTAAGTTAAAATTAACATAAAGAAATAATTCGCGCATACCTTAATATATATACGGATAAAACCATCCTGCCGCTCTTAAAATTGTTCGGGGACTTGTGCCGTCAAATTAAATTTTTCTTCCTGTCGCAAAATTAATTGGTTAGGATTTGAATTATTGGGAAATATCACTACATTTGCAGCCCTCAAAAAGAGGGTTATACCAGTTTTTAAAAGAAATTTAATGCCAACAATTTCACAATTAGTACGAAAAGGAAGGGCCACGATTACCAAGAAGAGTAAATCGGCTGCTTTGGATTCGTGTCCTCAACGAAGAGGGGTTTGTACGCGTGTTTACACCACTACGCCAAAGAAACCAAACTCTGCAATGCGAAAAGTTGCAAGGGTTAGGTTGACCAACGGTAAAGAGGTGAATGCATACATCCCAGGTGAGGGCCACAACCTCCAAGAGCACTCGATAGTATTGGTAAGGGGCGGAAGAGTAAAGGATTTGCCTGGTGTTCGATACCATATCGTTCGCGGTGCGTTGGATACTGCCGGTGTTGCCGGTAGAACACAGCGTCGTTCGAAATATGGTGCTAAACGTCCTAAAAAGTAATCAACTTTAAGAAGAAGCGATGAGAAAAAAGCAGGCAAAGAAAAGACAATTGTTGCCAGACCCAAGATTCAACGATCAGCTTGTGACACGTTTTGTGAACATGATGATGTGGGATGGTAAAAAGTCGATTGCGTTCAAGATTTTCTATGATGCGATCGATATCGTTGACGAGAAAAAGACAGACGAGGAAAAAACGGCCCTGGAGCTATGGAAAGATGCCCTTTCCAATGTAATGCCCCATGTTGAGGTCCGTAGTAGAAGGGTTGGGGGTGCAACCTTCCAGATCCCGATGCAGATTCGTCCGGACAGAAAGATATCCACTGCCATGAAGTGGTTGATCAATTACTCCAGAAAGCGTAATGAGAAATCCATGGCGCAAAAATTGGCGGCCGAGATTTTGGCAGCGGCCAAGGAAGAAGGTGCGGCAGTGAAGAAAAGAGTAGATACACACAAAATGGCCGAGGCCAATAAAGCATTCTCACACTTTAGATTCTAATCATTACAATGGGAAGAGACTTAAAATATACAAGGAATATAGGTATTGCAGCGCATATTGATGCTGGGAAAACAACTACTACGGAACGTATTCTTTTCTATACAGGTGTGAGCCACAAAATTGGGGAGGTGCACGATGGTGCCGCCACTATGGACTGGATGGAGCAAGAGCAGGAGCGTGGTATCACCATTACTTCCGCGGCTACTACCTGTACATGGAAGTTTCCTATGGAAAATGCGCAACCATTGCCTGAGACCAAGGACTACCACTTTAACATTATTGATACTCCCGGTCACGTGGATTTTACCGTTGAGGTAAACCGATCACTCCGTGTATTGGATGGGTTGGTTTTCTTGTTCAGTGCCGTGGATGGTGTTGAGCCGCAATCCGAGACCAACTGGAGGTTGGCGGACAATTATAAGGTGCCACGTATCGGATTTGTGAACAAAATGGATCGTCAAGGTTCCAATTTCTTGAACGTGTGCAAACAGGTTCGTGAAATGTTGGGTTCCAATGCGGTGCCGATTGTTTTGCCTATAGGTGACGAAGCTGATTTTAAAGGTATCGTTGATTTGGCCAAAAACAGGGCCATTGTTTGGCACGATGACAACTTTGGTTCTACTTTCGATGTGGTTGATATTCCTGCCGACATGCAGGACGAGGTAAAAGAATTCAGGGCAGCTCTTATTGAGGCGGTTGCCGAATATGATGAAAATTTGATGGAAAAATTCTTCGAAGATGAAGATTCCATCACTGAAGAAGAGGTGCATGCTGCTCTGAGAGCTGCAGTTATGGATAGGGCCATCATTCCTATGGTTTGTGGTTCTTCCTTTAAAAACAAAGGGGTTCAGTTCCTATTGGATGCTGTTTGCCGTTACTTGCCCTCTCCTTTGGATAAAGATGATATTATAGGTATCAATCCGGATACTGAGAAAGAAGTCAAAAGAAAACCTGACCCAAAAGAGCCTTTTGCGGCTTTGGCGTTCAAGATTGCAACCGATCCTTTCGTGGGCCGTTTGGCTTTCTTTAGAGCTTATTCCGGTCGTTTGGATGCTGGTTCCTACATCTTGAACAACCGTTCAGGAAACAAGGAGCGTATCTCACGCATTTACCAGATGCACGCCAATAAGCAAAATGCCATTGATTATATCGAAGCTGGAGATATTGGTGCTGCTGTTGGATTTAAGGACATCAAGACAGGGGATACCCTTTCCGATGAAAAACATCCTATTGTACTGGAGAGCATGAATTTCCCCGATCCTGTAATCGGTATTGCTGTTGAGCCTAAAACAAAGGCGGATGTGGATAAATTGGGAATGGCTTTGTCCAAATTGGCCGAAGAAGATCCCACATTCCAGGTCAAGACCGATGAGGCTTCAGGACAGACCATCATTTCGGGTATGGGCGAGCTTCACCTAGATATCATTGTCGATCGTCTTCGACGTGAGTTTAAAGTGGAGGTGAACCAAGGCCAGCCACAGGTTGAGTACAAAGAAGCCCTTACTGCCAAAGCAGACCACAGGGAAGTGTACAAGAAGCAGACGGGTGGTCGTGGTAAATTTGCCGATATCGTATTCACCATGGAGCCTTCAGAAGAAGGAAAAGTGGGGCTTGAATTTGTCAATGAGATCAAAGGAGGTAACATTCCTAAAGAATATATCCCATCTGTGGAAAAAGGTTTCAGGGAAGCCATGAAGAATGGTCCCTTGGCTGGATTTGAGATGGATAGTATGAAAATTACCCTTAAAGACGGTTCCTTCCACCCCGTGGATTCCGACTCACTGTCTTTTGAATTGGCCGCAAAACTTGGTTACAAGGTGGCTGCCAAAGCGGCTAGGGCCGTACTGATGGAGCCCATTATGAAACTGGAGGTGCTTACTCCAGAGGAAAACATGGGTGATATTGTTGGGGATTTGAACCGTAGAAGAGGACAAGTGAACAACATGGACGACAGGGCAGGTGCCAAGGTGATCAAAGCCGAGGTTCCCCTATCGGAAATGTTCGGATATGTAACTTCCTTGAGGACTTTGTCCTCAGGTAGGGCAACATCCACCATGGAATTTTCACACTATGCAGAAACTCCTTCCAATATTTCAGAGGAAGTGATCAAAGCAGCAAAAGGAATAACCGCTTAACATTTCAGCAAGATGAGTCAAAAAATTAGAATAAAATTGAAATCTTACGATCACAATTTGGTGGACAAATCTGCTGAAAAGATCGTGAAAACAGTAAAGACTACAGGTGCGGTGGTAACTGGTCCCATTCCGTTGCCAACCAACAAGAAGATATTTACCGTTTTGCGTTCACCACACGTGAACAAAAAATCCAGGGAGCAGTTCCAATTGAGTTCTTACAAGAGGCTTTTGGATATTTACAGCTCCTCTTCAAAAACCATCGATGCCCTTATGAAGCTTGAGCTTCCCAGCGGTGTTGAGGTGGAGATCAAGGTTTGATGAGGACTTGACTTTCTGCAAACCAGAAAGTCTTGGCCGAACAGACACTGAGCGAAGTCGAAGTGTACTAATGTACAGACGCTGAAATAAAGTTCAGCATAAACATGTCCCGGACGATGGTCAGGGAAAAACGGAGAAAGAAAAAAATCTGGGTCAGAGCAGAATTCTTTTCTTGACCCAATTTTTTTGCCAAAGAATTGGCGCAATTTGAAAAAGTAAACAATTAATAATTAATTAAATATGTCTGGGTTAATAGGTAGAAAAATCGGCATGACCAGCATTTTCGACGAGAATGGAAAGAACATTCCATGTACCGTCCTTGAAGCTGGGCCATGTGTGGTTACCCAAGTCAGAACCGAAGAGGTGGACGGGTACAAAGCCCTTCAGCTTGGTTTCGATGACAAGGCAGAAAAACGTGCTAACAAGGCCGAAACGGGCCACTTTAAAAAAGCAGGTGCTTCTCCAAAAAAGAAAGTCGTTGAATTCCATGGATTTGAAGGAGAATACAAATTGGGCGATACCGTAGGTGTCGATCTTTTTGTGGAAGGTGAATTTGTTGACGTTGTCGGCACATCCAAAGGAAAAGGATTCCAAGGAGTTGTCAAGCGACATGGTTTTGGTGGTGTCGGTCAAGCGACCCACGGTCAGCACAACAGATTAAGGGCCCCCGGTTCCATTGGTGCCGCATCATACCCTGCCCGTGTTTTCAAAGGAATGAAAATGGCAGGAAGAATGGGCGGTGACAGAGTGACCGTACAAAACTTGAGAGTATTGAAGGTGGTTCCGGAGAAAAACCTTTTGGTTGTAAAAGGATGTGTTCCTGGCCATAAAAATTCGTATGTAACTATTCAAAGGTGGCAATAATGAAGGTAGCAGTATTAGATATCAACGGAAAAGAAACGGGAAGAAAGGTGGACCTTTCTGACGATGTTTTCGCCATTGAGCCCAACGAGCATGCCATCTACTTGGATGTGAAGCAATATTTGGCACATCAAAGACAAGGTACGCACAAAGCCAAGGAAAGAGCTGAGATTGCCGGTAGTACCCGAAAGATCAAAAAGCAAAAAGGTACTGGAACGGCAAGGGCAGGTAGTATCAAATCCCCAGTTTTTAGGGGAGGTGGTAGAATTTTTGGTCCAAGACCAAAAGACTACACCCAAAAGCTGAACAAGAACGTTAAGCGATTGGCCAGAAAGTCAGCTTTGAGCCTCAAGACCAAGGACAATGCATTGGTGGTTGTTGAAGACTTGAATTTTGATGCACCAAAGACCAAGGATTTTGTGGCATTCTTGACATCGCTGGGTCTTGAAAATAAAAAGTCCCTCATTGTGTTGGGCGGTACAAATAATAACGTATATTTGTCGTCGCGTAATTTGGAACGTTCCGAAGTTGTAACAGGTTCAGAACTAAATACTTACAAAATAGTTAACGCTAATAGTTTGGTATTGACCGAAAGCGCTTTGGAGGGAATTCAATCGAATCTAAAGAAATAAGAGAGTCATGAGTGTGTTGATAAAACCGATAATTACGGAAAAAATGACCGCTGACAGCGAGCTTTTCAATCGCTACGGGTTTTATGTGAATCCCAAGGCCAACAAATTGGAAATCAAGGAGGCGGTGGAGGCCACTTATGGCGTATCTGTGGAAAAGGTCAGGACCATGAACTATGGCCCCACCCGTAAGAGCCGCTATACAAAAACAGGTATCCAGCATGGTAAGACCAATGCCATGAAGAAGGCGATTGTAGATGTTGCCGAAGGTGATATCATTGATTTTTACAGTAATCTATAAAGACGAGAAATGTCAGTTAGAAAATTAAAACCGATAACCCCTGGTCAGCGTTTTAGAGTAGTGAACGGATTTGACGCGGTCACTACTGATAAGCCGGAGAAGAGCTTGCTCACTCCGTTAAAAAAGACAGGTGGTAGGAACAGTCAAGGAAAAATGACTATGCGCCACAGAGGTGGAGGTCATAAGAGAAGATATCGTATCATCGATTTCAAAAGGGACAAACAGGGAGTTGATGCCACAGTGTTGTCAATCCAGTACGATCCCAATAGAACTGCATTCATCGCCTTGGTGGAGTACACAGATGGTGAAAAGAGATATGTGATTGCCCAAAACGGCTTGCAGGTAGATCAGAAGATTTCTGCTGGAACTGGTGTTGCCCCTGAAATTGGAAATGCCCTTCCGTTGGGTGAAATTCCACTGGGAACAATTATTTCCTGTATAGAACTAAGACCTGGACAAGGAGCCGTTATGGCTAGAAGTGCCGGAACCTTTGCCCAATTGATGGCGAAAGACGGTAAGTTTGTCACTATTAAACTGCCTTCTGGCGAAACCAGAATGATATTGGCCAGTTGTTTGGCCACAATCGGAGCGGTTTCCAACTCAGACCACCAGTTGCTGGTTTCCGGAAAAGCGGGTAGAAGCAGATGGTTGGGCAGAAGACCAAGAACAAGACCAGTTGCCATGAACCCTGTCGATCACCCAATGGGTGGTGGTGAAGGAAGGGCTTCCGGAGGTCATCCAAGATCAAGAAACGGAATACCTGCAAAAGGATTCAGGACCCGTTCCAAGACCAAGGACACCAATAGATATATCATAGAACGTAGAAAGAAATAAAAGAAAAAGTAAATGGCACGTTCGTTAAAAAAAGGACCATACGTTCATCACAGTCTGGAGAAAAAAGTCCAGACCAATATAGAATCAGGTAAGAAAACTGTTATCAAAACGTGGTCTAGGGCCTCCATGATAACCCCGGATTTTGTGGGACAGACCATCGCGGTGCACAACGGAAGACAATTTGTTCCCGTTTATGTTACCGAGAACATGGTAGGTCACAAACTTGGAGAATTTTCGCCTACACGATCTTTTAGAGGTCATGCAGGAGCTAAAAACAAAGGAAAAAAGTAAGTAAGCTATGGGAGTTCGTAAAAGACAAATGGCCGAAAGGTTAAAAGAAGAGAAAAAGCAACTTGCTATCGCAAAGCTTAACAATTGCCCAACATCTCCAAGAAAGATGCGATTGGTAGCAGACTTGGTAAGGGGGAAACAAGTTGAGATGGCATTGGCCATATTGAGGTTCAACCCCAAGGAGGCATCTAGAAAACTTGAAAAACTGTTGCTTTCCGCCATTGCCAACTGGGAAGCTAAAAATGAGGACGCCAGTATCGAGGATGCGGATCTTTATATCAAGGAAATCCGTGTGGACGGAGGAACCATGTTGAAAAGATTGAGACCGGCACCACAAGGAAGGGCGCACAGGATCAGAAAGCGTTCCAATCATGTGACCATGATCGTGGAATCCAATAACAACGTTCAAAGCTAGAAGATAAATATGGGACAAAAGACCAATCCAATAGGAAATCGCTTGGGAATTATCAGAGGATGGGAATCCAACTGGTACGGAGGAAACGATTACGGCGATAAGCTGGCTGAGGATGATAAAATAAGGAAATATGTCCATGCTCGTTTGGCCAAGGCCAGCGTGTCAAGGATAATCATAGAAAGAACCCTGAAATTGATCACCATTACCATTACTACCGCAAGGCCTGGTATCATCATTGGTAAAGGTGGACAAGAGGTAGATAAGCTTAAGGAAGAGCTTAAGAAAATCACCAATAAGGAAGTTCAGATCAATATCCATGAAATCAAGAGACCTGAGTTGGATGCCAATTTGGTTGCTGCCAGTGTGGCTCGACAGATTGAAAGCAGGATTTCATACCGTAGGGCCATCAAAATGGCCATTGCAGCAGCAATGCGTATGAATGCCGAAGGTATCAAAATCCAGATTTCCGGACGTTTGAACGGGGCAGAAATGGCACGTTCCGAATCCTATAAAGAAGGAAGGATACCATTGTCCACTTTCCGTGCCGATGTGGATTATGCATTGCACGAAGCCCACACTACCTATGGTAGATTGGGAATCAAGGTATGGATAATGAAAGGAGAGGTCTATGGAAAAAGAGAGCTTTCCCCATTGGTGGGATTGAGCAAGGCCCAAGGAGCAAAAGGCGGTAAACCAGAAGGTGGCAAAAAACCACGCCGTAGAAAATAATAAGATAAAGTAAGGTAAGATGTTACAGCCAAAAAGAACAAAATTTCGTAAGACCCAGAAGGGGCGTATGAAAGGAATTTCACAGAGAGGACACCAGCTTTCCAATGGAATGTTCGGTATCAAATCCATGGATTCCCACTTTATTACATCCCGTCAAATAGAGGCTGCTCGTATTGCTGCGACAAGGTATATGAAGAGACAGGGTCAGCTGTGGATCAAGATATTTCCGGACAAGCCCATCACCAAAAAACCTCTTGAGGTTCGTATGGGTAAAGGTAAAGGTGCTCCGGAATATTGGGTGGCCGTTGTGAAACCTGGGAGAATCATGTTCGAGGTGGCAGGGGTTCCCATGGATATAGCAAAGGAAGCCTTAAGGTTGGCGGCCCAAAAATTGCCTGTAAAGACCAAATTTGTGGTAGCCAGGGATTATTCCGCCTAATTTTTTAATTGAAGAACAAAGATGAGACAATCAGAAATAAAAGAACTTTCAATTGAAGAGCTAAAGGAAAAGTTGGCCGAGTTCAAAAAACAACATGCCGACCTTAAAATGGCACATGCCGTTACACCTTTGGAAAATCCTTTACAGATCAGAAAGACAAGAAGGACGGTGGCAAGACTTGCAACTGAATTAACAAAAAGGGAATTACAATAATTGGTTCTGCCTTATGGAAAACAGAAATTTAAGAAAAGAAAGAATAGGCGTTGTTACCAGCAACAAAATGGAGAAATCAATTGTGGTTTCTGAGGTAAAACGAGTAAAGCACCCCATGTACGGGAAGTTCGTTTTGAAGACCAAGAAGTATGTAGCCCACGATGAGAAGAACGATTGCAACGAAGGTGACACCGTTAAAATAATGGAAACAAGACCATTGAGCAAGACAAAATGTTGGAGATTGGTCGAAATCCTTGAAAGAGCTAAATAATTATGGTACAGCAAGAATCAAGATTAAAGGTTGCGGACAATACTGGTGCAAAAGAAGTTTTGACCATCCGCGTACTGGGAGGAACGAAGAGAAGGTATGCTTCCTTGGGTGACAAGATCGTTGTTACCGTAAAAGAGGCTACCCCAAACGGTACTGTAAAAAAAGGCTCTGTTTCCACGGCTGTTGTTGTGAGGACAAAGAAGGAAGTAAGAAGGCCGGATGGCTCTTACATCCGTTTCGATGACAATGCCTGCGTATTGTTGAATCCTGCTGGCGAAATGAGGGGAACCCGTGTATTCGGACCCGTTGCCAGGGAGCTTAGGGACAGACAGTTCATGAAGATTGTTTCATTGGCGCCTGAGGTGCTGTAACAGAAATATCAGAAAGATGAAGTTGAAAATCAAAACAGGGGATACGGTAAGAGTCACGGCTGGCGACCACAAAGGTAGCGAAGGCAAAGTGCTCGTAGTGGACCGCGAAAAGAACAAGGCCATCGTGGAAGGCGTCAATATGGTGTCCAAACACGAAAAGCCAAGTGCAAAGAACCCTCAAGGAGGCATAACAAAAAAGGAAGCTCCCATACACATTTCCAACCTTTCCTTGATCGACCCTAAGTCTGGCGAAGCCACAAGGGTAGGTTATGAAGTAAGGGATGGCAAGAAAGTAAGGGTCTCCAAAAAATCCAATGAAGTAATTTAGTCATGAGTTACATCCCAAGATTAAAGCAAGAATACAAGGAGCGTGTGATCAAGGCGCTGACCGATGAGTTTGGTTACAAGAACGTAATGCAGGTTCCAAAGTTGGAAAAGATAGTTGTGAGCCGAGGTGTTGGTGCCGCAGTGTCCGACAAAAAGCTCATAGACCACGCTGTGGACGAACTGACCAACATTACAGGTCAGAAAGCCGTTGCCACCATTTCCAAAAAGGACGTTGCTACCTTTAAATTGAGAAAAGGAATGCCCATTGGGGCAAAAGTGACCCTTAGGGGAGAGCGTATGTACGAATTTTTGGATAGATTGATCACCACAGCCCTTCCAAGGGTACGTGACTTCCAAGGTGTAAAGGCCACCGGTTTCGACGGTAGGGGTAATTACAACCTAGGGATCACCGAGCAGATCATCTTCCCAGAGATCAACATAGACAGGATCAACAGGATCAATGGAATGGATATCACCTTCGTTACTTCTGCCGATACTGATAAAGAAGCAAAATCATTGTTAACCCAATTGGGAATACCCTTTAAAAAGAACTAGTATGGCCAAGGAATCAATGAAAGCCCGTGAGAGAAAAAGGGCAAAAATGGTTGAGAAGTATGCCGAGAAAAGAAAGGCACTGAAAGAGGCCGGAGATTATGAGGCGCTCCAAAAGTTGCCAAAGAATGCATCTCCCGTACGTTTGCACAACCGTTGCAAATTGACCGGAAGACCAAGAGGATATATGAGAACATTTGGCATATCCAGGGTGATGTTCAGGGAAATGGCCAATAAGGGCTTGATTCCAGGAGTAAAAAAGGCAAGTTGGTAATTATTTAGATAAAGAAAAGAAATGCTTACAGATCCAATTTCAGATTTTCTGACCAGAATTAGGAATGCCAACAAGGCAGGTCACAGGGTAGTGGACATCCCCGCTTCCAATCTAAAGAAAGAGATTACCAAAATATTGTTCGATCAAGGCTATATTTTGAGTTACAAGTTCGAGGAGGACAAAGTACAGGGCAACATCAAGATAGCCCTTAAGTATGACAAATCCACCAAGGAGCCCATCATCAAGAAGCTACAAAGGGTGAGTAAGCCCGGTCTGCGTAAATACACAGGTTCCGATGAACTGCCAAGGGTCTTGAACGGTTTGGGTATTGCCATCGTGTCCACTTCACACGGAGTGATGACCAGCAAGCAGGCCAAGCAGGAGAACGTTGGTGGCGAAGTATTGTGCTACGTATATTAATAGAGAAAAGAGAAGAAAAATGTCAAGAATAGGTAACAATCCAATTACAGTTCCAGATGGCGTCACCGTAGAGGTGAAGGATGCCGTGGTTACCGTAAAAGGAAAATTGGGAGAACTTTCCCAGGATTTCTCGGAAGTTGATGTAAAGGTTGAAGATGGAACCGTAGTAGTGGAAAGACCATCGGATTCCAAAGAGCACAAAGCAAAGCACGGACTATACCGCGCCCTTGTGGCCAATATGATCAAAGGTGTATCACAAGGTTGGACCAAGCAATTGGAATTGGTGGGCGTTGGATACAGGGCCAGCAACCAAGGACAGAAATTGGACCTTGCCCTAGGATTCTCGCACAACATCATCATGGACATCGCTCCTGAGGTGAAAATAGAGACCATCTCCGAAAAGGGAAAGAACCCTATCGTGAAACTAACATCCCATGACAAACAATTGGTGGGCCAAGTGGCCGCCAAGATCCGTGGCTTCCGTAAGCCAGAACCTTACAAAGGAAAAGGTATCAAGTTTGTGGGTGAGCAACTAAGAAGAAAAGCAGGTAAATCAGCTTAATGATATAAGACTATGGGATTATCTAAGACTGAAAGAAAATTACGCATCCGAAGAAGAATACGCAAAGTATCCTTCGGAACTGAAGCAAGACCAAGATTGTCCGTTTTCAGGAGCAACAAGGAAATATATGCCCAGTTGATCGATGACAACAAGGGGGTTACCCTTGCAGCTGCATCGTCCAGGGACAAAGGTGTTGACGCGAATGGATCAAAATCCGATGTGGCCACTGCCGTTGGTAAGGCCATTGCCGAAAAAGCCCTTAAGCTTGGTGTGGAGACCGTGTCTTTTGATAGGGGAGGAAACCTATACCACGGAAGAGTGAAATCATTGGCCGAAGGAGCTAGGGAAGCAGGACTAAAATTCTAATAAGAGCTATGTACCAAAATTATAAGAACGTAGAGATCGTTAAGCCAGGTGGACTGGAGTTGAAAGACCGTTTGGTTGGAGTACAAAGGGTCACCAAGGTGACCAAGGGGGGTAGAGCCTTTGGTTTTTCCGCAATAGTCGTCGTTGGTGATGAAAACGGTGTTGTTGGACATGGTTTGGGCAAATCCAAGGAAGTGGCCACTGCCATTGCAAAGGCCATTGAAGATGCCAAAAAGAACTTGGTACGTATTCCTTTGAACAAGGCCACCCTTCCCCATGAGCAAAAAGGAAAGTATGGCGGTGCAAGGGTTTATATTCAACCGGCATCACATGGTACAGGAGTTATTGCAGGTGGTGCGGTAAGGGCGGTATTGGAAGCCGTAGGTGTTCAGGACGTATTGTCCAAATCACAAGGATCTTCCAATCCCCACAATGTGGTAAAGGCAACGTTTGATGCATTATTGCAGTTGAGAAGCGCCGACACCGTTGCAAAGCAGAGAGGCATTTCGTTGGAAAAAGTCTTTAAAGGATAAACAAGAGGATATTATGTCAAAGATTAAGGTTAAACAAGTAAAGAGCGCCATCAAAAGGCCACAGAACCAAAAAAGGACTTTGGAAGCTCTTGGACTGCGCAAGATAGGGCACGTTGTTGAACATGATGCAACACCCAGTATCCTTGGAATGATAAAAAAGGTAGAACACTTGGTTTCCACAGAGGAAGCCTAAAAATATAACGGCACATGGATTTACATAATCTTAAACCAGCGGAAGGCGCTGTTCACAAAGAAGGAAAACGTGTTGGAAGGGGAGAGGGTTCCGGTAAAGGAGGTACTGCTACCCGTGGACACAAAGGAGCCAAATCCAGATCTGGATATTCCAAGAAAATCGGATTTGAAGGTGGTCAGATGCCTTTGCAGAGACGTGTTCCCAAGTTTGGTTTCAAGAACATCAACAGAAAGGAATACAGAGGAATCAATCTGGACAAACTTCAGGATTTGGTGGACAACGCCGGTATAAAGAACGAAATCACAGTGGATACCCTTATCGAGAACGGATTCGCGCACAAGAACGATTTGGTCAAGATTTTGGGCAACGGTGAGTTGAAAGCGTCCCTAAAAGTAACTGCACATAAATTTAGTGCTTCCGCAAAAGCTGCCATTGAGGCTGCCGGAGGTGAGGCAATAAGTTTATAAGAAGTATAGCATGAAGAAATTTATTGAGACCATATCCAATATCTGGAAAATCGATGAGCTGAGACAGCGCATCATCCTTACGCTCGGCCTATTGTTAGTGTACCGTTTTGGTGCCCAGGTCGTGCTTCCGGGTATTGATACCGCCCAATTGGCCCAATTGTCCTCAAATACCGAACAAGGTATTTTGGGTATTCTCAATGCTTTCACTGGAGGTGCTTTTGCAAATGCTTCCGTATTTGCATTGGGGATCATGCCCTACATTTCGGCTTCCATTGTGGTGCAGTTGATGGGAATCGCCATTCCTTACCTGCAAAAATTGCAGAAGGAAGGGGAAAGCGGAAGAAAGACCATCAATCAGATCACCCGTTGGTTGACCATCGGTATCTGTATCGTCCAAGCGCCTGCATATCTGTACGGACTTGGAGCCTTGGGAGTTCCTGACAGTGCCTTTATATTGGGCAAAGGGTTGGATTTCATCATCCCGGCCGTAGTGATTTTGGTGACCGGGTGTGTGTTTGCCATGTGGTTGGGAGAAAAGATTACTGATAAAGGTATCGGAAACGGAATTTCCCTTTTGATCATGATCGGTATCATCGCCACAATGCCACAGTCCTTCGTTCAGGAGTTTATTTCCAGGACAACTAATAATACTGGTGGTATTATGTTCATGCTCATTGAGGTGATCATTTGGTTCTTGGTAATTTTGGCCAGTGTGCTATTGGTCATGGCCGTAAGGCAGATACCCGTGCAATATGCCAGAAGAACAGCTTCTGGGGGCTACGAAAAGAATGTCATGGGAGCTAGACAGTACATCCCATTAAAATTGAACGCGTCTGGGGTAATGCCCATCATTTTTGCACAAGCGATCATGTTCGCGCCAAGTTTGTTGGGAAGAACATTCAACAATACTGCGGTGGGACAATGGATGGAAGTCCAGTTTGCCGATATTTTCGGATTGGCCTACAATATACTGTTCGCCGTTTTGATCATCATATTCACCTACTTCTACACAGCGATCACCGTACCTACCAACAAAATGGCCGATGACCTGAAAAGAAGTGGAGGTTTTATACCAGGAATCCGTCCAGGAAAGGAAACAGGCGATTATTTGGACAAGATCATGTCATTGATTACATTGCCCGGATCTATTTTCTTGGCCCTGTTGGCCGTTTTGCCTGCAGTAGTGGTAAAGTTGATGGATGTTCAGGCGGGATGGGCCCTGTTTTATGGGGGAACATCATTGTTGATCATGGTAGGTGTCGCTATAGATACAGTACAGCAGGTAAATTCCTATTTGCTGAACAGGCACTATGATGGTCTAATGAAGACCGGAAAGAATAGAAAAGTAGCATAATTTATGGCAAAACAGCCAGCAATAGAACAAGACGGGACTATCATTGAAGCATTGTCAAACGCAATGTTCAGGGTAGAATTGGAAAATGGGCATGTTGTAACGGCACACATCTCCGGAAAAATGAGGATGCACTACATCAAATTGCTCCCCGGCGATAAAGTAAAGTTGGAAATGAGCCCATACGATTTAACAAAAGCAAGAATTACTTATAGATACTAGTTACGATGAAAGTAAGAGCTTCAATAAAGAAGAGGAGTGCCGAATGCAAAATAGTTCGCAGAAAAGGCAGATTGTACGTAATCAACAAAAAGAATCCTAGATTTAAACAAAGACAAGGGTAATTATGGCAAGAATTGCAGGTGTAGATATACCTAAACAAAAGCGTGGCGTTATTTCACTTACCTATATCTTCGGAATAGGCAAAAGCAGGGCGCAAGAGATTTTGAAAACGGCCCAAGTGAGCGAGGACACCAAAGTATCCGATTGGACCGATGACGAGATCGGAAGGATAAGGGATGCTGTTTCCGCTTTCACCATTGAAGGAGAGCTTCGCTCAGAGACCCAAATGAACATCAAGCGATTGATGGACATTGGTTGTTACCGTGGAATTCGTCACAGAGCTGGATTGCCACTTAGAGGTCAGCGTACCAAGAACAACTCTAGGACCAGAAAAGGAAAAAGGAAAACAGTTGCCAACAAGAAAAAAGCAACTAAATAATAAGTAGGTAGTATGGCAAAGGCAAGTACCAAAACAGCAGCTAAAAAGCGTAAAGTAGTCGTAGAATCTACTGGAGAGGCGCATGTTGTTGCATCTTTCAACAACATCATCATTTCCCTTACCAACAAAAAGGGAGATGTGATCTCTTGGTCCTCTGCGGGGAAAATGGGTTTCCGTGGTTCCAAAAAGAACACTCCCTATGCAGCACAGACCGCAGCAGAGGATTGCGCCAAAGTTGCCCACGAAGCAGGGTTGAGAAAAGTGAAGGTATATGTAAAAGGACCAGGTAACGGAAGGGAATCTGCCATCCGTTCCATCCACAATGCAGGTATCGAGGTCACCGAGATCATCGATGTTACCCCGCTTCCACACAATGGTTGCAGACCACCCAAAAGAAGAAGAGTTTAATTATCAATTATAATCCAATGGCCCCAAAAGGGTCTTCACCGAAAGTGCAGTTAGATTATCGAAGGATAAGCCTTAATTCATAATCGTACTTTCCAATTTAAAGAAGATGGCAAGATACACAGGACCAAAAACAAAGATCGCTCGAAAGTTTGGAGAAGCGATTTTCGGGGACGACAAATCCTTTGAAAAGAAGAATTACCCTCCGGGGCAACACGGTAACAACAGGCGTCGAGGCAAAAAATCCGAATATGCTGTCCAGTTGATGGAAAAGCAAAAGGCCAAATACACCTACGGAATCTTGGAACGTCAGTTCCGTAACCTATTTGCCGAGGCCAAAAGAAAAGAAGGAGTTACCGGTGAGGTACTGCTCCAATTGTGCGAATCCCGTCTGGACAACGTAGTTTACAGAATGGGAATTGCCCCATCAAGAAGGGGAGCACGCCAATTGGTATCCCACAGACACATTACAGTGAACGGAGATGTAGTGAACATCCCATCATACAAACTAAAACCGGGCGATGTGGTCGGTGTTAGGGAAAAATCAAAATCCGTACCTTCCATTGTCGATTCGTTGTCAGCCAACAGTTCCGTTTACGAATGGATCACCTGGAATTCCGAAAAGAAAGAAGGTACTTTTGTGACCGTTCCGGAAAGGATCCAGATCCCCGAAAACATCAAGGAGCAGCTGATCGTCGAATTATACTCTAAATAAGAATTCAACATTAATCCAATTATGGCATTACTTAATTTTCAGAAGCCCGATAAAGTTATAATGATAGATTCAACAGATTTCGAAGGGAAATTTGAATTCCGCCCTTTGGAACCTGGCTATGGATTAACAGTTGGGAATGCGCTGAGAAGGGTTTTGCTTTCCTCCTTGGAAGGTTTTGCCATCACTTCTGTGCGCATAGATGGAGTTGAACACGAATTTTCTGTTATTCCAGGCGTTGTTGAAGACGTAACGGAAATCATTTTGAACCTGAAGCAAGTCAGGTTCAAAAGACAGATCGATGATGTTGAGAGCGAGACCGTTTCCATTTCCGTTAGTGGAAAAGAACAGTTGACCGCAGGGGATTTCCAAAAGTTCATTTCAGGCTACCAAGTGCTAAATCCCGATTTGGTGATCTGCAACATGGGTCCCAAAGTGGCCATCAACATGGAAATCATCATAGAAAAAGGTCGCGGATATGTTCCTGCTGAAGAAAACAAGAAATCCAATGCACCGCTTGGAAGCATAGCAGTGGACTCTGTTTACACTCCCGTAAAGAACGTTAAATATAGCATCGAAAACTATAGGGTGGAGCAAAAGACCGATTACGAAAAATTGGTCTTTGAAATCATAACAGATGGTTCCATACACCCCAAAGATGCCCTGACCGAAGCTGCAAAAGTATTGATTCACCACTTTATGTTGTTCTCCGATGAGCGCATCACTTTGGAAGCTGATGAAATCGCACAGACCGAGACCTACGATGAGGAGTCGCTGCACATGCGACAACTGTTGAAGACCAAGTTGGTGGACATGGACCTGTCCGTAAGGGCACTGAACTGTTTGAAAGCTGCCGAAGTGGACACTTTGGGCGATTTGGTTTCCTTCAACAAGAACGACCTGATGAAATTCAGGAACTTCGGAAAGAAGTCATTGACAGAATTGGAGGAGTTGGTCATCAACAAAGGCCTTCAGTTTGGAATGGACCTGAGCAAGTACAAATTAGATAAGGATTAAATAATCATATTTTGCTCTCCCAAAATGAATGGGATCTGGTAGCAAGATGATAAACTGGAAAAATGAGACACGGAAAGAAATTCAATCACCTAGGAAGGACCGCCGCCCACAGAAAGGCGATGTTGGCCAACATGGCATGCTCCTTGATCGAGCATAAAAGAATCAACACCACGGTTGCAAAGGCCAAGGCCCTTAAACAGTTCATCGAACCTTTGATCACCAAATCGAAGACCGAGAACAACCAGACCGCCGAAAAAGGCACACACAACAGAAGAATCGTGTTCAGCAACTTGAGAAGCAAGCAAGCTGTTACCGAACTTTTTGGAACAGTGGCCGAAAAAGTAGGCGACAGGCCGGGCGGATATACCCGAATTATTAAATTGGGCAATCGTTTGGGAGATAACGCAGACATGGCCATGATCGAGTTGGTGGATTTCAATGAGGTTTACAACGCAGGTAAGCCCAAGAAGAAATCGACCCGAAGAAGCAGAAGAGGGGGAGGAAAGAAAGCAGAGGTGGTTGCACCGGTTGCCGAAACGAAAGCTGACGATTCTGAAGAGTAATAAGAATGTTATCAATAAGTATATTAGTGGAAAAGGATAAGTGAGAGCTTATCCTTTTTTTATGTTTTTTTGTCACAACTGAAATTAGAACACAATGAAGTATCACACAAAGAAAAGCGCATTGATTTTGTTGGCCGATGGGACCATTTTCTATGGTAAGGCCGTGGGAGGAAGAGAAGGAACCGCCGTAGGGGAAGTATGTTTCAACACCGGAATGACCGGGTATCAGGAAATCTTCACAGATCCTTCGTATTATGGACAATTGATGGTGACCACCAATGCACATATCGGCAATTATGGTACGAATGAGGATGAAGTGGAATCCGATTCCATCAAAATAGCGGGCCTTATCTGTAAAAATTTCAGTTACGAATACTCCAGACCAAGTGCCGACATGGGTCTTTTGGAATTCTTGGACAAGAACAACTTATTGGCCATTTCAGATGTGGACACCCGTGCGCTAGTAAGCTATATTCGCGACAACGGGGCCATGAATGCCTTGATCTCCACAAGAGTGGACGAAATCGATGCCCTTAAGGAAGAGCTGAAACAGGTCCCCAGCATGGAAGGACTGGAGCTTTCTTCCAAAGTTTCCACCAAGGAGCCCTACTATTACGGTGATGAAAATGCGGAATACAGAATTTCCGCCCTCGATATTGGCATCAAAAAGAACATCTTGAGAAACTTGGCAAAACGAGGGGCATATATCAAAGTTTTCCCATACAATACGTCTTACGGGGAAATGAAGGAGTTCAATCCAGATGGATATTTTATATCCAATGGACCTGGCGATCCGGAGCCTTTAACAGATGCAGTGACAGCGACTAAGGAAATGATCGCTTCCAACAAACCCTTGTTCGGGATCTGTTTGGGGCACCAAGTACTGGCCTTGGCCAATGGGGTGTCCACCTACAAAATGCACAACGGGCACAGGGGAATCAACCATCCTATCCTCAATTTGATGACCGGCAAAGGAGAAATCACTTCCCAAAACCATGGCTTTGCCATCAATAGGGAGGAAACCGAGGCCCACCCGGAATTGGAGATCACCCACACCCATTTGAACGACCAGACCGTGGCAGGGATCAGGATGAAGAACAAAGATGTTTTTTCGGTGCAGTACCATCCCGAAGCAAGTCCGGGCCCGCATGATGCCGATTATCTGTTCGACCAGTTCTTTGATGCTATCAAAACAGCGAAAAACTAAAACGTTATAGTTTTATTTTTAGGTTATGTCAATGGTTTTATGGACAATTTCATGGGGTTAAAAGGGTCTCCTTTTGTATCTTAGCCTAATTAAATTACAACTAAAACATAGCAGTACAATGAGCATTATCATCAACATTCATGCAAGACAAATATTGGATTCAAGAGGTAATCCTACGGTAGAGGTAGATGTAGTTACCGAAAATGGTATTTTGGGAAGGGCCGCAGTGCCATCAGGAGCCTCTACAGGAGAGCACGAAGCGGTTGAATTGCGTGATGGAGGAAGCTCGTTTATGGGGAAAGGCGTGGCCAATGCCGTCAAGAATGTCAATACCATCATTGCAGAAGAGTTGGTGGGCACTTCGGTTTTTGAACAGAACCACATAGATCAGACCATGATCGAATTGGACGGCACTCCGAACAAATCTAAGTTGGGTGCCAATGCCATTTTGGGAGTGTCACTGGCCGTGGCCAAAGCCGCCGCCAATGAACTGGGCATGCCCTTGTACCGATATGTGGGCGGGGTAAGTGCCAATACACTACCAGTACCCATGATGAACATTATCAATGGCGGTTCGCACTCCGATGCACCCATTGCATTTCAGGAATTTATGGTAATGCCCGTAAAAGCCAAGGATTTTAGTCATTCCATGCAGATGGGCACCGAGATTTTCCACAACCTTAAAAAAGTATTGCACAATCGTGGTTTGAGCACCGCAGTTGGTGATGAAGGCGGTTTTGCACCGAATTTGGCAGGTGGCACCGAGGATGCCTTGGACACCATTGCAAAAGCCGTTGAAAAAGCGGGTTACAAATTGGGTGACGATGTCATGATTGCACTGGACTGTGCTTCGGCAGAGTTTTATGTGGATGGAAAATATGACTACACCAAGTTTGAGGGAGACAAGGGAAAAGTTAGGACCTCGGAAGAGCAGGCCCAATATCTTGCCGATCTTTGTGCCAAATACCCGATCATCTCCATTGAAGATGGAATGGACGAGAACGATTGGGACGGGTGGAAACTCCTTACCGAAAAGATCGGGGACAAGGTCCAGTTGGTCGGGGATGATTTGTTCGTGACCAATGTGGAGCGTCTTTCCCGAGGAATAGAAAACGGCATTGCCAACTCCATTTTGATCAAAGTGAACCAAATTGGAACCTTGACCGAGACCATTGCCGCCGTGAACATGGCCAAGAATGCAGGATATACTTCCGTAATGTCGCACCGATCAGGGGAAACCGAGGACAACACCATTGCCGATCTCGCAGTGGCATTGAATACCGGCCAGATCAAGACCGGTTCAGCTTCAAGGAGTGACCGTATGGCCAAGTACAACCAGTTGCTCAGAATAGAGGAAGAGTTGGGAAGTGTAGCCTACTATCCTCAGGAAAAAGCCTTTAAGATCAAATAAAAAGATTGATTTTTTAAATATAAAAGCCCTTCCAAATTTGGAAGGGCTTTTTTTTTGTTACAATAACAAACTTTGGTTAAATTGATGTTCAACTAAACACTCCTTCTAAATTTTCCCTCATGAACAACTTTCTTTTTGTAGCAGCAGAAAACGATGCCCTGGAAAACTGCAAAGCTGGTGGTATGGGCGATGTGGTGCGTGATGTTCCCAGACAGATTTCCGAACGGGGGGACAGGGCCCACGTCATTGTCCCGGCCTATTCCAGACTCCACCATGGGGGAATTCCCAAAACAACCCTCAACTTTAGCCTGAGAGGCATGGACTATATGGCAGAGTTGTATGAGGTGAAACCAAAAAAGGAGTTTCCCAATATTTTTCATTATGTGCTGCACCATCCTGAGATCCAGGCAGGGGACATTGCCCATATTTACCACAACGACCCAGAGGAGCCGTTCTATACCGATGCCATAAAATATTTCATTTTTTGCACAGCGGTCGCCGAGGCCATCAAAAAAGGCGCTTTCGGAGATTTGGACGTGGTCCATCTGCACGATTGGCATGCCAGTCTGTTGTTGTTCCTCAGAAAGTTCCATCCCGAATATACCAACTTGAAGGACATTCGGTTTGTGTACAGCATCCACAATTTGGCCATACAGGGCATCCGGCCGTTCGAGAACAATTATTCCTCGGTAAAGAATTGGTTCCCCAACGTTCCCATGGATTATAGGGTCTTGATGGATTACAGATACCAGGACTGTATCAACCTTATGGCCGTGGGCATCCGTTTTGCCGATGCGGTCCACACCGTTTCCCCCTCATACAAGGAAGATGTGCTGTTGCCCAGTTCGCCACCCGAGTTCATTGGAGGCGAAGGATTGGAAAGGGATCTTCAAAAAGCGGACAGGGAGGGAAGGCTCTTCGGAATCTTGAACGGCTGCAATTATAAGAACATCAACAAGGAGAAAAAGGGCAACATCTACCGCAATACCGTCAAGGCGCTTTTCAAGTGGTTGCAGGAAGAGTCCAAAAAATACAAGGCTGACTTTTTGGCCCATACCGGGGAAAAGATCATGGACTACGTTGAGCACAGACCAAGGTTCATTGCATCCAGTGTTGCTAGGCTGACCGAACAAAAATTCTACTTTTTCATGCGGTCACCCGAAGCTTTTGTGGAAATTCTGAAGCGATTGGAAAAAGTGGATGGCATTTTCATGCTTTTGGGCACTGGGGCACCGGAGTACGAGGAGCTTTTCAGGAAATTGAGCTACCAGCACAAAAACTTTATCTTCACCAACGGCCAATCGGAGAAATTGATCGATTCCATGTATCTGGAGTCCGACCTCTATTTTATGCCCAGTCTTTTTGAACCCTGTGGCATCAGCCAAATGCTCGCCATGCGAAATGGAAATCCTTGTCTGGTGCACCATACAGGAGGATTGAAGGATACCGTGGAGCACATGAAGACCGGGTTCAGTTTTGATGGGGAAACCTACGATGAGAAGATCAAGAGCATGATCGAAACCTTTGATGAGGCACTGGATGTGTTTGAGAACGACAAGCCAAAGTGGAAAAAAATCCAGGCAGCGGCCCGAAAAATGCGCTTCACTTGGAAAAAGTCCGTGGATGAATATTACAAACAACTTTACAAACTAAATTGAGGATTTGTTTCTGTAACTATTTTATTGTTAATAACAGCACAAATCACGGCCGTAAATTGTTAATGGTTCCGCTTTTTCGTAAATTCCGCATTCTATTTTTACTAATCTATTTAATTATATAATGTCGGATAAAGCTATACTCGAATATGGAGGGAAACGGTATGAATTCCCCGTAATCAAAGGTACTGAAGATGAACTGGCCATAGATATCAAAACCCTGCGGGCCGTAACAGGAATGGTGACCATAGATCCCGGTTACAAGAACACGGGATCCTGTGAAAGCGCCATTACCTTTTTGGACGGTGAAAAGGGAATCTTGAGGTATCGGGGCTATTCCATTGAAGAGCTAGCGGAAAAAGCCGACTTTCTGGAAGTAGCTTACCTTCTGATCTTTGGCGAACTGCCCAACAAGGCCCAACTGGAAAAATTCCACAACGACATCAAGGAAGAGTCCCAAGTGGACGAAGAGATGAAAAAAATCCTTGACGGATTTCCAAAATCGGCCCACCCCATGGGCGTACTCTCTTCTTTGACGAGTGCCTTGGTCGCCTTCAACCCCACTTCGGTGGATGTGTCCTCCGAAACGGCCATGTACAATTCCATTGTGCGTATTTTGGCCAAATTCCCGGTATTGGTGGCGTGGACGCTCCGCAAAAAGAAAGGACTACCGCTCGATTATGGGGACGATTCACTGGGCTATGTGGAGAATATCCACAAAATGATGTTCAAAAGGCCCAATCAAGAGTACAAAAAAGACCCTATTGCCATTGATGCATTGGACAAACTGTTGATCTTGCACGCCGACCATGAGCAAAACTGCTCCACTTCCACGGTACGTATCGTGGGATCATCACATGCAGGTCTTTTCGCTTCGTTGTCCGCAGGTATTTCGGCCCTTTGGGGACCATTGCACGGAGGTGCAAACCAAGCCGTTCTGGAAATGCTTGAAGCCATTGAAGCAGATGGTGGCGACACCAAAAAATATATGGCCAAGGCCAAGGACAAGGACGACCCGTTCCGATTGATGGGCTTCGGACACCGTGTCTATAAGAATTTTGACCCAAGGGCCAAGATTATCAAAAGAGCCGCCGATGACGTGCTTGGAAATCTGGGCATCCAGGATTCCATCCTCGATATTGCGAAGGGACTGGAGAAAGAAGCTTTGGAAGACCCTTATTTCGTGGACAGAAAACTGTACCCCAATGTCGATTTTTATTCCGGGATCATTTATCGTGCCCTCGGCATCCCCACAGAGATGTTCACCGTGATGTTCGCCTTGGGAAGACTGCCCGGCTGGATAGCCCAATGGAGGGAGATGCGATTACGAAAAGAGCCCATAGGAAGGCCCCGTCAAATATATATAGGAGAAAACCTAAGGTCTTTCGTGCCGTTGGAAAAAAGGTAAGATTTGGGACAATGATAAGATAAGGGGGAGGGCGATCGAAAGATAGCCCTTTCTGGTTTATAGCCTGCCGGCCGAACCTAGGTTCAGGGCTTTGTCGCTATCATAGCATATTCGCATGATCTCCCGATGATAGTGTATTTGAATATCGGAAAGCTCGTGCGCTAGAATGGCGTTCTTTGAACGGTTGAACTCTTGATGGATGTAATTGTGGGCATCAATATGGTTTAGGTTTTTGATGGTGGTCTCTATGGAAATCCCATATTTATCGATGCAATGGTCCACTTTTTTGATGTCCCAGTCACTGTTGTTCCCCTTATTTTTATTATCGGGAACAAAATCAACCGGAAAATCGGTTTCATCTATGCAATCCTCGTATTTTGCCGCATAGATTTTAGTGGAATTGTCAATGACATTACCTCTTCTTTCTTCATGAAAGGCATTGATGCTCCCCAATACGGCAAAGGCACTGGCAAACAGCGAAACCAAAAATAATAATTTCTTCATTTGTAGGAAAAATCTTAGTGCAAATGTAGTAATTAAAAAATGTACTGCAAACATTTGTACATAAAAAATAAGTGCTATCACCAGATTTTAACTTACTAATAACCATAAAGTTGAAGTCTGGATTCATTCCTTTTTTCTTACAGGAAAAATCCATGGGACTCCTTGTGTTTTTTCCCTTTCTGTGGGAGGGAAATAAATGGTAAAACACTAGATTTGCCCTAGAATTTTTGTGGTATTCGTAGAACAGCCAATCCGGTCAGCCAGATGATGCAATTGAACATACAGGACGAGACCAGCCCCTTGAAGGCGGTGATATTGGGAACGGCCAAAAGCTGTGGTCCCACTCCAAGGCCCGAGGATGCTTATGATCCCAAATCGTTGGAGCATATACTTGCGGGCACTTATCCCAAAGAAGAGGATATGGTGCTCGAAATGGATGCTTTTGCCCAAGTGTTCCAGAAATATGGTGTGGAAGTGTTCCGGCCCGAGGTCTTGGAAGATTGCAACCAGATCTTTGCGCGTGACATTGCCTTTGTGATAGAGGACAAACTCTTTCATGCCAATATATTACCGGATAGGGAACAGGAGTTTGAGGCCATTCAAAACGTGTTGGACAGAATCGACCCCAACAAGATCATCAGGCCGCCCGAAGCAGTGCATATTGAAGGCGGGGACGTGATGCCCTGGAACGACCATATTTTCATCGGAACCTATACTGGGGCCGATTATGCAAGTTATATTACCGCTAGGACGAACAAAGCGGCGGTGGACTACATTCGGGAGCTATTTCCCCACAAAACGGTAAAATCCTTCGAGCTGCGGAAATCCAATACCGACCCACGTGAAAATGCCCTGCATTTGGACTGTTGTTTCCAGCCCGTGGGAAAGGACAAGGCCATTTTGCACAAAAATGGGTTCTTGGTGGAGGAAGAATACCACTATTTGGTGGATTTTTTCGGGCCAGAGAACATTTTCGAAATTGATAAGAACGAAATGTACCAGATGTTCAGCAACGTATTTTCCATTTCGCCCGAGGTAGTGGTCTCCGAAAGGAACTTTACCCGACTGAACAACTGGCTCCGTAATCAAGGGTTTACCGTGGAAGAAATCCCTTATGCCGAGATTGCCAAGCAGGAAGGGCTGTTGCGTTGCAGCACCATGCCCCTGATCAGGGAACGGATGTCATCCTGAGCGCAGTCGAAGGATCTCGACATTGCACAGATTTTAAAACACAAATAAAAGTGAAAAAACAGATTACCGATACCATTCTCATGGTCCGCCCCGTAAATTTTAGGATGAACGAGCAGACCGCCGTGAACAATTATTTCCAGGAAGAGTTGGATGTGAAAAATGCAGAGATCAACCTCAAGGCGCAACAAGAGTTTGACCAGTTTGTAAAAGTCCTCCGCGAGCACGGTGTGAACGTGATCACTGTGGACGACACCAAGGAGCGCGACACCCCCGATTCCATTTTTCCGAACAACTGGGTGTCCTTCCACGAGGATGGGACTGTCTGTATCTATCCCATGTTTGCCGAAAACCGCCGCAAGGAACGCCGGGAGGATATTTTTGGACTGTTGGAGGAAGAAGGTTTTGTGATCAACAATGTGATGGATTACACCTCAGCGGAAGAAGAGGGTGTTTTTTTGGAGGGCACGGGCAGCATCCTGTTGGACCGGGTGAACCAAAAAGCCTATTGCGCTCTTTCCGAGCGCGCGCACGAGGAACTTTTTATTGAGTTCTGTGAGGATTTTGACTGTTTCCCCGTCATTTTCACGGCCAACCAAACAGTGGATGGGCAGCGGTTGCCCATTTACCACACCAATGTGATGATGGCCATGGCGGAGACCTTTGTCGTTATCTGTTTGGCCACTATTGACGATAAAAAGGAGCGCAAGAACGTGGTGGACCACATCAAAAAGGACGGAAGGGAAATCATAGACATCAGCGAGCAACAGATGTACCACTTTGCGGGAAACATGCTCCAAGTGATCGGGGCAGACGACCAACGCTATCTGGTGATGAGCTCCGCGGCCTACCACAGCTTGCGTAAGGACCAGATTGCGGCCATAGAAAAGCATTGTGGTATCATCCACAGTCCGCTGGACACCATCGAGACGTGCGGCGGCGGCAGTGCCCGTTGTATGATGGCCGAAGTGTTCTTGCCGAAAGCATGACACAGATTTCAATTTTCAATGACCAATTATCAATAAGATAAGACGTTGTCAGGTCGAGTGTTCCAAACTTTGTTTGGAATGTATCGAGACCTTTTACTGGGCAGGAATGACACAAATTTTCACGAATACCAAACAGTTAAATTCCAAATATCAAGCTACAAATCCCAATGGTCTTGAAATCTTATGTCTTACGTCTTGTGTCTTGTGTCTTGTTTCTTGTTTCTTGTTTCTTGTTTCTTGAATCTTAAGCCAGTATTGCTCCCGATAGCCCGATAATTACCCCCACAAGAGCGCTTTCCGCTACCCTTTGTAAGATATTTTGACAAAATGGTGTATATTGGATTGATTTTTAGAAGTTTCCCTCCTTTAATTTATTACTATCATTCTAATTCATGCAAATAGCCCCTTCAAGATTAAATGAAAATGAAGTATATGAAAAACTTCTCGATTATGGAATGTTCCCTGAGAAGTTAGCTTCAATTTTCACAAGTGAAAAATTTGGAAAATGGGCAAGAAAACACGGGATTACCTTGTATCAAAAAAAAGCATTTTCAAATGTGACTTTCCATCTTACAAGAAATAACAACGCCCCCAGAATTTTGAATATACCACACCCTATACCATATTTTAGGTTATGTAAACAGATCAAAGAAAATTGGGATAAGATAGCTCAAAGAATCGGTGAGGTTGATGACTACACGAATAGAAGTATGATAATTCCAAAACCAAATAATCTGAGTAAAAGATTGGTTTCTATGTTGTCATACGATAGAAATAAGGATGAAAAATTTTTGATTTTAGAAAAATCTTTTAAGGCTAAGTATTTTGTTCATGCAGATATTGCAAACTGTTACCCGAGTATCTATTCTCATTCAATTCCATGGGCACTTGTTGGGAAGCAAGAGGCAAAGGATAAAATGCTTGATAAAACAAAATGGTATAATAAATTAGATGTTGCGATTAGGGGAGTACAAAGAAATGAAACAGTTGGATTGCCAATAGGCCCCGATACTTCAAGTATTATATCAGAATTAGTTTTATCGAGAGTTGATTTGGCTCTTTCAAGGTATAAATACTTCCGGTTTATTGATGATTTTAAGTGTTATTGTAATTCAAAAGAAGAAGCTGATAATTTTATCAAAAACCTAAGCAAAGAGTTAGAAGAATATCATTTAAGGTTAAATCAAAAGAAAACCGAAATAATAGAACTTCCTAAGACAATTGAAGAAGATTGGGTTAGAGATTTGAAAGCTTATGCGAATAAATTTCTCAAAGAAGAGGAGTTTTCGAAAAGCGACATAAATTTCATAAGTGAGTTTATTGACTTATCGATAAAACTTACAAAAGAAAGACACTATCCCAATAAGTGTGTAAGTTGAAAATAACGGGGGTTTGACTTTACTAGAGCCTTACCCTTTTTTCATAGA
>JBLWSV010000018.1:0-73425 GCA_048270465.1 Allomuricauda sp.
ATTTAAAATTAGACAAAAAATTAGCGGGGACATGCCCCCGCTAATTTTCTATTTACACACTTTATGAGATAGTCTTAAAAGAAAATCCAAATGATTCTGCAATACGGTATGCTGTAAAAATTATCTCTGATAAAAAGTTTGTTGATAATGATGTTTACATATTTACACTAATGTATCTCTCAAGAATTTGTTATATCTACCCTTATTTTATTGATGTTTTTTACGAGATTCTTGAAAAAAATCCTCCGACGGCTAAAATGCTTTCAATAGTTTCAAATGAAATCAACTCAATCTTAAAAGAACATTTAGAGTATTCAAGGTCAGATGTTGCTTTGTGGGGGTTATTCTTGGCCATGAAATTCAATTTCCAAATAGAAGGTTTTAATAAATACTCTGACTATTTAATTAATGACAGGGATTGTATGCCTACACTTATGTGTTACCGCTACTCAAAAATAAATGGACTTGATACTGAGAAATATTTTGAATTAATCAAAGAGATAATCAAAGAAAAACAGGAAGAGGAATGGTGGGTTTATATTTATTCATTATATTTTGATAATGCTAAAAAGCATGTGTTTAGGTCCATTAAATACAAGGACTTTTACTCGCTTATGAAAAAAGGGAATGTCGATTTTATTTGTTGACTCTGTATGTAATTATTGAAAGATGCCCTTTTGAACTTTTCTAATCCCTCAACCCCACCACAATCCCCCTGATCGCAGCCACTACCTGTTGCACCTCTTTTTGCTCAAAAGAACCTTCTTCCAAATAAAACAGCATTTCAATCCCATAATCCAGAATTTTAGCCAGTTCTTCGGGAGTGCCGTAGGTATCCATAATCCATTCAGAGAAAGCCCTTGAATCCATTCTTATTTTTTAGGTAAGCAAGAAAAGGGTTATATTGAAAACTTTAAATGTCGGATATGGCAAGTTTTGAAGAAAAAACCGTTTTCAAGAATCAAACTTTTCAAGCACTCGTAGTGGCTGCTTTGGGCATTTTGATGGCAATAAATCTATTCAATACGATTTTCGCATTGAGCTATATTTCCCTTCTGCCTTTTGCTGTTCAGGCAACAGTATTGGTGTTGGTTCTCACGAAAGATAAATATGCAAAGTCGGCCATCAACATATGGTCAATCCTATTAATGGTTGGATCTGGTTTTTCACTGTTGGGCAAAATTATTTTTCTGACCATAGGAGACAATGTCGAACTGGGCTCTTTATTTCTTCAAGCTATATTTCTAAGTATAGGAATTGCAGTCTATTATTACAATATGGAAACGACAGAGGTAGTGTCTATCCCAACCGAAGGGACTAATCGTACTCCTCAACCGTAAACTCCCGTATCGCCTGGTTGGGCTCCATAATGGTGTGGCCTTGCCAAAACTCGGGATTGTAGCGCGGCATATAGGTGGCGCGCACGGTCTTGTCCTCCTTGAAGTTGGCAAACTGCGGCTCGTCCACGAGATCCTGTCCAAACACCACCAGTTCCCACTTTTCGGTGGGGCTCATTCGAAAGTCGATGTTCAGCAAAAGCTCGTTCTGCTTGCGACGGCCCTTTACGTGCTTGTTCTTTTCCACCACTTTTAGGGGGCGGTCCACGGCAAAGTAGCGTCCAAGGGTAAGGTCCATGAACTTGAGGTCGTACCGGCCGTTGGGCAGTTTGGCAAAGCGTGCCGTGCCCTTGTAGAGCACCTCGCGGTAGGTAATGCCCAGCAACCGAAAGTTGCGCAGGCGTTCAGTGTTCTCAAAATCCATCCGCATCACCGCAAAATCCTCGATGTTGATGTAGAGCCGCCCCTTGAAATCGGCACTGCTGCGCTTGGGGAAAAAGTCGATGACATAGACCCCCATATCGTCCATATCGGCATAGCCCACCAGTTTAAAGTCGTATCGGTTCGTCTTTTCGATAAGATCCAACTTGCTGTCCTCTTGGTAGTACAGTTCTTTGAGCAATTCCCTAAAAGTGTTCCGCTGAGAGCCCACCAGCCCGGAAGTGCTGTCCTTTTTCACCTCTTGTTTCAACTTTTCGGCCTGCTGGGCGTCCATGTCGTCCAAAATGGAGTCCACCTGAACTTTTTGGCTAAAGATCCCCGACTTGATCTTGAGGTAGGAGCCGGGCTTTACGTTCTGTTTGAAAATGGTCTCCATGCGCTTGCCGAGCTCTTCAAAGGAACCCACATTGTTCTTGTCGTACAGGTCCGCGGCCTTGATGATGTCCAGTTTGTATTCCGTTCCCTTTTTGTAGAGGTCGCCGAGACTTTCAGTGTAGTGATGGGCATTTTTGGGCACGGAGCGCGCAATGCTGTCCATGAGCTCCTTGTCCAGTTCCTTGATGGACGATTTTTCAAAGCCAAAATCCACCTTGGTGATGGTGGGAAACTCGGAGCGGCGCAGAAAAAACCGTTGCTTGATGGGGTTGTTGTTGATGTTCTGTGGCAGGCGCTCCTTCATTTTTTCGATGATGTCGTCCACATCCAGTTCCTTGTCAAAGAGATAGACCCCACTGAGTTCGATGGCCTTGGGGCTGAGCATCACCAGACTGTCCTGAAGCTGTTGCAGGGCAAAGCCCTTTTTTTCATAGCCCATGGAAGAGATGTAAATAGAATCTGGGAGCGAAGCACCTTCTTGTAGCACAAAACTGAAACGGCCCTCATCGTTGGTGATCACGCCTTGGTGTTCGCCATATTGGACGGTGGCGTAGGGGATGCCCTTTTGGGTCTTGGCGTCCACCAAGCGGGAGCTGATGGTCTGGGCGCTCAGGAAAGGGCCCATCAACATAAATAGGGAACAGAGGGTTAGAATCTTTTGGAATGACATGGTTTTTTTGTGTTTTAGTATAAAGACGCCATTTGAGCGGCAAGGGTTGCTTGGGGGATAAGACGAACTTAGCCGAATTTTGTGACAATATATTTTAAGGGAATGTTACTTCTGTGGATGGGACACAATTTCCAAATGACAATCTCCTAATTCCAATGGATTTGAAGTCTTATGTCTTGGTTCTATTTTCTTTTTTCTGCTCTTGACACGCCTGCCTGCCGCAGGCAGGAATTCCACCAATTTTCACGAATTATGGTTTTGTCAGGTCGAGTGTTCCAAACTTGTTTGGAATGTATCGAGACCTCTTTTGGAGCAAAAGCTTATGTTTTGGCCAAGTTCCGGATCATGCCACCAAAGATAAAAAGGTGGAAGGGAAGGACGGAATACCAATACAGCCTCCCCAACAGCCCTTTCGGTCGAAAAGTCGCCGTTTGGTAAAGCGTGCCGTCCACAATCTTGAATTCCAGCCAAGCTTCCCCCGGAGTGCGCATTTCGGCAAATAGAAGCAGTCTTTTGGCCTTTTTGTCGGCCAAGAGCACCCGCCAAAAGTCGAGCGCATCCCCTGGATTGAGCTTATCAGGATGGGTTCGCCCACGCCGTAGGCCCGGCCCGCCGACCAATTTGTCCAAAAAACCTCGGAATTTCCATAACCAGTTGCCGTAGTACCAGCCTGTTTCCCCACCAATACGCCAGATATTCTCAAGGACGGCGGCTTCATCCGAGACGGGCAGGGTCTTTTTATCTTGCAGCACCCCATATTTGGGCACTTGGATGTAATTTTCAAGATCATCCTTGATCTGTCCGCTGGCAATACTGTCCTTCCAGCTGCTCACCACAAGGTTCTGTTCTATTTTTTTAAAGGCCATTTCGATGGCTTCCTCATAAGTATGCGGATGTATGTCCAACATTTTTTGCAAGCGGTTGTCCCGGGCCACTACCTCCATTTTCATGCTGTCCACCAAGTTTACTGCCAATTTGTAGGAAGTGGAAGTGACAAAGTAGAGCCAATAGGAAGAGAGCTTGGGTGTCATCACGGGAACGGTGAATATCCAATTTTTGAAGCCCCTTACCTTGGCATAGCGGTGCAGCATGTCTTTATAAGTCAGTACATCGGGGCCACCGATATCGAAGGATTGGCCATAGGTTTCGGTATTGCCCAACACTTTGGTCAGGAACAGGATTACATCGCGGATGGCAATGGGCTGGGTTTTGGTGAGCACCCATTTGGGAGTGATCATTACGGGCAGTTTTTCACACAGGTCACGAATGATCTCAAAGGATGAACTTCCCGAACCTACAATGATTCCTGCTCGAAGCACCGTGAGTTGAAATGGGCCTTGGTACAGAATGTCCTCCACATTTTTGCGGGAGCTGAGGTGTTTGGAAAGCTGTTTGTCGTTAACGATGCCACTGAGGTAAATTACTTGCTTGCAATGGGTATTGGCCAGCAAAGCATTGAAATTTTTTGCGGCAATGGCCTCTTTTTCATCAAAATCGGTGACCGAGGATGCCATGGAATGGATAAGGTAGTAGGCCGCATCGATGTCCTTGGGCAGTTGTTGGACTTTGGTGTCGTCCAAAAAATCGATTTCCACCACATCTATCTTGGCCCTGGTCTTTGCATCCACCGAAAGCCGTTTTTCATCACGGACTGCACAGACCACTTCGTGGCCCATTTCCAATAGGTTTGGCAACAGTCGCATACCGATGTAGCCATTGGCCCCTGTGAGCAAGATTTTCATAGGTCTTCAATGGAGGTTGGCATATTGTCCGCACGGTGGTCCAACAGTTTTTTAAAGAATTTTTGGACAGCCTTGGTATCGGAATGCACCTTGATGTAATAATGGTCCATATAAATGGAATGGATGGCCATATCTCCCTTATAAATGTTCAGTTTATGGTAGGGGATGACGAGTCCATAGGTCTCCAGAAGCGACCGGAACCGGACAATGATGCCTTTGGGCCTGATCTCGATATTACAGGTGTTGCGGTTGTTGTCCAAGATGAGCAGGTTGTTGATCTCCACACTGGTCTGGGCAATGTTCAGTTTTGGTGAACCGATGCCACCCATGGCAAAGCGTTCCTTTAAGGTAAAGGGCTTGCCTACGGCATCGTCAATCTTTTTGGTGATTTTCTTGTCGGAGTAGGAGACATTCAAAAGCATAGCTAAAATTAATCAAATTCCAGCTGATATATAGGGGACGGGAGGGTCAAAGATGAGGGTAAAGCCTAAAAAAATATGTAGTTTTGCAGGCTGAAAGCCTTTGAGATGAGTTTACAGAACGATTTGACCCAAAAAGTGATAGAGGCGGTAAAGCAACTGTACCAAGTTGATCTGCCCGCAGTGGAGTTCCAACCGACCCGAAAGGATTTTGAAGGAGATCTTACGGTGGTGGTGTTTCCCATGCTTCGCTATGTGAAGGGAAACCCTGTTCAGATCGGGACCCAGATAGGGGAATACCTGAAGGAAAATATGGACGAAGTCGCCAAGTGCAATGTGGTCCAAGGCTTTTTGAACATTGTGATAGAGGACAGCTATTACCTCAATTTTTTCAACAGGATCAAAGATGAGGTGGATTTTGGGTACGTGAAATCAACGTCCAAAGATGCCATCATGGTGGAATATTCCTCGCCCAACACCAACAAACCGCTGCATTTGGGGCATATCCGGAACAACCTTTTGGGCTATTCCGTGGCGGAGATCTTAAAGGCATCTGGCAAGAAAGTATATAAGACCCAGATCATCAACGATCGGGGCATCCATATCTGCAAGAGCATGCTGGCCTGGGAAAAATTTGGGAACGGGGAAACCCCGGGCACCTCTGGTCTGAAAGGTGACCATTTGGTGGGAAAATATTATGTGGCCTTTGATAAGGCTTACAAGGAACAGGTTGCCGAATTTGTGGCCGGTGGTGTGGAAAAGGAAAAGGCCGAAAAGGAAGCTCCGATCCTTTTGGAGGCCCAGGAAATGCTCCGTAAGTGGGAAGCTGGCAATGCGGAGGTGGTTTCCCTATGGAAAAAAATGAACGGTTGGGTGTACGAGGGGTTTGACGTTACCTATAAAAACCTTGGGGTCGATTTTGATAAGCTGTACTACGAAAGCGATACTTATCTGTTGGGTCGTGATGTGGTCAAGGACGGTCTGGAAAAAGGGGTCTTCTTTAAAAAAGAAGATGGCAGTGTGTGGATCGACCTTACCGAGGATGGTCTGGATGAGAAAATCGTGTTGCGTTCCGACGGCACGGCGGTGTACATGACGCAGGATATTGGTACGGCCATCCAACGGGTGACGGATTTTCCCGACATCAACGGAATGGTCTATACGGTGGGGAACGAACAGGACTATCACTTCAAGGTGTTGTTCCTCATTTTGAAAAAATTGGGCTACACCTGGGCCGAACAGCTGTACCACTTGAGCTATGGCATGGTGGACCTACCCAGTGGCAAGATGAAGAGTAGGGAAGGCACCGTGGTGGATGCGGACGACCTTATCCAGAGCATGGAGGATACTGCCGAGGCCATTTCCGAGGAACTGGGCAAACTGGAAGGTTATTCCGATGCTGAAAAAAAGGAGCTCTACCGCACCATTGGTCTGGGCGCCCTTAAATACTACATTCTAAAAGTGGATCCCAAGAAACGTATCCTGTTCAACCCAGAGGAATCGGTGGATTTTCAGGGAAATACGGGACCGTTTATCCAATATACTTACGCTAGGATCCAATCCATTCTCAGAAAAGCTGATTTTGATGTCTCGACTGCGCTCGACATGACTCTTGTTCTGCATGAAAAGGAAAAGGAATTGTTGAAGCAAGTCCAGTTGTTCCCGGAAACGGTGCAGTTGGCGGCGGAAAATTACAGCCCGGCACTTATTGCCAATTATACGTATGATTTGGTAAAGGAATTCAACTCGTTCTACCAACAGGTTTCCATATTGGGCGAACCCGATGAACAGAAGAAACAGTTTAGGGTATTGTTATCCAAAAAAGTAGGGGAAGTGATCAAGTCTGCGTTTCTGCTTTTGGGTATTGATGTGCCTGAGCGGATGTAGCATCCATCCCTCCGTCCTTTGACCATCTGTCAAAGGACACCTCCCTTTAAAAAGGGAGATACTCATGGGGTTTGTTTAAAATGTTCCGAGATTTCCGAGAGTACCGATTCCAAGTTTTCAAATACCATTTTGTTCTCAAACCGAATTACGGTATATCCCAATTCATTCAAGATTTCTGTGCGCTTTTTGTCATATTCTTGGGCTTTGGGCGACTGATGGACAGCCCCATCCAATTCAATGACAAGCTTTTCTGCGGCACAGTAGAAGTCAACAATGTAGTTTTTGATGCTGTGTTGCCGATTGAAGCGTCTGCCACATAACTTTTTGGCTTTTAGGTATCTCCAAAGGAATGCTTCGGCAGGAGTGGCGTTGTTCCTTAATTTTTTTCGGAATTGGATGAGTTCCTTCCTGTTGTGGATTCTTTTTTTCATCAATCTCATTTAAAAAGCTCCCCTCTTTCGTAAGAGGGGTGGTTCAGCCATGCTGAACCGGGGAGATTGATACCTTGAATATAGGAAAAATTAAAAACTCACCCGAAAACTGAAATTAGGGGTAATGCCCAAGGAAAGATTTTCCACGGCCTCGATCTCATCATTTTCGTTCACACGATAGTATTTGTTCAGGCTGTTCTTCCGATTGGTCATGTTCAATAGGGAGAGTCCGGCATTGGCATTGATGCCCGAACCCAGTTTGAAACTATAAATGGCCGAGGCATCCGCCCTGAAATATTCCGGCAACCTGCTGCTGTTCGGTGCCTTGTAATTGATTCGTGCCGGGGTGAAATCGTTGTCAAGAGCATCGTCGCCGTCCAAGGGCTCGGTAAACGGTTTTCCGGTGCGATAGTTCACCCCAAGGCTCAACTTCAGGTTTTTATAGGTATAGGCCCCAGCAAATGTGAGCGTGTGGCGGATATCCAGATTATTGGGGAATTTTTGGGGCACGATGGAATCAAAGGTATAGTCGTTCTTGTTGAAGGAATAGCTCAGCCAAGTGCTGAACCGATCAGTCTTCTTGTTGATGAGGAATTCGATGCCCTTGACCTGATAACTGCCTATTTCCCCGGAAAATTGGTGTGGATTCTGGAACCCTTGGGTGTTGGTGCTGATGCCGTCCACATTTTTGTAGAACCCTTCCACACCCACATAAAAGTTGTTCTTTTCATAGTTGATCCCTGCAGAGCCTTGCTTGCTCTTGGTCACAGGAAGGGTGGTGTCATTGGATAATACCCACCTGCGCTTTTCCACTCCTAAAAAGTTTTGTTCCAGATCAACGACCTGATTGGTGGTTTGGCTCTTGAACTCGCCCAAAATCTCAGCCCTTAAGTAATTGGCCAGTTTGATGTTCAGGTTGAGCCTTGGTTCTATCAAAACTTTGGAAAAAGTGTTCAAATTTTCAATAAAATTGAACCGTGCGCCCACTTTGGCCATAAACCTATTGTCGGAAGATGCATAGTTCAATTGAGAAAAAGGGGCATGGATTCGTATGACTCCTTTGACCTCACTGCTGAACTCCGGCTCATTGAGCTCGGTGGCGTTGGTGATCCCTGTTTCTATATATTGGTAGCCATTGTTCCAATCCAAATGCTCGCTGACCCTATAGTCTGTGCTCAGCTTCAACGCGTTTTCGAGGACCTGGTTGTTCTGGAAGAGCAGTTGCACCTGGTTCCCAAAAAGGTTTTGGGCATCCAGGTTGTATCGGGAATAATAAATGTTCAGATGGGAAGAAAACCTGTCGGTCCATTGACTTTGCAACTGTCCCCCAAGGGAGAGGTTGTCCTGCTTCAATAAGCTGACCGTCCTTTCATTATCGGTCACATTGTGCTCCACATATTTTAGGTTGTTCTTGATGTTCATCAAACTCAACCTGACCTTATGCTTGTTATTGATGTCGTACAGGAGCTTTCCACCGAAATCATAGAAGAAAAAATCCTCTTCGCGGGTGATTTCATTATCCACGGTATTGTTGTCCTCATCGGTGATTTCACTGTCCTGAAAGGCACGGTCAAAAAACTGTTTGTAGGCGGGGGTGCTCAAGAAATCGGTCATCGAACGTCTTGCTGAAAATTGGAAGCCCAGTTTTTCGTTGATGTGAACCTCCGTAAACATATCGCCACTGATGAGGTTGAAACCGGCCCCGCCTGTCCATGTGCTGGCTATGTGGTCGCTGGTTTCCATTTGGATCACACTGCTGACCCCGTCACCAAAAGCTGCTGGGGTGCCATTTTTGTAAATGGTCACTTTATCGGTCAAATAGGGGTTGAAAGCGGATATCAACCCAAAAAAATGCCCAGATTGGTACATTTTGATACCGTTCCAGAGGATAAGGTTCTGGTCGTTGGTGCCGCCCCTCACATTGATGTCGGACACCGTCTCGTCAATACTTTTGATACCCGGAAGGGCCTGAACGGTTTGCAGTACGTCGGGTTCAATGAGTCCGGGAAGAATGCCGAATTCCGAAGTGTTCAGGCTTATGCTCGCATCCTTTTCCTTGATGATGCCCGAGGTAAGGAACTTGTACACGATCACTTCGTCCAATTCTTCATAATGTTGGGACAAAAGGATCTTGGGGCATTCATCCTGTTGCAAAAGCTCTTCCACACTCATGTATTTGGTGAGGTAGCCCAAATATCTGATTTTGAGCGATGCTTTTCTGGGCACGGCCTTTAGATTGAACACGCCATTGGTGTCTGAAATCTGGGCAATGTCCGTTCCCAAAATCTCCACAGTGGCCCCGGGGATGGTATTGTCCGCAAAGTTGTCCAGCACAATGCCGCATACATCCACTAAAGAACTTTTGGTGAGCGTGTAGTAGCGGGCGCTCAGTTTTTCGGCCTTTATCTGGAACTGGGTTTCGATAAATTGTAGGATATCCTCCAGTTCACTTAGACCATCGGGAGGGTCGATGGAAAGACCGTCCATATCTTCGTTGATGTACGAAAACCTTACATCGAAGTGGTCTTCCAAGCTTTTGATATAGGAAACAAGGTCAATAGGGGATTGCTGCTCTTCCTGCGCATGTGTGGAATGGAACAGGAAAAACAAAAGGGCGAGAAAAAGGCCCGAATGCTTATTGAATAGTGTTCCCAGCATAAAAAAGTACGTTGTCGCCTTCTATTTTGTATTGGATTTGAGACGGGGTACTTATACTTTTTAACGCCATTTCTAGGTTTGTGTTGTTGAAAGTGCCAGTAAATAAGAGATCGGTGTTTACATTTTGGGTCTTTACCTTAATGTTGAACTGTCTTTCCAACTCGGCAAATACATATTGTAGTGGAATACGCTCAAAGCTACTTTCGTTACCCATCCATGCAGGTCGGGTTCCGTTAGGTTTTGCGGAGTCGATGATTTTTCCGTTGATGACCAGAAAGGAAGTCCCGGCGGGCAATTTTGTCTCTGTGTTGTTGTGGGTAACGCTCACGAGACCTTCATAGCAGGTCACTTCAAAAAAGCCCTTTCTGTTTTCCACATTGAACTGGGTGCCGAGAACGGTCACGGTTCCCTGTTCGGTGGATACGGTGAATTTTTTTCCTTTAGCGACCTTGAAGAAGGCCTCTCCCTTTAGGGAGACATCCCGTTTTTGGTCCCATTTCTTTTCGCTGAACGATACTTGGGAGCCTGCATTGAGAAAAATTTCCGAGTTGTCGGGAAGGATCACTTCGGAACGTTCGGCAAAATCTGTGGTGACGGATTCATCCAGGGTGTTCAAATAAAAATAGGAACCCACCATGAGCACGGCGATAACGGCAGCGACCCGTAGAAATTTCTTAAAGGGGTTCAGGGCAATGACCTTTGGGGCATTCCCAATGCGCTCGTCCTTGATGCGTTGAAGTGCACCGTCCACATCGAAATCGGGAGCTTCCATGGTGCTGGAAACCTCCAACAACTTGGCATAGGAAGCATACTCGTCGGATTTTTTGAATTCCGCAAGTTCTTCCGCGGACAGTTCGCCGCTCAGCCATTTTGCCAAATAATTTTCTTGCATGGGTCTATGCTTTACCTTATTACAACAACTAACTTATACAATACCCTACTTTTTAATTTCCAAGCAGTAAATTCCAAATTCCAATCTTTTGTTTTTGGTCTCTTCTCTTTGGTTTTTAGGTCATGGGTCAAATCCCGTCAATCTGTTCCCGTAGGCTTTTCAGGGCCAAATGCATCCTTTTTTCAATGGCTTTTACGCTCACGCCTTCCATTTCTGCAATTTCCGCATACTTTTTTCCATCTATTCGATTGAGCAGAAAGGTGGTGCGTTGGTTTTCCGGAAGGGCATTCAATGCTTTGTCCAGTTTTTCCTTGTATTCTTTTTCCTCCATCAAAAATTCCGGGGACTCGTTGGATCGGTCATTTCCTTTGTCAGCATACTTTATCCGAACCTTTTCCGCTTTGATCACATTCAGATAGAGATTGTTGGCCACCGTATAGACAAACGATTTTGCTTTTTCGGGGCTTACCTTGGCACAATTCTCCCATAGTTTTACAAAGGCTTCCTGCACGGCATCGTTGGCCTTCTCCTCATTCCCGAACTTATAATAGATATAGTTGAAGACCGTTTTGGAATGTGTCTTGAAAATGGAACTGAATATGTGATCTTCGCAAACGTTGTCCATGCGGAAAAAATGTTTTTCGATTCAAATATATTTGAAAATAATTAAGGCAAAGTAGGGTTTTTTTTGAAAGAGTTGTTCTAAAGTTGAATTATAACCCCAAAGTTCAAATAGTTATGAAAAATTTAATGAAAAAGATATGGTATGTCCTTCTGATTGTATTTGTTTTTACAGTTTCCTCTTGTCAAGATGAATTTGAGGAAGTAGGTGGGGACAATGAACAACAGACCATCCAGGCCAATTCCTCAACGGTTGGATTGATTGAAAAAACAACATCATTTGATGGCTCTTATGACGATGTCGTGGACGAGTCAAGTTGTTTTGCCATAAAATTCCCCTATACCCTTAGCATCAACGGCACTGCATCCATCACCATTAATTCGATTGAAGACCTGCAAGACATAAAAGTAACTTTGGCAGGGCTGGACAATGGTGTTCTGGAAATCAGTTTCCCGATCACCATCACCCTTTCTGACCATAGCGAAATCGTTGTGGAAAACAAGGAAAAGTTACTGGAACTTGCCAGGGAATGTGTGGAAAGTGCCACCGATGACAAGATAAGATGTATAGATTTTGTGTACCCCATAGCCCTTTTCACCTTTGATTTGAACAGTCAATTGACAGGAGAATTTGTAGTGAAAAGCGATCTGGAAATGCAAAGGTTCTTTTCCGAACTGGATGACAATCAACTGGTCAGCATCAGTTTTCCCATTGCCCTCAAAAAAAGTGATGGAACTGAGATTGTTGTAGAAAACAATGCCGAATTGAATGCGGCCCTCAGTACTGCCGGAAATGATTGTGAAAGGGACGGCCTCAACAAAGAAATTTTGGATGCCTTCCTATTGGCTTGCCAACTTGAGGTGAGGGAAGTGCTTAGGGACAATGTGGACAGCACAGACCAGTATTTTGAATCCATTATGACCTTTTCCCAAGATGGGACCGTGGTCATCGGCGGGGGAACCAGCGCACCATTGACAGGCACTTGGACCACCCAAAACACGGGCAGCAGTGTCCAGTTGACATTGGATTTCAATGCTTTGGTGGATTTTTCCATGACCTGGGACGTTTATGAGTTGGAACCCGGTGTCATCAAATTGTATAAAGATGGTGGAAACAAGATCATCCTTAAAAAGCGATGTGATGTGGACCCGGTGGAAGAAATCGACCCTGATACCCTCAGGGCCATTTTGAACGAATGTGAATGGATCATCAAAAAGGTGAAGAACAATGGAGAGGAAATCAGAAGGCTTTTGGGATATGAGTTCCAGTTCATGGCAGATGGCACCGTCACCTTGAGCAATGGTTCAAATGTATCCGAAGGTACTTGGGAAATTGGCCTGAACAGCCAGCTCCAATTGTCCGTTATGATCAGTATGGGCAACGAGCCAGAGGTCAGTTTTGAATGGCCCCTTAGGGAACTGACAGACACCCGTTTGAAATTTGAAGTACCTGGTACAGACCATGAAATGATACTGCTGCGCGAGTGCAACGACAGCGCAGATGATGGTGATGTGGTCGAGATAAGGAACATCGCTCTGGATGGGCCATGGAGCATTGCACTTTACAAAGAAGCCGCAGTGGACCTGACCGCAACGTTCGTAGGGATGAGCTTTAATTTTTCCACCATGAACCAGATAGAGGTTTCCGTGAGCCAGGACCCTGTTGCAACTGGATTATGGAGAGTGCTCAGGGATACCGAGGAAGGACTGAAGTGCTACCTCAATTTTGATGCCGATGGAGATTTGTTGGAACTGACCGATGACTGGAAAGTGGTTTCCATCACATCCACCCGAATAGAGCTTGTGGATGATAGCTATGAAGGCAACTCGAAGACCTTGGTGTTCGAAAAACCATAAAATTTTTCCCCAATTCTTTTTTTAAGAGGACGGCCATCCCCAAAGCCGTCCTTTTTCTTTTTTATTATTCTTAAATTTGTCGCTCCTTTAAAACACAAGAACTTATGTTCGATAATTTAAGCGAAAAACTGGACAAGGCGCTCCACGTCCTCAAAGGGCATGGGCAGATAACCGAGATCAATGTTGCGGAAACCCTGAAGGAAGTACGAAGGGCCCTTTTGGACGCCGACGTCAACTTCAAGATAGCCAAGGAATTTACCAACAAAGTAAAGGAAAAGGCACTGGGACAGAACGTGTTGACCACTCTTCAACCAGGTCAGCTCATGGTGAAGATCGTAAAGGACGAACTCACCGAACTGATGGGGGGCGATGCAGAGGATGTTAACCTCTCCGGAAACCCCTCCGTGATCCTAATGTCCGGTCTGCAAGGATCGGGTAAGACCACCTTCTCCGGGAAACTCGCCAATTACCTCAAAAGCAAGAAAAATAAAAAGCCACTTTTGGTTGCCTGTGACGTGTACCGTCCGGCGGCTATCGACCAATTGCACGTAGTTGGTGAACAAATTGGTGTAGAGGTCTATTCCGATAGGGAAAACAACGATCCCGTGGCGATTGCCAAGGCAGGTGTGGCACAGGCCAAAAGCTTGGGCTGCAATGTGGTGATCATCGATACCGCAGGTCGTTTGGCCGTGGATGAGCAGATGATGACCGAGATTGCCAACATCCACAAGGCCATACAGCCCCAAGAGACCCTTTTCGTGGTGGATTCCATGACAGGTCAGGATGCGGTGAACACGGCCAAGGCCTTTAACGATGTCCTCAATTTTGACGGGGTCATCTTGACCAAGCTCGATGGTGATACCCGAGGTGGTGCCGCCATTTCCATCAAATCTGTGGTGGACAAGCCCATCAAGTTCATCGGTACTGGGGAAAAAATGGAGGCCATCGATGTCTTCCACCCTTCAAGGATGGCCGATAGGATCTTGGGAATGGGTGATGTGGTCTCGTTGGTGGAGCGTGCCCAAGAACAGTTTGATGAAGAACAGGCACGTAAGATCCAAAAGAAGATCGCCAAGAACAAGTTCGGCTTTGACGATTTCTTGAGCCAGATACAACAGATCAAGAAAATGGGGAGCATGAAGGACCTGATGGGGATGATCCCCGGTGCCGGGAAAGCACTGAAAGGTCTCGATATAGACGACGATGCCTTCAAGCACATTGAGGCCATCATCCACTCCATGACCCCTGATGAGCGTTCCACACCTTCAAAATTGGACGCCAGTCGAAAAAAGCGTATCGCTGCCGGTAGCGGGACCTCCGTTCAGGAAGTGAACCAGCTCCTAAAACAGTTCGACCAAATGAGCAAGATGATGAAGATGATGCAAGGCGGTGGGGGCAAAAAGATGATGCAGATGATGAACGGCCTTGGCCGTTAGTATGTAGTTGACAGTTGCAGTAACCATCAAAAAAATGAACCAAAATTTGAAAAGCCATGTCTTTTAAAAAACTGATGGCCTATGACAAAGGATTTAAACTGGCCATGGAGCTTTTTGAAGTATCAAAAAAGTTTCCAAAAGAAGAGACCTATTCGTTGACCGATCAAATAAGAAGATCTTCAAGATCGGTTTGCGCAAATATTGCTGAGGCATATAGAAAAAGAAAGTATGAGAAACATTTTATAAGTAAGCTTACGGATTCTGATGCCGAAAATTCAGAAACCCAGGTTTGGTTAAGTTTTGCTGAAGCTTGTGGTTATATAACGAGTTCACAATCAAGGGAGTTTGAGGACCAAAGTGAAGAAATAGGGAGACTTATCCAATTTATGATTAATAATCCAGAAAAGTTTGGCGTTTAACAACTGCCAACTGTAACTGCTAACTGTCTACTATAATGGAAATCCTTGACGGAAAAAAAATATCCAACCAAATCAAAGAAGAAATTGCCGTTGAGGTGGCACAAATGAAGGAAAGAGGGGGGAAGGTTCCCCACTTGGCCGCGGTCCTTGTCGGTAACGATGGGGCCAGTCTCACCTATGTGGGCAGCAAAGTGCGCTCCTGCAAAAAAATCGGTTTTGAATCCACGCTAATCCACCTTCCCGAAGATACCACCGAGGAAGCCTTGTTGAAGCAGGTAGCAGACTTGAACGCCAATCCTGATATAGATGGGTACATTGTGCAATTGCCATTGCCCAAGCACATCGACGAGCAAAAAGTATTGCTGGCCGTGGATCCCGATAAGGATGTGGACGGGTTCCATCCCACCAATTTTGGTAAGATGGCCCTTGATATGGAATCCTTTATTCCGGCCACACCTTTTGGCATCATGGAACTGTTGCGCAGGTACAATGTGGAAACTGCAGGAAAGCACACCGTGGTGATCGGGAGGAGCCATATTGTGGGGAGACCTATAAGCATTTTGATGAGCCAGAAGGGAAAGGCGGCCGACTCCACGGTCACCCTTACCCATAGTAGGACCAAGGACCTCAAGGCACTGACCCTTCAAGCCGATATTGTGGTGTCGGCATTGGGTGTCCCTAACTTCCTAAAGGAAGACATGGTGAAGGATGGGGTTGTCATCATCGATGTAGGCATTACCCGCGTAACTGACGAATCCAGGGAAAAAGGATATTATATTACAGGGGATGTAGATTTCGAAAACGTAAGCAAAAAAGCATCCTATATTACCCCTGTTCCGGGCGGAGTGGGCCCCATGACCATTGCCATGCTCCTCCAAAACACACTATTGGCTAGGGAAAGGCACAAGTCCAAACAGGCCTAGTTTACCTGTTCTTTTTGCTCCATCTTGGCCAAAGCAGCCTGTTGCTCCTCTTCTGGGGTGATGCGGTCAAATTCGGTCTCACCTTCATCGTTGGTGCAACTGGATATAGCCATGGAAGAAAAAAGCACGGTGATCAAAAGTAGAATTGTTTTCATGATCGATATGATTTGGGGTGCCTCAAAGGCCTTGTTCTACACGTGCTTATAACGAATCATTCCCCGAAATCTTGTTTTTGTCTCCAAATATTCGATAACTTACCTATGTCTAATTGATGACTCTATGGCAAGAACGGTCAGGAACAAGGTAGCGTGGGCAGTATTTGCCCTTTTGGCTATTGGCATTGGTCTCTATCCGCTGTTATATCTGACCTCCACGGAGGATTTTGGCCTTTTGTTGGGCAAGTCCAAGGAAGTATTGGCCAGCGGGATATGGAGAGGAGCTTTTCATGGGCATATCATTTTTGGAGGATTGGCGCTCTTATCCGGATGGTCCCAATTCAGTAAGGGGCTACGGGCCAAAAAGCTTGGGCTTCACAGATTTCTTGGAAAAATATATGTAATTTCCGCTCTTATCAGTGGCGTTTGCGGGGTGTATCTTGGTTTTTTTGCCACAGGTGGCCTTATTCCATCTTTGGGGTTCATCAGCTTGGGGATTGTTTGGTTGTTTACTACCACTAGGGCATATATTGCGGTAAGGAAAAAAGACCTGCCATTGCACCAAGGGATGATGATTTATAGCTATGCGGCCTGTTTCGCAGCGGTTACCCTCCATATATGGTTGCCTTTACTGACCATTGTTTTCGGTGAATTTTTAGTGGCCTACAAGATTGTCGCATGGCTCTGCTGGGTGCCCAATATAATATTTGCCCATCTTTGGGTAAGAAGAAAAGGCTTGACTTTGGTCTGACCTATTTGGCAAACAACTGTCCCATATCTTTAAAAGCCTTGAATTCCAAGGCATTTCCAGCGGGATCCAAAAAGAACATCGTGGCCTGTTCGCCCACTTCCCCTTTGAACCTTATGTAAGGCTCGATTACGAATTGCACCCCTTTTTCTTGCAGTTTTTTGGAGAACGATTGAAAAGTGTCCCAAGGCAATACCACGCCATAGTGGGGTACAGGCACATTTTTGCCATCCACTGGATTGGTATGGAGGTCCTCTTCGGATTTTGGTTTGTAATGAATCACCAATTGGTGCCCAAACAGATTGAAATCCACCCAATGGTCTGCGCTCCTGCCTTCTTCGCATTCCAACACTTCCCTATAAAAAGTTCTACATTCATCCAAATTGTGCACAGGAATGGCCACATGAAAAGGAGTTACGTTCTGCATATTGAATTTTTTCTGAAAATTAGGACAACTTTCTCAAGCTTCCAAAAAAGTTATGATCTGATCGTTCACATCGTCTTGGTGCATGGAGTGCCCCAACCCTTCCGTGCTTACCAATTGACTGCCTTGCCAGCTTGCATTTACCTGTACGGAGGCATGATAGGGTGTAATGGCGTCCAACCGATCATGGAAAAGAAGCCCTTTTTTGTTTATGGATTTGGCAAACCTTGAAGTAGAAAATTCATGGATCCGAAAACCGAAACGGTCCATCACATAATCATCCAAAAGCTGCATAAAGCGGTCGTTGAACTTTAAAATGTCCTGAAAATGCGCCATAATTTCATGGAATTCCGAAGGAGAACCAATGGTAACCATTTTTTGCACCTTGGGACAGGGATTTTTGTACTGATTGTAGAGAATGGTCATACCACCAACAGAATGTCCGATAAGATGTTCTGGACGGTATTTTTTAACCATGTGGTCCACTACTTCTTCATACAACGGAACGTATAAATGTTTCCCTGAGGAATGCCCATGGGCGGGAGCATCAAAGGCAAAAATGTTGAAATCGGCTTCCCTTAGTTTTTTGATGAGGTTGCGCCAACGAAAGGTATTGCTCTCCCAGCCATGCACCAGCAGAACCGTTTCCTTTTTCCCTGGCCAATGATAGGATTGTACCCGGTGCCCTGCCACTTCTTCCACATGGTGTTTTGCAGTTTCCAAATAATCGGCCTGTTGTGGGAGCACCCTCCCTTTCCTTACGGTGCAGAACAAATGAAAGGCACTATCGGCAGCTTTTTTGGGGGCAATAAGGGAATAGGCGTTGTAATATTGGCCATAAGCCAGGGGCATGAACTTGTTGAGCAGTTTTTTCATTTGGTTACTTTTTGTAACTTACTCTTGTTTTGAAACTAAAATTACATATTCCTTTCAGAACAAAAAAGAAGTCACTGAAACAAAACTAGGTATGGCATCGGAAACTATTGTTGAAAATCAGAAGGTTAGGACCGTAAGAAAATTGGAAAAAATGTTCGGGCACATTGATTACAGGAACCCGCCGGAACTTTGCCCGGTTCGAGATGTAATGTCCGTGGCCTCGGACCAATGGAGTGTGCTCATTTTGCTTTGGCTGGGATACTTTCCCGTGCTACGTTTCAACAAGTTGAAAAAATATGTGTACGGTATTTCCAACAAGGTGCTGAGCCAGCGGCTTAAAGTGCTTGAGACTGACGGGTACATCGAGAGGAAAGCCTATGCGGAGGTCCCTATTCGTGTGGAATATAAGCTGACTGAGTTTGGACAATCATACTTGGAAAAATTGTTGGACTTGGCCGAATGGATGCACGACAACAGCCCCAAAGTGTTGGCCAACCGAAAAAAATACGGGTTGGAGTAAGGAAATTTAAGGACAATGCCTATTCCCAACCCAACATCAAATATTTGATCTTGGCATCATCGGGAATCTGAACCTCCTCAATAGTGGACATGGCGAACCTGAGTTCCGAGGGCAGTTCTTCCTTGTCGATGGTGAAGTAAAGATTGCTACCTTTCGGAAAAACCACAATGCTGTTCAGCGTGGTCACAATTTTCTTGATCTGGTACTTGTTCTTGATATCCAAAAAAGTACTCGACAGACCAATCCCTTTTTCAGAAACATAACGGGAATCCATCACCCTTACATTTTCAATGGTCGGAATACTGTCCTTGTTGGGGGTCAAAGTGAGCAAGTGTTTGCCTCCTTTTTCATAGACTTCTATTTTTTTGTTGGCGGCCTCCAGTTTTATATCCGAAGTAATCCCTACAATGGAATCTTGGGCAAAAACTGTTTCCAGTTCACTCACCGGTGTCGTTTGCAACAATGGGCCAACACTGGTTTCGGTGATCAGAAAGGTGGTGTCCTTTTGGCAGGACTGAATCAATGCCATGCTGAGGGTCAGTGCAATTGCTATGGTTGTTTTTTTCATCTGTATTAAATTTTTAAGACATTCAGGGATTCGCAAAAATATTTTTCATCTCGGACGGTAGGATTCGTGATGAAAAAATTTGAGCTCATTTCATGAGGTTATCGCATCACTTTTTTCAATACGCCCAAAACCCCTCTTATGAAGGTGGCACTGGTCAAAACTTTAACGACCGGGTTCATTCGGGTGCTTCTTCTTGAAGAGGAAGCGGTTCTAGTGGAGCTTTGTTCTCTTTCCTTTTCGGCCTCTTTTTCTGCTCGCTCTATCTTGGCACCGAGAATCTCGTAGGCACTTTCCCTGTCTATTTCCTCATTGTATTTTTTGATCAATTTGGACTGAGCCAGCACATCTTTGAGCTCATCATCGGTGAGGATGTCCATTCGGCTCATCGGAGCCCGCATTAGGGTTGCGGCCAGTGGAGTGGGCCTTCCTTTTTCATCCAATGCGGAAACGAGGGCTTCCCCGGTCCCGAGGGAGGTGAGTACCTCCGCGGTATCATAGAACTCGGTAATGGGATAGTTTTGTGCCGTCAGCTTGATGGCCTTTCTATCTTTTGCAGTAAAGGCTCGCAATGCGTGCTGTACCTTCAACCCCAACTGGGCCAACACATCATCGGGGACATCCGTAGGGTTTTGGGTCACAAAATACAGCCCAATTCCTTTGGAACGGATCAGTTTTACGATACTTTCAATCTGGTCCAAAAGTGCTTTGGAGGCATTGTCGAATATGAGGTGGGCCTCATCTATGAAGAGCACCAGTTCGGGCCTGTCACTGTCTCCTTGTTCCGGGAAAGTGGCATAAATTTCGGCCAAAAGGCTCAACATAAATGTGGAAAACAGTTTGGGACGGTCTTGGATATCCGTCAACCGGATAATATTGATGTAGCCCCTGCCATTTTCATCAATTCGGACCAGATCTTCCACATCGAACGATTTTTCTCCAAAGAAAAGTTCAGCCCCTTGCTGTTCCAGTTCAATGATCTTTCTCAATATGGTGCCCGTGGAACTGGTGGAGATCCGTCCATACGACTTCTGGAATTCTTCCTTGCCCTCGCCTGTGGCATATTGCAATACTTTCTTGAAATCCTTCAGGTCGAGGAGGGGAAGTTTGTTGTCGTCACAATATTTGAACACCACGGCGACAATCCCTTCCTGGGTTTCCGAAAGGTCGAGGATCCTGGATAAAAGTACCGGGCCAAACTCTGAGACCGTGGCCCGCAAGCGAACACCTCCCTGCTCGGAGAGGGACAAAATCTCGACAGGAAAACCTTTGGGTTCAAATGGGAGGCCTATTTTTTGGTGCCTTTCATCAATCTTGGCATGTCCAGGGCTGGGTTGGGCAATTCCGCTCAGATCTCCTTTGAGGTCCATTAGGAGCACGGGTATTCCTTTATCGGATAGGTTTTCGGCCAAAACTTGAAGTGTCTTGGTCTTTCCCGTACCTGTTGCCCCGGCTATGAGTCCATGGCGGTTAAGTGTTTTTAAAGGAATTTTTACAAATGCATTGGTTATGGTCTCACCATCCAGCATACCTGCCCCCACGGTAATGTAATCCCCTTTCATGGCATAGCCTTGCTCTATATGTTCAAAGAATTTTTCTTTGTTGCCCATGCTGTTCAATTTCCGATAAAAATAGGGTAATTTTAAGCAAAACTAAAAGTGAGATCATGAAACCTTTTCAACATACACTGCTGCTAGTTTTAGTCAGTGGATTATTGGCCACCGCCCATGCCCAGGAAAATACCGAGGTAATTTTTCACAAATCCCACGAGCCCAAAAAGCAGGATGCTCCTTTCAGTGATGTGGTGCAGGCCGGAAATATGTTCTTTTTGGCAGGGCAGATCGGGATGGACCACAGTACGCGTACTCTTGTTTCTGGTGGAGTTCAAGTCGAAACGGAACAGGCCATCAAAAATATTGAAGCGGTATTGGCGCAACACGGATTGGGACTGGAAAATGTGGTGAAGTGTACCGTTATCTTGAGCACCATGGATGATTTTGCGGCCTTCAATGAAATTTACGTCAGGCACTTCACCAAGAAACCCGCCCGGACCACTTTTGCCGCTAGCGGTATTGCTGCCAATGGCAAGGTCGAGATTGATGTTATCGCCGTGAAATAGGTATCGAAACCTTGAAGTGGACTATCTTTGCACCATGATGGAAGAAAACGTGATGGATTTGGTGGACAAGGGGCTGATGCTCCCCCTGATGGAAGAATTTTATACCATTCAGGGTGAAGGGTTCCACAAGGGCACGGCTGCTTATTTTATTCGAGTAGGTGGTTGTGATGTGGGCTGTCATTGGTGCGATGTTAAAGAAAGTTGGAATGCCGAGACCCATCCTCCGACTTCAATAGACAGTATCATTGCCAATGCAAAAAAATACTCCGACACCATAGTGATTACCGGTGGCGAACCTTTGACCTGGGATATGGGACCCTTGACCCAGGGCCTTAAGGAAAAGGGCATGAAAACCCATATTGAAACTTCTGGGGCCTACCCGCTGACGGGAGCTTGGGACTGGATCTGTCTTTCCCCAAAAAAGAACAAATTGCCCGTGGGGGATATCGCCAAAAAAGCGGATGAACTCAAAGTGATTGTGTACAACAAGCACGATTTTATATTCGCGGAGGAACAGGCGGCCGAAGTGGGCGAAAACTGTATCCTCTACCTGCAACCGGAATGGAGCGTTCGTGATAAGATGGTTCCCTTGATTGTGGACTACGTCATGAAAAATCCCAAGTGGAAAGTTTCCCTACAGACCCATAAATATTTGAATATTCCTTGATTTTTTGGCTCAACGCCCCCCATTGTTCTGAAGGTCGAGCAGGCACTCGGCATCCAATTGGGGCAAGGTGGCCAGGCCTTTGGAGGCATTGCTCTGCATCATTTTTAGCATGGAAGCGCCAAACTGCAGCTCGGCGCGCATTAAACAACCGTCCACGTTGCAGTGGTTGTTGCCTGTTTCCACATCATTTTCATCAATCTCTGTGTCCTCATGTTCTGGGTTTACAGGTTCGGTGCCCAAATTCACAAGGCCCAACAGGTGTCCAAATTCATGGTTGAGGGTGGCTGCCTCTACTTCGGAAACAGTGACCACATTGCTCTCACCTGCCAATTCCTTTATGGTTTTTTCATAAATGACCATGGACGTGTTGCGGTACACAGCACCCAAAGTGACCAAATTTTCACTTTCGTCATCGCTATCGGAGGGCGCATCGGCAAAATAAATGTAAATGGCCAAGGTATTGCCATTGTTGTAGGCTGTTCTATTATCCTTTTCCAGATTTCCAACTTCTTCGAGGGTAAGGGTTTCTTCATTAGGGGAAGAGAGCGAGGTATATTTGAATTCCACATTTTCCTTAAAAGTTCTTGCCTTGATAAATTCCTCAAGGGTTTCAATAGCATCTACAGTGGGCTGAAATCCAGATACGTATGCAATTTCGATGAGCAGCTTATCGAAAGCGGTATTGGACAAAATAGCATTGGCCGATGCTCCAGTAGTAAGCAGGTTTTCAGATGTAGAGGGTGGTTCTGAATCTTTAGAACAGCCCATAAACAAGAGAAGGGCAAGGAAAGGGTAAAGGATAATTTTCTTTTTCATCATCTTCAATATGAAATAAAAACGTTCCACGAAGGAATCTATTATGGTTTCACGGTAAGTTTGGCCAAGTAATCATAATGTTCACCTTCCATAATGAGCTCGCAATTCAGATTGTTGGCCAAACAAGCGTTTTGCAAGGTATTGAAATCTACATAAACCCAGTCAAAAGGCTCACTTTTCAATCCTTTATATTCCATAGTAAAGTTGACTTCGCCATAATACCCACCATTATCAGGAACCCAGTACCCCCCATCTTCATCTTGATCGAACATATAGATGATGTCGCTACTGTCCAATAGGATTTGTCCATTGGGCGACAATAATGAGGCCAAATGCTGCAAAAAATGACTTAAATTGTTCAGTTTGCCGGCCAGTCCAATACCGTTCATCAACAGTAGTAGGGTGTCGTAGCGTTCATCGGTATAATCCAAAAAATCACTCACCACGGTTGACTCGACGCCTCGTTCCTTACACACTGTGATGCATCCCTCGGAACGGTCCAAAGCGGTCACTTCAAGACCTTTTTTTTGAAGATAAAGCGCATGGCTTCCCGCACCCGCACCAATGTCCAACACTTTTCCTCGGGACAATTGGAGCGCCTTTTGCTCCATTTTGGGCATTTCGTCAAAATCGCGGAACAGATAGGGTATCGGAATGATATCCTCCTCATCCAAAGAGGAATAGGTTTTTATGTCCTCGGTATAATTTCCCCTTTGAAAGTCCATCAAGGCCATGCCAAAAACGTCTGCCATAGTTCGAAATTGTTTCTGCAAAGGTGTGACATTAATTGCTTGGAAAGGTTTAAAATGGATAAGTTTGTGCTGTTATGGACGAATTTTTGGAAGAATTGCCCCAAAGAGCCAGGGAAAAGCATTCGGAGAACAAGAAGTTTTTTACGAAGCTGAAAAAAAAGCCGCCCAATGACCTTGACTACGTAATGCAGGAACTGCATGAAGAAGAGTTCCAGCGGACGGACTGCCTTGCCTGTGCCAATTGTTGCAAAACAACAGGGCCTTTGTTCACCAATGCCGATATTGAACGCATTGCGAAGCATTTTCGGATGAAACCTTCCCAATTCATAGATCGGTATTTGAGGATCGATGAAGATAACGACCATGTGCTCCAAGAAGTTCCCTGCATTTTTTTAGGTGCCGATAATTATTGTTCCATTTATGAGGTAAGGCCAAAGGCCTGTCGTGAATTTCCACACACCGACCGCAAAAAGTTCCATCAGATCGGGAATCTCACGCTAAAGAACGTTGCCATTTGCCCCGCAGCTTTTAACATTGTGGAAGCGATGAAAAAGAATATTAAATTTTAATGATTTGTTATATTTGGAGGAATGGAACAGTTGATTTCATATTTCGAAACCATCCCATCCCTGCACCGAAGCCTGATCTTGGTAGGGGGCATCACTTTTTTTTGGATTTTGGAAGGAATCGTTCCCTTGTTCAACGTGCCCTATAAGAAATGGCGGCACTCCGTTCCCAACTTCTTTTTTACCTTGACCACGATCATTGTGAATTTTCCGTTGGCATTCTTGCTGCTAAAGTCATCGGACTGGGCAGTTACAAATGATTTTGGAATCATCAATTGGTTGCCCGAAATGCCTTTGTGGCTCTACGTCCTGCTCGGGGTCATGCTCTTGGATTTGGTCGGGGCGTATGCGGCACATTGGGTGGAGCATAAGGTAAAACCACTGTGGATGATCCATTTGGTGCACCATTCCGACCATAATGTGGACACGACCACGGCCAATCGGCACCATCCGCTGGAAAGTCTGATCCGATATACCTTTACATTAATAGGAGTTTTGATCGTGGGTGCGCCCATAGGCATCATCATGCTCTACCAGAGTCTTTCCGTAGTGTTTTCACAATTCAACCATGCCAATATCCGTTTGCCCAAAAAGGTGGACAATGCCATTAGTTGGTTTGTGGTAAGCCCGGACATGCACAAAGTGCACCACCATTACCAGTTGCCCTACACCGATTCCAATTATGGAAACATTTTCTCTATTTGGGACCGACTTTTCGGGACCTACATGACCTTGGACGTGAAGGACATTGTCTATGGTGTCGATACTTTTCCTGATAAAAAGGAGAACAGCAGCATCAAAGGACTTTTAAAACAGCCATTCCATAAATACCGGAAACCGACCACTAAAGGGTAAGTGGTCATTTCGAAAAGGGATGCTTTGCATTTATTGAAAAACCTTTACTTCATAAAATATCTCGACTGCCCCTTCGACTTCGCTCAGGGTGACAACTCAGGATGACAGTTCGATGTGACGAATGCAATCAATATTCGAGAAAATTCGAGCAATTCGTGTCAAGGGTTATATCAATTGTAAATCAAATACTTTTCCCTGATTTTTTTGAATTTTTCCAAATCATCTTGCCAAGTGGCTTTGATTTCCGCATTCGTCATCCCTTGTTCAATTTGTTTTTGCAATAGGGGTGTGCCCGCATGTTTGGTGAAACCACTCGTTAAAAAGAATTTGGGCTTGTGCAAGGTGTTTTGGTAGGCATCAATGATCCATTCCATGGTCACTTCGTTCATTCGTGGTGTTTGGGAAAGATCCTTGCCATAACAGACCTTGCCTTGCTCTTTCGGGCTTTTGGAGCCGAAGTTGGGTTCCGGCACATATTTGAAATCATACTGGGTACTGTCCAGAAAGGAAGCTCCATAACGCTGGAACTGAAATTCGGTACCGCGACCCGCATTCACGTTGGTGCCTTCAAAAAGTCCCAAACTGGGATAAAGGGTAATGGAAACATCATTGGGCAGATTGGGCGAAGGCCGAATGGGCAAATGGTATTCGGAGGCATGCGTATAGTTCTCCAATGGGACAACGGTAAGATCGGCCTTTAGGCCGTTTTCCAACCATCCTTCGCCATTGAGCATCTGGGCATATTCGCCCATCGTCATGCCATACACCAAAGGTATCGGGTTCAGACCAAGATAGCCTGCGTGTTCTTTCATCATGGTGGGGCCGTCCACATAATGTCCGTTCGGGTTGGGTCGGTCCAGAACAATAATGGGGGTATCGTTTTCAGCACAGGCTTCCATCACCAATTGCAATGTGGCAATGTAGGTATAGAACCGTACGCCCACATCCTGAATATCGAAAACCACCACATCCAATTCTTCCAATTGTGCTTTGGAGGGCTTTCGGTTTTTTCCATATAATGAAACAATGGGAAGACCTGTTTGTGAATCCACACCGTCTTTTACATGCTCCCCGGCATCGGCCGTGCCCCGAAAACCGTGTTCGGGCGCAAACACCTGTTTCACTTCAATATGCTGGGAAAGCAGTGAGTCCACCAAATGGGTATGCCCCTTTTCATGGAACACCACACTGGTAGGGTTGGCCACCACCCCGATTTTTTTTCCTTGGAGCATGGGGAGATAAATCTCTGTCCTATTCGCTGCAACTTTTATTTCGGGAATGGGTTCCGCTTTTAATTGGTCTGAAGAAACCTCACCCTGTTTTTGTTGGCCCTTGCAGGAGGAAAGCATCAAAAACAACAATAAAACTGTACTTTTGAATTTAGATAAAATGGGCATTCGTTGAATTTAGAGTTATTTATTGCCAAGCGCCTGATCACAGGGAAGGAGCATAAAATTAGCATTTCCGCCCCGATAATAAAAATTGCCATAGCGGCGATTGCCATCGGCGTGGTGATGATGCTCATTGCCATTGCCACTGGTGTTGGGCTCAAACAAAAAATCAGGGAAAAGATAGCGGCATTTAATGGGCATGTGCAAATCTCCAACTATGACAACAATACTTCCGAAGTATCTGTTTCCCCCATTTCCATCCACCAGGATTTCTATCCCGAGTTCAAAAACGTAGAGGGGGTGAGGCACGTACAGGCTGTGGCCACCAAAGGTGGGATCATCCGCACGGAAGATACTTTTGAAGGAATGTTGGCCAAGGGAGTGGGCACAGATTATGATTGGACCGCCTTTGAAGAGTTTCTGGTGGAGGGCAGGTTGCCCGATTACTCTGGAAAATTGAACGATGAGGTTTTGATCTCCAGACGAATGGCCAACAGATTGCAATTGGGAGTGGGGGACAACTTTTTTTCCTTTTTTCTGAAAGATGATGATGCTTCGCAAATACCCAACAACCGAAGGTTCAAGATTGTGGGGGTCTATGATAGTGGTTTTGAGGAGTTTGATGCCACTTACGTTTTTGTGGATATCCGTCACATCCAACGTATGAACAAGTGGGATGAGGACCAAATCGGCAATTTTGAGGTTTTCTTGGATGATTTTGACCAACTTGAGGAAAAGAGCAACGAAATCTATGGCAAAACGGTCTCTAGCTTGGATACCCAGAACATCCAAACCAAATACTATCGCATTTTTGAGTGGTTGGGCCTTTTTGACTTCAACATCGCCCTGATCATCGGGATCATGGTCATAGTGGGGGGAATCAACATGATCACGGCCCTTTTGGTCTTGATTTTGGAACGTACCCAGATGATAGGCATTCTAAAGGCGTTGGGATCTGCCAATTGGAGCATCAGAAAGGTGTTTTTGTACAATGCAGCTTATTTGATTGCCATTGGACTGTTCTGGGGAAACCTCATTGGTCTCGGGTTCATTTTCCTGCAAGGGAAGTACCGAATGTTCAAGTTTCCGAATCCCGAGGAATACTATATTGAGTACATTCCGGTGAGTATTGACCTGCCGACCATTTTGCTACTGAATGTTGGGGTGATGCTCCTTTGTTTGTTGATGCTCTTGGTACCATCCTATATCATCACCAAGATCACTCCGGTGAAGGCCATACAGTTTGAGTAGTATTTGAAATCTAGATTGATCTATACCATATCATGATACAGCTTAAGAACAATACACACACTGTTGGAATCGATGCAGGCGAACTGGTCAGTTTTCTGGTCGATGGACATGAATTCATCCACCAAAAAGGAAGTCCGGGCTGGGGAAGTTCGGACACGGAGATGTTTCCCATCATCGGACCAGTGAACGAGGCCAATTTCAGGGTGAAGACACCCAAAGGGCAGGCAGTGCAGGATCAACATGGATTATTGCGCCAAATGGCATACGGGTTGGAATCGCAAACGGAAACTTCGGCCATTTTTGTAAAACAATATGAGGCAGGTACTCCGGTAAAAAATTCCAAATACCCCGAAAAATCCACAGAGCCCCAATTGGCGTGGCCCTACGATTTTGTTTTTGAAAAATCCTTTCAGTTGAAGGGTGATGGGCTGGAAATTACCTTCAAGATCTCGGGCGAAAAGGGAATGCCCTTCATGTTGGGGTACCATCCCGCCTTCAAGTTGCATACCAGTTCCCCAAAGATCGTGGCCAAGGGTAGAGAGATTTCCTTGGAGGATGTCTTGGCCGTTGGAAACAGGGCACTAAAAGTGCCCAATTGCACTTCCATCACCCTAAAGGATAGCAGGCAGATGATCATAGAGACCGAAGGTTTTGGGCATTTCATGTGTTGGACAGAGGTAAAAAATATGGTCTGCATCGAGCCGATTTCGTTTTATCCTTATGATGTGGAACAATCCCATCTGCATGAAGGCTTTCTGCATTTAGACGGAACAGCAACATTTAAGGTCAGCTTGAAACCAGTGGCTTAGCAAAACTATTTTAGGGGGTCAAAACATTGGTCTTGGCGTGTTTCAACAAATAGGTAGCCAGAATGCTGTCCGTTTCCACCGTATTCTTTTGTGGGGTGATGAATGCCTCGATATCATCAAATGAATTGATCTCCACATCACTGTCAATGAAGCCATAGCCTCTATATATTCCCTCAGAGATGAGCACTACGGCATTTTCATTTTCATCCCTGCCCTTTTCCTTGATGATCTTCACCTCGGAGGCCAACATCCTCATGTGGTCAACGGCTTCCTGTACTTTTTCGTTGTATGATGCCACGGGTTCCTCACCTCTGCAGATGCCTTCGCAGGTATTGATCTGGTGATGGGAACAGGCGGCATTCGTCTGCTGCAAATGGCAATACTTGGGACAAAGTGCAAAATTTTTGCACAATTCTTCCAAATAGGCCCTGCAATCGGTCTGGTTGTAGAAAATCTTTAGTGGGTTGGGAACGCCTTTAACGGTGTTGTAGGCCAAGTGCACAATACCGTTCCTGTCCTCGTAGGCAAAAATTGCATATTGCCGCACCGTGCGTTTTTGGGCGCGGTTGTAGGGCGGAAAAAGCCGTTTGATTTCGGCGGATTCCATCAACAGGGCAACCAGTTCGTTGCCCGAAAGTTTAAAATCAATATGTGCCGTTTCGTTGCACATCTGTATCTCTTTCTTGCTCTTGTCGTAAAAATGCCCGAGCACCCTTTTTTTCAGGTTGATGGCCTTTCCCACATAAATGATCTTGCCCTCTTGGTTTTTGAAATAATAAATTCCCGGTTTTTGTGGGATGGAGTCCAAGACCGATTTGGACAGGTGGGGCGGGAGAGTGGCCTCTTGGTTGCGTGCGTTCAAAAATTGCTTGAAAGTGGTATCGGAACCGGGAAGGTTTATCAGTTTTTCGAAGAGCAGGGCTGTGGCATGGGCATCGCCCCGGGCCCGGTGCCTGTCCACCAACGGAATCTGGATGGCGGAGCACAGTTTCCCCAAGCTGTACGATCGCAGTCCAGGGATGAGTTTTCTGGACAAGCGGACCGTGCATAATTTCTTTCTTGTAAAATCGACCCCGATCTGTCTGAACTCCTCCTTGATCACCCCATAATCGAAATTGACGGAATGTGCCACAAAGATGCAGTTTTGGGTCATCTCCAGAACTGTTTCGGCTATTTCGGGAAAAGTGGGAGCCCCTTTTACCATTTCATCGTCAATGCCTGTCAGTGCGGTAATAAAATAAGGTATGGGGCATTGGGGGTCTACCAAAGAGGTGAATTCGTCCACAATCTCGTTTCCATCATATTTAAAAATGGCAATTTCGGTGATCTTGTTGCCCTTGATGCCGTTCCCCGTGGTCTCTATGTCGATGATGGTGTACAACAGCTATTTTTTTGACCCATAAAGTTAAGTTTTTTCATGCGTATTGGAGTAATGGTTAGCTTCAAGACAGGCTTGGGCTCCAACAAGCTGGAAGTTTTTTTGAATTGAAGGTGTGGTTTTGACCCATTTCAGGGGAAATATGTTCCTGGATATAAGTGTTAAAATCATACTTCTTATGTTGATTTTGATAGGATTAATCCAGTTAAAACACCTAAAAGCTAGTTGATTGGTCAATATAGTATCAAAACAGGATAATATTTCCCCAAATCTTCAAATACATAAGTTTACATTTACAAGTGTAAAATTAACGCTTATTAATCTTTAATAAATTTTAAAGACCCAGAACAATAAGTTTTACGCGAGGAATTAACTAAACAAACTAAAAATGTATTTATGAAATTGGCTAGCTTTTTATGTAAAGAATGTCTGGGAACCAATCGTTTGAAAAAACAGATTTTGTTTTCCCTGTTTTGCCTTTTTATGGCGCATGCAGGGTTTTCCCAACAGAAAGTCTCCGGTACCATTACCGATGAGCAGGGAATTCCTGTGGCGGGTGTGTCGGTATTGGAAAAGAACACGACCAATGGTGTCGCTTCCGATTTTGATGGAAATTATGAGATCACCACTACAAAGTCGGATGCCGTATTGGTTTTCTCTTATTTGGGTTTTGTGACCCAAGAGATCCCTGCCCAGGGCGCCACTATCAATGTAGTGCTGAAAGAAGACCTGCAGCAACTTTCCGAAGTGGTGGTAATCGGGTACGGTACGCAAAAACGTGCAGATGTCACCAGTTCCGTGGCAACGGTGAAGTCCGAGGACTTTGTGCAGGGTAATGTTAGGGATGCGGCACAGCTTATCCAAGGTAAGGTGGCCGGTCTGTCCGTATCCGCACCTTCCGGTGACCCGACCCAGGGCACACAGATCAATTTAAGGGGTACATCTTCCATTTTGGGGGGTACTAACCCCTTGGTTTTGGTAGATGGGGTACCGGGAAGTCTGAACACCGTGGCTCCAGAGGACATCGAATCCATTGATGTGTTGAAAGATGGTTCCGCTACGGCCATTTATGGTACACGGGGTACCAATGGGGTGATCATCATTACCACCAAAAAGGGTACCAACGATATGAAATCGACCATTGAGTACAACGGATATGCTTCCCTATCGACCATAGCTGACCGGATGGACTTTTTGGATGCGGAAGAGCTGAGACAGAAGTTCAATGAAGGTTATACCTTTAATGGAGCCAACGTTCAAGACTTTGGTGCTAGTACCGATTGGGTCGATGAGATTACAAGGGATGCCTTTAGCCAGGTGCACAACTTGATCTTCAGGGGAGGAAACTCCACATCCAACATGACAGCTTCCTTGAACTATAGGGACTTGGAGGGTATCTTCCTAAAATCCAACAACGAAAGATATACGGCGAGGATAAATGTGAACCATGCCATGTTCGACAATAGGTTAAAGGCGAATGTAGGGGTAATCTTGAGTGAACAAACCTTCAACGCCTTGGGTGACGGTTCCAGCTTTAATCCATACATATATAGACAGGCCATTATCAGGAACCCAACAGAACCAGTGCGCAATGAAGATGGAAGCTGGTACGAAAGGGATGTATATTTCTATGACAACCCGGTGACCTACATCGAGGAGACCCTAGGTCAGAACAGGTATAGGAATACCCGATTTGATTTTTCACTGAGCTATGATTTTGGGGACCATGTTACCGTAAAAGGACTCTATACCCGCAAAGGAAATTCCAATATCAGGGGCTTCTATCAGACCAAAGACCACGTATCCACCACAAAAAATGGCCAAGGAGGTTTTGCTTCCAGGGGAACCGATGACTATGTAGGGAACTATGGACAGTTTACGGTGGACTACGACAATAACTTCGGAGACCACAGGGTTACAGGCTTGGTGGGCTACAACTATGAAGACAATACCAACGAAGGCTTTTGGGCCACCAACCGCCGTTTCCCCACAGACGGGTTTACCTATAACAACCTCGGGAGTGGACAAGGACTGCAATTGGGTGAGGCCGGTATGGGCAGCTATAAGAATTCCGATAAACTGATCGCATTCTTCTCAAGGGTAACCTATAACTACGATGACCGTTATCTGTTGATGGCCAGTTTGCGCCGTGAGGGTTCTTCCCGCTTCGGTGAGGACTACAAATGGGGTAACTTCCCCGGTGTCTCTGTGGGATGGCGTGTGGACCAGGAATCCTTTGCCGATAATTGGGATTGGTTGTCCAACTTGAAACTAAGATCTGGTTTTGGTGTTACAGGTATCAATGCAGGGTCTAACTACCAATCATTGAGTGGATTGACCTACGGGGACTATTTCTTGAACAACGGCGAGTGGGTAAGGCAATTGGTGCCATCGCGTAATGCCAACCCCAATCTACGTTGGGAGAAAAAAGAGGAATTTAACCTAGGTTTGGACTTTGGGGTGCTGGATGGACGCATCAATGGATCGGTGGACTATTATAACAGAACTACCAAAGATGCATTGTTCAATTACAGTGTTCCCACACCTCCATATTTTTATGGAAGTATTGCGGCAAACGTAGCCGAGATTAAAAACTCTGGATTGGAGTTCTTGTTGAACGTTACCCCTTTTCAAACTGAAAATTTTGAGTGGACAGCCAATTTGACCTATTCCACCAACAGCAACGAGATTGTGTCTTTGTCCAATGATGAGTTCCAGTTGACCAATGATTTCTTTGATCAAGGATATACTGGGGAACCTATCCAGATCAGTACTCACAGGGTCCAGGAAGGTGAGCCTATCGGTAACTTCTATGGATTGAAGAGTGTGGACATCACCGATGATGGTATATGGATCATTGAAAGACCTGATGGCACACGAGTGCCTGCCACTGAGGCCACCAATGATGACAGGCAAGTGCTCGGCAACGGTCTGCCCAAGGCCTATTATAGCTGGAACAACACGGTCCGCTACAAAAACTGGGACCTCATGTTCAACCTAAGGGGAGCATTGGATTACCAGATATTGAACTTCTCCCGTATGTTCTATGAGAACCCGACCATAAGCTACAACACGTTGGATTCCGCTTATGATCTAGTTTACGGGAAAGCTGTGTTGCAAGACGTACAGCGTTACGTGAGCCACTATGTGGAAGACGGCGATTTCTTGAAGATCGACAACGTGACCTTGGGCTATACTTTGCCCAAAGATGCCATAAAGTTTGCACAGACCTTCCGTATTTACGCATCAGGGCTTAACTTGGCTACCATTTCAAGTTACAAGGGAATAGACCCAGAGGTAAACAGAAACGGATTGGCACCAGGAAACGATGAAAGGGACAAATACCCAACAGTCAGGACATTTACATTGGGTATCAACTTCACATTCTAAAATAAAAGACTATGAAAAATATAATGAACAAAGTGATTTCACTTAGATTAAAATTTTTGACGCTTGCAGTCAGCATACTGCTCTTACCGATAGGGTGTACCGATTTGGAGGAAGAAGTATTCTCAGAGGTCACCGAGTCCTCGTTCGTCCCTTCGGAGTCGGATATCATTTCCGTGATGGCATCGGCCTACACCCCAATGCGTTTCGTAATGGGATGGCAGGGCTATTTTGACCTTCAGGAAGAACCTGCTGATATGTTTGTCACCCCAACAAGGCCCAATGGCTGGGATGATGGGGGTACCTACAAAAGGATGCATTTCCATGAATGGACAGAGACCCAATGGCAGCCAAGGAACACTTGGATTTCCTGCTTCAATGGTATCAACAGTACCAACAGGGTAATTCTGCAAATAGAGTCTGGGGAACTCCCTGTGAGTGAAACCCAAGCAGCTTCCATCATAGCCGAAATGAGGGCTTTGAGGGCCCTGTACTACTCCATGTTGGTGGACACCCACGGTAATGTGCCGATCATCGCCAGTTATAGCGATGAACTTCCGGTGCAGAACACCCGTACAGAGGTGTATGATTTTATCGTTTCCGAACTGACCGAGGTGATACCTGGCCTTACCGAAGTTGTGGATCAGTCCACTTATGGCCGAATGACCAAGTGGGCGGCCTACCATGTTTTGGCCAGGGTGTATCTGAACGCAGAGGTATATACCGGGACCCCTCAGTGGGAAAAGGTGATAGAGGCCTGTGATGAGATCATCGGGAGTGGCGCTTTTGAACTCTCATCCAGTTATTCCGATATTTTCAGGACCGAAAATGAAGGCAATTCCGAAATGGTCTTTGCCATTCCTTACGACCAAATCTTTGCGGGACAATGGAGTGCCCACATGAAAATGCTCTTGCCGGATCACCGATTGGTATTTGGCATGCAGGCACAACCATGGGGCGGATCTAGTTGCAATCCACAGTTCATAGACAGCTATGAGCCCAACGATAAGCGTTTGGAAGATACTTGGTTGATGGGCGATCAATTGAGCGCTGCAGATGGCAGTGTGGTCATGACCCTTAGAAAAGAAATGCCGAGCATATACAATTGTGATTTCACGGATGGTTTCAGGTGTGGGAAGTATGAGATAGAGCCCGGTGCCACCGGGGGTCTGAGTGTGGATTTTCCATTTCTGAGATATACCGATGTGCTCATGATGAAGGCCGAGGCATTGCTAAGGACCAACAGGAGCAATGAAGCAGCCGTGATTGTAACGCAAGTCCGTCAAAGATCGTTCGACGACCCTGCCGATGCAACCGTGACAGGTGCTGAATTGGAAGGGGACACCACAGTACAGTACGGTACTTTGGCCGAGGATGGGACCATCGATCAGCCAGGAGACCAGTCCGTAGTGCCTTATGGACGCTTTTTGGACGAACTGGGATGGGAATTTGCGGCCGAGGCCCGAAGAAGGACAGACTTGATCCGCTTTGGAGTGTTCCAGACCAAAAACTGGTACAACCATACCCCACAGGGAGACCATACCATTTTGTTCCCCATTGGTTTGGAAGAAAGGAACACCAATACGAACTTGGAGCAAAACCCAGGGTACCCGAACTAAAAAATTTGATGGATAGACCACAAATTTCAATAATTGTTTGAGTTAGTTGTTAGTTACGAAAGCGAATGGAATTCCATTCGCTTTCATTTTAACTCAAAATACTGCTGTTAAAAGCAGACACTACATTGATCTCGACCAAAATAGGACCAATGTTTTGTGAGAGAAAGACCTAGAGTGGAAGATAAATAGATTAGTTTATGTCGAGGCTGGCTTTCCTTTGTAGGGGCCAGCTTTTTTTATTTGGGTAGGATAGGAGCTTCGGACCATTTTAAAACTGTAATCGATATTTGGTGGGCGAGCACCCCTTCAATTCCTTGAACTTCCTGTTGAAATTCGCAATATTGTTGAACCCGCATTGATCGGAAATCATTGAAATGGAAAGTTCCGGCTTGTTCAGGATGAGCTTGCAGGCATTTTCTATCCGTATCTCGATCAAGAACTGGAAAAAAGTCTTGTTCGTCCTTTTTTTAAAATAACGGCAAAAAGCATTCTTGCTCATGTTTGCCACATCGGCCACCTCATCAAGGTTAATGGGTTCGTGAAACCTCTCCATAGCATATTTGAATACATCGTTCATGCGCTTTCCCTCGTCGTCGGAAAACCTTTTCTTGTACACAAAGGACGATAAGGGCTCCGTGTCCGATTTTAAGATATGGCTGATGACCATCAATAGTGTGGCAATTCGTTCCACCTTGTTCTGTGAAGGCAACTTGCCAAACTCCTCGATAATGGCCTCTTTGTTGGAAAGTACCCGCATCCCGAACTCCGATTTATGGAAAAAATCCTTTGTGGCGGCAAGATCTGTGATCCTGAAAAAATCCTTTCCAAAGGAATTGATGTCAAAGAACAAAGTGTACATAATGGACTCTGGTGAAGCGATGATGTCGCTCTTGAAGGCATGGGGCGTGAACCCGCCTATCACCAAAACCTCACCTTCCCTATATTCATTTATGGAGTCGCCAACAATTAGCGAACCAGCACCTTTGGCGATGTAGCTTATCTGTATTTCACCATGCTGGTGCAGTTGGTCATAAAAAACCTTTTCCCTGTCCACTTGGTAAACCAGGGCCTCATCTTTGGGTTTGGGTATTTTGAATGGGAGAACTTTCATTTTTTATACAAATATCATTAAAAAAAGATGTTCAATCAATAATTTGGGTCAATATAGTATCACAACAAGCTAATAAATAGGCCCATTCTTGGCTTGTGGTCTTTTATTTTTGTAGTCAAAATACTAAACATTATGATACATTGGGAAGGCGTTATGCCTGCTGTAACAACGAAATTTACAAGCGAGGACAAATTGGACCTTGCCATGTTTGAAAAGAATATCAGGGCCCAAGTGGAAGCAGGGGTCCACGGAATCATTTTAGGGGGAACTTTGGGTGAGGCAAGCACCCTTACCAAAGAGGAAAAGGAAACCCTGATCAAGACTTCTTTGGATATTGTGGGCGGTAAGGTGCCCGTGATCATCAACATTGCAGAACAGACGACCAAAGAGGCCATAGCCGTAGCACAAAATGCAGAAAAATTGGGTGCTAAAGGACTTATGGTGTTGCCTCCCATGCGTTACAAGGCTACCGATTATGAAACCGTGGTATATTTTAAGGCCATTGCAAACAGTACATCGCTTCCCATAATGATCTATAACAACCCGGTGGATTATAAAATTGAGGTAACTTTGGACATGATGGAGGAGTTGTTGGAATGTGACAATATTCAGGCCATCAAGGAATCCACAAGAGACATCACCAATATCATCCGATTGAAGAACCGCTTCGGAGATCGTTTGAAGGTTTTCACAGGTGTGGACACCCTCGGTCTGGAAAGTTTGGTAATCGGTGCCGATGGCTGGGTGGCCGGGTTGGTCTGTGCCTATCCAGCGGAGACCGTCGCCATCTACGAATTGGTAAAAGCGGGCAAAATCAACGAAGCCCTGGATATATACCGATGGTTTATGCCCCTGCTGGAGTTGGACATAAGCCCGCAATTGGTGCAGAACATCAAATTGGCCGAAGTGGCCACAGGAATCGGCACTGAAAATGTTAGGGCACCAAGATTGCCCTTGCAGGGAAAAGAAAGAGAGCGGGTGATCAAGGTTATCGACGATGCCATGAAAAAAAGACCGGTACTCCCGGAATATAAAAATCTAAAAAGTGAAGTATGATTACAGGCAAGAACTGTATCGCAGGAGATTTTAGCGCAAAGGGAAACGTTGTTTTCAAAACAACCAATCCCAAATTGAACATTGAAAACCCAACTACTTTTGTGGAAGCCACAAAAGAAGAAATCGAGGAAGCCGTTTCCTCGGCATGGAGTGCCTTTAAAATTTTTCGAAATGTGCCCGGCAAACAAAGGGCCGCATTTTTGAATGCCATAGCCGATGAGATTTTGGCCTTGGACCAAGAGTTGGTGGATATGTACGTTACAGAGTCAGGCCTTCCCGAAGGGAGGGCCATGGGCGAGAGAGGACGTACCATGGGCCAATTGAGGTCCTTTGCCGAGCTGGTCTCCAACGATGATTGGAGGGAAAACACCTTTGATGCAGCCCAGCCGGACCGAAAACCATTGCCAAAGGATGATTTGAGAAAAACAATGATTCCCTTGGGGCCAGTAGCTGTGTTCGGGGCCAGTAATTTCCCATTGGCCTATTCCACGGCAGGAGGTGACACCGCAAGTGCTTTGGCGGCAGGTTGCCCGGTAATCGTTAAGTCGCACCCCATGCATGCAGGTACATCCGAGCTGGTGGCCACGGCCATTGTAAAAGCTGCCGAAAAGACCGGAATGCCCAAAGGCGTGTTCTCCAGCATCAACGGAGGCATTCAGGCAGGGGTTGATTTGGTGAATCATCCCAAGATAAAAGCGGTCGGTTTTACGGGAAGCATCACAGGGGGAAGAGCACTTTTTGACCTTGCGGCAAAGAGAGAGGAGCCAATTCCCGTATTTGCTGAAATGGGAAGCATCAACCCGGTAATCATCACGCCCAGCGCCATTTCCAAAAGGGGGAATGAAATCGCAAAGATCTATGCGGGATCCATTACCTTGGGAACAGGTCAATTCTGTACCAATCCAGGTTTGCTGTTGACCGTAAAAAACGAGAACACCCAAGATTTTGTCAATGAATTGGCAAAAGAGACCATCGCCCTTGATCCACAGTGTATGTTGCACCCCAACATCAAAAGCGGATATGAGAAAAAAGGTGCCGATGTGACCTCCCAAGCCGGAGTAGAGGTGGTCGGGAAGGTGGAAGGGGACTTGGAACCCAATTATGCTGCCTCTGTGGTGGCAACGGTTTCGGGAACTGAATTTTTGGCCAATCCAAAACTGCACCAAGAGGTTTTTGGACCCTTTTCCATGGTGGTCCAGTGCAAGGATGAAGCAGAGCTCCTTCAGATCATAGAAGGATTGGAAGGGCAATTGACAGGGACCCTCATTGCGGAAGAAGATGATTCCCTTGACCTAATAGAAATCGTGGATGTCCTTCAGAACCGTGTCGGCAGGATCATCTATAATGGTGTCCCCACAGGAGTCGAGGTTTGTCCGTCCATGCAGCACGGTGGACCCTATCCGGCATCTACGGATTCCCGTTTCACCGCAGTGGGAACACATGCCATCAAAAGATGGGTAAGGCCGGTAAGTTATCAGTCTTTTCCCAAAAATCTGTTGCCCAATCATCTGAAGAGATAGGGAACACAGGCAATGATTTATTAAAAATATGTGTCAGTTTTAAAGACAACGAGTGGCAAGAAAAACTTTTTTTTGTGTTGATGCCCATACCTGCGGGAATCCGGTCAGGGTTGTGGCAGGGGGCGGCCCCAATTTAATGGGGGCCAACATGAGTGAAAAAAGACAGCATTTCCTAAAGGAGTATGACTGGATAAGAAAAGGGTTGATGTTTGAGCCCCGGGGACATGACATGATGAGCGGGAGCATTTTGCTCCCGCCCCATGAACCCGAAAATGATTTTGCCATTCTCTTTATCGAGACCTCTGGTTGTTTGCCCATGTGTGGGCACGGGACCATCGGAACCATTACCGTGGCTATTGAAGAAGGTCTGATCGCTCCCAAAATACCCGGAAAGATACGTATGGAAGCTCCAGCCGGACTGGTGGAAATCGAATACCAGCAGACCGGAAAGAAAGTGGATTGGGTTCGATTGGTCAATGTAAAATCCTATCTGGCCGCTGAAAACCTGACCATTGAGTGTCCAGAACTGGGTGAAATTACGTTTGATGTCGCCTATGGCGGAAACTATTATGCTATTGTTGATCCGCAGGAAAACTTTAAGGGCGTGCATTATTTTTCGGCTGGGCAGATCATCAGCTACTCCCAAGTAGTGCGAAAACGGATCAATGAAAAATATCCCAATATGTTCATCCACCCAGAGAACAGTACCATCCGCGATGTGAGCCATATGCTCTGGACAGGAGACCCCATCGACCCGACCTCATCCGGAAGGAATGCCGTTTTTTATGGGGATAAGGCCATAGACCGCTCCCCGTGTGGTACGGGAACTTCTGCACGGATGGCACAATTGTATGCCAAAGGAAAATTGAAAATGGGGGAACCTTTCATCCATGAAAGCTTTATCGGAAGCAAGTTTATCGGGAAAGTGGAAAAAGAAACCACTCTGGCGGACAAAAAGGCCATTGTACCCAGCATTCAAGGGTGGGCCCAGGTGACAGGATACAATAACATCATCATAGATGACGACGACCCCTACGCACACGGGTTCCAAGTATTATAAATCGTTCCAAAATGAAGAAAGTGATTGTTGTGGGGGGAGGCATCTCCGGACTTTTTAGTGCCTATTATTTGGTAAAGGAGGGGTATGACGTGACGGTTTTGGACCAAATGGACAAGGCCAGTGGAGCCTCCTACATCAATGCAGGATACATCACCCCGAGCCATTTTATACCCTTGGCCGCACCGGGGATCATTACCCAAGGTCTCAAATGGATGCTGGACAGTTCCAGTCCGTTCTACATCAAACCCAGATGGGACATGGAATTTTTCAAATGGGCCCTACTTTTTAAAAAATCGGCCACCCATTCCAAAGTGAAAAAAGCAATGCCCGTGCTCAAGGAACTCAACCTAAAGAGCAGAGATCTGTACGAAGAAATGTTGCGCACCCAGGATTTTGATTTTCATTATGAGAGAAAAGGGGTGCTGATGGCCTATTGTTCGGACAAGGCAGAAGAGGAAGAACATGAAGTGGCCGAACAGGCCCTAAAGGAAGGACTGGATGTTTCGGTGCTTTCCAAAGAAGCGTTGCACAAAATCCAACCCGTTTTTTCGGACAAGGTAAAAGGAGCGGTACACTATAAATGTGATGCCCACATGACCCCAAACCATTTCATGCAGCAATTAAAAGATTGGCTGCAATCGCAGGGAGTTCGGTTCAGGACGGGACAAAAGGTCGAAGAATTTGTTGTAAAAGATCGGAAAATAGTATCCGTGAAAACAGGGGACACCATTTTTGAGGCGGACGAATATGTCCTGGCAAGCGGAAGCTGGACCTCAAAATTGACATCTTCTTTGGGGTTGAGTGTTCCCATCCAAGGCGGGAAAGGGTACAGTATGGACGTGAGCCGGCCCACGGGCATAACGCTGCCCACTATTCTGGTAGATGCCCGAATGGCCGTTACCCCCATGGAAGGTTTTACTCGTTTTGCTGGAACTATGGAGTTTTCGGGAAACAACACCACCATTAAAAAAGAAAGAGTGGAAGCCTTGGCCAAGGCAGTAAAGGCCCACTATCGAGATGTTGAAATACAGCAAGAAGAACTGAACAGTGCCACTTCCGGCCTCCGGCCCGTATCCCCCGATGGATTGCCCTACATTGGCAAGACCTCCAAATACAACAATCTGACCATTGCGGCAGGACATGCGATGATGGGATGGAGTTTGGGGCCCATTACTGGAAAATTGGTGGCCCAGGAAATATCTGGAACAAAAACTTCGGTGGACCTTAAACCGCTTTCACCGGACAGGTTCAAATAACCACTATCGACAAAAAATTCAAACCACACAAAGGTCATTTTTTGTTGCCCTTTAAGGGACATTGTTCATTTATGTCATTTTTTTGGATTCAAACCAACGTTTAGGGTAATATAGTATCAGTATCAGCTAATATGAACTGATGGACAATTGGAGATTATCTCTAGTTTTAGCCTTATGTATACTATGGAATCTTTTGTCAAAAAAATAAGTGTATTTTTTATACTTATAACTTCGGGAGCGGCATTTGCCCAAGGAACTTTAGCGGAATATAAGAAGGCAATAGCACTTGACTCCCTCTTTCGGGACAAGGTCACCAACTCGCCCTCAACTTTTCATTGGCTTGAAAATAATCTGTTCTGGTATGTTAACAATACTGCTGAGGGAAAAGAGTATCTGTGGGTCGATCCCACAAAAAAAATGCAAGCAAAGTGCTTTGATCATGAAGTCTTGGCCAAATTGCTTTCTGAAGAATTTGATACGGATGTCGATCCGAAGAACATAGAGATCCGTGAGTTGGAGTTCGATGCGAACCTGAACGAATTGAAATTCATTTTTGACAAGGCAAGGGTTTCCTACCGTCCCAATGCCAATAAATTGACGGTAATTGAAGAAAATGTAAAGGAAAGGGATAGGAACAGAGGCTATTGGGGCAGCAGGTTTGATGAGAAAAACAATCAGCCCGTGGTTTCCCCGGATTCCACTATGACCGCATTCATCAAAAACAACAACTTATATATTAAGGACAACAAGACCGAAGAGGAAACACAACTGAGCTATGATGGCGCTCCCGGGTTTTTCTATTCGAGTTATATCAAATGGTCCCCGGATGGAAAAAAAATCATGGCGTACAAGGTCCGTCCTGGTGACGATCGCAAAATTTATTTTGTGGAATCCAGCCCTGAGGATCAATTCCAGCCCAAACTGCAATCCAGGGATTATTTGAAGCCCGGCGATGAACTTCCTTTCAAAAGCCCACAATTGTTCTTGGTCGATGCCAAAAAACATATCCCGATCCCCACGGACGAATTCAGCCATCAATTTAGGCTGAACAGTATCGATTGGAGGGAGGATAGCCGTGCGTTTACCTTTGAGTACAACCAACGGGGCCATCAGGCATATAAAGTGATCGAGGTGGATGCCACCACTGGAAATGTGAAGGTATTGGTGAGCGAGACCAGTGACACATTCATTGACTACAGCAGTAAAAAATACCGATACGATGTGGCTGACGGCAAGGAAATTATATGGACTTCCGAACGGGATGGCTGGAACCATATCTACCTTTATGACGGGGCGACCGGACAGGTGAAAAAACAGCTCACTAAGGGCGAGTGGGTCGTTCGTAAGGTCGTTCATGTGGATGAGAAAAATAGGGAAGTGTATTTTACGGCAAGCGGACTGGACAAAGATCAGGATCCTTACTTCCTGCACTACTTCAAAGTTGGTTTTGACGGAAAGAACCTCACCCGTTTCACCAAGGAAAATGGCAACCACGAGGTCACCTTTTCCGAGGATTTTGAGCATTATGTAGATCAATATTCCAGAGTGGATGCACCGCCTGTAACGCTTTTGAAATCAGCCAAAAACGGTAAAACCATCATGCAGTTACAAAAGGCGGACCATTCCGCTTTGTTGAAGGAAGGATGGATTGCACCCGAAGTGTTTACGACGAAGGGCCGGGATGGTGTTACGGATATCTGGGGCATTATAATCAGACCGACCTCTTTCGACCCTAATAAAACCTATCCGGTCATTGAATATATTTACGCCGGACCCCACAGTTCCTTTGTCCCCAAGGATTTTAGGGCCTACAATTGGTCCATGTCCTCTTTGGCCGAATTGGGTTTCATTGTGGTTCAGATAGATGGTATGGGGACTTCCAACCGTTCAAAAGCTTTTCATGATGTATGTTGGCAGAATTTAAAGGATGGAGGTTTTCCCGATCGGAAGATATGGATCAAGGAAGCGGCCAAAAAATATCCCTACATGGACGCTGAAAGGGTTGGAATTTTTGGAACGTCTGCTGGAGGACAAAATGCTGCTGCCGCCTTGGTTTTCAATTCGGATTTTTATGATGTGGCGGTCTCCTCATGTGGGTGCCACGACAATAGGATGGACAAGATCTGGTGGAACGAACAGTTCATGGGCTATCCCATTGGCCCACATTACGCCGAGAGCTCCAATGTGGAAAATGCGGCCCAAATGGGCGGTAACCTCATGCTCATTTTGGGCGAGGTGGACGACAATGTAGATCCAGCCAGCACCATGCAGTTTGCCAACGCCTTGATCAAAGCCAACAAAGATTTTGAGTTGATTACCATTCCCGGAATGGGACATTCTTCGGGTGGGGAGTTTGGGGAACGCAAACGCAAGGACTTTTTTGTAAAACACTTGATGGGAGTGGACCCACCTTCATGGGAAGCCATTTATGGTAAGAAAACCAATTAATTTTAAATAGAGGGAAAAGATATAATTATGAGACTAGCTAAGTTATTCATTGGTGCATTTTTGAGTTTTGGAGCTTTTGGTCTGAATGGTTTGCAAGCGCAGAGCGGCAATCAGATTTTGGACGGAATTGGTGAGACCGCAATGATTTCCCGGTACATTTTTGATGGAGATGCCAAGGATTGGTCGCGAAACAATTTGCATGGGAGAATTCACGGCCCCAAGGTCAGTTTTACCGAGGATGAAAAGTTCGGTAAGGTACTTATTTTGCCAGGGGATGGCGAATCTTATGTTTCAATCCCCGGTGAATCCTTGGAAGGTGAAGAATCCCTGAGCATCACTGCTTGGGTCAATTTTAAATCCTTGGAACCTGGCCAACGGTTGTTCGATTTTGGCAAGGACGACAGGACGCACCTTTTTGTGGCACCATCGGGTACTAAGGAAAAAGAAGGGTTTCAGGCCGTTATCATCAAAGATGATAAAAAAGCATACGAGGCACTTTCACCAGATTCAAAAATAGAAATTGACGAATGGGTACATATTGCCGTGGTTCTCGACATTCCCTCAAAATCCATGACCACCTACATCAACGGGAAGCAAGTAGGGAAAGCAGAGAACATGGAAATGGAACTGGGACAATTGTTCACCCATGAAAACCAACTTTACATTGGAAAATCGATCGCATCCGGTGATACCTACCTCAATGCCAAGATCCATGATTTTAGATTGTACCGGACTCCTTTGAGCGAAAAACAGATTGCAAGAATCCGCTATATTGCCCTTCGTGGGGGAGATGGCGTGGCACAAAGGGAAAAGCCAGAGAACGATTTGCCAAAGTTTGCTCCCAATACCCCTCAATTGTATAATGAATATCTAACAGGAGTGTCCGATGTAGCGGTTGAAACCGAAGTGGGCTTTTTACCAAGATTGCCCCGCTATGTCCAAGGTACGTACCGCAATGGGATCAAAGGTCCAGAAGTAAGGGTGCTTTGGCCAGCCCCGACCGACAATTCCGATGTTTCAAAACCTGGAAGCTATGTGGTTACCGGTAGGGTTTCCGGAACGGATTTTCAACCAAAGGCCCGGATTACGGTAAAAGCAAGCAAGGAATCGGGTACACCAAGCCTCAAATTGGATGTTTTTGGGTTGGACCAAGTCACACTCAACGCCGATGCCCACGGTCAACAAACAAAATTTATTGAAAATCGGGACAAGTTTATCAACACCTTGGCGCAGACCAATCCGGATTCCTTCCTTTATATGTTCCGAAATGCCTTTGGACAACAACAGCCCGAAGGAGCAAAACCATTGGGTGTCTGGGACAGTCAGGAAACCAAATTACGGGGCCATGCCACGGGACACTACCTAACTGCCATTGCACAGGCTTATGCCAGTACAGGTTATGACAAGGAATTGCAGGCCAACTTTGCGAACAAGATGGACTACATGGTGAAAGTGCTGTATGAGCTTTCGCAGTTGTCAGGTAGGCCCCAAAAATCCGGAGGAGAATATGTGTCCGACCCAACGGCGGTCCCTCCAGGTCCGGGTAAATCGACCTATGATTCCGATTTGAGCGAAAATGGTATCCGTACCGATTATTGGAACTGGGGCGAAGGATTTATCAGTGCCTATCCGCCCGATCAGTTCATCATGTTGGAAAATGGGGCGACCTATGGCACACAACCTACTCAGGTTTGGGCGCCCTATTACACTTTGCACAAAATATTGGCGGGTTTGATGGACATTTACGAAGTCAGTGGTAACAAAAAGGCACTTGACATTGCCAAGGGAATGGGCGATTGGGTGTATGCCCGTTTGAACCAGTTGCCCACAGAAACCTTGATCAGTATGTGGAACAGGTACATTGCAGGGGAGTTTGGCGGTATGAACGAAGCCATGGCCCGTTTGGACAGGATGACCGATGAACCCCGCTACCTCAAAGTGGCCCAATTGTTTGACAATATCAAAATGTTTTTTGGTGATGCGGAACATTCACACGGATTGGCCAAAAACGTGGACTCTTTCCGTGGATTGCACGCCAATCAGCACATTCCCCAAATTGTGGGAGCGTTGGAAATCTACCGCGATTCGGAATCCCCTGAATATTATCATGTGGCTGACAATTTTTGGTTCAAGGCCAAGAACGATTATATGTACAGCATAGGCGGGGTGGCCGGAGCAAGGAACCCCACGAACGCAGAATGCTTTATCGCCCAACCGGCCTCATTGTACGAAAACGGGTTTTCATCCGGGGGACAAAATGAGACCTGCGCAACATACAATATGCTGAAATTGACCAAAAACCTGTTTCTTTTTGACCAGCGTACCGAATTGATGGACTATTACGAACGCGGGCTTTATAACCATATCCTGGCCTCTGTGGCCGAGGACAGTCCAGCCAATACCTATCACGTGCCATTGAGGCCTGGTTCAGTGAAAAGATTTGGGAACCCTGAAATGACCGGGTTTACCTGCTGCAATGGCACCGCTTTGGAGAGCAGCACCAAGCTCCAGAATTCCATTTATTTCAAAAGCAGGGACAACAGTGCACTTTTTGTCAATCTCTTCGTTCCTTCCACTTTGGAATGGGGCGAAAAGGACATCACTATTGAACAAAAAACCGCTTTCCCAAAAGAAGACAATACCCAATTGACCATAAAGGGGAAAGGAAAATTTGATCTCAATATCCGAGTGCCACAGTGGGCGACCAAAGGTTTTTATGTGAAAGTGAACGGTAAGGAAGAAAAAGTCGAGGCAAAGCCAGGAACCTACCTTACCCTGAGCCGCAAGTGGAAGGATGGTGATACGATCGATATAAAAATGCCGTTCCAATTCCATTTGGATCCAGTGATGGACCAACAAAACATCGCAAGCCTTTTTTATGGTCCCATTTTGTTGGTGGCCCAAGAAACTGAACCACGAAATGAATGGCGCAAGGTGACCCTGGATGCCAAGGATTTAGGAAAAACTATCAAAGGTGACCCAAAGGCTCTGGAGTTTATCATTGACGGAGTGGTCTATAAACCGTTTTATGAGACCTACGGGCGTCATTCGGTCTATTTGGATGTGACGCTGAAATAGGTCCATTCCATTAATGAAACCGACACAATGAAAACCAATCACTACCTTTAGGTAGAAATGGAAAAAACGAAACATGAACAATATGGATTTTAAAAAAATAGGAGTGGTGGCCATGACCTTGATAGGTGCCTTTGCAACTGCGCAGAACAGTAAATTGGCCGATCTTGTCACAGAGTTCGAAGCTGACAACTGGGCCTTGGACCGAACCTACATCGTTGACGAATCCGAAGAGTACTATCAGCGCTTCTCCAAATTCTATTCCGACTGGCAAAAGAAAATGGCAGGTATCGACTTTGGTTCCTTATCCCAACAGGGGAAGGTGGATTATGTTCTTCTAAAGAACTTGGTGACCAAAGGGGAATATTTTTTGAACCAAGATTATAATGCCTTCAAGGAAGTTGATGAAGTAGGCCATTTTGCCAAGGACATCTTTCCGTTTATCCAAGAACGTCGCAGGGGCAAAAAGCCGGGCGCCAAAAATTTGGCACAACTATTTCAGAATGCCACCAAAACCATTGATTCGGAAATGGAATCGTGGAAATCAAAACCCTTTAAAGATTGGCAAACCGCGGACAAAGCCTCGACCGTTGTACTTTCATTGCAAAGGGGATTGGAGGAAGCATATAACTTTTATTATGGCTACGACCCCGACTTTACATGGTGGGTGGAAAAACCCTATAAAAAACTCAACGAAAAGTTGACCGCTTATGCCGAATTCCTTAAAAACAACTATTCACAAAATAGTGTCAAGGACGATGGCAGTGGTATCATTGGCAAGCCCATTGGGGAAGACGCACTGAATGAAAGCCTTGCCATGGAATTTATTCCCTACACGCCGGCCGAACTCATAAAAACTGCCGAGCAGCAATTTGAGTGGTGCAAAAATGAAATGATAAAGGCATCCCGTGAATTGGGATTTGGCGATGACTGGAAAAAGGCCCTGGAACACGTGAAGAACAACTATGTTCCGGCCGGGGAGCAACCACAGGCCATCATGGACCTTTATTCCCATTCGGTGGATTTTATAGAAGAGAGGGATTTGATCACCTTGCCGGATTTGGCGAAGGAAACCTGGGGCATGAAAATGATGAGCCCCGAAAGACAGAAGGTCAATCCGTTCTTTTTGGGCGGAAGGGACATCATCATTTCCTATCCGACCATGGAAATGGACCACGACGACAAGTTGATGAGCATGCGTGGAAACAACCCCAACTTCTCTTTCCCTACCGTTCAGCACGAATTGTTGCCCGGACACAACCTGCAATATTTTATGACCAGTCGCCACAAAAGCTACCGAAGGGCTTTTTCCACCCCTTTTTGGACTGAAGGGTGGGCCCTTTACTGGGAAATTGTCTTGTGGAACAAGGATTTTCCACAGACCCCTGAGCAGAAACTCGGAATGCTGTTCTGGAGGATCCACCGGTGTGCACGGATCATTTTCTCGCTCAAATTCCACTTGGGCGAAATGACCCCACAGGAATGTATTGACCTTTTGGTGGATGAAGTGGGACACGAATATGCCAATGCGGAAGCGGAGGTACGGCGTTCCTTCACCACTAACTACCCACCACTATACCAATTGGCCTATATGATGGGCGGCCTCCAATTTTACGCGCTCCGGAACGAAATGTTGGAAAAGGGATGGACAGAAAAACAATTTCACGATCGGGTAATGCAAGAAGGGAGAATGCCAGTGGAGCTCCTTCGCAGTCTTTTGCAGGACCTACCGCTGAACAAAAACCATAAAACCAAGTGGAAGTTTTCCACAGCGTTCAACTAGGAACCTACAGATTATTTTAAAGATTGGGGAGGTTTCAACGGACACTTCCCCCAAAAACCAAACTAGACGAAAATGAAGCATGTAAAGTATTGGATGGTATCGGCATTTTGTTTTGTGACCCTATCAAAAGTGGAAGCGCAACGCACCTATTGGAGCAGGGTAGAAAACAGGGAATCGACCTTGGGCATTGCCGATGTCTATCAAAAATTCAACACCCCAGAATTTCAGTTAAAATTGGTGAAGGCATCCCAAACCGTTGCCGCACTAAGGCCCAACAGCCAACCTTATTTTGACTTCACCCCCGGGGAACGTCTTGAGATCAGGGACAAGGACAGTCTTTATCACCTTGGCGACATCAACCTTAGGATAAAGGATGCCAATGGTATATGGAAAAATTATTCCACCGCTACCAGCCGTGCAGCCGTAAAACCTTTGGAGGTCAGTGGAAATGTGCTTGCTGGTGCCGATTTGGCCAACACCTTGCCCGGTGACATTCCGGTTTTGGTGAAGCGGTATTATGAATTGGACAATGAGCAATTGGTGATGCGTTTTGAGATCACCAACAAACAAAATACGCCCTTGGAAATTGGGGCATTGGGTATCCCGATGATATTCAACAACATCCTGGAAGGGAAATCATTGACGGAGACCCATGCGCAAAATGTGTTTTTTGATCCCTACATTGGAAAAGATGCTGGTTACTTGGAAGTAAAAAGATTGAGTGGCAGAGGCCCGGCACTATTGGTGTTGCCCAAAGAGAACATGGCCTTTGAGGCGTACAGACCTTTACTGGACGATCCCACCCCGAAGAGTATCGTTTTTGAAGGTTTTCACGAGTGGATGGTCCACAGCAAGGCCTACGCAGAGAAAGAATGGAAAGGTGTGGAGCAGTGGAACGAGCCTACCTCGCTCATCCTACAGCCCAAGGAAACGAAAAGCTTTTCCTTGAAATTTGTCCTTTCTGAAGGGATTAAAAATATTCAGGAGACTTTGGTGGAAGAAGAACGTCCAGTGGCAGTCGGAGTGCCTGGTTATGTATTGCCCCAAGACGTCAATGCCCAATTGTTCATACATTATAAAAGTGGCATTGCTTCCATGGATGTAGAGCCAAAAGGTGCTTTGGAGATCAAAGAAGAGGGCACTACGCCATCCGGCAAGAAAAAATATAGTGTCCACGGAAAAAAATGGGGAAGGGCAAGACTCACCATAAATTATGATGATGGAGTGGTGCAGACCATCAACTATAAGATCATCAAGCCGGAGACAGAGGTCATCAAGGATTTTGGACATTTTTTGACCACGGAACAATGGTTCGATGACCCCAACGACCCTTTTGGACGCAATCCTTCGGCCATTAGTTATGATTATGAGAAAAAAGAAAAGGTGGTGCAGGACGGAAGGGTCTGGATCAGTGGATTGAGTGATGAAGGTGGGGCCGGTAGTTGGTTGGCAGCCGTTATGAAGCAGTTGGTGCAGCCCGACAAAGAAGAGATTCAAAAATTACAAGCCTTTGTCGATGAAACCCTTTGGGGAGGCATTCAATACAATGAAGGCCCTCTAAAGTATGGAGTGAAGAAAAGTGTGTTCTACTACGAACCCGACTCTTTGCCGAAGGGAACGTACAGCGACAAGATCAATTACAATACTTGGGCCGCCTGGGACCACAAGCATGCCAACGACCCCGGAAGATCGTACAATTATCCGCACGTTGCGGCAGCCTATTGGGTCATGTACCGTTTGTCCCGTTATCATGAGGGACTGGTGGACAACCGTGGTTGGGATTGGTATTTGGAAAATGCCTACCACACCAGTATTGCCATGGTGGAGAAAGCCCCCTACTATGCCCAGTTCGGACAGATGGAAGGTTCCGTGTTCCTCTTTATTTTGGAGGATTTGAAAAATGAAGGGCTTACGGAGATGGCCACCGATTTGGAAGAACGGATGAAAGAAAGAGCAGACCACTGGAAGGCCTTGGACTATCCTTTTGGCAGTGAAATGCCTTGGGATTCCACGGGACAGGAGGAAGTGTATATGTGGTCCGATTACTTCGGATATGACCGAAAGGCGATGGTTACCCTGAATGCCATTTTGGCCTATATGCCCACTATGCCACACTGGGGCTATAACGGCAATGCCAGGAGGTACTGGGACTTTTTGTATGGAGGAAAGGCGGGCGAAACTTCCCGTGTGGAACGGCAGATACACCATTATGGGTCATCGTTGAATGCCATTCCGGTGCTGAGCCATTTCAGAAAGAAACCTGATGATCTGTATTTGTTGAAAGTAGGTTACGGAGGTCTTTTGGGCGGAATTTCCAATATCACTCAAGACGGGTTTGGCCCGGCAGCGTTCCATTCATACCCATCAACCCTTAAAATTGATGGCATTTCTGGGGATTATGGCTCCGGTTTCTACGGATATGCGGTGAACACCTCTTCCTACCTTGTCAAAGATGAGGATTTGGGGTGGTTGGCCTTTGGAGGCAATTTGTCCCAAAAAGGGGATGAGGTGGAAATGGAATTGACCACGGCCGCAAAGTCCAAGGTTTTCATTGCGCCCAAAAAACTTTGGGTCAATTTGGATGCAGGGTCGTTTAAAAAAGTGACCTATAATGACAGTACTGGTGAAGTGACCTTGACCTTGAATGGCAAGACAGAGCATACTCCTTACGCTTATTTACGTGTGGACGGAACCGATACTGAACTTCCATTCAAAAAGGTGAGGGGGGCATACCAGATTGAGTTGAATAAGAAAGAAACTATAATCAAACTATAAATAGACGGATTAAGCTTGGGAATTGAATGGGACATAGGGTACTGAACATACTTATACTGATTTTGGCTTTTGGCCATGTTTTTGGTCAAGAAAAGAAGGGTCAGTTGCCTATCGCGGATGTGAACCCCATTCTTCCCGGATATTTTGCCGATCCCACCATCAAAAAGTTTGGGGATACCTATTACATCTACGCCACCACCGATAATGAAATGTTGGCATCCGGGGTTCCTACCGTTTGGTATAGCAAGGATTTTGAGCATTGGTACAATTATACCATGGAAGTCCCCTCCTTGGAATCCGTCAATCTTAGGAATTTTTGGGCTCCGGACATCATTGAAGGGGTTGATGGCAAATACTACCTCTATTTCGGTAATTGTCAGGCGGGGTGCAATATCTATGGATATGTGTCCGATACCCCTGTGGGACCGTGGGAAAAATTGAACAAGGATGATACCCCGGTGATTGCCCATAACTACCCCAGAAAAGGTTTTCCATCCCTCGATGCACAGTTTTTTAAGGATGACGATGGTAAAATATATGCCTATTGGGGAACTTGGGTGCACTATAATGGTGGATATGCCGTAGGCGAATTGGATAGCGGAAATATGTCAAGGGTGATCAACGCAAAGAACATTCCTTTGGAAGAGACCCCACAACCTTTTGAAGCAGCCTATATGATGAAGAAAGGGGACAAATACATTTTGATGTATTCCGGGGGTTCCTGTCATGATGAAACCTACAATGTGAGATATTCCTATTCCGACAGCCCCTACGGACCCTTCACTCCAGGTGCCAACAATCCAATTCTTGGCACCAATAAAGAAGGAACCGTTCATGGACCTGGGCATCATTCGGTGCTGGAGGAAAACGGACGTTATTACATCGTGTACCACAAACATGATTATCCCATGACACGGGGAGGTCTGTCGCGGCAAGTTACTGTGGATGAAATGGTCTTTGAAAACGATTCCACCATACGGAAGGTGGTTCCGGGGAGTAAGGACCTTCAACATTTGGTAAAATCCAATGCTCCGAAGAACTTGGCACTGGAAGCCACTGCCACGGCCTCTTCCTTTTACCATTTGCAATCGCTTCAATACGACTATGCCTACAAGCCTTCTTTTGCCACGGACGACCACAATGCAACCATGTGGAAAGCTGGGAACCATTCATTTCCGCAACATTTGACCCTTGACTTGGGAAAAGCGACCCGGATAAAAAGGGTGATGACGCAATTTGAGTTTGCCGGGTACTACTATCAATACAAACTGGAATATTCCACAGACGGAAAGAACTGGAAACTATATGCGGACCGTTCCGATAACAAAATGGCGGGAAGCCCCATGATCGATGACAATGATGTCAAGGCCCGCTATTTAAAACTTACTGTGTTGGATGTTGAAAAGACGGGTCTGTATGCAGCGGTTTGGAACATCAAGGTGTTTGGTTCACAGTTTGAAGTTCCTTTGTCATTGCAAAGCAAACCATCAAAAGAAGGTCCTGCGGCAAAAAGTTCAAACGGTAAATTGGTGGGCATTGATGCCGAGGATGTTTCCTTGGATGAAGACTTTGAAAGTTTGCCCAACAAAGGGAACATTGGCGGAAATTTTGAAAAAGAAGGACAAATCATTCTAAGTGAAGACGGGGAAGGAGTAAAGGCATTGCATTTCACCAAAGGGGCACTTGTTTTGGACGTGCCTGTTCCCAAAAGCCTCGAGTGGAACGGTGCTTTTACCGTGGCCACATGGGTCAAAAACCCTGAAATAGCCAAAGAAGATGAGTGTTTGGTGTCCTGGTGCGATAGGTTCAGGTTCAATCTGGCCAATTCGTACAATGCTTTGCATTTTAATAGTGGTCATTATGGGGCAGCAGCACATTTGGACGGCCATTTTGATATGAAATACCACAATCTTCCCTCGCCCAATGAATGGCACCATATTGTGTTGACCTTTGACGGGGTGGTCGAGAAAATATATGTGGACGGAAAATTGGACAATTCCCAAGTTATGACCCTTGCCTCACAGGTCGATGCTGCCAAAATACGAATCGGGGCCTCGGATGTGGGCGAGAACTATTCGGGCTATATGGCATCCATGCAGATGTACGACTATGCCTTGACCGAAAGTGAAATCAAAAAGTTGATGGGGGAAACAAAACCTTCAAAAGCAAAAGATTAGCACAAGCTTTGATCTAGGATTACAGTTTGAAACTGAATCCGTCCTCAGCAACTTTCTTCTCATACTTTTCCTTGTCGAACACATATAGGTAGGCACCCTTGCGCGAAACGGTCATGTCCTTTTCGTCCAATTTTACCAGCACATCCAAAGAATTGATCTTGTTGATAAAGTTGCGTTTGTCCAGTTTTTTGTCCAAAATGGACTCGTACAGGTTTTGAAGCTGCCGCATGGTGAACTTTTCGGGGAGCAGTTCAAAACCAATGGGCATGGTCATGGCCCTGCGCTGCAATCTGGAAATGGCCTTACGGATCATTTCATTATGGTCAAAGATCAGTTCTGGGGCCTCATCCATATCGAACCAGCGAGCCGACTCGATCTGGATACCGTCAAACTGATGGGAATCCACATCGATCAAGGCGAAATAGGCCACCGATATGGTACGTTGCCCAGGATCTCGATCCACTTTGCTGTAGGTGTAGAGCTGTTCCATGTAGATATCGCTCAATCCGGTAAGGGTGTTCAGCACCCGTATCGCAGCTTGGTCGAGATTTTCATTTTTTTTCAAGAACCCGCCGATCAAGGACCATTTTCCCTTTTCAGGTTCAAAATTCCGCTTGATCAGCAAAATTTTCAGATTGGTTTTGTCGAAACCAAAAATGATACAATCCACGGCCAATAGGACCTGATCTTCTTTCTGATAAAAATTGAGCTGAGTGTTGATGTCTTTGGTCAATGTTGCTTCTTTGGGTATTTCCATGGGCTCTAAATTCTTAAAACTAATTTTTTTTGACAAATATCCGGTATTGAATTGGTCCCAAAATGTTCTTTGGCCATTTGAATACCACCTTGTGCAAATTATTATCAATTCCTTTTTGTAACATAAATATCTTAAAATCAGATAATTATATTTTAATTCTTAATTGTGTAAATTAAACACATAAAAATTGCAATTTTATTTGTTTTAACGATAAAACTTTTGTTATATTTATAAATGTAAAAACAACACTTCAAAAAGTGATCTTCAATTGTTGATTGAGTTGACTTGTTTGGGTTAGTTTAAGTTTAGTAATTATAGTTCAAGGCCATGGCTGGTCCGTGGCCTTTTTTGACTTTTTACAAAACCGTAATTCAGTTTTTTATGAGACATTTCATATTACTTCTCTGCTTGATTATCTCATCACAATTGTTGGCACAACAACCGATTGTTGTCCATGTATCAGAAGATCCCGATTCGCCACAGATCAGCAAACACATCTATGGTCATTTTGCCGAACATCTGGGTCGGTGCATTTATGAAGGGCTTTATGTTGGGGAGGAAAACAAGATCATTCCCAATACCGATGGCGTCCGAAACGATATTATAGAGGCCCTCAAGGAGCTCAATATTCCCAATCTAAGATGGCCCGGAGGATGTTTTGCCGATACCTACCACTGGAAAGATGGGGTGGGCCCCAAGGAAGATCGGCCTACCATAGTGAACCGTTGGTGGGGTGGCACTACCGAGGACAATAGTTTTGGGACCCATAACTTTTTGAATCTTTGTGAAGAATTGGGTGCAGAACCTTACCTCTCTGCCAATGTGGGCAGCGGCACTGTGCAGGAATTGATCGATTGGGTGCAGTACACCAACCATGACGGGGTCAGTCCTATGGCCGATTGGCGCCAAGAGAATGGCAGGGAAGAGCCGTGGAAAGTAAAATATTGGGGGGTTGGCAACGAAACTTGGGGTTGTGGTGGAAACATGACAGCAGAATATTATGCCGATATCTATCGACAATATGCCACCTTTATGCCAGGTTGGTCCGGTGACACTGAGGTGTACAGGATAGCATCCGGTGCATCGGAAGATGATTATCACTGGACGGAAACCCTGATGAAAAATGTACCACACCATTTGATGGAAGCCGTGGCCCTTCACGATTACGCAGTCATTGATTGGTCCGACAAAGGGCCATCTGTCAATTTTGATGACGAGATCTACTTCAGGTCGATGGAGCAGGCGCTAAAAATGGAAGAGTATGTCACCAAGCACATCGAGATCATGGACAAGTACGATCCCGAAGGCAAAGTGGCCCTGTTTGTGGACGAGTGGGGAGGTTGGTACGATGCCGAACCCGAAGTGAAAAACGGGGTGCTGTACCAACAGAACACCATCCGTGATGTGATGATTGCGGGCACGGTACTTAATACCTTCAACAACCATGCAAAAAGGGTGAAGATGGCAAACTTGGCCCAAATGGTCAATGTGTTGCAAGCCGTGATTCTCACCGATAAGGAAAAAATGATCAAAACCCCGACCTATCACGTCATGAACCTATACAAAGTGCACCAAGATGCACAGTTGTTGCCGTCCAAAATTGAGAAAAACACAACGTTCAGGGGGCTTCCTGCCTTATCCGTATCTGCATCAAAGGACGGGACAGGAAAGATCCATATCTCTTTGGTGAACATAGATCCCCAAAAGGATATGCCTGTGGAGTTGGATATTCCCGGTCTGGACATCAAAAATATCGACGGACAAATTTTGACATCGGAAAAACTGCAGGACCATAATTCCTTTGATGATCCCGAAAAAGTGACGCCAAAGGAATTCAAGGACGTCAAATTGAGAAAGGGAAAAATCTCCCTTACCATTCCTGCACATTCACTCATTGTTTTACAAGGAAAATAAGAACAAATGAAAAAAGCACTATTGGCAATGGCCTGTCTCTTGATATTGGGTATATCATGTAAGAAACAAGGGAAACAACAGGTTGCTGAAAATAAAATCCATGCGGGGCATGGTTATCCCATTGAGCCCATAAACATAAGAAATGTAAAGGTGCACGACGATTTTTGGCTGCCGATCATTCAAAGAGTACAGGAAAAAACCATCGAATATGCCATAGAAAAATGTAGGGAAGAGGGTAGGTTCGATAACTTTTTGATTGCTGGGGGCCAGATGGAAGGCTCGGTGAAAGGCGTAATGCCCTTTGACGATACGGACGTGTACAAAATCATAGAGGGAGCTTCCAACTCGCTGATCAGTGCACCCAATCCCAAACTGGAAAAATTACTGGATTCCTTGGTGTCCATCATAAAAGTGGGACAGGAAACGGATGGTTACCTGACCACTTGGCGGACCATAGACCCTGCAAAACCTCCGGCAAGTTGGGTGACGGTGGACAAGGGAGAGCGTTGGGAATCCCTTGATAGAAGCCACGAACTCTATAATGCCGGCCATTTATTTGAGGCTGCGGTGGTACATTACAAAGCCACGGGAAAGAAGAACTTTCTGGACATTGCCATAAAAAATGCGGATCTTATGGTGCAGACTTTCGGTGAGGGGGAAGGGAAAATTGCCGCTGTGCCAGGGCACCAGATCATTGAAACGGGCTTGATAAAACTCTATCAAACCACGGGGAAGAAGGAATATTTTGATTTGGCCAAATACTTTTTGGACCATAGGGGAAAACCGGAACACCACGAGCTTTTTGGTGATTATTCACAAGATCATGTGCCCGTGATCGACCAAGACGAGGTTGTTGGGCATGCCGTAAGGGCAGTATATATGTATGCGGGAATGACGGACATAGCCGCTATTGAAAAAGACACATCTTACCTGAAGGCAGTAAATGCCCTTTGGGACAATATGGTGAACAAGAAAATGTACATCACCGGTGGAATCGGTGCCAAACACGAAGGCGAGGCTTTTGGTGAGAACTACGAATTGCCCAACCTGACGGCTTATAATGAAACTTGTGCAGCCATTGGCGATGTTTATTGGAATCACAGATTGCACAACCTGACAGGGAATGTAAAGTATTTTGATGTGATCGAAAGAACACTTTACAACGGGTTGATTTCAGGATTGTCCCTTGATGGTCAACAATTCTTTTACCCCAACGCCCTAGAGTCGGATGGGGTGTATAAATTCAATCAAGGGGCCTGTACAAGAAAGGACTGGTTCGATTGCTCCTGTTGCCCCACCAACGTCATTCGATTCCTTCCAGCCATGCCCGGTCTGATCTATTCCAAAACGGACGATACGGTTTTTGTAAACCTGTATGCAGCAAACGATGCCACGGTCAATCTTAAAGCTCAAACCGTAAAACTATCACAGGAAACCAAATATCCCTGGGATGGCAAGGTAAAGCTTATGGTGGATTCTGCGGAAGCAGGCAAGTTTACCATGAAGTTCAGGGTTCCTGGATGGGCCAGGAACGAGGTACTGCCCGGTGACCTTTACCAATATGCCACGGTGATCAATGAAAAAAACAAGATAAGCCTGAATGGCAAAAAACTCGATGTTCAGGCCGAGGATGGCTATTTCACCATTTCAAGGGAGTGGACAAAAGGGGATATGGTCGAATTGGAATTCCCAATGGAGGTAAGGAAGGTGAAGGCCAATCAACTGGTAGCTGAAAACAAAGATAAAATGTCCTTGGAATATGGGCCAATTGTTTATGCTGTTGAGGAAATGGACAATAAGGGCGACTTTGAAAAAATTGCTTTGTCCGCCGATGAAGAATTTCAGGTCAATATGCAGCCTGATCTACTGGGAGGGGTCAACACAATATCCAACGAGAATTTGACTGCCATACCTTATTATGCATGGTCCAATAGGGGAGTGGGTAAAATGAAGGTATGGTTGCCAACAAAAAAGGCAGAAAGTAACACGGATTAATATATTAAAAATCAGATTTACATATAAATACAACACTAGGCATTGAAAAATGCCCTATGAAGACTGACCAACACAATGAAAGCATACGTAATAGGACTGGACTACGGCTCTGACTCTGTACGGGCGGTAATGATCGATACTCAAAATGGGGCTGAACTGGCCTCGGAAGTATTCTGGTACCCCCGATGGAAGGCTCAAAAATATTGTAGGCCAGAAATCAACCAGTTCCGGCAACATCCTTTGGATCATATCGAAGGATTGGAACACACCATCACTTCCATAATGAAACAAAGTGGGGTGTCCCCAGAGACCGTGAAAGGAATTTGTATCGATACTACGGGGTCTTCACCCATGCCGATCACCCAAGATGGAACGGCATTGGCCATGGTGCCGGGCTTTGAAGAAAATCCCAATGCGATGATGGTACTTTGGAAAGACCATACCGCGGTAAAGGAGGCCAACGAGATCAACGAGCTGGCCAGAACCTGGGGCGGGGAGGATTACACCAAGTACGAAGGTGGAATCTATTCTTCCGAATGGTTTTGGGCCAAGATACTCCATGTGGCCAGAGAAGATAAACGTGTGGTCGATGCCACATATACGTGGATGGAGCACTGCGATTTCATCACTTACCTTTTGGCGGATGAAAAGAATCTGAAAAAATTCAAGAGAAGTAGGTGCGCAGCAGGGCACAAGGCCATGTGGCACGAGAGCTGGGGCGGACTTCCCGATGCAGCATTTTTATCCAAATTGCACCCCTACCTGGCTTCACTTCGCGATAATTTGTATGATGAAACCTATACCTCCAACGAAGTGGCAGGTCATCTGAACGAAGAATGGGCAAGTAAACTGGGACTGAATACCAACACGGTCATCGCTGTCGGAACTTTTGATGCCCATGCAGGGGCCGTAGGCGCCAAAGTGGACCATCATGCACTTGTGAGGGTCATGGGCACATCGACTTGTGACATAATGGTTTCTTCCAACGAAGCTTTGGGCGATAAAACCGTAAAAGGAATTTGTGGACAGGTGGATGGTTCTGTAATTCCGGGCATGGTTGGTCTCGAAGCCGGACAGTCAGCCTTTGGCGATGTGCTGGCATGGTTCAAAAGTGTATTGCAGTGGCCTATTGATCATCTTGTACTGAACTCCGAGATATTATCAGAAGAACAAAAAGCAGAGCTTAAGGCTGAGGTGGAATCCAAATTTATCCGCAGCTTGTCAGAACAGGCCGAAAACATTCCCTTGTCGGAAGTGGTCCCGGTAGCTTTGGATTGGGTGAACGGAAGGAGAACGCCCGATGCCGACCAAGAGTTGAAAAGTGCCATTTCGGGAATATCACTGGGCACCCAGGCACCCCATATTTTCAAGGCTTTGGTCAATGCGATATGTTTTGGATCCAAAATGATCGTGGACCGTTTTGAAGATGAAGGGGTTAAAATTGACACTGTGATCGGTATCGGTGGGGTGGCGAGAAAATCCCCGTTCATCATGCAGACCTTGGCCAATGTGCTCAACATGCCCATCAAAGTGGCCGAATCCGACCAAGCCCCCGCTCTGGGTGCAGCTATATATGCAGCGGTCGCATCGGGAATACATGAAAATGTCATCGAGGCAAGCAAGGTCATGGGAAGCGGCTTTGAAGCAGAATATTTCCCACAGTCCTCCCAAGTGGAAGTGTATGCTAAATTATTGGAAGACTACAAACAACTTGGAAGTTTTGTGGAGGAACAAACCAAAAAAAACACATAACATCATGGGTTCAAAATTCAAATCACTCAAGGAAGAATGCTACGAGGCCAACATGGAACTCAATGCCTTGGGATTGGTCATTTACACCTTTGGTAATGTAAGTGCCGTGGACAGGGACAATGCCGTTTTTGCCATAAAACCCAGTGGTGTGCCATACGAAGCACTAAAACCAGAGGACATGGTGGTATTGGATTACGATAATAATGTAGTTGAAGGAAACCTTCGTCCATCATCGGACACCAAGACCCATAGCTACCTTTATAAAAACTGGGAAAATATTGGCGGCGTGGCCCATACACATGCCATGTATTCCGTGGCGTGGGCACAGGCTCAACGGGATATTCCGATTTTTGGGACAACCCATGCCGATCATCTTACCCAGGACATTCCTTGTGCGCCGCCGATGGCAGATGAACTCATCGAAGGAAATTACGAGCACAATACAGGCATTCAAATCTTGGATTGCTTCAAGGAAAGAAAGTTGGATTACAATGAAGTTGAAATGGTACTGATTGGCAATCACGGGCCATTTGCTTGGGGAAAAAATGCGGCCAAAGCGGTCTATAACACCAAAGTATTGGAAACCGTGGCACAAATGGCCTATCTGACCTTGCAAATAAATCCCGATGCCCCAAGATTGAAAGATTCACTCATAAAAAAACACTACGAGCGCAAACACGGCAAAAATGCCTATTACGGTCAATAATTAAAAATATAATTACGTTACATGAAAATAACTACCAAAGAAATCTGGTTCGTCACAGGAAGCCAACACTTATATGGTCCCGAAACCTTAAAACAGGTGGCTGCCAATTCAAAAACCATTGTGGAAGGATTGAATGGGTCGGGCCAAATTCCAGTTACCTTGGTCTTCAAGCCTGTGGTGACCACCCCTGATGAGATCACAAAACTATGCCGCGAGGCCAGCAACGATACTTCCTGTATTGGTCTGGTGACTTGGATGCACACCTTTTCCCCCGCCAAAATGTGGATTGCAGGGCTCTCAATCTTGAGCAAACCCTTGTGCCATCTACATACACAATTCAATGCGGAAATTCCGTGGAGCAACATCGATATGGATTTCATGAACCTGAACCAGTCGGCACATGGCGACCGTGAATTTGGATTCATGATGTCGCGCATGCGCAAGAACCGTAAAGTGGTGGTGGGACATTGGCAGGATGGACGTGTACAACAAAAATTGGCAACGTGGGCACGGGTGGCCATGGGCGCCGATGAACTGAAACACATGAAAGTGGTCCGTTTTGGTGATAACATGCGTGAGGTGGCCGTTACCGAAGGGGACAAGGTCGCCGCCCAGATGCGCTTTGGTGTAGCGGTGAATGGCTATGATTCTTCCGACATTACCAATATCATTGATTCGCTTGACCCAAAGTCTGTTGATCGATTGATTGAGGAATACGAAGCCAGTTACCATTTAGCATCACTACTTCAAAAAGGTGGGGCACAACGACAATCGTTGGTGGAGGCTGCCAAAATTGAATTGGGACTTCGCACCTTTTTGGACGAAGGCGGGTTCAAGGCCTTTACCGATACCTTCGAGAACCTTGGTTCGTTGAAACAATTGCCAGGTCTTGCCGTGCAACGTTTAATGGCCGATGGCTATGGATTTGGTGGGGAAGGCGATTGGAAGACTGCTGCCATGGTAAGGACCATGAAAGTCATGGCCGAAGGTTTGGATGGGGGAACCTCATTCATGGAGGACTATACCTATCATTTCACGCCTCAAAAAGAATATGTTTTGGGATCCCACATGTTGGAAATCTGTCCGTCCATTGCCAATGCCAAACCATCTTGCGAAGTACATCCGTTGGGTATTGGGGGTAAGGAAGATCCTGTGCGACTGGTTTTCAATTCCCCGGCAGGTAGCGCCATCAATGCTTCGTTGGTGGATATGGGCAACAGGTTCCGGTTGATCGTGAACGAAGTGGAAGCCGTGGAACCCATGGCAGATTTGCCCAAACTTCCCGTGGCGCGCGTATTTTGGGACCCAAAACCCAATCTGGATGTTGCCGCAACAGCTTGGATCCATGCTGGTGGTGCGCACCACACGGTGTATTCCCAAGCATTGAATACCGAGTATATGGAAGATTTTGCCGATATTTTCGGTATTGAATTGTTGGTCATTGATGCCGATACCAAGATCAGGACTTTCAAAGATCAGTTGCATGCCAATGAAGCCTACTATCATTTGTTTCAGCATGGGATGTAAAAACCATGGAAAAATTAACAAACAAACCATCAAAACATCATGAAGACAGCACAACCTTCCCTTATTAGTTTTGTTTTTCTCCTAACACTTCTAAATTTGGGCTGCAAGGAGAACAAAAAAGAAAACCCATCAGGCATGAAAACCGTCAAGACCGAACAAGGAAACGACCCGATTCAAAAAACTATTTTTGGCGAAATGCCGGACGGCACCAAAGTGGAAAAATACACCTTGAAGAACACAGCGGGCATGGAAATCGATGTGATCACCTATGGTGGCATCATCACCCGCTGGACGGCCCCCGACAATGAAGGAAACTATGAGGATATCGTCCTCGGGTTTGACGATTTGCAGCAATATCTCGACAGTAACCCTTATTTTGGGGCGTTGATAGGCCGATATGGCAACCGCATCGCCAAGGGCAAGTTCACGTTGGATGGCGAGACCTATACGCTGGCCACCAATGATGGGGAAAACCACCTTCATGGGGGAGAAAAAGGTTTTGACAAGGTGGTTTGGCAAGCCAAAGCGGAAAGTACGGAAGAAGGTGCTTCTTTGGAACTCACCTACACCAGTGCAGATGGGGAAGAAGGATATCCAGGAAAATTGGAGGTGAAGGTCACTTACATTTTGGCGGAAGACAATGAGCTTGATGTGCGCTACGAGGCCACAACGGACAAGCCCACCATTGTGAACCTTACCCAACACAGCTATTTCAATCTTTCGGGTGATTTTACCCAAAGTGTACTTGACCATGAACTTTTTTTGGATGCCGATGCCTATCTTCCAGTGGATTCAGGTCTTATTCCGACTGGGGAGTTTCGTGATGTGTCGGGAACCCCTTTTGATTTCAAGCAACCCAAATTGATGGGCAAGGAAATCAATGCCGAAGATGAGCAATTGAAATTGGGCAAAGGATATGACCACTGCTGGGTATTGAACCAGGAAGATGGCAATTATGGTCTGGCCGCATCCGCATATCATCCAAAAACAGGACGTTTGCTGGAAGTATATACCGACGAGCCCGGAATCCAATTTTACAGCGGAAACTTTTTGGATGGCACTTTGCCCGCTCAAAAAGGGGGAACTTATGGCCAAAGGGCAGGTTTCTGTTTGGAAACCCAACATTATCCCGATTCGCCAAACCAAGAAAATTTTCCCTCCGTCAGGTTAGATCCAGGAGAGACCTATTCCTCTAGGACATTGTTCAAACTATCCACCAAATAAGCCGACATGAAGACATTGGATACTTTTGACTGGATTACCATATCCGCTTATTTTGTAGTGCTTTTGGGAATTGCCGTGTGGGTGATACGCAAGAAAAAAGAAAGCACGGAAGATTATTTCCTTGCAGGCAGAAATGTGGGATGGTTTGTGGTGGGGGCATCCATTTTTGCCTCCAATATTGGCTCGGAACACGTGGTGGGACTGGCTGGGGCAGGAGCAGGGAACCGTTTGCCCATGTTGATCTACGAGATACAAGCATGGGTGGTGCTGATCTTGGGATGGGTGTTTTTACCCTTCTATGCACGGGCAGGGGTCTTCACCATGCCGGAATTTTTGGAAAAACGATTTGATGCCCGTGCCCGATGGATCCTATCCGTCTTCTCCATTGTGGCTTACGTATTGACCAAGATATCGGTGACCATCTATGCGGGTGGGATTGTCGTTTCGGCTTTGTTGGGCATTGATTTTTGGACCGGAGCCATTGCCACAGTGGTCTTGACCGGGGTTTACACCGTTCTGGGCGGAATGCGGGCAGTGGTCTATACGGAAACGCTTCAGGCCATTATACTCGTGGTAGGTGCCGCTGCCCTTACCCTCATCGGTCTGGATCATGTAGGAGGGTGGCAAAGCATGAAGGAGACCGTGACCCCGGAGTATTTAAATATGTGGCGCTCTGCTTCGGATCCTGATTTTCCATGGCCTTCCCTTTTGATTGCCAGTACCATCACAGGGATTTGGTATTGGTGTACGGACCAATATATCGTGCAACGCGCATTGACGGCAAAGAATATTAAAGAGGGTAGGAGAGGGACCATTTTTGGTGCTTTGTTAAAACTTTTTCCCGTATTCTTGTTCTTGATTCCGGGGGTGATTGCTTTGACCTTGAAAATGCGCGGTGAACTGCATTGGGACAGCCCGGATGAAGCTTTCCCCGTTTTGATGAGCAACCTCTTGCCATCCGGACTTCGTGGTCTGGTCGCAGCTGGTCTTTTGGCGGCATTGATGAGTTCCTTGGCCTCTGTGTTCAATTCGTGTTCCACCCTGTTCACGGTGGATATCTACAAAAAACTGAGGCCAAATACCCCAGAGAAAAAACTGGTCAGAACGGGACAGATCGCTACAGTGGTGGTAGTCATCATCGGTATCATCTGGATCCCCATCATGGCCAACATATCGGGAGTACTTTACGAATACCTGCAAAGTGTACAATCCTATATAGCCCCACCGATCACTGCTGTGTTCCTTTTGGGGATATTCCATAAGCGTATCAATGCCCAGGGCGCATTCGTCACACTTGTGGTCGGATTTGTAGTGGGAGCGCTACGAATTGTCTTGGAGTTGGTGAAAGATTCATTGAACCCGGATAGTTTCTGGTTCCTTTTGGGCGACATGAACTTTTTGTCCTTCGCCTCTTGGTTCTTCCTGTTCTGTATTGTATTGATTGTGGTGGTGAGTTATGCTACGAAAGCCCCTTCAGAAGAAAAATTGAGAAACCTTACCTATGCCACCATTTCCGAAGAGGAAAAAAGAAAGAACAAGAGCAGTTACAACTGGAAGGACATTGTTATTTCCTTGGTTATAGTGGCCATTGTCATCTATGTGATGGTGTGGTTCAATGGGAAGTAGGTAGTTCGAAGAACTACATGTCTGTCAGTTCGAGCGCAGTCGAGAACAAAAACAAAAAGGTTTCGACTGCGTTCAACCTGGCAAGACCTGAATGATTCGCGGGAATTTCCGAAAAATCAGCATCTATTTGACTTATGGAATTAAGACAAAGCTAGCTTCTTGACACCAAAATCGAAGCGGTCTTGGTCCAACTCATTTGAATGCTTTGCATCGAGACTTATATCTCCAAGTTTCCGGCCAATTGTTTGAGGACAATTTCGGAGAGTTTGGCCTGGAACTTGGCATTGCTGAGCCGCACACTGGCGTTGATATAGTTCAATTGTGCCGTTCTGAACTCTATGGTGGGAATGATGCCGATTCGGTATTTTTCCACGGTGATGTCCAGATTTTCCTTGGCGATTGCTTCGTTCCTTTCCTCAAGTTCCATCAAGCTGATGTTGGTCAGATAGGTCTGATATGTGGTGTTCACCAAGGAATTCAATGCCTGTTCTTGTTGGGCAATGGCTATCTCTGCATTCTCGATGGCCACTTTACCGATTTTTTCGTTCCTGTTCTGGTTGAAGCCATCAAAGAGATTGAGACTTGCCCCAAAACCATAGCTGAAACCCTGTGATTCCGAACTTATGGCAAACCCCAATTCCGATTTGGAGCTACCTATGTTGTACCCGGAAGTTACAAATATAGAAGGGTAGCGGGCCGCCTTGATCTGTTTGAGTTCCAGTTCGCTGATACGTTTGTTGATTTTTTCGGCCTGTAACTGGGGATTCTCCGAAGCTACCTTGGCCTCCAGTTCGTCCAGTGCCAGTTTCTGGTCCACAAAGATTTCCGGGATTACCCTGAAATCAATCTTCAGGTCACGGGCCAATTGTTCGTTCAACTGGATTTTGGTGTTCTTATAAAGTTCTTGTTGTCGTTGCATCAAGGTTTGGTCCGTGTTCAGGTCCACTTGGGCATTCAAAACCTCCAATTTGGAAGCTTTACCTATGGTAAAACGGTTCTGTGCCAATTCCACGCGCTGTTTCGATATGATGAGGGTACTGTCCAAGGCCGATAATTGCTGTTGCTGTTGAACCAGATCGTAATAAGTGATCATAACCTCGCCCACTGTCGTCAGAATGGCCTGCTTCAGTTCGGCTTCTCCCAATTTTTTGGTTTCTTTCAACTGCTCGTAGTTGGCAAACATGCGCAGACCGTCAAAAACCGTCCATTCCAGGGCCACACCATAATTTAAACTGCTGTTCTTGACATTGTCCCGTTCCTGAAGGGTCCCATCGTTACGCAACTGGGACAAATTTTGGATGCTGTTGTTGTCGGAGAGATTGGCACTTACATTGGGAAGTATCCCTGCTTGCCCTGGGGTAGTTCCCAGTTCATCCATCTTTAGTTCGTTTTGTGCCGTTTTGATCTGGTAATTGTTTTCCAGTGCTATTTTAACAGCATCTTGCACCGTAAGGACTTCCTGTGCATTGCCCAAAGCAATGCCGTTCAATACGAATACAAAAATGCTTATTCGCTTTTTAATGCCCATGTGAGGAAAGTTCAAGGTTTTTGAATTCAGGACGTACTACTTTTTTTCTGGACCACATCAGGTACAATGCGGGTATGATGAACAGGGTGAGCACCAAAGAAAACAATGTGCCGCCAATGATCACGACACCCATACCGGTACGGCTGGCCGATGCTGCCCCCAAGGACAATGCTATGGGCAGTGCGCCCAGTGCAATGGTAAGACTGGTCATCAAAATGGGGCGCAATCTCGATACCGAGGCCTTCATGATGGCTTCCATTTTGGAGATGGTTTCATCCTCTTCCTGCAACTGATTTGCAAATTCCACAATGAGGATACCATTTTTGGTCACCAATCCTATCAACATTATCGTTCCAATCTGGCTGAAAATGTTCCAAGTTTCACCGAACAACCATAGGGAGAACATGGCTCCTGCAACGGCCATGGGCACGGTGAGGATGATGATGATGGGGTCGATAAAGCTTTCAAACTGGGCGGCCAGTATCAAAAATATCAATAGAAAAGCCAAACCAAAGGCAAAGGCTGTGTTGGAGCTACTTTCCACAAAATCACGAGATTCCCCACCAAGATCGGTCGTGAATGAATCATCGAGCACCCTGTCCTTTATGGCATTCATGGCATCGATTCCATCCCCGATGCTCTTGCCCGGTGCCAAGTTGGCCGAGACGGTGGCGGACATATATCGGTTGTTGTGGAACAATTGTGGTGGACTGCTGTGTTCTTCGGTGGTCACCAAATTGTCCAATTGGATGAGTTGGCCCTCATCGTTCTTTACAAAAATGGAGGTAAGGTCTGTGGGTTCGTTCCGATCCTGTTTGTCGAACTGCCCGATTACCTGATATTGCTTTCCGTTCATCAAAAAATAGCCAAAACGCTGACCGCTCAAAGAAAGTTGGAGGGTCTGTGCCACGTCCCTGACAGAAACGCCAAGGCTTTCCGCTTTTTCCCTATCAATGGACACATAGATTTCAGGCTTGTTGAACTTTAGGTTGACATCGACAAAGGAGAAGGTCGGGTCTTTTTCGGCCTCGGCCATGAATTCCGGTACTTTTTCTTCGAGTTTTTCGAAATTTTTGGCTTGGATGATGAACTGTATGGGTGGACCACCACGGCGGTTTACCGAAATCGTGGGTCTTTCGGATACGTTGGATCGTCCTCCAACAAAAGCTTTGGACCATTTCCCCAGATCATCTGCAATTTCGCGTTGGGAGCGTTCGCGTTCGCTGGGGTCTACCAGGGCCACGTTGGCACGGCCACTGTTCACCGATGAGGTTCCGAATCCGGGAGAGGTCAAGATGAGGCTGACCTTTTTTTCGGGTATGGAATCATTGATCAATTTTGTGATATCCGTCATCAATTTGTCCATGTATTCGTATGAGGATCCTTCGGGGGCAGTGACGCTCATGCTCACAAAACTTCGATCATCATAGGGTGCGGTCTCTTTTTTGAGCAGGGAGTAGAAAAGGACGATGAGTCCCATACAACCAATAAGGATGGGAAAACTCAGCCATTTTCGTTGCATGAACTTTTCAAGCGCACTTTTGTAGGATTCGTTCATGGCCACAAAGTATTTTTCGGTGACCTGATAGAATTTTGAACGGCTTTGCTTTCCGGGTTTGGTCAGGTAGGCGTTCAACATGGGCGTTAGCGTGAGGGACACGAAGGCTGATACCAGGACCGCGGTACCCAGCACCACACCAAATTCCCTGAAAAGACGACCCACAAATCCTTCCAAAAAAATCACGGGAAGGAACACCGCCGCCAAAGTGATGGAAATGGAGATGATGGCGAAAAAGATTTCCTTGGAGCCTTTTATGGATGCCTCAATGGGATTCATCCCTTCTTCAATTTTTTTGTAAATGTTTTCCGTGACCACAATACCATCATCCACCACCAATCCGGTGGCCAGCACTATGGCCAATAGGGTAAGCACATTGACAGAAAAGCCCAAGAGCCACATGAAAAAGAAGGTGGCAATCAGCGAAACAGGAATGTCCAACAAGGGACGGAGGGCCAGTGACCAGTTTCGGAAGAACAGGTAAATGACCAAGATGACCAGAACAATGGAAATCAGGATGGTTTCGGCGACTTCAGTGACCGCCCTTTTTACGAAGACGGTATCGTCTATGACTATGTTCAGTTTGATGTCACTCGGAAGATCCTGCTTCAGTTTGTCGTATTCTTCATAAAAGGCATCTGCAATGTCAAGATAGTTGGTGCCCGGCTGCGGAATCACGGCAACGGCCACCATGGGTTGTCCCGAGTCGCTCATTTTGGTTTCCATGTTCTCACCTTCAAGACTGGCGCGGCCTATGTCGCTCAATTGCACCAGTTTTTCACCATCTGCCAAAATGATGATGTTGTTGAACTCCTCTTCGGTGTTGAGATTTCCCAAAGTTTTTACGGTGAGCTCGGTATTTTCCCCTGTAAGTTTTCCGGAGGGCAATTCGATGTTCTGGGCCAACAATGCTGCGCGCACATCGGCCACGGTGAGTCCGTAGGAAGCCAGTTTCAAGGGGTCTATCCACAACCGCATGGCATACCTGCGCTGTCCCCATATCTGTACACCGCTCACACCGGGAATGGTCTCAATGCGTTGCGCAATGACATTTTCGGCATAATCGGATAGTTCCAGAATATTCTTGTTGTCACTTTGAACGGTCATCGAAATGATCCTATCGGCATCGGCATCGGCCTTTGAAACCACGGGGGGTGCGTCCAAATCTTCGGGAAGGCTCCGCAAGGCTTGGGATACCTTGTCACGGACATCGTTGGCGGCAGCTTCCAGATCCTTGTCCAGTTCAAATTCGATGGTGATGGAACTGGATCCTTGTACGCTGGAAGACGTAATGTTCCTGATTCCGTCAATGGAGTTGATGGCTTTTTCCAGTGGCTCCGTAATCTGTGATTCAATGATATCCGCATTGGCACCTGAATAATTGGTGCGGACGGAAACCACAGCGGGATCGATGGAAGGGAATTCCCGAACCCCCAGGAAGGTATAACCAATGATCCCAAAGAGGATGATGGTTATGTTCATCACAATGGTGAGGACCGGTCTTTTGATGCTTATGGTCGAGAGGTTCATTGGGCTTGGGTCAAAGGTTCAAATTCTTCCAAAACAACTTCTACCGGGGAACCGTTCTGCAATGCCATTACACCATAGGTCAAAACGGTATCACCAGGATGTAAATTGGTCAATACCCGCACTGCTTTACCGGTCCGCGATCCGATTTCAACATCGATTTCCTTGGCCTTGCCATTTTCCAGAATGAATATTTTCTTTCCATTCTGCACCGGAATCAACGACTCGGATGGCACTAAAAGGGCATCGTTCACGGTTTCGAGGGGGAGTTGCACATTGGCATAGGCCCCAGGGTACAGTTTATTGTCACTATTGTCCATGATGGCCCTCATCCGTAGAGTTCGGGTGGTAATGTCCACCTCTGGGTCTATGGCATAAATAGTTGCGTTGTGCTGTTCCCTTGAATCTGAAGTTGTAAAGGTCATAACGGTGCCCACATTTACCTGTGAAGCATATTTTTCAGGTACTGAAAACGTAATTTTCAACTCATCGGTATTGACCAGTTTGGCAATGACGGTGGTCGGGGTCACATAAGATCCTTTGGAGATGGACCGTAGCCCGATGGTTCCCGAAAAAGGGGCCCTTATGGTCGTTTTTGACAGTTGTGCCTCTATCAGTTCTGCTTCTGCACTGGCGGATTGGTAGTCTGCGCTGGCAATGTCGTACTCTTCTTGGCTGATAGCCTGTTTTTCCAACAAAAGTTTTGCCCTTCTTTCATTTTCCGAAGCCAGTTTTTTTGCTGTGAGCGCCTTGGAAAGTTGGGCACGAAGCTCAACATCGTTTACCTTCAACAGTATTTGTCCTTCCGAAACCTTGCTCCCTTCCTTAAAATTGATGCTTTCGACAACCCCGGGAACCTCACTGCGTATCTCGATCTGTTCGTCGGCTTCCAAGGTTCCTGCAAGGGCAATGTTGTCCTTGAAGGTCTGGGGTTTTAGGATCATTCCGGTGACCGTTGGGATACTTGGTCCAGTTCCCCCGGGTTTCACCGCTTCCGCATTGGACTTGATTCTGTACGCTATGAGCGCACCCATTCCCACTACTAGTAGGATATAAACAATATTTCTAACTTTCATTTTGGCTTGGTGGATGGCACACTATTTTTTCATAAATAGCTTAACTTCAAAGATAAAGTTTACTGCTTGTACCGTAAAGCTTGATAAGGGTATTTTAACACAGGGATCCTTTGAACGTCCAGAAGTTATGGGTTAACGACGGATAATGGGGCATAAACCACAAAATGGCGCCCCGAATGTTAAATTTTACTTTTTCTTGGTGTTGACCAATGTCATTTTCTCTTTGGTGCCCTGCACATATCTTTGGAAAAACTGTCATGCCATGAAAACCGTACTGATTCCAACAGATTTTTCAAAAAATGCGCTCCATGCCCTGCAATATGCACAGGAACTCTACAAATGCGAACGGGCCTGCTTTTTTTTGCTCCATGCCTATGCAGAAGAGGTGTACGGAACATACAAGACCGTATCGCAGGAAGGTATGGAGGAGTTCAAAAAAGAAAAGAAGGAACAAACGGAAAAAAAACTGGACCAAGTGTTGGAAGCGGTGATAGGGGAGCCCCCAAACCCTTTGCACAATTTTGAGACCATTGCCAGTTTTGACAATCTGGTGGACAGTATAAACGATTTTGTGGACGAAATGAACATAGATTTGGTGGTGATGGGAACCAAAGGGGAGACCAGCGACCACAAAACTACCTTCGGAAGTTTTACCATAGAAGTCTTCAAGTATGTCAAATGTCCTGTACTTGCCGTCCCGGAAGATTTTAAATATAGACAGCCCAAGACCATTCTCTTTCCCACCGACTATTTGCTTCCCTTCAAGCGCAGGGAGCTGAAGCTTTTGGACGGTCTGGCAGGAAAATTCAAAGCGGAGGTCCATTGCCTTTACATCACCGATTTTGATGAACTCAGCCCCAGACAAGAGGACAACAAAAAATTTTTGGAAGGCACGCTATCCCGATCCTACGTATATTTTGGAACCACCCCCATAAAGAATAGGGCTGAGGCCATCATGGACCATATCGAACAAAAAAAAGCTGACATGTTGGTCATGGTGAACTCAAGACATTCCTTTTTTGAGGATATGCTCTATCGTTCCACAGTAGATTTATTGAGCTTAAAATTGAAGATCCCGTTCTTGGTCATGCAAAATTTGAATAGATGAAAAAGGAGAACAAAAAACGAATAGTACTGCCCACGGATTTTTCGGAGAATGCTTGGAACGCCATGGTCTATGCAATGACCATTTTTAAGGATGTTCCCTGTGATTTTGTGGTATTGAACGCCTATCAGGTTGGCGCTTCGGGAATAAGTACCAAAAGAGGGATGGCCAATGAAACCCGTTTCTTTAATTTACTGAAGGAACAATCATTACGGGAACTTAAAGGGGTATTGGAAAAAATCAATGGAACGTTTAGCAATCCCAAACATAATTTTGAGACCATTTCCATTGCTGAAAATCTTGTCAATGCTATCGGAAGAACCGTGTACAACAAAGGTGTGGACTACATTATCATGGGCACAAAGGGTGCTTCGGGTCTCAAGGAAGTGTTCATGGGAAGCAATACCTACAAGATCATCAAGGAAATAGATTTTTGTCCCATCATTGCCGTCCCCGAAGATTTCAAAAGTGACGGGGCCATCGAGACGATTCTATTGGCCACGGGCTATGAACATCTTTTTGAATCTTACGAACTCAAACCCCTTTTGCAGATTGCAAAACTTTTTGGTTCCAAGATAAAGATAACCCATGTGGGCAGCTTGGATGAACTGACCCCGGAACAGAAAACATCAAGAAATGTCATCAAAAAACAGCTGAAAGGTGTTGAATACGATTTTATTGGCGTGGAAAAGGATGCCTCTATCAACAATACCATCCAAAAAATGGTGGAAAGGGACAGTGCCGTTCAAATGGTGGCCATGATCAACCATGACCGGGGCTTTTTTGAAAGGCTCACCCGGGAACCTGTGATAAAAAAAGTCTCCTTCAATTCCAAAGTGCCCTTTTTGGTGATTCACCTGTTCGAATGAACGGTGTTTTTTTTGAAAGCTTAGATTAGATAAAAGATTTGACCACCTCGACCAGTTCATGTTTTTGAAGTACCCCTGATTGCCTCCATAGCTGTTTTCCATTTTTGAAGAGCATCATGGTGGGCACTCCCCTGACTTGATATGTGCTGGCCAGGGATTGGTTTTTGTCCACATCGATTTTTACAATTTTCAACGAGTCGCCCATTTCCTCCTTCACCTGTTTAAGGATAGGGGCCAACATCTTGCAGGGGCCGCACCATTCTGCAAAAAAATCGATCAGAACCAGTTGGTCCGAATTGATCAAGGTAGAAAACTTTCCTTTCATGGTTCAAAAATTTACTTCATGCAATTTATAAGATCTTGATGTTTTTAAAATTGATGTGTGTCATGTTGAGAGCCATTTAAGATTTGACCATACATCCAAAGAAAAGAGGCTGTCCATAAACATTCTGGACAGCCTCTAGCTTATTTTGACGATTTAAGAAGGGTTACATCCTCAACCTCATGAAAAGTTCATGGGTATTGTTGTCCATACCATCGATAGGGTTTTGGATGGATGTTTCATAGGCATATCCCAAATTGAAGCCGTTGCTGATATTGAACAGGAACAGGCCGCTGATGCTCTCATCATGGCGATAGCTGGCCCCGAACTCAAAACGCTCGCCAAAGTCCAGCATGCCCGTCAGTTCCACGGATACCGGGGAAGCATCCACATAACGGAACATGGCCATGGTCTTTAGGTCCAGTGTCCTGCCGAGCAGAAAAGCATATCCCCCGCTCAGATAGGCGTGCATGCGGTCGGTTCCCAAATAGGCATTGCCATCGCGTTCCTGCAGGCGATCTGGGGTCAGCAGTTTGGGGGCGGACAGGGATGCAAAATACCTGTCGTGCTTTAAATAGACCCCGGCCCCCACATTGGGCGTGAAACGGCTCTCGTAATCCATCAGGGTGCCATCCTGTCCCACACCATAGGTGATGAGGCCGTTGGTGTTGG
>JBLWSV010000019.1:0-46610 GCA_048270465.1 Allomuricauda sp.
GGTCATCAATTGGGAGGAAGCCCTGGCATCGAACCTACAGCTTATGCCCGAAGAATTGGACTGGGATTCACCAACCCCTACCCAACCGGATAGCGAAGGAAATTATCCCATACCAATACCAGGGAAAACCAAGGTTCTTTAGGACTCGGATACCATATATTGTTAACATGGGGCAAGCGGAAAGTTTGTCCATGGATTTCCTTTGAAGGAGCAATAGGTATATAAGTGAACAGCTTTACTTGTAATGGGGTTGACTGCAATCGTATAAAAGGAGGTTCGACATTGGTCATGGTTTCCCGATGTCCAATGTCGAACTTAAAAACCCGGCGATGTCCTTATTGATGTGATTGTTGGCATCGACAGTCATGCAGGTATGCCATCCATGGCACAAGATGAGCGCGACGGTCTTTGTTTCGAACCAAGTTCAAAAAGAATCATGTAGGGCTTCAAGAACGTTGATGGGGCCCCATAATTTGACCAAAAGTTCATTCAAGTTCACCTTGACAAAATTGAGAAGCAATCTCTAGTAAATTTTTATAAGGGATGTTTGTTGTTCCAAGTAAAAAAAAACAGTTATTAAACTGTATTTATGGAGCGTAATGGATTTATGGGTTGGAAATTGCTTTTTTACATTAAAGCTCAAAAAACCGAACTGGATGGGAAATTTAAGCAAAAGATGAAGGTTGGCCTGTGTTCGATTTTCATCATAGCTTCTTTACACGCACAAAAAGGGAAAAAGGTTGATAGTATACATAGGCCGGGAAACTTTTATGATAAGATTGATCAGTTCAAAATGTTTCCAATTTGCGAGGATGATATCGTGTTTTTGGGGGACAGTATAACCGAAGGAACACAATGGGGTGAATTGTTGGGCATAGAAAATGCTGTGAATAGAGGGATTTCGGGGGATACGACCTTTGGTGTCCTGGAGCGATTGGGAGAGGTTACTAAAGGTGTCCCGGACAAGGTGTTCATTCTGATTGGGGTGAACGATTTGTCTCGGAACATACCTGATGACATCATCATCAGGAACTATCGTAAAATAATCCACAAAATACAGAAAGAGTCACCGGGCACCGAAATTTACATACAGACCCTACTTCCAGTTAATGGTACCTTCACACGTTTTAAAAGCCATTATAACAAGGCTCCCAATATTTTGCATATCAATGAGGCCTTGCGAAACCTAGCTGATCAAAAAAATACAAACTTGATTGATTTATACCCTCAGTTTTTGGATGATAAGGGTCGATTGGACTTTAAATACACAAACGATGGTTTACACCTAACGCCAAAGGGCTATATCCACTGGGCCAATTTGTTAAAAGCCTATTTAGATCGATAAGGCCTACCGTTGGTTCCAAATATACCATTTAAACTTTTTTTGTTTATTGGTTTGGACATGGGAGTTTGGTTTTAGCTATTTGTTGATAGCTGCCATGCTCAATTTTAGCCGGCTAAGGAGGATGCCATGTCAGGCGTTTCCAGTACAACAATAGTTCAAATAAACAATAATGTCTTAGGGCTTATAATGTTACTTTATGTTCCGGGCCCATGGACATCAATTGAAATGAGGTAGATGTACTCAAGCTGTGCCTAGTTGAAAAGATGCCTTAATTTGTTACAAGAAATCATCCAAACAACCATTACTTTGTTACAATAAATTAATTGATTTGCCCTTACTTTGTTACATTAAAATAATATATGAACTTTAAAAGACATGCGATTACCTATTTGGAAAACTGGAAAATCGCCAAGAATAGGAAGCCGTTAATACTAAGAGGTGCGCGACAGGTAGGAAAAACTACTCTAGTTGGAGAATTTGCCAAAAGCTATGGGCATTATATCTCACTGAATCTTGAAAAATCGACGGACAGGGAATTTTTTGAGAGGTATGATGAAGTCGGAACGCTAGTGGAGGCATTGTTCCTTACCAATAATATAAGCTCAAAGGATCAAGGGGATACATTGCTCTTTATCGATGAGATACAGGAGTTGCCCAGAGCTATTCAGTCGCTACGTTACTTCTTTGAAGAGGTACCTGAATTGAATGTAATAGCAGCTGGATCCCTATTGGAATTTGCCATAAAGGATGTGGAAAATTTTCCTGTTGGCCGTATTGAGTATTTATACTTATATCCATTGAATTTTCGTGAATACCTAGAGGCGATTGGTCATCATGCAGCTTTGGAACAGTTGGATACCGTTCCTGTCAAATTGGTAGCACATAAAATGTTAATAGAACTGTTCCATAGGTATGCCATAGTTGGGGGAATGCCTGAAATTGTGAGGACAGATGTTGAGAACAATAATTTGGCAGAGTTGCCCAAGGTTTATGAAAGTATTTGGGGAACTTATAAGAACGATGTGGAGAAGTACACTTCGGGAAAAAGTGAAAGAAGGGTAATAAAACATATTATGAATACGGCCCACCTTTACATCGACCAAAGAATAAAATTTCAAAATTTTGGAAACTCCAATTATCGGTCGCGGGAAGTGGGAGAAGCTATGAGAAACCTGGATGCAGCTAAAATCATACAGTTGGTCTATCCCACAACGGATATTGAACCTCCCATCAGATCAAATATCAGTAAATCACCAAGACTTCAGTTTTTGGACACTGGCATTGTAAACTATACCTTGGGAATACAGGCCCAACTTTTGGGAATGGAAGATCTTAGCAATGCGTTTAAAGGCGCCATAGTACCCCACTTGGTCACACAGGAGGTCATATCTTTAAATTCAATTACCAATTCAATACCACACTTCTGGGTTCGGGAGAAAAAGCAGGCTACTTCAGAAGTGGATATGGTATATCAGTTTGGTGACAAGGTCATTCCGATAGAAATAAAATCAGGCGCAACAGGTACATTGAAATCCCTTCATCAATTTATGGATAGGGTAGGCCACCCATATGCCATTAGAATGTATGCAGGGGAATATAAGATCCAGAATTCAGTAACCCCCGGCGGTACACCTTATATCTTGATGAACCTACCTTATTACTTGGGAACGCAACTCCCAAAGTACATTGATTATTTTGTCCATAATTTTGACTTGGAATAAGTTTTATAGTTTCCTATATGCTGAAAAGGGCTTCCGATGTATGGGTAGGGCATTTTTTTTGGAATTCATAATGTCGTTTATTAAAGAAAAATGCGTGAAAAATGTCATTAATAAGCATTCATTTATTAAAAAGCTCAAGTCATATATTTAGAATCATATATGTCTTTTTAAATCACTATTAAAGTTGGCTTGCTTTGTGTTTTTGAGAGTTTTATCTTTATAGAATCAGAAAGTAAAGCAAATTACTTCAAGTTCATTTAACAATCTGGTCGCAATTCGGTTAGCAGAACGTTTTTGAAAATTCATTTACGGTCTATGTCCAAGATGTTCATTATTTTATCGAAAACTTCGCTGTTTTCATAAACTCCTTGAAATTTATGCGAGTAGGGACCATAGGCAAATATTGGCACCATGGCCGCCGTGTGGTCAAATGTCGTGAAATCCCCTTCAATGGTCTTGCTCTTAAGATTTCCCTGTGGGATCGCGAAACCAGAAGTTTCGTGGTCGGCGGTTATTATGACAAGTGTGTTTTTGGAAATATCGGCAAACTTTATGGCCTCTGTTATGGCCCTATCAAAATCTATCCCTTCACTTACAATGCCTGCTACATTTTTTTTATGTGCATACTTGTCTATTTTGGCACCCTCCACCATTAGGAAAAAGGGTTTGTTCTTTGCTTCTAAGAAATCGATGCTGGCCTTAGTGGCCCTGGCCAATACATCTCCCCTTCCCTCCAGAATACCTGGTACATCATCACTGGAAAAAAAGTGACCAATTTTATCAAGGGCAGAGACACCAATGTCATCAATATGGTCCACTAGGGTGAAGCCCATTAATTTTTCTCCGTTTTTAAAATCGGTTTTTCCTCCCCCTACAAAGAGAGAAAGTTTGCTTTTGGGCAAGTCTGCTGCAATGGCTGTCACTTGCGACCGATCTTCTTGGTGCGAATAAAAGGAAGCCGGCGTGGCCCCGGTAAGCCTGTCCGTGGTAATACAACCGGAAATAAAGCCCGATGCGGCCAGTTTTTCGGGAATGTTTACAAGGGGCATTCTCATGGTGTCTAGGCCAATGGCCCGGTTGTATGTTTTGCTTCCTGTTGCCAAAGCAGTTCCAGCAGCCGCAGAGTCGGTGGTGAAATCATCGGCTGAGGCAGTTTTTAGGAAACCGATGCTCTTCAATTGGGTGAGGGTCAATGCACCCCCATTGGCCAAGGTGGCTGATGAGATATGGTTCAGCCCGTTTCCATCGCCGATGAGCAGAATGATATTTTTTACTGATTTTTCCTTTTGATCTACGATATATCGAGGAGTATATACTTCTGAAAAGACATTGTTCCTGTATCTCCTTTTTTCCAGTGAATTGACAAAATCCATGCAAGCGAAGGGCATATCCGTGTTGATGAAATCCACTCCGAGATCGGCAAGTGCCCTCCAAGCCGTTTTGGTGTCGGGAGTGGCCCAAAACCTAAAAGGTTTTCCATAGCTGTGTGCCTTATCAATGGTAGTCTTTACTTTGTCAAGGTCATCTGCGGTAAGTCTTCCCAAACCGTTCCAAGGGGAAATCTTCTTAAAATTGAGACTGATCAAAGCCACTTTGTCCCAAACTTTCTCGTTGTCGATGTTTTCCAGACTTTGATAATCAAACTTGATGTATTGGGGATAGTTGGGGTAGGTTTCAACGGGCGGACGATTTCCCGAGATAACCAAGGTTATATCTTTGTTAAGGGTGATATCCGGATATTGTTCCAGCATGGCGACCAATCTTTGGAGTGTCGGTTCCGCTTCGGATTTGATGTCAATGAGTATTTGGATGGCCTTTTGCTCACCCAATTTCAGAGCCAAGATCTTTTGAATAGGCTCAAGGTAAAGGTTTTCAATGGTTCTGTCTCCGATTATTTCGGATTCCTCGTGGGTGGCGTACAATACTCCATTTTTTAGAAAAACATCCACTTCAAAAGAATGCAACCCACTTGAATAAGCATTCCAAAAAGGAACATCCTGCTCATAATCGTTGTGGGAATGAATCTTCTGTGCATGAAGATTGGACTGGAATTGACAGATAATGATGAAAATGGCCAAATGGATCAAGGTGACCCCGTACTTATATATTGTGTGTTGCATAAAACTTTTTATAATGGGAAAATATATCCTAAGACCCTAAAGGAACCATTGGACTCTTCAAAACAACGACAAAATATACATTCCAAAAAAAAACGTTGTGCAAACCTTTGCACAAAAATGAGCTGTGCATACCCTAAGGTTCAACGAGTTGGGATGTGAGCTTTTACATGCCTTGCATGAACTGTTGTCACCCTCTATAAAATGTTTTCAAACAAGTTATAAACAAGCGGTTAAATGCTTGCAAATTAAAGGTTAACCAATGCAAACCTTTGCATAAAGTTTTGATGTGGGCGTATTACCGAAATCGTTTTTTTATTGTTATTTGGTTGCCGAATTAACAATTATAATCAACCTAATATGAAGAAATTTAAATTTTTAATAACAATTTTTCTTATTGGCTTCACATCGGTTTCGTGGGCCCAAAAGAAAATTAATGGTACTGTTACCGATAGTGAGGGATATCCCCTTCCAGGGGCTAGTATTGTGGAAAAGGGAACCGCCAATGGAGCTGTTTCTGACTTTAATGGGGAATATTCCATTGAGACCAGTTCCGACACACCTGTTTTGGTGGCTTCTTATATGGGTTTTGAAACAATGGAAAAGACCGTTGGTCCATCAACGCTCACTGTGGATTTTGTTTTAAAGGAAGCCAGCAATGTTCTTGATGATGTGGTGGTCATCGGTTATGGGACAAGCTCCAAGGAAAAAATCACTGGATCGGTGGTCAGTATAGATGCGGCCGGCATCCAGGAATATTCCAACGCCAACTTCGATCAGGCCATAGTGGGAAAACTACCAGGGGTCGATATTTTGACCAACGCAAGAAATCCTGGGGATGGTAACACTATAACCATACGGGGTGCAGGCTCCATCACCAGAAGCGCAAACCCACTCGTGGTGGTCGATGGTTTTCCTTTGGCGGAGGGAAGTTCCCTCAATGTCATCAATCCCAATGACATTGCTTCCATCGATGTGATAAAAGATGCAGCTTCCTCGGCCATTTATGGTTCTCGGGCGGCCAATGGGCTTATCATGATCACCACAAAAAAAGGACGGAGCAAAAAAACGACCGTCCAGATCAATTCCGTGGCCGGGATACAGGAACGTACGGGGACCTACGACCTTTTGAACGCTTATGACGCGGCCATTTTCTTTAGGGACGGACGAAACAATGCATATCTGAAAAACCATAGCAATGTCAGCGTTAACGACACAGAGGCGCAACGTATTGCCAACGGGGCCAATGTGCGTGAACTCCTTTTGGACTATACAATTCCTTACTTGAACAATGAGCCGGGACTTACGGACTTTAATTGGGAAGATGCTGTGTACAGGGCAGGGGTAGTACAGAACCATTATGTAAACGTATCGGGTTCGAACGATGCCACGGACTATTCAGTTTCATTGGGATACACTGACGAGGAAGGTATAGTGATCACTGCGGACCAAAAACGTTATACCACCAACATTAAGTTAAATACCAAATTGAGTGAACGCCTGAAGTTTGGGGTGAACATGAACGGATATTATTCTGAAAGGGGACTAACCAACGGGAGTGACCAATATCGGTATCCTATAGACCCTGCAGGTAGGGCCATGGTATATATGTACCCATTTTTCTCTGCCTATGATGATTCACATCCTACTGGCTATAACATTGAGGCACAGATTCGTGCAAACAGGCCTTACAATGCAAACCAACAAGAAAATCCAGTGGCCATGGCAGAATTGTCAAAGTATGATAGAAGAGAGTTCCGGACTTTCGGGAATGCATATCTATCCTATGAACCCATAGACAATTTGGAACTTAAGACGTCTTTGGGTTATCTGTTGGACTACAAGTTTACCGACCAGTATGCACCAATGCTTACCGGTGCATACCGTGAATTGATCAGTGAAAGAAACTCACAGCAGGGGTCAGAGAGCAGGAGCGACCAAGGGGATGTGCTCATTGAGAACACGGCCAACTATACCTTGGATATAGGTAGGCATTCGTTCAATGCCTTGGCAGGGCAGAGTTTTCAGAAGAGCTCATCATCTGGACTATCCGTGGACGGGTTCAATTTTCCAAATGATATCATTGAAAACATAGATGGCTCCACTGTACAGACGGCCGGGGCATCACGAAGCCGATGGACGCAGCTCTCTTATTTTGGTAGGGTCATGTATGATTACAAGGACACCTATTTCTTGTCGGGATCCATACGTACCGATGGTTCCTCCAGATTTGGAAGGGACAACAGGTATGGAACCTTTGGTTCGTTCTCCGCAGGTTGGGTGTTGAGCAATGAATCCTTTTTCCCGGAAAATGATGTACTCACCTTTGCAAAATTGAGATATAGCTGGGGACAAACAGGGAACAACCAAATCGGCAACTACGCACAGTATGCCTCCATTGGCACAGGAAGGGACTATCCCTATGATGGTACGCTCCATCCGGGTGCCGCCCCGTCCAGTGCCCCATCCTATGCCCTTACTTGGGAGACCAATACCTCCAACAACTTTGGTGTGGATTTGAGCTTTTTCAACAAGATCAGGTTAGGAGTCGATTATTACGTGGCCGACATTACCGATCTTTTGTTGGACAGGCCGGTACCCAAACACACCGGTTTCAACAATTCCCTTCAGAACATTGGGGAAATGAGAAACAAGGGTTGGGAATTCCAACTCAGCGGATCTAATTTCAACCTAGGTGACCTGAGCTTTGGCTTTGATGCCAACTTGGCCACCAACAACAATGAGATCCTTTCCCTTGGAGGAGCCGAAGAACTCTACGAAGGAGGGAACCAACGGTTTATTACCCGGGTAGGAGAATCTTTGGCAAACCTCTACGGCTATAAGATCATCGGAATTTTGAGATCCGAGGAAGAAGTGGCCGAATATACCAACAGAAAGAACACTACCCTGTCGGCAGAAGTGGGCGACTACATCTTCCAAGACACGGACGGGAATGATATCATTGATGCCAATGACAGGGTGCTTTTGGGTGATTACAACCCCGAGGTAACCTATGGTTTTGGAATAAACCTCGCCTATAAAGGGTTTGACATGAGCATGAACTTCAATGGAACCGTGGGCAGAATGGCCTTTGATGAGAACACGTCCAGATATTTGGAGTATGGAGAGGCATTTACCAATACCAACTACCACTATTTCAACAACTATTGGGATCCGGTTCATAATCCCGATGGGTTTTTGGCCCCTCCCGACGCTTATGGCAACACCGCTACAAGGGCGGCCAGTAGGAACCCTACCAATTACAATGTGCTTGACGCGGATTACCTGAGATTGAGAAGTGTGCAGTTGGGCTACAACATACCTTCTGATGTATTGGAGCAATTGCACCTGAAAAACCTGCGTGTGTATGTCTCTGCCAACAACCTGCACACTTGGACCAAGTTCAGGGGGATGAATCCTGATGGTGGCAACACTGGAAATCCACTGAACAGAGGACATATTTTTGGTACAACTGCCGTTCCCAGACTCATTTCTGCGGGCATCAATCTAACATTCCAATAAAAAAGAATAATGGTTATGAAACGAATATATATTTACACTTTGGCAATGCTTTGCTGCTTTGCATGTGAAGACGAACTGGACCAATTTCCGGAAACCGGCATCTTGGCCGACAACTACTACACCACACAGGACAATGTTGAATCAACAGTTACCGCTACATACAACGAACTTCAGGCACTCTATGACTATTATATGATCCTGTGGGGGGAGATCCCTTCTGACAATGCATATATCCAAGCTCCAAACTCCAATGGAGGGGCGAGGCCTTTGGAAGATTTTTCATGGACCAGCACTACTGGTTTTGTGGGAAGTATATGGGAGAATGCCTACGAGGGCATCTTCTATGCAAATACTGTATTGGATGTGATCGACAATGTGTTATATGATAGCGAGTCCCTTAAAAATATAAGGATCGGTGAAATGAAGTTCATCAGGGGATTTTTATATGAACAGCTCACAACAATCTATGGGGACGTTCCCTTGGTGTTGGAGGTGGACGACCCCACCTATGCATTTGATGATGTCCGGACCCCGGTGGCCGAAATCTATACGCAGATCGAGGCAGACCTGTTGGATGCCATAGCACTCTTGCCAAAAACAAATAGTGCGGGAAGGGCAGATGAATATGCAGCACGTGCCATTCTTGCCAAGCATTATATGAGATTGGGGGATTTTGGCAAGGCAGAGGCACAATTGGAAATCATCGTGGGTTCCGAAAAATATGACCTTGCTCCGATTGATGGTCTTTTTGGTGTGGAAAATGAAGGCAACGATGAGGATGTCTTCAGTATTCAGTTCGCTTCCAATTTAGATGGGATGAGTGAAGGAAGCCGGTTCTATTACATATTTACCCAACCTGACGACCAAGGGGGCATGGGGGCCATGGCCATGGAAAGTTCCCTGTACAATTTATATGGGGCAGAAGATCTTCGCCGAAATTTGATCAACGAATCCAACAGTGTGTACTATATCAACAAATGGACGCCATCACCCAACAGTAATAGGGAAGATGCCGGGGACAACCATTATGTGGTAAGGTATGCGGACGTGTTGTTACTCTATGCGGAATGCCTGAACGAGAACAACAAGACCTCACTGGCAGGAACTTATCTGGATTTGGTAAGGGAACGGGCCAATCTTGGCGGGACCACTGCGACGGACCAAACAAGTATGCGTGCCGCCATTGCGCTTGAAAGACGTTTGGAATTGGCAGGTGAAGGCCACCGCTGGTACGACCTCTTGAGAACGGGCACGGCCATACAGACCATGAACAGTTTCTTCCAAACAGAGGGAAGAGGTATTACTGTTGACCCCATAAGATTGCTGGCCCCTATTCCACAGGCTGAAGTTGACATTACGGAAATGGAACAGAACCCAGGCTATTAATCAAAAAAAACACAAATAATGAAACGATTTTATAAATTATTCCTATTGACTGCGTTTATGGGAGCTGCATTCAGTTCCTGTGATGTGGACAGTACAAACTTTTCCCTTGATGATAGGGACGTCTATATCGATTCCATAATCATAGAAGCCTCCAAAAACCCTTGTATTGAGGAAGATATTGAGGTATCTGTCACCAATTATTCCAGAAGTATTACAGCTTCCCTTCCAGAGAATTGTGATGCCAGTGAAATGGTGCTCACCATCCATTTGCAGGAGGGGATCACAACCTCGCCCGCATCCGGGGAAGGTTTTTCTACTGGGACTTCCACGCTTTTGGTATCCGGATTTGGGTTGGAAGAGGAATATACCGTCAACCTGAAAGTATTGGCGCCATTTGAGTCCGATGAGGAATTTGTGTCCGTTTGGAGAGTGGATGCCAATGGCAGTATAACCCTTCCACTTATAGAAACGGGGACCTATAACTTCAAAGTATTCTGGGGCGATGGCCAGGAAAGCATTGTGGCCACCTACGACCTTGAGTCCGCCACGCATATCTATGCTGAGGCCGGGGACTATACGGTCACCGTTTGGGGAGAAATCAACGGGTTCAACTTTGATATGACCAAGACGAGTGCATCGAATATCATCGACATCACCAACTGGGGACAGGTCAAGTTGGGCAATGATGGCGGTTATTTTAGAAAGTGCACCAATCTGCAGATAACGGCAGAAGATGCCCCTGACCTCAGTGAGACCACCAATTTCAGAACCATGTTCAGAGAAGCCACTTCGTTTAACAGCAACATCAACCATTGGGATGTGAGCGGTGTCACCAGCATGTGGGACATGTTCTATAAGGCCAATAATTTCAACCAACCCTTGGGCCAATGGGATGTGGGCAATGTGACCACTTTTGAGACCATGTTCAACGAGTCCGCCTTCAATCAGGACATATCCGGATGGGATGTAAGCAGTGCCACGACCATGAAGAACATGTTTAGGAACTGTCCGTTCAACCAGCCCATTGGCAATTGGGATGTTTCCAACGTCATAAACTTCCAATCCACTTTTAGGCAGAACGACGCCTTTGACCAAGACCTTTCAGGTTGGGGAGACAAATTGGGCAATGTGGTCACCATGCGCGAAATGTTCAGGGAGTCCGACTATAACGGAGACCTCAGCGCATGGGATGTAAGTAAAGTAGTGAGCATGTGGGACATGTTCAAGGACAGTGGCTTCAACAACCCCTCCATTAACAACTGGAATGTCAGCGGTCTGGACAATATGGAGACCATGTTCGGTGGTGTGAATTGTGCTTTCAACCAGGATATTTCTGGGTGGGATGTGAGCAATGTGGTCAACATGCAGAACCTGTTCAAGGAAAACATTTCCTTTAACCAAGACCTATCGGGTTGGGATGTCAGTAATGTAATGTGCAATTATGATTTTGATACCGACGCACCCCAATGGGAGGATGCCCATAAACCCAATTTTGTTGCCGACAAAACAGATAACAATGAATTCTGCAACAGGGATAATTGATATGGATTTATTTTTAATTGAAAAGGGACCCGATCAGGTCCCTTTTTATACTTTATATTAGTTTTATGACAAGATCAACTCTCTTCAGTATCGCATTGATGGGCTTTTTTGTGGCCTACGGTTGTTCATCGGACGGCGAAGAACCCACTGTAAAGCCAGACCCTCCAAAGCAGGGACAAAATCCGGACCCCGACCCAGATCCTGTTGTTTCGGATTCCACGACCGCCATATATAGACAGTTTTTCTTCACGGGGACCCACAATTCCTATTCGGGAAACCTTGGAGGGATGAAAAGGGAAGGGATCGAGACACAATTGGAAAGGGGGCTCAGGTTTTTCGAATTCGACCTGTTCACCTTCCATACCCAAAAAGCGTTGCAGACAACTTGGGCAGAGCAAGTGGATGAATTTGCAGTGCTCGATCACATGGGAGAACCGCATATCCTTTCCTATTCAAAAACCGGGGCCAGCATCAAAATATTCAGCCTGGACAATGGCAATCCCCAAATAGTTTACGAGAATACGGGCGAAGGTTTGGACGAAGTCGATAGGAAATTTTCGATACTGGCTTTTCAGAACGAGCTATATATTTTTGGATACGAACCATTGGATGGTGACCTTATCGTTTACAGTTTCAATGGCACTTCACTGACTCCCGTGCATTCAGGAAACATAGGGGACACCAATGTGAACCTGTCCACTTTTGTGTTCAACAATACTGCCTACACAGCAGTACATGCCAAGGACGATGCCACCTACAAGATTATCGAAATCTCTTTTGAGGGCGAAGATGTTGCCCTTGGGGAAACACGCTATGAACAAAGTTCCATTCCCTCCAATGAAACCCTATATCCTTTTGAGCAGGACAACAACCTTTATATATTTAGGCACAATGTGAACACCGTCACCAATTTCAAGGTCGAATCGGTCGATGCCAATGGAAACACTTGGACAACAAACGGCAGCCAAACAAGCACATCGAGCCTGCTCACCGGTACGGTACAGGCATCGTCCACCAACGGTAAGCTCTTTGTAAATTCTTATGCCGCCAATGGCGATGTAAAGGGGTCACAATTGATCATGGACAATGCCAAGCCCAATTTGGTCAATGAGTACAACAATGAGTCGGATATGTTGTCCGGTGCGGAAGTGGGTATTTACCCATCTGAAAATGGATATTACCTTTTTTTACAAAAAGATGCATCCGTACAATTGATGTCCATAGCAATAGGGGATCTTGTTCTGGGACATGATGCCCCAGGGGATGAGGTGGATCTAAGGGTGGACAATCCATCGTCCGTTTTCTTGGAAGATTGGATAACATATATCGCCGATTGGAGCAATGGCAACCCTGGGCACGAACCCCTGTTCATCATGACAGAGCTCAAGGAATATGAGCAATGGTTGGCAGATGCCAAGTGGCAAAACATCATTAGGTTGATGCAGGAAAAATTTGGGAACAAGCTGAGGTACCATAGTTCCAGCGGATTCCATAATGAGGGTCTGGTGGACCAAAACAAGATTGTTGATGGCAAGACCTTGTACTTTATGGACGAAAACGGATCCAAGGAAGGGGGGCTGCTCGGAAAAGTGGTGCTCTACATACAGCCGAACAACAACATAACCAAGAGTGAACACACCAACAACTTTCAGCCCTTTGCCACAACTGATGGCATACTACAAGAAAACTTCCTCCAACTCAGGCGGTACAGGGAAAACAACAAACTGGTGTCGCCCGATTGGAGAAACCCCGGGAACTATGGCAATGATATCGGGGCGTTCATTGATGCAAAAGACGACAGTTATATCAGCCGGATTTTCCACATGCAAAGCGCATCGGGTGACGGTCAGTATGACAATATCCGTTGCACCGATGTCATGTTTGCCGTTTCCGATAGGCCATACGAAGGCCTGTACACCAACTATGTGGAACAACAGAAAGTAAAGAACAAGTTGGAAAAAGTCGTTGGCTGCGATTGAAAAAGGGTGTCCAGAGCTATAGGGAACAATACAATTTAAATGCGCAAAAAGTTGATGATCGACTAAAACTAGGAAAATGAAATATATTGTATCAATACTATTTTTATGGTCATTCCATTTGTGTATGGCCCAAAACCACACCATGCCTCTCTGGGAAGGAAAAATCCCGAATGCTAAAGAATCAAATCTCGAAGAAGTACAAAAGAATCCAAAGGCCCGGGTGATTTCAAAAGTCATAGAGCCCAGTTTGGAAGTGTACTTGCCGTCCAGTGTCATCAAAACGGGCAAAATGGTAATGATATGCCCCGGAGGAGGATACGGAGTGCTGGCATACGACAAGGAAGGAACCGATATTGCCAAATGGCTCAACGGTTATGGCATAGCGGCAGCCGTGCTAAAATACAGACTGCCAGAGGACGAATCCAACGAGATTCCACATTTGACCCCTTTGATAGATGCCAAACGCGGAGTGGAATTGATTCGTTCAAATGCGGAAAAATGGGGCATTGACCCCAACAAAGTTGGGGTAATGGGTTTTTCGGCCGGTGGACATTTGGCCTCTACATTGGGAACACATTTTGAAGAGGGCAACCGGCCGGATTTCATGGCACTTATCTATCCTGTGGTGACGATGAAAGAAGACTATACCCACAACGGTTCAAAGAAAAACCTGTTGGGGGAGCAACTTTCCGACGATTTGGTGCAGCACTATTCCAATGAATTGCAGGTGGGGGAAAACACTCCTCCCACATTTATCCTTCACAGCGCTGATGACGAAGTGGTCCCGCTGGAAAACAGTCTTCAGTTGGCCAAGTCCCTCAAGGACAAAGGGGTATCGGTTGAGATGCACATTTACCCGTATGGCGGACATGGATTTGCCCTGGCTCTTCAAAAAGGCAGACTTGCAAAATGGGGCCAGTTGCTTTTGGATTGGTTGAACGACATCTAGATAGGTAATATTTTTCATTGATAATCAACACATTGCGATTTTAAATTTGCAGTAACCAAATCTGTGGACACGTAATGGAAAAAATTATCGTATTTTGTTTACAGGTCACTAACAGCCCTAAACAGTTGTACCTGTTCAGGGTTGAAAAGTACAAAAGGACCAGATGAAGAAAAGATTTATACCTATCCACTATGAAAAAGGGACGTGTCACCTTAAAGGATATTGCCGCCAAGCTCAAACTTGCCCCTTCCACAGTTTCAAGGGCTCTTAACGATCATCCCGCTATCGGGGACGATACCAAGAAAACCATCAAAAAATTGGCCGAGGAACTGGATTATCAGCCCAACCCCATGGCCTTGGGACTCCTTCAAAAAAAATCCAATACCATAGGGGTTATAGTCCCGGAAATAACCAGTCACTTTTTTTCTGCTATTATTACGGGCATTCAGGATGTGGTGGGGCCAACGGAATACAATATCATGATCTGTATCTCCAATGAATCCTATGAAGAAGAGGTCACCTTGGTGAAGAAGTTGTCCAAGATGCGCGTGGATGGCATTTTGGTATCCCCATCATCGGGAACCAAGAGTTTTGAGCATTTTAAGAATTTGCAGAAGAACGATGTGCCCGTGGTGGTTTTTGATCGGGACTGCCCAGGGTTGGAAAGCGACAAGGTTTTGGTGGACGATTATTCTGGGGCATTACAAGCGGTGGAATACCTCATACGTTCCGGCTGTAAAAGAATAGCCCATTTGGGCGGCCCTTTGAACCTGAGCACCACAAAGCATAGGCTCCAAGGTTATCTTGATGCTTTGGAGAAGAACAAGGTGCCCTTGCGAAAAGACTACATCCAACACGTTAAGGGGTTTTCCCATAAAGATGGCATCAAACCCACCAAGAAATTATTGGAACTCGATGATGCCCCCGATGCCATATTTGCCATTAATGATAACATAGCTGCTTCGGCCATGCACGTGGCCAAGAAAATGGGACTGGCAATTCCAGATGACATTTCAATCGTCGGTTTTGATGACGAGCCCCATTCCCTATACTTTTCCCCTGCATTGTCCACCGTTTGGCAACCGGTGTACAGTTTGGGAATGTTGTCTGCCAGAATATTGTTGCAACGCATAAAAAACAAAAATTCCAAGGAAGAATTCAGAATGGAAGTATTTAAGCCGGAACTGGTCGTGAGGGCATCTTCTCGGGAAGATTCGGATGGTATTTCCAATTGATTTCGATGCAGTTTTCATGCAAACCTTTGCATGGAGTTTTCGGCGCAATGCTTTTGGACATAGCCTTTTTTTTGTTCTTTTAACCTCGGTTTAAGGCTTTTGTCTGGCCACTAAAAAAATAAAAGGACATGGTTGTTTCACCCAAGATATTTTTTAATGACTGCTACGGCGAATATGCCATTGCGGCCGTAAATGTTTTTACCATGGAACAGGTACACGGACTTTTTAGTGCCGCAGAACGAGCCAATGCTCCTTTTATGGTACAGTTGACCCCCGTGGCAAGAAACTATGCACATGCAAGGATGCTGTCCGCTATGATCGATGCCGCGGCAAAGATCTATCCCAAGGCAGTATATGCCGTCCATTTGGACCACGGCAACGAAGAGCATGCCTTTGACGCCATAAACTCGAAAAAATACCAATCCGTCATGATCGATGCTTCCCACGATGATTTTGAGACCAATGTGGTGCGTACACGCACCGTGGTGGAAAAGGCCCACCAAGCCAATATCGTCGTGGAGGCCGAATTGGGTGTGCTCGCAGGTGTGGAAGACGATATCGACATTGCAGAGGAACATTCCTGCTACACCCAGCCATCCGAAGTGGCGGTGTTCGTCAACGCCACAAAATGTGATAGTCTTGCCGTAGCGGTAGGGACAAGCCATGGCGCCTATAAATTTTCGGGAGGTCAGGGAATCCAATTCCATATCCTGAAAGAAATACAGGACCGATTGAACGGTTTTCCCATTGTGCTGCATGGGGGCTCTGCCGTCAATGTAGAGGAAATAGAACGGATCAACCAAGCAGGCGGAAAGTTGACCGAGGGAGCAGCGGGTGTTGCTCCGGAAGAGATAGTAAAATCCATAAAGTATGGTGTTTGCAAGATCAATATTGCGACCGACACCAGATTGCTCTGGGCCAGGGTCCATCGGGAGTTTTTTGAACAGACCCCAGACTTGTTCGACCCGATACTGCCCGGAAAGGAATACATGCAAGAATATGAAAAGTTCATGTTGCAAAAATTTGAACTTTTGGGAGCCACGGGCAAGGCAGAAAGAATAAGGGCAAACAACAAAATAGTAATGAGCAGATGAGAAAAGAATCCCATTTATTGGTCAAGCCCCTTAAAACACAGGGAGCATACCAAAGCATAACCCCAGAGACCGCAAACTGGAACTATCTGAGTTTTGGAGCCAGGGAAATGAGAAAGGGAGAGAACTGGGAACATAGTACAGGGGACAATGAAATGGTCATAGTGCTTCTGAGCGGAAACTTCAGAGTGGAGTGCGATAAGGGAACATGGGAAACGAAGAATGGGCGCAAAGATGTGTTCAGCGGAGTGGCACACACCCTCTACATTCCAAGGGACAGCAGGTTTGAACTGACCGCAACGAGCGATACATTGGATATTGCCTACGGATGGTGCAAATCTGATGAGGAATACCCAGCAAAGTTTGTCACGCCCGAAGAAACACCCACGGTCATTTTTGGCGGGGACAATGCAACAAGGCAATTCAACGACTTGGTGCCACCCGGTTTTGGATGCAGTAAAATTGTAGTGCGGGAAGTGTACACCCCATCGGGCAACTGGAGTTCCTTCCCGGCGCACAAGCATGATGAACGGATTTTGGATGCAGAGGGAAATGTATTGGAGCCCGTTCAAGAGGAAACCTATTTCTATAAATTCCAAAAACCGGAGGCTTATGCCATTCAACAAGTATATACGGCAGACCGTTCCTTGGACGAAATAGTACGGCCACGTCACAATGATGTGGTTATGATTCCAAAGGGATTTCATCCAGTAGTGGCGGAACATGGGTTCCATTGCTACTACCTCAATTTTTTGGCCGGCACCGACCAGTGCTTGGCCAATACCACAGATCCCGATCATGAGTGGATCTATGGTTCATGGAAAACAAAAGACAATCGGTTGCCCTTGGTAACCGCACAAATGAACAAACAATAAAAAATGAGCAATAAAAAATACGACGTTATCACCTTTGGGAGATCCTCCATCGATCTATATTCCCAGAACATAGGTTCCCCGTTCAACGATATCAAAGGATTTGACGCCTTTGTGGGGGGCTCTCCCCTGAACATTGCCGTGGCCTGTGCCCGACTTGGACTCCGACCCAGCCTGCTCACTGCTGTGGGCAACGACAAAGTAGGTGAATTCATCATCAACTTTTTGAATAGGGAAAAGGTGAACACAGACTGCATCCCAGTCAAAAATGGAGCACGAAGCAGTGCGGTCGTTTTAGGCATCGAACCTCCCGACAGGTTTCCCTTGGTCTATTATCGCGATAATGCGGCAGATAGCCAAGTCGATATAGACGATGTGCTGAAGGCCAATATTCAAGATCATAGGATATTGCTTATAAATGGTACGGCCATGAACGTTGAACCCAGTAGGAGTGCAACCTTTTTTGCCGCCGAGATAGCCCAAAAAAATGATGTTGACATTGTTTTGGACCTCGATTTCAGGGCAGACCAGTGGCACGATTACCGGGCATTTGGGATTACGGTCAGGGCCATTTTGCCCAAGGTGAGGATAGCTATCGGTACCGAAGAGGAGATTTTGGCGGCCACTCTGAGCGAGGCATCACAGGTGGTCATCAAACACCAACAGATATCCGCACCTGAGATCAAAGGGGATATTGAAAAATCAATTGCATGGTTGCTTTCTTCGGGAATTGAGACGCTGTTGGTGAAAAGGGGCTCGGAAGGGGTAAGTATTTATTCCAAAGATGGTTCACGGGAAGATGTGCCCGGGTTTCCAGTAGAGGTCTTGAATGTATTGGGAGCAGGTGATGCATTTGCTGGTGGCTTTTTATATGGTCTCCTTCAGGGTTGGGACCTGTACAAAGCCTGCCGAATGGCCAATGCCAGCGGAGCACAGGTGGTGACTAAAAATGGGTGTGCCAATTTTATGCCGACCCTGGAAGAGTCACTAAAATTTATAGAAGATAAAGGAGGTTTCTGACCATAAAAAATTGAGAACAGGGCATTGCTTGTGGATGACGGATGAAATGGATGGTGGAACAAAGATGCATCTAACAGGTACAACCAAAAAGAGAAAGATCAATGAAAACAATACGATTGACAGTGGCCCAGGCGACCATAACTTATCTCAAGAACCAATTTGTGGAGCGGGATGGTGTAGAGCACAAGTTTTTTGCAGGGTGTTTTGGTATTTTGGGACATGGAAATGTAGCAGGAATCGGGCAGGCACTCCACCAAGACCGGGAATTCCCGTTTTATGTGGCCCGTAACGAGCAGGGCATGGTCCATTCGGCTGTGGCCTATGCCAAGGTAAAGAACCGTTTGGAAACCTTTGTCTGTACCACATCCATAGGGCCTGGAGCAACAAACATGGTCACGGGCGCAGCCTTGGCGACCATAAATCGGATTCCGGTACTGCTCATCCCGGGGGATATTTTTGCAACAAGACAAGTGGCCCCGGTCCTGCAACAGCTTGAATCCAATACTACGCAAGATATTTCTGTGAACGATTGTTTCAAGCCTGTCTCAAAATATTGGGACCGCATCAATCGGCCCGAACAATTGATCACGGCCCTGCCTGAAGTCATGCGTGTATTGACCTCTCCTGCGGAGACAGGCGCGGTAACCCTGAGCATTCCACAGGATGTCCAAGCGGAGGCTTATGACTTTCCATCTGAAATGTTCGAGAAAAAAACATGGACAATAGGTAGGACATTGCCCGACCGTGGCTTGATGGCAAGGGCCGTATCACTCATTAAAAAGAGTGAAAAACCGTTCATTGTAGCCGGGGGAGGGACCATTTATAGCGGAGCCACCGAAGTTTTGCAAAAAATGGTTGCCCGAACAGGAATTCCAGTGGCAGAGACCTATGCGGGGAAAGGGTCATTGCCCTATGATGTGCCACAAAATTTGGGTGCGGTCGGTGTTACGGGAACCCCAGGGGCCATAGAAATGGCCAAGGAAGCCGATGTGGTCATAGGCATAGGAACCCGTTACAGTGATTTTACCACCATATCCAAATCAGGCTTCCAAAACCCAAATGTCCGTTTCATCAATATCAATGTAACGGAATTCGATTCTTTCAAACACGGTGCCCTTCCCTTGGTGGGAGATGCCAAGGCTATCCTCGAAGAATTGGACCACCAGCTTTCAGATTTTGAAGTAGGGGAGGGATACCGAGAAAAAGTAATGGAACTCAACAAAAGCTGGGATGATTTTGTGTCCGGAATATATGAGGAAAAAAATGGAACACCCGCTTTTCAAGGCGAGGTCATAGGTACAGTGAACAATTTTTCGGAGGCCAAGGACATTGTGCTCTGTGCAGCAGGAAGCCTGCCCGGTGATCTGCACAAATTATGGCGCACAAGGGATCCGAAAGGTTTCCATTTGGAATATGGGTACTCTTGCATGGGCTACGAAATTGCCGGTGGCCTTGGTGCCAAGATGGCGAGACCCGATAGCGAGATTTATGTGATGGTGGGCGATGGTAGCTATTTGATGATGTCACAGGAGATAGTTACTGCCGTACAGGAACGGCAAAAGCTTATCATCATCTTATTGAACAATGATGGGTACTCCAGCATTGGCTCTCTTTCCGCTTCTTTAGGGAGCGAAGGTTTTGGCACATACTACCGATATCGGAACGAAGCAACGGAACAGCTGGACGGTGGATTGCTGCCTGTGGATTATGCCGCGAACGCCGCAAGCATGGGTGCTCATGTCATAAAAACATCCAACGTGGCCGAACTCAAGGAAGCCCTAAAAGAGGCGAAGACCATTGATAGGACCACTTTGATCTACATTGAAGTGGATCGCAAAAAAGGGGTGCCAGGTTTTGCTTGGTGGGATGTTGCTGTAGCCGAAGTATCTGAAAAAGATGCCGTCAAAGAATCTTTTGAAACCTATCAAAACAATAAGAAGACCCAAAAATATTACCTATAACCCCTATCAACTAAACCAACCAAACCAATGGATTCAGATTTGATCATCATGTTGGCATCGTTTGTCCTTTTTACGGGAGGAGTTGCCCTCTTTACCTGGTACAGTCTAAGAAAAACCAACCTGAGTTCATCTGATGGCTATTTTTTGGGCGGAAGAAGCCTTACGGGGACCGTGATTGCAGGCTCCATGCTGTTGACGAACATATCTTCGGAGCACTTGATCGGCATGAACGGAAATTCATACGTCAACGGGTTCATCGTTATTGCATGGGAAGTAACATCTTCCATAGCCTTGGTCGTGGCAGCCGTGTTTTTTGTACCCAAATACCTTAAAATGGGACTCACCACCATCCCCCAATTTTTGGAGAACCGTTTTGACAGTTTTACCCGTTCATTGGTGGCCGTCATCCTGATTTTTTCCTTTGTGGTCACCCTGTTGCCCATAGTATTGTATTCTGGTGCCATTGGCATAGAGAGCCTTTTTGGTGTATCGGATATTTTGGGGGTGGACAAGACACAGGGTTTGTGGATCACCGTAGTGGTCATTGGGGCCATAGGATCTATTTATGCCATCTTTGGAGGGTTGAGAGCGGTTGCATTTTCCGATACCATCAACGGCTTCGGTCTTTTGTTGGGTGGTCTGCTCATTCCCATTCTGGCCTTGATGGCCATAGGTGATGGCAACGTATTGGACGGGCTTACCGAAGTATATGAATTTGCACCTCAGAAGTTTAATGTCATCGGGGCGCCCGATTCCGTACTGCCATTTGAAGTGTTGTTCACGGGATTGATCATAAACCAGTTGTATTTCTGGGGCATGAACCAGACCATCATTCAAAGGGCATTGGGGGCCAAAAACCTCAAGGAGGCCCAAAAAGGTCTTTTGCTCACGGGTTTGTTCAAAATTTTGATACCATTGATCATTGTGTTGCCAGGGGTAATCTGTTACTATTATTTTCAGGATGCCTATTATGGGAACCAGGACAGTGTCTATCCACAATTGGTAAAAAAAGTATTGCCAACATGGCTGATCGGTTTCTTCGCGGCCGTCATCATGGGTGCTGTGTTGAGCACGTTCAATTCCGTACTCAACTCTGTGGCCACGCTGTTCAGTATAGACATTGTCAAAAAGCACATCAATAAGGATATAAGTGATGGCAAACTTGTGGTAGTGGGCAAGGCCACCTCGGCAATTTTGGCCGTGGTCGCCATATTTGCGGCCCCCATGATGGCCAATGCACCTGATGGGCTATACCAATTGCTCCAAGAACTCAACGGCATCTATTTTATCCCTATTGCATCCATTCTGTTGGCAGGATTTTTCATGAAGCGCATTTCGGCCATAGGAGCAAAAGCGGCGCTGATATTTGGGCTTCTGTTCTATATTTTCATGTCATGGATATATACGGGACACGGGATACATTTCGTGCATTTGTGGGGCATTGAGTTCATACTGAATGTGGCCATCATGTTTGTGGTCTCCCATTTTTATCCACGAAAAAACTCATACGACATGGCAGATGTGGGTGCGGTGAGCCTTGTTTCTTGGAAATACACCAAAGCGATGTCCATTGGGCTTTGCTTGGTCACCATACTGATTTACATATTGCTCGGAAGCAATTCATAACAATAAAGAATTATTTTAATATAGCCTTAATAAATAGAAAATGAACATTTTAAAGAATTACATTGACGGAAAATGGTCCGAAAGCGCATCAAAAGACTCGATAGCGGTACACAACCCGGCCAATCAAGAAGTTTTGGCACAGGTTCCTTACGGGGTGGATACCGCAAAGGATGTGGATCGAGCTACCAAGGCCGCACATAAAGCATATAAAGAATGGAGCAAAGTACCCGTGATGAGAAGAACACAGGTACTGTACCAACTCAAAACCTTGTTGGAGAACAACCGGGAAGAGCTGGCCGAAACCATTACCAACGAATCAGGAAAGACTAGGTCCGAATCGCTCGGGGAGATCCAAAGGGCTATAGAAAATGTGGAGGTTGCCTGTGGTACTCCTATGCTCATGGCAGGGGATGTCATAGAGGACATTGCCACCGGAATCGATGAGATGATGATCCGTCAACCGCTTGGGGTGGCAGCCTGCATTACACCGTTCAACTTTCCAGGGATGATCGTGTTTTGGTTTTTGCCCTACGCCATCGCCACGGGGAATGCCTTTATCGTAAAACCATCGGAAAAAGTACCCATGACCATGATGAAGGTCTTTGAACTCATCGACCAATTGGATATTCCTGATGGATTGTTGAACTTGGTGCACGGAGGTAAGGAATCCGTAGATGCAATATTGGAAAACCCCATCATAAAGGGGGTAAGCTTTGTGGGAAGTACCCCAGTGGCCCGTTACATCTATTCCAAGGGAACGGCCAATGGAAAGCGAGTGCAGGCTCAGGGAGGTGCTAAAAACCCAGTGGTCGTACTGCCCGATGCGGATATTGAAATGTCTTCCAAGATCATTGCGGATTCAGTATATGGATGTGCCGGACAAAGGTGTCTGGCCGCTTCGACCATTATCACCGTGGGAGATGACAATGGGGAGATCAAGGATTCAATTTATGAAACAGTAAAAAGCAGGACCACGGGATATGGACTGGACAATGTGGATATGGGACCGGTCATCACCCCCGAAAGCAAATCAAGGATAGAAGGACTCATTCAAAAGGGAATAGATGAAGGGGCCAAACTTTTGTTGGATGGCAGAAATGCAACGATTTCTGGATATGAGAAGGGGAATTTCATAACCCCCACCATTTTGGAAAATGTGGCCTTGGACAAAGAGTTGATACAAACTGAAATTTTTGGACCCGTAATGAGCTTGATATCGATGAAGAACATTGATGAGGCCCTGCAATTTGTCAATAATGGCAATTATGGGAACATGGCCTGTCTGTTCACGACCAGTGGTGCCAATGCCAGAAAATTCAGGAACGAAGCTGATGCAGGAAACATCGGGATCAACATAGGCGTTGCCGCACCAATGGCCCAGTTCCCCTTCAGTGGTTGGAAGGACAGCTTTTTTGGTGATCTGCACGGACAGGGGAAGCATGCCATTGAGTTTTTTACACAGACCAAGGTGGTCATAGAACGTTGGCCAAACATTTGGTCGCGCAAATTTTAAAGTATAACAAATGATCAAAATAGCAAATGCCCCCTGTTCATGGGGGGCTCTGGAATTCGATCTCGAAAAAAAATCGGAAGAAATAGGTTTTGAACAGGTTTTGGACGAGATCAAGGAAACGGGGTATTTGGGCACCGAACTTGGCGACTGGGGATATATGCCCACTGATCCCGTGCTTTTGAGAAAAGAAATAAAGAAGCGAGAACTTGAGCTCCTTGGTGCGTTTGTGCCCGTTGCCTTGGCCAATGCCGATCAGCATGAAAAAGGAAAGGAATCGGCCATGCGGGTGGCCGAGCTAATGTACAATGCGGGATATGGGGATGCTTTTATCGTTCTTGCGGACGACAATGCATCGATATTGGAAAGAACCCAAAATGCGGGGAGGATAACCCCCGAAATGGGGTTGGATCCAGAACAATGGCAGGTTTTTGCCGAAGGGGCGGAAAAAATTGCGGAAGCTGTAAAAGATGCTTTCGGGATAAGGACCGTGTTCCACCACCATTGTGCCGGATATGTGGAAACCCCTGAAGAAATAGATGCCCTTATGGAACTTACAGATCCCGAACTAATCGGACTTTGCCTCGATATGGGCCACTATGCCTTTGGCGGTGGGGACCCGGTTAAAGCTTTGGAAAAGTACAGGGATAGGATCTGGCACGTTCATTTCAAGGATTACGACCCCAAAGCTGCCCAGAGATCTAAAAAGGCCCAAGGGGATTATTTCGATGCGCTCAAAAGAGGGGTTTTTTGTGAACTGGGCAAGGGAAGTGTTGATTTTAAGGCAGTTGTGGATTTGTTACAGCGAACCGGATACAATGATTGGGTTGTAGTGGAACAGGATATTTTACCCGGCATGGGAAACCCAAAAGCATGCGCCAAGTCAAATAGGGATTATATAAGAACATTGGGATTATAGTTTATAGAAATCAAATTCATGAAAAAACCAAAATTCGCCATTGCCGGTTTGGGCAGAATAGGCAAGATTCATTTGGGCAACCTTTGCCAAATGGAAGGGGTCCAAGTGGTCGCGGCCATGGATCCCTTGGAAGAGGGCAGACAATATGCCAAGGACAAGAACATACCTTACATTGCTTCTACCTTTGAAGAAATGTTGACAATGACCCCCATAGATGCCATAGTGATCTGCTCGCCAACCGACACCCATGCAGATTATGTGGAGATGGCCGCAAAGGCCGGTATCCATGTCTTTTGTGAAAAGCCCCTTGATCTATCATTGGAAAGGGTAGTGGAGGTCCTGGATATTGTGAACAAGGCAGGGGTCAAGCTCATGTTGGGCTTTAACCGCAGGTTCGATAAAGAGTTCAGAAAAGTGAAGGATTTGGTGAAGACCGGGGCTGTGGGCCAGCCCCATTTGGTCAAGATCACCAGCCGAGACCCAGGGGCCCCACCGATAAGCTATATTGAAAAATCGGGCGGACTCTTTCTGGATATGACCATTCACGATTTTGATGTGGCCCGTTTTGTGGTCGATAAGGAAGTGGAGGAGGTATATGCCAAAGGGGCCGTTCTCATAGACGATGCCATTGGCAGGGCGGGTGATATAGACACCGCAGTGGTCACGCTTACCTATTCCGATGGTACCATGGCCGTGATCGATAACAGTAGGGAGGCATCCTACGGATATGATCAAAGGGTCGAAGTGTTCGGATCCAAGGGCATGGTACAATCCAACAATAACTTTATGGATTCACATAAATTATACAACAATCAAGGGATACATGCGGCCCTACCCTTACATTTTTTTTTGGAGCGGTATAGGGAAGCATACAAGAACGAAATCTGTGACTTTGCAAAGAGCCTTGAAAATGGAGATAAAACCCCGGTTGATGGAAATGATGGTCTTCAATCATTGAAAATAGGTCTGGCAGCAATAAAATCATTGAAAGAGAATAGACCTGTTAAAATCAAGGAGATATATTGAACAGTATAAAGCTCAAATATTTATGCTTGATTTTTTTGAGAACTAAGAATCTTAATGAATTAAACTACTTTATTATCCAGTTGTGAGGAGAGCCTAGATAGCAAGATGAGATAAGTCAAGCTTAAGTGGATGAGCCGGATGCTCGAGACCACCAAAATCGGAAAATTTGAGCCATCCAATATTTGGTTGTAGTGATTTGAAGGTCATATTTTTGTGTTGGGCCTAAGAGTGCTCAATTTTACCCGGCAAGCGTGTTATACAATGTCCGGCGTTTCCATAGTAAAACAAACATAAGCAAGGAAAAGCTCAATAAAATTGGGGGTTGCGAGAAGAGGTTCGAATCCCTCAGTGCCCACAAGAATAAAAACCTCCAATTTATTGGAGGTTTTTTTTGTTTTATACGGTGATGGATTCCCCAATATCGGGCAACATCAATTTCTTGCCTTTTTTCTCAAAATATGCCATTGCTTTGGATTTATCGATTTTAATAGGGGGGAAAGTGTCGTAATGGCATCCTATCACATGGTCGCACGCAACAAAGTCACTTGCCAAGGTAGCATCCTCATATCCCATGGTGAAATTGTCCCCTATCGGCAAAATGGCCACGTCCAGTTTGGGGCAGGTTTTGGGAATGAGTTCCATATCCTTTGTCAAAGCAGTATCCCCGGCCATGTAAATGCAGGTTGACCCATCCCATAGCACAAATCCGCCCGGGTTTCCCCCGTTACTACCATCAGGCAGCATGCTCGAATGGATCGCGGTCACGTATTTGGCGGTCCCAAAGTCAAATTTATATTTTCCTCCGTGGTTCATGCCGTGACCTTTGATGCCTTTGTTCCCGAACCAGGTCACAATCTCAAAATTGGAGACTAAAAGGGCATCGGGATTGTTCTTTGCGATCCTTTCCACATCGAGCACATGGTCTTGGTGGGCGTGGGTCACAAAAATATAATCGACCTCAAGATTGTCCACGTCAATATCCGTGGCCAGTTCGTTCCCTGTTATAAATGGATCGAACACAATTTTCTTCCCGTTCATTTCAACTAAAAAAGTGGCATGGCCTAAATAGGTGATCTTCATTGGTATGTCTTTTTATGGGTTTTGGATACGCTTCACTTCCGAAAGCTGCTGACTAAGTTAACAAGAACGTTTGTGAATGTCAATTGAGACCAAGGTTATTGATAGCCATTTTGCGGATTTTTTTGACCCTCTAAAATATTGATTGTGGAAAAACAACTTACCTTTACAACATGATTGCCACAATTTGTAGAAAAGCCCATTTCAATGCCGCCCATAGGCTCCACAATCCCAAATGGAGCAAGGAAAAAAACATCGAAGTTTTTGGTAAATGCAATAGCCCAAGCTATCATGGCCATAATTTTGACCTTGAGGTGCGGATCAAGGGGGAGGTGGATCCTGATACCGGGTTTGTGATGGACTTGGCCGTTTTGGGAAACTTGATAAGGGATGAGGTGGAGGAACGCTTCGACCATAAAAATCTCAATGAGGACTGCCCGGAGTTCCAAGACCTGTTGCCCACCACGGAACATTTTGTGAAGGTCATTTATGACATTTTGAAGCCCAAGCTGAAAAAGGACCAGTTGTTGCAAATTATTCTGCACGAAACACAAAAGAATTCGGCAGAGTATGGAGATTGGTAACTTTTTTCCGATATTGCACCGCTTTTCAATGGGATATTAGCTCAGTTGGTTTAGAGCGCTGCCTTGACAGGGCAGAGGTCACTGGTTCGAATCCAGTATATCCCACTACGGTATTGGGTTTATAGAGTGCCTTGACAGGGCAGAGGTCACTGGCCTGCCTGCCGTCAGGCAGGTTCCAATCCAGTATATCCCACTATTTCTACTCATATTCAGCTATCTTTTTCCGTAGTTTTTGGTTACTGCGTTCCAAGCGTTCGTTTTGGTGCCGTAATCGGCTCAATGCCTTTTGTATAGCTTGTAGGCTCTCTTGTTGTAGGCCAATGATTTGTTCCAGGTCTGATTTGGTGAAGCTTTTGCCCATAATTATGTTTTTAATCTCTACTGAAAAACTTTAAAAGTCTATTTATCTCCCAATAAAGCATTTCAAAGTAATGTAAAGATTTTTAAATCTCCTAATAAGGCATATCTTGATACGTATAGCATTTATTTTTCTTAATTATTTTTATTGCTCAGTCACAGCAAATACTATGGATAAACCATTCTATAATAGAATCAAAGCGGTTTTGGCCGAAAATGGAAAAACCAATAATTGGTTGGCGGAGGAATTGGATATGAACACAAATACGGTTTCAAAATGGTGCCGGAATGATATGCAGCCAAGGGTTGAAACCTTGTTTCAGATTGCCAATGCTTTGGATGTGGATGTACGGGAGCTTTTGGTCTCGACCAAATAACGATTCCAATAGAAGATGATCAAATACATCGATTTTATGCCATTTTTGGGGTATATATTTTTATATAAACAAGTTGTAGTACATTAAGAGAAACCTATGGGATTGGCAACCGAAATTGTTAAATTTTTCAGCCCTCATAATCTTCCGACAAAAGACGGAAAAAACTTGCCAACTTCAATTGGAGATTTTAACAATGCTGTCTAAGGATTGAACATTATGAAGGTGGTTCAATATTGCGAAATATTAGAACGAGAGAAAATATTATTAAAAATTGGAAGAAAGGATCAAACTTTAGTTGGACCTTGCTACATTTCTATTGTAGAATCCCCTAAAAATGAACTGAACGAAAGTTATGACCTTCTTTGTGAGGGATTTTTAGCAATTCGCAATAATTTTGAGAATTCTGTTTTTCCTGTAATTGCACATATTAGTGAATTGGATTTGGATATTGGAACTGCATTTTATTTAAGGACAGTTACAGGATTTTACATTATTACTGCGTTTCATTGTGTAGATAAAATGATCAATGTTCAAATTCCAGTTTCTGAAAATGACTTCATAAAGCCAAAACGAGCTTATAAATCTTCAAATGAGAAAATAGATATTGCTGTATTGAAAATTGACCCATTGGAAAAGATTCATAAACCATTATTTACAGATGAATGTAAAATACTTGATGAAATTCTTACAATAGGCTATCCGCCAATTCCTGGTTTTGATGCTTTTCAAATTGCAGAACTATCAACTATTAATTCAACAATCAGAGCTTCCAGAGGTAACTTACTTGGAAACAATAATTCATATTTGGACGGACTTGACTATTTATTAATAAATGCAAGAGTTAAGGGAGGAAATAGCGGAAGTCCGATTATTAGTAAATTAGGTTATGCTTGTGGAGTACTCGTAAATATTCCGACTGACCCAAGCGATAAAACAAAATTAGACAATTTAGGTTATGGTTTAGGGTTATCATCAAAAGAAATAGAAGCTATAATTAATGGAATTGGAACAGAAAAAACGACAGAACTGAATATTGATTTAACCGAAAATGGATTTAAAATAAAATAACGAGCCACAACAATGGTTGTAAAACATAGGGCGGACAGTTAAGTGCTTCGAAATGCCCTACGTTTCATGCTCGAGACCATTAGCAATACTAAATTAAACGATAGGCCTACAACAAATCCAACACCCGCTCCAAGGCCATGCCACGGGAGCCCTTGATGAGGAAAGTTCCCTTTTCAAATGGGTTTTTTAGAACATACTCCTTCAAATCTTCAAAGGTCTGGAACTTTTTGGCGATGGCATTTGTCTTGAAAAAATTCTGGCCGACAAGAAAAACGTTGTCAAATCCCAATTTCTGGGTCAGGTCGGCCATCATTTGGTGCTCCTCGGCTGCAGTTTCGCCCAACTCGAACATATCCCCAATGATGAGGATTTTGTTCTTGGCGTCCATCGAGCTGAAGTTTTCCAGAGCGGCCTTCATGCTGGTGGGGTTGGCGTTGTAGGCATCCAGTACAATCTCATGGCCGTTCTTGGATAGGATCTGCGAGCGGTTGTTCTGTGGCTGGTACGATGCTAGGGCCGTTTTGATGTCCTCCAGTGGGACATTGAAGTATTTGCCCATCAAAATAGCGGCACAGCAGTTGGGGAAATTGTATTTTCCAATGAGTTGGGTTTCCATACGTATTCCTTCCACCTCAAGGACCACATACGGATTGGCTTCAATGAATTTGATGTTGTAATACTGTGGGTCTTTTGTACTGAACCCTATTTTTTTGATGTAAGTGCCCAACTTTTCCAATTGGATAGGGTCGTCGGCATTCATGAAAATATGTCTTTCCTTCGAAATCAGATAATCATACAGTTCGCTTTTGCCTTTTATCACCCCCTCAACTCCTCCAAAACCTTCCAAATGGGCTTTCCCAAAATTGGTGATGTACCCAAAATCGGGCTGGGCAATCCCACATAGAAAAGCAATTTCCCTTTTGTGGTTGGCTCCCATCTCCACGATGGCCATTTCTGTGTCTTCTTTGATGGACAATAGGGTGAGCGGAACCCCAATATGGTTGTTCAGGTTGCCTTTGGTGGCAATGGTCCTGTATTTTTTGGAGATCACGGAATGGATGAGTTCCTTGGTGGTCGTTTTGCCGTTGCTGCCCGTTAGTGATATGATTTTTGCCTTGCACTGGTTCCTGTGGTGGGTTGCCAATTGCTGGAGCGTTTCCAATACATTGTCGCAAAGCATAAAGCGGTCCGAACTTTTGTGTGCCCCTTCGTCAATAATGGCGTAAGCGGCACCCTTTTCCAAGGCATCCTTGGCAAATGCATTGCCGTTGAAGTTGGGGCCTTTCAAGGCAAAAAAAAGACAGCCCGGGGTTATTTTCCTTGTGTCAGTGCATATCGTGGGATGCTCCAAAAAAAGAGCGTAAAGCTGTTCCAATGTCATGGACCGAAGATAAAAAAAAGCCCCGATTTTTGGTCGGGGCTTCTAAGAATACCTTTGTTTATTTTATCGGGCTTTTTTGTGTCTTACCGTTTTGTTGTTGTTCCTTGATTTGGAACCTACTCTGGACATGGCGCACCTGAAACCGATATCGTCCGTTGCCATGTATTGGGGCAGATATCTTCTTTGTGCCGGATCTAACCAATAGGCCCGATCTCTCCAAGAACCACCTTTATAGACACGGACTTCGTCATTGATGAGCGAGGTTCTGTAGTTTGAAGTGTCGTACTGGCGGATAAGTTTTCCTGTGGAATCGCGTTCCACTTTGTGCTTTGGAGAGTCATACATTTGTCTATTGTCCTCTTCGTCATTGAATTTTGCAAAGAACCTTGATGATCCCGGGTCGCCGTCCCTGTATCCACGGTTATCGCTTTTGTCAAAATTGGTCCTCAAATAGGTTTCTTGCTCGGTCACGGGCACCTCTTTGATCTCGCCGGGAAGATTGATGGCCACGATCTTGCCATTGGGTAAGGTGTCATAAACGATCTTATCTTCAAGGATTTCCACTTTGCCATCTTCTCCAATGGCTTTTTTCATGAAAACGTTCCCTCGATAATAGTTGAAGTCGCTGATTTCATCATCCACGATGGGGCGATATACGTCGGCAACCCATTCACTGACGTTCCCTGCCATGTCGTACAGTCCAAAATCATTGGGTTTGTACGATTTTACCTGTGCAGTGATATCGGCACCGTCATCGGACCATCCGGCAATACCGCCATAGTCTCCTTTACCTTGTTTGAAGTTGGCCAACTGGTCGCCACGCCCTACACGTTGTCCGTTTCGGGTGTAGTCACCTTCCCAAGGGTATTTTTTTCTGCCCCTGTAGTTGTTGTATTCCCTGGTGCCCACGAGGGCCTGGGCGGCATATTCCCACTCGGTTTCGGTAGGAAGTCTATATTCCGGCATGATGACACCGCTGCTTCGTTTTGCGAATGCATTGATGGAATCGCGCTTTTGTTTTCCTTGAAGGGAATCGATCTGGCCTCCATATACGGATTCCGGATTGTTCAGATAAGCCTCGGTACTGAACGTCCCATCGACTTCGCCGTTCAATACTTTGTATTTTGCGTCCTCTGCCAAATAACCTTCCCTTTCGAGCATCACCTCGTTCACCCTGTCCGTTCTCCATTCGGCATATTGGGTGGCCTGTACCCAGTTTACACCGACCACGGGATACTCGGCATAGGCAGGATGTCTCAAATAGTTGTTGGTCATGGTCTCGTTGAAGCCCAAACGGTTTCTCCAGACCAAAGTGTCGGGGAGGGCACCTTTATAAATGTTCGCATAGTTGGGATTGTCCGGTGGGTAAACAGACTTCAAATAGTCCAGATACTCCAAGTACATGACATTGGTCACTTCGGTCTCGTCCATGTAGAAGGACTGAACATGCTGTTGTGTAGGCGTGTTGTTCCAATCGTGCATGATATCGTCCTGGACCTTACCTTTGGTAAAAGTCCCGCCCTCAACAAAAACGGTCCCGGGAGGAGTTTCCTGCTCCTTGAAGTCCGAGTTGTATTGGAATCCCCCTTCTTTGGCATTGATGTCCCATCCTGTGGCTCTGGAAACATTTTTGGAAGACGAGGAGTTCTTGCAGCTGGAAAAACTGACCGCTACAATGGCGCAAGAAAGTACAACTTTGATAAAGTGTTTTTTCATAATTTGGGCTTGAGTACTTTAAAAACTTGGGTTTTCTGTCCCTGTTATTTCAACTTGTTTTGATCTTATTTGAATCCTTCGATGGCATTAGAACGATGTTTTTGCCATTATATTTTGTGTCCGGCCAAATAATTGGCACCATACTTTTGTCTGCATTGTCCACACTTTTGTAACGCAATTGGATGGGAAATAGTATGGCCGGACAGGTTTTTAACGGTTTTCAGGAATCATTATGACTGGCTTGTCTGTATATTGCACGTATTGTACACCAAAAAAACATCCCCAATCACAAGAATTTTGGCAAAACACCGTTTATGATGTAATATATCCAAAGCTATTTTGGACCGTGAACTTGACTAAACGCTTAAATCGTAGAATGAAAAAGTTACTCACATTGGTGGTATTGTTTATAGCGGTACTGCCCGGACAACTATGTGCACAACAAGAGAGAGCAATCACTACGGCAGTTCCTTTTTTGACCATAGCGGCTGATGCCAGGGCCTCTGGAATGGGAGACATGGGTGTTGCCACCTCTTTTGATGCCTATTCCCAGCAATGGAACCCGGCCAAATATGCCTTTGCTACCCAAAAATCGGGTGTGGGAGTCAGTTACACCCCATATCTGGAAACCATTGTAAATGACGTTTCGTTGCTTAGCGCCAATTACTTCAACAAACTTAATGACAGGAGTGCCTTTGCCTTCGGTCTTCGTTACTTCGGTTTGGGTGAAATAGAACTGCGCCAAACCATAGATCAAGATGCCACGCTGGTGAAACCGAACGAATTTGCCTTGGATGGATCCTATTCATTAAAATTGAGCCAGTCATTCTCTATGGCGGTGGCAGGTAGGTTTATCAGTTCCAATTTAAGATTTCAGGATGGTACACAAGATTCACAGGCCGCCAATGCCTTTGCGGTCGATGTGGCTGGATTTTACAGATCACCGGAAATAGCCTATAACAATTATAATGGTCGATGGAGATTTGGGTTCAACGTCTCCAATATCGGGGGATCCTTGCAGTATGATGAAGGTGGACAAGAAAACTTTCTGCCCACCAACCTGAAATTTGGTGGAGGATTTGATTTTATCTTTGATCAAGACAATGTTTTGGCCATCAATACCGAATTCAACAAATTGTTGGTTCCTACTCCCAGGGATTTCAATGGAGATGGGGAGATAACGGTAGAGGATAACGATGAATACCAGAACATCAGTTTCTTCAACGGTATTTTTGAGTCTTTTGGGGATGCGCCCGATGGTTTTAGTGAAGAGCTTAAAGAAGTCACATGGGCCCTTGGTGCCGAGTATCGGTTCAGGGAAGCCTTTATGCTCAGAAGTGGCTACTTCAACGAAAGTGAGGAAAAAGGTTCCAGGAAGTTCTTTACACTGGGGGCCGGATTTGTATATAAAACTGCCCAAATAGATCTATCCTATCTGTTCTCCACTTCACAGGTCAGAAACCCATTGGAAAATACATTGCGTTTTTCATTGACCTTCAACTTTGGAGAGGAGTTTTTCAACGACTGATATTGTAAAGCATAATAAACTGGTCAAAAACCTGTCCCCGTGGATGGGTTTTCTTATTTTTGGTACACACCCATAATATCTGAATGGAGAAAAAACGGATTGGTTTCGAATTGCTTATTTTCCGGAACGAGGATGAGTTGTCACAAAACGAACAAAAATTGTTAAGCGCTGCAGTGCGGGCAAGGGAAAATGCCTATGCGCCCTACTCAAGATTTAAAGTGGGGGCGGCGGTCCTGATGGAAAACGGCGAGATCGTTATAGGCAACAACCAGGAAAATGCATCCTACCCCTCGGGCCTGTGCGCCGAACGAGTGGCCGTTTTCCAAGCCGGGGCAAGGTTTCCCGGTGTTGCCATCAGGTCCATTGCCATAAGTGCGGCCTCCGAAGGTCATGAAGTTAGTGTTCCGGCAGCACCATGCGGCAATTGCAGACAGGCCATCATGGAGTACGAACAGAGGCAAAAATCACCCATTTCCATATTGTTCAAGGGGGCAAAGGGACCCATTTACAAATGTGGTTCGATGGCGGATATTTTACCTTTGGCCTTCAACAGTTCTTTTTTGGGCGATTCTTAAATCAATTCTTTTTCCAAAAAGCAGATATATATGTATTTTTGCTCCTCTCCCCGAAGGGGGAATTTCAATTAATACTACCGTTGATGAAAAAAATCACCAAAGAAGTTTACCTCAAATGGTATGAGGACATGTTGTTCTGGAGGAAGTTCGAGGACAAATTGGCAGCAGTGTATATCCAACAGAAAGTCAGGGGCTTTCTTCACCTCTACAATGGCCAGGAAGCTGTTTTGGCCGGTGCATTGCACGCCATGGACCTTACCAAGGACCGAATGATCACCGCTTATCGTAACCATGTCCAGCCCATTGGTATGGGAGTGGATCCCAGAAAGGTGATGGCGGAACTCTATGGAAAGGTCACGGGAACTTCCAAAGGTATGGGCGGTTCCATGCACATTTTCTCCAAAGAGCACCGTTTTTATGGCGGTCACGGAATTGTTGGTGGACAGATTCCCTTGGGCGCCGGATTGGCGTTTGCCGACAAATATTTCAAGAGGGATTCCGTAACCCTTTGCTATATGGGCGATGGTGCAGTAAGACAGGGCTCTTTGCACGAAGCCTTCAATTTGGCCATGCTATGGCAACTTCCTGTGGTATTTATCTGCGAGAACAATGGTTATGCCATGGGTACATCAGTGGCCCGTACCTCACACTCCACAGAAATCTGGAAACTGGGCTTGGGATATGAAATGCCCTGTGGACCAGTGGACGGTATGGATCCAGCCATTGTGGCCAAGGAAATGGACAAGGCCATAGAAAGGGCCCGCACCGGTGGAGGACCCACTTTCTTGGAAATGAAGACCTATCGTTACCGTGGACATTCCATGTCTGATGCGCAGCACTACAGGACCAAGGAAGAAGTCGAGGAGTACAAGAAAATAGACCCGATCACCCAAGTTAAGGATATCATCCTTGAAAAAGGATATGCCACTGCTGACGAAATCAAGAAAATCGACAAAAGGGTCAAAGACTTGGTGAGCGAGTGTGAAAAATTTGCGGAAGAGTCAGACTTTCCACCAATAGAACAGCTGTACGATACCGTGTACGAACAAGAAGACTATCCATTTTTACAACATAAACTATAAGTAGATGGCAGAAGTAATCACCATGCCTAGGTTGAGCGATACCATGGAAGAAGGAACCGTGGCAAAATGGCTCAAAAAAGTAGGGGACAAAGTAGAGGAAGGCGATATTTTGGCCGAGATAGAGACGGACAAGGCCACCATGGAGTTTGAATCCTTTCATGAAGGTACACTGCTCCATATTGGCATTCAAGAAGGTGATGGTGCCCCTGTGGATTCACTTTTGGCCATCATCGGGGAAGAAGGTGAGGACATTTCCCCCCTTTTGAACGGAGGTGCAGCACCCGCAAAAGAAGAGGTGAAAAAAGATGCCGAACCCGAACAGACCGAAAGTGCCACATCGACCAGCGAACCTGCCTCCATGCCCGAAGGTGTGGAAATCATCACCATGCCGCGTTTGAGCGACACTATGGAAGAAGGGACAGTCGCCAGTTGGTTGAAGAAAGTTGGTGACAAGGTGGAAGAAGGCGATATATTGGCCGAAATCGAGACCGATAAGGCTACCATGGAGTTTGAGTCTTTCTACTCAGGAACCTTGTTGCACATTGGCATTGAAGAAGGTAAGGGCGCCCCGGTGGATTCCCTTTTGGCCATCATTGGCCCGGAAGGTACCGATGTGGATGCCGTATTGAAAGCGCAGGTAGGTGGAGTTTCCACGGCCAGTGCCCCAAAAACCGGAACAAAGGAAGAAGCTCCAAAAGAAGAGACAACCAATAAGTCTGAAGTTGCCGCAACAGCACAAGATGGACAACGAATTTTTGCTTCCCCATTGGCCAAAAAGATTGCCGAGGAGAAAGGGATTGACTTGGCAGATGTGAAGGGAACCGGGGATCATGGAAGAATTGTCAAAAAGGACATTGAGAACTTCAAACCATCACAAACAACCCCGGTCACTGAAAAACCAGCGGAAGCAGCTGCTCCCGTAGCTCCAATTTCGCTACCAGTTGGGGAAGAAAGTGTGGAAGAGGTGAAAAATTCAACCATGCGCAAGGTCATCGCCAAGCGTTTGGGAGAATCCAAATTCTCGGCCCCACACTATTACCTTACCATCGAGGTGGATATGGACAATGCGAAGGCTTCCAGGGCACAGATAAACAACTTACCAGACACCAAAGTATCTTTCAATGATATGGTGTTGAAAGCCTGTGCCATGGCCCTTAAAAAGCATCCACAGGTCAACACTTCATGGAATGGTGACACGACCGTTTACAAGCACCATGTGCACATGGGGGTCGCCGTTGCAGTGGATGATGGACTGGTGGTTCCCGTGATCAAATTTGCCGATCAGCTCACATTGACCCAGATCGGGGCTGCTGTGAAAGATTTGGCAGGAAGGGCCAGAAACAAGAAAATCAAGCCTGATGAAATGGAAGGAAGCACCTTTACCGTGTCCAATTTGGGGATGTTCGGAATTTTGGAGTTCACCTCCATCATCAATCAGCCCAATTCTGCAATTTTGTCCGTTGGCGCCATTGTGGAAAAGCCAGTTGTCAAAAATGGGGAGATTGTAGTGGGCAGTACCATGAAGATAACCTTGGCCTGCGACCACAGGACCGTGGACGGTGCAACGGGGGCTCAATTCCTCCAAACGCTGCAAGCCTATCTGGAAAACCCTGTGACCATGCTGGCATAAGCTGTCAATTTGGGCACAGTTGAGAATCCATAAATCAAAAAGCATCCTATAAGGATGCTTTTTTTATCTTTAGAAAATTCAAATAACAAAAGGAATGAAGACTTTTTTATATCTATTTACCGCTTTGTTGGTGATGAATTGTGGTTCGACAAAAGTGGTGGAAACTACAACGGTCGCTCCCCGGACCAAATCAACAACCCCGAAAGATGTGGACGCTGCGTTCACCAATGCCGAACGCATCGGGGAAATGATGAATTATCTGGCATCCAATGATCTAGAAGGTAGGGATTCTGGTAGTGAGGGCATAGAAATGGCCGCGAAATACATCGAAAATCATTTCAAATCTTATAGGGTGAAGCCTTATTTTGAAACATATCGGGACACCCTTTCCAATTTTAAAGATCCTGCGTACAATATGGTAGGCATTGTAGAGGGCATCGATCCCCAATTAAAGAATGAGTATATCGTTATCGGGGCACATTATGACCATATCGGTATCGTACAGATGGAAAATGGGGATGCTATAGCCAATGGGGCCAATGACAATGCTTCAGGGACCACGACGGTAATGGAACTTGCCCGATATTTTGGTACCCAGAAGACCAATAAGCGCAGTTTGATTTTTGCCCTGTTCAGTGCCGAGGAAAAAGGATTGTTGGGGTCCAAGCATTTGGCCAAAAAGCTCAAAGAAGAGGAACTGAACCTTTATGCCATGCTCAATTTTGAAATGACCGGGGTTCCGCTGCAAGGCAAGGATTATTTTGTGTACATCACAGGCTACGATATGTCCAATCTCGCTGAAGTGAGCAATACATATGCAAAGGGAAATCTAGTCGGATTTTTACCAACGGCCAAGGAATATAATCTCTTCCAACGTTCGGATAATTATCCGTTCCATGAGGAATTTGGAGTGCCGTCCCATACCTTTTGTACGTTTGATTTTACCAATTTCAACCACTATCACAAGGTGGGCGATGAACCGGACATTATGGATTTTGCCCACATGGCCACTTTGGTGAATAAAATGGTGCCTGTTCTGGAAGGCATTGCCAATGCACCAACACAGGAAATCCAGAAAAAATAATAGAGTATTGTCACTCCGAGTGGCGTAGCGAAGTGGATGGGAATTTTTAGTTCCCAGAATGAATAAATAGTATTTGCCATGGCAAACATCATTATCACAGGCACCAGTAGGGGCATCGGTTTTGAATTGGTGAAACTTTTTGCGGAAGAAAGCCACCATGTGCTCTCCCTTTCCCGAAATGCCGGACCTGTTCAGGATTTGCGACTTCCCAATGTCCATGCGTTTCCATTTGATTTGAGCAATTCCAATGATTTTGAACAACTGAAGGATTTTTTGGAGGAATGGGACACTGTCGATGTGCTTATCAACAATGCAGGCCGTCTGCTCAACAAACCTTTTTTGGATATCACTCCCAAGGAATTTGAGGATGTTTACAAAGTAAACGTGTTCGGTGTGGCCGAAATGACCAAGACCGTTCTCCCCAAAATGGGTAAAAATGGGCATGTGGTCACTATCAGTTCCATGGGTGGCGTGCAAGGGAGCGTTAAATTCCCGGGGCTTTCCGCCTACAGCTCCAGTAAAGGGGCAGTGATTACCTTGACAGAACTTTGGGCAGAGGAATTCAAGGAAACTGGACCCAGTTTCAATGTTTTGGCCTTGGGTGCCGTGCAGACCGAAATGTTGGAAGAAGCCTTCCCGGGCTATCAGGCGCCAGTGACCGCTTTCGAAATGGCAACTTATATCAAGGAGTTTGCCTTGACCGGACAAAAACTCTACAACGGAAAGCTGTTGCAGGTAAGCAATAGTACGCCTTGACAATGATTGTGAAAGTGGTAGTCCATACTTAAAATGTATCTTTGTTCCAGTGAACACCACCCTTCAAAAATACTTGCCAGAGCGTGCCGTGGAGCCCTGTTTTGAGCTCATCAAAACCCATGGGGTGCATTTGAAAATCGTGAACCATCGCGTCACAAGGCATGGTGATTACCGCAGATTGCCCAATGGATTGCACCAAATCACCGTAAATGCTTCCTTGAACCAATATCGGTTTTTGATCACGCTCGTCCACGAAATTGCCCATTTGGTGGCCTTTGAAAATTACGGTCGGCGCATATTGCCGCATGGCGTGGAGTGGAAACGTACCTTTCAACATTTAATGGTTCCGTTCATCCGGCCAGAGGTGTTCCCTTCCCAATTATTGCCTATCATTGCGAACCATTTCAAGAACCCAAAGGCCAGCAGCAGCACGGATGCACGCCTCTCCATTGCACTTAAGGCATTTGATGAAGAGGAAAGACAGGGTAGCTATGTGTATGAATTGCCCAAGGGCAGTATTTTTAGGCTCTACAATGGAAAGCTGTTCAGAAAGGGGGACAAAAAGGTGAAACGCTACGAATGTGTGGAGTTGTCCACGGGCAGGTTATATTTGTTCCAACCCAATGCAGAGGTGGAATTTATTGAATAATTGTCACCTCGAGCGCAGTCGAGAGGTGCGTAGATGATTGGGCGTTTGGTTCTCGACTGCGCTCGAACTGACAATAAAAACGTTACTACAAAATGAACAAGAACTATTACGCAGTATTGATGGCGGGAGGAGTAGGGTCCCGGTTTTGGCCCGTTAGCACCACGGCCAACCCCAAACAGTTCCATGATATGTTGGGAACGGGCAAGACCTTGATCCAAAAAACATTTGATCGGTTGAACAGGTTCATCCCCACCGAGAATATATTGATCTTGACCAACGAACGCTACAACGACTTGGTACTGGAGCAGTTGCCAAAGGTAAAGCCGGAACAAGTGGTTCTGGAACCAGCCATGCGCAATACCGCCCCATGCATTTTATACGCTTCGTTGAAGATCCAAAAAATGAACCCCAATGCAGTGATGATTGTGGCACCCAGTGATCACTGGATCGAGGATGAAGAGGCTTTTGAAAAGGATGTGACCGTATGTTTCGATAAATGTGAAAAGGAAAACGTGCTCTGCACCTTGGGCATCCAGCCCACATTCCCCAATACGGGCTTTGGATATATCGAATTTGAAAAAGGAAGTGACGAAAAGCTGAAGAAGGTGTCCCAGTTCAGGGAAAAGCCGGATTATGAAACCGCAAAGGAATTTTTGGCCCAGGGCAACTTTCTGTGGAATGCGGGAATTTTTATGTGGAGTGTGGAAACCATTGTGGATGCGTTCAAGAGCTATCAACCTGGCCAGTATGAACTTTTTGGCAAGGGAATTTCCTGCTATAATACTGGTGAGGAGAAGGGATTCATCCAAGAGAATTATGCCAAGGCGGACAACATATCCATAGATTATGCTATCTTGGAACAATCCAAATCCATCTATACCTTACCTGCTTCATTTGACTGGAACGATTTGGGTACATGGGGCGCGCTTTATGATAAGTTGGACAAAGATTCGTCCGGGAACGCCGTGGTCAACGCCAGTACCATTTTGGAAAATGCCAAGGGAAACATGATCCGTTCCCCAAAGGGAAAAATCGTGGTAGTGGACGGACTGGAAGATTACATTATTGTGGACAAGGAAGAGGTGCTGTTGATCTATCCCAAGTCCAAACAACAGGACATCAAAAAAGTATTGGGACAGGTCAAGGATGAATTTGGCGACCATTTCGCATAAAATATGAACAAAGATCAATTGAACAAAGGAGGTACTGCCACTGGAGACAGTGGGGATGAGGTAAAAAAGGATTTCAAAGGACTTTTGGGCAGTGTCCTAAAGTTTCTTTCCGAATTGCTGGAAATCCGCACCAATACGGATGCGGCTGCCACTAAGGAGTCCATTATTGCCGATATTCCCTTTAAGGGACACACTTCCTGGATCTTGATCTGCTCCATTTTTATAGCTTCAGTAGGTCTTAACGCCAATTCAACAGCCGTGGTGATCGGGGCCATGTTGATCTCCCCTTTGATGGGCCCCATTTTGGGGATGGGAATGTCCTTGGCCATCAACGATATTGACACACTGCGACGATCGCTCAAGAATTTCACTGTTATGGTGGTTTTGAGTGTGATCACCGCTTTTCTGTTCTTTTATCTGTTTCCGCTCCGGGATGAATCTTCGGAACTTCTGGCCCGCACAAAACCGGATATCCGGGATGTATTGATCGCGTTTTTTGGTGGACTTGCCCTAGTGATCGCCCGGGCCAAAAAGGGGACCATTGCCAGCGTTATTTTTGGTGTGGCCATTGCCACGGCCCTGATGCCGCCACTCTGTACCGTTGGATTTGGTTTGGCCATTGGAAAGCCTTGGTATGCTGCCGGGGCCATGTATTTGTTCACTATCAACACCATTTTTATCGGATTGGCCACTTTTTTGGTCATCAAGTTTTTGCGGTTTCCGATGGTGCGTTATGCCAATTCCCAAAGAAGAAGGTTGATAGCTAGATTGGCCTCCATCACGGGTATCTTGGTTATGATTCCTGCGGGGTTCACTTTTTATCAAGTGTTCCAAGAGTCGTTGTTCAAAAAACAGGCACAGGAATTTTTGAAAAGTACCATTGAGGTGTATCAATTTGATGGTGCAGGACGGTATGTGGACAATCTTACCAAGATAGAATACGAAGACAATGGCACCTCTTTGATCGAGGTGGTATTTATGGGTGATGAATTGGTTCCTGAAAATGTAGTGAACACTTGGCGCACGCAGAAAAACCAATATTCACGGTTAAAGGATGCTGAATTTCATATCATTCAAGGAGGTAGGGACGATTCCGAAGAAAAGTTCAACTATGTGAGTGAACTTTATGAAAAGAACAAAGCGGAGCTGCTCAACAAGGATGAACAGATAAGGCTCTTGGAGGAAGAGCTGGCCAGTTTGACAAAGACTGCTGGAAAAAAGATTCCCTTCAAAGAAATCAGTGCCGAGGCCAAAGCCAATTATGAGAACATTTCCGAACTGGGTTTTTCGTACCAGCTTCGTACAGATTTCAAGAAACTGGATACGGTGCCTGTTTTTGAGATAAAATGGAAGGACGGGGTCGGAAGAAACCAAAAAGAGTCAGATGCCAAAAAAATGCAGGCTTGGTTAAAAATACGCTTGCGGGATTCTACCATCGTCCTTAAAGAAGTGGAGTGATTTTTTTAGAAGTCAGAAGTCAGAAGTCGGAAGTCAGTTTACAAGTTTCTGGTTTCAAGAGACAGGTTTAAGTACTAAATCATAGGTTTTGAGCATGCAACCAGCAATAACAGAACAACTGAATAACCAGATAACACAACACTAATTCCGTTCCTCAATGTACATCTGCCGTACTTTTTTGAAGAGCTCCGATGAATAGACAAAGTCGGTCACCGCTTGGTTATCGGTCTTAAAGATTTCCTTGTTGGTGCCTTCCCACTCTTTGTAGCCATTTTTCAGGAAGATGATTTTTTCCCCGATTTCCATCACCGAGTTCATGTCGTGTGTGTTGATGATGGTAGTGATGTTATATTCTTGGGTGATTTCTTGGATAAGGTTGTCGATCAGAATGGCCGTTTTTGGATCAAGTCCGGAATTGGGCTCATCACAGAACAAGTATTTCGGGTTCATTACAATGGCCCTTGCAATGGCCACCCTCTTTTGCATTCCCCCGGAAATTTCGGAAGGATATTTTTTATGGGCATCGACCAAGTTCACCCTCTTTAATACAAAATCCACACGATCCTGCATTTCGGCTTTGGATTGTTTGGTGAACATATCAAGCGGAAACATCACATTACCTTCCACAGTCATGGAATCGAACAGGGCACTGCCCTGGAACACCATGCCCATTTCCTGTCTCAGATCCCGGCGTTCTTTTGTGGAAAGCTCTGAATAAAACTGTCCGTTGTAGCAAATCTGGCCTTCATCAGGCTCAAAGAGTCCCAAGAGGCATTTGAGGAAAACAGTCTTTCCCGAGCCACTCTGCCCGATGATCAAGTTGGTCTTTCCTTGTTCAAAAACGGTACTGATACCTTTCAAGACATGGTGGTCACCAAACGATTTGTGCAAATTTTCTACTTCGATCATCAGCCCAGCAGTAATTGTGTTAGAATATAGTTTACGATAATGATTACCACACTGGTCCAAACGAAAGATGTGGTACTGGCCTTGCCCACTTCCAAAGCTCCCCCTTGCATGTAAAAACCATGGAACGAGGGTACCGTGGCAATAATAAAGGCAAACACCACCGATTTGATGAAGGCATATGTAACATGAAAGGAGTCAAAATCCAATTGCAGGCCCTTGATGAACTCGCCACTGGGTGCATACCCGCCAAAAACAGCCGCTATCCATCCGCCCAAGATACCGACAAACATGGAAATGGCCACGGCAAAAGGATACATCATCGTGGCGATGATCTTGGGGAAAACCAGATAATTGAGTGAATTTACGCCCATGACTTCAAGGGCATCTATCTGTTCGGTAACCCGCATGGTACCAATGCTCGATGTAATATAGGACCCCACTTTTCCGGCCATGATGATGGAGGTAAAGGTCGGGGCAAATTCCAAGATCACGGACTGTCTCGTGGCAAAACCTATCAGGCTTTTGGGCAGCAAAGGGCTGTTCAGGTTAAGGGCCGTTTGGATGGTGACCACACCACCGATGAAGAAAGAAATAAAGATGATGATGCCCATGGACCCATAGATCAGCTCATCGATTTCCTTTAAAATCAAGGATTTCATGATGGGCCATTTGGTTGGTTTTTTAAATACTTCCCAGATCATGATGAAGTATTTTCCAATCGCTTCTAGGTGTTTCATTTGTTCGATATGGACTTGAGGTGATAAAAATAAGAATATTGTTGAGCATTTAACCTTCATTTAAACTTTTTAAAGGTGATAATTGAATAGCTTTGTCCTAGTTTGATTAAATCCATACCATGAAAAAAACCAACCTTGTTTTATTGCTTTTCATATTGTGCTTGACCAGTTTGTCCTATGGTCAGCGGAGAAATAAAAATGTAGTCGAAACACAGCCCGACCCTATAGCCCATTCGCCGAAATTGGTCGTGGGCATTGTGGTGGATCAAATGCGCTATGATTATCTTACCCGGTTTTGGGACCAATATGGCGAAGGCGGTTTCAAAAGGTTGGTGAACCAGGGATTCAATTGCAAGAACCATCATTTTAACTATGCCCCCACCAGCACGGGTCCTGGGCATGCTTCGGTTTATACGGGAACAACCCCGGCAGTGCACGGAATCATTGGCAATGATTGGTATGACAAGGAAATTGGCAAGGATGTATATTGCGCCGGCGATGACAGCTATGCTTCGGTCGGAACCACATCGGATGCGGGGCAAATGTCCCCTCACCGAATGCTGACCACAACCATCACAGACGAATTGCGACTACATACTCAAAAAAGGGGCAAGGTGATCGGTGTGGCCGTGAAGGACAGGGGTGCTGTATTGCCTGCAGGGCATGCGGCGAATGCCGCCTATTGGTTTGAAGGCGGGGCAACGGGAAACTGGATCACCAGTTCCTATTATATGGATGCACTGCCACAATGGGTGACAGATTTCAACAATTCAGATGCCGTGGAGGCCTATAAAAAAACGTGGAACACGCTAAAGCCCATCGAGACTTATGCGGAAAGCGGTACCGATGCCAATGCCTACGAAGGCAAGTTCAAGGGAGAGAACACCTCATCCTTTCCGCATGACCTTCCACAATTATGGGAGGCCAACGGACAGTTTGGATTATTGAGGAGTACGCCCTTTGGTAATAGCATAACTGCGGATTTTGCCCTTGCCGCTCTGGAAGGTGAGGACTTGGGAGGGGATACCATCACCGATTTTTTGGCCATCAGTTTTTCCAGTACGGACTATGTGGGCCATTTTTTTGGAGTGAATTCTAAGGAAATAGAGGACACTTATATTCGTTTGGACCAAGATTTGGCTCGTGTTTTGTCCACTTTGGATGAAAAAGTAGGGGAAGGGGAGTACACTGTTTTTCTTACAGCTGACCATGCTGCCATTGATGTGCCCGCTTATTTGAAAGATTCAAAGATACCGGCAGGATATTTGGATATGGGGTTGATCAAGGAAAAATTCAACGAATTTTTACAGTACAAATATGGTACTACGGATGTGTTAAAAGATCTATCCAACTACCAACTTTTTCTGGACCATAAGATTTTGGCCAATTTGGATATCGACCTCAAAGAAGCCCAAGAAGATATGGCAAAGGAACTTTTGGGTTATGAGGGCATAAGCCAAGTATATACGGGCCATCAAATGTGGGAGAACAATTATACCAAAGGGATTCCCTATATTTTACAGAACGGTTACAATCAAAAAAGGTCTGGGGACGTACTTATCGTGCCCAATCCAGGGTTTATTTCGTACAGTAGGACGGGTTCCACGCACGGATCGCCACAGATCTATGATACGCACGTGCCTTTGTTGCTCTACGGAAAGGGCATCAAGCAGGGCAGTACCGTCAACCGCACTGAAATCCCTGATATTGCACCTACCATTTCGGCCTTGTTGGGCATTGCGTTCCCAAGCGGGACCACAGGTAGGCCCATTGGGGAGGTGTTGGAGTAAAGATGTCTTTTATTTTAAAATAATTATCTTTTTCCTGATGACCAGTCTTAATGATGGGTCTGTATAAATCAATAGGTAGGTGCCACTGGAAAGATGATTGATCTCCAGTACCTTATCATTTTTCTTGCTCAAAACCAACCTTCCGTGGACATCGAAAAGTTTAATCAGAAAATCTGAGTCATTGTCTTTTTTGATGAATATCTGATTTTTTGCCGGGTTGGGATAAATGATTACCCCATCTTTAATTTCTGGTTCTGGTTCTGGTTCTGGTTCTGGTTCCGAGATAGGCGTGGTTTCCAATAGCCCATCACAGTTTTCGTCAACCTCATTGTTGGGTATTTCATGAGCTAAGGGATTGATGTTCGGATTGTTGTCGTCACAATCATTTGCATTGGCAAAGCCATCCTGATCAAGGTCGTCGTCCAGCGTGGCGGGGTCGCAGTCATCATCGAAGCCGTTGTACGGAATCTCGTTTTCATTTGGGTTGATGTTTGGGTCATCGTCATCACAGTCATCCGCATCGGCAAATCCATCCTGGTCTAGGTCATCGTCCAAAGTGGCAGGATCACAATCGTCGTCGATGCCGTTGTAGGCAATCTCCACGGCACCGGGGTTGATGTTGGGATTGTTGTCGTCACAGTCGTTCATTTGGTTGAACCCATCCTGATCAAGGTCGTCGTCCAGCGTGGCGGGGTCGCAGTCATCATCGATGCCGTTGTAGGCAATCTCCACGGCACCGGGGTTGATGTTGGGGTCAGTGTCGTCACAATCATCCGCATCGACAAAACCATCTTGATCGAGGTCATCGTCCAAAGTGGCAGGATCACAATCGTCATCGATACCGTTATAGGGAATCTCC
>JBLWSV010000020.1:0-39993 GCA_048270465.1 Allomuricauda sp.
TTGATCAGAGCATTGGTCTTAATATAGTTTTCTTGATAGTGGCGTTGCAGGCCAACCACAACGTTTAATTTTTTTTGTTCCGCAAGCTTTGCGACCTCCAACACTTTTCGAATTCCGGGCGCATCGGTGGCCACAGGTTTTTCCATGAATACATGTTTGCCATTTTCGATGGCATAAGCAAAATGGTAGGGCCTGAACCCGGGAGGGGTGGTCAAGATCACAACATCGGCCAGATCGATGGCTTTTTTAAAACCATCAAAGCCCACAAACTTATGCTTGTCCTTTACATTGATCTTGCCTGTATCCTTGTATTTTTCGTAAAGATTACCATAACTCGAGTTCAATTGGTCCTCAAAGAGATCGGCCATGGCGACAAGCTCTACGTGCTCATCTGCTTGCAGGGCTTGGTTGGCGGCACCAGTTCCCCTGCCCCCGCAACCTACCAGCGCAATCTTTAATTTTTTTTCATTGAAAACGTTCATCATTGCATTGGTGCTCAGGGATGGTAGGATGAGTGCCCCGGATACCATTGAAGTGTTTTTGATGAAATCTCTCCGCGATTTGGACTTAGAATTGTTTTTATTATTGTTCATTTTGTGTGATTTTAATCTCAGTATTGGTCTTTTATCCAGTATTTATAATATTCATCCCTTTTGGGTGTGGTATAGGGCCTCACGACCCTAAAGCCCACAAAACCGGCATCGGTGAACCACCATTTGCTGCGTGGGAACTGTGGGTCCCTTTGTTTCCATATCGGGTCCGAGGCCGATCTGGATGCACTGCGCAACTGTTCGGGACCGTCCTTGAAGGAACCTCCCCGAATTGCAATTGGATATTCACTTGTCGGTGATTCAAATGGTAAACGGGAAGCCGAGTATCCATTTTCATCATATTGGTCCAGGGTCCATTCCGCAACATTGCCATAGATGTCGTAAAGACCCCATGGATTCGGCTTTTTCAACCCTACTTTATGGTATGTGCCTCCGCTGTTTTCCGCGAACCATGCATGATCATCCAGAGGTGATGGGTCTTTCCCAAAGTAATATGCTTCCCCATTTCCTGCCCGGGCCGCATATTCCCATTCGGCTTCTGTGGGTAGCCGGTAATAGTGGCCCGTGATCGCTGAAAGCCATTGGCAAAAGGCGGATGCTGCCCTTTGCGTGATGTTGGCCACGGGAAAACCCTCTTCCCTTCCCATGCCCAAGCTCATATCGACATAGGGCACGGTCGCCCCGGATACCGCATCGGTCTCCAAGTGCACTTCATTGGCCCTCCTTTCATTCTCGAGGTCATCTATGGCCCTCTCAATAAAAAGATTGTACAGCTCCCAGGTAATTTCATGTTTGGACATCCAAAAACCCTGGACAGCTATTTCGCGAACAGGTCCCTCATCGGGTTTCCTTCCTGTCCCATCATCTGCACTGCCCATAAGAAAAGTGCCCGAGGGAATGGGAACCATTTCCAAAGTGACGTCAACACCGGGCAGGTCCTGGACATAACTTGACGGTTCTTGGGCAAAACCCATTGCCACCGTGCCCATGAACAGAAAAAATAACTTGATTGATTTAATTTTCATCTCGGTTCCGAACATTAAAAGACATCACTGGTTTTATAGGCTTCAATTACGGCAAGCTCCCCTTCCTTACCCGGAGCGGAGTTGCCATGTTCCATCCCCACGATACCGGTATATCCCTTGGAATGGATGTGCTTGAAAACATTTCGATAATTGATTTCCCCCGTGGTCGGTTCTTTCCTGCCCGGATTGTCACCGACCTGGAAATAGGCAATCTCCTCCCATGCCGCATCGATGTTGGGAATGAGGTTGCCCTCTTGGATCTGTTGATGGTAGATGTCAAAAAGTATTTTGCACGACGGGCTGTTCACCGCCTTGCAAATTTCAAAGGCCTGGGGGCTGTCGGTCAGGAAAAGTCCGGGGTGGTCCCTAAAGTTCAGGGGTTCCAACACCATGGTCAATCCATGGGGTTCCAATAGTCCGCAGGCCCTTTTCAGTGATTCAACGACATTTGCGGTCTGGTAGCCCATGCGCAACCGAAGGTCCACGTGTCCGGGGACCACGGTCATCCATTTGGCATTCACCCGCTTGGCGACATCGATGGATTCCTTGATCTCCTTCAGGAATTTTTCACGCAGCGAGGCATCACCGTTGGCAAGGTTGGGCCTGTCCCAGAAAATCTCATGGGCAACGAACACCCCCATGGCAATCCCACGCTTTTGCATGGTCCTGGCCATTTGTTCCTGTAGCCCCGTGGTCCTGCCCTTCATGCCATTGTCCTCAAAGGCCGTGAACCCCATGTCTGCGATAAAGTTCAATTGGTCGATGGGGTCGTCCCCGGCCGATTCCCTGAACATACCCAAGTGTGGTGCATATTTGAGTTGAAAATTATTTTTTTCGAAAGCAAGGGTCCTCCGCAATCCCTTTGCAAATAGCGGGACTCCTCCCAATCCTATGGCGGTGGTCGCCATGACTTTGTTTCTAACAAATTCCCTGCGTTTCATCTGTTTTCTTATTTTTTATTTTTCGGTTGATACTCATTTTATACTCACTTTAAAAGTGGATGCGGGGAGCTGCCAACTGTTGACCAGGTTGGCATCTGTCCACGGTTGCCAAGCATAATACAAAAAATTTGACTTTTGTGGGTATGGGATGACCACCCTATCCCTTTCAATGAACGCCCGGACAGGTGACTTTCCATCCAAGGAAAAACCCCTTAGAGCTTTGCCATCCGAAGTTGTCAATCCACTGCCATATCGAAATGTAAGGATAACGTTTCCATTTTTGTACCTTGCTTTTTGGGGCAATGGCCCGGAAGGCACCTCATCAGCGCCGTAAATGGTTGAAAGGGCCCATCTGGCAAACCGTTCTCCCACTGCCTTTTTGTTTGTTGGATGTACATCATGCCTAGCACCTACATCAATAGTCACAACCATCCCTGAATTTTGTATCCTGTCCAAAAGTTTTCGCTGTTCGTTTCTAAACTCGGGCCAAAACCTTGACCTATAGTGCACCGTGTCAATGGAAGAGAGTTGTGCCCACAGGAACGGCATGTCTGGGTCTTTCCACTGGCGACGGTACGCATTGACCATCATTTCTTGTAACTCCCCATATTCTTCCACGCGTTCGGGTTCTTGGGCATTGCTCTCCCCTTGGTACCAAACAATACCCCTTATGGGCATTCTCATTAACGGCTGGATCCCAGCCTCATAGGCAAAACCGGGTTTAAAGGCATGGTTCGGCCCCAGGCTGTCTTGGGGGACATTTTTTGCTCCCCCTACATTTTGCCTGCCCCGTTCCCTCACCCAAACGGGCAGTTGGTCATTGTCCAGCCAATTTCCCTTGACCTTGCTTTTAAAGCGAGAATTACGAAGGAAGGATTTTCGGTCTATAAAGGTTTCTATCGGGGCACCGCCTATGGCCAAATGGATAAGACCAATGGGGATGGTTTCGGCATCCATGATCGTTTTTCCAAAATAATACCCGACTGCACTCATGGTATTCACGGAAGTACTGTCACTTTCTTGCCAATTTCCCTTGTAAAAAGCCTCTGGAGTCAATCGGCTTACAATAGAGTCGCCAAAAATCCTGTTATAGACATTTTTTCCCGCATAGGTCGGATTGTAGAACCGAAGCAAGGAGTCCTTGCCATATTCAATGCTATTTTTAAAATACATTTCCCGTTCCATGGGCCACTCCATATTGGATTGACCTATGCAAAGCCACACATCGCCAACCAAAATATTGCTGAACTCAATCCTTTCTTCAACGTTTACAATGAGTAGATCCATCGGTGCGGAAGAGGCCTGGTGCCTTTTTAAATATAGGCTCCATGTGGAATCCTTTTCCACGGTTGTTTCCCTGGTTGTATTGCCCAACTTCAGTACAACGGTGCTGTGTGGTTGTCCTTTGCCCCAAAAATGGATGGGACGATTGCGTTGCAAGACCATGTCGTCCCCAAAAAATGGGGGCAAGCTCAATTGGGCCAATAATCCTATCGGTAGCATACATAAAGCGAAGGCTGCTTTAGCTTTTTTTAAATCATTCTGGAGGTGGACCATTGTGAATCGGTTTGTTTTAATTTTTCGGTTATACCGGTTTACTGTACTTACTTCCTTTCTATTCCGTTGTCTATCTATCACTTTTGGTGCGGGTCTTGGGTCAAAACCCCTATTTCGGCAAAAGATGCCCGTGGATCTGTACCATCAACCTCCAAGGCGCGTAATTTGATGTACCTCCCCTTCGTTGGTTGGAACATAACCTTTTGTTCGATTCTACTATTGATAATGTTACCGAATTCCCCCGATGCCACAGACTGCCAGTTCCTATTATCTTGACTTACCAGAAATTCATAATGGGTAATGATTCCGAACGGATAGCGTTCTTGGTTGGGCCAGTAGGTAAAACCCATCAACTCATGGCTGCCCCCCATATCGATTACAACCTCTTTTTGATTGATCGCCCAAAAGGTTTCGGGATTATCGTCCATCAATTTTATCACCTCTTTTTCTTCCCCGATCGGAAAAACGACCTTCCAATCATTTTTGGCCAGGTCAAAATAGTTGACCGCCACGCCACTTCCCTGTCCGTTTTCGGGATTTATCGCAATGGCCTTGACGGTAGTGGGCTTTTTTACCAAAAATGGTGCATGATATTTTTGGGAGCCCATGGAAGGCTCGGTACCATCCAACGTATAGAAAACATCGACCGATCTGTCCGGCACCGAAAGGGAAACAAGCCCTTTACGGTTTCTTGTAATGATGGGGTCCACCACCAGTTTGGGTGCACGGTACAGTTCAAGGTTTGACAACAGTATGGGACCTTTGGATTCCATAATGTCGATTTTCACCTTATCCGCCAAAACGGTTTCCCAGCGAAGAATGCGCTTATAGCCTACCGTTGTCTGCTCGTCAAGTATTTTCCATTTTCCATCGACCCTTGCGCTCACGGTAAATTTTTTGATTCGTTGCCCCAAGGAAATGAATTCTTGGAGAACTATCCGGTTTATCTCGGTGGGTTCATCGAACGAAACTGTGATAATGGCCCTTGTAATGCCGTCATCGGTTGCCCAGTAGGTATCATTGTTGCCATCCAACATATTTTTGGCCGAATAGTCGGAATGACCTCCTCGTGTGTTCGAAACCTCTATTTTTGAATTATTTGTAAGTTCATGTGCAAAATCTTTGTCGATTTGTTCTTTTAGGGCCATCAAGCGTTTCACATCCTTTTCATGTACCAATCCTCGGGTATCCACCGGAAGGTTCAATAGCAAGGCAGCATTTCTACCAATAGCGTTATAGTAAATATCCAGCAGATGGGGCAGCGTTTTCACCTGATGGTCCTCAGCTGCATGATAATACCAACCCGGCCGGATGGAAACATCGGCTTCGGCCGGTAGCCAATGGGTGCCGTCCTCATGGCCGGAACGCAGCTCAACGTAACGGGGCCAACCGGGATAGATCTCGTCCCTTCGCATGATACTCCAATTCGTCTCATTGGCCCAGCCTTCCTCATTGCCCACCCAGCGCACATCAGGTCCGTTATCCGCAAAGATTACGGCATTGGGCTGCAACTTTCTGATCATTGCGGTGGTCTTTTCCCAATCGTAGTAGGTCTTACTATCGATTTTTCTGGATTCATTGGCACCTCCATAGTAGCCAGAACCTCCATTGGCCCCGTCAAACCAAATCTCGAACAATTCTCCATAATTGGTCAAGAGTTCCCGGAGCTGTTCATGGAAGATTTTCACGTACTCGGGCCGGCCATAATATGTATTGTTCCGATCCCAAGGTGAAAGGTATAGGCCGAGTTTCAGTCCATACTCTTTGCAGGCTTCGCTCAATTCCCTGACCACGTCTCCCTCACCATTTTTCCAAAGTGAATTTTTGACCGAATGCTCGGTGGTCTTGGTTGGCCACAGGCAAAAACCATCGTGGTGCTTGGCTGTGAGAACAATACCTTTCATGCCAGCTTCCCGGGCTACTTTTGCCCATTGGCGGACATCCAAATTGGTGGGGTTGAACTGACTTGGCGATTCGGCCCCAGTGCCCCATTCCCTATTGGTAAAGGTGTTCATGTTGAAATGCACGAAGGCATAATACTCCATTTCGTGCCAAGCCATTTGCCTTTCCGAGGGGATCGGTCCCACAGGTTCGGGCGGGGCAACTGTTTTGCAGCCCAACATCACAATGGGGACAAGTGTGTATAGTACGATACTTTTTATTTTATTGTATTGTTTGCCTTTTGGTTTCAAACTGTTTATTTTTTAGGTGTGGTCAATCAAATCATAAAAAACTGAACCAATCCAATATAAGCGGAGTCATAACTGCTGTGACCACCCCGTTTATGCAAATGGCCAGACCACCGTAAGCAGCGGCACTCCCGCTAATATCCATGGCCCGGGCCGTACCAATGCCATGGGAAGCCGTACCCAGTGCAGTTCCTATGGCCGTTTCACTTGTAATGCCAAATATCCTTAACATGTATGTCCCGAAAACATTGCCAAAAATGCCCACTGCTATCACTACCGCAGCTGTGATAGCTGGGATTCCCGAAACCGATTTGGTAATTTCGATGGCAATGGGCGTGGTCACAGATTTTGCAGCCAATGACCTGACAATAAGACTAGGGGATTCCAACCAAATCAGGCTCAACAACACTATAAATATACTGGAGACACCCCCAATGACCACCGCGGTCAAAAATGGCATCATATTACTTTTGATTTCTTCATATCTCTCATGGAACAATACCCCTAGGGCAACCACGGAAGGCCCCAGAAAAAAGCTGATGTACTGCCCACCTTCATCATAAGTTTCAAAATCGATGTCCAAAGCCAGCAAAAGCAATATCAAAACCAAGACCGTGATAAAGATCGGTGTGGCCAAAGCCGATTTTAATCTCAGATGAACTTTTTGGGCAAAAAAATAAACCCCCAACGTTAGAAAGACCCAAACCAAGGGCAATGTCAGAAAATCTTCCATCATTTTTCAAGTGTTTGTTGGATATATCCGGTTAGGATAAGTGTCAGTAAGGTGCCAACGGCCACCACTAGGCCCAGGGCAACCCAATGGTCCTTTATCAGATCGAAATGAGCCATTAATCCAACTCCATAGGGTACAAAAAAAAGCACCATGTATTTCAAGAGTTTGTTGGCAGCCGGTTTTACCAAATCCAAGGTAACGACCTTCATTCTAAGGGCAAGAAAAATAAGTGCCATTCCCAAAATATTTCCTGCAACCGGAACATTGAAAAGATATCTTAGGGATTCACCCAGGACCAAAAACAACATGATATAGCCAAATGATTTCAACATGAAATGCTTTTTGTTTTATTCAAATACATTTTAACAATTCCACATGGCATGGTTCTTCAGGTAAAGATGCGATTGTATGGGACTGCATTTTGGGTTGCCCACAGCAATATCCCCGGTCGCATCGATTGATTTATGCTGCATACCTACCCAATCCTTACCTTAACCCATGCCATTTGAACAATTTTGAACTTCCAGTGATAACCCCTTTCAAGGGCAATATCGCCCAATTGATCGATCATTACCCTTAGGTTTAAAAAATAGGCTGAACAGATATCCAAAAACGAAGCAGGAAACCAGCCCAAAAAACGCATACATCAAAAAGCTGATATTTGTAAACACACTGATATACCATATCAATGCGGCACTTACCGCCAACCCGAGCAGGGTTCCCGGAGCATTGGCCCTTTTTGTCAAAATACCCAAAAGGAACATTCCCCCCAATCCACCGGTAAACAAACCCAGGTACCTATAAAATTCATCCCATAGCGATTTGATGTTGGAACTTGCCATCCAAAGACCCAGCAATACCCCAATCACCCCGGTTACGATAGTGGCCATGCGCGCCACCCCCAAGAGTTTCCTATCCGAAATGCTAGGTCTAAAACGTTTGTAAAAATCGTTGCAGAATGCCGTAGCCACCGAATTAAGGCTACTGCTAATGCTTGACATGGCAGCCGAAAAAACGCCTGCGATCAGCAGACCGGACACACCCATGGGCAGTTCCTGTACAATGTACCAAGGTAAAAGGGCATCATTGTTGGATAGCGTTGGCGACAGTTTTTCAGGCATTTCGCTGTAGAAAATGAAGAGCAAGGTCCCTAACCCAAAAAAAATGACGGCCGCGGGCAATGAGAGAATGGCATTGGTGTACAATGTTTTTTGGGAATTCCTCACGTTGGTGCTTGTAAGGTATCGCTGCACCACGGTCTGGTCGGTTCCTTGGGTAACAAGACCCGATGCCAGTCCACCGATCAATGTGACCCAGAAGGTGGCCTCCGTGAAATTAAAATCCATATTGGTGATATTGAACTTATTGCGATCTGAGGCATAGGTCACCATCTCCCCAAAAGTAGCATCGGTGTGCAACATAATCCAAACCACCCCTAAAATACTTCCACCCATCAGGACGATCACCTGCATGACATCGGTCCATATCACGGCCTCTATACCACCAAACGTGGTATATAAAATGCAAAGCACACCCATAATGAGAATGCTGGTATCCACTGGGATTCCGGTTACGATAGATATGGCCAAGGAGGGCAACAGAAGTACAATTCCAATACGACCGAATTGAAACAGAATAAAGGAAAGACTGCCGAATGCCCGTGCAAAATAATTAAACCTGTTCTCCAAGAATTCATAGGCCGTGGTGATTCTTAGCTTGTTGAAAAAGGGAATGAACAGAAACGATATGACCGGTGTGATCAAAAAAGCCGCAATGCTCAGGGTAAAAAATGACCAATCGGTTATGAATGCCTTGGCCGGTATGGCCATAAAAGTAATGGCACTCAAGAGAGTTCCAAAAACACTCAGGCCACTGGCCCACCAAGGAATACGCCCTCCTCCCACAAAATAATCATCAGTCGATTTTTGCTTGTAGGAGAAATAGACCCCTATCAACAGGGAGAGCAGCAGATAACCTATGAGCACGCCATAGTTTGCTGCACCAAAAGTGCCGGCCGGCTCCTCCACATGAATTTTTTGTACCGTAGGTGTCCTTGTTCCAGGGGAAACCTCACCTGAAACCATGATTAAGGCATCTCCCGACCTAAAAGTGAGGGCCGTGACAGGAAGTGCCTTTTTCAAAGTCTCATACACGAACCACTTATCCGTTATTGTGTTGTAGGCGAGCACGTCCCTGGAAAATCCTGGGTGGTTTTTCAATATGGAGTCGCGTCTTTGCACAAGTTGTTTGAAAATCGAATCGCCTGGTTTTTCTGCAAGCCTTAGGGAAATTTGTTCCAATTCATCAAAAAGCACCTCATCAGAACCACCATAGACCAAGATGTGCATGGATCCCATAGGTTCTGCATAACCACCCATCAAGACCAAGGGGCTTCCCTTGACCAAAACTCCTCCCCGATCTTCCCACATGCCCGTACTTAAATCATAGGAAAGAAAATTGGGTAAGACCGCCGATTTCTTCCCTAGGGCTTGGTCACGTCCACCAATAACAAAAAGTTTCCTTGAATTCTGGGTTTCCTGTACTGCCATGGCATGCAGAGCCCTGGGCGGTCCAGGAAAATCAGGTAATCTCTCCCAGTTTTTATGTTCTAGGGACATCCGATAAAATGAATTGGTACTCTGCGCTGCGTTCTTTCCTCCCACAACGTAAACATAACCTCCATCATAGACCGCTTGGGTATAGGCCAAAGGCTCGGGAAGCGACGGATACTCGGTAAGGTTAACCTTTCCCGTTGCACTGTCATATTCCATCAGGAATACTAGATCGCTGGCACTGTCCTTGTTCTCCCCCCCTATACACAACACCCCGTTTGGTAATGAAACCGATGCACCATAGGCCAATGGCTTGGGCAATTTCTCCACGGCCATGCCCCATGCATTGTTTTCAAACACATAAATATCATCGCTCCAGACCTTTTGTCCACCCTTCCAAGGTGGCCCATCCGGAAAATTGGCCCCTCCTGCAGCCAATAACACTTGCTGATGCCGTCCGCCCAGCATACCTGCATAGCCCAAGGATTTGCCTTCGGGCCCAGGCGCAGGCAATTCGGGAAGCGTATCGATTTTTACCTTTGTTCCTTGTTGTGCCGAAAGATAACCTCCACTCCATAGTAGGGCGATGGACATGAGGTGGGTCAATATCCTTTTCATTCGACAGTGGGGTTTGTTGATACTTTGATTCCTTCTTGCTCCAATATCGCAAAAGTGAACATCCAATTTTGATAGGTGTTTTTTCCTGGCACCATTATCTCTATTTTGTTCCATCCTTTTTCCAAATGTAGTGGATAAGGTTCCCTGGTCCAATACAATTCTTCCTTCTCCCATGGAGTCTCTTGGTCCTCTGGAGTGCCCCATCCATCGGTTTTGGACGGTTTCCAACCTGGATTTTTCCATTTTGGTGATGGCAATGGTTGGCCGTTCAGTGCAATGGTGCCTCCATTGGCATCCCATTTCCCCTTGTCAGGAATCCCCGAATATGCCCGATTGGCCCTATAGGGGGTTTCAAAACCGATCCAAGTGTCAACTTCCTGTTCTTTGTCCGACCAAACGTGTGTCGTGGCCCTGTAGGTCTCCCCAATTTTGGCTTCGGGGAATTGCCCCCCCTGCTTAAAGCGATCCCTGATATAGATGGTGTTTCCCGTTGCCATTTTTGGGTGGCCATTTTCAAGGTTTTTATTTCCAGCAGTCTTGGGTGTCGGGAAAGGTCCGGTAAGTTCCCAGACCATGTCTGCCTGTGGCACATAGGGAAAGGGTTGGTCCTTGAAATGGGACTGCTTGTGATGCATCAAAAAAGTTTCAAATGCTGCGAAATATTCATTTTCCTCGGTACCCTTCTTGGGAACCATGGTCAAAAAGTCCTTGGATGCCTGTTGCACATCCGCGGTCCAAGTGGTCCATGCATAGGTAAGAAGGGAAGGATATAGCGGATTTGTTTGGATGGCCTCTTCTTCTGCATCAATGTTCACATCTGGCCACAAGCAAATAATACCCCCAAGTATTTCATTCTTTGAACCCTTTCCTATCGGTTTAAAAAACAGTTTGGGAATATGTATGAAAGGATCCCCGTTGTTGATATAGTTGTTCCATGAATCCACTTCCCTATATTCCTTTTTCCCTATATGATCGGGCTTCCATGTTTGACGAATGACGTCTTTGTCCACCTCCAACCCTGGATTCCAAACCATCACATCCCTGTCATGGCTTCTTACAATGCCGACCATGTGGTCCATGAACGTTTTCGGGTCCTCGATCTCAACCTCATCAGAACCTATATGTATGATTGGGCAGAGCTCTTTTGGAATTTCCCTAAAAAACTCTTCGAGTACGACCTCAAGTATCTTTATACCTGCTTGGGACTCCATTTTGTGCCCTATTGCCTTGGTGAAGGCGTCACTATGGCCCGGCATATCAATTTCCGGTATGACCTGAATCTGTCTTTCCTTGGCATAATTGATCAAATCCCTGATTTCATTATAAGTATAAAACATCCCAGGGTCACGGGTAGGTCTATGGTTTTCAGGGTCATTCAACTCTGGAAAGGCCTTACTTTCAATACGCCATGCAGGATAATCCGTCAAATGCCATTGAAAGGTATTGAGCTTATAACGGGCCATCACGTCCAATTGTGCCTTTATGGATTGTACACTCTGGTAGTTCCGGCCGACATCCAACATATAACCCCGTACTGCAAAGGCAGGCCAATCCGTTATGGAACAAAACGGCACTACATTTTCTTGCCCTTTTTTGGATATTAACTGTCGTAGGGTCTGCAAGGCATAAAATCTGCCTTTATCTGTACCCGCAGCTATATGAATGGAATTTTGCAAAACACGGAGCTGATAGCCTTCTCCCTTAAGGAATGTATCCCTTTGAAAATGCAAGGTATCATCCGCTGTACTGTCCAGTTGGATTCCTAAATCCCTACAAAGTGATTCCAACTCGGTTTGAATGGAACGGGATAAAGTCCCATCGACCTCCAGACGGAAGGACGATACTGACCGGGTTCCCTTGCCCCACTCCACCTTTTGTGGAAATGGTATTAATTTTACTGGAGCCTCCTTCAATACCTGAAGGGGAAATTTGGATTTGAATTCTTGTGATGAAAGCACATTGACTGTGAACAATAGACTGAACAACAGGCGCAGGGTAAAATCTTGGTTCATTGGTATCATCTAGTTGATCAATTCTTTTATGGGAATTTTTTGAAAATACAATTCCTTGACACCCTCATACAGAATGCCCACGTGCCCATCATCGACCATGGTCATGCAGGAATACCCATAAGAATTGTTTTCAAAAAGTTCCAATTGGTTTTCATGGGGCCAGGTCATGCCCTCATCAAAACTGGTTTTGATGGAAATGTGGTTGCGTTGGGTCTCGGAATCCGGGTTGGAAAAGAAAAGGATCTTTCCAAGCTCGGGATGGTCATGGGCAAGGATGCTCGCCATACAATTGGGTTCGATCAGTGCCTTTCGAGAGGAGGGGTGTTCGGTCCATGTCTTGCCTAGATCATGGGAAACTGCCACTGAACGACCATTGAGGGAATCCTTCCGATGGGAACGGTTCCTATCATCCCTCATGTTCAACATCAAACTACCGTCAGTCAATTCGACCACCTGTGCTTCTGTGGTCTCTGATTTTGCTCCGGTTCCCACGTGCCAAGATGCCCCTCCATCCTTGCTATATATGATCGTTGAGTGTGGAACTCTGTCCTTGTCCTTATACTGGGCCGCAAAGACAAGGGTTCCGTCCTTCATGGTGATTCCTGCTCCGGGGCCGTTGAAAAACAATTGCCATTCTTCTTTTTTCACCTGTGGGGTTATATTGATCGGTTTTGACCAGGTTAGGCCATCATCCTCACTTTTGACCAAAATCAATTGCCCTGTCCTTTTTGGAGATATGCCAGGTTGGGACGCGTTCCAAGCCCTTTCTCCAGGATATCCATGTAACCATAGGGCCGCCACCCAAATGGTATTGGTCTTATGATCAACGAGCACCGCAGGGTCACCAATTCCGTTCTGGTCTTCATCAAGACCTCCATATTCCCCCATGTCCATTATGATTTTCATGGGCTCCCAGGTCTGTCCCCCATCGGTGCTCCGATTCATGCCGACATCAATATCTTCCTGAAGATCTACCGGATCATTGTATCGGACATCATAAACGGCAATCAAGGTACCCTTATTGGTCGTGGCCAGACCGGGAATACGGTACGTATCGACCCCATCATCCCCATATTGTCTTAGTGCAATACCGATACGTTGGGGAGCTGTTTCCGTCTTCTTTTGAGGCAATAGGGTTCTTCCATCAATCAAGTCCACAGACAACAGCCGTGCTGCTATCCTATGGGTCAATTCCGGTGTTCCGTTAAGGGCCACCGACAGCCAAAAGTAGTGCTTGCCCGGGTCCAGTTCCCGGTTTCCCGACATGGAAATCCTTGGGGTAATGTTATCTGTATCGGCAACAATAGTTGCCTCATCAAAATTGTCCTCCTTATTGTAAACCAAGGCTGCACTTGCAATGTCACCAATATTTGTGGTTCCATCAAACGAAAATTCGAAGGTCCCAACTGCTGGTTGCTGAATGCTGTCAGGCACTTCCAGTGAAATCTTGAGCACTTGGTTCCTTTCTTTTTTTGCCAAAACAGGTAAGACGGGCTGGTGTGCAATGACCTGTATGGACTGAATGTCACCATGATTTTTGCCACAGGAAAGGCACATCAATATGAGCATTACCGAAAGGGTGGTTTTGATTGTCATTTTGATCATTTGTTTTGGTTTTTATCTGATTTTTCAATTCGTTCAAAAGTTTTCCAACATTGGTAAAGTGCCCTCGGCACATGAAAGCAACCTTTCCATTTTCCCCCTTTAAGTGGGAGATGGGGTTTTCCCTGACGGTTGAGATAACCGAACCACTCCCCATACTCAGGATCGGGAAAATGGGACCAGGTGTACCCATGCACCTTTTCGTACCACTCCCATAATTGGGCATTTCTGTTTTGTTCGTATGCCTTGGCAAGGGCCACAAGGGCCTCTAGGTGAACCCACCACAATTTTTGATCGTGCTCCAATTGTTGTGGGGGATGGCCTTTCGCATCCATAAAGTAAAAAATCCCTCCATATTCTGTGTCCCATCCAAATTCCAATAGGTTCACAATGGTATCGGAGGCCTTTTGGATCAAATCCACATCATTGCGGCGTACACCGATGTCGATCATAAACCACATGGCTTCCAACCCATGTCCTGGGTTAATGAGGCGTCCATCGAAGCTGTCCTGCAGGGAACCATCAAGGTTTACATTTTCATGGACCAGACCGGAGTCCTTTTGCAAAAACACTTCCATGACCTCGTACACACAGGCGTCAATGGTATTTTCCACAAGGTCCTTGTCCAAAACGTGTTCCAGTTCAAGGACCAAGTTGGAGATGATCATGGGCAATGAAAATCCCTTAAGGGGTCTTTCGCCAGTACTTTTTTCATAAGGCCCTTTTGGAGTATTGCGCCTTTCAAGGATTTGGTGAAACACCTGCTTGGCCAGCTGCGCCATTTCATCACTTTTGGTGGCTTTGGCATATTGCGCATAGGCCATTGCGGCAAAGCAATCCGAAAAAATATTATAAGGCTGGACCAACGGTTTGCCCTCACGGGTCAATGCAAAATAAAATTGTCCCTTATCATCGGAACCGAAACGCCTTAGAAAATCAATTCCATTTTTGGCCATGTCCAACCATGATTGTTGTGGTTTTACGGAATTGAACAGCATGGAGAACATCCATGCCTGTCTGCCCTGCAACCAAACAAATTTATCCTGGTCATAAACCTTACCTGCACGATCCAGACACGTAAAGTACCCACCATTTGATCGGTCTAGCGAATGGTTCTCCCAAAAAGGCAGCACATCTTCAAAAAGCGATTTTTGATACAGTTCAGAATATTTCATATTATGTATAACATAATACAAATATACGATATAATTTGAATATCTTTGTATCACTCTGGGAAAAGGCAAGAACTGAATGATCAACAAATTTTATGTTAATTTGCCTATCGGAATAAATCTCCAAAAGTGCCAACCAAAAGTATGATGAAGCAATATAAAAAATTAAAACCTGTGGATACCCTTTCCCTTGTTGACAAAGTGGAATTGAGCTTATTGGAGTTTTTTAAAGAGAATAAATTAGGTCCGGGCGACCCCATACCCAAGGAATTGGATTTTGCCCAAAACCTGGGCGTTAGCAGGACCGTGGTGCGCGAAGCCCTGTTACGCTTGCGAACCCTCGGGCTTGTTGAGTCCAAGAAACATAGGGGCATGATCCTGAAACAGCCCGATATTATCAACAACTTCGAACGGATCATGGATCCTACTTTGTTGGGCACTGATACCCTAAAGAACCTGTTCGAGCTTCGATTGATCTTGGAAATGGGTATGGCCGATTTTCTTTTCGAGCACAAAACACAGAAGGAAATTGACGAGTTGGAGAAAATAGTGGAAGAGGAAGAAGCCACAAGTACAGGAAAAGTAAGGTTTTCGCTTGATAAGGAAGTTGCTTTTCATGGAAAACTGTACCAAATTTCGAAGAATGATACCCTCCAACGATTCCAAGGTCTGTTGCTTCCCGTATTTGAATATGTTTACCTGAAGGAAACCGAAAACCGTGATCTGGATGAGTATCATTATACCAAGGGCACGTTTGTTACCCACAGAATGCTTTTGGACAATCTAAAAATTGGCACACCGGAAACCTTTAGGAATGCCATGCGACGCCATTTGGAACCCCACTTTGACCATATCTTTAAACACTCCAACAAATAAACCCCAGACTGTTTCCAACATACCCCACCAGGTATGGCCCATGTTTTTACAGTCATCCGCACAACCATTTTGAAGTTTCCTATTTGATGTTATTGGCCACCAAAACGGACATACTGTGCCCATTTCCCAAAGTTGGCAGCCTCAAACAAACTGGATAAAGTCCTTATTGCGAATTCCATTTTTCTGAAAGTTTAATTCCATTGGTCCCACTGGCATATTCCAATAAAAAAGAGACCCGAATTGAACGGGTCCCTTACACTTGAATCAAAAATAACTAACTCAACAAACTAACCAACTTTTATTCCCAGCCCGGTGTCTGGTCCAAAAGGGGGTTCCTGCCCCTCATATCATCTGAAATCGGCAATAATAATTTGTATTCATCACCCGGGTTAAGGAATTCTATATTGTCGATTACGAAACTGTCGCCGGCGCGTCTTAAATCCCACCAACGTTTTCCCTCTCCTACAAACTCCTTGTAACGCTCATTTAAAATCGCATTGGCATTATCGATCTGGGAACCGTTCACATAGGCATGGATTGCTGGATTGTAATTGGCCCCATAGGCCCTTTGCCGTATCTGGTTGATCTCACCCGACGGGTCTTCACCAAGATGGTTTTTAGCCTCGGCCAGAAGCAAAAGCACATCGGCGTATCTGTATAAGGGCACATCATTTTCGAAAATTCGCTCTGAGCCATCCACTCGTCCCAAAAACTTTTTCAAAATGGAGCCAAAATAGGTTGGTTCGTTATAGGAAGGGTATCCAACACCTCCATTGTCATCGGTATATAGCCTGATAAATGTTGCATCCTTACGGGCATCTCCATTATCATCCAACAGCAGAATTGTTTTTTCTGACTGGCCATACCTGTTCGCGCCATCAATTATGAAATCGCCCATGGATTCGCCTGCGGCATTGAACTGCGGATGGATCTCGGTGGTCCTACCGGTGAAACTGTTGTAAATGTTCGAGGCCTCGTCCCGCTGATATTGCAGGGCAAAAATAAACTCATTGTTTCCTTCATTGGGCACGCCCCATAAATCATCGAAACTTGGCGCCAAACCAATGCCAAACGACGCTATTTGCTCCAAGGCAGCCTTAGCTTCGGCAAAGTCGGCATTGCCACCGCCCAACAAATTACCTGACCAGATATACACATCACCCTTTAGGGCCAGGGTTGCCGCTTTGCTCCAAAAATTCCTGCTCCCCTCCCAGAAACTATTGTCAGTACCAAAAGCTGTCAAAGAAGCTTCAATGTCCTCCTTTATTTGGGCCATAACTTCGCTCTGGGTAGATCTTGCCTTACTTAGCCCATTGGGATCGACCGTGGACAAGGGCTCCAAGATGATGGGCACATCGCCCCAGGTCTTTAACAAGGTATAGTAATATAAGGCCCTTAATCCATAGGCTTGTCCGAGCAAATGGTTTTTATCGGACTCATTGATAAAATCCACGTTCGGAACATTGGCCAAAAAGTCATTTACCCTATGAATTTGGGTATAGAAGCCTGCCCATCCCCCAAAGGGCGCACTGGAAGCTGTGAAGCTGGATTCGATCAGGGACAAGTTTGCCGGGGATTCATAGGTACGTCCGCCCCAAATGTCGCTCCGTATTTCACCGAGAAGCCAAAAATCCCCGGCTTCCCCTCTTAAATTTGCCAACATGCCCGTATGGGCCGTTCTGGCACCTTCCTCGGTATCCCAGAAACCGCCAGTTGTCAATTCGCTCGGGGCGTCCAGTTCCAATTCGCTTTCACATGCAGAGAAGGCCAAAATTGCCGATAATATATAGATATATTTTTTCATCACTGTGATTTTAAAATGTTACGTTAAGTCCTATGGTAATTGTCTTGGGCACAGGAAATTCACCATATTGTACCCCCCCAACCTCGGGCGTATCCCCGCTCATACTCTTAAAGTAATGCAGGTTGGAACCCGTTACATTTATGCTCAATCTTTTTATGGCATCATTAAAATACGCTACCGGCACATTGTAGGTCAAGGTCACTTCCCTGATGGCCAAATAATCGCCTTTTTCCCAAAACTTTTCATTGGCCTCCGTTTGTAAGCTGCTAACACTCTCATTGCCCCTCCATACGTTTTTGGTACCGTTCACGAACACGAAACGGGGCCAATCGGTATCCGTATTTGAGGGTGTCCACGAATCCAAAACCTCGATGGGCTGAGCCAAATTACCCTGGGTTTGCCCATATCCCTTGTTCCTGATATGGTTCCACACCAAGTGCCCAGTGGCAAAATCTGTCTGCACAAACAGGCTAAAGTTTTTGTAGGTAAGGCTGGTATTGAATCCACCCACAAAATCTGGCGTGGTTCTGCCAATCACTTTTCTGTCCAAACTATTGATGACACCATCACCATTTTGATCGACCCACTTAACGTCACCTGCCCATCTTTGGTTGCGACTCGCTCCTGGCATGTATTCATCCGTTATGGCATTATCTGCATCGGCTTCTGCCTGATCGGCATAAATGCCCGCTTGCTCGAAAGCCACAACCAAGTCCCCTCCATATCGTTGGCCTTCCTGAAGCCCTCCGACCCATTCTTCCTGTCCTGTCTCAGGGTTCCAAATAAGACTTCCTCCCTGTCTGTTCAGTTCATTGTCGTTTTGGGGCAGGTTTACCACATAGTTCCTATTTGAGGTAAAGGTGGCTCCCAAGCTCCAGTTGAAATCTTCCTTCCGAATGATATCCCCGTTTACCTGAAGCTCAAAACCTTTGTTCCTATAGGTGCCATTATTGGTTAAAATACCACTAAATCCGGTATAGTAGGGCAAGGTTAAGTTTGCCAACTTATCCTTGATGTCCCTTGAGTAAACATCTGCAATAAATGAAAGTCTGTTATCGAATAAGGACACATCCAACCCAACATTGAACGTAGTTGCTTTTTCCCATTTCAAATCCAGTGTTGCCAGACTTGAATTGGCATATCCTGTTTGGCCGTTATAAATTCCCTGTGACCCATAAGATCCATAGACCCCATAATTGCTCAATACATCTTGGTTACCGTTTACACCATAACTCAGCCTTGGTTTGAATTTTGTGATGGTCTTATCCAGACCAGCATCTTGAAAAAAGCCTTCGTTATGCGCATTCCATCCAAGGGAAACCCCGGGAAAGAAACCAAATTTGTTGTTGCCCAATCTTGACGACCCGTCGTTCCTGAAAGTGAATCCGAACAGGTATTTGTTATCGTAATCATACAATAGCCTTCCAAAGGTTGAGGTAATGACATATTCTGTTTCAAAACTTGAAGGAATACCATTGGCCTCCGCACCTGCGTTGAGGGTCTCAATCAAGTCCGTCGGGGAATTTCTTGTTCCCGCAGAAGTTCCAAAATAGTTGTCCTTAAAATATTCCGCACCGATCAATGCATTTACATTGTGCATGCCGAACCTTTTGGTATAGTTCAGGGTACCGGTCAATTGGTTCCTTAGCGTCCTGTCCAAACTTACAGATGCCTCACGCCCAGTACGCAAAGGTCCCGTGGTGCTTCCTGTCCTATAAGCCCTGTTGAAGCTTTGATTGTGATTGTTGACCGCAAAGTGGCTTCCATTCAGGGAGAACGTCAATTCGTCAATAATGTCCCAATCCAAACCTGCAGAGAGCTGTAAACGTTGCTCCAAGTTCTTGCGTACAAACTTGTCTTGATAATACAGGGGGTTACCAAAACCTTGGTTCTGCCCTACGGCATATTGGTCCGACCATGTACCATCTGGATTGCTGTCATAGGTTCTGGAGGTGGGTGCTTGGCCCTGAAATCTCCTAAATACGGTATCCTCGCTGCCCAATGGGCTCAAATTCAGATTGGAGTGCGAATACAGGATGTTGGAGTTTACTTTAACCTTGTCCGTTACTTTATAAGATCCACTGAACTTACCGGAATACCTCTTGAAGCCAGAACCCAAGATAAGCCCGTCATTGTCCAATAGCCCCAACCCTAAATAATAGGTGCCTTTTTCATTGCCCCCATCGAAAGAGAGATAATGATCTTTGGATTCACTGGTCTGATAAATGCGGTCCCCAACATCCTTGTTGTCATAAAAAAGGATTTGTTGTTCCGGGTTTAAAATATCTGGAATGGAACGCCATCCCGGTTGATCGAGCAAATATTGGTTTGCCGAAGTCACCAATTGGGTGGTAAAAGGGTCATTTGTGGCATTGTTGCCCGTCCCTGCACTTTGGTTGCCATCCAAAAAAGCACCAAAAGCACCAGGATCGTTGGTAGCTTCCCTAAACCATGCTATGGACTGTCTGTTATAATTGATATGATCGGCAGCTCCCAGATACTGCTGATCATTTCGCTCGTTATTGATGCTGTACCTGTATTTGTAATTAATGGAAGATCTGCCGGCCTTCCCCTTTTTGGTGGTAATCAAGATGACACCGTTCGCAGACCGAGCCCCATAAATGGCTGTTGCAGCAGCATCCTTTAGAACTTCCATCGATTCAATGTCATCCGAATTAAGGGCATAAAACGAACTGGGAACCCCGTCAACCAAAATCAATGGTGCATCATCCCCACTAAAATTGGTCCCTCCACGCAACACAACCTGTGGGGAAGAGCCAGGCTGACCCGTGGTATTGGTCACACGCAAACCAGCAACTGTTCCTTGCAAGGCTGTAGCAGGGTTGGAACGTGTGGCACTTTCCAGAACTTTGGTGTCCAATTTTGATACAGATGAAGTCAAGGTGGATCTGGACTGGCTACCATAACCCGTCACCACAACCTCGTCTAGCATGGCCGTACTTTCTGCCAAAGCAACATCTATGGTGGTTGCATCGGAAACGACTATTTCACGAGCCGCAAAACCGATATAACTGAACACCAAAATATCACCGTTACTGGCCTGAATGGTATAATTTCCATCAAAATCCGTCTGGGCACCATTCGTTGTCCCCTTGACCAGCACCGTAGCTCCAGGAAGCGGGACACCCTCCCCATCCGTGACGGTACCCCTTATCTGTGAGCCCTGACCGTACATTTTAACGGTCAACACGTTCAATAGCAAAAAGAGGAGAAAATGGACCAGGGGCCTATTCACCCCCAGGGTCATTCGCAGACCTGGTGCTGCTTTTTTTTCTACATGCATTAAGAGTTTCATAGATTATTTAGTTTGATTATATAAGGTTCATTAACAAATATATAATAATTTCTGTATTATGTATAACATAATAATTAAAAAAATTATTGCCCTACTGAATTCTTATGATAGGGCTTTGCCAGATAACTGGATAGTTCAATACTGTCAAATAATTCAATCGCACGTTTTAATGTAGCGTCCTCAAATGTTTTGTGTGGAAAACGACTGGGGCCCATATCCAGTCCGAGGTATTTCATAAAGCCCTTGCTACCCCCTTGAAAACCACCCAATTGCCCCAAAGTTTCGACAAAGTAGAGTGTTTTGCCCTTGAGTTCTTGGGCCATTTCCATATTGTCTTTAGACACACAGGCTACAATTTCATGGTAAAGGGGTGCCAAATGGTTGTAGGTGCTCCCTACCCATCCCGAAGCTCCATAGGACAGACTGTCCAAAAACTTCTCATCGATGCCAAAGAAAATATCGAATCTTCCATTATCATATTTCAAACATCGTTGAAAATCATCCAGTTCATCGTTGGTATATTTGATTCCGGCAAAATTTTCTATGGATCCTGATGCCTTGTCCAAAAAATCCTCCATGGAAAAATCCACTCCGGTCAGCACAGGTATATGATAATAATAAAACGGGGTATTGGGGGCGGAAAGCGCCACTTCCCTACAGTAGTGAAGCAAATCATCCAAGGATCTAGGCTTAAAGTAAAAAGGGGGCAATGCTCCTATGGCGTCCACCATGTCTGCACAGTGTTCTGCCATTTCCTTTGACTCCCTTAGATTGGTATGCCCCACATGGTTGATCAAATAAAAATCATCAGGTTTGTTCAAGGCCCATGCCTCTATCAAACACTTACGCTCTTTTGTGCTGAGAGAGACAAAGTCACCGGTCGATCCGTTTACAAATGCCCCTGCCACCCCATTGGATTGCAAAAATGCTCCATAATCTGCTACGATCTCCAGATTCAGTGAACTGTCCTGGCACATTGGAGCATACGTAGCGGCTATCAGGTTTTTCATATTTGTATTATGTATTACATATACAAAAGAAATGCAAATTTTTGTACCAACCAAAAATATCTTTCATAAATTCTTTACCGATATAAAAATGAAAGAGGCCTCTCAATATGCTTTAGACTTCAGTCTTAGATATTTGATATGTGTTGCCATGTACTTAATCCAAGGATGCCATAAACTCGAAAATGTCCTGTTCATTTATTTTACAGCGTGGTGAACAAGGAACTTTTGGATGGAAAACGAAGGTGGCACCTGAAGTACGTTTTCTGTACCACAAGGACAAAAACAGATTATTGCCCTCCAATGCTGCCACCCTTATTTGAAATCGGAACATCTTGGTTCAAATTATTGGAAAATGTGCTTACCTTACGTTTACTTTATTAGGTTTCTATAGGCATGTATGAGAATTTGGAAGAAAATATCAAAGACACCATTCAGATCAGTAAGGAGGAATTGGAATACGCAAAAAGCCTGTTCATTGAGAAAAATTTGAAAAAAAAGCGTTTTCTCTTTCAAGCCGGTGAAACCTGTAGTTATACCATTTTTGTTGAAAAGGGGTTGCTCCGTAGTTTTTCCCTGGACAAAAAAGGCAATGAGCATATCCTGCAATTTTCAATGGAAGGATGGTGGACGGCAGACCTCTATAGCTTTTTCAGTGGTGAACCTTCCAATTACAACATAGAAGCTTTAGAGGACAGTGAACTGTTGTTGCTCACTAATGAAACCTGGGAACTATTATTAAAAAAAATTCCGGCGTTTGAAAGGTATTTCAGAATCCTCATCCAAAACAACTTGATCAATACACAACGTCGGCTCATAGGCGCCATCAGCTCGACAGCGGAAGAGCGCTACCTGAAATTGTTGAGGGATTTTCCCGATATTATACCAAGAGTCCCGCAGCACATGATAGCTTCTTATCTGGGCATAACCAGAGAAACACTCAGTCGGATCAGAAGTCAGATTGTTTCGGGATAATGGGGCAAGCCCAGAATATTTACAGTTATCCATGGGCGACGAATGTGACCTATGTCAATGGACAGGTTACTTCCCTTTATTAAATTTGTAGCGTAATTGCTTGATAAAACCTTGTTTAGCTCTGATTTTGGGCTTTCTTAAAGGCACAACCTTAAATCTTTACAGATATGAAAAATATATTGGTCGCCATCAGCCAACCCGAGGATGCACAACAACTTATTTCACAAGCTGCAAAAATTGCCCAAGATACTGGGGGAAAGATTTGGATTGTCCATGTTTCCGAAGCGGATCCCGATGATTTTCTTGCCCGGGAGGCAGGACCACAGTTTGTATATGAAAAAAGGGCCGAAACACGAAAAAAGGCCAAAGTATTCGTTGAGGACAGGGCCAGGGAAATCAATACCGGACTTGGTATCCCAGCAGAGGGGCTGGTCATTCAGGGCACTGTTGCAAAAACCCTCAAAGAGACTGTGGAAAAGCACCAAATTGATTTGGTAGTGGCGGGCCACCGAAAAAAAGATTTTCTGTACAACATCTTTACCGCAAACCGAAAAAAGGATCTATTGGATGAATTGAAGATTCCATTATTGGCCGTGCCGCTGCAACATTGATGCTTCCATATCCTGAAATAAAGCGTTTTTGGACAGCACCCCCTCCTATATCCTATACTTAGTTGTTTAGGCGAAACAAGTACCATTCCCCATCAAAAAAGGGATATCGGGTGCAATCCCACTCCTTTCCCGAATAGAATCTATCTTGTATTCATCCTGCCATACTCTTTTTATTCTCCAAAAATCTTTTTATGATCAAATATGTTCTTTTGGGCCTATGCACAATATTCCTACTACCCACCCATGCACAGGAACTTCAGGTAAAGGAAAAATTGGGCAATGCTTCAGAATCCTTAAATGATGGATTCATACAATTGGAGGTTTCAGGCGGAACACCTCCCTACCAGTTCAAATGGACTGACAAAAATACCCCATTAAATTCTCCATCGGCTTTCAATCTAACAGAGGGTATCGAGTATGATGTAAGCATAACCGACAGTAAAGGGGCAACCCTCACAAGAACCTATAGGATCAAACCAAGACATATCACCGAGCACTTCAACGGTGTTGCTGTTCCTGCGGTGGAAAAACTTAAAAGTTTTCTTTTTTGGGATCCCTTCAGTGCCATTGGCCTCTACGACCCTACTATATATGCCGATGTCAAAAAAGTGCCCATTACTGACTGGAATCCTTTGGTGGACGATAGATTTGTACTTAAGAAATGGTTGGCTGACGATGGGGAATTTGTCGAGTTGGGTCAGAAAATAGCCGTGGTCCACTCCGAGAAGAATGGCTACATGCCCATCAAGGCCAATACCTCCGGTACGCTAAGGCAACTGGTTGCAGTAGAAGAGACCATATACGACTCCATGGATAAACGGGATGTGATCGAGGTTGGGGCCCATAATCTGGCCGAAATAGAATATCCAGAACCTATCCCCGTCACACATCCCAATGGAGACCCACAGACCCACAATATTCCATTGATCGTGATCTGGTTGATTTTAGGAGCCGCTTTTTTTACGGTAAAAATGGGTTTTATAAACTTCAGGGGAATCAGACACTCCATAGACCTTGCAAGGGGCAAGTTCGACGACCCCAGTGCACCTGGGAAGATTACACACTTCCAGACCATGGCCACAGCAGTATCCGCAACCGTTGGATTGGGCAATATTGCCGGTGTGGCCATTGCCATATCAATGGGTGGTGCCGGGGCAACTTTTTGGATGATCATTGCCGGGCTGTTGGGCATGTCCTCAAAATTCGTGGAATGTACCCTCGGTGTAAAATATAGGAACATAGATTCGCAGGGGAAGATATTTGGGGGACCGATGAATTACCTGAGGTATGGGCTGGAAAAAAGAAACCTTCGGGGACTGGGAAAAGTATTGGCAGGGTTTTTTGCAGTGTTGTGCATAGGAGCCACCTTGGGAGGTGGCAATATGTTCCAGGCCAACCAGTCCTTTGAGATCTTGGCCGGCCAATTTGGGTTTATGGAAGGAAATGGTTTTTATTTTGGCCTGGTATTGGCCGCACTGGTGGGAGCCGTAATAATCGGCGGCATTGAAAGTATCGGAAAGGTTACTGGCCGTATTGTTCCTGTGATGGCGGCGATATATGTAATTTCCGCATTGGTGGTGATCGGCGTCAACATTGAAAATTTAGGGCCCGCTGTTTCTGCCATATATAATGGGGCATTCAATGCCTCGGCCTTAAAGGGGGGCGTTGTGGGAGTAATGATAGTTGGTTTTCAAAGAGCGGCATTTTCCAGCGAATCAGGGGTTGGATCGGCAGCTATTGCCCACAGTGCCGGAAAGACCAACCATCCCGTCTCCGAAGGTTTTGTGGCACTCATGGAACCTTTTATAGATACCGTTGTCATATGTACCCTCACAGCCCTTGTCCTTATCTTTACCGGAATGCACGAAGTACAGGGAATAGGTGGCGTTCAGCTTACTTCCGATGCTTTTGCAACAGTGATTTCCTGGTTCCCTTATGTGCTTTCGATGGTCGTATTTCTTTTTGCGTTCTCCACCATGATCTCTTGGTCGTATTACGGTATGAGGGCCTGGACCTATCTTTTTGGGAAAAACAATACCATTGAACTGTTGTACAAAGTGTTGTTCCTTGTATTTGTGGTCATCGGTGCCTCGGTTGGCTTGGGAGCCGTCTTGGACTTTTCGGACATGATGACCCTTACCATGTCATTTCCCAATATTATAGGGCTCTATATCATGTCTGGTGAGGTCAAGAATGACTTGGAAAGCTATTTCTCCAAATTGAAAAAGGGGTTGATTTCCCCTAAGAAAATTGAATGACAAAGAAAGACCTGACTAGCCCGATCAATCACCTGCTAAAAATCCTCGAATGGAATTATTTGGGAAAACAGCTTGATAATTATATTGGATTTGTAGGAAACCTGCCCTAAATATCGGGGTATCTACACTGTAATATAGCAACTTACAAGCTTATTCGGTTAACACTTTTCAGAAAAAAAATTTACTGACCGAATTGCAAACCAAAACATACTAAATCAAACCAATTCAAATAAAGGTCCTAAAACTTCAAAACCTTGCAAATCAATAAGATATGCAAGGTTTTGTTTTAATTTAAACTCTAAAAGTGGGCGCTGAGGGATTCGAACCCCCGACCCCCTCGGTGTAAACGAGGTGCTCTGAACCAACTGAGCTAAGCGCCCATTCGTTTTCCTGAATGGGAGTGCAAATATAACACAGTTTTTGATTTATAAAACAAAATCAAAGAAAAAAATCACACCACTTCAGCAACGACAAAAGTACTCCCTCCCACATAGACCATATCTTCCATTTCCGCCGTGGCCAAAGCCGCCTTTAAACCCTTTTTCACTGTTTTGTATGTTTGCCCTTTCAGCCCTTGTTCCAAGGCTAAAGCGGCCAACTGCTCCACCCCCATTCCGCGAGGGATATTCGGCCTCACAAAGTAGTATTTGGCTTCTTTGGGAAACATGACCAAAACACTCTTTACATCTTTATCGCTCACAAAACCCAACACGATGTGCAGTTGCCTATACTGTTGTTTTTTGATCTGCTGCAACACCCATGAAAGTCCTTCCTTGTTGTGTGCCGTATCGCAGACCACCAATGGCCTTTCCTTCAAAATTTGCCATCTCCCCATCAATCCCGTATTAGCGACCACCTTCTTCAATCCATTCGAAATATTATCTGCTGAAATGGCAAAACCTTCCAACTGTCGGACACAGGCCAGCACCCCTTTCATATTGCGCTCTTGATAATCTCCCAGCAAATCCGTAGTGTGGACAGGGAAGGACAGTTCATCCGCAAAAACAATTTTGGATTTCAATTGATGGGCAATCAAGTTGAAGACGGTCTCTGTCTCGGGTTGCCGCTCACTTATCACCACAGGTACACCGGGCTTGATGATGCCTGCTTTTTCCAGTGCTATCTTTTCCAAAGTATCCCCTAATATCTGGGTATGGTCCAATCCTATGTTGGTAATAAGGGATACTTCCGGGGTTATGATATTGGTAGAGTCCAATCGACCGCCCAGACCCACTTCTATAACGGCAACATCGACTTCCTCCTTGGCAAAATAACTAAAGGCCATTCCCACGGTCATCTCAAAAAAAGACAGCTTATGGTCTTCCAAAAAGGTCTTGTTCCCTTCAATAAATTCCTTTACGAACTTCTTATCCACGGGTTTCCCGTTGATCTTGATGCGTTCCCTAAAATCTTTTAAATGTGGTGAAGTGTAGAGCCCTACTTTGTAGCCTGCTTCTTGGAGTATGGACGCCAACATGTGGCTACTGGACCCTTTTCCATTGGTGCCGGCCACATGGATGGTCTTGAATTTTTTCTCGGGATTGCCCAGAAGATCGCAAAAACGGATGATGTTATCCATCTTCGCGTTCAAGGCCAGTACCCCTTTCTGTTGGTACATGGGCAATTGGCCAAACATCCATTCCAAGGTTTGCTTGTATGTCACTACTGGCCCAATTTAAAGTTGACCACAACAAATCCAATCTGTTCGGCCGGGGCATTGGAATCTGGGTTCCATCGGTGCTGAAGTGCAGTTTTCTTGGCAGGTTCCAAAAGACATGGCGCATTATTGGTGGTTCCCTTGACCCCGGGAGTGGCCTGTATCACTTGTCCGTTCCTACCCACGACTATTCTCACGACCACCCTGCCCTCCTCGTTGCATTCTTGCTGTACTTTTCCCTTGCTTACCAAAGAACGCCCACTGAGGCCATAGCCTCCGGTACCGCTCCCACTACCTGGGGCGCCATAATAACTTGTAGCATAGGGGTCGCCATCAGGTTGCCCCTTATCGCCCAACCTGTCATCATCGCCTTCGCTTCCCGTTGTGGTTCCATCAGATTTTCCGATTCCACCTATAAGGGCATCAATGTTTTTTTTCTTGGCCTCCTGCTCCTGTCGCTTTTTTTCTTCAGCATCCCTTTTCTCCTTGGCGATGCGTTCAGCTTCAGCCTTTGCTTTTTCGGCTGCCTCGTCGGCCTTTCTCTTGGCTTCTTGCTGCTGCTTTATCTTGATGCTCTCCTCGTTGTCACTGGTCAGGACCTTCTCCACGGGTGCCTCTTCCACGGTCTCCTCCTGTGGTTGCACTTCCTGTACTTGTTGCACGGGTTCGCTTACCACTTCTTGCGGCTCGGACCTTATTTTTTCTTTGGGCTGAACCTCCCCACTACCAAAATCCATGGTGCCGAAGTTAACTGCAATGCCATTTTCAATGGGTGGATCCAAATAGGTCAATCCAATATAAAAAAGCAATAAAAGGAGTGCGCTCAACAATAAGGTCGTGAGCGTAAAGGATTTTTTCTTGTGTCTCGTATCTAAAAATGACATTACTTTGGCCGCACAGCCAAGATGACCTTGTAATTGTTCCTATTGGCGATGTCCATAACGTTGACCGCCTCTTTGATGGCGACGCTCTCTTCCGCTCTTAGGATAATGGTAGGCTTTTCTTGACCTTCAAGTGCCTTTTTCAATTCAATTTCAATGTATTCCCGATTGATTTGCTCGTTGTTCACAAAATATTTCAGGTCCTTGTCGATGGTCACCGAAACATTCTGTGTATTGGTGGATTTTCCCTTTGCCTTTGGCAAGAGCAAATCCAGTGCGTTGGGTGCATTGGACGTCAACATGAAGAACACCAACAACAGGAACACTATGTCCGTCATGGATGCCATGCTGAATTCCGGGCTTATCTTGTTCCTTCCCTTCAGTTTCATGACAGAAATACTATATGGGTTCGTTCAATAGGTCCAGGAATTCCACTGCATTGGCTTCCATCTGGTGGACCACTTTATCCGTTCTGTTCACCAAGTGGTTATAGCCAATGTAGGCGATGATTCCCACCACCAATCCAGCAACCGTTGTGGTCATTGCAGTATAGATTCCCGAGGCCAACGACCCCATTTCGGCCTGTCCGCCACTGCTTGCCATTTCGTGGAACGCCAAGATCATCCCAATGACGGTTCCCAAGAACCCGATCATGGGTGCAGCACCGGCCACGGTAGCCAGCACACTCACGTTTTTCTCCAATTTATAAACTTCGAGCGTACCCGCATTCTCAATAGCCGTGTTGATGTCATCCAAAGGCTTTCCTATGCGGGACACACCTTTTTCTGTGAGCCTTGCCACGGGTGAATCGGTTTGGGCACAAAGCAATTTGGCCGCCTCCAACTTTCCGTTCATGACATGGTCACGAATCTGGTTCATGAAGTTTTTGTCAATCTTGGACGCCGCTTTCAGGGCAAAAATCCGTTCAAAATAAATGTACATGGCTACGAACAGAAGCACAAAAAGCACTATAATGATAACAATACTCCCTGCACCCCCATTAACGATAAGGTCAATTACGGAAAGGGTCTTTTCTTCTGAAATTGAGGCCATTGCCTCAGCTCCATCCGCTGTTTCCTGAAAAATAATCATATAGAATCCCCAATTTAAGTTGCAATTATAACGGAGATTTTTGAGCTAAAGTATCTTTTAGAACAAATATCGTATCAACATATAGGATATTGCCCCACCGATAAAGCCCAAGAATGCCAACCAACCAATCTTTTTAAGGTACCAGAAGAAATCGATTTTCTCCATTCCCATGGCAACAACCCCAGCTGCGGAACCAATGATGAGCATACTGCCCCCGGTTCCAGCAGAATAGGCAATGAAATGCCACAACTGGTCGTCCATAGGTTCCGAGAACATTCCCAAACTTGCGGCCACCAATGGCACGTTGTCAATAACGGCAGAGCCAATACCCAACAAAATCACCACCAAGTCAGAAACCCTCGTGCCAGGCATTTCAGTCCCTAATAGAGGCATTCCCTGCTTCAATCCTTCGGCAAAATTAAAAAGAAGTCCAAGGGATTCCAGTGCGGCCACGGCCATCAAAATTCCCAAGAAAAATAGGATGCTGGGCAGTTCGATCTTGGTCAACGCACTGTGCACCGGACTGTGGTGCGAAGCAGCATCACTGTCCTGATCCAAGGACGAAATTGCAATTTTTCGGCTACTGTATATCTCTGCAAAAGTAGCCACTACTGCCAAGGACAACATCATGCCCACATAAGGGGGCAAATGGGTGATAGTCTTGAAAATGGGCACAAAGACAATGGCGCCAAGGCCCAGATACAACATAATGGGGCCATATTTTGATTTGTTGGGCTCCTCATCCTCAACATCTATTTCCCCTTTGAAAGCGGGAAGGAAAGAAGCAATGAAGGATGGTATCAACATACAGACCAGTGATGGAATGAGCAAGTGCTCGATCAACATTGCGGTGGACACTTTATTGCCGATCCACAACATGGTGGTGGTGACGTCGCCGATCGGGGACCAAGCGCCACCTGCATTGGCAGCAATAACGATAAGACCGGCATACCATAGCCTGACCTCCCTGTCCTTGACAATTTTCTGTAGGATGGAAATCAATACGATCGTTGCGGTCAGGTTGTCTATAATGGCAGAAAGGATAAAGGCCAAAAAAGAAAATATCCAAAGGATTTTTTTCTTGCTCCTGGTTTTTACAAAAGATTTTATCGTGGCAAAACCATCAAAATAATCTATGATTTCCACAATGGTCATGGCACCTAAAAGAAAGACCAGGATTTCCGATGTCTTTCCCAAATGGTGCAGCAGGGTCTCTTCCAAAAGGTGCAGCTTTTCATCATGGTCAAAAGCACCAAAGTTTTCCAGAAGCGCATGCTCTCCGGAATCGAACCAGGTGGTAAAACCGTCCAATCCAAAAGCCATTAGGGCCCAGAGAATGGCCATCATCGCCAAGGCAGGAATCAGCTTATCAATTTTCAGGTTGTGTTCAAGGGTAATTGCCAAATATCCAATTACAAAAATGACAACTAAGAGGGTTTCCATGTTAAGTTTGGTTTAATTAAGGAAAATATTTTTTGAAGTAGTTATCTATGGTGCTAAAGATATTCAAAATGAGTTTTTCCGCATAATCTTAAGGCTATAAATTATTGTGAAAACCAAATAGCACCGTTAACGTTTTCTTAAATATTAAGTCATTCTTATTTAAATGAACAATTTTATACAACATTTCCATTCTAAAGCTATATTTGTAGTCTGTTTTTAATAAATTCTCAATTTTATGGATTTTTCACTTTCCGAAGAACAGTTGATGATACAGCAAGCGGCAAAAGATTTTGCCCAAAACGAACTTTTGCCCGGGGTCATAGAAAGGGACGAGGAACAGCACTTCCCAAACGAACTTGTGGGAAAAATGGGAGAACTGGGTTTTATGGGCATGATGGTCAGTGAAAAATATGGCGGAAGCGGACTGGGGACACTTGCCTATGTGCTGGCCATGGAAGAACTCTCCAAAGTGGACGCATCTGCTTCGGTGATGGTCTCCGTCAACAATTCCTTGGTGTGCTGGGGACTGGAGACTTACGGTACCGAAGCACAAAAAGAAAAATACCTGACCCGGCTGGCCACAGGTGAAGTCATCGGAGCTTTCTGCCTGTCCGAACCTGAAGCCGGGAGTGATGCCACCTCACAAAAAACAACTGCCGTGGACAAGGGCGACCACTACCTGCTGAACGGCACCAAAAACTGGATTACCAATGGCGGCAGGGCTGAGATTTTTCTGGTGATTGCCCAAACCGATGTGGAAAAAGGCCACCACGGCATCAATGCCCTGATCGTGGAAAAAGGCATGGAAGGCTTTGAAATAGGCCCAAAGGAAAACAAACTGGGCATCAGGGGCAGCGACACCCACTCCCTACTATTCAATGATGTGAAAGTACCCAAGGAAAACAGGATCGGCGATGATGGCTTCGGTTTTAAATTCGCCATGAAGACCTTGGCCGGGGGCAGGATCGGGATTGCCGCCCAGGCACTGGGCATAGCAGCAGGAGCCTACGAACTGGCATTGCAATATTCCAAACAACGCAAGGCCTTCGGGACCGAAATCGCCAACCATCAGGCCATTGCGTTCAAACTGGCCGATATGCACACCAAAATACAGGCGGCCCGCCACTTGGTCTATCAAGCTGCTTGCGACAAAGATGCGGGAAGGGATTACACGCTTTCGGGGGCAATGGCAAAACTTTACGCTTCCGAAGTGGCCATGGAAACCGCAGTGGAGGCCGTGCAGATCCATGGAGGGAACGGCTACGTAAAAGATTACCATGTAGAACGGTTTATGCGGGATGCCAAAATCACCCAAATCTATGAAGGAACTTCCGAGATACAGAAGATAGTCATCTCTAGAAGCATCCTGAAAGATTGACCACCCTTTTAATTCAAGGGACGTTGAGCTAACATCTCCTTATTTTAGCCAAAACACCCCTTATTTATATGGGTACACACAGGATATGGACATTATTTTTGACCAACACCTCAATTTTATATGGGTCGGCACCCCAAAACAGAGGGTATTTTGTTAGAATGATAATTTACCATCGCTGATATTTTCATTTTGAATTTATTTTAAGGTTTCATTCATTACGTTGATTATTATGCTGATAACCAACAAAAACCTTGTGTTTTATTCATCACTTTTGATATTTTTGAAGAAATACGTTAATGATGATATTGAAAAAGCAAGGTTTATATCTACCGGAATTTGAGCATGACAACTGTGGTGCGGGCTTCATTTGTAGTCTAAAAGGAAGAAAATCCAACGACATCATACACAAAGCCCTCGAAATTCTGGACAAATTAGAACACAGGGGTGCGGTGAGTTCCGATGGAAAAACAGGTGATGGAGCGGGCATCCTGATCGATATACCCCATGACTTTTTCAGCGATGTCTGCAAATTTGAACTTCCCGAAGCCGGGGAGTATGCAGTGGGCAACGTTTTTCTTCCCCAAAAAGACAACCAAAGGGACTTCTGTGTAAAAGTGCTTGAGGAAAACATAGTGAAGCAGGGACTAAAACTACTGGGGTGGAGAGATGTTCCCGTCAACCGTTCCGTGCCAGGCAGAATAGCTGCAGAGACCGAGCCTTATGTAAAACAAGTTTTTGTGGCGAAGGGGGAAGCATTGGATGATTTTCAGTTCAACCTCAAACTTTTTATCGCCAGAAAAATAACCGAACACACCATTATAGATAGCAAACTTTCACAAAGCCAGTTTTTCTATTTGCCCAGTCTTTCTACCAAAATTATCATTTTCAAAGGACTTTTGGTTCCCAAGGACATCAGCAAATATTATGAAGATCTGTTGGATCCAAGGGTGGTTACCCGTTTGGCCTTGGTGCACCAAAGGTTCTCCACCAATACCTTTCCCACATGGGACCTTGCCCAGCCATTCAGGTATATGTGCCATAATGGGGAAATCAATACGTTGAGGGGGAATGTGTCCCGTATGCGTTCCCGCGAAGAGCTCATGAAAAGCGATTGGTTTGGGGAGGATATTAAAAAAATATTGCCCGTGGTATTGCCCGGCAAATCAGATTCCGCCAGCATGGACATGGTCGTGGAACTATTGTTGATGACAGGCCGCTCGCTTCCTGAAGTAATGATGATGTTGGTTCCCGAAGCATGGGAGAAAAATACTGAAATGTCCGAATCCAAACGGGCTTTTTATGAGTACAATTCCTGCCTCATGGAACCCTGGGACGGTCCGGCCTCCATTCCCTTCACTGATGGAAATTACATTGGGGCCGTATTGGACAGGAACGGATTGCGCCCATCTCGATACTCGGTCACCAAGAAGGGGTATGTGATCATGTCCTCCGAGACCGGTGTGGTAGAGCTTGAACCGGAAGATATTGAATTCCATGGCCGACTGGAACCCGGAAAAATGTTCTTGGTGAACATGGAGGAAGGCCGCATCGTCAATGATGAGGAAATCAAGGAGTCCATCGCCAAAAAGCATCCCTATAAAAAATGGTTAAAGGACAATTTGGTCCATCTAAAGGATATTCCTTATAACGATTGCCCGGTTTTCTTCGGGGAATTTCCGTTAAAAACGAGACGAGCTGCCTTCGGCTATACCCAAGAGGACATCAACACCATTATCATGCCCATGGCCGAAAATGGCAAGGAACCGATTGGCTCCATGGGTTCGGACACTCCAATTGCCGTACTTTCAGAACGTCCGCAATTGATCTACAATTACTTCAAGCAATTGTTCGCACAGGTCACCAACCCGCCTTTGGACGGTATCAGGGAAGAATTGATCACGGACATCAGCCTTACCCTGGGGAGTGACCACAATATTTTTGATTTCACTGAACTGCACTGCAGGAAACTGAAAATCCAAAATCCTGTCATCTCGAAGGAGGATCTGGATAAGATCAAAAATTATGATGCGAGTCCGGATTATAAAGTCGTTTCCATTTCCACCCTTTATGAAATTGCAAAAGGACACAATGGGCTGGAGGAAGCTTTGGATTCCATCCTACAACAAGCTTCCAAGGCAATTGATGAAAATGCCAACATCATTATTCTCTCTGACCGAATGGTAAGTACCGAAATGGCTGCAATTCCTGCACTTTTGGCCTGCTCCTATGTGAACAGTGGTTTGCAGAAAATGGGGCGCCGTTCCAAGTTGAGCATCATTGTGGAATCTGCGGAACCTAGGGAAGTGCACCATTTTGCACTATTGTTCGGATTTGGCGCAAGTGCCATCAACCCATATCTGGTGAACGAGATCATTGGCGAGCAGATCACAGAAAACAATATTACCGATTACACCTTTGAGGAAGCCATCAAAAATTACAACAAAGCTGTGGGCAAAGGTATTTTGAAGGTGATGAACAAAATCGGGATCTCCACCCTGAACTCATATCGGGGATCACAACTTTTCGAATGCATTGGCATCAACACCAAGGTAGTGGACAAATATTTCCCGAACACCCCGACACGTATTCAGGGAATCGGGCTGTATGAAATTGAGAAGGAGATAGCAAAACGCCACAAAAAGGCATTCAAAACACAGGAATTAGCGGCTAATCTCGACATAGAGGTCGGTGGCGAGTACCGATGGAGAAGGAATGGCGAAAAACACATGTTCAATCCATTAAGCATTGCCAAACTTCAAAAATCGGTACGCAATAACGAGCCGGAAACCTATAAAGAGTATTCCGAACTGGTCAATGAGCAATCGAAAAACCTTATGACCATCCGTGGATTGTTTGAGTTTTCAAACTATGACCCCATTCCCATTGAGGAAGTGGAACCTTGGACCGAAATTGTAAAAAGGTTCAAGACCGGGGCCATGTCCTACGGAAGCATCAGTAAGGAAGCACATGAAAATCTTGCGATTGCCATGAACCGTATTGGCGGAAAAAGCAATTCAGGTGAGGGTGGAGAAGATCCGGCTCGTTTTTATAGAAGTCAGACCGGGGACTGGAAGAACAGTGCCATCAAACAAGTGGCATCGGGCCGTTTTGGGGTCACTTCCAACTATTTGACCAATGCGCAGGAAATACAGATCAAGATGGCGCAAGGTGCCAAGCCGGGCGAAGGCGGTCAATTGCCTGGGCCAAAAGTAAACCCAGAGATTGCCAAGACCAGAAATTCAACACCCTACGTTGGACTAATTTCGCCACCACCCCACCACGATATATACTCCATTGAGGATTTGTCCCAATTGATCTACGATCTAAAATCCGCCAATAGAGAAGCACGGATCAATGTAAAATTGGTATCGGAAGTAGGTGTGGGAACAGTAGCCGCAGGGGTTTCCAAGGCGAAGGCCGATGTCATCCTGATCTCAGGGTTTGATGGCGGTACGGGAGCATCTCCATTGACCTCCCTGAAACATGCCGGTCTTCCATGGGAGCTTGGCATTGCCGAAGCCCAGCAGACACTTGTACTGAACGATCTAAGAAACAGGGTGGTGCTGGAGTGTGATGGACAATTGAAAACCGGAAGGGACGTGGCCATAGCCTGTCTTTTGGGTGCAGAGGAATTTGGTTTTGCCACCGCACCTTTGGTAGCCTCTGGCTGCATCATGATGCGAGTTTGCCACTTGAATACCTGCCCTGTTGGTATTGCCACCCAAAATCCGGAGTTACGTAAAAAGTTTCAAGGAAAACCCGAGCATGTGGTCAACTATATGTACTTTGTGGCTCAAGAGCTTCGTGAAATTATGGCCAAACTAGGGTTCCGAACAGTGAACGAGATGGTGGGCCAAGTACAGAAACTGGACCGAAAAAAGGCCATAGCACATTACAAAGCTGCAGGTATCGACCTTACGCCCATCCTATATCAGGTCGATGTACCGGAAGGCACCAAGCTTTATAACACTGAAAAGCAAGTTCATGACATATATAAATCCATAGAGTTTGATATCATTGCCAAGGCTCACCCTGCCCTTTTCAGGAAAGAAAAAACGAGCTTGGACTTTCCGATCCACAACACGGACAGGGCCGTTGGAGCCATCATCAGCAATGAAATATCCAAAATATACGGAGCTGACGGCCTACCCGACAACACCCTTAAACTCAATTTTACCGGATCTGCCGGGCAAAGTTTTGGTGCTTTTGCCACCAAGGGCTTGACCATGGTGGTCAATGGAAACACCAATGATTATCTCGGAAAAGGACTTTCCGGAGCCAAACTGGTGGTCAAGGTACCCTTTAAATCGACCATCAAACCAGAAGAGAACATCATCACAGGAAATGTCACCTTATATGGAGCCACTTCGGGCGAAGCCTATATCAATGGAAAGGCCGGGGAGCGTTTTTGTGTGAGAAACTCAGGGGCCAAAGCTGTAGTGGAGGGCATCGGTGACCATGGATGTGAATACATGACCGGCGGTATTGCCGTGATCTTGGGAGCTGTCGGAAGAAATTTTGGAGCGGGAATGAGCGGTGGTATCGCTTACGTCTATGACAAGGACGGTTCCTTTGAGCGGAAATGCAACGGGGAAGCATTGAACCTACTACCCGTCAGTGAGGACAATGACATTAGGGAACTAAAAGAATTGATCGAAAACCATTACAATGCCACTTTGAGTCCATTGGCCCAAGAAATTTTGGAGCATTGGGAAGAGTATCTCCCCAAATTCATAAAAGTATTCCCAGAAGAATACCGCCAAGCACTCATACGATTGGAACAAGAAAAAATGCAAACCTTATAATTTAGGACATGGGAAAGACTACAGGATTTATGGAATTTGACAGGAGGGATGAAGGTTATGCCCCTGTCGAGGAGCGCATCAAAAACTATAAGGAATTTACACTGCCGCTCAACGAGACGGAGCTGAAAAACCAAGGAGCCCGATGTATGGATTGTGGAATCCCCTTTTGTCACAGTGGGTGCCCTTTAGGCAATCTCATCCCCGATTTCAATGATGCAGTTTATCAAGGGAAATGGGAAAAAGCGGCCAAAATATTGCACTCCACCAACAACTTTCCGGAGTTCACCGGCCGATTGTGCCCCGCACCGTGTGAGGAAGCATGCGTACTCGGCATCAATGAAGACCCGGTCTCCATTGAAAATATCGAAAAGAACATTGTGGAAACAGCCTTTAAAAATGGCTGGGTGCAACCAGAACCACCTATTTCAAGAACAGAAAAAAAGGTGGCCGTAATCGGGAGTGGTCCCGCTGGATTGGCCGCTGCTCAACAACTTAACAGAGCAGGGCATAATGTCACTGTTTTTGAGCGCGATGAAAAGGTTGGCGGTCTGTTGCGATATGGCATACCAGATTTTAAGATGGAGAAAAACATCATTGACAGGCGTGTCGAAATTATGGCGAAAGAAGGGATTGAGTTCAGAACAGGAATCCATGTAAGTGTTGATGTAAGTGCAAATGACCTCAAGAAAGAATTTGATGCCATATTGCTCTGTGGTGGAGCCACTGTCAGAAGAAGTCTTCCCATTCCAGGTGCAGATTTAAAAGGCGTAGTGCAGGCCATGGACTTCTTACCACAGAATAACAGAAAAGTGGATGGTATCCCATTTGAAGGGGAAGATATTTCAGCCAAAGGCAAAAAAGTAATCGTTATTGGTGGTGGGGATACTGGTTCAGACTGTATTGGAACATCCATTCGTCAAGGGGCCGTTTCGGTGACCAATTTCGAAATCATGCCAAAAGGCACTCCCAATCGCCCAGAAGATCAACCTTGGCCATTTTGGCCCATGCGCTTGCGAACCAGTACATCCCATAAAGAAGGAGCGGAAAGAGTGTTCAGTATATCCACCAAAAAGTTCAATGCGGATGAAAACGGAAACCTCAAAAGTCTGGTCACCGCTGAAGTTTACTGGAAAAAGACTCCAGGGCAACGGCCCATCTTAAAAGAAGTGGAAGGATCGGAAAAGGAATGGGAATGTGACCTGGCATTGCTGGCATTGGGATTCACAGGATCAGAAACCACCATAGCCGAGCAATTGGGTCTGGAAATGGATCCGAGAACAAACATCAAAGCATCCGCTGCCAACTTTAAAACCAATGTGCAAGGAGTTTTTGTGGCAGGCGATCAACGAAGAGGCCAGTCATTGATTGTTTGGGCCATTTCGGAAGGAAGACAGGCTGCACATCATGTTGATACATTCTTGATGGGGCAATCGGATCTACCTTTAAAGGGTGAAGGTGATTTACCAAGAGTATAGATCAAGATAGAATTCCCAACTAAATATTCAACTCTCCAAAGAAAAACTTTACTTTGGGGAGTTTTTTTATCCAATCGGTTCATTCAACGAAAAGGACAAAAAAGCCTACCCTTGACCAACTTCAATTTCCCGACCATATTCAATTACCTATCAATCACATAAGTATTACATCCACCTACACAATTATACAGTTTTTTGAATTGTAACTTGAATAACTTTGATTGTATTAAAATTCCCTCTTCTTATCATTCCTCTCTTTTGCTCTGTTTTTAACTAACCAAAAATAGTAGCCATGCGATTGTATTTATTATTGTTTACGGTGATTTTGATATCATCATGTAAATCCAAGGAAAAGCAAAACGATTCCATCCAAAAAGATCTAGAGAGCGAAATATCACCAATAAAAAAAGGTGAAGTAAGTGTTCTTACCCAAAGTATGGAATTTATTACCGCCGACACCCTTATGTCTGGATGGAATACGCTTATCTATGAAAACAAATCCACAGAGGTCCATTTTTTATTGATGGATCTATACCCAGTCGGAAAGACCATTGCCGATACCAAGTCTGATGTTTTACCTCCCTTTGATGAAGGCATGAAATTGATTATGGATGGTGATATGGACAATGCAGTAGCGGCCTTTGGAAAATTACCGGAATGGTTCTATCAAGTTCAATATAAAGGAGGAACCGGATTGGTTTCACCAAAACATACCGCAAAAAGCACTGTATTTCTGGAGCCAGGAACCTATATCATGGAATGCTATGTAAAAATGTTCAATGGCGAATGGCATACTTCCCATGGCATGGTGAAGGAGATTATTGTTACTGAAGAAAGTACAGCTCATGAACCCCCAACCCCGACCATTTCCTTGGACATATCCAGTACCGATGGAATTGTTTTAAAAGACAGCATAACATCAGGAAAGCAAATATTTGAAACCAATTTCATAGATCAAAAGGTCTATGAGCATTTTATTGGGCATGATATTAATTTGGTTCGAAACGAAAACAACTTTCCATTGGATTCTCTTATCCAATGGATGAATTGGATGGACCCAAGAGGATTACGTTCCCCTGCACCTGAAGGGTTTACTTTTTTGGGTGGAATGAACAATCTATCAGGAGGAGAAAAAGGGTATTTTGAAGCCACTCTTGAACCTGGCAACTATGTCCTAATATCCGAGGTGCCAGAAGCCGATCAGAAAAAACTGGTTTATTCCTTTTCAATATCAAATTGATACATTGTCCTATAGACGCAAGCATCTATTTTTCGCAAACTTTTGTATAACCTTTAAAAACAAAAAAAAGCCCCTCACAAAAGTGAGGGGCTTCGAGGAAGGCGGCGACCTACTCTCCCACCTGGTGTGGCAGTACCATCGGCGCTGACGGGCTTAACTTCCCTGTTCGGAATGGAAAGGGGTGGGCCCCGTCGCCATGGCCACCTAGAACTTGTCCCGGACC
>JBLWSV010000021.1:0-37689 GCA_048270465.1 Allomuricauda sp.
CATCCTGAGCCAGGATCAAACTCTTCATTGTGTTTCCTTGAATGTCTTGTGGACACCCGAAAACCCGAAGACCCCGCATCAAAATGGTTCTTATATTCTCTTTACGCTGTCGTTACAATATGTATATGAACTTACTTGTTTTTCTCTTCAAAGGACATCTGAAAATTTTCTCAATTCCCTCTCAAAAACGCCCTGCCTTATCAGCTAAGCGGGTGCAAATATAAGAACGTTATTTCGACTCCGCAAAATGTTTTTCAGTATTTTTTTGAAATAAAAATTCTTAAAAATGTAAGTGCTTGTTTTTCAACATTGACTTCGCCAAGCACCTTCAAATTTTTATGAAAAGAAATTCCAGACCAGTCCAAATCGAATCACAAAATCACGATATGGGTAGTTGGGCGCGGAATAGTAATTGGGTTCGGAGAAGATGGAATTCAGGTGTTCTGCCTTCAGATAGATCCTTGTTTGTCTGACCTTGGCATTGATGAAAACATCCAATAAGGGATATCCCCCCAATTCTTCATTGTTCTGAATATAGAACTCGCCCAGCAATGGGTTATAGGCATCCATGTTGTATGCCGTAAAATATTTAAAGGTGACGCCGGTTTGTATGAACATTGCCTTTTTGAACACATCACTCGAAAAATAAAGGGTGTTCCTTGTCACCAACTCGGGCAGGTTCAATACCTGGTTATCCTGCGTCACATTCTGGTACATCACCGTGTTCATGAGTGCCCATTTGCGCCATTTGAGCTCTTTGATGTATTTTACCTTCAGATGACTGACTGCGCCGGATTCCTGAAATGGTCTCACAAATGCTGTTTCCCGGGCATTGTCTATCTGTTCCTGAGTAGCCGTCGAAGCGAAGTAGGCATAGTTATCCAAAACACTGTACTGCGCTTCCAAAAACCCAAGTTTTTTTGAATCAAAGTTGAACTTGACGTTCTTTACCTGCGATTTTTCAAAGGTTTCTGTGTTCTGCCAATTGAAGTTCCTGTAATCGCTCTGATAAAGCAGGTAGTTGAAATTGGGCATGCGCGATGAGGCATGTACCGCACCTGTGACCGTGTTCCCTTGATTGATCCTATAACTCGCCTTAGCATCAAAATTGTTGCCCGTAAGCTCTCCCGAAACGGTATAATTGATGTTTCCTTTCAGGGACAGGCGCCCTATTTTATTGGAATAGGCACCACCGACCGATATTTCCTGTCCGTCCAATTTGTTCTGGATGGTTTCCTCCTCGGTGGTCAACAGGCTATTGAAATAATAGTTATAGTTGTAGAGGGCAATGTTCCCGGCCAATTTACCCAAGGTCTTATTAGAAAATTCCACACTGCCCTTGTTGTACATCGTCTTCAACCGGGCACGATCTTCTATGGGCACCACAAATGGATCTTCGCCAAAAGCATTGTTCTGGGCCGACTGTACAAAATCGTACATCTTGGTCTCATAAGAAAACTCATGGCCTATGGCCAAAGTGGTCGGATCCGTGTCGGTGGAATCCTTTTTATGGTTGACCAGTTTGAATCGGTGGTCCAAAAAATAGCGTTTACCCAATATTCGGTTCTCGGCATTGGTATAGAGAAGGTCAATTTTGGCCCTGTCATGAAAATCATCAAGATCGTCTTCAAATTGGCTTCTGTCCAACAATCCTCCGCTTTCCTCATCTTCTAGTTCTTGTGCCGCTATATGCCCCCTAATGCCATACTTATTGTTTTGGGTCGCATAGTTAAAGGTTACCCTGAACTTTCCATCTTGGGCCTGCTCATACCTATATTTTCCCAAAGACCTAAAACCCGTGTAAGCAATGGAAGCATTGAACCTTCTTGAAAGATTGAAGGTCAGCAGGGCATCCAGGAACTGTCCTTGCTCCATAGTGGTCTTGAACATGAGCTCGGTCATTGGTGTGGGCACATTGTAATATTGGATATCTTCCTTCTCAAAATACCCCAAATGCTCTGCCTCAGCCCCCATTCTCGGATAATATGGAATGGATGAAAAATTCTTGCCCAGTTCATTGTACTGCTGACCCATGTTGGCGAACGGCATCAGTTCAAAATCGTCCCTTCTGAGATAATTATACTTGTATTCCTTTTGGATGGTGAGCATAGTATCCAGATATGTGGTGTCCCTTTGATAAGAGACAATCCTGTAGTCTTTGATGCTGACCGAGTCTGGCTGCATGGTTTTTGCCACACCTCCCTTCAAATTCATTTTTTTTGGCCGGACAGAATCGATCCTGATAGAGTCCACTTGTTTTGGCGCCAGAGAATCTTTTAGGACCACCTTGAGTGTATCCACTTCTTTTTGGGGCGGGAGGGAGTCTTGTTGTGCGGATATAAAATGACCCAAGAAAAAGAGTAGGGCAAAAATTGAAAACCTCATTCCATGGTATTGATCCGACAAAGGTAAAAGTTTTGTTTCTAAAGAAATGTGAATTTTATGAGTAAGCCAAAAATGAAAAAGCCCTGCCAAAAATTGGCAGGGCTTTTTATATCAATATACTATCTAACCCAAAGATTAGTTCTGTGTTGAAATGGATGGGTTGTTCTGGATTTCCAATATTGGAATCTCGAATGTCAACCTTTCATCATCATAGTTGATGGGTGTTCCAACATTTGAGAGATGGTTGGCTCCCCTAACCACGGTACCTTGGTTTCTTTTGAGGGAAAGATAGCTCTTACCTTCTCCCCAAAGCTCTATCCTTGTCTGTAGATAGATTTCATCCAACAATGCTTGTCCTGACAATCCATCAACATAGGCTGTACTGGGGAGCCTTTCGGCCAACAAAGTCTTGAGGGCTGTTTGAGCCGCACCAGTGTTTCCTGCCTTGGCAGCAGCTTCGGCATGAAGTAGATACATTTCTGCCACTCTCATATAAACATAGTCAGTTGTTATGTTGGCTTGGCCACCAATAACTCTGTCTGGGTGATAGAATTTGTTCAAGGGCATCAAATCGGTATATCCTCCCGTTGGTTCGGCAAATTGTGCCTTACGGGCATCATCAGCAGGAATGGCAGCATACAAATCGGAATCAATTGCCTTGGCATCACCAGCCCAGGCATAGCTATAGGTGAAGAGATCCATTTGTCCCCACCATGAAACCAATCCAAGACCAGCATCAACCGTTAGGTCAACGCCCCACATCCATCCCGGGGTATTCAAATCATTGAAGCCTCCCGTAATTTCTTCGGCACTCATCAGGGTGTAACCTCCATTATTGATGACATCTTCCGTAAGGTCCATCACCTCTTGATGGCTATCTCCCTTGGAAGCCAGAACATAGGCCAAAATCCCTTGGGCAACAGTCTTGTCAACCTGGCTTTTGGAGCTTCTGGCAAACCCGTCCAACAAGGAAATGGCCTCATTGAGGTCTTTCTCCATCAATGCATAGATTTCTGCCGTTGTGACCTTGGGACCATTGAGGTCTGCAGGGTCATCGTAGATAGGCAATATCTCAGCAGAAGGATTGTATGAGTTGGCAAAATATTGGGTAAGGTAGAAATAAGAGTGGGCGCGGATGGCCTTGGCCTGTCCCATCAAATACTTGTTCTCATCCAATTCGGGCACAACTTCATTGCCCCCAAGCGCACCGATGACCAAGTTGGCCGAACGGATTATGCGATAGTAATACCTCCATACTATGTAATTCCTAGTTCTAGTATAGTCGGTAGTTGCCTGGAATTCGGTAATATCCGCTCTGTACCATCCGTACGTGCTTACGGAAAGAGCCATATCACCGGAAAGCATATCACCATAGATATCATATCCCTTATGCCCAAAATCGTCGTGGCCAGTGGTTCCCCCGCTACCAGTTTCGAACATAGTGGAATAGATACCTGAAATGGTTCCTTCAATAACGGCCGGGTTGACAGCAGCTGCCTCACCCACCTGTTCCTGCGTCAAGAACTCTGATGGGGTTTCCTCCAGATACTCTTTGCCACAGCCCGCCAAAAACATCAGCGAAATTGCAATCGATAGTTTTACATTTATACTTTTCATAACTTTTTTTTCTAAAATTTAACTCTTACACCCATGGTCACTGTAGTCAAAGGGGCATAAATCTGCCTTCCCGAGCTACCGTTTTCACGAATCGAAGGATTGTAACCTGTTCTAGCTGTCTTGATGGCCAAATTGTCACCTGACAACCAGATGTTCACATTTTTCAATCCCATCTTCGATATGTGCTTTTGAGGCAATGTGTATCCAATCTTGGCATTGTTAAAGGCAAGATAATCCGTGCTGATCAACCACCTGGTCGAAGCCACCCTTTGATCTTGTCCTGTGGCATCATCAAGTCTTGGAACATCTGTAACATCCCCTGGATTTTGCCATCTTCTCGAAATATCCTTGTGGAAGTTAGTGGAAGCTGCACCAAAGTTGTCGCTCATCAGTTCCGAATATTGGTTATCCATGGCCCATCCACCCAAGCTATAAGTGAACTGTGCGGAAAAATCAAAATTCTTGTACTGGGCCGCCAACCTGAACGCACCCATCAAATCAGGGATACCTGATTTACCGATGTACTTTTGGGTCGCATTGGCATAAGTTTCGGTGGTCTGTCTGGCCACATTGGCATCAGGATTCTCATCCAAATAGGCCACCATATCGGTTATGCCGTCCTCGCCATCGTCCAAAGTGCCATTTCCATTAGCATCATTGAAGTATTGGTAGTACATACCGACACCATTGTCAGGATTTACTCCTGCCCACTCCCTAATATAGAAGTCATAGATGGAGCTTCCTTTGGAATATCCGTAAGGTGATACCGAAGTATCCAAAATCCTTGGTTCGCCAGTTGATGGCTCAATGGGCATGGTCAAGATCTCATTGTTCACATGAGATCCATTTATGGACAGATCCAATTTAAAATCTTCTTTGTCGAAGATATGTCCTGTCAAATCAAATTCGATACCTTGGTTGAGCAATTCCCCATCATTGACGGTCACAAGCGCTATCCCCTGTGAAGGCCCAACCCTCCTTGAGAAAATCAGGTTATCGGTCTTCTTGCTATAGAAATCGACCACACCGTCCAAATATCTTCCCAAACCAAATTCAACACCGGCCTGGAACATTTTTGAGGTTTCCCAGGTCAGGTCAGGGTTACCGTTGTCCCTAATGGAAAGAGAGATTTGGTCGTTAAGGTTGTTTATATTATATGTATCATATGCCACATAATAATCTGCGTCCACAGCCTGATCACCCGTCAGACCATAAGAGGCCTTGACCTTCAAGAAATCGAACACATTGTTACCTGACATAAAGTCCTCATTTGTGATGACCCATGCAGCACCAACAGAACCAAATGTTCCCCATTTTTCGTTTATGAACCTGGAAGAACCGTCCCTACGTACAGATGCAGTCAAGAAATACCTCTTGTCATAGTCATAGTTGACCTGTCCGAAGTAGGACTCAATGGTATATCCTTCCGAAAAACCGGATGGTGGACCTTGGGAAACAACAAAGTTGTTCAACTCCAATATTTTTGGATGCACGGCCAATCTTTTGGCAGCGGCATCCTCAGACATCTCATACTTATTGTTTTCATGGGCCACAAGTGCCTCGAAAGAGTGGTCACCGAACTCGGTCTTGTATCGCAACAACTTCAAGAAATTGAGCGTCAGGAAGTTCCTGTCCCTTTGGAACAAATCTCCACCAGTAGAGATACCTCCTCCATAAAATGGATTCCTAAAGCTCTTGTAACGCTCTGTAGCAAATTGAGCTCCAAATCGGGTCTCAAAGGTCAATCCTTCAGTCAAATTGAAGTCCATTGAAAAGTTACCGTTGATTTCATGCCTGTTGGTCCCTACATAATCATATAGTGCAGATGCAATTGGGTTCAACTGGTCTGCATTTGGTCTGGACCTAAAACCTGATGCCGTACCATAATCGTATTGATATCCACCAAATATGGGATCCTCAACCAATTGGGCGTTCTCATCCCTCAAGAAAACAGGGAATATTGGAGCCATTTTATCTGCAAATTCAAACAAGTTTTCGGAACCGTTGGTCTGTCCATTGTTGATACTCTTGGAATAAGCATATCCTGCATTCACACCAACGTTCAACCACTTTTTAACCTGAGAATCGGCATTCAATCTTGCCGTATATCTTTGATAACCAGTATTCAATGCGTATCCATTGTCATCAAGATAACCAATGGAAGTAAAGTATTTGCTCTTCTCATTTCCTCCTCCCATTCTAAGGCTAGTCTCGGTCCTGATAGCTGAGCCAAAAGCAAGATCTTCATATCGCTCAGGAGTATATCTCCTAGAAACGCCCGGTCTCACAGTCCTTGTCACAGGGTCGATAAGTTCACCACCATCGGCAACATTCCACATGTTATATCCTGGGTGTACATAGTTGACCGTGAACAAATCAGCATTGGCAACCGCCACAGGATCAGCCTCTCCTTCGACGGCCGCCCTGTTGTATATCCCCTCCCATACATAACCAATGTACTCTTCAGGAGAAGTAATGACATTGTATCTGGGAATCAACTGCATGTTAAAGCCTGACTTGACATCCACCTCAACAAAAGATTCGTTGGCCGAACCTGTTTTGGTAGTGATCAATATCACACCGTTTGCACCCCGAGAACCATAAATCGCAGTTGCAGTGGCATCTTTAAGCACTGTTGTACTCTGGATATCAGCAGGGTTGATAGAGTTAATGCTACCGGTAAAAGGCACACCATCAACTACATATAATGGATCCCTGTTTCCGTTGACGGAACCAAACCCCCTGATACGGATTGTGGAAGATGTTCCAGGCTGTCCAGATTGGTTGATTACCGTTACACCGGCAACTTCACCAGCAAGTGCCTGGGAAACGTTGGAAAATGATTTAACCTCCAACGCCTCGGCCTTTACTACTGAGGCCGTTCCGGCAAAGGCCTGCTTTGTGGTGGTTCCATAACCTACCACAACCACTTCCTCAAGGGCCTGGGCATCCTCTTCCATCTGAACGTTGATGGTGTTGGAAGCTCCAACTGTCATTTCCACTGTCCTTTGGCCGATGTAGCTGAAACGCAACACTTGTCCAGTACTGGCCGTAATGGAATAATTACCGTCAAAATCTGTTTGTGTTCCTTCAGTGGTACCAACGACCACTATGGATACACCAGGAAGAGGCAAACCACTTTGGTCCGTCACGTTACCTGAAATTGTTTTCTCTTGTCCATAAGAGAAAGACATGCATAACACCAAGAAAGGCGTCAGCATCCATGCTAACTTAGCTCTCATTTATTTCATTTTTTGAATTAGTCGAGCCAAAAATCCATATAAAAAGTTAATATTCAAAAAAATTAACAGCTTTCCTTATATTGACCCCGGAGATCATTTATCAATAATTATGCTTTTTTTAACATTATTCAATAATACATATAGCTATTTACCAATTGAATATCTCTTTTTTTAACAATTTTTTAATGAATCAAACATTTTCAGGAGATTTTGTTTTAAATATTCGATCAATATGTTAAAATCTTGTTACAAACACTTTATGGAGGCCGGAACGGACGAAGCGGGAAGAGGATGTTTGGCCGGACCCGTGACCGCTGCTGCCGTTATTCTGCCCCAGAATTTTTCCAATCAGACATTGAACGATTCCAAGCAATTGTCCGAAGCAAAAAGGAATTTCCTGAGGGAAATATTGGAAGAAGAAGCGGTTTCTTTTTCAGTTTGCCATGTATTCCAAGATGAAATAGATGAGATCAACATTCTGAACGCTTCATTTTTGGCCATGCACAGGGCATTAGATGCCATGGCCCAAACGCCGAGTTTCATTCTAGTGGATGGCAACCGCTTCAAACCATACCCTAATATAGCTCATGAATGTATAGTGAAGGGTGATGGAAAATTTATGAGCATTGCCGCTGCTTCTGTACTGGCCAAAACGTACCGGGATGAATATATGGCCAAGATCCATGAGGAATATCCCATGTACAATTGGAAAAAAAACAAAGGATACCCGACAAAGGAGCACAGGGAAGCCATCAAACAATATGGCCTGACCGAATATCACCGAAAAAGCTTCCGACAACTCCCGGAACAGTTGACCCTTGATATTTAAAAATCCTAACTTTGTTCCAAACTTCAGCAATGAGATGTAAGATATTATCCTGCTTGCTCGCCCTTTTGATCCTTTCGTGCAAACCAGAGGTCAAGACCAAAGATTCCCTGTTGGATCACCTGCCCACCGATCCCACTTTGGTCATTAAGATCCAAAATCTGTCCAATTTCAAGAGCGAACTGAAGAATAATGCCTTTTTAACCAAGATCAAAACACTGTCCCATTATGAAACGCTTTTTGGCAAACTGGACCATTTGGGGCATGTTTCCTCCGATGCTCCTTGCCTATTGGCGCTATATGAAGTAGGCAAGGACAATTATGAGTTTGTCATGGTCATTCCCAAGAGTCCCGGATTCTTCAATCTGGACAAGGTGACGGACAAAACGGTTGAGACCTTGACATATCAGGATACCGAAATCACCAAATATACCCTTGGAACAAACGAAGTGTTCAGCATGCCCGGTGAAAAAGTAATGCTAATGGGATCTTCCCTCCTGCTTATGGAAAATATGGCCCGTTCCAAAACGGCAAATCCCGTGGATCCTACATTGAAAAAACTTTATCAGGCAAGCTCGCCGGACAAATCGGCCAATCTTTTCCTGAACCTGGACCAAAATCCGTCCCTACTTTCCCTTAAAAAAGATGACGTGGTAAAGACCGGCAAACCTCTCTCCGAGTGGATTTCAGTGGATTTCAGTGCAAATTCAGACAGAGTGAACCTTAATGGAATTGCCATGGCGTCGGACTCCACCAAAAGTTTCATCAATTTGTTCAAAGGTACGGTTCCACTGACCAACAAAACACCGCTTTATGCCCCTCTGAACGCTCAGGCCATTGTTTCCTACACTTTTGATGATTACCAGATATTCGCCAAAAACCAAAATTCATATTTGGACAGGGTGAAACCTGTGGACACGCTGTTCAACACCATTGAAGAGGTGGGTATTGTATATATGAACAATTCCAAGGCGGTGCTTTTGGGTTCTTTCGGAACGGAAAGTCTATATAATTTTCTGGACAGTGGTAAAATTGCTTCGCAAACATATCAAGGGAGTGAAATTTTGGAACTGCAGGACAAAAATTTTCTGACAGAAGGATTTTTTCCCCTGATCAAGGATTTTTCGGCCAACTTCTGCACCATCATGGAGAACAGTTTCATCTTTGCGGAAGAGAAAGAGACCTTGCAGACCATCATCAGCAATTATAAAAGCACAAGCTCGTTCGCCAGCGCCCCGGTCTTTCAAACAGCAAAAACAACCTTGGCCAATGAATCGAGTATGCTTTTTGTAGCAAACGCTTCGGGCATCGATTTTTTTACGGAACAGAAACTCAAGGCCAATTTGCACGAAGCCATCAAAAAAACCGATCTGGAAGATCATGCCTTCGCTTCCCAACTTGTTGCGGACAGTGACTTTGTACATTTCAATGTGTTGATTTCAAAAATAGGAACGGTCCAAGAGAAAAATACGGTGACCCCACTGTTCACTTTGGAACTGGACACAGATCTGGCCATGGACCCCCAATTTGTAAAAAACCACCGGACCAACAAACAGGAAATCGTTGTACAGGACCGGAACAATGTGCTCCATCTCATCTCCACAGAAGGCAAAGTGCTTTGGTCCAAACAATTGGATGGACGGATTCAGGGCAGTATCCAACAAGTGGATATCTACAGGAATGGAAGGCTCCAACTGGCTTTTTGCACCAATGATCAATTTATGATCGTTGATCGCAATGGGGACGATGTGCCCCCGTTCAAAATTGATTTTGAGGGAGGGAACCTGAACCCGCTGGCGGTATTTGATTATGATGGCAGGAAAGATTATCGCTTTGTCATCACCCAGGGCAAAAAGGTGTTCATGTATGACAACAAGGGCAAGATAGTGAGCGGTTTTACCTTTCGGGAGGCAACGAGCAACATATTGGGTGCGCCTAAACACTTTCGGGTGGCCAATAAGGACTATTTGGTGTTCAAGCTGGAGGACAATACGTTAAAAATACTTCACCGGGTAGGGAGCGACCGCATCAAGGTCACAGAAAAGATCGATTTTTCCACCAATGAAGTGTTCCTTTACAAGAATAAGTTTTCGGTGACCAACAAAAGTGGTGTACTCCATCAGATAGACACCAAAGGACAATTGACCGCCACCAACTTCAACCTTAACAAAGACCATGGAATGTATGCCACCAGCAACACTTTGGTACTGATGGACGACAATATCCTGAGCATTAGGGGCAAAAAGGTGGAACTGGACCTAGGAGTTTATACCAAGCCCAGGATCTTCTATATCTATGATAAAATATATGTGGGGGTAACGGACATCCAGAACCAAAAAATATATCTCTACGATAGTCAGGCCGAACCCATTCCCGGTTTTCCGGTATTTGGCAGCTCCCTCATGGATCTTACCGACATGGACAACGACAAAAAACTGGAACTGGTAGCCAAGGATCAAGCCAATTCATTGATCGTTTATAAAATGAACTAAGGGTTTTTACACCGCTAGCTATACAATTCTTTGTACAAGCTATACATTTTCAATCATACCGGGGGTATTATTCCTGTATTTTGTGCAGGATTGCTTTTTAAATACTCAACTAAAGAACACTATTTCATGAAAACCTCCAGCAAACCCCTCTATTGCTTGCTTTTTGCCCTATTGATGGGCACAGGCATGAATGCACAATTTCTCAAAAAACTGGCCAAGAAAGCGGAAAAGGCCGCAGAACGCACCGTGGAACGCCGTGTGGAACGGGAAACGACCAAAAAAACAGATCAGGCACTGGACAGTATCCTCGAACCTGGATCGGGTGGAAAACAAGCTCCTGACACCAATCAGGCACCGAACAATTCTGGAAACGGCAACAGTGAATCCACAACTTCTGAAGGTTCTGGTGCCGTGGCAAGTGGCCCCAAGACCTTGGCCGTTTATAGCAAGTTTGACTTTGTCCCCGGGGACAAGCCCTTGTTCTTTGATGATTTCAACAACGAATTTATAGGCGATTTCCCTTCCAAATGGAACACCAATGGCTCGGGAGAAGTGGTGACCTTAGGTGATATACCCGGAAAATGGTATGCCATCGCCAATAGAAGTCTTACCGTTCCCAACATCAACACCAAACTCCCAGAGGATTTTACCCTCGAGTTTGACCTGAAAGTGGTGAACTTGAGCCGAAATACTGGTTCAGGGGCCAAATTGGGCATTTATCTTTCAGAGACCCCCAATCTGACCACTAGCGAGAACAATGTATTGGCCAATCTCAATTTTTGTCAATACATCGCGATCGGGGTGAGAGTGGACAACAATTTCAAGGGAGATCCCGCCCCCATCCAGAACACCTTACAACAAGACTTGAGGGAAGTGTACAAAGATGTGGTGCATGTGTCCATAGCCGTAAACAAGAACAGGTACAGACTGTGGCTCAACGAAACCAAGATTGCCGACCTTCCCCAATTCATCGTAAAACCGGAATTGATCAATTATGTCAAGTTTTATGTGAACGGCATAAACAGGGAAAAGAACCAAGAACAACTGATGATCAGCAATCTCAAAATCAACGAAGGGGGTGTGGACCTGCGCCGTAAACTGATTTCCGAGGGCAAAATCTCCACCAATGGCATCCTTTTCAACTCAGGGTCTGCCGACATACTTCCCCAGTCGATGGGTATTATCCTGCAAGTATCCCAAGTGCTGGCCCAAGATTCCTCCATCAAACTCAATATTGTGGGGCACACGGACTCCGATGGTTCCGATGAGAACAACCTGAAACTCTCCAAAGACCGGGCAGAAGCCGTAAAAAAAGCATTGGTTTCCGTTTATGGCATTTCTGCGGACCGATTGACCTCGGAAGGCAAAGGGGAAAGCGAACCTGTGGGCGATAACGGATCCGCCGAGGGCAAGGCCCAAAACCGAAGAGTAGAATTCATCAAAATCTAAATACACAACCAAAACATGAAACACTATTTTCTTTTGCTTGCCACACTTTTGTTTACAGCAAACACAGCCGTGGCCCAATCAAGTTGTAGCAAATACTATCCCATGATCGACGGAGCTTTGTTACAGTACACCAGTTATGACAAAAAAGGGAAGGAAGAAGGACAGATCGATTATAAGGTAACCAACGTAAACGGGTCGGGGGACAATATCACGGCGACCATGGTCATGGAAATTTCGGACCAAAAAGGGAACACTTTTTCCTCTGATTACGACATCACCTGTGATGGAAATGTGGTCCGTATCGATTTTAAATCTTTGATGAACGAGCAGATGCTCAGCCAAATGGGCGAAATGGAAATGGACATCACCGGAACGGACATGGAACTGCCCAACAATCTATCCGTTGGTCAAGAACTGCCCGACAGCAATGTGAACGTGAAAATGAAAATGAGTGGTGTGATGAACATGAACATGGATGTGGAGACCATTAACCGGAAAGTGGAAAAACAGGAAAGTGTGACCACCCCGGCCGGCACTTTTGACTGCTACGTGATCTATAGCGAGACCCGTACCAAGATGATGATGTCCAACCAAACCATGCCATCGCGTGTGTGGCTGGCCGAGGGCGTGGGCATGGTAAAGCAGGAATCCTACAACAAAAGTGGAAAACTTGTGGCCAGTTCTGTACTGACCCGGTTCAGTAAGTAAGAGTTAATATTATTTGACAAGGGAAAAACCGAGGTGCGGGCCTCGGTTTTTTTGTTTTTGAATTATTCCCTAATGTATTCGACAATGGTTTCTCCTGTCTGATGTATGCCAAACTGTGAATTGTCCAAGGTCAAAACTAATGTATCGCCAGACAATTTGATTGAAGAGGTTGTCGAGTAAACTTCTCCCTCTTGGGAGCTCACATCGGTACATATCAATAGACCATTTTCTATTTTCCACTCTCCCGTATGATATCCTTCCCCTTGCTCGGCATCCATAAAATTTGTAGCCTGATAGGTAATCTCTTTTTCTCCGTCAACAATTTCATATCCTTCAAAGGAATACCTCAAAAAGCCAGATAAAACTATTTTGTTCTGATCATCCGTGAATTCAATAGTATAATCCGTTTCTTCAGGCACTATTTTTTCGATGCGCCCCTCACTCCTATCAGGAAAATATGAGTCGCTGTAGTAATTTGTCAAGGTCCATTTTCCCAAAAGTCGCTCATCCAAAGACAAATTTGCAGCATCATCTTTGCTACAGGCCAATACTAAAAAGACTAAAAGGCAAACTTTTAATTGTTTCATAATTTATGATTGTGTTTGATTAATATTTAAAAAGGAATTTGACAGACAAGTTTGGGTTTTTGAATTATCCAATTATTTAAAGATTGTATCCTAGCCCCAAACTAATTACCGAAGTTTTAATACTATCGTCGCGCTCTATCAAGCCATAACTATATCGCAAATTCAACTCCAATTGATTATTGAGTTCAAATCCCAGTCCCCCATTTAAACTAAAATCAAACCTATCAAAGTTAGAATGTGTTACCCTTTCACCTTCCCACGAAGGTTCGAAAGAAACTTCCTTTGCCAATACCGTTCTTTTAAGCGCATATCCTGGCTGAATACCAACCTCTAGTAAAAAAAAATCAACCAACATTAACCTATAGCTAACGGGCAATAAAATCATCAAATCATTTACCTTATTTAAAACTTCACCTTCTACTCCATAATATAAATCCAGATAAAGTTCTTTTGAAGTTGTCCCCTGATTTGCCAACAGTAATTCTGGCCTTACGCTTGATTTGTCCGAAATCCCTACATTGTAAAACCCACCTATGTAATAGCCAATTTTTCCTTTAAAATCTTGAACCGTTTCACCATAGAATTCTATATCTGGCCGGAATTGGGAATAATTCGTTCCAGCCTTTATACCAAATGAATTGTTGAATTGTGCTGATACGGTAAAACAAAATAATAGTGCAACAAGTAGATTGGCCTTTTTCATTTTTAGATTTAGGAATATTGTTTTATGACCGAAACTAATTCGGCCTTGATGGGGAAAGTAGCGAGTATAAATCGGATGGCATACCGCAAATTGACGAATGCCCCTTCTCAATTGACAGATGTACCGTTTCAATTGACGAACACCAAAAAATCGGAAAAATCAATCTCCCAACTTTTTACACAGATAAATCAGTTCTGTGTCCATTAAACCATATTTGTACTGCTCCTTTTCCGAAAAACCTTTCACGAAATCATCTTCCACAACATGGAAACCCGCTCTCCTCAACCTATCGCCATAATCCCTTCCATACCACCTTACATGGTCATGCTGACCGAAAGCTTTCAATCTTCCTTTAGGAGTGACGATCGAGAAATCTTCATAAGTTTCCGCCCTTTGGTAATCTATGGGTACTTGGAATATTCCGGATCCTCCTTGTTTCATCACCCTGAACAATTCTGACATGGCCAATTTATCATCCGGGACATGCTCCAACACATGGTTGCACAGTATTAGGTCAAATTTGCCGGAACCATACGGAATATTGGTGACATCAACCTTTGACACTTTCGCCTTGCCCCAACTATTGTATTTTTTGGGGTCTAGATCACACGGAAAATATTCAATGTTGGGCAGTGAGGAGAATATTTCGTAGAATGCCTTCTCTGGGGCAAAATGAAGAAGAGATATGGGAGCCTTCAAAAGTTCTTTTTCACAAAGGTATTTCCAGATAAGCCTGTGCCTTTCCAAGGAACCGCAGTTATGACATTTCGCATTTGGCCTTTTCTTCACGCCAATGCGACCAAATTCTCTGTATTTTGAGTGGCAAATGGTACAGGCCACCTCATCCCCTTCAAATTTTTTCTCGATTTTTTTCCTTTTGAACCTACTTATCCTTTCATAGATCCGCAACGGAACATTGTTCCAAAAAAGATTCTCCATATTTTGGGCTTATTATCAACAAAAGCGTGCCAACCGTAATTTTGAGGTTGTTTTGTTGGCCCAAAAGCGAAGATGTACCCTTTTTCAGAAAAAATATGGGGTCAATTGACGAACCCATGTTTTGGGTTGACGGATGTACCGTTTGAATTGACGGATGAAAAAAAGAAAACAAAAAAAAACCGAGGTGCGTGCCTCGGTTTTCTTTTACTCATACATAATTATTCTTTATCACCGTGTAAAGGGGAAATCATGATATGCGCCCTGTGCGTGCCAGGGTTCATGATCCAGGGGTGGTTCGGGCCTATAGGTTTTTCAGGGAGTCCGGTGGATTCTGCGGTAGCAAATGGCAAATAGACCACATAACGGTATTGTGCCCCTTCCACTTTAGCGGTTTTGGGGTCGTACCGCTCGCTTGAACCATAATAAATGTGCAAGGTCGCTCCTGGCTTCCCCATGTCCAATTTGCCTGATTTTGCTTCTTCTTCCCTAATATCAAAGATTTCCGCTGCTGTTTTGCCTTCGGCCCTAAGTTCCCGGCCTCTTGCCATAAAGGGTTCCAAATCCTTGTGATAGCAGGCCGCATTGAATCCTGATTTTTTGGGGTCATCCGCAAGCACAATGAATTCGTTGTCCCCTTCCCGGAACGTTACAAATTCACCGGCCATGTTATACCCGATGACCTTGCATCCTGCCCGGCTTTCCTCTGGAGCGGCCATCAGTGAGGCTGCAATCAATGCCTCATCAGAATCAATGGGGACGTAATTGGTTTCGACTGCATCAGAAGTGTTGTTCTCCACTGTTTCGGAAACAGCCGAGTCATCCGTATCTTTTTTGGTTTCAGCATTATTTTTGCAAGAAATCAAAATTCCTGCTAAAGCAATGGTTATGAAGAATCGTTTCATGGCCTATTGAATTTGGTTATCGGCGACATGATAGGGACCCATACTGACTTGATACCCACCTGTGGCCAAAATGTGCACGTAGTAAGGTAAGAAATATTTGTGGAACCTGTTATTACTTCTACTCGGCAAAAGTCTAGGTGTTTGCGCCGTCCAGTAGTGGTCGCTATTTATTTCTCTTGTAGTGCACCTGTACCAATCCTGTATCAAATGCTTTTACAGATACAAATTCAAGTAGTTGTTCGGGTCGCCCGTCTTTGAACAACCTTGTCCCTTCGCCCAATAATACCGGAACGACCGAAATGATGAACTCATCGACCAAGTCATTTTTTAACAGTTCATTTATTACTTCGGCTCCACCGTCACAATAAATATTCTTTCCGCTTTCTGATTTTAGTCGAGTGACCAAATCGGTCAAACTTCCTGTGTAAAAAGTTGTCCTGCCCACATTTGGTCTTTGGGTCCTAGTAATGACATAAACATCCCTTTGCCCATTATCGTAATGTGACGAACCGATATCTTTGAGCACATAATCATACGTTCTTCTGCCAATAATCAACGTGTCTATTGTCTCCGTGAATTTTGCATATCCGTAGTCTTCCCCTTCCTTTTCAACAAGTTTCAAGAAACTGAGATCATCATCGGGTTTTGCGATGTAGCCGTCCAAACTTACCGCGATGAAAAGTGAAATCTTTCGCATTTGAGTCAAATTTTTATGTTTTTGCAAAATTGTTTTGAATCAACCAAAGGCACTTTGTAAAAATGCGACAATTTACAGCTGCGATGGAGAAAGCCCTGTATTTTGTTTGATTTCATTGGCTAGATGCGAATGGTCATAATAGCCACATTCAAAAGCAATGTCCAGCAGGCTCCTATCCTTGCTTGAATTTTTGATAATGCTCAAAGCATTTTGAAAACGAACAATGTTTGAATATTTTTTGGGCGAAAGCCCTATCTGCACCTTAAAATTTCGTTCCAATTGTCTTACGGTCATGCAATTCTTTTTGGAAAGCTCGTAAATACTCAATTGTCCGTTTGTCTTATGAATATCATCCAGTACTGATAGCAATTGGTTGTTTCCACTTTTTATGCTATCGGCATAAAATCGGTTTAGGTAACCAAAGGAATCTTCAAAGACCTTGTCAATATTGAATGAATTTGATTTCTCAAACTCGATGGTGCTGTCGGTCAGTTCATGCTGAGGTGCAAAATCATAAAAGTTTGAAAATGTCCCCGGTTTGAGACAAACTCCTATCAAATGTGTATTGCTGTTGATAAAACTGTCTTTGAAGGAAGTCATTGCACCGACAACATAGGTTTTTCCAAATTCCATGGAAACCAATCCATTATCCGTCAAGCAGGTTTCCCCCAGGTTCATTACCAAGCCTCCGCAACCATCTGGAAAATTTCGCTCCCATTGACTATCCAGCTCGCTTCCATTCAGTTCCCAAAAGGAATGGATAAATGGCTCCAATTCTTTATGTGGTTTTTTTTCTGTGTACTTCATTTTTTTGGGACCGTTTCTCAATAAGAACCTACAATAAAGATATGTTTCGCTTTTGAATGAATTACATCAACCAGTCACCGAACCAAGTATAAAAGCTAAAAAATGTAAAGGCATAAATTCCTAAACCCCAGCCGTTTCCCTGATCAGTTCCGCTTCAAAAAGGGCCATAAAATGCTTGAGCAGTTTTTCCTTTACTTCCTCCATATCCACCTCTTTTTGTCCCAGCTCCACATTCAGGGAAGTGACCGCCTTGCCTTTGATACCACAGGGAATCATCAGGTCAAAATAGCCGAGATCGGCGTTCACGTTCAGGGCAAATCCGTGCATAGTCACCCAGCGGCGATAAAAAGTAGGGAAAAACAATCCTCGAAAAGCGAACCTGACTCGATAGCTCACAAATAAAGAGATGCTATAATATTTTTACAAATCCTGGTTATTTTTTAGTTTTCCGTCCACCCAATTACTATGTTTTCTTCAAATCGTCTTGAGCTGATATAATCACTATGCTTATTATAATACTCATCACTCCTTCCTTCTTCAAACGGCGGAGGAGATTTCAGTTGTTTGCCATCCCAATGAGTACCAACGAATCTTTGGAAATCTTCATGAACTTCAAATTCCTTTTTTAACTGCTCTTTGGAGAGTTTGAGAATTGCAAATCTTCTATACCATTCCCCCTCTTTCCAATTCTTATTTTCTTGAGTCATTTCAAACCAATACAGTTCATTCTGATATTCAATCATTCCACTTATAGCACCGTCCCAATAATCAGACACCCAAATATTCTCCAATTTATTGAAATCTATTTTAGGCAAATCTTTGCTTGGGTCATTATCCCTAAGATCTTTCAGCTTCATTCTTATCTATTTATTTGCGACAACATTCTAAGATAGAATCAATTTGAGTGAATTATATCAACTTACAACTGAAGTTAGCGAGAAAAAAATTAAAATTCCACCCTCAATTGACAGATGCACCATCCCAATTGACGGATGGATAAAAAGTGGATGAAAACTAAACCCCAGCCTTTTCCCTGATTAGATCCGCCTCAAAAAGGGCCATAAAATGCTTGAGCAGTTTTTCCTTTACTTCCTCCACATCCACTTCTTTTTGTCCCAGCTCCACATTCAGGGAAGTGACCGCCTTGCCCTTGATGCCACAGGGGATCATCAGGTCAAAATAGCCCAAGTCGGCGTTCACGTTCAGGGCAAAACCGTGCATGGTCACCCAGCGGCTCGCACGCACTCCCATGGCACAGATCTTTCGGGCAAAGGGAGTACCCACATCCAGCCACACACCCGTCTCCCCTTCGGAGCGTTCGGCCTTCAGGCCATACTCGGCCAAGGTGAGAATCACCATTTCTTCCAAAAAACGTAGGTATTTGTGGATATCGGTAAAAAAATTGTCCAGATCCAGAATGGGATAGCCCACAATTTGCCCGGGGCCGTGATAGGTGATGTCCCCTCCCCTATTGATCTTGTAAAAACTGGCACCCTTGGCTTCCAAAAATTTTTCGTCCACCAATAGGTTGTTTATGTCGCCGCTCTTGCCCAAGGTATAGACATGCGGGTGCTCAACAAACAAAAAGTGGTTCGGGGTTTCCAGTCTGGCATTTTCCCTCCGGTTCCGGATCTTGGTGTCCACAATGGCCTTGAAGAGGGCCTCTTGGTAATCCCAAGTCTCCTTATAATCCTTATGGCCCAGATCCTGTAGGGCTACTTTCTTGTTCATCCCACAAAGATACGAAGCCCTGCGGAGGAAAACTAGTCCTCCAACACCACCTCCAGGTCCAACAGGGAAGGGTTTTTCATCAGCTCCAGAAAACTCACTTCATAGATCATGGTCTTTCCATCGGCAGTGAACGTAGCGTTCTCGGCCGTGGTGGATTTCACCCTTTTGGGAAAATGATATTTGAGCGTATAGGTAGATCCCGAAAGGAACATTTCCGCACCCTGCAAGCTGTCCATGCTCTGCTGGAAAAGTGCTTCATCGATAATCTTGGCGGTTCGGGTAAACTTGTTCTTGGCAAAAGTGTAGTTCACTTCAGTGGATTGTTCCGATGCGGGAACGGGAGCAGGTTGCTTTGCACTGCCCGGCCCCAACAGACTGGCTTCTTGGAAGGTGTTGAACGCATCGTTCATTTCGCTCACATCCTTGAAATCGCTGAACAGGTCAAAGGTCATGATCTTCTCTTCCGGCTTTATTACCATCCGCAGGCTAAAAGGCTCCAAACGCTTCAACTTGGCCTGCTCTTCCGGCGGCAATTGGGCAATGCTGTCCTTGCGCTCTTCCAACAATTCCTTGAAGGAGATGATGGAATCCACGGCCTTTTCGTTGGTCTTTGCCATTTCCTCCCCTGCCATTTGCATCAGTTCCGACCCATCAAAATTGATGGACAGTTTGCCCGAACCATCTTCCTTCAAATGGATCTCTTCAGTAAAATTACAGGAAATGGCCAGGCCAAGGATGATGGCCCCGATCAAGAGTTGGATTTTTTTCATGGTGGTTTCTTTAGTTCGCTTTGTTGAGGATGACCAATGCCCCGATCACACCGGGAACCCATCCGCAAAGCGTCAAAAGTAATACAATAAGGAAAGACCCACAACCTTTCCCGATTACCGAAAGGGGCGGAAAAAATACGGCCAGCAAAACGCGCCAGAAACTCATGATTTTTGATTTTGATTGATGATACCTATAAGTAGCCGTTTTGGGTCTTTTGTTACATAAAACCATTACTTTTAGGAACTTATTTTGAACAATCAATGCGGTTTTTTGTCCTCATTTTTCTATTGTTTGCCTCGCCTGCCCTTTTTGGGCAATACCATTTTTCGGGAGAAGTCTCCCAGGAAAATGCGGGCAATGCCATCTATCTGTCGTTGGTAGAGGATTACCGAAAATCCTCACGGGTTTATCTGGACCAGATCGTACAGAAATCGGAAGTGGATTCCTTGGGGCATTTTTCTTTTGAAGGCGACAACCTGAACAATGACAACCGCATCTACCGCATCCATCTGGACGGTTGTTCGGACAACACGGGGGGCAATCACTTCTTGGGCCAATGCAACAACAGCAAGAATGTCCTTTTTATCGCCAGCAATAAAGATACCGTGCAGTTTCCCACCTCTTTTGAAGACCAATCGCTCTGCACCATCTCTTCCACCAACCCAAAATCCGGGCTTTTGTTGGAAATTGAGGCTTTAAAAAATCACATGGCCTATGATTTTGCTGGTTATCCCAGCGAGGCCAACAAAAAATTGAACCTGGGGAAGTGGTTCAACACCTTGCACAGTTTTGGACAGGAAACCCATGAGCCTTTGGCCGAACTTTACATTTATGATTTTTTATCGGACAAAAGGAACGAAACCTTTAGGTTTTATTTGGAAGACCTAACGGAAAACGATTATTACGAAAACCTGTCCCAAAGATTGACAAACACCTATCCCGAAGCTTCATTCACGCAACAATACCAGGCCGAAATCACTACCGACAAGGAATTGGCCAGTTTCAATCGGCCCCAATCCTCCAAATGGAACCGGATCATCATTGCCCTCTTAGTGGTTTCCATTTTGGGCAATGTCCTGTTTTTTCTGGGCAAAAGAAAAAGGAACAGCACCTCCCGATTATTGGAAAAACTGACCCCACAAGAGCAAAAAATCGTCAACCTAATGCTGGACAACAAGAGCAATAAAGAGATGGCCTCAGAACTTTTTGTGAGTGTGAGCACCATAAAAACACACATCAACAATCTGTACAAAAAGTTGGGTGTTTCCTCAAGGGAAGAGATGGTCGTACGTTTCAGGAAATAAAAGGGTTGTCTCTTAAATTGGATGGACTTGAACCTGACCGCCTATGGCTTTTAAAACTTTCAATATGGTCGCAAATTGAGGTTTTGCCCCATCAGAAAGTGCTTTGTACAGACTCGGCCTGCTCAATCCTGTTTCTTCAGATATTTTGGTCATTCCAATGGCTTTTGCAACATGACCAATTGCTGTTATGACATCTGAACTATCGCCTTCTTCCAAGACCGTATTGAGATACTCGGCAATCATTTCCTTACTGTCCAAATAATCCGCTATGTCAAATTTTGAGGTTTCCATTTTTTTGTTCTTTTAATTTGTTCCAGATTTCCTTTGCTCTCTTAATATCCCTTTGTTGTGACGATTTGTCGCCACCTACCAATAAAACGATTATTCTACCGTCCTTTTCTTTAAAATAAACCCTATATCCTTTGGCAAAGTGTATTCTAATTTCACTGATCCCATCCCCCACATTTTTACAATCGCCAAAATGTCCATTATTTTCAATTTTTTGAATCCTGAAAAGAATTTTAGCCTTTGCCCTTACATCTTTCAATTTTCTTAGCCACCTATCAAATTCAACAGTTTTTTCAATAAAAAACATATAAAATATGTATCCAATTGGATACAAATATAGATTTAATTCTTGAATATAACCCAAATGTCCATGTTCCTATTTTTATCTAAAAGAAATTAGTCGTCCGCTTCAAAAAATAAAAATCAACCCCCGGTCTAGTCCCCATTTCCAACGCAAAAAAATTCTCCCAACCATTGATTTTAGTGAATTTGGCCCACTAACCATAAATCATATAAAATCATGAAACAAGTATTGACCACGGTGCTTATGCTATGCATTGCCGTTGTTTCGGCACAAGAATTCAACCAAGAAATCGAACTGGAGAACGGCTATAAACTCTTGGTCGGCAAGATTAATCTGGACGGCCTGCAATCCGAGCCTTACAACCAATGGTTCCGTAAAGGCCACAACGACTACACGGTTGACGAAACCATGGTAAACCTGTTCAAAAAGAAATTGGCCAAGTACGACATCAAACTTTTTTTGGGCACCTGGTGCGGGGACAGTAAACGGCAAAGCCCCAAATTCATCAAAATTTTGGAAACGGCTGGCTTTCCCATGGAGCAGTTGGAGATCATTGCTCTGGATTACCGAAAAGAGTTCTACAAAACCAGTCCGACAGGGGAGGAAAAGGGTTTGAACATCATCAAAGTACCCACCATGATATTCTTCAAGGACGGAAAAGAGATCAACCGTATCGTAGAAAGTCCTTTGGAAACCTTGGAAGAAGATATCGCCCAAATCGTATTTAAAAAGGACTACACCCCCAATTATGCACATTAAACTTGGGGCAAGTCCAAGAATTAAAGCGCAAAAGTGTAATTTTGCGCTTTAATTTTTTATAGACTATGCAACTATCGGAACAAGAGATCGTTCGAAGGGAAAAATTGACCAAACTCAGGGAAATGGGCATAGACCCCTATCCCGCAGCATTGTATCCTGTGGATGCCACGACCAAGGGCATCAAGAATGATTTTAAGGAAGGAAAGAAAGTAGTGATTTCCGGTAGGTTGATGTCGCGGAGGATTCAAGGAAAAGCTTCCTTTGCCGAGCTTCAGGACAGTGAGGGGCGCATTCAGGTCTATTTCAACCGGGACGAGATCTGCCCCGGGGAAGACAAAGACCTGTATAATGAGGTCTATAAAAAATTATTGGACATTGGTGACATCATCGGTGTGGAAGGCGAACTGTTCAAAACCCAAGTGGGTGAACAAACGGTGATGGTGAAAAACTTCACCCTGCTCAGCAAATCGTTGCGTCCGCTTCCCCTACCAAAGGTAGATGAGGACGGAAAAGTGTACGATGCCTTCAACGACCCTGAACTCCGTTACCGCCAACGGTACGTGGATCTTGTGGTGAACCCTCATGTGAAGGACACCTTCATCAAAAGGACCAAGATCACCAACAGCATCCGTGAGTTCTACAATGCAAAGGGCTATTTGGAGGTGGAAACCCCCATTTTGCAACCCATTCCCGGTGGTGCCGCGGCACGTCCGTTCTTGACGCACCACAATGCGCTGAACATTCCCTTGTACCTCCGTATTGCCAACGAACTGTACCTGAAACGATTGATCGTGGGTGGATTTGACGGCGTCTATGAATTTGCCAAGGATTTCCGCAACGAAGGCATGGACCGTACCCACAACCCCGAGTTTACCGTTATGGAACTCTACGTGGCCTACAAGGATTATAACTGGATGATGGAAACCACTGAAAAACTGTTGGAAAAAGTGGCCATCGACGCCACGGGCAGCACCAAAGTGAAGGTCGGTGAGCATGAAATCGAGTTCAAAGCTCCCTATCCAAGAGTTCCTATTTTGGAGGCCATCAAAATCCATACAGGATATGATGTGTCCGATATGGACGAAGACCAACTTCGTGAAACGGCCAAAAAATTGGGCATTGAAGTGGACGATACCATGGGTGTGGGCAAATTGATCGATGAGATCTTTGGCGAAAAATGTGAGCACCATTACATACAGCCTACGTTTATCATCGATTATCCCAAAGAAATGAGCCCATTGACCAAAGAACATCGAAACAATCCGAAACTTACCGAGCGTTTTGAGCTGATGGTTAACGGGAAGGAGTTGGCCAATGCCTATTCCGAGCTGAACGACCCTATTGACCAGCGGGAACGTTTTGAGGACCAACTCAAACTCTCCGAAAAAGGGGATGATGAGGCCATGTTCATCGACCAAGATTTTCTCCGTGCCCTGGAATACGGCATGCCCCCCACTTCAGGCATCGGTATCGGAATAGACCGTTTGGTGATGTTGATGACCAACAATTCCTCCATCCAAGAAGTGCTGTTCTTCCCGCAAATGCGCCCTGAAAAGAAAAAAGTGGAGCTTACGGAAGAGGAAAAAATCATAGTGGACATTCTAAAACCCGTAGGAGAAATGCCCTTGGCCGAACTGAAGGAAAAGGCGGCACTCAGCGGCAAAAAATGGGACAAGAGCACCAAGAGTCTGATAAAACATGGTCTTTTGAAAGTAGAAAAGACGGAAGACGCACTTTTGGCCAAATATAAAGGTTAAGTCGGGGATTTTTCATAATAAACAAATACAAACCCTTGCATTTCAATCTGATGCAGGGGTTTTATTTTTAAAAAAAGCCCTATATTACCACAATTCTCTTCTTGATGGGAAGGGAATTTCCAGCAGCTACCCCCATTAATCTTACTTAAATCTACTTATATGAAAAGAATGAAATTTGCATTCCTTTTTGTGCTATTGGTATCTTTTGTCAGCACGGCACAAGAGGTAACAGGAACCGTTTACGACGACCAAAACGTGCCTTTGCCAGGGGCTTCGGTACAAGTAAAAGGAACTACTACGGGCACCATCACCGATTTTGATGGCAATTACAGCATCAATGCAAATCAGGGTGACATCCTGGTTTTTTCTTATGTTGGCTTCAACACGCAGGAAGTTACGGTTACAGGTAGCAAACTGGATGTTACGTTGCAAGCTGGGTTGGAACTGGAAAATGTGGTGGTGGTTGGCTCCCGAAATGCCAACAGAACGGCAACGGACACCCCCGTGCCGGTAGATGTGTTGGATGTCACCGAACTGACGTAATCCACCCCTCAAGTCACTGTTACGGAAATTCTGAATTATGCGGCACCGTCCTTCACCTCCAATCCGCAATCCATTTCTGATGGTACGGACCACATTGCCCCAGCCTCATTGCGTGGACTTGGACCAGATCAGGTTTTGGTGCTCATCAACGGTAAAAGAAGACACAAAACAGGGCTCGTAAACGTAAACGGGACCTTTGGTCGTGGTAGTGTGGGCACCGACATGACCACCATTCCATCCAACTCCATATCCCGAATTGAAATTCTCAGGGATGGTGCGGCCGCACAATACGGTTCCGATGCCATTGCAGGGGTCATAAACATTGTGCTCAAAAACACCGTGAACGAATTGCAAGTCGATGTAAACACTGGTGCCAACTTCACAAGTGAACACGGCCCAAGCAAAAAAGTGGACGGCGAAAAAGTCAACCTCGGACTGAACTACGGGCTGCCGATCGGAAAGGACGGTGGCTTTATCAACTTTACCGGAAATTTCAATTACAGGGGATCCACAAACCGCATGCAGGAGTGGGAAGGGTCTATTTTTAATTCCTATAATTCCATAGAGAGAGTTGCGGCCGAAGACAATTATGACCTTTCACTTCTCTTGGATGATGACCTCACGGATATTTTTCAATATGCCAGCACAGCTGGAATTGCTTTAAATGGCAATGAAACCAAAGAAGAACTTCAAGGAATCTTGAGCGAAGATGTTACAGAATCCGAACTACTTGCAAGAGGTCTTCAACGGAGTGACTTCAATATGCAGGTAGGGCAATCCCAAGTAAGGGGCGCTCAGTTTTTCGCCAACCTTTCCATTCCTTTGGACGAAAATCTGGAACTCTACGGTTTTAGTGGATTGAGTTTCAAAAATGGCAAAGCAGCTGGCTTTTATAGGCTTCCCAGTGAGGCAAGGGCCTACAGTCCGGCCTATATGAATGGCTTTTTGCCCGAGATCAACTCAAATATCATGGACAAATCGGCCGCTTTTGGAATCAGGGGAATGCTTGGGGATTGGAATGTGGATTTCAGCAATTCCTACGGCAAGAACGAGTTCACGTACTTCGTTACCAATTCCAATAATGCCTCATTGGGCAATTCCACCCCCTTTGAAGCAGACTCGGGAGGGTTCAACTATAGTGAGAACACCACCAATTTTGACATGAACCGTTTTTTTGAGGACACCATGACCGGCCTTAACATTGCTTTTGGGGCAGAATACCGTGTGGAAAACTATGCCATTGTGGCCGGGGAAGAAGCTTCCTATACACAATACAACAACTTGGGCAATCCTCACGATCCCACCGACCCCAACTCAATTGTTCCCACTGACTTTTTTGGAAATTCCAGACCTGGGGGCATACAAGTATTCCCTGGGTTCAAACCCGATAATGAAGTGGATGCCTTTAGAAATACCATAGCAGGTTATTTCGATATTGAGGCCGATATTACTGAATCCATCTTGTTGAGTGGGGCAATTCGTTATGAAAACTTCTCCGATTTTGGAGGAACCCTCAATTACAAATTGGCCACAAGGATCAAAGTAACGGAGAACTTTAACCTACGAGGTGGAGGCCAAACTGGTTTTAGGGCCCCTTCCCTTCATCAAATCCATTACAGCTCAACTTCGACCCTTTTTGTGGATGGAGTTCCAAATGAGGTTGGTGTTTTCCCAAATACCTCTAGGGTCGCCCGTCTTTTGGGCATTGAACCGCTCAAAGAAGAAACCTCCATTGGGGCCACGGCCGGTTTCACAGCCAGGATACCCAGTGCCAACCTGAAATTCACTTTGGATGGATATCTCATCAATATTGATGACCGTGTGATTCTTACCGGACAGTTCGGCGATAACGGAAATGCCGAGTTGGCCAACTTGTTCCAACAGGCCAACGCCACACAGGCAGCTTTCTTTGCCAATTCTGTGGATACACAAACCAAAGGTTTGGACTTTGTAGTGGACCACAGGGCACATCTTTCGGACAAGGTTTCAATGACCAATACGCTGGCCTTCACGTTTTCTGAAACCAGTGTGGAAAAGGTCAAGGTTCCCAAAGCCATTGCCGAAGCAGGATTGAGCGACACCTATTTTGACCCAACAAGCAGAATTTATGTGGAATCAGCGGTTCCCACGACCAAAGGAAATCTCTCGCACAATATAAAAGTGGGGGACAAGTGGAATTTCTTTTTGAGGAACGGTTATTTTGGTGAAGTAAGGGAAGCCACCAACGAAGATGACCCTACCATTGATTACACATTTGGTGCAAAGGTGATCACCGACCTTTCCGTAGGCTACAATATTTCAAACAATACCAGATTCACACTCGGAGCAAACAACCTGCTAGATGTGTATCCGGATAAGAACGACCCTGCCTTTAGATCGGACGGACGGTTTATCTACTCCAGAAGGTCCGTTCAATTTGGAACCAACGGACGTTACGTATTTGGAAGGTTGACTTTCAAAATAAAATAGGGAGAGTTTTTAATTTAACTGTCTCAACGTATGAATGTGCAAAAGAACAATTGAACTTGAACTTTGTCAGGTTGAGCGCAGTCGAAACCTTTTGATTGTCAGCAATAAATTCTCGACTGCGCTCGAATTGACAGAGAGCAACTTTTTTGTACAGTGTCTTTATTTTTAAGTTTTCCCAAAAAAGCATAGCTTAGGATCCCATATGGAACTAAGCAAAAAAATAGGGCTCGTTCTAGGGCCCGTCGCTTTCTTGGTATTGAACAATCTGCCCTTCGAACTGGTTTCGGAAAAAGGGGATCCCGTAATTTCGGTCGCCATCTGGATGCTGATCTGGTGGATCACCGAAGCGGTTTCCATATCGGTGACGGCCCTTTTACCTCTACTCTTGCTACCCATCCTAAAGATTCTGCCCATCGCAGAAGTCGGTGCCAATTATGGCAGTCCCATTGTGTTCCTCTTCTTTGGTGGATTTGTGATGGCCCTGGCTTTGGAAAAGGTCAACCTGCACAAACGGATCGCCCTGAACATCATCCGGCTGACGGGGACCACGCCCAATAAGGTCATTTTGGGGTTCATGATCGCGACGGCGACCTTGAGCATGTGGATCAGCAATACCGCCAGTACCGTGGTGATGCTGCCCATAGCACTGTCCGTGATCAACCTATTGATCAACGATGCGGACGGTTTCACCAAGAACGATGAGAACTTTGCCCTGAGCGTGATGCTCGGTATTGCCTTTTCGGCCAATGCGGGTGGGATTGCGACCGTGATCGGGACGCCACCCAACTCGGTGTTGATCGGCCTTTTGGAAAATGAGTACAACATTGAGATCTCCTTTTTGAAGTGGATGACCATCGGTCTGCCATTTTCCATCATCATGATAGGTATTTCGTATCTGGTGTTGGTGAAATGGATGTTCCCCAGCCGTGGACTAAAATTCAATGCGTCCAAGGAAGTGATCCATACCGAGCTTGAGAAACTGGGGCCGACCTCTGGCAAGGAAAAGATGGTGCTTGTCATATTTGGCATCACCGTGTTCCTATGGATTTTCAGGACCTTGATCAACAATATTTTCCCCAAATTGGGACTCACCGACACCATGATCAGCATTTTTGCAGCAATTGCGCTGTTCGCCGTACCCTACAACATCAAGAAGGGAGATTTCATCATTGAATGGAAGGACACTTCCAAACTGGCCTGGGGCATTTTGATATTGTTCGGTGGTGGGCTTGCACTGGCAGAAGGAATGTCCACCAGTGGTATCGTGGATATGGTGGCCAATGCCATTGCGCAAAGCGAGATCAGCATCCTGTTCACGGCCACTTTGTTGATCTTGTTGATGCTCTTCATGACGGAACTGATGAGCAACGTGGCCCTTGTCGCGGTCTTGGCCCCAGTGGTGGCAGGTATAGCCATTGGGTTGGACATTCCCATATTGTATCTGCTGATTCCCGTCACCATAGCCAGTAGTTGTGCCTTTATGCTCCCCATGGCCACACCGCCCAATGCCATAGTTTTTGCCAGTGGCTATGTAAAAATACCACAAATGGCGCGGGTTGGGGTCATCCTGAACCTAATAGCAGTGGCATTGCTCATTTTGATGTTCCAGTTTGTAGTTCCGCTGTTGTTCTGAAACCAAAAATGCCCCTCCGGGCGGAAGGGCATTTTCACAAACTAACTAACTCAAAAAAATGTAAGAAACTAACTCAACCTTATGTTGCTAACTCTTATCAGCTTGGGAGCATGTCCCTCGCCTTGATGGTACAAAGGTATAACCACAAATTGAAAAGGTTATGATAATTAGCCTTTTGTTAACGATATGGCAATAGGGCAGTCCAACACCATTTTCCCCTTTCACTTGAAAAATGTAAAAAAAATCGTTGTTCAAAGATCAGATCATTACGGATTTTATATCAAGAAGCCATTTTTGTTGTGGTTCACAAGGTTGAATGCAATTGTGTTATTTTTTTGTTAACCAATATGTTACATGTTCTTTTTGTACCAAAAAAACGAAAACCCCTCAATCGAGGGGTTTTCCAGCTAACTCAAATAATTTGTAAAATGAAAAACATTTTACTGTATTGATCCAGTGTATGGATCAAAACCTTCAGGGAGATACTTTGCCGTATTGAAACCCAATTCGATTTTCTCATCTTCCATGTAGTTGATGGCACTTATGGCCACAACATTGGTATAAGGGTCAAAATCTTCAGGCAAGGTATATGCACTTCCCAATTCCAGTTCCAATTCAATTTCATCCTCAATGTATGGGATGGATTTCAGGTCCACATAAACCTCATAGGGTGAAAAACCTTCGGGCAGATAGTCCCAAGTATTGAAACCGAGTTCCATGTCCTCTTCCTCCATATAGTTGATGGAGTGTACGTCCACCACCCCGGTGTAGGGGTCAAAACCCTCTGGAAGATAGTCTTTGGTATCAAAGTCTAGGTTCAGTTCATTATCACTTTCGAGGTATATGATGGAATTCAAATCAAAATAGCTTGCATAGGGGTTAAAATCCTTTGGAAGATAATCCGAGGTATCGAAACCCAAATCCACTTCAGGCTCCTCCTCCACGTACTCTATTTCATTCAAATTCAACTCGTGGGACCAACTACTGAAACCAGTAGTTGACTCGTTCAGGTCGGCGTTGATGTTCAATGCCGTAAAATTGTTCTCCAATGTACTTATGGTATCAGGTCTCTCCTGTAAAACCACGTTACGTTGCTGGTCGTTTGCCATGGCGGAACTACACAATAGAACACTACCATAGATGATTACTAACTTGTTCATTTTTTGATTGAATTTTTTGATTGATGTTATGCTTATAAGACTATTTCAATCCGCGATTGTTACAGCTTTTATGATATTTTAACGAAAAACAGATTCGATACCAGCCCAGCAATAGGTGGGGTTTCAGCGGGGAGCATCAATAAAATGCAGGACTCCCAAAGATTCCTTTTTTCAGTTAAAATTTGTGCGTTAATATTTATTTAACAGAATGTTTTGATCATTTTTAGGTTCTTTGGTTGCTTTAAGTTACCCAAACTAACACATAATGATAAGAAGAATTCTACCCCGACTACTCGTATTGCTTGTATTGCTGGGCACCCATCAAACTGTTGATGCCCAACTTTTCAAGAAGAAAAAGAAAGCCACCGAACAGAAAAAGGATGATAAACCCAAACCTGGGGATATTCAACCTTATGACAAGGTCATCACCAAAGATGCCAAAACGGATACCGGTCTTTTCAGTGTCCATACGGTCGATGACAAACACTATTATGAAATTCCCGATTCCCTGCTGAACAGGGAGATGCTGATGGTTAGCCGAATCTCCAAAACCGCTACCGGCATTGGTTTTGGCGGAGGAAAAATCAACACCCAAGTGCTTCGCTGGGAAAAACGCCCCAAGCAGATCTTGTTGCGCGTGGCATCCTACGAAAATGTGGCCGCCGATTCGCTCCCGATTCACGAGGCCGTGGTCAACTCCAATTTTGAACCCGTCCTTTTCGCCTTCGACATCAAGGCGTTCAACAAAAAAGATTCACTGAACCCCGCAACGGTGATAGAAGTGGATCCCCTGTTCACCAAGGATGTGAATGCATTGGGGCTGCCCGACGGCTATCGCAAACGTTACAAAGTTTCAAGACTGGATGGTGACAGAAGCTACATCGAGTCTATCAAAAGTTACCCTTTGAACATCGAGGCACGTCATGTAAAAACGTATGCTTCGAGCGACCCTCCCAGCAATTCAAGCTTGGGCTCCATTTCCATCGAGATCAACAATTCCATGATCTTGTTGCCCAAAGAACCCATGAAGCGCCGCTATTTTGATGAGCGGGTTGGCTGGTTTGCCAGAGGCCAAGTGGATTATGGCCTGGATGCCCAAGAAAGCAAGACCATTACCTATCTGGACCGTTGGAGATTGGAGGTCAAGGACGAGGACATTGAAAAGTTCAAGGCCGGAGAGCTCGTTGAGCCCAAAAAGCCCATTGTATATTATGTGGATCGCGCCACCCCAAAAGAATGGGTACCTTTCATCAAACAAGGTATCGAGGATTGGCAGGTCGCCTTTGAGGCGGCCGGTTTCAAGAACGCCATCATCGCCAAAGATCCACCATCGCCCGAGGAAGACCCAGAATGGTCTCCAGAAGATGTGAGGTATTCTGTGGTACGGTATTTGGCCTCCCCCATTCCCAATGCCAATGGTCCCCATGTGAGCGATCCCAGAAGCGGTGAAATATTGGAGTCGGACATCAATTGGTACCACAATGTGATGACCTTGCTCCGCAATTGGTATTTTGTCCAAACAGCCGCCATAAACCCCGAAGCAAGAAAAGTGGAGTTCAAAAAAGACATCATGGGCAGGTTGATCCGTTTCGTATCCTCCCATGAAGTGGGCCACACGCTGGGACTACCACACAACATGGGCAGCAGTGTTGCCTATCCCGTGGATTCGTTGCGCTCCGCCTCTTTTACACAAAAAAATGGTACCGCCCCTTCCATCATGGATTATGCGCGGTTCAACTATGTGGCCCAGCCCGGTGACGAAGGTGTTGCCCTAATGCCCAATATTGGGGTGTACGACAAATATGCCATCAATTGGGGCTACAGACCCATTCTGGACAAGACCGCAGAGGAGGAAAAACCCATCCTGAACAGTTGGATCTTGGAACATGCGGGTGACCCCATGTACCGATTTGGACACCAACAAGTAGGTGACATCCACGATCCGAGCTCACAGACCGAGGATTTGGGCGACGATGCCATCAAGGCCAGTCTGTACGGTATTGAAAACCTGAAACGCATTGTGCCCAACCTTATGGAATGGACCACTGAAGCCGGGGAAAATTATGATGACCTCGAAACACTTTACGGTCAGGTGGTAGGCCAGTTCCAAAGATACATGGGACACGTTTCCAACAATATTGGTGGCGTTTACGAATACCATAAAACCGCCGATCAAGAAGGAGCCGTTTATACCCATGTGAGCAAGGAACACCAGAAAAACTGTATGGCTTTCATGCAAGAGCAGCTTTTTGAAACCCCGGAATGGTTGATCGATCAGAACATTTTCAACAAAATCCAATACTCCGGTTCTGTGGAGCGGATCCGTTCCATGCAGGAGCGCTACCTCAACACCATGTTGCAGTTGGGCAAGTTGGCCCGGATCATCGAAAATGAAACCATCAATGGTGAAAATGCCTATGGCCTGCTCGAAATGATGCAGGACCTTAGAAGGGGAATCTGGTCCGAGACCCGTAGTGGAAAAGCCATAGACACCTACCGAAGAAACCTTCAAAAGGCCCATATTGACCGATTGCAGTACTTGATGACCGCAGAAAACCAAGAAAAACAACCAGATTTTGGCGGATATCGAAAATCCACACCGGTCAACACGAGCCAATCGGATATCCGTTCCGTGGCCAGGGGTGAACTGAACAATTTGAAGAGGGACATCCGAAACGGCCTGTCGCGCACTTCCGATGCCATGAGCAGGTACCATCTTCAGGATGCTTTGGAGCGTATAGACCAAATTTTGGATCCGAAATAAACATCCATTTTGTAAGAATACTCTTTTTCAAGGTGTAGTCTGCGTGATAAACAGGCTACACCTTGTTTTTTGCCCTTTTTACATATAAAAAAGAACGTTTCGCAACATATCATGATGATTATGAAATAGTTTGATTACTTTAGTAATCCCAAACTTCATGATCATGACCTACAAAACCAAAAGCCTCATTTATTTCTCTTGTTTTGTGATAGCCTCCGTAATCTATTACCAAGTGGAGCAACAAGACAAATTCAAGGACGATTTCAATTCCAAAACTTACGTCGAGGCGGAGTTCCACGATGCCGAAGATTTGGAAACTCCTAAAAAGGATCTTGAGGAGGAGAACAAATAATTTCCTTGGGGCAGTCAGCTGTCAAAAATGCCATTTCCCCAATATCAAAATTTGGGCAATGTGCCTGTGCAAGGAACAGCTCACCAAAATTCAATACGAAAAAAGATTTACAGTAATTCTTGGTTCTGCCCAAAGGTTTGGGACACTGGATATACTTAAGGCAGCATCAAAACCTGTATAAACTGCACAAGGCAAAAAGAAAATGCGGGAGAGGGGGTAGAGGATAGTGTTTTTTGTTGATTTTAAGGAGCCGCACCAAATAGGGTTGCGGCTTCTTTATTGGTGCCAAACATCAGTTTTTCCATTGTACATGATTGTTCGTTATGCATTCTTTCCATCAAAAGGCACAGATATATTTGATTATCTGCAATTAAACAGATATATTTGATTATCTGTAAATAAACAGATATTTTAAATTATCCGTTTTTTGGCGGATATCATATAAAATTGAACCTTAAAATGATCGCGGTACTTACAGGAGACATTAAAAATTCCACGGAACACAAAACTGCCAAATGGCTGCCCATCTTGAAACAGGCTTTGGGCCGTTATGGCAAGGAACCTTCTGATTGGGAAATTTATAGGGGCGATAGTTTTCAGTTGCAGACCACCACGGAACAAGCCCTCGAAGCATCTGTGTACATCAAGGCATGCATTAAACAGATCCGTCAATTGGACGTTAGGATAGCCATTGGCCTTGGGGAAAAAACATACGATGCCAAAAAGGTAACGGAATCCAATGGGGGGGCCTTTGTAAATTCGGGCAAGTGTTTTGAGAACCTGAAAAAACAGAACTTGGCCATAAAAACCCCCAGCAAGACACTCGATGAGCATATCAACCTACTTGTGGAGCTGGCCCTACTGACCATGGACAATTGGACGCCCGCCATTTCCAAAACAGTGAAAAGTGCCATCGAAAACCCGGAAATGAACCAACGGGAACTGGCTTCGTTGCTCGGAAAATCGCAGGGAAATATCAGTGAAGAGCTCAAAAAGGCCGGATTTGACGAAGTGCAAAAAATGATCGAATTTTACAAAACCCAACTCGTCCACTTATGACATTACTTGCCCTAAAACTCGTTCTCGCCCATTTTGTCGGGGATTTTGTGCTACAACCTGCCCATTGGGTTGAGGACAAACTCCAAAAGAAAGGAAGGTCCAAATACCTTTATTTCCACATCGGGGTGCATCTGTTGGCCCTGTTGCTCATTCTCCAATTCCGATATCTGGGCGCCGTGGCCTGTATTGTGGTGACACACCTGCTCATCGATTTGGCGAAACTTTACCTTACCAACAAAAAAAACTATCGGTGGCTCTTTGTGGTGGACCAAGTGTTGCACCTTTTGGTCATTGCAAGTATTGTATATTGGATTGAACCGTTTCCCATCGATTTTTCAGGTCTTTGGGGGGAGAAAAGCCTTTTGCTGGCCACATTTCTGGTATTTGTCACCTTTGTTTCCGGCATCATCATGCGGATGTTGCTCGCCCCTTACATAGATGAAATTGTCAAGGAGGATGAATCGGGTGAGGGCGGCTCGCTGAAAAATGCCGGCACCTATATCGGTATGTTGGAACGGCTCTTTGTGTTCGGGTTCATCCTGATACAGCAATGGGCAGCCATCGGTTTGTTGATTGCCGCGAAGTCCGTGTTCCGCTTTGGTGACCTGAACAAGGGCAAAAACCGAAAACTGACCGAGTATGTACTTATCGGCACCCTATTGAGCTTTGGATTGGCAATCCTGTCCGGCATGTTGTATATCCATCTTTCGGAAAAGATGTGACTAAAAAGAAAAAAGAGCAGTCTAAAAACCATTTAGTGATCTTTTTAATTTTTCCCATAATCGCAATTTGTGGCATTTTGTATTTTGCATAAGGTTGGTGAACCATGCTTTGCATCCTGATCGGGTTGTGCGGCGATGGAACTATATTTTAGGTAAGCTGTAAAAAATGAAATTCAAAAGTAGAAAAGACATAAGCTTCAGTGTTATCATTCTCGCCTTGAATGCCTTTCTGATCGGCGTTGCTGCTTTTGGAGTGATGAGCGGCGAAATCGAAAAACACGAATATTGGACCCTACTTCCTTTTGCGGCCGTGGTGGGACTTCTCTTTTGGTTGTATTTTGGCACCCGTTACGAACTCACCAAAGAACACGGACTGGTGTACCGAAGCGGTCCGATCCATGGAAAAATAGCCGTGGAGCGCATCACGGAAATCATAAAGGGAAAAACGCTTTGGGTGGGTTTACGGCCTGCCACCGCCAGAAAAGGACTGATCGTAAAGTATGACAAGTTCAACGAAATCTACATCAGCCCGGACACCAACGAATCGTTCATTGAAAAGATCTTGGAACTGAACGGAGACATCAAAATCACCGAGTAAAGGCTTCCACCGCCCACCCCACCCTTTCTTTACATATTGCGCACTGCCAACTGCTCACTGCCCACTGCTAACTGCTTACTGCTTACTGCTTACTGCCTACTGCCTACTGCTAACTGCTAACTGCTAACTGCTAACTGCAACTGCCTACTGAACCCGACTTCCGACTTCTAACGTATTGATATTTGTCAATTTGCCATTGAAATTAGGGAAAAACCCCAGTTTTTTTGTGGTTTATCCGCAATGTCAATTGACTGGGAATTAGTATTTTGAGCACACTTTCTCCCTACCTCAAATCTTAGCTGAATACTCTTTATTTAAAAAGAGGACTGATTGTATCGGTTGTATGCCAAATTGGGTGTATATGGATGTGTTTTATGCGCATATAAACAAGTTGGTGATATTTGATTTAAAATGATAGCTGAAGAAGAACTATTACGAAAAGATGCTTGGGATAAAGCAATTCATTCTTTTGGCAAGGCTTACATATTTAGTAAAAGAGCTGAATTTTATACTCGTTGGATTCGGTTTGTCACTATTCTAGGAATTATTGTACCGGTAACGATTGGTGCAACAGCTTCAGGATATGGCTTTGACTCTGAAATATTAAAATGGACAATCAATATCTCAATTCCACTAACCATCCTTCAATTAATCATATCTGTTTTTGCATTAGTACATAATTGGAGTGACTATTTATCCTATTCATTGGACGCGACTAATGATTATGGTAATCTATCAGCGGCACTTAAGAAATTAGGTAAAAATCCACCGAATGATATAGAAGAATTAAAGCACCAACTTGAGCTTCTAGAAACCAAATATAACTCCAGAAGTGATCAAGATTCGAAATATGGGCTTAAAGAAAGAGAATTAAGAAAAGGCATGAGATACGCTCTTCGTGAATTTCAAAGACAGTGTATTGGTTGTAAAAGAACACCATTATCAGCTGAATCGACAGATTGTAACGTGTGCGGAAATTTTAAACGAAACATGATTGATAAATTATTATTCCATGGATGAAAAAATAAAAAGACTAGTAAAAGTATACTCAGAACTAGATTGGGACAGTCGAAAAGAAGTTCGAGATTTTATTGACAATTTTGAAAAAAAAGAGTTTTCAGAAAAAAGAAAAATTAATGAATCATTAAGTAAAAGTCTTGGACCGTTGATGGCTAATTCTTGTCCATACTGTGGAAAATAAGAAAAACTTCCGCCAACAACACCACACCTATAATGCAAAACCTTCGGGACACTGCGCTTAGCCAAACCGCTGCATGTCATTTTGAGAGCCTATGAATAATAATGAGAAAATTATAATAAAAAATTGGGATGGTGTTACTAAATGGATTTTAGCAATTTCAATAATTGTTATTCTATTTTCTTTCGCATCACCTTGGATTTTTACCTCTGCGTCAAGTTCTGAAAGATTTGATTTCACGAATACTGGACAAATTGGCGATACCATTGGCGGAATTGTAAATCCATTTATAGCGTTAGCAGGTGTTTTACTGACTTTTTTAGCTTTTTATATGCAAATCAAGGCTAATCAAATCCAAATATCTCAATTCAAACAAGGTTTAGAAAAGGATAAGGAATTACGACTATTAATCGAGAGAAAAGATTACTATAATAAGTTGAGTTTACTAAAAGTGGATTTAACGGCGATAGAATCTGACATTAAATCAAAAGCTAACAACCTTAAAGAGTTTTTTGAAAATGAAAGAAAATTTCCATTTCAAACCAATTTTCTGATTAGGACACCTTCAAAAAATTATTCAAGAATTTTAGAAATTGATAGACTTTCAATTTTTAACGGGTTTAGTGAGTTTTTAAATCATAGGGAAAAATGGATTAAAGAATTCAGTAATCTATATAACATTCTTGATTTTTTACCAGAATTATTCAGGGATTTATATGATAAATATGAATACCATTCAAAAGATATTTTTGATAAAAAAAATTCAGTTAGAAGTGGCCTTATCCAATTAATGGATAGATTATCAGAACTAATAAATATCTATAAGCGAGAAAAGGATTCAAAGGACTGTAGATACCCCGATCTTTAGGACAGTTTCTCCACAAAACTAATATAATTATCAAGCTGCTTTTCTATAAACATCG
>JBLWSV010000022.1:0-25591 GCA_048270465.1 Allomuricauda sp.
ATCTTTGATGAGAAGGGCCGGCTTTCAAAAGAGTTGGACTTTAGGGAAAGAGGTATTTCTGCTTCCATTGATGGGGAACCATTTTCTTCTCTGATGACCAATTATCAGGATTATGTATACAATTACGGTATAAATGATGAGCTCAAAGAGGTGATACAAACCGAGGTGCAGAATGGGGATATATTAAGAATAGTACGGAAATTTGACTTTTCCAGATTCAATGTGGTCAAGGAAAGCTATAGCGTAAAAAAAGGTGCCCTTTTGGACATGGATTTATTAAAAACAACAGTTTCCTCCAAGGGACTTAAAGACTCTGTAACCAATGTTTCCATTACTCACGGTATATCTTCATATGTGGAATCTAAATCCAAAACATTTTTCCGTTACAACGATAAGAATCAAATAAAAGAAGAGATATCATATTTTAAGATTAACACCTATCCGCTTCAGGAAAATGAAAAGCCAGAACCTTACCGGACCAGTACAATTCGAGAATTCAATTACGATAGAGAAGGTAGATTATATACTATTATGGAATATGCATATGATGAAGATGGGCAACATAGCTTAAATAAAAAAGTGCAGTTTTTATATGAAGAAGGTTCTCCAAAAATCATTGGTTTTCAGATTCAACTAGGGGCATCGTACAATTTAGAAGTGATAGAGGCAACTATAGCCTATGATTTCAAAGGTAATCTGAATCGGATTGAATCCAAATATGGTACAACTTTCTATAAGTTTGAGAAAAGGAAATAGCTAAAGTTCAAATAAACGATGTGCAAGTCCAATTAACTTAACTTTTTATGCTTGATAAGAAAATCTATAGATATACCAATGTTGAGTTATTGGATGTGATTAAAAATAGCCAGAATAAGGTTTTGGTTGTTAAGGCTCAAGCAGAATGGGAGAAAAGGAGTTTAACAGATGACGAGCTTCAAACTACAGAATCAGAATATTTGAAGTATCTCAAATTTAAAGAAAATCGAAAAGATGAATCCCTGACAAGAGAAGAGTGGTTGTCATTTTTCATATTACCATTTATCACTCCTAGGCCTAAGTGGCGAAATGATCATTTTACAGATTCGGAATATCAGCGATTTGAGAAATATGGATTTGACAAAAAAGTAAAACAAGCATCCGAAGTTCAGACTCTAGGAGTTTTGTTTTGGTTTGTTCTTTTCATTGTCTGTTTGTTAGTGGCTGGATATATGAATCTATTATAAAGTTTAAATAAACGATTTCTTACATGATTAAACGGCTGATGTATTTTATATGCGCTTTAGCAATAACTTTTGTTTTTTCATGTAAAAAAAATAGGGATAGCACAAACTATTCTCTTGATGGTTTTGAAAGTATCGACATAGCATATGCCACAGGTGATGAAGTAATCAAGTCTTACGCCATGAAGATTTACGATTCAGCGGGAATTTTAAAAACCAAATTTACGAGCCCGCTTTCTGATGTGAGTCTATTCAAAAGACACGAAGTAACCAAAACACTTAGCGAAGAAGATATAAAAATTATAAGTGATTTTATTGAAAAAGCTAAAAAGCAAAACGATACTTGTTCTTTCTTATCTTCATCATTGGATCGATACCATATAAAAATTGGAACATTAGATTCTATCAGTATTCTTGGTAATTGTAACTGGGATGGATTGGATTATATTACTTTAACACAAAGAATTTACGATTAACACTCATAAAAGTTCAAATAAACAATCATCCTATACAATGGGAAGTCCAAGCAAGCCCAACCATATAATTTACCTAGCCTATGTCCATGACCGTGATTGCTTTTTACTCAAAAGCAAAAGCACCTACCAAAGAAGAACTGGAATCCGAAATTGCCAAACTCAACTATGATTTCAAATTCCTTGAAGAATTTGAAGGAATTGACGGTTTTGCCGGTAGTTGCGAGTTAAATGGAATAAAGACCTTTTTCGAAACCAATGTGGAAAGTATAGATGAAATATTGAATGTCTATAATTTTTCGAAAAAGGATTTGTCTGGTTATGATACCGGAATATCATTTATTTGGGGAGCGGATTTTATGGCAGGAGCCTGTATTGGAATAATTTCATCGTCATTCATTGAATTGTGTGATGCCAAAGTAGTATATGCAGATGATGAAACCTGGTATACCAAGCAAATGCTATTGGATGAGACTCCCATCTTCATTGAAGAACATTTAAAACTGGTCAATAAAGGAAATTCAAATCCTTCACAATCCAAAGTGAAGAAAAAAATTGTATGGGTGGACTGGGCTATTCTAGGAGTCCTGTTAATTTCGGTTGTCCTCATGAAAAAAGAATTGATTTCTTGGCATTTACCACTTATTTTAATGGTTTTCTATATTGGTTACGGCATATGGAGGAAAAGGAAAAATAACCGCTAAAAGTTAATGTGGTGAATTTATTTAAGTTCAAATAAACGATGAGGCAAGAGATACGGCAATTGAGTAATGAAATTATTGATGAGTTTTTCAATAATGTGAGGTTGCCACATGAAATTGAGTCATTAGGTGTATATGGTGCCAAGGAAATTATTCAAGAGTTTTTAGAAAATAATGAATTTGGACTAGCCATTGATCATCTTGAATATTTTATTAAAGAATATAATTTGAAATTAAATCCTTCTCAATTATCAAGGATGGATCTAATATCAGAAAAGTTCAAATAAACGATGAAAGTAAAAATAGCAATCATTGCCATTTTAATGATTTTAATAGGATGTAAAAGATCTCAAAAGGGATTCGAGAAGATAGTTCCGATTGATGGGATTGAACGCATTGAAAAGATTACTGAATCGGACAGATTTTCTAAAGATGGGGAATTCGCCTATAACGTACAGTATGCCCATTTTAAAACGAACCAAGTCGAAAGCAGAGGGCCATGTGATATCCAAACATTCAACAACGAATTTGAAGCCTTCAACTGGACAGAACAACTTACAGAAGCTAATAAACTTGGGACAGTTTCACCTACTCTAAGTGTCAGGCATAATCCAACAAAACATGAATTGGGAATTTCCGTAGTAGGAAATAATGAGTATGACTACGGATTTTGGATTTTTTTTGGTAAACAGGGAACTATGGAGTTGGTGGAGGTTTTAGATGAAAAAGCAGTTAAACCATACATTAACAAATTTTTCAATAGGGACTTTGAAAACTTGCAAAATGAGTTTAATAATTTATCAATTGATTAAGAAAGTTCATATTAACCATAACTTGCGACTGAAAGTGTTTAAGCAAAAATAATTTCAAACCGAAGATATCAGTTCATAACAATATGAATACGGATAAGCAAATAGAGATTTACCAAGCTAATGATGGGTCCACTCAAATAAACGTTCAATTTGAGCAAGATACCGTTTGGTTGACACAGGCGCAAATGAGTCAACTATTTGAAAAAAACAAACGTACAATTTCGGAGCATATAAGAAACATTTTTAAAGAAGGTGAACTAGATGAAAAACTGGTTGTCCGGAAATCCCGGACAACCACTCAGCATGGTGCCATTGAAGGGAAGACACAAACCTCCAGCGTTAACATTTACAATTTAGATGTAATAATTTCTGTAGGTTATAGGGTAAAATCCCAAAGAGGAACCCAATTTAGAATTTGGGCTTCCAATATTCTAAAGGAATATCTTATACAAGGATACGCTGTAAATGAAAAGCGTTTGGCCCAAAAGGAACAAGAAGTACAGCTTCTAAAAGGAGGCATACAAATATTAAGCAGGGTCATTAAAGAAAAAGTAGAAGATAATGAATGGCTTACAGTATATGCCAAAGGTTTAAGCTTATTGGATGATTACGACCATGAGCAATTAGATGCCAAAGGGTTAACTACGAGAGCAGCCAGCTATCCAACTTTAGAGGCTTATTTTGAGGTGGTAAACCAAATGAAATCTGAGTTCGATAGTGCGGTATTTGGAAAGGAAAAGGATAAAAGCTTTCAAAGCTCTTTAACCCAAATTGCAAAGGGTTTTGGTGAAAGTGATTTTTATCCCACATTAGAAGAAAAGGCTGCAATGCTTTTATACTTGATTGTGAAAAACCATTCATTTGTAGATGGTAATAAACGAATTGCTGCAGCATGTTTTCTAAAATTCTTACAACAAAACAATATGCTTTTTAACAGCAAACAACAACCAATAATCAATAACGAAACATTGGCTAGCTTAACGCTGTTTATAGCATCTAGCAAACCTGAGGAAATGGAAACAGTAAAGCGATTGGTGATTAGCGTTTTAAATAGAAGCAATCAATAGTTCAAATAAATGATTAAACATGATTAAAAAAACATTCTTACTAGCACTCATCTGCATACCTCTATTTGGTTACTCACAGTTATCGAATTCATTAATGGAAATGAAATCTGACCCGGAACCAGATTTTACTAAATATGAGCAATTATTATTTGAGGCCACAGAATACATCTTTGATAACCCAGTCAATTTCAAATCAAAGGAGTACGTTAGTGCATGTCGAATAGTTGACTTTTGGAAGAATGAGGACACTGGAGTGAATATCCCCACTTTTGGAAATTTTTATAACTCATTGAATCCAAAAAGCAATCAACGTTATTTTTATATGGTTGCCATTATGAATTATATTTTGAATGAGAAGTTAAATAATGAGCGTATTTTAAAAAACACTAAGGTTGAAGGGCAGAAATTCAGCGAGCAAGAGGATGTCAGGGAGTCACAGCTAGGTGGAGCCCGAATATTTTTAGATTATGTTTCTAACCAAGACAACAACCTACCAATAAACTCTAATTCAAAGAAATTTGTAAAGGCTCATAAAAAGGGAACCTTGGAGGATATATTCTTTGATTAAGTCAAAAAATCAAATAAACGATAACTTATAATTTCAATTTCAACCATTTATATCGATTTAATTATATTTGAAATGTTGAAAGCGATTCAACCATAAAAGTTCACAAATCGTCAACAATAAATGTGAACTATCTCAGGATATTGATACATACTGGGCTGATGAACGAAGGTTCTGAACCCGGCCAGGTCACTTTTTATGCGTTTGCAATAATTTAAAAAAGTCTGAAAATTTTATTTACAGACTTTTTTTTGTTTATACGGCTTTCCATGTGATACCAAATCTGGCCGAAAATTGCAGTAACCCTCCCAATGGCCCGTCCACACCACTGTTCCCATCACCATGATGATACCAAAGAATACCAAGGCCCTACCATCCAAGGAAAAACATAAGCCGATGCGGTTTGTGGGGACAAGACATCGTTCACTATATAGGTTTTCTGGAAAATTCTTACATTTAGTCCTGTACTCCCCCAACGCTTTAATGAACGATAAGGAAGCTATGCTGTGATCAATAGGAAAAATGTATGTGCGGTCTCTATTGATTATGCGGTTTATTTTGATGTCATTTTTTAAAGGTGTAAAATAACCGTTCCAAATTTGGTTATGCTGAAATGTCTGGAAAAGTGGAAAATAACAAGGATTATAATGGTATATAAAGAAAAAACGACTTATTTATTTATATAGCCGTTGTAGTGCATTTGACCAACGAACTAGTTAAATTTGGAATAAGATGAAATTAGTATCTAGCAAAAGAATATTGATCCTTTTATTATTTACGCTTCAGATTACTGTATTACAAGCCCAAACAAATAGTGAGGAATATAAAAGTGAAGTAATAACTATTGACGGGTTACAAACACAATACCTTGATTTCGGAGGTGAAGGTTTAAGTGTAATATTAACCCACTCTGAAGGCTGGGATGCTTTTGCATATAAAGATTTTGGACCACTCTTAACTAAAAACAATAGGGTCTTGGCCATTACTAGGCCAGGATATGGAATTTCCGACATAAAAGCATATGATGTTAAAAGTCAAGGCGACCATCTCATCAAATTTGTAGATGCACTTAAAATAGAGCGAGCAGTTTTTATTGGTAATTCTTCTGTTTCAGCAGAGTTAACATATTTGGCTGAAAACTTTCCACAAAGAGTTGCAGGAATTGTTTACTTAAATGGATTAGCAGTACCGTGGTTAGAGGAACATTATAAAGACCCGTTTAAGAGTTTTGAAATGTTTTTAAGGGCAAGTCCCAGCTCCAATCCCCAAACTAATTTTATTGATGTTAGCGAAGCTAGAAGAACTTATCGACCTAGCCATTATAAATCCAATTCAGTAAAAATTAATGTTCCAGCTTTAGCTATTGTAAATAAATATGGCCTGCAAGGATCAGAAAAAGGACATGGTGCATTAGTATTTGTAGGTTCTCCTTTTATGGAAGAAGTTCGAAATGAAATTCCGTCTTCACCAACGAAAGAATTCTTAAATAAAATAGCTGATGACCCTGTATTTAGAAGTGAATTAATCAACAATATTCAGGATTCTGTTGCGAGAATCTATTTTCAAAAACTAGCCAATGATACGGTAATGCAAAGAAAGGTGTATGAATACCATACCCAATCCACATACCCCGCAATGCTTGAAGCTCAAGAAAAACTTAAAAATGCATTTGGTAAAAATTTACGCCTTGTAAGGATTGATGTCGATCAAATTGTGGGATATGAATACAGAGACGCTCCAGAGCTAATTATTGAGCCTATTAAGAAATTCCTAAAACAAATAAATTCGGAATAATAAAAACGCACTACAACACAGCATATAGCTTATGGCGGGTGAACGGCTACCAGCAAGGTTTTCGCTCCGTAGCCAACTTTGGTTTCGGGGGACAGGAAAGTACTTCGAAACCGCCACAAGCCATATCCAAACCCTTGGCGTGCATGTAAAATGAAAAACCCAGGTGATAAAATAACAACGACTGATTTAGAGATAAGCTGGACAGAAATCCTTTCAACTTTCAATAAGTTTATTGAAAACGGACATAAACTCAGACCGATTAGATGCTTAATCAGACATATAATCGAGAATGGATACTCTAGAAGACTTTTTGCAGGAAGTTCTCTATGGTCTTTATTGATATCGCTGCCTTCAAATTTGACGGTTGACTTTACAAGAACTCTAAGAGTGGACATTGACCAATTGACTTCTACTGTAAAGTTCACTTACAAGAATAAACTACTGCGACCAGTTGAACCCGTGTGGACAGAAACTTGTCAGCTAACAGAAATCATTGACACTTTTGAATACTTCATCGAGATTCATAAAGATTGGAAAGAAATAAAAAACACGACACGCCAACAATGGTAACCGTTGCACAAGCCCTTGACCAGCAGAAAAAAGAGCGCCTGTAAATTTTGCCACAAAAAGGAAATCCCTCAAAATGAGCCTATTTTATGCCGCAGGCATAAAGCGGCGATGTCCATCAAAAAAAGGGTCGTATGCACACTGCTTTGTATCCTTTTTTTCATTTCCTTTGACCCATAATTTCGTGAGCCTTGCCACTGGCAAAAGGCTATGGTTGCAAATAGCAGTATCGGGGTTTTGGTGTGCAGGGAATTCATGCCCAAAACCATCTACGGTGTAGGTGCCCGACAATTGGATTTTATTCCCATCTTCAGTGCATTGAACAAAAACCGATGCTTTTGATCATTTTTCCGCACAAAGGATCTGGGCCTTTGTTGGCCACCCCTTGCCCTATGTCCAAAATCATTTTACAAACAGTGCCGTTTATGGATATTCGTTTGTAAATTGTACATATCAATATTCTAAAAATCAGTTTTTTACACAAAAAATTCTTCAACATAAAAATGAACCATAAAGAAAAAAAAGACCACTCGGACATTCAAAGACCCAAGCTGCCCATCCCCCCAAAAAAGATGTTGTTCGTTTCACGATGGGGCGAAACCTTGGACATTGCCCTAGCCTCCCAAAATGAGGGCAACCAAGTAAAGCTGTTCATAGAAGATAAACCCTCACGGGAAATCGGGTATGGCTTTGTGCCCAAGGCAACGGATTGGAAAAAGCATATCGAGTGGGCAGATTGCATAGTATTTGATTACACCGGATATGGGGCGGAATGTGAGCGATTGAGAGCATCGGGGAAAATGGTCTTCGGTGGCTCCACCTACACCGACCGCTTGGAGCTGGACCGTAATTTTGGTCAGGCAGAACTTCGCAGGCACAAAATAAAAACCTTGGCGTCCAAAGATTTTGATTCCTTCTCAGATGCCATTGCCTATATTGAGGCAAACCCCAATGCCTACGTACTGAAACCATCCGGTGAAACACAGGAACTCAAGCAATTATTGTTTGTGGGCCATGATGACCGTGGCCTGGATGTTATCAGGATGCTGTATGCGTATGAAAAATCGTGGGGGGACCGCTTCGGTACCTTCCAATTGCAGCATAAGGTAAAAGGGGTCGAGGTTTCCATTGGCGCCTATTTCAATGGAACCCAGTTTTTAAAACCCGTGAACATCACATTTGAACATAAAAAGCTGTTTCCCAAGGAATTGGGGGTGTCCACCGGGGAAATGGGCACCAGCATGTTCTGGACAGCCGATTCGCCCCTGTTCCAAAGAACATTGCAGCATTTTGAGACAACATTGGCCCAACAAGGGTTTAGGGGACATATTGACCTCAACTGTATCGTGAACGGCAATGGGGTGTATCCCTTAGAGTTCACCTCAAGGTTTGGATACCCACAGGTTTCCATCCAACGGGCCGGTCTGTTGAATTCGTTCAGCGGATTGATCCTGGGCGTGGCCGATGGGACCAAGACCCAGATCCAGGTCAAAAAAGGGTTTCAGGTCGGGGCCTATATAGTGGTGCCCCCGTTCCCGTATGACGACAAAAAGACCTTTGAACTTTTCTCCAAAGATGCCGTGGTGGTTTTCAAAAAGGACCAAATGGAAGGTGTGCACCCCATGCACGTAAAAAAGGTGAACGATCAATGGCTGATCACAGGAAATACCGGAATAGCCGTTTTGGTGACCGGAACCGGGATCACCATGCGCGATGCCCAGCGAAACATGTACAACCGCATCCAAAACGTGATTGTAAACAACGGGTACTATCGCACCGATATTGGGGACCGCTGGCTTGAAGATTCGGATAAATTGTGGTCATGGGGCCTTTTGTAGATTTTCCCCAAGGCCAATGGGAGTTCTCCAAATGGCAAGGCAGTCCCGATCGGTTTTTGGCGGCCATGCCCGAGGACTGGCAGGCAGATTTCCTACTTTATCTGGAAACCTGTACCGAACGGATGGAATTGTATGCCATATCCGACGATGACCAAATCATGGCAGGAGGGGCAGTTTTAAAGGGCCTCCCTCCCGATATGGAGCTATTTGAAAAAGAAACAAGGCGTTTTGTTGAAAAAGGATATCTGTATATCGGTTTTCTCTTTGTGGATGCGGCGCATAGGGGGCAAAACATTGGAAGCTCATGGCTCAAACACCTTTTCAAAGCACTTGAAGGACAAGGTTTTTGGCTGACCGTTGAAGATCCCGGATTGATCAAATTTTATGAAAAAAACGGTTTTCGATGGATCGGCACACTGAAACAGGGCTCCATTTGCGAAGACCTTTTGGTTTTGGAGCCAAACGACCATGACAACCCTACTTCGAATGCTACTTCCTCCTGATCCTTAGAAACATCCATACAGCAAACAACAATAGAACGATGGATGTTGCCAATGGGATATAAGCAACTTGGGGCACTCCCACATTCAACGCCAGAAGGTAGGAACCCAACGAAATAAGGACCGCAACCACCGCATATCCCATTTCATCATAAAGCCAGGCGTATGGAAACAAGTGGGCTCCGGTGATGATGGCGTATCCCATCACAAAATGATCAGGGTCTTCCATCAAAAGGAAAAATAGAAAGGGAAAATAGATCAATTGGGCAAAATTCAGCCATAGGCCCAAAGGTTGCAATGGGTTTTCCTTCAGCTTCCATTGTGTCTTGAACACTTTGGAAAAAACAAAGGCCAGTGGCAACAGTACCGCCCCGACCATGAAGGTGAAAACGGATTTGTTGAACGCGGTGAGTTCCAAACTCCAGATAATATAGATCAAGAACCACACAATGCCGGCGGCACTTATAAAATCAATCCCGTTCTTGGCCTTGAGTTGGAGTTCTGTTTTCAATGCCCCAAAATTTTTCTGTTCCATTTTAGTCTGTTTGTCAAGTTATTGTTTCAATCCGATAATCTGTAGGGTGTTTTCAATTTCTTCCATGGCCATTTCAATATCTTCCAGATTTGTCCTCCAATTTACAAAGGCTGCCCTGACTCCCTTTTGTCCATTGAATACCGTTGGGGTCATAAATATTTTGCCCCGGAAGTTCAATGTGTCCAAGAACCTATCGATCGTTCCCTCGGTGGTGTTCCTGATCGTGAAGGGCACAATGTTCAAATGAATTGGCGCCAATAGCTCAAGCTGGTCATGGTCCTGTATCCGTTTCCCAAATTTTTGGGCCAAATGGATGCTGTTCTCAACAATGTCCGTGTACCCCTGCTTGCCGTATGCCACCAAACTGAACCACACGGGAAGTGCCTTCAACCTACGGGAGTTTTCAGGCAAAAGATCTAGAAAGTTCAAATTCCCCGAAATGTTCCCAAGATAAGGGGCATTGCTGTTTTGAAATGTCTCAACCTGATATTTTTGATGCTCTTCCTTGATAAAGAATACAGCGTTCTCATAAGGTACGTTCAACCATTTATGGCAATCGACCGTGATACTGTCCGCATGCTCCCATCCCTCGACCAGATGATTGTATTTGGGCGAACAACCGACCAGCCCCCCAAAAGCTGCATCAATATGCCACCAAAAACGATACTTTGTCCTGAGTTCCGCAATTTTCACAAAATCATCAAAATCTCCCGTATTCACTGTTGCCGCACTGGTCACCAATATAAACGGAATACCGTTGAGTGACTGGATTTGTTGCTCCAATGCCTCGATATCGATGGCTTCCCTGTCAATACCCATGGTAGGAACGGGCATTAGGTTGTCCTTACCAATCCCCAAAAGGGCAAGAGCCTTCATTGTTGAAGAATGGGGTGTTGCACTCAACACCTTCAGGACGTCACCTCTGGACAATCCTTTTTTGGCTATATCCATGCCCTGTTCATGGCCCAACCACTGCCTGGCTGTTGCCAAACAGGTGAAATTGGACATCATGGCACCAGTGACAAAGCCTCCCTTGAACGTTTTGGGCAAACCCAATAGTTCCAAAAACAGGTCGATGGCCTCCAACTCGATCTGGCCGGAAATATCTCCACTCCCACTGACACTCTGGGTATTTTGATCATATGCTGAGGCAAGCCAATCCCCCATAATGGATGCAGGAGTGGCACCGCCAGTGACAAACCCCCAAAACCGAGGCCCTGAAGAGCCCACAATGATGGATCGGTAACGCTCCCTGAATTCTTTCAATGCCGCCAATCCGCCGAGTCCTTCATCATTCAAATTTCTTCTGGACAAAGCTGTCGATGCAACAGAAGTGGGAATATCTTGGATATCTTTGAGATAATCCACGGTTTCATCTTTGGTACGCTCCAATAAGCGCTCCAGTTCCTTAAGGTCTTGTCGAAGTATTTGGTTCATTCCTGTTCCTCTTTTTACGTTGTTTGATTTGTTTTCCATAAATATTGTGCCTTTTGATCAACGGTCAAAATGGTTTGGAAGGGTCAGAAATCGTCCCCTTTCCCTTAAAAACCGTTTTGGATTGGTCCCGGCAAGTTGCTTAAATTCCCGTATAAAATGGGATTGATCTGCAAATCCGATTTCGTAGGACAGTTCGGTCAGGTTGATGGATCGGGGCACCTGCATGTATTTTTGAACAGCATTGAGCCTGGACAACCTCATATATTCTTTCGCAGTGATCCCAAATCTTCGTCTAAATTCACGCTGTAACTGTCGTGGGCTTATCGGCACCTTTTCGATGAGTTCTTCCATGGTCAACAACCCTTGGTACTTCCTAATGGTTTCACAGGTAAAACGAACATAATCATGCTCCTTGGCATTCCTTTCCTCCAATTTCCTCAGTAAAAAGTTTTCGGTCAACCATATTTTATGCTGTATGTCCTGAGATTCCCTTAAACGGCAACAATAATCCTTAAAACCTGCCCCAAAAACATCGGAACTGTTCTCAAAAGTGGCCGTAAAAAGGGCTGGAGGGATTCCAAAGAGGTTATAGATCCCTTCGGGGTTGAACCTGATACCAAATATCTGCACCATTTGGTGGAACCTCACTTCGTATGGCTTGGTCTGCAAGCCGATCAGGGTAAATTCTGGAGATTTTCCCCAATTCTCTTCCTTGACCAGTTCGCAATGGTCCTGCGTGAGGTGTATAATGAGTTCTATGCATCCATTGGGCACCACGGATTGGACAAAGTTGTTTTCGGAACACAGGTTGAAATCCCCTGTGTAGTATGCCTGCACATAGGAACCCAACAAATGGGAAGGCCTGTATTCCGAAAACTTTACTTTCATACTCCAAAGGGAAAAAAACCTTGATTGTTTACTTGAACACTAAATTAACATAAACCTCAATTGCCGAGCATTGATGTATCCACAATATTGGTCTCGGTGGGGAGCATGGCCTCGTCAAAAGTGGCCACGATATTGTTCGCTCCCCCAAAAATACCGAGTACTTTGGCCTTGACAGGCCCAATATTCCTGACGTTGTGCGGCACCATTTGTGGCACCAGGACCAATCCTCCCTTTTCCGCGATACGGGTTTCCATACCCACGGTGGCCTCCACTTTTCCTTCCATTACAATGAGCAGTTCTTCCGCACTGTCGGTATGCCTTCCCAAATGGTCGCCAGGTTCCAGTTCAAAATAGACCGTGGCCAGTTTCTTGGACCCGTGCGCCCCGATCAAGGGAAAGGTTGCCCTGCAATGCTGCTTTTTATCTTCTTTGCCGATAAATTCGTTCAACTCGATGGTATTGATGTTCGTTGTGGTCATGTTCCAATTATTTTATAGTGAATATCCTTTTATATATACCTGTCCCGTATTGAAATCCACATGGCCAAGGCCAAACACCTGTTCCCTGTTCAACCATGTATATTTTTGATGGTTGGTATGGAATTCCATGTTCAGTTTCAAGCTGCCATTGTCGTTGGTCCCGGTTTCCCTCACTTGAATGAAAGCACCATCATCCGTTTTGATACTGGCATAAAGGTTCAGGAAAAAACGTCCGTCGGCGCGCACCTCCAAGAAATCCACCCCGTTGATCTTTCCCTTGATCCTGTCCCCGACAAGGTCCCCCTCAAAATAAATATCGAATCGGGCTCCTTCTTTTGGAACAGGGATCCCATTGACCAAATCTTGCATACCGAACCCATATTCCACAATATCCGAAAGGACCACGTGCTCCTCGAACAAGGGTTTCAAATCTGTTTTTGTTACTGTACTTTCCATTTTTTTTATTTTTTAAAATTGATACAGCAAAACTAGAATGGGACCGTATGCATAAATTGTAAAAAAACGACTTTTAAGTATTTTTTTGCTGATTATCAAGTTGTTGACTTTCGTCAATATTTGAATTCGGCAAAATCCTGGACCAGTTTGGGCCCTAGCTCTGCAACCAGTTGATGTTTTGGATGGGACCGATACCGTTCCTCCGCTTCTTCGGAATCAAACTTTAGTACAAAAGAAGTCTCAAAACGGGACGAATAGTAAAGTTCCGCTACTTCGAGATGGTCGAACCCCTCTACTTCCATCGCCAGTTCTTCGAACAATCCGATCATTTCCGATTGTTGGGCTTCGGTCACGTTCTCTTTCCATTTAAAGAGCAACATTTTTGTCAAAGGTTTTGTTTCACCTTCAGGTTTTTTTTCCTGACCGTTGGCCGATGGGACCATGGCCAAGAGTGCGATTATCCAAATGATTTTTGTGATTTTATCCATGATTTATTTTTTTGGTCAAAACTAGGATGTGTCCCAGCTTAGGGATTGTGAAAAAACGACATTCTGTATTTTATCAAGTAATATGTGGATCAAAATAGCTGGACCAGTTCTTTGGAAATGACCAGTACCGAAATGCCCAAAACCATGTATCCAAACCCTTTTTTCAGGTTCTTTTCTGCAATTAGATGTGAACTTTGAATGCCAATGGTCATTCCCGTCAAGGAAATGGCCGTGAAACTGAGCAACAACATCCAATCTATCTCAATGCTTCCCATATCCCCTATAAACCCCGTAAAGGATTTGAGTGCAATGATCATAAGCGATGTAACTATGGCCTTCTTGATGGGCAATCTTAAAAAGACCACCAGTACCGGAACGATCAAAAAACCGCCCCCCGTTCCCGTTATCCCCGTAACGGCCCCTATCCCCATTCCAAACAAAAGAACGGAAAAAAGACGCTTATCGGAACCCGACCTCACCGAAGGTCTGCCCTTTCCATCTTTGATGGTGAGCACGGCGGCAATCGCCATCAATACACCGAAAAGCACCATAATGGCCAGATCACGGGTGATGACTACATTATAAGTGGCCATGCGAAACAGCTCATCTGGAATTGAGGGCAAGAGAAACTTGCGCACCACAAATACCGTTATGATCATGGGAATGGAAAAAAGCAAGGCCAACTGCCAATCCATCCGCTGTTTTCGCAAATTGAGCAGCACCCCTGCCGAAGCGGACATCCCTACCACAAACAAGGAATGGGCTGTGGTGGAATGCATATCCATCAAGAACAGATAATTGAATATGGGCACTGCCATGGCCGACCCGCCACTGCCCGTGGCCCCCATGACCAATCCAATGGCAAATGCGCCCACATAACCTAGGAGCTGTAATGTTTCCATAAGTGAACCCTTTATTTTGGAGGTTGTAAAGAATGGGCACCCAAATCCAAGGGGCCATTGAATGAACGGCCCCTTAAAAATTTTGGATACCATTTGTGATTTATCCCCCAGCATAGATATAGGCACAACCGTGCTCCTGCGCACGACCAAGGGCCCACACCCCCGAAGGGACCAATTGGATCCCGGGAAGAATGGCATTTACCCATTCGTTGTACGCCTCTTTTGGGTCCAATCCCATTTTTTGGGCGGCGATGCCCGACCATACGGTTATGGCAAGCTTGCACACACAGAACATGGCCCCACGTTCCTGAAGCCGTTTTATACCCTCTATGCCCGGCATTGGAAAGTCCCCTTCCTGTGGCTCAAAATATGGGTTGCGCAAAGCATGCTCCCCTGTCGAGTTGTCCTTGATCTTAAAGACCTCGCCCAACCTGTACTTTTTCCAAAGGTCTGAATGCAGGGCAAAGGGAATGGCATCGTGCCTGAGGACCGTCATAGCGGTAATGTCGCTGTCCAGCGAACCCGTTTCATTGTTGGTCAGGTAAAAGGCCCAGTTCCAGATGACGGGAAACCCATTATGCGGCATAGAACCGTCAAACACCACACGATGGGTGCCCTTCACTTTTTGGAACCATGCCTCGGCGTCTCCCACCTCCACGGGTTCACTGTCCATAATGGGCATGTTCAGATACCACGACCTCAAAGGGTTCGCCACTGTGGCCATAGTGCTGGCCGTTGCTCCTAGAGCCAAGGCTCCAACAAACATTCGTCTTGATTGATGATTTTTCATGACTACTGATTTTTGATTAAATTAAACTTGCTTTTGTAATACTCCATAATAGGTTGAAATGGCCCCAATTGATGCTGTTCCAATGGAAAATCGTCCATATATGGACCATAAGGGGTCGATACAGGCTTCTTTTTCAGGTCTGGAAAGTCTGCTTCCAAATCCTTCTTTTTGGGCCTTTGCTGCTGGTTGATGAATCCAGCAATATCATAAGCTTCCTCGTCGGTAAGAACGGGAGCTTCATAAGTGGTTCCGTAGGGCATATTGGCCTTGATGAATCTTGCTGCCGTGATGACCCGTGTCATTCCTGCACCGTTGTTGTAGGAGTCTTTGCCCCACAACGGCGGATATTCATAAAGCTGCCCATTTGCAGCCATTTTTCCTTGACCGTCCATACCGTGGCATTCCACACACCGCTCAGCAAAAATCCTTTTGCCATTTTCAAGGTTTACCGGTCGTTCGGGAATCTGGATTTTCACAAATCCCTGACCTTCAATTTTTCCATCTTCTGGCGCATAGCGACCCAACCAGTCCAAATAGGCCATGAACGCTTTCATTTCCTTGCCGTCCTCTGGCAATGGCTCGCCGTTCATGCTGCGCTGCATGCAGCCGTTGATCCGCTCTTCCAGCGACCCGATCTTGTTTTCACGGTTCCTGAATTGGGGAAAACGTTTAACGATCCCGATCAAAGGGGCGGCATAGGGCTTGGTGCCCGACATCAGGTGGCAATTATTGCAGGACAAACGGTTTCCCGCATAAGGACGGTCACTATCGGGTCCCAAATGTATCGGCGTATGATGAAACAATTCATATCCATATTTAATGTTCTGTCCCTTGTCTGAATTCCCTAAAAGGGAAATGTCGTAGTTCTGATGGTACACATCCAGAAGCTCCTTGCCGTCAATAAAAATCCCGTCCATACCAAACACACGCATCAACAGCACCATTGAAAGGAGGGTGATTCCCCAGATGGGATAGAGGAGCATTCGGCGGAGCCGTTCCATACCCTTTAGCATAATGTTGTGCCTTGGTGTTGACATCTTTGCCTTATGTTGTGTTTAGTCTTAGTTGTTTTCGGTCTCCATGAATCCACCAAAAAGCCGTTTCCGGCCATAGCTTTATTTTGGAGTGTGCAAAAGTATGGCCACGCCCCGGGAAACCTTGTGCCAAGTACGTGCATGCTGCGTGCACAAAGGGCTTACACTAAGTGGACAAGTTAATCCAAATTCTTAAAATAAGGTGGACAATAAGTGGACAAGATTTTTGAAATCACTGGGAACCAGCCGTAAAAGTCGTGTTAATTTTTTGCTGTCAGAGAGAGAAAAAGTCAGTTTTCCTGCTCCATTTGGGAGAGAAAGGAGAAAAGATCGTCTTCTTGGGCCATTTTCAGCTTTTTCCGAAGTCGGTACCTAGCTGTTTTGGCACTTTCGGGGGAGATTCCCAAGATATTTGAGGTCTCCTTAATATTCAGATTTAAACGGGCAAGGGCGGCAACCTTGAGGTCATTGCTGCTGAGTTCGGGGAATTTTTCCTTGAGCGATGTCAAAAAATTGGAATGGACCTGCTCAAAATGAATTTTGAAATCCTCCCAATCCTTCTCTTGGGATTTATGTTGCCTAATGGTCCTTTCAATTTGGTTGAGATACTTGGCCTGGTTCTTGGGCGGTGCATCCTTGGCTTCTTTCAATTGGGAATGGAGATTTTCCAACAACTCGTTTTTCTGGACAAAGTTCAGGGCATAGGAAGCCAGTTCCTTGTTCTTGAAATGCAATTGGTTTTCCAGTTCTATCTGTTTCAACCGCTGGTTCTCCAAGGCCGTTGCATTGAGGTCTTCCTTGGAGGCCAATAGTTCCTGCTGCTTTTTGTTCTTGAGGTTCATGCTCCGTATCAGAAAAAACGAGAGCAGGGAGATAATAAAAATACCTATGCCCAAGATCCATTTGATCCGGGCGTCCGTCCGCTTCATTTGGTTGAGGTGCTCCAATTGACGGTCTTTTTCGGTAAGCTCATTTTCAAACTCCAGGGCTGCGATCTGTTTGGATTTATCCGTGCTGTAAATGGAATCTTTCAGTGCAATGTATCGATCATAGTATTCCAGGGATTCTTCCAGCTTGCCTTCTTCCTTTTTGAGGAGTTTGAGTTCCCGTAGGGCATTCAGTTTGTATTTTTTTAGGTTTTTTTTGTCCGCCCCGGCCAATGCCAGGTTCAGGTGTATCTCCGATGCCTCAAATTCGCTTTGCTTTCTGAGCAATTGTCCGAACAAGATAAGGTTGCTTATTTTTCCATCCTCATCCCCTACTTCCTTGCCCAAAATAGTCGATTGCCTGATGTGGTACTCGGCCTGTTCCAGTTCTCCTTGTTCCATAAACAGCCTGCCCAATCTGTTGTGCACCTCGCTCATACCATAGGTAAATCTGTTTTCGGAATGTATGGCAAGGGCATTGTCCAAAAATCTTTTGGCATCGTACAGCCCATCTTGGACAAGGAAGATATCCGCCATTTTGGTATAGGTGGTCGCAATTCTGTCCTTCAGACCAAGTGCCGTGAACATCTCAATGGCCTTTTCGTAGAGCTCCCTTGCCTTGGCGAACTCGTCAATATCGGCATAGACCATCCCGATATTCAGAAAACAATTGGCCCGCCCGACATCATCCCCAATTTTTTCATAGATGAATCTGGCCTCCACAAGGTTTTCCAAGGCCAGTTTTGGTGTTCCCTGTGCCCAGTAGGAAACCCCGATGATCCTTCTGGCTTTGGCCATCCCTGGCAAGTAATCCAGTTTTTCGGCCAACTTCAGGGCTTGGTTCCCATAATCCAATGAACGCTCCGTATCCATGATCCAGTTTTCATAGCCCAGATCGTTCAGGATATCGACACGCTCCATATCTGGAATATCACCTTGTCCCAACAAGGTCTTCAAACTGTCCAAGTTCTTTTGCCCCTGAATTGCGGACACCAAAAAAAAGACAACAATGGAGGTTAAGGTCCTCATTTTGAATATGAATAGTTTGTTCGTAGGGATATGCGAAGTTAAACCATTTCTGTCATTACGGGACAATAATCTCCCCATCAATCAAGCGAATATGCTTTCCCGTACATTTTTGGGTAACTTTTTGTCAAAAAAAGGTCAGCTAACATCTATGTATTATTTTTGTACAAATGTTTAATTCTTTATAAGAAACCAACCTTTTTACATGCAACCCAACCAAAAAATCGAGAAAAACCTGTTCATTGTCCTTTATCTTAACTCCATATATCCGCTAGGGCCCGGCATCAAGTCCTTTTTGGTGGAGCACATAAAAAACTGTTCATTCGGAAAAAATGAGATCATAAGTAGGGAAGGTGAGATCTGCAATAGGCTGTACCTGATCAAAAAGGGCATGGTAAGGGGCTACTTTATGAGCGGATCCACAGATATCACCACTTGGATCGATACAGAAAATGAGGTGTTCACTTCCATAACCGGTTTTTTTAGAAACGAGAAGAGCCGGGAAACCATTCAAAGTCTCGAAGAGACCCACTGTGATTATTTGGAGTATGAGGATTATAAATATTGCCTCAACAATTTCCCTGAAATGCGCCATATCAATAGGATCATGCTGGAGCAGTACTACATTCTGGCCGAGCACAGGGTCTATTTGGCCAGGATACCCAACGCCCAAAGAAGGGTAAAATATTTTCTTGAAAACTGCAATCCACAGATCGTGAACAGAATCCCCAGAAAATACTTGGCCTCCTTTTTGGCCATGAGGCCCGAAACCCTCTCAAGGTTGATGAAGGAAAATCTAAAGCCTTAAAAACTACCACTTACACACCCATCGGTAAAGTCTTACATCAATATGGTATTTACTACCTAGAACCAACTTATGGCAAAAGGTTTGAAAAGTCAGTAAAAATAGGTGTTTTGATGCTTTCTTACTTGTTTGGACACTCTTTTGTGTAAGAAAATGACACGAAGTTGATATTTGTCAATTTCCCCAACGATTTGATAAAATAAGACCAAACACCCTCCGTTTCTTAGCTGTATAATAAGAAAAATTGTACAGTTTAAAGTTGACTTGACTGTGGGAAAAACAGTCGGTCCATCACAACAAAAAAGAAACAAACCTAAAAGTTCCCATTTTTATGAAATAGCGTTACACCAACTTATCCAAGAAACTTTCATTCAAGCATTTATCAGTGCCCTGAAACCTGAATAAAGGAATTAGGGACAGCACAGTAAAAACGCCTCAATTTTGTTGGCCTGACCTAGCTATGCCCATTCTGATCGGTGCTTGAAACCAAAACCCGAATTGACTTTTTAATCCTTAAAACCAAAATCAACAAATCAATGAAGAATCTTTTTTACAACAGGTCGGTGATAAAGTTTTTGCTCTTTTTCACCTTGATTGCCGCAACCGGCAGATCACAATCCAATGAAGTGGTTGTTGTGGATGCCAACTATTCCCAAAAACAGCAGGTAATCGATAATTTACCAGTGGGCACTGCCGTCTTTGAGATTGATAGCGAGGAGAATCCTTGGCAACAGCTTCGTGAATATATGGAGGAAAACCGTTCTGCCATGGCCATCCACCTATTTGCCGACACGAGCTACAATGCAATAGAATTGGGAAGCATCGCCTTTGATTCTGCTGCTGTGGACCAAGAGTTTGAGCTGTCCATGCTGGAAGGGCTCTATCAGGGAACCCATATCCAACTTTTGATCTACGACTGCAACCTTGGTTCCAATGTGGAAGGGATTGCGCTCCTCAAAAAAATCAGCGATAGATCATACTTCAACATTGCGGTGCCCACCAATTGTAGTTCCGTTCTTGGAACTGATCTGGTGTTTGACCATACCACAATGGACCAACCCATAAACAATTCAATATTTCAATAGATATACCGACCATGAAACAGATTTCAACAAACGTATTTACATTTTTGCTGCTGTTCCTATTATATGGGAAGGCAAAGGCCCAAACAGTCGATATGACCGTGCAGCAGGGACCCAATGTGGACGTCATGGTGACCGTGGGAGCGGCCAACCAAGACCTTTCCACCTTTGAACAGGACTTGGAACAGGCCATGCACCTCAAAGGCATTCCTTTGGGCAAATTGAGGGTAGAGGCTTTTCAAAGAAGTTCCATTTCTTCCGATCAGGCCGATGCCAGCGATATTTTCAATAGCTGGAACAAAATGAACTTCAACGGAACCGAACCCCCGGTTCACAATTCCTACTCTGGGAATTATTTCTCCTTTGATTCCAACACCAATCAAATATTAGCTGATTTTGTGAACCGGTACAATGGTTATGGCTATGCCATGTATGACCCCACGGGAGATGTATCCGACGGGACCATTTCAGCCACTTTTGGACTTTCCGGCGCGCCGTACACACACGCCGAAGTAGGTTTCATTTTCCGAAAGAAGGACAACCAGAATTTCTATGCCTATATCATCGACAACCACACGGCCTGTGGAAACCTAATGAACTACGCAAACGGTGATGGCTTCCCTGCCGAGGCCATTTTGAAGCGGGAGAACGGTGTCACCACCATTTTGGCCGTGAACACCAATAGCGGAAGGGCCGGAACCGCACCTTATGGTTGGGACGGCAATAGGGCCGACATGTTCGGGGCTTTTTACAATGGCCAGAGCATTGACTTTAAAATAGAAATGAGCGGCGACAACATCAAGATTTCCCGAAGAGGGGGAGGTGGAAACGCCGGAACCGATTGGATCCAATCCTTTGACATAACCGATAACTCATTTCCTTCGGGAAGTTATGGGTTCTATGTCCACGAACAACAAAATGCCTATTTCAAGGACATCGAAATTGAAAAACTGGAACTTCGTGCCTTCAAGGATGTATTGCGGGAGCCGCAGTGGCGAAACAGTGCCCTTCGGTTCAACGTGAACCTGGACGATATCGAAGTGGCCGACTTTGATGTGGACACCGACCTATCCGAAATTTTGATGCGGACCATCAACGAGGATATCCACTATATCGGTTGGGGCACCAATGCCAATGAGGCACAATTTGAACGTTTCATAGCCCAGAACAACAATCAAGGAACCTTCATCAATCGAGACAGTGGCACCTGGTACTCATGGATAGACAATATGGCCCAGTACATTTATGAGCAATATCAATTTGGTACTGTCACCGCAGGTGAGTTCTTCATTGCGGGTACTTCTGTGGAAATCGATGTAGATCCCGCACAGCTAAAAAACAATACCGCCAATGCCAGCTACCCCAGTGGAAGGTGGAACATCACCCATGATGAGACCTATTTTGCCAATAACACAGGAAAGGTTTCTTGGAACGGGCTATATTTGGAAGATGTGCCCGAGTTTTATGAAAAAACGGGAAAATACACCTTCACTTTTGAAGACCTGCCAACGGCCCCCACGACCCTTTACTTTCACCGGAAGCCCGTGGCCAGTTTTACCTATAGTGGCGACACAGGATTCATAAATGATACTTCCTACGATTTGGATGGTGGTGCCAACAACGGTATCGCCCAATCCGAATGGCAGTGGAAGTCCGTGGACGCTGCTTCCACCAATGATTGGAATACAGGAATATTTGACAAGAACGCCGTTCCCGAAGGCCAATATCTGATCATGCTGAAAGTACAGGACCACCAAGGAACTTGGAGCAAGCCATCCAGTATCTATGTGGAAAAAACATCTGCTTCGGGCGGAGCCGAAGACCTGCCCATTGCGCAGTTCAACATTCTTCCGGACATGATCAACACCTACACGGGCAACATGACCATTGCCATTGAGGACAACTCCGTAGATCCCTATGGCAGAACCCTTTCCACACAGGAATGGATCGTCACCCAACGTGTTTTTGATTCGGAGGGCAACCCGACCGACACGGAAATTTACAATGCGGGCACGCCCATGACCGATTTTTCGGCCTATAACAATGTGTCGGCAGATTATATCATCAGTCTTAGGACACAGACCGATTCAGGTGTATGGTCACTTCCATTTTACCGCACATTGACCATTGTTGACGACAACATCGCTCCAACAGTTACAGCTGATCCATCCAATGGAAATTTGGATACAGATACCGACATTCAATTGGTATTTCAGGATGAAAATGGTGGCAGTGGTTTTGATGTACAGCGTTTTGCCAAGGTGCAAAACGCCACACCGCCCGCATCGGACAATGCCGCATGGACCTCATGGAGCAACAGTCAGTCCAAGACGACCTCATTCGCTTCTGGCGGATCGGGCTGGTACATCCATTCCGAGGTAAAGGACAATGCTGGAAACATTGGGACAACAAGTTTCGGCCCTTACAATGTCACCTTGGTGGTCAGTGCAGATGACGACCTTGCCATTTTGGACGAGGATACCACATCCAACCCCATAGATGTGCTGTTCAATGATGTGTACGACACTGCATTTACCCCAACGGTCACCATAACCGCACAGGGAACAAAGGGGAATGCCGTAGTGAACGGAAGCAACCAGGTGGTCTATACCCCAAATGCGAACGAAAATGGAACGGACACTGTCACTTACGAGCTGGACGATCAGGGCCAAAAAGTAACGGCCCAAATCACCCTGTCCATTCTGCCAAAAGATGACCTGCCCGTTGCCAACACAGATTCGTTCAATCTGGATGAAAATGGCACCCTTAACGAGAATGTATCCACGAACGATGTCGAAACCGACGGTGATGACCTGTTCTACTATCTTATCGATATGCCTTCACATGCCGCGTCATTCACGTTCAATACAGATGGGACCTTCTCTTACGAACATGATGGAAGTGAATCGGGCACAGATAGCTTTACCTACAATTTTGAGGATGCCGTGTCCTTCTCGGAAACCGTTACCGTCACTTTGACCATCAACAACGTGAACGATGTACCCGAGGGTGGGAATATCACCGTGGATGTGGTACAAGATTTAGGATATGCCTTTTTGGCTGGAGATTTCACCTTTAATGATGTGGATTCTGGCGATAACTTCAATGGCATACAGATCATATCCCTTCCTACAAAGGGTACTTTGACCTATAACGGAAACCCGGTTGCCATCAATGATTTGATCGATGATGTATCTCAATTGGTCTATGTTACTGAGAATGGGGAATACGGTGAAAACTATACCTCATTTTCATTCAAGGTAAAGGATGGTTCCGATGCGTTGAGCAATGATACCTATTCCACAACCATTACAGCCATACAGGATACAGATGGTGACGGGATACCTGATGAAGATGACGATGACGATGACAATGATGGAACCCCCGATGATGAGGACGACTTCCCGAAAGACCCCTCCGAGGACACCGATACCGATGGTGACGGAACGGGTGACAACGAAGACGATGATGATGACAATGATGGCACTCCCGACGATGAGGATGACTTCCCAAAAGATCCCAATGAGGATACCGATACCGATGGTGACGGAACGGGTGACAACGAGGACGATGACGATGACAATGACGGAACCCCTGATGATGAGGACGACTTCCCGAAAGATCCTTCCGAGGACACCGATACCGATGGTGACGGAACAGGGGACAACGAAGACAATGACGATGACAATGACGGAACCCCCGATGATGAGGACGACTTCCCGAAAGATCCTTCCGAGGACACCGATACCGATGGTGACGGAACGGGCGACAACGAAGACGATGACGATGACAATGATGGAACCCCCGATGATGAGGACGGCTTCCCGAAAGACCCATCCGAGGACACCGATACCGATGGTGACGGAACAGGGGACAACGAAGACGATGATGATGACAATGATGGCACTCCTGACGATGAGGATGACTTCCCGAAAGATCCTTCCGAGGACACCGATACCGATGGTGACGGAACGGGCGACAACGAAGACGATGACGATGACAACGACGGAACCCCCGATGATCAGGACGACTTCCCGAAAGATCCTTCCGAGGATACCGATACCGATGGTGACGGAACGGGAGACAACGGTGACGATGATGATGACAATGATGGCACTCCCGACGATGAGGACGACTTCCCGAAAGATCCTTCCGAGGATACCGATACCGATGGTGACGGGACAGGGGACAATGCCGATGATGATGCGGATAATGATGGTACTCCTGATGATGAGGATGCCTTCCCCAATGATCCCAAGGAGGATTCGGATGTGGATGGCGATGGAATCGGGGACAATGCTGACGACGACGACGATAACGATGGCGTGACCGATACCGACACCGATGGCGATGGTCTTGGGGATACAGTTGATAACGACGATGACAACGATGGGATTCCAGATGATGAGGATGATTTCCCAAATGATGCCAATGAAGATACCGATACGGATGGCGATGGAACCGGGGACAATGCCGATACCGATGATGATGGCGATGGATATTCCGACGAGGTGGAAGAAGCCGAAGGTACCGATCCAAAAAATCCGAACAGTACACCATTGGACACAGACGGCGATGGTGTTCCGGACAGCATTGACGAAGACGACGACAACGATGGTGTTTTGGACGGCGACGATTCCTTCCCGAACAGCGACGAACCCTCATTGGTGCCTGCTCAGGCCTTTACGCCCAACGGAGATGGCAACAACGATGCCTGGATCATCCCCGGTATAGACAACTACCCAAATAATAAGGTATCCGTTTACAACCGCTGGGGACATGAGGTATTTGCCACCAGATCATACAAAAATGACTGGGAAGGCTTCTATAAAAGTAGAAATGAAAAACTTCCCGCAGGCTCCTACCTATACATTATTGATCTGGGGAATGGCAGCGCTCCATTGCAGGGCTGGATCTTCATCAACTATTAAAAGAATACAAAAAACACAAGATAAAAGACATGAATTTCATCAATAAAATACAGGTACTGGCATTTGCCATGGCATTCTGTGCCACAATAAACGGGCAACAGGATCCCAACTATACCTTCTATCGGTACAATATGAACATTTACAACCCCGCCTTTGCCGGAAGCTCGGAGGCCGCCGAGCTTTCATTGGGCATCCGGAGCCAATGGGCGGGCATTGAAGGCGCCCCCGAGAGCCAAAGTGCCATTTTTGGCATGCCCGTGGGCAGGAACGTGGGG
>JBLWSV010000023.1:0-23435 GCA_048270465.1 Allomuricauda sp.
CCGAAAACCCGAAGACCCCGCATCAAAATGGTTCTTATATTCTCTTTACGCTGTCGTTACAATATGTATATGAACTTCTCTTTTTTACAAAAACTGAGTCAAACTCCTTGAAATCAATCTTCTCTCAGTTTTAACCCTTCACCTCGTTGGCAAAGCGGCTGCAAATCTACAACTGTTTTTTAAATCGGCAAGCTTTTTTTTGAAAAAAATCAAAACATTTTCTTAACGTCAAAAACAATCCTTTTCACATGAACTTTCCCCTGTAACACCGTGGTGTTTTTCGGGCTGCAAATGTAAGATGCTTTTTTCGATAACACAATGCTTTCTCATGATTTTTCCAATCTTATCGATTCATCAAACAAAATATCAATATGCTTCTGAACTTTCCAAAAAAGCAACCCTTTGTTGCTTTCGGGCTGCAAATGTAACATCATTCCAATAACAAACAAGCGCTTTTTTTGGTTTCTCTACATATTTCTTTTCAACTCACTGAAAGCGAAGCGAATAAAAATACAACTTTTTTTAAACTTATAAAAACAGTTTTTCCTTGCCCCCTTGTTCAGTTAAAAAACAATTGAATTTACCGATATTATAGGTAGAAAATTAGCATGTATTAAAAGTAACTATTGTAGCATCTATACAAGGTATTATCTTTGTCCTCTGGATTATCAGAAATAGAAGTTTAAACAGCATGATAAAGATTACACTGCCCGATGGTGCCGTAAAAGAAGTTGAAAAGGGAACTACACCCGTCGAGGTTGCCAAAAGTATTAGTGAAGGATTGGCCCGAAATGTGATTTCGGCAAAATTCAACGACAATACTGTTGAAACAGTAACCCCTTTGAACGAGGACGGAACCTTGACCCTATATACATGGAACGATAATGAGGGCAAAAAAGCTTTCTGGCACTCCACATCCCACGTAGTGGCCCAAGCTCTGGAAGAATTATATCCGGGCATCAAACTGACCATAGGCCCTGCCATTGAAAATGGATTTTATTATGATGTTGATTTTGGGGAACAGACCATTTCCGAGAAGGATTTTTCGAGCATTGAACAGAAAGCCCTGGAAATTGCCCGTGGAAAACATGATTATAAGATGCGAAGTGTTTCCAAAGCGGATGCCCTTTCCTATTATAAGAATCAGGGCAATGAATATAAAGTAGAACTCATCGAAAATCTTGATGATGGCACTATCACTTTCTGCGACCACAGCACATTCACGGATCTTTGTCGCGGTGGACACATCCCCAACACTGGAATCATAAAGGCCATTAAGATTTTGAGCGTTGCCGGGGCTTACTGGAGAGGGGACGAAAACAACAAGCAATTGACACGTGTCTATGGCATTTCATTCCCGAAACAAAAAGAGCTCACAGAATACCTTGAGCTTTTGGAAGAGGCCAAAAAGCGCGACCACAGAAAATTGGGCAAGGAACTGGAACTGTTCACTTTCTCCCAAAAGGTGGGACAAGGCCTTCCTTTGTGGCTGCCAAAAGGTGCGGCACTCAGGGAACGACTTGAACAATTTTTAAAGAAAGCACAAAAGAAGGCGGGTTATGAAATGGTGGTCACCCCCCACATAGGCCAAAAGGAACTTTATGTCACTTCCGGACATTATGCCAAATATGGGGAAGACAGTTTTCAGCCCATCCACACCCCAAAAGAAGATGAAGAGTTCCTGCTAAAACCCATGAACTGCCCGCACCATTGCGAGATATACAATAGCCAGCCATTCAGCTACAAAGATCTGCCCAAACGCTATGCAGAATTTGGTACTGTATATCGATATGAGCAAAGTGGCGAACTACATGGGCTGACCAGGGTACGGGGCTTCACACAGGACGATGCCCATATTTTCTGCACCACCGAGCAATTGAACGATGAGTTCAAAAACGTAATCGACCTTACTTTATATGTATTGAATTCCTTGGGCTTCAATAATTTTACAGCCCAAGTATCCGTCCGCGACTTGGATAATCCTGAAAAATATATTGGTGATGTAAAAGATTGGGAGAAAGCGGAACAGGCCATCATCAGCGCTGCCGAGGAAAAGGGCTTGGATTTTGTCATCGAAAGTGGCGAAGCTGCCTTTTATGGCCCAAAACTTGACTTTATGGTAAAAGATGCATTGGGGAGAAACTGGCAATTGGGCACCATCCAAGTGGATTACAACCTGCCCAAGCGTTTTGATCTTACTTACAAAGGAAGCGACAACGAGCTCCACAGGCCCGTCATGATCCACCGGGCGCCCTTTGGCAGCATGGAGCGATTTGTGGCCCTGCTGCTGGAACATACGGGAGGAAATTTCCCGTTGTGGCTCATACCGACCCAGGCTATGGTACTGCCCGTCAGTGAGAAACATGAAAAATATGCTGAAAAAGTTTTGAATTCACTGGAAAATCACGAAATTCGCGCGCTCATTGATAAGCGGAACGAGACCGTAGGGAAAAAAATCCGTGAGACCGAGCTCAAGAAAATCCCTTTCATGCTCATTGTTGGTGAGCAGGAGGAAGCATCTGGAACCATCTCTGTAAGAAGGCACGGTGGTGAGGATTTGGGAAGTTTGGACATAGATGCATTTTCCGACTTGGTATCTACCGAAATAAATAGTACCTTAAAGTCGTTCTAAAAAAAATTAAGTTTAATTAAAAAGTATAAGTCATAGCAATACGAAGAAGATTTAAGCCCCAACCAAGGAGGGAAAACAAAAACCCTCACAATATCAATGAAAAAATTACCGCTCCTGAGGTGAGGCTTGTTGGAGACAACGTGGAAATTGGTGTATATCCGATTGCCAAAGCAAGGGAAAAAGCTACCGAACTGGAGTTGGACCTGGTAGAAATTTCGCCAAATGCAAACCCTCCCGTTTGCAAGATCATAGATTACAAGAAGTTTCTCTATGAGCAAAAGAAACGGGACAAGGCCTTGAAGGCCAAGGCAACCAAGGTTGTGATAAAGGAAATACGGTTTGGCCCACAAACGGACGACCACGATTATGAATTTAAGAAGCGACATGCCGAAAAGTTCTTAAAGGATGGTGCCAAACTGAAAGCCTACGTCTTTTTTAAAGGACGATCCATCGTTTATAAAGACCAGGGCGAAATATTGTTGTTGAAATTGGCCCAAGAACTGGAGGAGTTTGGAAAGGTAGAGCAAATGCCAAAATTGGAAGGCAAGCGGATGACCATGTTCATTGCACCCAAGACATCGAAGAAATAAAAAATACTGAACATTTGTTCAGCATAACAATAAGCGGAGTTAAATACTAGGAAAATGCCTAAGATGAAAACAAAATCCAGTGCCAAGAAGCGTTTTAAACTGACAGGTTCTGGTAAAATCAAGAGAAAGCACGCTTTCAAGAGTCACATTCTGACCAAAAAATCGAAAAAGCGTAAGCTGAAGCTGACCCATTCCACATTGGTTCACCCATCGGATGAGAACAGCGTATTGGAACAATTGCGTTTAAAATAATTGTTCGACTGGTACATTATTTATTAACCCTGGAGTCAGGCCCGGAAAAGTTCTCAACAATTGAGACGCCTGCTACAAAAAAATGACACATTATGCCAAGATCAGTAAACTCAGTTGCTTCACGAGCTAGAAGAAAAAAAGTGATGAAGCAAGCCAAAGGTTACTTCGGAAGACGTAAAAACGTTTGGACAGTAGCCAAAAATGCGGTGGAAAAAGCAATGCTCTACGCCTACCGCGATAGAAGAAACAAAAAACGTAATTTCCGTTCCCTCTGGATCACCCGTATCAACGCTGGTGCCAGAATGCACGGAATGTCTTACTCACAGTTCATGGGCAAGGTAAAATCCAACGGGATAGAACTCAACAGAAAAGTTCTTGCGGACCTCGCCATGAACCACCCCGATGCCTTCAAGGCCATCGTTGAAAGAGTAAAGTAAAAATTCAATATAAACTTACCCCGCTTATTGAGATCCCGCCCTGTGCGGGATCTTTTATTTTATACCCATATACTTTTTTTAATAAACGGGGTGATTCAATCCCAGCCAGAAAATTGTTCTCGGCTGCGCTCGTCTGCCGACGAAGGTAGTCTCAAATAAACGACCTTACCTTAATTGTCCATACACCGTCACCACCAAATTTCTGCCCGATGCACGGTTTAGATGCTCACAAAGATAAATGCCTTGCCATATCCCCATGTTCAGTCTTCCCTTTGTTATGGGTATCTGCACGGAGGCACCCATCAATGATGCCTTTATGTGTGCCGGCATGTCATCAGGTCCTTCATAGTTGTGAATATAATAAGGCGCATTTTCGGGCACCATCTTGTTGATGTGGCTCTCAAAATCGGTCCGTACCGTGGGGTCGGCATTCTCATTGATGGTCAAACTGGCCGAGGTATGCTTAACGAACACATGCAAAAAACCAATGTCAATGTTCCGTAGTTCGGGAACAGCACCCAAAATAGTATCCGTAATCAAATGAAATCCCCTCGAATAGGATGGCAATTGTATTTCCTTCTGATAAAAGTCCATGGAACGGTAAATCTTTGCCGACGAAATTAATATAAAGTTTACCAAAACACAGACCCTGTTCCACGAATAACGAATACCTTTGCTGCTCAATTTTTGAACATGGACCTATCTAGGATAAAAATGGTCGTTTCCGACATGGACGGAACCCTGCTCAATTCCAATCATGAGGTGAGCGATCGTTTTTTTGAACTATATGATGAGCTGAAGAAAAGGAACATTGCCTTTGTGGCCGCAAGCGGAAGACAGTACCACAGCATGGTGGACAAACTGGACCCGATCAAGGATGAAATCATTGTGATCGCCGAAAATGGGGCACTCGTGAAACATCGTAAAAGCGTACTGCTGACTACCCCCATCAATAAAACAGATGTTTCACGGGTACTCGATGCAGTGCATCCCTTGGACAATGTGCATCCCGTACTTTGCTGCCAAAACACCGCGTTTGTACAGGGTGAATCCCAAGCGTTCCTTAACATGCTCCGCGAGTACTATTCCGAGTATGACATTGTGGAAAATCAGCACCATGTGGAGGAGGAAGTACTGAAAGTGGCCATTTATCATTTTAAGGACTCCGAAAAACACATTTATCCTGCGGTCAAGCATTTGGAAAAGGATATGAAGGTGAAGGTTTCCGGAGCCCATTGGGTTGATGTTTCCGACAGGAATGCGCACAAGGGCCATGCACTGAAAAAAGTAATGGAACAACACCGCATTGCCCCAGACGAAATCATGGTCTTTGGCGATTACAACAACGACTTGGAGATGATGCAACTGTCGGAATATAGCTTTGCTATGGCCAATGCACACCCCAATGTGATTAAAACAGCCAAATACAGGACCCACAGCAACGATGATTTTGGGGTGGAACGTATTTTGGAAAAACTTCTATAAACTCTTATCCATTTACCTAACATGCAATAAGTTGCTTTGGTAAAATTTGTATCTTCAAGGTCATTCAACCAAAAGTAACGATATGGTACCCTTAAAAAAAGAAGATATCAAGCAAGAGGTCTTTGATCTCTATGATGACTACGCCCACAACAAAATAGACCGTAGGGAGTTTATGGAAAAACTCTCCTTATATGCCGTAGGAGGTGTCACCGTGGCCTCTCTTTTGGGCTTTATGATGCCCAACTACAGGGACACACTTACCGTATCGCCCAACGATCCGGAGCTGGATTCCAAGTTCATTACCTATGACTCCCCAAAAGGTGGCGGAGAAATTAAAGGATTGCTGTCAAAACCAAAAAGCAGCAAAAATAAAATGGGAGGTGTTGTGGTAGTACACGAGAATCGGGGTCTCAACCCCTATATTGAAGATGTGGGCCGAAGGGCTGCCAAAGCAGGGTTCATTTCTTTGGCCCCTGATGCCCTGACCCCACTTGGAGGGTATCCCGGTAATGATGATGACGGCAGGACACTTCAACGCCAACGAGACCGCAATGAGATGTTGGAGGATTTTATTGCAGCATTCGATTACCTTAAAAGCCATCCTGATTGCAATGGAAAAGTGGGCGTGGTCGGTTTCTGTTTTGGTGGATGGATTTCCAATATGATGGCTGTAAAAGTCCCGGATTTAGCCGCTGCCGTTCCATTTTATGGAGGCCAACCTGCAGATGACGAAGTACAATATATCAACGCCCCATTATTGATCCATTATGCTGGATTGGATGAACGGGTGAATGCGGGTTGGCCGAGTTACGAAGCTAAACTAAAGCAACTCGGCAAAGATTACGAAGCCTATTTTTATCCTGAAGTAAACCACGGTTTCCACAACAATACCACACCTCGTTTTGATGAAGCCTCAGCAGATTTGGCATGGAAACGAACCATCGAGTTCTTCAAAAAGCACTTGAGTTAGGTTTTCTGCTTCTTCTTTCGGGCAGCAGGAAAAAGGACATTGTTCAAGATCAATCGGTAGCCAGGTGAAGTTGGATGTAGGTCCAGTTCTGTTTTGGGATCTCCTACCCTATGTTGGTAATCCTCTGGATCATGGCCTCCATAAAAAGTGAAGAATCCCTTCCCTTTGATCCCATGGATGTATCGGGCTTCCCCATTGATCTTGTTCTCGCCCAAGACCATGACCGTGGGTTTCACCTCATTTCTTGTAAAGGCCGTGGTCTGCCCCATGAACCCCTTCACCAAGCTGGTATGGTTCTGTGTGAGCATGGTCGGCACAGGATCCCACTTTGCTGAAAACTCCATCAATGAAAAATAATCGGACTCTTTGGGCACATTGCCCCGCTTGTTGGTCATGTCGATGGATGAAAACTCATAGCGCAAAGGGTTTCGTTCCAAAATGAAATTGGTAAACGCAAACGTATTGCCATAATCCAACTTGGCCTGATAGTTGGCATCCGAAGGATCACCATCGAACATGGGCTCACAGATATCCACATTTTCCGCCGCCAAGGCGATATCAAAGCTATCCGTAGCGGAACACATGGCAAACATGAAACCACCGCCTATCACATAGTTCCTGATCTTTAGGGCAACCGCCAATTTTTCATCGGAAACCTTGGAATAACCCAGCTTTCGTGCCAAGGTCTCGGCCTGTTCCTTGGCTTCAATATACCAAGGTGCAGCCCTGTAGGCTCCATAAAACCTTCCGTATTGACCCGTAAAATCTTCGTGGTGCAGGTGCAACCAATCGTACAATGCCAGTTTGTCCCCCAACACTTCCTCATCGTAAATAGTGGTATAGGGGATTTCGGCATAGGTCAGCACCATGGTCACCGCATCGTCCCATGGTTGGTTTTCCTTGGGGGAATATACCGCAATCTGGGGAGCTTTTTCCAGAACAACGGCATCTTGGTTCTGGGATGGACTGCCAATTTCATCCAAGATCTGCTCGGCCTGCCCATCGGAAAGCACTTCAAAGGAAACACCCCGAATCTGGCATTCTTTTCTGATGGCTTCCCCATCGGGCAATAAGAAAGAACCTCCCCGATAGTTGAGCAACCATTGCACTTTTTGTTGCTTAGAGAGCACCCAGTAGGTTATTCCATAAGCTTTTAAATGATTTTTTTGCCCTTCTGCGTCCATGGGAATGAGGATGACCGAGGCAAAGGAATGAAATGAAAAAAGTAAGATGATTAAAAAGAGACCTCTCGGCTGCGCTCGAGGTGACAAAAAGAGTATGGTTTTAGAAAGGTACGTCATTATCGTCTGGGTCATCGTGACTGTTCATTGCACTACCAAATGCCTCATCCGCGCTGGGAAGGTTTGGCGTTGCAAAGGGATTTTCCTCGTCCGCGTTCATCTTCGATTGGAATTCGAACGGGGAGTCAAAGTCATCCAAGTTATCAAATTTACCCAGAGCACCCACAAATTTTAACCTAATATTATCCAAACCACCGTTTCGGTGCTTGGCTACGATGAATTCGGCCTGACCTTGGGTCGGGGTGCGCTCCTCATCGTCCCATTCGTCAATTTTATAATATTCGGGCCTGTAAATGAACGAAACAATATCGGCATCCTGTTCAATGGCCCCGGATTCCCTCAAATCCGAAAGAATGGGCCGTTTGCTGCCCCCACGGGTCTCCACCGCCCTCGAAAGCTGGGAGAGTGCGATCACCGGGACATCCAATTCCTTGGCCAAAGCCTTGAGGTTTCGGGATATGGTCGATATTTCCTGCTCACGGTTACCGCCTTTTTGGCTACCTCCTGCTGTCATCAACTGCAAATAATCAATGATGATGAGCCTGATTTTGTGCTGGGACGCCAATCGCCTTGCCTTGGCCCTCAGGTCAAAAATGGACAACGATGGGGTATCGTCAATGAACAGTGGCGCTTTTTCCAACGCCTTCACCTTGACGTTCAATTGCTCCCATTCATGTTTTTCCAGCTTGCCTGTTCTCAATTTTTCAGAGGACAGTCCTGTTTCGGATGAAATCAAACGGGTGATCAATTGGACCGAAGACATTTCCAAAGAAAAGAAAGCCACCGGAATATCTGAATTTACAGCAATATTTCGCGCCATGGACAGCGTAAGGGCCGTTTTACCCATACCTGGTCTTGCGGCCACGATGATCAAATCACTGGGCTGCCAACCAGAGGTGAGCCTGTCCAGTTTGTCAAATCCGGATGGGATACCGCTCAATCCTTCCTTATTGGAGATTTCCTCAATTTTTTTCTTGGCCTGGATCACCAGGTTCTGGGCCGTTTCGGCAGAACGCTTCAAATTGCCCTGTGTGACCTCGTAGAGCTTGGCCTCCGCATTGTCCAAAAGATCAAAAACATCGGTTGAGTCACTGTATGCTTCTTCAATGATCTCACTGGAAATCTTGATAAGGCTGCGCTGGATATATTTTTGGAGAATGATTCGGGCGTGGAACTCAATATGGGCCGAAGAAGCTACTTTTTGGGTGAGTTTTATCAAATAAAAATCACCGCCTACGGCCTCCAGCCTACCTTCTTTCTTCAATTGCGCCGAAACGGTTAATAAATCAACGGGTTCGGAAGATTCAAATAATTTAAAGACGGCCTCATAGATGTATTTATGGGCATCTTTATAAAACACATCTGGGTGGAGAATATCGATCACTTCATCCACACCTTTTTTGTCTATCATCATTGCACCTAGCACAACTTCCTCTAAATCAACTGCTTGAGGTGGTATTTTTCCCTTCTCAAGGTTAATCAGTGTGGATTTGTCCACTCGATGTCCGATTATGGGGCTAGGTTTTTCCATGAATGCGAAAGTAGCTAATTAACCTTTAGTTAACTTTAATTTGGATGAATGCGATGTTCACAGGTCGTCAACAATCCGATTGTTGACAACTTTCAATACCTGTTGATAACATAAAAAAAATCGAGGATAAAACCTAATAAAAAAAGCTAGCCTCTGAAAAACAAGAATTACTCACTGAACACACCCATGCTGGCATATTTTTCCATGCGGGTTTTTACCAGTTCTTTTGGTGATAACTTTTTGAGTTCCTCGTAATGGGCGGAAATTTTGTTTTTAACGGTTTCAAAAGTTTTTTCCCTGTTGGTGTGAGCACCCCCAAGTGGTTCCTTCACGATCTCATCGACCAATTTTTGCTTTTTCATGTCGGCTGCGGTCAGTTTTAGGGCTTCGGCTGCCTGCTCCTTGTATTCCCAGCTTCTCCACAAGATGGAAGAGCAGGATTCCGGGGAAATCACGGAGTACCAAGTATTCTCCAACATCAGTACCTTATCGCCCACACCGATGCCGAGTGCCCCTCCAGAGGCTCCTTCGCCAATGATGACCACAATAATTGGCACTTTTAGGCGGGTCATTTCCAAAATGTTGCGGGCAATGGCCTCGCCTTGGCCTCTTTCCTCTGCTTCAATGCCAGGGTAGGCGCCGGGAGTGTCCACAAAACATACTACGGGAATCCCAAATTTTTCAGCAGATTTCATCAGCCGAAGGGCCTTTCGGTAACCTTCTGGGTTGGCCATACCGAAGTTTCGGTACTGCCTTGTCTTGGTGTTGTATCCTTTTTGCTGACCCACGAACATATAGCTTTGGTCTCCAATCTTTCCAAGTCCACCTATCATGGCCTTGTCGTCCTTTACATTTCTGTCACCGTGGAGTTCCAAAAAAGTATCCCCACAAATGGCCTTGATGTAATCCATGGTATAGGGCCTATTGGGGTGCCTGGAGAGTTGCACCCGTTGCCAAGCGGTCAGGTTTTTATAGATGTCCTTGCGGGTCTCTTCCAATTTCTTTTCAATCTGTGAGCAGGTCTCGGTGACATCCACTTCACTTTCTTCCCCAATGATCATGCATTTTTGAAGCTGTTCTTCAAGTTCTTTTATGGGAAGTTCAAATTCTAGATATTCCATGGAAAGTTGATTTTTTCAAAGAAAACAATGGGGACAAATATAAAACTTTCTTGTGTTAACCAAAGCTATTGTCCAAGCCATTTAACGCAAAACAAATAGGCCCTTTCTAGTGGCTACCGCTTGGCCTTCATCAGCATATAGACTGCAAAGGCCCCAAAAAACAAGTTGGGGATAAGTACCGCCAACAAGGGCGAAAAGCCGGATTGTTCGGCCAATGTGCCAAATACCTTGTCAAAGAAAATATACACAAAGGCCACGCCTATCCCGAAGGCAAGGTTAAGCCCCATGCCCCCCCTTCTTTTCACTGAGGAAACGGCCACGGCGATCACTGTAAGGATGAAAGCCGCAATGGGCAGCGCCCAACGCTTGTACTTCACCAATACGTAGGCATTGATATTGGAAGCTCCCTTCCTTCTCTGGTCTTCGATAAAATCGTTCAGTTCGAAAAGGTTTTTGGTCTCGGCCACATAAGATACCGGGGTAAGGTCGTCCAACTCAAATGAAAAGATGGTGTCCAACCTGCTCTTGGTGTGGATGAGTTCCACCCCGTTCCTTACCTTTCGGTTCACATAATTGGTGAGCCTATAAACACTGTCGGTGTCCACCCAGCGGATGTTACTGGCGGAAATCTTATAATCCAACTGCTGGATGGAATCAAAGTGCTCGTAGGTAAAATTGTACCCTATTTTACGGTTGGGGTCAAAACTGCTGACATAGATATAATCACTCTCGTTCAACTGGTTGAAGATGTTTTCCGTGACCCGGTCGTTCCTCCCCTTCTTGAAATATTTGTATTCAAATTCATTGAAACCAATACTGGCATGGGGCACAATGAACATCCCCATCATGAAAATAAGGATAGCCACCAAGGTAGCACCTATAAAATAAGGTCTTAAAAAACGCCAATAGGACACCCCTGAACTCAAAATAGCCACGATTTCCGTATTACTGGCCAATTTGGAGGTAAAGAAGATAATGGACAGGAAAAGGAATATGGGGAGCAGCAGATTACCGATCACCAAGGTAAAATTGCCATAAAAGGCAATGACCTCGGCCAAAGGGGCCTCGTTGTCGATGATCTTACCTATTTTTTCTGCCAGGTTGGCCATGATCCCAATGGGCACAAAAAGCAGCAACATGCCCAAAAAAGTGACCAAATAGCGTTTTAGTATGTACCTGTCAAGTATGGTAAGCATTACAGTCTCTTGTCCATTTGTTGTACCATTTTGGTTTTCCATTCCTGGAAATCCCCTGCTAAAATACGTTCTCTTGCCGTACGCACCAACCAAAGATAAAATCCAAGGTTATGAATGGTCGCAATCTGTTTGCCCAAATATTCATTTGCTGCAAATAAATGTCTCAAGTAGGCCTTGGAGTATTCCGTGTCCACAAAAGTGATACCCATTTCATCGATTGGGGAAAAATCGTTCTCCCATTTCTTGTTCTTGATGTTGATGGTGCCATGTGCCGTGAACAACATTCCGTTCCTCGCATTGCGGGTGGGCATCACACAATCGAACATATCCACACCTAGGGCAATGTTCTCCAGAATATTGATCGGAGTGCCCACTCCCATCAAGTATCTTGGCTTGTCCTCTGGGAGAATGTCACAGACCAGTTCTGCCATTTCGTACATCTCCTCTGCAGGCTCACCTACGGACAAGCCACCAATGGCATTACCTTCCGCTCCCACCGAGGCGATGTATTCGGCGGATTGCTTTCTTAAATCTTTATAGGTAGAACCCTGCACAATGGGGAAGAAACTTTGTGAATACCCATATTTAAAAGGAAGTTTTTCCAAATGGGCCATGCACCGGTCCAGCCATCTGTGTGTGAGATGCATGGAACGCTTGGCATATTGGTAGTCACACGGATACGGTGTGCATTCATCAAAGGCCATGATGATGTCCGCACCTATGGTGCGCTGGATCTCCATTACATTTTCTGGGGTGAAAAAATGGTTCGAACCATCGATATGGGATTTGAACTTGACTCCTTCCTCCTTGATTTTCCTGTTGCCGGAAAGGGAATATACTTGGTAGCCTCCACTATCGGTAAGGATGTTTCTATCCCAACCCATAAACTTGTGCAGTCCACCGGCTTCTTCCAAGATTCCGGTCCCTGGCCGCAGATAAAGATGGTAGGTGTTGCCCAAAATGATATCGGGATCGATATCGTCCCTTAATTCACGCTGGTGCACCCCTTTTACCGAGGCCACTGTGCCCACTGGCATAAAAATCGGGGTCTGTATGGTTCCGTGGTCCGTGGTGATCTCCCCTGCCCTTGCCTTGCTCTTATTGTCCTTTTGTAATAGGGTAAACTTCAAACGGTTGTTTTTAAGACCGCAAATATAACCAACTCATTTGCGCAATCCCTTAACAAAAAAATAAAGTTTGAACGGGACCACTTTTTGTGAAATAATCCTTTTACGCTTGTTTAGCCCACCGAATGCGGTTACTTTTGATATCCTAAAATAAATACAATGCCGAACACTCAAGAATTACAAGATCTGGTCATACAGGTCAGAAGGGACATTTTGCGAATGGTCCACAAGGTCAATTCAGGGCATCCGGGCGGTTCTTTGGGCTGTACCGAGTTTTTTGTGGCCCTGTACAACGAAATCATGGATTTGAAAGAGGGATTTGATATGGATGGAAAAGGGGAAGATCTCTTCTTTTTGTCCAATGGGCATATCTCCCCCGTATTTTATAGTGTGCTGGCCCGAAGAGGATACTTTCCCATTGAGGAACTCAACACTTTTAGGTTGATCAACTCCAGATTGCAGGGACACCCGACCACCCACGAAGGATTGCCCGGGGTTCGCATTGCCTCTGGATCATTGGGGCAGGGCATGTCCGTGGCCATCGGTGCCGCTTTGGCCAAAAAATTGAACGGTGACGACCATTTGGTGTTCAGTCTGCATGGAGATGGGGAACTTCAGGAAGGCCAAAATTGGGAGGCAATCATGTATGCCGCCGGAAACAAGGTGGACAACCTCATTGCCACCATCGACCGAAACGGGCAACAAATTGATGGGGCCACTGAAAATGTGCTTCCCTTGGGCGATGTCGGTGAAAAGTTCAGGGCATTTGGATGGGATGTCATGCACATTGAAAATGGCAACGACCTCAACCAGGTTATAGCTGGGTTGAAAGAAGCCAAAAGCAGGACTGGAAAAGGCAAGCCCGTTTGCATAGTGATGACCACGGAAATGGGCAACGGAGTGGATTTTATGATGCATACCCATGCATGGCACGGCAAAGCGCCGAATGATGAGCAATTGGCCAACGCATTGGCACAGAACCCCGAAACCTTAGGCGATTATTAATTCAGAAAAAGATACGATGACCAAATATACAGATCAAGGAAAACAGGATACCCGTAGCGGATTTGGCGCGGGAATGACCGAACTGGGAAGGACCAACCCCAATGTGGTGGCCCTATGTGCGGATTTAGTGGGTTCGTTGAAGATCGAGACCTTTATCGAGGAAAACCCCGAGCGTTTCTTCCAAGTAGGGATAGCAGAGGCCAATATGATGGGTATAGCCGCAGGCCTCACCATAGGCGGAAAGATTCCTTTTGCCTCTTCCTTTGCCAACTTTGCCACAGGAAGGGTCTATGATCAGATCCGCCAGTCCATCGCCTATTCGGACAAGAATGTGAAAATATGTGCTTCGCACGCAGGATTGACCTTGGGTGAGGATGGTGCCACGCACCAGATTTTGGAGGACATCGGCCTGATGAAAATGCTTCCCGGCATGACCGTGATCAACCCATGCGATTTTAACCAGACCAAAGCGGCCACCATTGCCATTGCCGAGCACCATGGTCCGGTCTATTTGCGGTTTGGAAGACCCAAAGTCGCCAATTTCACCCCTGTGGACCAAAAATTTGAAATCGGAAAGGCCTTTATGCTCAGCGAAGGAAAAGATGTGACCATCATAGCCACCGGACATTTGGTATGGGAAGCCCTTTTGGCTGCCGAAAGTCTAGAAAACCAGGGTATTTCTGCGGAAGTCATCAACATACACACCATCAAGCCATTGGATGAAAAAGCCATTTTGGACTCCGTGAAGAAGACTGGATGCGTAGTGACCGCGGAAGAACACAATTATTTGGGCGGACTTGGGGAAAGTGTGGCACGCACCTTGGCCATGCACCACCCAACACCCCAGGAATTTGTGGCCACACAGGACACCTTTGGCGAAAGTGGCACCCCGGAACAGCTCATGGAGAAGTACGGTCTGAACAATAAAGCGATAGAAGCTGCCGTTTTAAGAGTATTGAAACGTAAATAGTTTCTGTACCTCCTTTAGAGGTATTTCAACCTTTTAAAAAAGACACTTTATGAAAAAAACACTTCTAGTAGCAGTGTTGGCCCTTATGGGATCCGCTGCAATGGCCCAAAGTGGCTCGGGATTTGGTATCAAGGCCGGATTGTCCTACAACAAGAACGGGGATTTGGTCAATACTGTAACAGATGCTGTTGATGACCCGAAAGGTAAAGCGGGTTACCACATTGGTTTTTGGGGAAAGTTGGATTTTCCCAAAATCTATCTGAGACCTGAATTGGTGTACTCCAAGACAAGGAGTTCCTACAATATTGAAAATAATTCACAGGACTATGACATCTCCAAACTGGACTTGCCCGTACTTTTGGGTTATAAGTTGATAGGCCCACTTCATGTTTTTGCAGGCCCAGCCTTTCAATACACCTTGAAGAACGACCTTGGCGACATAGAGGTGGAAGATGTGGAGAACGACTTCACTGTTGGACTGAATGCCGGGGTTGGCGTAAACCTTGGAAATATTGGCTTGGACGTGCGTTACGAACGTGGTTTCTCCGAAAATGAGGCTGAATTCATTGATGCCAATGTTGCCAATGTAGAGGGAAGGATAGATTCCAGACCTTCGCAGGTCATCTTTGCCCTGTCGTTGAAATTGTAAAAGCCCCCCCGATACCCCCGAAAGGGGGCTCAGGGGTGAAAACATCACAAGGGCGTTGAAAATTTGTAAAAGAAAAATCCCGCTCGGTCGAGCGGGATTTTTTTATCTTTTAATTCGTGTCGGGATCTAAGTAATCCGGTAACCCATCCCCATCGGCATCGGGGTAAGGGAAGATGATATTCCCATTTTCGTCCGATATCTCATCTCGCGTGGAGACCCCGTCCCCATCATCGTCAAAATCCCTGAAATTTGGCAAAGGCCCGGTAAACCTTTCACTTTCAAGGTCAGTGTTGTCATCGAGCAGGTAACCATTTCCGTTCACGTCTTCTTGAATGGACGGGATACCGTCATTGTCATTGTCCGTGTCTTCCACAAAAAGTCCAAGTTCTATTTTGAAAACCAGAGGAGCATATCTTGGAATTACAGCAGAAGTCGGGCTACTGAAATACCCCAAACCGGATGGCATAATAATTATACCCATTCCACTGTTGGCAATAGTATAGGTACCATCGCCATTTTCAACTATCTGATCGGCAGTGCCCGCCTTTAAGTTTGCAATCCCATTGGCATAGCCCCTTACCGTGAATGGGAGCTCTTGCCATACAAAATCCTGACTTTCATCAAAGAGGGTACCATCCAACAAGGATCCTTGGTATTTGACCAATGTGGAATCGGCGTAGGTAGGGCTATTCGCTGTCCCACCTTCCCTCACTTCTATAAAATATAAGGTGTGCGGCACATTTTCCTCATCTGCACTCAGGCCAAAATGACTGGAGGACACATTGATCTTGATTGAATCAACATATTTCATCATAGGGTCTTTATCAGCATTCTCTCCTGCTATGGTGTCTATGACGATTCTATGATCAAAACCTTCAGGCTCGTTCTGAAAATCTTCGTAGTTGTAAAAATGGGTGTTCAAAAACTCTTTGATCTTGGCATTATCCTCCGGCGACACATCGCTCAATAAACTGGGCGGCACCTCCACAACTCCCGAATCATCATCGTTTTTACATGAAAAAAGTGTCAAGGCCAAAGCCAGAGTAACAAAAATCCCGTACCTCATCAAGTTTGTCATTTAGCTGCGCAAGATACAATTTTCCATTATTTTTGCTCAGTCCATTAACAAAGATTTGCAAAGCCGATGCGGATAGACAAGTACCTTTGGTGCACCCGATACTACAAAACAAGGAACCTCGCCTCCACTGCCGTGAAGAAGGGCCAAATCAAGGTGAACGGTAGTGTGGTGAAGCCTTCGAGGGAGGTTTATCCCATGGACAAAATTGTGTTGCGGAAGAACCAAATCGACTACGAGCTCACTGTGTTGGACATTCCCGAGAGCCGTGTCGGGGCCAAACTGGTGGACATTTATCGAAAGGACACCACGCCAAAAGAAGCCTTTGAGCACAACGAACTGCTCCAGTTTGCCAAGACCCACTACCGAAAAAAGGGACTGGGCCGACCCACGAAAAAGGACAGAAGGGACATGGACGACTATTTGGACGAATCTGAATGATCTGTTTTATATCTTTGGTACAATTATCCAGCACATGAAGAATCGCATCCTTACCCACGAACAGATCCAGCACATCACCAAAAGAATTGCCTATCAGATCTATGAATCCAATGTGGATGAAGAGGTGATCGTGGTGGCCGGGATCAATGGAGGTGGGGTCAATTTTGCCAAAAAGGTCGTGGCCGTGCTCCAAAAGATCACCGAGGCCGAAATTGTGCTGTGCAAAGTGGATATGGACAAAAAGAACCCCCTGAAAAGTGGGGTCGGCACTTCCATACCCGAAGAAACATACCAAAACAAATCCATTGTCCTGGTGGACGATGTGCTGAATTCGGGAACCACACTGATCTATGGTACGCACCATTTCCTGAAAACCCCGATAAAACAGCTAAAAACTGCGGTCCTTGTCAACAGGAACCACAAAAAATATCCGATCAAGGCGGATTATAAGGGGATATCGCTGTCCACCTCGCTCAATGAGCATATCAAGGTGGTGTTCGAGGACAAAAACGATGCGGTGTATCTAGAGTAGTTGTTTTTCCATATCCTTGGCCACTGTATCGGCGTCCTTGCCATTACATGCAATGATGTGCTTTGCCATGGAATAGTAAGGTGCCCTTTCAAACAGGTGTTTTCCCACAAATTCTGGGAGGTCTTCATCGGCAATATTTTTCACCAATGGCCTATGTTCCTTTTCCGCCTTGATGCGGTCCACCAATTCGGGAATGGACAACTGGAGGTAGAAGGAATGGTCGGAAAGTTCCAGAATGGTCTCCATGTTGTTCCCGTAGCATGGTGTCCCACCCCCCGTTGAAAGGATAAGGTCACGGTTGTCGTTCATCACTTTGGACAACAGTTGATGCTCCAATTTTCTAAAATGGATCTCTCCCTTTTCGGAAAAAATGGTTTTGATGGATTTTTTTTCGTGCTGCTCGATATATTCATCCAGATCGATGAACTCCATTCCTAATCGACTGGCCAACAATCTCCCAACGGTTGACTTGCCACTTGCCATGTATCCGATCAAAACTACTTTCATTTGCCGTGAATATTTGCGATTTCAAAAAAACACAAATTTATCATTAATCCGCCTTGGAAAATAGATTATTGATGTTATATTTGCACCCGCTTAGCAAAACAGCTGGGCTTTATTGGAAACCGACCTGGTAGCTCAGTTGGTAGAGCATTTCACTTTTAATGAAAGGGTCCCGGGTTCGAGCCCCGGCCAGGTCACTTTTTAAGAAACCATCAAATATCAAAATCCTGTAAACTAACTGATTTACAGGATTTTGCATTTTTTGGCATATCATTTAATTTGATATAAAATGGTTTAAAAGAGTTCACAAATCGTCAACATAGGATTTTTAAATCGTCAACATGAAATTTTGGCATTAAAAATCGGACGATTTGGCTGTATGGTTGATTTGACTTTCGTAGCAGATTGTTTAACCAAAAACCTTTCTCTATGAGATCGACCAAAACCTTTTCCATCCTAATTTGGCAATACGCCCAACGTGCAAATGCCAATAATGAAGCAAATCTTTACGCCAGAATCAGCCTTAACGGAAAAAAGGCAAACATCAGCCTGAAGAAAAAACTGAATGTCAACAGCTGGGACTCAAAAAAACAACGTGCCAAAGGCACCAAAGCATCAGCCAGATACTTAAATGAATACCTGGAGGAGGTCAGAATGGATATTTTCCAACTGTACCGGGAACTGAAGGCGGCTAATGGTCTAGTTACCGTGGAAAAGATAAAATCCCATTATCTCGGTGAGAACCAAAAGGTACATTATTTGAGTGAGGTCTTTGATTTCCACAATGAGACCAACAAGGAAAAATTGGCTCCCAAAACCCTTTGCCATTACAGAACCAATCAAAAGTATGTCCTTGAGTTCATCAAAGAACAATACAATAAAAATGATTATCCGTTACACGAACTTGATTATCCTTTCCTTTTGCGATTAGAGAGCTTCCTGCGCTCTTATGACCCAAAGAAACATTACAGAAAGTCCATTGCCAACAATGCTGTAATGAAACATATCCAACGTTTCAGAAAACAAATAAAGTTGGCAGTTGAACTGGATTGGTTGAAAGACGACCCATTTAAAAAATTTACCCCTAAAATGGAAAAAAGGCAGAGGGAATTTCTTACCGAGGAAGAACTTAAGAGCATTGTTCATTTAGAAATCACATGCGAGCGTCTTGAAATTGTAAGAGACCTTTTTCTTTTTAGTTGCTATACAGGTATTCCCTATGGAGACATCGTACAACTAACCCATAAAAATCTTGTCATCGGGATTGATGGGAATAAATGGATAACGGCTAAACGAAATAAAAACGGAATTCCCTATGAACTCCCCTTATTGGATGTCCCACTTTCCCTCGTAAATAAATACTTTGGACATGCCAGAACAAAAGCAACGGGTACCTTATTACCAAAAATATCCAACCAAAAATTAAACAGCTACCTAAAGGAGATTGCCGACCTGTGCAAGATCAAAAAGAATCTTACCTTCCATATGGCTCGCCACACCTTTGCAACGACCGTGACATTATCAAATGGTGTTCCCATTGAGACAGTATCAAAAATGCTTGGCCATACCAAATTGGCAACAACTCAGATTTATGCACGTGTTATTGAAAAGAAGGTCAGCAATGATATGCAACAGCTTAGATCCAAGCTAAAAAAATCAAAGTACTCAACTAAAAAAGAAACACGTCCAAAATAAAAAATAAATCAGGTCCCAATTCCTTACCCAAACTTTTGCACATGGTTCCTGTTTTAATTTTATAGCGTTCAGAAAGATAAGCGTAAAGTAAAATTGAAATAGGGTGCAACAACCTATCACTATTTTAAATAGACTTCATTATCCATCATAATCAAAATGGCTAATTAGGTTTTCTTTGCCTTGCAAAGAAAAAATGAATAGCAAGAGGGTGATGCGCAAATTGCGCCATCACGGTTGTTTTTAGGTCTTCAACAAGTTGAAAACCAGTTATTTGAATTGATTTTGGAATATTATGCAAAATCAGAGGCTACAGTAGACTTTTTCGAAATCTACAGTAAACCCTTTGGGAAGCCCTATAAACACTGGAAATTTTTGACGGAAAAATTGACGCAATTTGACGAAAAAACAAAATCGCTCCTATGGAAAAGCAATCTTAAGCTTGAAATAAACGGGGGGATGTTGGAGCGATATAAACGTGATTCAAATAAACCTTGGATTATCTCAAGGGGTGAGAAGAATGTTTTCCATTGACAGATAGAATCGCCTCGCTCAGTAAGGTTAGTTTGGCAAGATTTGGGGCTTGCAGCACTCCACTCCGTTGCGTTCGCTTTTCTATCGATTCTATTTCAACACTGCTGTTTTTAAGGCACCGTTTTATTGAACTTTCATTGTAAAACGAGTTCACTGATTAAAGAGTTTACTTTTTCGGTACACTTAAATAGTTTACCTTATATACCCTTTTTTACCCCTAAGATGAAGTTCGGTTATGCAAGAGTGAGTACAAAATCACAGAAACACGATTTACAGGTGGATGCCTTTTTGAAGGAAGGAATCAAACCCAAGAACATCTATGCCGATATTTCATCTGGAGCAAAAGCGGAACGAAAGGGTCTTGATGAACTTTTATCCATTTTGCGTGAAGGTGACACTCTCGTAGTCTGGAAACTGGACCGAATCGCCAGAAGCCTTTCACATCTGACCAAACTCATCGAGGATTTTGATCGCAAGGGCATCCATTTCAAGAGTATTCAGGAAAGTTTCATTGATACCACTTCCCCACACGGCAGGTTTATCTTCAACTTATTTGCATCGGTTGCCCAATTAGAAAGAGATATAATTATTGAACGTACACGGGCAGGAATGGAAAGCTCAAGAAGACGTGGATTGAAAATTGGTCGGAAGCCTGGTCTCAGTAAACAGGCATTGAACAAAGCAATGTTGGCAGAACGATACTACAGGGATAACAAGTTGAGTATAGAGGAAATCATGAAACTCATTGATGTTGGTTCTAAAAAGACCCTCTATAAATATTTGGCGTACCAAGGCAGAAGAAAGTGTATTGAATGTGGAAATCTATTTTGGGACAAGAAACAAGCTTTGGGCAAAGCTTATTGCAAAAAGCACAAAAAGAAAATCAAACCCGATTGACCGTTTTACTCTCCTTTCACCGAAAACCCAATTTTTGATTAATGGAAATTTCCTACATTTAAGACCAATACATTACGACCAACTAAACTAACCAATGGAAAAAACATTTTTCAAAAACCAAACATTTCAGATTTGTATAATAGCTCTACTTGGATTCTTCATTTGTTGGAATTTATATGCATTCTTCACTACTAAGAGCCTTGTTTCCCTTATCCCCACTATTATTCAACTTATTGTGCTTTCATTGATAGTAATGAAGCATAAACATGCAAAAATGGGGATTAATCTCTGGTCCGTGTTACTTATGTTGGGGGGTGGACTGGTTATTCTAGGAAAACTTATGAAATTTTTTATAGGGGATGATATTACCGATGGTTTGGGCAAACTAGTTTTAAACATCTTAATATTATCCGCAGGAATTATAATCTATAATTTCAATCAGAAAACTGTAGAGGTAATACGTACAGATGAAAATTGAAATAAATTATAATAGGAGTTGAAATAAACGATTGTGATTGAACAAACCAAATACAATTTCAACTTAAAATAAGTCAGAATATTATAATAAAATGGAGGAACAAAAGAACAACTTTAAACTATCCAAAGTCAATTGGATTTTTGCAATAATAGTAATTGGAATCTCATCATTTGTTTTTCTCAAAAAGGATGGTATTAATGGATATAGTTTAGGCTACCTTGTTGGTTTAATTGTTACGGCTGGTATTATTCCTTTAATTTTTGCATTGGTTGTTTGGTTGATTCGGGGAAGAGTGCCATACGCTGGCACTTATACTTTCAACATTGTTCTTGCAATCTTATGTTTGGGAATAGTTAAGGAGATTGGTGCAATTAGTATGGAAAGGTCTAACAGTATTGATGAAATCTCCAAATCAGTTTCTAGTTATAAGGACAGTCTATCCAACAATGGTGACCCTGACAGGGCCTTTGATCAATATTCATCTACATTCCAAAAAAACCTAGCCAAACTAATCAATAATAGTAGTGGGAATGAACAAGAGGTTTATAAAAAACTATTAGAGTTTTTCACTAATAATCAAGTAGTGATGGTCGAATGGCAGAAATCCTATGATTCAGTAATGAATCCAAGAATTCTCGATTATTCAATTTTAAATTCATCGGAAGAGTTAAAATATCAGGTCAATGTACTAGAACATTATAAAGTAGAATCTGAGTCCTATAAAAGGAATTTTATCACCCGTAAATCAAGGGTTAAAGAACTGTTTAAAAACATTCCAGAGAACAATGAACTTCTAAAAGGAGTAATGACAGGTATTTCCAAGAAGGATTCTGTACAAAAACCTGTATTTGTTCCCCTTATAGATACTCATATAGAATACAGCAAAAATCTTATCAGTATTCTAGATTTATTGGAAAAAAATGGGCAGAGCTGGACTTATGATAATGGACAATTATTTTTCGAAAGTGAAGAAATTGAAGACAAATTCACAAGCATCATTCAAAAAGTTATTGAAAACGAAAAAATTATAAATGAACTTACAGATAAGTTGATTGAAGTAATGTAAAAAGTAATTTCTGAAGTTCAAATAAACGATTCGTCAACATAAGAATTAAACCTTGATAAAAAATATTTACCTGACTTTAGTTCTATTTACCTTAATCCTTTTAATTGGCTTCTATTTCACGTCTGGATTAAATGATTCATGGATAAAGCACTTAAGCCATTTAAGCATAATGATTTTGGCAGGTCTTTTAATTGTTAGAGTAGATAATGCCAAACTTCCAATAAAGGAAAGGGCATCTGATTTCAAAATTTTTCAGTTCACTGGAATTATAATTGGGGTTATTGGACTAGTGGTAATAAATACTTTCATTCCTGTTTTTATTTATAAACAAACTGGAAATGCAGTATATGGATTTATTGATAATACAGATTTTTATCGAGGTCTTCTTATTTTAATCTCAATTTCAATATTTGAGGAAATTCTATTTCGGAGGATTTTGGTGCAGAAAATCAAAAATGTACTGGGGGTAAAAAATGCAATTTGGATGTCTGCTTTAATTTTCGCAATCGTGCATGTTTATACTGATAGCGGCCTATTGCTGGTCTTTTTTTCGGGTTTGGTTTTAGCGTATATATATCTACGGACTAACAATATTTATTTCTGTATAATGGCACATTTAATTTATAACCTTACCGTATACTTTCTAACACCTGCATTTGCAAAAAACTTTGACCTAATGAATCATGATTCAATAATGATTTTATCCATTTTAATAGGTTCAGGATTAATATATAGTATGATTAGGATATTAAACAATAGTACAGATAATTTCAAAGTTGTAAGCTAAATTGAAAACGACTTAAAGTTCAAATAAATGATTCTCGATGTACGACAGGGAAAAAATAGAAACATTTCAAGTTTGGGCAGAAGAGCTAATTGAGAAAGTTAATCGGGAAAAGGCCTTTAAATTAATTGCTGATAAATTAGAGGATTGTGAAGACAAGTATTTA
>JBLWSV010000024.1:0-23258 GCA_048270465.1 Allomuricauda sp.
CAACCACAACGTTTAATTTTTTTTGTTCCGCAAGCTTTGCGACCTCCAACACTTTTCGAATTCCGGGCGCATCGGTGAGGTCCAATGGCCAGCTTTTAAATCGGTTTGGTCACTTTGGTTTTGATTTTGTACAGCATCAAGCTCTTGAACCAGGCTGTCCAAATCCAGACCTTTTTTCTCCGCAACCTCTTGAAGCGTACGATTGCCTTTGCATCAAAAATCGATTAAAGACCTGGGCAGTTCGGTAATCCTCTGCTACCATTTGTCCTATTGTTTTATGCAGGTTGTTGTTCATAATAATTGATTCGATAGGTTTATCCATTAATCGGACAAAAAAATCCTTTATTATTTCAAATTTTTTTATCGTTTCAGATAGGTCAACCCAACCTCCAAGCCCGTGGCCAGTTCATATAAGCTGGTACTTTTCAGCATCTTGCTCAAATCGGTACGGATATCAACGAATTTGTCGTGCAGGGGGCAGGGTTTTTGGGCATTACATTCCTTGAGTCCCAGACCACAGCCCACGTAAATCTTGTCCCCATCAACGGCTTTGACTATCATGCTCAATTTTACGGCATCCATATCTTCCCGGGCAATTTCAAACCCACCAGTGGGCCCTTTAACGGAGTGGATGATGTTGTTCCTTGTGAGTTGTTGCAAAATTTTGGCCGTAAAGGCAACAGGCGAATCTATTTTCTCAGCAATTTCGTTTACACTGACACGTCTTCCGTCCAAGGATTGCAGCGCAATATAAACCGCTGCCCGAATGCCATATTCACAGGCTTTTGAAAACATCATAGGGAACTTTTACAGGAACAAAGATACCATTAAAATTTAATTAGGATAAAATTGTCCTTTGTTGTTTTTAAATAGACTTTTTTTGAAGAAAATCAAATATACGCCATTGCACGGGAGGTGATGTAGGGTCATTAAAAAAAATTAATTGGGAGCTCGGTTTTCTATGAGCATCATTGTAATCCCCAATGGAATTAAAAGAGTGAGCAGTGCCAAGATTTCTAAATGTCCATTGAAGATGTTCCATTGCTGCCAAGCAGCCATACCCCTGTAAAAAATAAGGGCTTCGGTGAGAAGGAACCCTAAAAAGTACCATAAGTAAGATTGCTTCGATATTGGAAATAACGTAAAATAATCCATGAAAAAGAATAAACCGATACTGATAATGCCCAAAAAGGTCAAATGTAGATATCCAATGGTCAAATCAAGATAGTTGGCCGCAATATTGGCAAAATAGGGGAGAGCGGTCAAAAGTTGCAATATTATTTTGATCCCTATCAAAACCAGTACTGTTCTGAACAGTAAATACTGCACTTTTGACAAAGATAATTTACCGATGTTACACTTTAACATACCCCATAATACTGCAAAGGCATAAAGCTGAGCCAAAGCTCCCAGACCTGCCAACAGATAGAACCAGAACGAAGGTTTTGTCCAAAGCGTGGAGAGGAAAAAGGTGAGCACAACCCCCACATTTAGACTTATAAAAAAGCGAGCGAAGGTTTTTGAAGAAATTTCAAGACGGCGTTGTTCCCAAACATAAATGAAAAGCCCTACCAAGGCCAATATCATCCAGCCATTGTATTGAAAATGAAGGTAAAAATATATCGCCAGTCGGTACCAAATGGATTGTGCACCCAAGGTATTCATGATTGCTCCCAAGGCCCAAGGTCCCAAACTGGAGATTACCATGTAGATCAGGGCCGCTTTTGCACATTGCAATCCTTTGCTGTGCCTATATTTTGGGTTGATGTTTTTCCAGAAATGGTAAACGTACACATAGGACACTATCAAAAAAAGTGTTGAAAAAATAATGGAAAACAAGGCATATCCTTGAAAAGGGAAGGTCACCAACATACCCACCAAGGTGGCTTGCGTACACCAAAATATACGTTTGTACCTTCTACTGGACGCATCCTTATCCACAAAACAATAATGCAGCAAGGTGGTCAAAGCTACATATACCCAACCCAATAGGGCTATATGGGAATGGGCATGGACAACAAACCTGTAGTTAAAATCAAAAGCGAGAATAGGGTAGGAGCGCAACAGCAAACCCAATACGGCAGCCACAAGAAAGTAAATCATGGCAATTAGGATATGCAATTGATACGACTGATGCTTCACTTTGTGTTGTTTGTGAACATTACGCTGATCAAGATTAAAAATCCTTTTTTCCAGCTTTATAGCGTAGGCCCAAGATAGGCAGAATGGTCCATAATAAAAGGATTGCTATGGAAATCAGAAAGCCTAGGTCGGTTCCAAAAAACTTTTTGAAAATGGCACCGGTATACCCTAATAATGCCGAGATATCCAACTTGAGCAGTATCAAAATTCTGGAAAGATCTATTGGATTTAGCGCAGTGGCCACCAAGGAAAAGGTATCCAGCGGATACTCCTCAAACACAATCAGGGACATCAGGAACAATCCATCATAGACCACGGCCAAGAAAAGCCAAAGCAATACGGCATATCCAAATCCTTTTATCTTATTTTCATTGGAAATGGCAATCACAAAGGAAAGTCCCACAAAAATAAAGGTGAGAAATGCACCGGTGACCAGTAAAAGGGAAAAATCAAAAATAGCATTGCTCCGCAAAAGTCCATACAGCACAAATGGAACCCCCAGCCCCAACACCAGACTCAGTGTCAACGAACCTGCCACACCAAAATATTGTCCCATAAAAATGGAACTCCGTTTTATGGGCTGCGCCAATAGGAGCTCGGTAAATTCCCGGGAATTGTAGTAATACATCACCCCGAAAATGGTACCTATCAAAGGAATCAAGACAATGATCACATTCATTAGGGTAATCACAGCCTTGGAAACATCGTTGTTCAAGAACAGCAGCACAAATCCAAGGGCAAGGTAAAACAGAAAATACACGTAGCTCCAACGGCTTCGTATCAAATCGTAAAAACTGTATTTTAATATTTTAAGCATGGCTACCCGTTGTTATGGCCGCAATGGCGTGTTCAAAATTGGTTTGTTTGGTCTGTTCCAAAAGTTTCTGGATGCTTCCCTTGAAATAAATCTCGCCTTCCAATAGGTATAGGATTTCATCGGCCGTTTCTTCCACAAACTGCATGATGTGCGAGGTGATCAAAATGGTCTTGCCATTGGCCTTTTCTTTTTGGATCAATTCTTTTAAACGAATCAATGCTCTGGGATCTAAACCAGTTGTGGGCTCATCCAAAATGATCAAGGGGCTGTCGAACATAAAGGTCAATACAATGTTCACCTTTTGCTTGGTACCCCCAGAAAGGGTGGATAGTTTTTTGTTCAGAAAAGGTTCCAAACCAAAGAGCTCGATAAGCTCCGCTTCGGTACTTGGGCTATTTCTTAGGTCCTTGATCATATGGATCAATTCCTTGACCTTGATATTCGGAGGGAAATTGGCAATCTGGGGCAGGTAGTCGATTTTTTTGCGGTACTTCCACCCTTTTTTAATGGATTGTTCCAACACGGATATTTCTCCTTTGTCGGGGATTACCATGCCCAGAATACTCTTGATCAAGGTGGTTTTTCCCGAACCGTTCGGACCAAGGATGGCATAAATGCGGCCCTCGTCAATGGACAGGTCTATTCCTTTCAATACTTGGTTTTTGCCAAATCGCTTATGAAGGTTGTGTATTGCAATGGTCATGGTCGTATTTTCATTAAGGGTTGGGCATCTTTTAAATTATCGGGCGTAAAAACGGGGGATACCCGTTCGGAAAAATCAATAATATCCATGAACAGGCTCCGTAAAAGTACAATGGTCTCGGGGGTGCGGTTCACTACATAGGAAAACAACTTAACAGGGCGGTAAGGAACATCCCCAACACCGTCTTTGTCCAGATCATAACCCGTGTAGCTGCTCCAAAAGTTACCCTCGAACACATTATCGTTCAGTTTGCTGTTGTAGGAGATATCAAAAGAGTTGTACAAAAAATTATTGCCCTTAAAACTATTGGTATAGCAAGCTCCGACCACTCGTATAGCCCAACCATTGCCTATAAAGTCGTTATTGGTATATTGGATTCGGTTAGATCCCTCGATATTGATGCCGATGGTGTTTTCCTCAAAAATATTCCCAACAATTTCTGCATCAGTAATCTCTTTCAATAGCATGCCGTAGGCCGCTGTGCCCCAATTCTTGCGAAAAGTGTTGTTTTTCATGGTGATGAACTTGGAGAACATCACGGCAACCCCGGCACCGTTATTTTCGAACGTATTGTTGGTGTACACATCATGGTTGGAAAACATGAAATGTAGTCCGTAGCGGAGATTGTCCATGCTCACATTATCGGAGATGGTGATTCGGTCGGAAAACTCCAGATAGATACCATCCCGAGTGCCCTGGACATGGTTTTTAGCCACTTCCACGTCCGTTGAATACCAAAGTTGAATGCCATTGCCCGAGTTGTATTCGTCCTTGGCATCCCCGATGATCCTATTGTGGTACACCTTGCCGTGCGATGATTTTTCCAAATAGATACCAAAGAACAATTGCTCCAACACCATATTCTGGATAAGGAAATTTTTACTTTGCACCACCCGTATGGCCGCGTTGTCCTTGGTATAGCTAACCCCTACATTGATGACGAAAAGCCCATCCAGTGAAACATCATCCGATGTGATCCTAAAGATTTCTCCCTTTTTTTCGCCATCAACAATGGGATAATCAATCCCTTTGATGACCAAAGGCTTGTCCACCAAAATCTCAAATTCCTTGTAGGTGCCTTTTTCAATCAACAGGGTGTCGTAGGGAGCAGCACGTAAAATGGTTTCCTTGATGGAACTGTTCTCGCAGGTGCTACAAACGGTCCAGGTGTTTGCCAAGCCTATTTGGAAGCCCATCAAAAATGCAAATCCTAGAATGCGTTTTATATGTTGTATATCCAATTTCATACTATAACCATCATGCACTAAATTCTACCGACTTAAACAGGACCAAATTAATGACGCCCCCGTTGATATGCCATACCGAGAGCCTAGTTTCCATTTTATCTGATTTCTGTAAAGTCCTCTACTGACTTTCCCGTTATTTTGGTTACTGCAATACGATATACCACGGGCATTTCCGCTTCTTGCAATTTTCTGGAAAAGTGACTTAAAAAATGAGGGCGTTCCGCATTTTTATGGTCTATGGTTCGCTGTACGCCGTCCGCAAAACGTTTTAAACTTAATTTGGCGCAATCTCCGGTAAGTTCTTGAAAAATACCATGTACTTGTACCGATTGCCAATTACGAAACGACTCGATATTATCCACTTGAAAGGAAACTTTATTACATTTTCTAAGGGCGTTTATCCGATGTCCGTTGGATGCAAAACACAAAATACTCTTTTCATCCTTGTCAAAAAAGTAGGTCGAAGGTACCACATGGGGTTCATTATTGGCAATGTAGGCAAGGTGTCCCACATAATTGTCTGCCAAAAGTCCGGTGCATTTTACCAGTTCCAAATCTGCGATTGTGCTCATATTCAAAGTTTAAATCTGTTTTTAATTTCAGTCCATGTATAAAGTTCACCACCCTGCTTGGTCATAGTTTCCTTGGCAGTTTTTTCATTGGTAAAGGCACTTAGGTATTCACCCATGGGACTGGGGATGTTCTCGCTGATCAGATAGATGGCCTTGGTGGCATCCACCAGTTCACCGGGTTGGTCAAAATCATTGACCAGGAAAAGGGCCATGGCGGATTCACCTTCATCCTTTAATTGGTTCATCATACATTCAATGGCATCAAAATTAAAGACCTTGCCTTTTTTGGTCACCAATTGTGCGGCATGTTGTTTGTCCACAATGGTCATGCTGCAATAATGACAGCCCACATGGCCATAATCAATGGGTTTTGGTGCCACGGTGCATCCTATACTGCCGATAAGCATGATAAAGAGCAATATTATGTGTTTTTTCATGATTTACTTTTTACTGTTTTTTGGTTTTTCCACCCAAGGAACGAAGCAAGGAAAGTAAGCATCATTCCAGCGAACATTAACCAAGCTCCGGAAGCAGGTAAAGAGGTCACATCAAAATTGAGCATTTTTACATGTCCCAACAATGGAGGCTTGTAGGTCATCGGGCTTCCATCGGTGTTGGTCAGTTTCATAATGGCATTGGGGTCCAAGTTGGTACCATAGTCGATCAGCCATTCATTGAAATCGTACATGCCCAATACACCGAGAACGGACATGGTCAAGAACCATCCCAAGAACCATTTGTAGCTTAGTTTGTTCAAATAGCCCAAAATACCGATCAATGATCCAAGAGTCACCATGACCCCAATAACAATTGGAAAAGCACCAAATTCCCACATTTCGTCTGCTTTGGGCAGTGTCTGCATGCCAATATAGTGGTTAAGGCCATCAATGTTCTGGATGTCGAATTCGTTCACCCCCTTCAGCCCATTGATGTATATATCCATGCCCAATGGGTCTGGGTACTGGGGGGCACCCAACATGATGTTCCATAAAGGAAAAATGTACAATCCCAATAAGAAGAGCGGGCCAACAATCATTAAAATACTAGCCTTTTTCATTTTTTATGATTTAAAAGTTACAAATTGAGCGTGGCTTTTGGAGGGAATTTGTAAGAAAAGCGGGCAGGTCATGGACGCAGCCCGCTTTATGTAATGGTGATTCAATCGGAATTATTCACCAAGTGACCATTTAAGCTCTACATTGGAGTTGGCTGGGGAAACCCTAACATATCCTTGCATTTCTTGGTGCAGTGCAGAACAGAAATCTGTACAGTAGAATGGCCATACCCCAACTTTTTTAGGTTCCCAAACCGATGTTTTGGTCTGTCCGGGCATAATGAGAAGCTCTGATGTGTTCTGTCCGATCATGGCAAAGCCATGCGGTACATCAAAATCCTGTTCGTGGTTGGTAATATGGAAATATACCTTATCACCAACTTTGATTCCCTCTATATTATCAGGAGTAAAGTGACTTCTAATAGTGGACATATATACATGTACCTCGTTTCCGTCCCGTACCACTTTGGATTCGGTGGGAGATAATACGGCATAGGGGTGTTTGTTCTCATCCAACCTATATATTTTCTTGGATTTTGGCGCCAAGATCTCAGCTGGGATTCCTGCGGCATAGTGTGGTTCACCATGCGTAGGGAAGTCATAGATCAACTCCATTTTTTCCCCAGAGATGTCGTAAATCTGGGCTGAGTGTTCCATTTCAGGTCCTGTGGGCAAATACCTGTCTTTGGTAATCTTGTTTAGCGCCACAACATATTTGCCAAAAGGTTTTCTGGAGTTTCCTCCGGGAATCATCAAGTGGCCTACGGAATAGTATGTCGGTTTCCTGTCAATAACCTCCCAAGTTCCTAATTTCCATTTTACTACTTCGGAAGAGATAAAGAAAGTAGTGTAGGCATTTCCTTCATCGTCGAACTCAGTGTGCAATGGCCCTAATCCGCCACTTTTTACCTGTCCTGCCAGCACATCTTCAAACTTGAGGATAGGGATGCCGTAAGCTTCCCCATCAAATTTTTCGCCTTCAATGGCGGCGATCATTTTATCGAAGGAGTGTACGGTCAAGTCTGCGGACAATTTGCCGTTACCAATAATATATTGTCCAGAGGGATCTACATCACAACCGTGGGGAGATTTTGGGGTGGGTAAAAAGTAAACAGCCCCGGGAACTTTCAAGGGATCCACCGTCAACACCTCTTTTTTCATGGTAGTGGTAGCTGTATGGGTACTTTCATCGTATAAATTGTGGGCGTATTCGGCGGGCACCTTGGTACCTCCGCCATTGTTCACATATTCCTCAATTTTCTTCCAGTTGACCGCGGCAATAAAATCCTTGTCGTTTTGAGAGGAATTTACCTCTTGAAGGGTGTGAGCCTCTTCTGTGTTATAGGTGGTGAAGAAGAACCAACCATGGGATTTTCCCCTTCCTGGATGGGAAAGGTCATAGTTGAACCCTGGCATCATCAATTGGAACTTGATGTCCATGTGACCGTGTTCCGGGTCAACGCTGATAAAGGACAACGAACCCTTAAAATTGCTTTTGTATTCATTGATGGGGATGTCCCTTTGCGGAATGGGAACAGAGAAACGGGTTCCCGCCACTACATATTCTGTGTTTTCTGTGATAAAGGAAGAACTGTGGTTCCCGGCACTATTGGGTACCTCGATGATTTCTTCGGTCTCAAAAGTGCTCAGGCTGATACGTGCGATTCTGGGCGTATTGTTCCCATTGATAAAAATCCAACGTCCATCCAATTCACCATTGGTCTGTGATATGTCAGGGTGGTGGGCATCGTCCCAAGGTACAAAACCATGGGAAGTGTTGAGCATCGGCTTGGTTTCCTCTGAATATCCATAACCATTTGTCGGGAATTGGGAGAATACCGGAATTTCCTTGAACATTCTTCCAGAGGGCAGCCCGTAAACGGTAAGGTTTCCGCTATAACCGCCCGACATAAAGGCGTAAAATTCATCTTGCTCACCTGGAGCTACGTACACTTTTTCGGCAGCACTGGATGACAGCGCTCCGTTCGAACTTTGGTTTTGTTGGCCGCATGAAACCAGTATTAAGGTCGCTCCTAGGGCCGTGATTAAATGACTATAGATTTTCATTGTATTAGTTTTTGTGTTATACTTATTTATTGGGTAGGAGGTAGGATTACCTTATCCACTACATGGACGATTCCGTTTCCTGCCGTTATACTGGCCACTATTTTAGCTCCGCCTATATAGACTTCGTTGTCCTTTACTTCAACGGCTACATTTTGATCATTGGCCTGCCCCAGCTTTTTGAAATTCTTCAAAAAATCCTTTGAATAGTTGCCGGGTGTCACATGATACTTTAGGATATTGGCCAAAGCATCTTTGTTTTCCGGTTTCAAAAGGTCTTCAACAGTGCCTGCTGGAAGTGCATCAAACGCAGCATTGGTAGGGGCAAATACCATTAAAGGCCCGGCGTTGACCAAAACATTTTCCAATTTCGCCGCCTGTACAGCAGTAACAAGGGTGGTATGGTCAGGAGATCCCAATGCTATTTGCAGTACATTGGGAGTGGATTCATCATCGGCTATAAAGGCTTGTCCCTTATCGTGGTCCGAAGTAACTACAGATTCGTTTTGGCCTGAATCTTTTGTTTCGTTTTGGGGTCCGTTTTTACAACTGCCCATAACCATCAGCAGTGCAATTAGCCCCATCATACTGAGTTTAATGGTCGATTTCATAACGTTTATTCTAAGGTTCTAAAATATTCAAGCACTGCCCTGGCCTGTTCCTCTGTCAAGCCTTGGTTGGCCATGGGAGATCCATTGAACTCCTGGAGAAGATCTTTTGCCAAGGGATCTTCTTTCACCATATTTTCAGGGTTTAGAATCATGTTCATGACCCATTCAGGAGTTCTTCTTTCCAATATTCCATTAGGAGCTGGTCCAATGAATTTTTTACCGATCCTGTGGCAGGCCAGGCACATTTGGTCATATACCTTTTTACCGTTTTCCGCCATGGCTTGGTCAATTTCTGCCGATAATTCAACAGATGTTACGGGGCCAACACCTTTTGTGGTCATGTCCACACGCTCAGAAGGTTTAACCTCATCAGTGGTGTTGGTTTCTGCAGGTTGTTCTGTTTGAGCCTTTTTGCGTTGTACGCTAAAGCCTTCCTCTTTTTTTTCCTCTTTCTTTCCACCACAACTAATCATAATAAGGGCGAAGAGCAGGGCCACACTTTTTACTATTGCTTTCATGTGATCAATGGTTAAAATTTTGTTTCAAAAGTATATAGTGGCATAGACCTATAACATGATATTAATCATAAAAAGGATAAAAACATCTTTTAATCTTTGCTTAACATTTTAAGCCATGCTTTCCAATTCATCCAAATATGCCATTAAGGGGGTGCTCTATTTAGCATTGAACTCCAATGAGTCCCATAAAATTATGGTCAGGGATATTTTTGAGGTAGTGCATGTGCCGGAAGCATACTTGGCCAAATTATTGCAAGAATTGTCCCGCCATGGAATTATTTCCTCAGTAAGGGGGGCCAAGGGAGGTTTTTATGTGAGCAAGGATGACCGAAAACGTACCTTAATGGATATTATAAGGGTCATCGATGGGGAAAAGCGAGTGAATTCTTGCGTTATGGGTATCGATAACTGTGATGTGGACAATCCATGTGTGTTGCACAAACTTGTTGGAACATACAAATCCAATTTCATAAAAATACTTGAAAACACGACCATTTTGGATTTGACAGAGGGAAAACAGGATATTGAAGAATTCTTTCCTATCTGAGCCCGCTTTCCTTGAAACGGCCATACCCCGGCGAATTGTTCGAATCCGATTGGAATTTCATAAAGAAAAAACTTAAGGGTACGCAATAAGATTCTGAATTTATAAAACTACAAATGTAAGGTTCCACTATGGAAATCATTGGTTAGCGTACTATCTCCCAAGGGACAGATTTGAAGAGATAATCTTGATCCATCCACCTATTGAATATTGACGTTACTCTTTTTTATATCCGGTACATAAAATATAACCGAACTTAGTGAATGCTTCATGCAAAATGGTTCGGTCTCTTTCCAAAAGTCGACGTTTAAGTCCTTTATCTGATACTATTCTGGGCAGTATTGAAAACCTACCATCATCAAAAAAAAATCTTTTACCAGAAATCGATTTCCCCAACTATGATATAAATCCTGTTTAAGTAGTCGGAGGCGATTTATCTTTGGGTTTGAGCAATGAAATGGAGGTTTACAAACAAATTGTGGCAATGGTGAGCAAACATTATTTGTGAGCCGATTTTGAGAAGGACTATCTTATCGACTTTGTAAATAGAAAATAGCCAAGTAGGCCCTAGCAATTTTTTTCTCTACTCTTGACTGACAGAATACAGATTCTAAATATTTGTACATTAGGAAAAAAGAAGGGTTGCCAAAAGATGATTTTCTCCATTGGCCCAAAACAGTGACGAACTCAACAATTTTTTTAAAAGAACTCCAGAAATGTGGTATCGAGGACCTGCCTGCTGTTTCTCATAAAGGATTCTCGAAGAAAATTGGACGGCAACAGGATCGCACATATCAGTACTGGTTCATGCCAACAAGTGCAACTGGCACTCCAAAAAGTAAATGGACTTCATTCTGGAAATAGCAAGTACCTGTTTCCACCATGGAAACGGATGTCCTTATAGGTCACAGGACTGACCCCGATCATCGTGATTTTTTTTCCCAAGGGCTAATTTTGATGGGTATTCCCAAATGTAAACATGATGAAAAGGGTACTGCTTCCAACTGATTTTTCTTCCAATGCACATAACGCAATAGTTTATGCCCTGGAGCTTTACAAACATGTGCCGTGCACTTTTTATTTAGTGCATACCTATGGCATACCTATCTATGGTATGGAATACAACATGATCGATCCCTATGAAATGGACTTTTTGGACCATTACCAAAAAGAGAAAAAGGAACGGCTCAACGCATTGCGGGAGGAATTGAAGGCAAGCCATGCAAATCCAATGCACAAGTTCATCGTACATACAGCCTTCAATACCTTGGAGGATGAAGTACGGCAATTGGTGGCAAAAAAGGGTGTGCAAATGATCGTCATGGGGACAAAAGGTGCCACAGGGGCCAATAAAGTATGGTTTGGAAGCAATACTGTACATGTTATTAAAAAATCAACCTGTCCCGTACTGGCCATTCCGGAAAATTTTCATTATGAAAAACCCAAGGAGATTCTGTTTCCCACGGATTACGAAGCGGACTATAAGGAGGAAGTTTTGGGGGAACTTCTCTTTTTGGCCGAAAACAACATTGGCTGTATCAACGTGCTGCATGTCTCCACAGGCTATGATTTGAACGATGCACAGGTCAAGAACAAAGTGATTTTGGAAAAGCTGCTAGAGCCCCATTCCCACATTTTCCATGAGGTTTCCACCAATGAGGTCATCAAGGGAATCAATGATTTTCAATTGAAAACCAAGATCAATCTTTTGGCCATGGTCCGGAACAAACACAGCTTTTTGGAAAGCCTGTTCATCAAACCCCTAGTGCGAAAAATTGCCCTGCATCTGGAGATCCCTTTTATGGTGATGCCCCAAGTCCCCAAAAATTGAAGGAAAAATAGCTTTTGACCGACACTCCAGTAGGGATGCGCAATAGGTTTTGAGCGAATGATCGAGGTCATTTCCAGGACCAATGGGCCAAAGTATCTTACATCGTTTATTGAATTGGTTCAAAACAAGGTTCACTTCAAAAATAAGAATATGGGAAAATTGGTCGCATTGCTTGCTTTTTCAGTACTGATGTCCTGTTCCAGTACCCGTTTTGTCGATAGTTGGCGAAACAAGGAGATTCAATCTTTTGACCCGAAAAAGCTCCTGGTCATTGGGATGACCAATAATCTTACCGGACGCAGGATTTTTGAGGAAGAGCTTCGTCTCGCTTTCAACCAAAGGGGCATCAATGCCTATGAGAGTATGGGAATCATCAAAGAAGGATTTACCGATGAAGAGCGGAGCATGGAAGAAATTGATGAAATGGCCCAAAGATTATTGGATGAAGGGTTTGATTCCGTGGTCATTACAGCGGTAAAAGGTATTGATGACAAGGTTAACTATCGTTCGGATTATTACGATATGCGTTTTAGATGGTACCGTTTTGGGCGCTATTGGTTTACCTATCAAGATGTCTTTTATTCCCCCGGATACTACTCCAACTATAAGGTTTACCATGTGGAAACTGCCGTGTACAACCTGAAAGCGGATGAAGAACGTTCCTTGGTATGGGTCGGTTCCTTCGACATTGTCGATCCCAACAACATTGCCGCTACGGTTGATGATTATGTGGCTAAAATCATGAAACAAATGGAGCTTGAGGGTTTGGTGGCCCCCTTGAGCAAATGAACTGTCCGGAAATGGCCGAAGGATGGCCTTGACGCCGGAACAATGTTGTATTGAGTATTTATCATGGATGAAATGAAAAGTAAAGTTTCGATACTGAAGAGGGTGACCCAGCCATTGGAAGGCGTTGAAGGCTTGGACGGATTGATAGATCGGCTGTCCGATTCCAGATTGGTGCTGCTCGGAGAGGCCTCACATGGAACACATGAGTATTACACCTGGAGAGCCGCACTGAGCAGGAGGCTGATCTTGGACCACGGTTTTGATTTTATCGCCGTGGAAGGGGACTGGCCCGATTTTTATCGCGTCAACCGTTTTGTCAAACATCAGGGCGAAGGAGTTGCAAACCCGATCAAAGTGCTGAGGGAATTCAATCGTTGGCCCACTTGGATGTGGGCCAATTGGGAAATGGAATCCTTGGTGGGATGGTTGCACGGGCATAATGAAAAATTGCCCAACGATAAACGGGTAGGAATCTATGGTTTGGATGTATATAGCTTGTGGGAGTCCATGGAGGCCATCATGGATTACCTTAAAGACCACGATCCATCGCTATTGCCCATTGCCAAAAGGGCCATTGGTTGCTTTGAACCGTTTGCGGATGAAAAGGGTCTGGCCTATGCAAAATCCACACAACGGTACCTGTCAAAGACCTGCGAAAATGAAGTCATATCCCTTCTCTTGGGCATCAAGGAAAGGTTGGCCACCTTCAATACGGATGTGGAGGCGTCCCTCAACATGGAGCAAAATGCCCACATTGCCAGAAATGCCGAAAAATATTATCGCTCCATGGTCTCCCTGAACCAAAATTCCTGGAATCTCAGGGACCACCACATGATGGAGACACTACATCGGTTGCTGCAATTCCACGGACGGGGGGCCAAAGCAATCGTTTGGGAGCACAATACCCACGTGGGAGATGCGCGTGCAACGGATATGGTACTGGAGGGATCCATAAATTTAGGGCAATTGGTAAGAGAGCAACTCGGGGAATTGAACCCTAAAATAATAGGTTTTGGATCCTATAACGGGACCGTGGTGGCAGGAGCTGAATGGGGAGCCCCGATGCGGAACATGCACGTTCCCGAGGCAAAGCAGGGGTCATGGGAACATTTGATGCACCATACAGGAAAAGGGGACCAACTGGTCTTCATGGACGAACTAGGAACCTATCCGGAGTTCAAGGATCCGATACCGCACAGGGCCATTGGAGTGGTCTATCATCCCAAGTATGAGCATCTGGGTAACTATGTCCCGTCCATAATGCCTGAACGATATGATGCATTTATTCATATTGATACGACCAAAGCACTGTATCCAATGAGCCTGTTTGTGGATAGGTCACAATTACCGGAAACCTATCCGTGGGCATACTGAACATCAACTTTGTCCAAGGGCAATTCGGTTGTGGTCAGCCATTGGGATTCCCAGAACGAAACAATAGCCCATTCACCACCTTTTCGCCTTATTACTTTGAAAGTCCATAAATGTCTTTCAAATGGAGGGTGTCGGAGCCATTGGGGATGGTCAAATCATAGCGTATCTGGATTTTTGTGCCCAAGGGGGCATGATAGTAAATGATCCAGGCCGCTGCTTCACCCACCCCGATGCAGCCATTGGAATATGCCTTGCCCAAGGTCTCCGGATTGGTTGTCGGGTGTATCATCTGCCCATTTCTGACCCCATTGATCTCCGTTTCCACCCAAGGTATTTGTGGCATAAGGGTGGTTTGGCCATCATCCCTTCTGGTCGTATAATAGCGCCTTCCGTCCACAGGATTGTAAAAGGTTGGATTCTTGACATGGGACACTATGAAACCTTTCCCGGTCCTGGTCCTTAAATCGTTCACCTTTTTGTCCATCGCCAGGTACCGGTTTCTATTCTGTCCAACACGTACTGGAATAGAATGCAATAGGGTGGAGTCCCTAAAGATGCGCAATTTGAATTCAGGGATATTTACATCGATTAGCATTTTGTCAAAACCATGCTTGATGGACGATGCCATGGAAGAGTCCGGAATCGCCAAAGAAGCCCCTTTTGGAAGAACAATCATTTTCCGTTGATCATATACAAACGAGTCCCTGGCCTTCATCCGATAATAATCGGTATTGGCCAACGTATCGATGATCCACGGATTGCTCCATACCAACACATGTTCGGTCAAGGTAAATGGCAATAGGGAGTCATAACTGTGCACCAAGGAATCCATATACCCAAAATAGCCCCCAACGGTAACATCCTTGGGTGTGGTTATAGTCTTGGGAAAGCCCTTGTTTGTGATACTGTCCAAGATTTTTGGACGATCTTCCGAAAGGGCAGCTTCGGTTTTGGGCCAGGGATTACAGGCCAGACAGAATGGCAATGCCATTAGCAGTATAGCCAATCGATGTAAGGTAAAAAGCTTCCGATATGCTTCCATTTGATGAATCCAATTTCTTCAAAGCATGGTTAACGATAATGGATCCAAGAGGTTTCAGTCCTTTTGGCCATCATCGTAAAAGTACGGGACAAAGCTGGTAGAGGCCATGATTTATATCATTCCTACCCATCCACCCAAATGGATGGCCTCCAAACATGTTCCACCTAAAATTCTTATGGACACGGAAGCATTATGCCCCTTCAACTGTTCTGTTCCCTTTAATCCCAGCAGGCAAACAGGTTGTGGGTCACGAAGGATTTTTGAAGTGTAGCCCAATGGTTTTGAGCTGCTTAGGTCAAAGCAAACCTACTACTAGAAATAATCCAAATCCGCATAAAATGGATTGGTTGCTTGAGTTTGGGCCCACAGGGGGGTATCTGCCGCTCAATCCCTAGTTTTAAAGAATGAGGGCCTTTGATGAACAATCCTCATTTCACCCACAGGCAATCTACATTGCCATGTAACCATAAAAAGGAGGCGGGCAATTGGGAAGTTATGGTTTTTGTTGTCAACGTTGAAAAAGCTTCTTCCTTTTCGGTTCCATAAACCAGAAGAATGATCTTTTGGGCAGAAAGGATGTTCCGCATCCCCAGTGTCATCCCGAAGGAAGGTTTTTGTTGTAGTCCTTGCACCATACCGTGTTTTTGGGATGTTTCCGAAAGTTGGGCCACGTGGCAAAAGGGTTGAAGATGGTCGGATGGTTCGTTGAAACCAATATGTCCATTTGCACCCAACCCCAGAATGCAAAGGTCAATAGGACCATCATTTGCAATTTTTTGCTCAATTCTTTCACATTCCTTAGCGGCATTCTTGGGACAGTTCATAAAACCGGTGTACCTGTCGTTTGAAATATTGAGAGGTTTGATAAGGTGTTGCCGTAAATAATGTTCACAGGAACTTGGATGGGTGGCAGGCAATCCACACCATTCATCCAACTTTAGGATTTGGACCTCTTGGAAAAGGTCAGGTTTGTCCCAATAGGCTTGTTCCAATATTCTGTAGGTCCCAGTTGGGGATGTTCCTGTGGCGGCGCAGATTCGAAGATCTTTCTTTTTGTTCAATTCAGAGAGTACGATTTGGGCGGCATGTTCACTCATTTGCCCATAATCGTCAAAGTTTTTCATGATCATAGTATCCAAGCACTTTCGCCATTATAGGGTATGCAGCCCTCAAATCTTCCAGGGACGGGGTTATAACGAAGTGCTTCGGTGGCCCCAACCTCGGAAGTAAAATAACCCCAAATGGTAAGTTCTTTCAGCATGGTAAAGAAATGGGGCTTGCCCAAAGATTTGTATTTTTTTGCCTCCACATCAAACCGGGTCAATAAGCCCGACCTATTTTCTTCCGAAAGTTCTGTGAAGGCTTGTCCAAGGGTTTCCATGGATTTTTCATTGATTTTTTGAAGTCCGTCTATGAAAATCAAGGCTTCTTCATTGGTATGGCAGTCATTGACCATGGTTTGCATGAAAGCGCCGATATGGGCAGCCTTGGCTCCGGGAGATTCTTCCGTTTCAGGAAGAATGGTTTCTCCAATTTCGTCCAGTAGGGGGATATCTGCATCCGTGATGGTTTCGTATATTTTCTTGGGTGGTGATGCACAGCCCGACAAAAAGAATTGGCCCCCGATGATGCTTCCCCCAAGAACAGTGGCCGTTAGTTTCAAGGCATCTCTTCTTTCCATGACATGATTCGTTTGAAGTGTTAGTGCTTCTTTCTTACTTTTTCTTCCATAATTTATATGGTTTGTCCACATCTGTCTTAAAAGGCAGAAGGACTTTTTTGCCTGTGCCGGCTGATGCATAGGCCGCAAAAATGACTTCCAAAACGGCCTTGCCATCTTCTCCGCTCACCAAGGGTTGTTTGTCATTTTTGACACAATCCACAAAGTGCTCAAATTCTTGGGGAAAACCATAGTTCCAACTTTCTTCATACATAGTATAGCTCCAGCCAATGGTGTTTCCAGCCTTTTCAACTGCGTAGCCTACTCCCTTGTTGCTATAGGTTTGGATGGAACTGCCCTGGAGCAGATCGGCATAGGCCACTCCCTCGGAACCGTGTATTTCGGCCTTGTCGTCCATGCCTCCCAGTTTGGTCCAGCTTTCTTCCATCATGCCGATAACACCATCTTCAAACTCCAAAATAATGATGGCATTGTCCTCACCTTCTGTTTTGTCCTTGTGAACGCTGGTCATCATTTGGGCATACACCGTTTTGATGGCCTTCCCGGGATGTAGCCAGCGAAAAAATTGGATGGCATGGCATCCCATATCCATAGTTACCCCGCCACCCGATCTTTCAACATCCCAGAAATGGTCGGCATGTGGCCCATCGTGCTTTTCCGATTGTTTAAAAAGAACGGGGTGGCCCAATGCACCTTCATCCAATAGGGCTTTCAGGCGGACATATTTTGGGGCAAAACAAAGTTCTTCGGCATACATGAGCTTGACATTGTTTTTCTTACAGGTTTCAATCATGAGATCTGCTTCCTCCAGGTTCATGCACAGTGGTTTTTCGACCACTACATGCTTGCCGGCCCTTGCTACTTTTACTGTAATTTCACAATGCAGATAGTTAGGGGCGCCAATGACCACCATATCGATTTCCGGCATGGACAGCATCTGATCCAGGTCGGTAAAATGATTGGGAATGTTGAATTTTTCGGCAAAGCTTCTAGCGTGTCCCTCCGTAGGGGACATCACTGCCAAAATCTCTGCATCCGAAACTCTGCCCAGTGCATCGGCATGGATACTTGATATGAATTGCGAACCGATCAGTCCGACTCCAACTTTTTTGTCCATATTCTTGTTTTTGTTATAATAATCCCTTTTTAAACTGGGTCGCTGCATAGGTGGCTGCACGTGCAGTAAGTGCCATATACAAGATGGATGGGCTTTGGTTTCCCATACTGGTCATGCAGGCCCCATCGGTCACAAATACATTTTTGCACCCGTGCATCTGGTTATACTCGTTCAAAAGCGAAGTTTTCGGATCTTTGCCCATTCTTGCACCGCCCATTTCGTGAATGTCCAGCCCAGGTGCCTGTTTATTGTCATGTACTTCAATATCGGTACAACCCATTTTTGTAAGCATACGATTGCTCTCCACAAGAAAATCTTGGGTCATTTTCTCATCATTCTCATCATAATCCACATCGGTCACGAGCAATGGAATGCCCCAATCATCGGTTTTGTCCGGACTTAAATAAACCCTATTCGATGCCTTGGGAAGTGTCTCTCCCTGCATGTACATATAGATTTGCCAGTCACCCGGTTTGCTGAGATTGTGCTTAAAGTCTGCACCGAGTTGCGCGATATCTTCGGCGACTTTTTCGGCCCTATTGCGGAAGGCCCCGGTAAAAATGGTATATCCACCCAGAAAATCGGTGTTCCGTTGCTTTAAATTACGGTAATTGGCAATAATGCACTCTGAAGGTCTTGACCCATAGTAGTATTTATCTTCAAATCCGCTGATCTTGCCGCCCGCACTGGCCCGATAGTTGTGGAAACCTATATACCTGCCCAGCAGATCATGATCGTTGCCCAGACCGTTTGGGTAACGGTTCGATCTTGAATTGAGCAAAATCAAATTCGAGTTGAGTGCAGATGCGTTGACAAATATAATGTTGGCTTGGAAGATGATTTCCTCTTTGGTGTTGGCATCAATGATCTTTATGCCTGAAGCTTTCCCGGAATCCTCGTCATAAATGATCGAGTGCACCACTGAAAATGGCCTAATGGTGAGATTTCCCGTTTTTTCGGCCCAGGGCAATGTTGAGGAATTGGAACTGAAATATCCTCCGAAAGGACAACCGCGCATACATTTGTTTCGGCATAAACATTTGCCCCTGTCTTGGTCCAGATGGATCTGTTCAGGCTCACTGAGATGGGCCCATCTTCCCTGTACCAAATATCTACCTGGGAAATGTTCCTCAAGGGTACTTTTCATGTGTTTCTCTACACAGTTCAACTCAAAGGGGGGTAAAAACTCACCGTCGGGCATGGCTTCAATACCATCCTTGTTGCCACAGACGCCAATGAATTTCTCCACATGTGCGTACCAAGGGGCAATGTCGTCATAACCGATGGGCCATGCTATGCCGTAGTTGTATTTCTCAGGTGCTTTGAATTCGTAATCGCTCCAACGTTGGCAGGCCCGTCCCCAAATAAGGGACTTGCCGCCCACTTGATAGCCCCGTATCCAGTCGAATGGTTTTTCTTGGATATAGGGATGGTCTGAATCCTTGATGAAAAAGTGGGCTGTGTCTTCCCCAAATCCAGCCGCTTTGGTTATCAAAGGGTTTTCTTCGTAAAAAGTTCTCTTCATTTGGCCCCTATGTGCAAAGTCCCAGGGATCCATGGCCATGGTAGGGTAATCCTTGATGTGCCGAACATCCCTTCCCCTTTCCAATACCAAGGTCTTCAAACCTTGTTCACAAAGCTCCTTGGCCGCCCAGCCCCCTGATATTCCCGATCCAACAACGATGGCATCAAAATGCTCCATAATGATTTATTGTTAATGATACGTCCGTGTGTTAAAGGTAAAAAACCATTGGCCAATATTGCCCAGATCCATTAGTGAACCCTTGCCCTGCTATGCCACAGGCTATCCATACAAGGAAAAAAACGATAGGAAAATGGCCTTGGCCGACAGGGTTCCTATTATTTGGATCTATGATCGTAAGCTCCAAGAGGTTCAGTTTTGCAAGCAATTGGTTAAGGCCTCAACAGGACTATAATTCCAAATGTGGTTATTTCTTCTGTATGTCTTTTTGTAAATTACTCCATAATTTTTGTAAAATCGTGGAAGGAGATGATAAAAGGTAGGGATATAGATGATTTTAAACGTTTTTACTTTGGGCTTGACCAAGAAAAACCCATCCAAATTCTTTTGAACAGCCATGGGAACAAGGATGAGGGCTGGTTTGACATGCATTATGAACTGGAATTGGGAGTTGTGGTGAAGGGAAGCATGGTACGCTCGTATTTGGGATATGAAACGGAGATTGGTCCTGGTGATGTTTGGTTTTGCAATATGTGGGAGCCTCACGGTTTTGAGGTATTTGAGGCACCCTGTGAGGTGGTTGTCTTTGTCATTGACCCGAAGTTCTGCAACATGAACCATTTTTTTGACCGGGATTTTTCCGCCCCATTTATGGTCCCGCCCATGGATAGGCCAATAGCAGGGGCAAAAATAAAAGAGAAGATCAAAAACTTGGGCAAAGAGGCACAACGAAGATTTTCTGAAAATTATACCTTGGATTGGGCAAAGTTGTATTTGTCCCAGCTTTTACTTTTGCTGCTTGAAAAGTGGGAGGCTCCTGAACAGGATCCAAAATATACTTCAAGGGCATCCATTCAAGGAGCACTTCGATTGATTTTTGAGGAAAGAAGGCTCATTCCGACCAAGGAAGCGGCCTTGGCCTGTAATATGTCAGTAACTAAGTTCACCACCCAATTCAAGGATCTAATGGGTACAACTTTTTCCGATTTTGCCTTGCAATATAGAGTAAAAGGAGCGGCCTTCCAGTTGAAAACCTCCAACCTTACCCAACAAGCCGTCGCACTTAACTGGGGTTTTACCGATGCTAGCCATCTGCATAAATATCTGAATCAATAGCCTATAAAAAAGGTGTGGAGCCATTGAATCGGGAATTTACTCATCTATGGACCAAAAAATGCTCTCCCAAAACCTATAGGATGCGTTCATCGGCATTAAAGGCATACATTGTAATCTGATCGTTTGATTATTGAACGGGTACCTATACACATCATTTATTTTCAATAAAGAATTACACTTTGCCCGGTTTTGCCGCGCCCAATCCCATTAATAGTTTAAGGATGGCCATTATAAAAAGTAAGGCCAGGGCGGGTGTCCAACTGTCCACAAGGTCAAATATAATCCCAAATATCGATGGGCCCAATGCCGCTATGACATAACCAATGGACTGCACCATCCCGGAAAGGGAAGTGGCCTCATCCGAATCCCTCGAACGCAGCACCAGAAAAAGTAAGGCCAGGCCAAAAGTACCACCCAAAACAAAACCGATCAGGGATACCCATAACCAAACCATGCCCAAAGAAGGGACAATAAGACCAACCAACCCGATCAATTCGGTACATACCAAAAAAAGGACGATTGAACGCTGGTCCCTTCTTCTGCCCGCAAGTACAGGAATCAGTAAAGACCCCAATATGCCTGTGGCCTGCGAAAGGGAAAGCATCCATCCCGCAAAGTTCGCGTCATGTCCCCTATCTTGGATGATCGAGGGGAGCCATGCCAAAACCACATAAAAGGTCAACGACTGTAGTCCCATAAACAAAGCTACTTGCCAAGCCAATTTGGATTTCCCGAGCGATTTTAAACCTGTAGATCGATTACTGTTCTTTGGTGCTCTTTTTAGGCGCGAGACCTGTGGGAGCCAAAACAAGACGGCCACTGATGCGCAAATCGCCCACACGGCCAAAGAACCCTGCCACCCCAATCCCCCATGGTTTGCCAAGGGAACACTTATCCCCGCTGCCAAAGAAGCACCTATGGCCATAACACTCGAATAAAGACTTGTGACCAGTCCCGAGTTCGATGAGAAGTTTCGTTTGGTCAGGCCTGGGAGCAAAACATTACCAAATGCTATGGCGATCCCAATGAGCAGTGTTCCAAAATATAGCGTAAAAATGGGGCCGAGGGACCGTAGCAATATGCCTAGGACCAATAGGACCATGGCCATCAATAAAGTCCATCCGATACCCAATTTTCTGGTGACCATGGGGGTCAAAGTTGAGATGATTCCAAATGCAATCAAAGGTAGTGTGGTCAAAAGACCCAAAAGTCCATTGGAAAGACCGGTGGATTTTTGAATATCAGAAACCAAAGGCCCTACGCTCGCTAGGGCAGGTCGGAGGTTGAAAGCAATCAGCAGTATTCCCAGGATCAGTAAAAAGTGGTCCGTTCTCCATAAACCAGTGGTTTTTTTCATTGTGCCAAATTGATGCAATAATTAAGTCAAACGTTATTGTGAAAAGACTATACAAATACGGGCAAGGGTGCATTGCCCCAACAAAGCTCCATTTTTTGGGCATGGAAAAAGAATCTTACCTTGTACAGGCCAAGCATAATTCCAATTGTTCGGGAATTTTCCCAATTGGTTTTTTTGGCAGTTGTCCTGCCGTTTTTCTTCGGGTATGGTCAATTCTAAAAATTTGGGGATGTCCATGATGTCACATCGAACAGGTTTTATCCCTATCTGGCCAGCATTGTCATGGGCAAAGGTACGCCCGAATCCGGCAATAAGGCAACCTTTGCATCCAATAATCCCGAGATCAGGTGGAACTTTCATGGCCATTCTTGGAAATACTACGGACAACAGCAGGTATTGCCTGATTTTATAGGATGACCGTCAAATGGCAATTATCCGATTATTACCATGGATAACCCTTCATGTTAAACCATCTGCATTGGAATTTAAGCCAAGAAATCCAAGTTATTCAATATATTGAATCCTCCAGAAGGCATGAAGGGTGACTTTTAGTAGGCCAGCCTTCATTTTTAATCAAAACATACCAAAAACTTTTGCCTGAAAAAAACGTTAAGCGGTTCGAGATTTATGTTTCTCCATTTTTCTGACTTCAAGTTTTCTTTTAACTTTTTCTTGCTTCTTTCACTTTGTATCAGGTTTGAATGCTTTTGGTATAGTAACTTTCCTTGACATTGTCTAGGCAAGTTCGGCGATGCTGTTTTGCTCTTTCAATGCTTCTAGGGGTCACTTTTGTCCTCAATTTTGGGGTAAACTTTCTTGATACCATATTCAGTAAGTTTAAGGCTTAAACTTACTGCCCAAATTTGGGGCATCTACATATTTTGGTTTGAAATTACATTTTCAACCTCATGAAAAGTTCATGGGTATTGTTGTCCATACCATCGATAGGGTTTTGGATGGATGTTTCATAGGCATAT
>JBLWSV010000025.1:0-22090 GCA_048270465.1 Allomuricauda sp.
CGATGTTTATAGAAAAGCAGCTTGATAATTATATTAGTTTTGTGGAGAAACTGTCCTAAAGATCGGGGTATCTACATAGTTTAAAGGATTTCAAGAACCTGTTGATGCCATACCTGCTGGAACTTTATTAAGGATTTCATTGGCCCGATGGGTTTCGTTCAGTCCAGATGAGGAGAGAAAATGTTGGCTTCAATTATCCGGATGGTATGATTTATAGTGTTCAACATTGAGGGATTTACATCACAATTTATGAATAGGTTTAATCTACCTTCTCAACTTAAGTTTAAGTTGGACCGAGATAGGGTAAAGTTTAGTATATTTTATTTCGAAATCATCCCAGTCCTTTGATATTTTCATCACCTCTATCATGTCATTGATGTACTTCTCCAAGTAAACTAATCCCTCATCGTTCAAAAACTGAAACAATTTATATTTCTTGATATATCCGGTTATCAATGGATTTTCTTTGGCCAGCAATGTGGGTAATACTTCTCGATCAAATCTTCCATATATAAATTGCTTAATCCAAATAGCACAAATAGGTGGTTTAATGAAATCATTAGGGTTTAAACTATCCCATCCGTTTAGTTTATAAATTAAAGAGAAGAAAGGTTTGCTATTTGGAAACATGGGTTGGTATTCCCTAGCCAAATTTCGAATCACATCCTTTATTTCTTTTATTGATGTTGTCCTTCCGTTACGGAGTTGGAACTTTTCCAATTCCTTGTTTATTTCCTCTTTCTTAGGAAGAAGAGATTCGGTCTCGAATAAGAGTTCTTGTCTTTCTGCCCGGTCTCGAATTTTCTTTATAACCTTTTCTTCGGGACCAGATTTTTTTAGCTTTTCTTCTTTCATAATCTAAATGGTATTGTACTTAAGATTTATATTCCTTTCATTACTGATATCCCTAACGGGTTTAAATGTTAGGTAATCCCCTACCTTAAAATTCTCCAAAAGATTGTCATACTCATCCTTAGGAAAAAATTTATTGTATTTACCATATAAAGAGTTTTTTCCATATTCCCATAAATAGAAATTGTAAACAAAACTCGGATGTACATGATTTTCCTTTGCGTAACGTTCAATGAACATGGGTTCATCAATGTGTGGTATTACCTCTTCGAGTTTTTCCTTGGAAAATAGATACTCTCTTGCAAAATCATTGGCTTCATCTTCATCAATCTCGAAATCGTCTAAAATTTTGGCAACATTCCTTTTTTCCGAGCCACCGATTTCAATACTAAAATGGTGGTTTTCCTTTTTTATAATATCCCAATCATAGAGGACGTGGTACAGCTCGTGAATAAGGGCAAACCATAAGGTTGGATAGAACTGTGTATATTTTGTAAGGGCAATGCAGGGTTTTTCTCTATAGCTAAATGTTGCTCCTCGCAAGTGAAGGTTTTTGTTGAATTTTGGTACAATAATTAAGGTCACACCAAACTTGAAAAGTTTCTGTGCCACCACCAATAAACCTTCTTCTACATTCATGCTGTGCATTCTGATTTTAGGAAAGTAATTAATCAGGGCCTCCCTGTCATATGCATTTGGATTTGGTGTTTTTTCTATGCTTTTACATACTGCTTCAAACCAAAAATCTAAACTCTTTTTTCCAGATTTCCTTTTTCCAGAACTTAGTGTTGCAGATATTTTGTTTTTTCCGTACTCAAAAATATTTTCGTAGCTAAAAAAGCTCTTTATTTTAGACTCAATAGCATCAAAATCATTTATGCTATCAATTAAACCAATTCTTTTAAGTTCCGGTAAATCAAAGTTATCTACCAAAAAGCTTCTTTTTCTAGCTTTTTCAATACTATCTTTCTTTGTGTCAAAAACTAAATCGAAGTATTTATCAATTAAGTCATGGTGGGAAATATTCAAAAGATAGGATAGTTTAAGAATAGTGAGGAAATCTATTTTCTTCGAGTCACCTTCTAAAACTGAATCTAAAGTTTTATTTTCAACATCTAATATTATGCAGGCCTGATGCTTAGTTATGGATAAATCGTCAAGACGTTGCTCAAACAATTCTTTCAATTGAAAAGCTCTAATCCTAGCATCGTCCTTGAATAAATCTCTTAAAAGCCTGTTTACATCACTATGTTTATCCCTATTGCCCATATTAGTAAAATAACCAAATAAAATCGTTGTAGTCTATTAGTAAAATTAGGCTTAAAGGAAAAAGTTTGGAAAAAAAACCAAACTTTTTATAAACAAGCTTTTGAACAATTATTCAAATTGTGTTCCGATTCTTTTTTTTCCAATTAAACCATCAATCATGGAGTTTATGATATGTGGCGATTGGATTAGATTCGGTTTATGGTTGCAATAAGGTTTATTGTACTTTATTAAAGTAAGGGAAATATTATTACTATCTTAGACAAAGAGAAACACATAAAATTTGTGTTCAAAAGTTGTTTTTTGCTTTCCGTGTTCTTAACGGGAATGCCCTTAAGATTAAAGTGTCAAAGAATTGATATTTAGATAATTAAAAATCGGATGTGGTTTCTGCCACCCCGACGAACCACTGAATAGGTGGTATTAAAGCACTGTTAATCGACTGATTGACAGTGCTTTTTGTTTTTTATGTATTCATCTGATATCAAATAAAACCATATAAAAGGTGTAGATTTCGGTGTACAAGGATTAATCCGGAATGTATTAACTTGAATGGACTTTAGAGTACGATTTGACTTTCGCTCAACGGATTGTTCCACTTAAAGCGAAAACACATGGACAGCTCTAATTCATTATCAGTTTTTTTGCTAAAAATTGGTCGGTAAAGGAATGGGCGAATTCCCATTTACGCCTGTGTCTGATTTGAGGGAAGAAATTCCGACCTCAGTGTCCATAGATCGACTTTTGAAGAACGATGGTGTCCTATTTTGGGCAAAATCGATCATCATGCCAATGAAGCGAACAGTATCAACCGATATCTTGATGATGTCCATGCCAAACTTTTGGAATGCCATCCTCAGTTAAAAGAGGAGGGAGCGGTAATCAATGCAAAAGTCATCAAATTGCGCTACCTTGGAAAAGACAAGGTGGTCAGGACATTAAAGGACATCATCGAATTCCATCGTGACCATGAAATGCCAAAATTGGCAAAGGGCACAATCAAAAATTACTCCGCCACGGAGACCTATCTCAAACGGTTTGTCAAGAAAAAGTCCAACCCACAGGATGTTAGGTTGTCCTTTATAGATTATGCCTTTGTGGTCGAGTTCGAGAATTTCCTTAGAAAGGGCACCCCGATCAACAAGACCTGGCCCTTGACCAACAATGGAATTATGAAGGATATGGAACGTTTTAAGAAATTGGTGGGCACTGCCTTTAAGTTTGGATGCATCCCGCAAAACCCCTTCAACCTGTACCGTATGAAATTCGAGGAGTACGAAAGTGATTTTTTGGAGGAAGAGGAAATACAAAGATAGCTTTCATTGCACATTGACGAAAGCGGTACTGCCATTGTAAGGGATATTTTTCTTTTTGCCTGTTATACAGGATGAGGTCAAGCTCTTAAAGAGAAGTGATATTGTAACGGGTATAGATGGAGAAGAGTGGGTCAATGTCAAACGGAAGAAGACCAAAACACCTGTGAGGGTTCGTTTTGATTAAGCAAAGTGTCAAAATATTTTTCATGATTTTTGTAAGACATATAGCATTTGGTTGGTGAGGTCCAAAATGCACTAGAACTTGTTGCATTTATAGGTTGGCAATTTTCCGGGCATTTCACTGTCAACCAAATAAAAAACATTGATAAAAGCGCATTGCCCATTTGAACAACTGAACGGACACATTTGGGCAGGTACCGTTAGTGGGGCGTTATATTTTCTTTGTCACCAACATATTCCAAAATATCCCCAGGCTGACAGTCCAAAACATTACAAATCGTTTCCAGGGTACTAAACCTTATGGCTTTTGCTTTTCCTGTCTTCAATATAGACAAATTGGATAAAGTCAAACCAACCTTGTCTGAAAGTTCATTGAGAGACATTTTCCGCTTGGCCATGACAACATCAAGGTTTACAATAATCGGCATAGCTTAAATGGTTAATTCAGTTTCAGATTTCATATCAACGGCATTTTGAAAAAGTTTTTCCATAACTGCGGCAAATACCGAAACAACAAAAGGAACACAGGCAAAAGCGAAACCATAAACCAACAAACCAGGGGCGTCATCTTTTTCTGCAATGGGATACAGCAACGGTACAAAACCCAACATTAACAATAAGCCACCTATAAGTGAGGCATATTTTATATTTCGGAATGCAGTTACTGAAAATTTTGAAAAGCCTATGCCTTGGTCTATCAATACCAAAAGTTTCCACGATTGCAGAAGAACTAAAAAATATGGAACAGTGACAGCATACAGCACTATTACAATTCCAAGAACAACCTTTGGTGCATAAGGAAATTCGACCAACGCACCTTTGTATAGGCTTGGCAAAGCAAAAACAGCCAACACCAAAACGATTAGCCCCATAAAAACCAAAGCGGTTCTTAACAGCAGGGTAGAACCTTTTTTGAACATATCAAGCATTTTTTTAAAATTACTGCACAGCAAACATAATAAATAATTATTGATAAACAATAAAAATATGTTGACTAACAAAATATTTTATTTTCCAGTTGAATTATCAGTCTTTTAGGTGTTGTACAGTACCCTTTTTTGTATTAAGGAGGTATGTCAAACCTTTTTTTGCTAACATTTTTTTAATCTTAAAGAGAAGGTGGGTTTATACAAATTTGATTTATTTGAAAAATAAATTTAGTATTTGTAAACTTTTAGACATAATAGTATGCCCAAGAAACAATCGGGTCTGTCCTTTGTATTACATGCTTCCCTTGCAGCCTTTGGTACATACTTCTGCATGTATGCCTTTCGAAAACCTTTCTCCGTGGCCACCTTTGAGGGTATGGTATTTTTTGGGATAAATTACAAGATATTGTTGGTGATTGCCCAGGTTTTGGGCTATGCCCTGTCCAAGTTTGTGGGCATCAAGGTTATATCGGAATTACAGTCCAACAAAAGATTGCTCTTCCTCATTTCCTTGATTGGTTTGGCCGAATTGTCACTACTGCTCTTTGCGATCGTTCCAGCTCCCTATAATATCATCTTTATGTTTTTGAACGGTCTTCCCTTGGGGATGGTCTGGGGCATCGTGTTCTCCTACATCGAGGGAAGAAGGTTTACGGACATTCTGGGTGTGGTGCTTTCAGCAAGTTTTATCGTATCTAGCGGGGTAGTGAAATCCATGGGGCTATATGTCATTGGCTTTTGGGGCGTGGGTGAATTTTGGATGCCCTTTGTCACAGGGGCTTTGTTTACTTTGCCCCTCCTTTGGTGCGCTTATTTGTTACAAAAAGTACCGCCACCTACATTCGGGGACATGGAAATGAAAACGGAACGTGTCCCCATGTCAGCATCCGATAGGAAGAGTTTGATTAAACAATTCTTTTTTCCGCTGCTCTTGGTCGTGGTTTTCTATACCTTTCTTACCGCTTTCAGGGATTTTAGGGACAATTTTGCCCGCGAACTTTGGGACAGCATGGGATATCAAGGGGATATTTCCGTTTTTTCAACATCGGAAATTATCATCGCCATAGTGGTATTGATCATCATTGGGTCTGTTTTTTACATCAAGGACAATTTTAGGGCGCTATTGGCATACCATTTACTGCTGTTGTTGGGGACTTTGGTACTCGGCATTTCCACCGTGTTGTTCCACACAGGAATCTTGGATCCCTTTCTATGGATGGTATGTAGTGGTTTTGGCCTATATATCTGTTATGTGCCCTTTAACTGCCTCTTTTTTGATCGTTTTATCGCTGCATTCAAAATAAAGGGAAACTCAGGCTTCCTTATCTATATTGCAGATGCCTTTGGATATGTGGGAAGTGTGCTGGTTCTGCTCTATAAAAATTTCGGACAGGCCAAGTTGTCATGGCTGAACTTCTTTGTGTATGGCACCTATGCCGTTGCGCTTATCGGTATGGGGATTACCATAGTATTGTTCCTTCATTTTGGAGCAAGACGAAAAACGGAACAATTAAACAAGCAATTGGATTATGGACAATAAATATGATGTCGTCATAGTAGGTTGTGGCATTTTAGGGACTTTTCATGCCTATCATGCACTGAATCTGGGTCTCAAGGTTTGTTTGGTGGAAAAGGATGCATACCCCAAAGGGGCGACCACCCAAAATTTTGGGCAAGTGGTCCCTTCAGGGATGAACACCAAATGGCAACGATTTGGAAGGGAAAGCCTCCGAATCTATAAAGACATCCAAATGAAATTTGATATCAGCATAAGACAAAACGGAACAGTGTATTTGGCTTCCAATGATGAGGAGGAACAATTATTGGTGGAACTCAGGGCCATAAACCGTGACAACGATTATGCATCCAAAATGCTGACCAAAAAGGAATGTTTGGAAAGATATCCTGGTCTGCGAAGTGATTATGTGGTGGCGGGCCTGTTTTTTCCAGAGGAAGTGACCGTGGAGCCCAGAATTATGATCCATAGGCTTCAGGAATATTTGAAGGACCAAAAAGGGTTGGACATCAAATTTGATTTCCCAGTAATTTCCTGTGAATCATTAGGGGAATGGGTGTCGGTACGGAATTCGAAAAATGAAGAAGTGAAAGGCAGCAAGGTGATTATCTGCAACGGAAGCGATTTTAAAAATCTGTACCCTGAACTGTTTGCTTCCGGTGACCTTGAAGTATCCAAATTGCAGATGATGCGGACCAAGCCCCAAGAGCATTATGAATTAAAGGGGTCTATTCTCACGGGTTGGTCCATTCGTAGGTACGAAGCTTTTCATGAATGCCCATCCTTCGCCCAAATCAAGAAAAATGAACCAAAGGATAGCCTACAAAAAAAATGGGGTGTACATATCCTCTTCAAACAAGCGGCCGATGGCTCCATTATTCTCGGGGATTCACATCAATATGCCGATGCCGACAAAATGGAAGATTTGGGATATGACCTGGATATGGACATCGATAATTTTATGATCGAGGAGGCCCAAAAAATCTTCAATTTGCCCAACTATCACATACAAAAAAGATGGTATGGCATCTATTCCCAATGCAAGAACAGTGATGTGTACCAACAAACCGTTGGGGATAACATCCATGTTGTAACAGGGATCGGGGGAAAGGGAATGACGGGCAGCGCAGGTTTCTCCAAAAAGAATATTGCCACTATTTTTAATGCACAGAAAATCAATTTATGACAGCAATAAAACTCGCCGTTTTTGATATGGCGGGCACCACCGTGAATGAAGATAATGTGGTGTACAAAACAGTTAAGGCCGCTTTGGCCAAATTTGGTGTTGCAGTATCCCTGGATACCGTTTTGGAACACGGGGCGGGAAAGGAAAAGTTCAGGGCCATAGCAGATATCCTGAAGGAAACCAGCACAACGAATGTGGATCCAAAAGCGGTATTTCAGGATTTTAAACAAATGTTGGAAGAGGCCTATCGCAATCTGAACGTGACTTCTTACGATGGTGTCGAAGAACTTTTCAAAACCTTGAAAATCCATCATGTAAAGGTGGTGCTCAATACTGGGTACGACCAAAAGACAACACAATTCTTGTTGCAAAAATTAGGTTGGGTACCGGGCAATCAAATCGATGCCGTTATCACCGCGGACGATGTGGTACATGGAAGACCATCTTCCGAAATGATAGACAAGGCCATGGCCATGTTCGACATAACAAACCCAGGTCAGGTTCTGAAAGCGGGTGACTCGGTAATCGATATTGAGGAAGGGAAAAATGCCAAATGTGGCTGGACCGTTGGGGTCCTGACCGGGGCACAGACCCGTGAGCAATTGGCAACCGCTGAACCGTCCCTGATCTTGGATTCGTTGGCAGATTTGAAAGCGGTCTTGTTCCCTTGATCAAAAAAAGAAATAGACCACCAACATTTTGGAGGTAATTTTCCCCCGATTGATCGGCACATGGGGGATTCTGCCATCAAAAAAAATGGAATCTCCTTCTTTTAACAACACCTCTTGGTCTCCTATCAGGTAATAGCACTCCCCTGTTAACATATATTTGAACTCAAAGGCATCCGTGACCACTTTATCGCGCTCAGAATTGGGTTCCACCTCCAAAAGCACGCTCTCGAAACCTACCGAGTTCAACTGCTTGCCAAATATATAATGGTAAGAAAACCCTATCGCTTCGTCCTCTTTTTCGACAATACGCTGCTCGCCCTTTCTGGTGACCAGAAAATTATCGCCATTGACCTTGGGCATTCCCTCAAAGAAATCGGTCATCTCGGTCTCCAGAGCGCCAACAATTTTAAGGAAAACAGGAAGGGAAGGTATGGTTCTACCGTTTTCTATCCGTGAAATAAGGCCAGCGGTCACCCCAGCCTTTAGCGCGACATCGTTGATCGTCTTTTTGTTGGTCTTTCTGATTTCCTTTATTCGCTTCCCGATACCGATCAGATAATCTTCCATCTTAAATTCTTTGCACCTTTGTTTCCATTTCCATAAATAGGAAAAATTCTGCTGAAATCAACTATGGAACAAAAAAAAACATTGAAGGTGTTCCGTTTGGGTCGCCCTTTTAAAAGTGAGTATTTGTAAATAATATTTACCTAACATTGGATCCTCTCTTTTAACCTTTCCATATCATTTTTTTAATCTTTTTAAAGGCCTGCCTTAACCCAAGTGTTGGATATTTGTTGATAAATAATTAACCAATTTTTACAAATATTCAACAAATGAAAAAATCAATTGTAGCATTATTACTTGCCTTTACCGTGAGTATAATAGGCTATTCGCAAGTTACCTTTAAGGGAAAGGTAGTGGACGAGAACAACATACCCTTGCCAGGGGCATCGGTGGTTGTAAAGGGTGGCTCAAATGGGGTTGCCACAGATTTTGATGGGAATTTTGAGATTGAACTCCCGCAGGGAGGTGAGGTCTTGGAGGTATCCTATATAGGTTATCTGTCGCAGGATTTTGATACTTCGGGTGAATCGATGGCTACCATTATGTTGCAGCCCGATTCGCAGCAATTGGACGAAGTGGTGGTCACTGCCCTTGGCATCAAGAGGGAGACCAAGAAACTCGCCTATGCGGTTCAAAAAGTTTCCGGGGAGGAAATTTCAGAGGCCAAGGAGACCAACGTAGTCAACTCGTTGGCAGGTAAAATGGCCGGGGTCCAAGTTACTGGTGGAAACTCTGGTGTTGGCTCGTCCTCGCAGATCATAATTAGGGGTGAGAATTCGTTGAACCCAAGCCCAAATGCCAACTCTCCCTTGTTCGTTGTTGATGGTATCCCGATCAATAACAATGTGAACAATACCGGAAGCGAGGGCAACATGGGAGTGGATTATGGAAATGGTGCCATGGACATCAACCCGGATGATGTGGAGACCATGACCGTGTTGAAAGGGCCCAATGCCACGGCACTTTACGGCTCCAGGGGAGCCAATGGTGTTATCCTTATCACGACAAAATCAGGCAGAGGTACAAGGGGTATAGGGGTTTCCTATACCAATAATACTACTTTTGAAGACCTGCTCACGCTGCCCAAATACCAAAATAAGTATGGACAAGGTTCCAATGGACAGTTTGCCTTTAATGACGGCGGTCAGAACCGTTCGCTGACCGGTGGCATCAACGATCATGTGGATGAAAGTTGGGGCCCTGCACTCAACGGACAATTGATTCCGCAGCATGACAGCCCGACCACCAGTGGCCTGCGTGCTGGGGATGTCAACATTAGACCACGGAACCCGGACGGTACTTTTGCAGATGAAATCATCCCCACGCCCTTTCTGCCACAGGCGAACAATATTGACGATTTTTTCAGGACAGGGTTTACCTTGAGCAACAACATAGCGTTGACCGGCGGCAATGAACAAGGAAATTTTAGGGTTTCCTTTACCGATCTTCAAAGCGAGAGTGTCATTCCCAACTCCAACTTTAAAAGACGCTCCTATCAAGTGAACGGAGCCTACAATCTTACGGATTGGTTTAAGGTGACCGGCTCCATGAACTATATCAATTCCAATTCACGCAACCGTCCGAACAACTCCTACGGAACCGAGAACGTAATGTACCTCTGGATCTGGTTTGGCCGTCACATCAACATGAACAATTTGAGGGATTACTGGCAGCCCGGTCTGGAAGGAGTGCAGCAATTCAACTACAACTACAACTATCACGACAATCCCTTCTTTACGGTGTTCGAAAATACCAACGCCTTCAACAAGGATCGTTTGATCACCAATCTAAGGGCGGATATCCAGTTGACTGATGGCCTTAGCTTTATGTTGCGTACAGGTTTTGATTATTCCAATGAGCTGAACAAACGCAAACGGGCATATTCCACCCAGCGCTTTCCAAATGGGCAGTACAGGGAAGATTTTATCTATGCCTATGAGCAGAACACGGATTTCCTTTTGGCCTACAATACGGAATTGAACAAGGATATTGACTTCGGGGTTTCCTTTGGGGGCAACCACCGTGCCGCAAAAAACAGGTACCAACGTATCAGTGCCAATTCATTGTCGATTCCGGGCATTTATAACTTTGGAAATGCGGCCGAACCATTGACCCAGAGCGACTATGATGGCAAGTTCACCGTAAACAGCCTCTATGCTTTTTCCAACGTGTCCTATAAGGATTATGCCTTCTTGGATGTGACGGCCCGAAACGATTGGTCATCCACCTTGCCCGATGGCAACAACAGTTATTTTTATCCTTCCGCGGGCCTTAGCTTTATCCTTTCCGACATGTTTGCCATGCCCCAGGCCATAAGTTTTGCCAAACTTAGAGGAGGGTGGGCCAGTGTGGGCAACGATACCGATCCATACAATTTGGCGGCCACTTTCGGATTTGGAAATACGTTCAACGGTTTTTCAAGGGTATATTCCCCTTCAGAATTGAAACTGGCCGATTTGAAACCGGAGCGCACAAATTCTTTTGAAGTAGGTGCCGACTTGAGATTTTTTGGCAGCAGGTTGGGTCTGGACGTAGCAGCTTATAAATCGGTTACCAACAACCAAATTCTTTCTTTGCCTGTCTCCAACACTTCCGGATATAGTTCAAGGGTGATCAATGCGGGAGAAGTGGAAAACAAAGGTCTTGAAATCACTTTGACGGCCACCCCGGTCCGAACCGATAACTTTAGCTGGGATACCAATATCAACTTTACCACCAACCGAGGAGAAGTGAAAGAGCTTACCGAGGGGCTGGACAGCTATTTGGTCAAATCGAATTACCTCCAAGTTGTTGCGGAAGTGGGGGAACGCATGGGCGATCTGTATGGAACAGGATTTGAACAGGTTACGGATACCAATAGCCCTTTCTTTGGCCAATGGATCATAGATCCGGATTCAGGTCTTCCCATTAGGAGCAATGAACTGAGAAACCTAGGAAACTACAACCCCGATTTTATGGTAGGTTTTCAGAACAGTTTCCGGTATAAAAACTTCCGATTTGGATTTCTGTTCGATTGGAGACAGGGAGGGGTTTACCATTCCAGAACCGTGGCTATTGGGGGTACTACGGGAATGTTGGATTTTACGGTTCCTGGTCGTGAATCCGGAATCATTGCCGAAGGGGTGATTGATAACGGGGATGGCACCTTTACGCCCAACACCACAAGTGTGGCGGCTTCCAATTACTATTCCCATGTTTACAATAGGAGCAATGAACAAAGCTCCATGTTCGACGCCAGCTATGTTAAACTTAGAGAAGTGAAAATAGGATACAATTTCCCAAGAAAGTTACTGTCGGGGACACCGGTGAAAGATGCTTCCATTGCACTGGTCGGACGCAACCTTGCCCTTTGGACCGAAAACGACCACGTAGATCCCGAGACCATTTCCTTTTCTGGAGGAGCCATCGTTCCCGGTGTCGAGGACATGGCCTTGCCCAGCGCAAGAAGCTTTGGCCTGAACCTTAATGTAGAATTTTAAAATTAAGATTAAGAATGATGAGAACATCAAACTTCATAACAGCTATACTATGCGTAGGAACCCTAGTGGTTTCGTGTACCGACAATTTTGAGGAAATCAATTCCAACCCCAATGCACCGGAACAGGTGAGTGCCAATTTGTTGGTGTCCACTGTGACATCTGAAATCACAAGACAGCTCACCCAAGAAGGGTACAGCGATGGGAACATCATTACCCAATTGATGGCCAAAAACAATTTCCCCGGCTTTAGCCAATTCGACTGGGGGGATCAGGGTATGTGGAATTTCTTTTACAATTACTTGCCCGAAATCAATGATATTTTGGAGATTTCTAGGGCAGAGGGGAGCCAAAATGCCACCAATGAAGGTATTGCCCTGACCATGAGGGCACTTTGCTTTGCCAACCTGACCGACCTGTATGGACATGTTCCCTTCAGCGAAGCCATAGCGGGAAAGACCGAGGGCATCTTTACCCCAAAATACGATGACCAAGAGACCGTGTACAACGGAGTGTTGCAAGATTTGGCAGATGCCGATGCCGCACTGGCCAAAGGGGAGGCCATATCGGGTTCAACAGGGGATGTCATCTATGACGGAGATGCCTCCAAATGGAGGAAATTGGCCAACTCCCTTCGACTTCGCTATTTGATGAGAATTTCCAAACGTAGAGATGTTTCGGCCGAAATGCAGGCCATTGTCAATGCAGGCAATTTTATCAATTCCAATGAGGATAATGCTGTATTGGCCTATAGTGGGACATCCAATATCGATTCATGGCCGGAAAGTACAGGTCGTATCGGTGGATTCGATGAAAAGAGCCTTTGTACTACCTTGTTGGGCTACTTTGAGCGCTTCAATGACCCCAGATTGGATATTTGGTTCGATCAAAACAGTGACGGGGAATGGGTCGGTATCCCCATCGGGTTGAACCAGGACAATGCCCGGGCGTATGATGACCAATTCAGTCCAAGCCGTTTGGATGTGGAACTGTTCTATTTTTCCAGAACGGCCGCACAGGCATTCATCATGAAAAACTCGGAGGTACAGTTTATTTTGGCCGAAGCCGCAGAGAGAGGTTTTATTACTGGTAATGCCCAAGATTTTTACAACGAAGGGATCAGGGCCAGTTTGTCCTATTGGGGTGTTTCCGATGAAACCATTGAGGCCTATTTGCAAGAACCTGAAGTAGTGTACAACGGTTCCTTGGAATTGCTCTTGACCCAAAAGACCATTGCCCTTTGGAATGTTGACTATCAAGGATGGATGGATTACAGGCGGACCGGTATTCCGACCTTGGAAACAGGTCAGGACGATCTCAATGGCGGGCGTTATCCCGTTCGATTCCTTTACCCAGCATCCGAACAAACCTTGAATGGGGACAATTACAATGCTGCGGTACAGGCCATGGGCGGTGAAGGGGACAATATCAACACACCAGGTTGGTGGGAAACCGGAAACAGGTATTGAACGAAGTGGTTGAATTAGCAAGACAAATGGTTGCCCCTACACAAGGGGCAGCCCTTTGTCATTAAAAAAAAATGGAATGTCAAGGAATTTAGTTTTGTACATAGTGCTGATGATATTGGTTTTATCATGCTCCCGGCAAGAAAACCAATCCATCAACATCGACCATATTATTGTCATCGGGATTGATGGCTTGAGCCCCAAGGGGATTCAAAAGGCAAACACCCCGACCTTGGATTCCATGATCCAAAATGGGGCAGCAACCATGCACGCCAGATCCGTGCTTCCGTCAAGCTCCAGCTCCAATTGGGCCAGCATGATCATGGGTGCCGATACCGAGCAGCACGGGGTGACCTCCAACGGTTGGGAAAAGTTCGACCATCAGTTGCCGCCCGTTGTCGCTACCGAAAATGGAACCTTCCCGACCATATTCACACTTTTCAAAGACCAACAGCCCGAGGCTCATGTCGGGGCCATCTACGATTGGGACGGGTTTGGGCGTTTGTTCGAAAAAGCGGATGTGGATTTTGATATTGACGGGGACCATGAGGACAAAACCATCCAAGAAGCCGTCAGCTATATCAAAGAAAATGCACCAAAATTTACTTTTGTGCACCTAGACCATGTGGATCATGCAGGTCATGCCCTGGGCCATGGAACACCTGAATATTACCGATCGGTGGAAAAAGCGGATTCCTTGATTGCCAAAATCGTGAATGCCACCAAACAAGCTGAAATTTTTGAAAAAACCATGTTCATTGTTTCTGCAGATCACGGAGGATTGGGCTTTGGTCATGGTGGAGAAAGCTTGGCCGAAATGGAAATTCCCTTCATTTTGTACGGTGCAGGTATCAAAAAAGGATACGAAATAGAAGAGACCGTTTACCAATTCGATAATGCACCGACCGTTGCCTATGCGATGGGCTTGCAAATGCCTCAAGCGTGGATTGGCAGACCGGTAAAAGGAGCCTTTATAGGAAATGAAGCCCCCAAACTTACCTACAAGCGCAAAGTGCAAATAGCCCAACCCAAGATTCTTCCGAATGCCGGCCATTTTGAGCCGGCCGGGGGAGTTTTTAAAGCAGATTCGGTTGCCGTGGTCATGCAAAACCCAAATAATGTGGGAGAAATTCGTTATTCCATTGGAAACGATGTGCCCACAACGGAGAACAGCCAAGCTTATCAAGATACGTTTTACCTAAAGCGTACAACAATCATTAGGGCGGGGATTTTTCAGAATGATCGATTGGTGAGCACGCTTGCCGAAGGAAGTTTTAGAATTGTACCAAAGAGCAAAGAAGATCCTGTAAAATTTGAAGTGTATCAGGTCAGCGGCATGGTAAAGCTGCCCGATTTCTCATCGTTGACCCCTATTCATGATGGTTTTGCCACCGAGTATAGCCATAAACAGGCCCTTGGAGATGGTCTGCCACAAGAACAAGTAGCCGTGGTTTTTGAAAGTTTTCTGGAAGTGCACGAAGAAGGGACATATCGGTTTTTTACCAATAGTGACGATGGTAGCAAGCTTTATGTAAACGGCACCGAAATCGTGGACAACGATGGTGACCATGGGATACGAGAGCGCAGTGGTTCGTTGGATTTGTTTCAAGGAAAGCATTTGGTTCGGGTTGAGTTTTTTAATGGTGGTGGAGGCTATCATTTGGACGTGAAATATTCAGGCCCCAATATCCCAAAACAGATCATTCCAGCAAATCAATTGTATAGAAAGAAATAAGTATGCATCTCAACCTCAAAACCTCTTGTATTTTAGCCATTGTGGCAATGGTACAGCTTTTACATGGGCAAAAATTACAATTGCCCGAGTGGCAACCTGGTTTTTTGGATATCCACCACATCAATACGGGTAGGGGCGATACTACTTTTATGGTATTTCCCGACGGCACGACCATGTTGGTGGATGCTGGGGATATGTCCGAAACACACCCGCGGGCAACATCGCGCCGAAATGCCAAATTGGTTCCGAACAGGTCCAAAACGGCGCCGGAATGGATTGTGGATTATATCGACCAATTCCTGCCCAAAAAGCAAGAACGAAAGTTGGATTATGCCTTGATCACCCATTACCACGATGACCACTTTGGTGAGGTTGATTCCTTGCGAAAAATAGCGCCCGGAGGGTATCAACTTACAGGAATCATGGAAGTGGGCACTTTGATTCCAATCAATACATTGATTGATCGTGGATTTGATTTTCCCGTCAACCTGAAGGATCAACAAGTGCAATCCCAAGAGCGATTTTCCAAGGATAAATATGGAATGATTCCTACCTTGAAGGAATATTGGAAGTTCATAGATTACCAAACAGAAAAAATAGGGTTGAAAAACGAAGCCTTGCAGGTGGGAAGTAACGGTCAGGTTACATTAAAACATAATCCAAAGGATCATCCTAAGTTTTCTGTTCAAAATATAGCCTCCAACGGTAACATTTGGACAGGTTATGATAACACTTTTTATGCCCTTTTTAGGGAAGGGGAATACCCTGGGGAGAATCCTCTCAGCAATGTCATCCGAATAGATTATGGCAAGTTCAATTATTACACGGGCGGTGATATCTCGGGAATAGATGGTTTGGGTCAGACAGATTTGGATGCATTGGAGTCGCATGTGGCACCCGTAATCGGAGCTGTGGATGTGGCCACTCTGAACCATCATGGGAACCGCGACTCGCAAAACCCATTTTATGTACGGACCGTTCGGCCACGGGTCTGGATACAGCAAAACTGGACGGCCGATCACCCTGGGGAGGAGGTCTTCCGAAGGATTACATCTAAAAAGCTGTACCCCGGTGACCGGGATGTTTTTTCCACCATTATGTTACAGGGCACCAAAGATGTGATCGGTAGTAGGTTGGACCAGTATAAGAGTCAAGAAGGACACATTGTTGTTCGGGTGTACGACCATGGCGACTCCTACGATATTTATGTGTTGAACGATGCATCCGAAGAACGGGAAATACAAAGCAAACATGGACCATACAAAGCGCGATAGGCACAACACAGCATCTGTTGTGGAAGGCGACATCAACCTGACCCCTGCCAGAAGGGAATGGTTACAGAACGAAGTGGGGGCAACGGCTAGGGAACTTTTGGAAAAGGATGCCAAGTATTTTATGCACCAATCCATGTCCACCCCGTGCTTGGATGTGCTTCAAGATTGCGATGGCTCGCACATGATAAGTGTATCGGGCAAGAAATACCTCGATTTTCACGGGAACAATGTGCACCAAATCGGTTTTTCCCATCCAAAATTGATTGCAAAGTTAACGGAGCAACTTCAAAACCTAACGTTTTCCACAAGACGCTACGCAAATGAAACCGCCATTCAATTTGCGGAAAAATTGACATCTTACACCCCCGAAGGATTGAACAGTATTTTGCTTACCCCAAACGGAAGCTCAGCCATAGGCATTGCCCTGAAATTGGCCAGGGCCATAACGGGGAAGCACAAAGTGATCTCGTTTTGGGATTCGTTCCACGGTGCTTCCTTGGATGCCATCAGTGTGGGTGGCGAAGCAGTCTTTCAGGAACATATGGGGCCATTGATGCCCGGTGTAGAGCGTATTCCGCCCCCAATCACTTATCGTGGCATATTTGAAGGAAACGAGGACAAGGCATTGGAATATTTAGAGTATGTTTTGGAGAAGGATCCTCAAATTGGAGCATTTTTGGCAGAGACCATTCGCAATACCGATGTTCAGATTCCATCCAAAAAATTCTGGAAAGCGGCTAGGGAGCTTTGTACCAAACAAGGTGTTTTGCTGATCTTGGATGAAATCCCCATCGCTTTTGGGAGAACGGGCACGATGTTCGCCTACGAGCTTTTTGATATTGAGCCCGATATTCTCTGTTTGGGCAAAGGACTTGGGGGAGGGGTCATTCCACAAGCCGCCATTGTTGCCCGTGAAGAATACAACAAGTTTGGACACATCTCACTCGGACATTACACCCATGAAAAAAGTCCGTTGGGATCTATGGCGGGCCTGACTCTTTTGGAGGTGTTGGAGGAGGAAAACATCTTGCAAAAAGTCAAGGAAGACCAGGAGTTCATGCGGAAATCGCTTTACAAAATGTACCGTAAGTATTCCTTGATCGGGGATGTACGCGGTGTCGGACTTTTATGGGGCATTGAACTGGTAACCGATAGAACAACTAAAGAAAAAGCAACGGCCGAAGCCGAGGAAATCATGTATGAATGTCTAAAACAGGGGTTGAGTTTTAAGGTTTCTAAGGGAAATGTAATCCAACTGTCTCCTCCATTGACCATAACCCGCGAAGAACTGGAAAAAGCCTTTGAAATATTGAACTGTGCCTTTTTAAAAACCAATGCTATAGCCTAATGAAAAAAATCAGCCAACTATTCATTTTATGTTGTTTGGGTTCGATGAAACTCACCGCCCAAACCCAACCCCAAATTTTGGTGCAACCCTATCTTCAGGATGCCGAACCCAATTCCATGGTAATCATGTGGGAGACCACGAGCGGTGAAGAAAGTATCGTGGAATGGGGAACTTCCGAGAAACTGGGAAAAAAAACATCAGGAAGGGCATCGGACATTAATTTTTCCGATTCCAGGATACATACCGTAAAGTTGGAAGGCCTAAAACGGTTCACCGAATATTACTATCGTGTGAAAACGGGAAAGGCAAAATCCGATATTTTCCAGTTTAAGACCCCACCCTTTTCAAGTGATGGAGAATCGTTCAATATTGTTGCCATGAGTGATATGCAATATGATGGCCAACATCCCAATAAGTTTTCAGAAATCGTGAATCAAGGGGTGCTCCAATATCTGGAAAAGGAACATGGAGACAAGTTGCCCAACAATCTGGCCATGGTGATGATACCCGGAGATTTGGTGGCTACCGGCAGCAACTATTACCAATGGAAGGAACATTTTTTCGATCCTGCACAAAAACTGTTTGCCGAGGTGCCCGTCTATCCTGTTTTGGGCAATCATGAGCGCAATTCCGTTTTCTATTTCAAATACTTCAGCCTACCTGAAAATGGTACGCCCGCCTATGCCGAACATTGGTGGTACAAGGATTATGGCAATACAAGGATCATTGGATTGAATTCCAACGAAGGCTACCGAGACCTTCGGGAACAATATGAGTGGTTGGAAAAAGTGTTGACGGATACTGAACATACCGAGGATATTGATTTTGTGTTCGCGCAGCTCCATCATCCGCATAAATCCGAACTCTGGATTCCGGGCGAGGAAGAATCAACGGGAAAAGTGGTCAAAATGTTGGAGGAGTTTTCTACAAAAACGGGCAAGCCCAGCATCCATTTCTTTGGACATACCCACGGATATTCCCGAGGGCAGTCCCGTGACCACAAGCACTTGTGGGTCAATGTGGCCTCGGCAGGTGGTGCCATAGATAACTGGGGCGAGTTCGAAGGAAGGGATTACGATGAGTTTACCGTGACCCAAGATGAGTATGGTTTTGTAATGGTAGAAGTTGACGGAAACCGTAATGATCCTAAATTTACCATCAAGAGAATAAGTCAAGGGAACAATATTGAAGGAAGGGACAATGAGCTTCGCGATAGCATTACCATTTGGCGATTGGAGAAAAAGCCCAATCCTCCCACACCGATTTCTCCCATGAACGATACAGTGGTAACCGATGAATTCACAACGTTAAAAGCAGGTGAGTTTTCAAGTCCGCTCAGCGGTGCTTTCCATGCGGCTACCCATTGGCAGGTCTCTGAAACTTCTGACTTTGAAAAATTGGCCTTGGACAGTTGGAAACAGTATGAAAACTGGTATTATAAGGAAGACCGTCAAAAAGAAGACGATCTTACGGATGAAATAACCAAACGCCTTAAACCAAATTCGACTTATTTTTGGAGGGTTCGGTATCGTGACCAGAACCTCAATTGGAGCGATTGGTCCGAAACAGCATCATTTAAAACACCACAGAAAAATGAAAAATAGTATTTTGTTTTTGATGGCTGCTCTTGCAGCAATGTTGAATGTTCATGCCCAGAACAAAGAGGACATCAACGTGATATTGATCACTTTGGACGGTTTTCGTTAGCAGGAACTCTTTTCGGGAGCGGATTCCCTTTTGATCGGCAACAAGGATTATGTGCATGATACAGGGATGTTGGGAAAAGCTTTTTGGAGGGAAACACCCGAAGAACGACGCCAGGCCTTATTACCATTCATCTGGGGTGATGTGGAGAAAATGGGGCAAATACATGGCAATCGAAAATTGGGCAGTAAAGTGGATTTGACCAATTCGATGTGGTTCTCCTACCCGGGCTACAATGAAATATTGACGGGAACTGCCGATGATGCACGTATCCGAAGCAATGACAAAGTATCCAACCCCAACACGACCATTTTGGAGCGATACCACAATACTCCCGAAGGAAAGGGTAAAGTGGCTGCCTTTGGCAGTTGGGACGTATTCCCGTACATCATCAACGAAGAGCGATCAGGGGTTCCCGTCAATGCGGGATTTGAGTCTGCTACGGGAAAGCTGAACGAAAGGGAGGAGTTTTTGAACCAGCTACAAGAACAGATACCAAGTCCGTGGGGTTCTGTTAGGTTGGATGCGTTCACCCATCACTATACCTTGGAACACATGAAAAAGGAACACCCCAAACTGGTGTATATCTCCTATGGGGAAACGGATGACTTTGCCCACGATGGGGACTATCAAGCGTATTTAAAATCGGCAAATAATACCGATGCCTTGATCAAAGAGCTTTGGGAATTCACCCAACAGGATACATTTTATAAGGACCAAACCGTGTTTTTGATCACCACGGACCATGGACGGGGAACCGAACCATTGGATACATGGAGGAGCCATGGAAGTCAAATAAAAGGAGCCCATGCTGTTTGGATGATAGCCTTTGGAAAGGGCATTGAGGCCTTGGGTGAGGTGGGGCAGGAGGAACAATTGTATGCAAACCAGCTTGCACCCACTGTCATACAACTATTGGGAATGCCCATTGCCAAAGAGATCAAGGGAGAACCTTTGCGATTTTGAGTTGGAATGGAGCTTCCTTCGCCTACCTTAAAGATTGGTTGGGGTAATGAGAACCATTTAAAACGGTAAACATGGACCATTTATAGTTTTACCCTACTGGATTCGGGCGAGTGCCTTATCGACGCTTTTACTGTGCCGTCTCAATTGGCGAAGGTGGTATAAAAATCCAAATCTTGTCTCTCTGTCATGACAAGACACTTTTCCCGGAATTGCCGACCTGGTTGAAATCAAATCATAATGTCGATGAACAAATAAATTTATGCAACAATGAAATTTTAAGGTATCACCAAATTACCTTGAAGTACAAAAGAAATTGTATATTTTTGATAATCGTTTTGGGGTAATGGAAACCCCATGTTATTAGATAAAGACTGGAACTTTACTCCTCAAACTTGACAAAAATGGCATGCCTTTTCAGATAATAGAAGTGCTGCATAAATAATTTAAATGGACTACAAACCCAATTCCGACCGATACAATCTGATGACTTATAACCGATGTGGTAACAGCGGGTTGCTACTGCCTGAATTTTCATTGGGGCTATGGCATAATTTCGGTTTTGAAGACAACTATGAAAATGCACGCACCATCGTACGAAATGCATTCGATGCAGGCATTACACATTTTGATTTGGCGAACAACTATGGACCACCACCGGGCTCGGCCGAAACCACTTTTGGCAAGATTTTAAACTCAGATCTGGCCAATTATAGGGACGAAATAATCATTAGTACCAAAGCAGGTTGGAAAATGTGGGATGGGCCTTACGGGGATTATGGCTCCAAAAAATATTTGGTTTCCAGTTTGGATCAGAGCTTAAAACGAATGGGTCTGGATTATGTGGATATTTTTTATCATCATCGTCCTGATCCGTCCACGCCTTTGGAGGAAACCATTGGGGCTCTAGATTTAATGGTTCGGCAAGGAAAGGCCCTATATGTTGGTATTTCCAGTTATGATGTAAAGGAAACAAAGGAAGCCTTGGAAATGTTTGATGAATTGGGGACTCCATGTTTGATTCATCAACCTCGATACTCTATGTTTGATAGGTGGATTGAAGATGGGCTTTTGGCACTTCTTGGAGAGTGCGGAGTGGGCTGTATTGTTTTTTCACCCTTGGCACAAGGCTTGTTGACCAATAAATATCTCAATGGAATCCCTAAATCATCCCGTGCAGCATCCAATCGTGGGAATGGTGCCTTGGAAGCTGGTCAAATTACTGCTGAGAAGGTTGAAATTGTACGCGGTTTAAATGAACTTGCATCGAAAAGAGGGCAATCCTTGGCCCAAATGGCACTTGTTTGGGCAAAGAGAGACCCCCGTGTTACATCCGTATTATTGGGCGTAAGTCGTCCAGAGCAATTGAGCGACTCTTTATTGGCACTGGAAAGACCCCAATTTGATGAAGATGAAATTGAGGCAATAGAAAAAATTCTATCTGGTTCAGCTTAAAAGCAAACGGTTTCTCTCCCAAAATTATTGGGAACCACTTTACATGACTAAAAAAGTGATTCCCAATGGTTAAATTTGGTGGTTATTGATAAAAGTGTACTCTTAAAGTACGTTGGTTTTCCCTGGTATTGGTATGGGATAATTTCCTTCGCTATCCGGTTGGGTAGGGGTTGGTGAATCCCAGTCCAA
>JBLWSV010000026.1:0-13682 GCA_048270465.1 Allomuricauda sp.
TATTTGTATTCCTGCACCAAATGTCCATCGTCATCCTTGACGAACTCCAAACGCTTGTACGCATCGTACTCGTAATACGTGACATTCCCCTTCGGGTCCATGACACTGGTCACACCGACCAACGGGTCATAGGTGTAGGTGGTCACCATCGAATCGGGAAGACTGTTCCTTAAAGTGTTCCCTTGGGTCAGGTTAAGACCCCCACTGCCCGTATGGTAGCCCGGGGCCACACCAAGTACAGACTCAATCTGCGCCCGCGTCGCGTTCTCTATCTTGGCCACGGGATATTGCTGATTATGGCCCCAGATGTAACTTGTCGGCGGGCCGTCTTCCAGTGATACCTGCAAAACATTGCCCTTGCCGTCGTAATTGTTAAAAGTATTTGAACTGACCAGATTATCAGAACCCTTATCCGTAAGCAATTCTTTGACCTTTAAGATTCCATTGCCCCAATTTCCATAGATAAATCGAGTATTTTGAACCACATCACCATCGACCTTAGACTGAATATGGATTGGAAAAGCAATCTGATGCAAATCATTTTTCTTCATTTGCTCAATGACCGAAAAATCCGTGGAAGACAAACTTTCCCCTGGAAGTGAAACGGAAGTGGCAACATCATCCGGGTAATAATAAAGGGTTTCTTGGGTTTTTTGATCACTACCGGTTGCCACCTTCTTCGTCAACATAGCATGTTGGGGGTTCTCGTAGTAAAAATGTTCAGTGGATTCTACTGTTTGATTCCCATTGTCATAGTAATAATTGGTCTTATCCAACTGTTTTACGTAATACCAGCCAGAAACATTATGATATGTACCCATCAACAATGTTTCAGGTTGACCAAGTATACATTGGCAAACGCCAATATAAAGTGGAGGCTTATAGACCAAACTCTGGATTCCAGGTATAATACTTTCGTTTGGGAGATTCGAGTCTTTATCCAACTTGTCATGCAAAACCTCATATATAAGATCTTCTTCATATACCTTTCTAAAGGAGTTTCCTATACGTTCATAATCCTCACGCGTTAATAGTCGCCCTCGCAGCCAATCATATGATGTTGGTGGAAAATATGGCCATAAAGCGGTGTTATGTCCCTCGTCCAAATCGGCTGAAAACGTTTTGATCGTTTTACCTAAAATGCCATTTTCGTCTCCATATAAGGTAGTTACATTCTGATAACCGACATAGTTACCCTGAATCAGACCTATCAAACCACTATTGAATGATTTACGCCCAAAATAAACACTTTCCCTATGGTAAGCTTTGGTTCCTGTTGGGTATCCAAATTCACTAAAATTTGAAAAATAATTGACCGGAAAATTGGTAAATCCAGATGATTGTGAGGGATTTGAAGGCAAGGTATAAACGTATTCTTTATAGTTGACCTCACCCAAATCGGAGCGGTCAACCACTTTACCTATCCTAACCCCTCCCCCAATTTTGTTCTTGGCCACCTGCTCACCGGTTTCCACAGTCCAATGTAAATTAAACGACCCAACGAAGCCACCTACAGTTGTTACCAATTTAATCTCATAATCACCTGCGGCCAAATACATTTCACCAACATTGGGATAGTCGGCCGTACTGGAACCTGGAAAAACAGGTTGCTCGTAATTCTTCATGACATAGGTATCCTCGACTCTTTTTATTTGGGCCGATATAACATCTCCAGGTGCCAGTCCTTCCAAAGGCGGGGTATAATCAAAAAATACATCCGCATAAGCACCGCCGGAAGGAATTGTTATAATTTGCGTTTGATACGTATATTCTCCATTTACGGTAAACAAAAGATTGTTATCAATATAAGATTTTTTAGAACCTGTATACCAATATTCGTTTGGTTCATAGGTAAGTTCAGTGTACCCCCCTAAGGGATAGATTACCTTATTAAGAATATTGGCCTTCACATATGTTGGATCAGGCTCCTTGTCCGCGCCCGCTAAAGTCCTATTTCGATACCTTGTACCTGGGATAAGAGTCAAGTTTCCATCCTCCCCATTATAATAGCCCCAATGGTCACGTGCCAAAGATTCCCTATGTGGCAGTAAAACACTCTCCTCATATTCAAATTGATAAGGTGGTTTTCCGCTTTCTGTTATCGAATTTAATTTAAGCCTATATTTCCCATCACCAGACCCCGAGGAACTCACAAAGTATGAATGGTCCAAAGTCCACTCATTGATCAACTGATTTTCATATTTTAAAGTTATGCTTTCCAAAGCATTGGATCCATCAAGGTCCAAACGAGTACTGGACGAATACGAAAATTCCAAAGTAGTATTATTATGGACAATGGATGTCAACCTTTTACTTGCCACATTATTGTTCAGTACGCACTTGGATGATGGTTTTGAAATTGAAGTAGGCATGAACTCTCTATCCGCAATATATCTTGACTCAGAACTAAAAAATGGATAAGCGTAAGTTATGGTGTCATAATTAAAATAGACCACCTCATTATTGATTGTCTCAATTCTTGACAAGTAAAGTATAGCAGTATAACTTGACTCAGGAGTGAAAGATGATGTCAAATCACAATTTGTCGAACCGCTTGCCAATGTCAAATAAGATGTTTCTTGTTCCTGAAAATAAAAGCGATTTCCCTTTTCATCGGTAATTAGAAATTTATTTCCTGAGAGTTCCGCTATATCATGGTTTTTAAAAGGTATGGGTTTTATCTGCCCTAAATGGTTATACACGAATTTACCCGATTCTTTGTTTAAAAAAGAATAAGAGAATAAATCAGGTTCTCCATCAATAAGTCCTTGAGCCACACCAAAGCCATATTCGTGATCTCCAGAACTATCCAATGCGCTGCCTGGTAAATAATACGCTTGGAACTCCCTTGCCATATATCTAGTATAAAGCTGACCTGAAGTATAAGGATTAGTTACATAGCCATAGGTGCCAAAATCATCTTTTCCCCTAATGTTTCTGGTTATTGCACCACCAGCATTCAATATCCATCCAAGACCAACCGTACTCGATATTTCATCAACCTTAATTCCTGAAGTTGTATAACTTAATGAAATTGGTACTACCAAATCCTTCAATTTGAGCTCATATATTGGCACATTAATTCTTGCTGTTCCTGAAAATTCTCCAACAGGGATGTTACCATATTTCTGAAAAGCCGCTGCTTCTGGGGTAGAAGGGGTAATCTTAAGAGATGGATCATCGGTTTCTTGGGATATAACTCTCCCCATTGAAAAAATCATGATGATTATAAAAACACATTTACTTTTCATGTTTACTGTACTTATCATAGTTTCGTTTTAAATCGGCCAAGTGATTACCATGTCTCTTTAATTGCTTGTTCTGTTTGTCCAACTCCTTTCTCAGTACTATTAGATGGAGTGTCAACTCCTCAATCTTCTCCAGGAGCAGTTTGTTCATCTCTCCCAGTTCCACACCATTTGCCTCTACTTCCTCCGTTGAAGGGATGTTAATCAGATGGCCCTTTTCTTTGATGTGCTCTTCAACTTCTTCCAAGGTGAGCAGATTATATCCTTCTTTGAAGACATAATCGCTCCAGGTTCCAACTTCTACCTTAATTTCCCTTGCACCGATTGTGCCTTCGACAGCCAATCTATGATTACCTGTATCCAAGGTACCTATCCCCACTTTTCCTTCTTTTGAGATGGATAGTCTTGTGATTGGAGCATCAACCAATGTGGATGAAGTTCCAAATCTCAAATAGCCATTCACTGGGTCAAATCGAATTTCACTGGCATAGCTGTTCGCGTCCAAATCGGTGCCTGGCCCAGATGGTTTGTACAAAAAGGACAAGATTTTATGGCCTCCATTATGGAACAAAAAAGCGTTACTGATTTGAAATCTCTCCAGTGGGTTCGTTACACCTAATCCGACATAACCATTGCTCAAGAGGGTCATAATTCCATTATAATTGGAGCCATCATGCCAAAAAATGGAAAAATTATTACTGGATTCCCATGATCGTGGGCCACTCAAATGCCAAAATCCTTCAATGTTTTTCAGATTGATTGCTGCAGAAGTGGCATCATTTTTTTCCGCAGTCAGAGTTGATGGGTTTTGCGCCCTCGCATTCGTGACTAGAAGGGTGACAGCAACCAAAAAAAATACTGTAATTTTATTCATCGCCTTCTAACTTTTGTTTTATTGCTTTTATCTCCACCAACAATTGGCTGTACTTCTGATCTTGGTCTTCAAAGTATTGAACCCTATGCTCCAGTTCTATGATATAAAGGGTCAGCTCCTCAATCTTTTCTAGGAGCAGTTTGTTCATCTCTCCTAGTTGAATCCCATTTTCCTGCACTTCTTTGGCGGAGGGAATGTTGATGAGATGGCCCTTTTCCTTTATATGCCTTTCCACCTCTTCAAGGGTTGGGAGATCATAACCTTCTTTGAATACATAATCGGCCCAACCTGTATCCACTTTGATCTCCTCGGCCCTGATCTTTCCCTTTACGGCAAGTTTCCATAGGCCCGGGTCTTCGACACCTATACCTACATTCCCGGTGTTCCTTGGAATGCTTATTGCATTCTTGTCATTGGAAATGTTTTTATCATTATCCTCATGAACACCAATATGCAAGACATTTGAACCACCATCATAATTGATATAGGTACCCTGATAATTAATTTCAGAAAACCTGATGTACCTTGAAGTATTGAATCCTTTAACCCCGACGTTCCCTTCATTCAATTCAAGCTTATACTCCGGGTTTAATGTACCTATACCGACATACCCAGTACTTCGCGGTATGTTTATGACTTTATTATCATTGGAAGTCTGTGCATCATCGGCTTCATGTACCCCTATACTCAGAACATTGGAATCACCATCATAATTGACAAATGCCCCCCTGTAATACCTCTCGATAAAACGTATCCACCTAGAGGTATTGTAACCCCTAAGTCCAACATCACCTTCATTCACCTCCAATTTCAGTTCAGGATTTAGCGTACCTATACCAACGTGGCCATTATCAGGAAAACTATTGGTTTGGGATATCAAAACAATGGGCATCAAACTGACGAAAAGCATCATGGTACATCTCATTTTCTTTGGTTTTTGTTCAATTCTTTAAGTTCTTCTATCTCTTATTTTTGGCAAATCATGTACAGCGTTAATTCTTCAATCTTCTCCAAGAGCTTCATGTTCATTTCTCCCAATTGGATTCCATTTGTCTCCAGTTCCTTGGCGGATGGGATATTGGGCAAGTGGCCGTGTTCTTTGATATAGTTTTGGACTTCTACAAGGGATATGAGATCATATCCCTCTTTAAAGACATAATCCGGTCCGGGTACCGAAAGATCCACCTTCACCTCTTCGGCATGGATTTTTCCTTTTACTGCTAGTTTGGCATCGGGAGAAGCTGTTCCTAAACCCACATTCCCTCCATTAAAAAAAGAATTCCCTGAACTATGGATCTTTACTTTTTGTTCATGGTTATTTTCAGAGTTGGCGATGTACATTTCTAGTGAAGAATGTAGAAGACCATTTGTCGCTCCGCCAGGTTTGAGCATGAGGACATTGTGGTTATAACTGCCAGGGATGGTTCCCAGGGTCATATTGTGCCTTGCCCAATAGATCCCATCATCATCAGGCCCTGAATTGAGATAGATCTTGCCCTTTACTTCCAGTTTCTGAAGTGGGTTGGCAGTTCCAATGCCTATATTTCCCGTCTCATCATTTATTCTCAACCGCTCGTTACCCCGTGTTTGTAATACAAGATCATTGTCATACGAACTAAAAATATTTGCCGAGGTCCTAATAGGTCTGTTAAAAATAATCTTTGGCCTATCGGTGTATATATGGCCATAAGAGCTGTTCATTGGACCTATTTCAAAAATCCCGTAATCTGTGGAGAAGGTGTGTTTCGTTGAACCGTCGTATATCGCTTGACCTCTTAGGGACCATATTGTCAAAACAAGAACAATCGAAAGATTTATAAATTTCATCATCATTGTTTTTCTTTAATTAGATTGTTGATTTTCTCTTCCATCTTAAGCAATCTCTGATTCTGTTTCTTTAAAAGCTGTATTTGGATGTCTTGGTCCTTTATTTTCCTTTCTTGATTTAAGGTGTAAAGCATCAGCTCCTCTATCTTTTCCAACAACTTCATGTTCATCTCCCCAAGTTCAATTCCGTTCTCTTCCATTTCCGTGGCAGATGGGATGTTGGGCAAGTGGCCATGTTCCTTTATGTAGTTTTGGACCTCTTCAAGGGATTTCAGTTCGTACCCCTCCTTGAAGACATAATCGGGACCGGGCACTGAAAGGTCCACCTTTACTTCCTCGGCATGAATATCGCCCTTTACCGTTAATTTAGAATCTGGTTCGGCGGTGCCGATACCAACATCGCCTGTATTCATAACTCGTAGTCCTATCCCAACCCCTTGACTGGTTTTTGAATTCGCCACATCCATTCTCCATCCCAGACCATCACGATAGGATAGTAAAGTCCCTCTGTAAAGACCGGAAATATTCCTTCTTTGAAATTCCAAGGTGGCGATGCCGTCTGTCCCTCTATGGTTCAAAATCCATGTGGATGCATGTTCATTTCCTGAATCAATCCCAAGAGCACTCAACTTCAAGTTGGCACCTTGATAATTCCCTGTCCCATTCCCGGCTATTTCAAGTGCAACATCGGTGCCTTCAATTTTTTGGCTACCTTGATCATGTAAAACTTTGGCCCATGTCCCTGTACCATCAACATTGGTACTTCTGAAATACATTGTCGGATTGGTAGAATTTTTAATGGCTATTTGACCATTGTACCTATAATTTTCGTTGTTGGAACCATGGTTCATGTTCAATCCCCAAAACCATCCGTTCGTTTCTGGAGAATTTGATACTTCAAAGCCCTGGTAGAAACCGCTTTGCCACAGCATGTTCCAATCTGAAACTGTATTTGGGTCATTCAATTTCAATCCATTACTTAAAATATCCCCCGCAACATGCAGCTTCGCAATGGGCGTGATAGTTCCTATGCCCACATTGCCATTGTCCGGGAAAGAATTGGTCACTTGGCCGACCGCAGCCCAGCACCATAAAAGACTAAGAATGATTAATTGCTTATCGATCATATTTTTATTTAATTTTTGGCTCTAAAATCTGAAGACGTTTTTCCAATGCTTTTATTTTTTCATCCTTTTCCATGTGCTTCTTCTCTCCCATAAGAACATACAGTGTCAATTCCTCAATCTTCTCCAAAAGCTTCATGTTCATCTCGCCCAATTGGATCCCATTCTCCTCCATATCCCTTGCGGATGGGATATTGGGCAAGTGACTATGTTCTTTGATATAGTTTTGCACCTCTTCAAGGGATTTGAGGTCATACCCTTCCTTAAGACCGGGAACATTGAGGTCGATCTTGACCTCTTCTGCTTGGATGTTTCCTTTTACTGCTAGTTTGGCATCGGGAGTTGTAGCACCAATCCCCACAGCTCCGGAGTTCACAATAGTGATCAAGCTGTTCACCCCAACAATACTGCCCTGAGAAATGGTAAGTCTATTACTCAAGGTATGGGAAATATGGAAATGTGAATCACCATCATTGGGCAAAAAGCTCACCGAGGGGGTATCATTGTAATTGAACCTGACCCTGTTGTTGTTGGAGCTTCTAATATCTAAAAGGCTTGTAGGATTTGAGGTTCCAATTCCAGTATTGCCATTAGGCTTCATGGTAAAATAAACGGCCCCATCATGAAAAAAACGCAAGTTCCCTTGATAGTTATCTATATGCCATTTGTTATAATTGGAATTGCTGTTCAATAACTGTAACTCCCCTCCTTCATTTTGGGAATCTTGTGGATTGGCAATAATTGCTTGGCCCACACAAACGGCAATTGACACAAAAGAGAAAATAAATGATAGTATTGGTTTCATTTTAATTTGGTTTTAAGCTCGGTAAGCTCATTTTGAAGCTTTGCGTTCTGTTCTTGCAACTGGTCAAGTTTGATCTGGTGTTTCAGGAGATACAAGGTCAACTCCTCAATCTTCTCTAAAAGCTTCATGTCCATTTCACCCAATTGGATTCCATCGGTTTCCATTTCCTTGGCAGATGGGATGTTGGGCAAGTGGCCATGTACTTTGATATAGTTCTGGACCTCCTCTAGGGATTTGAGATTGTATCCCTCCTTGAAGACATAATCGGGACCGGGCACTAAAAGGTCCACCTTCACCTCTTCGGCATGGATGTTGCCTTTTACAGTCAGTTTGGAGTCTGGGGATTTTGTTCCAATGCCTACTTCTCCTGTAGTTCTGATGGTCAATTCGGGAATATGTTGGATTGTACCGCTTCCATCCGTTATTGTATTATTCTGACTAATATAGAAGTCAGGAGAATTAGATCCTCCATTATACAATAACCCGGCATTCCATAAATACTGGTTAGCTTGGCCGAAGCTAATGATTGCCATGTCCTTACCTTCACTTCCCCTATCCAGTTTTAATATTGAGCTTCCTCTAGCGGATGGGTTATTGATCAAAACTTCAGACTGAACCTCTAACTTTGAAGCTGGGTCGGTCGTCCCGATACCTATATTGCCGTCTGTTTTTATTTTCAAGAATGTAGTTGTGAAATCGTCTTTCCCAAAGTCAAAACCATTTCCATCACTGATCCGTAATCCATACGTATAGGACTCGGTATTGGCGCCACCATGTTTTATATAAAAATAATCTCCAATACCTGACAGCCACCCAGATCTTAACATAGGCCTATTATAGTTCCCATCATTGACAGAAAAAGAAAAATCTGTGGTAATATTACTTACTTGACCAGACGGTGAAGTTGACACTTGAGCATGTCCATATCCGAACAATAACAGGGCTATTGCGTGTATGATATATTTTTGCATATTTTTTTATTTATCCTTTTTTATTTTCAATTTTATCCATTCGTTCTCCAATTTCTCTAACCTGGAATTGACTTTTCTCAACTCTTCATTCTTCCTGTTCATTCTTTTATCTTGTTCAAGAATATATAAGGTCAACTCCTCAATCTTCTCCAACAATTTCATGTTCATTTCTCCCAATTGGATTCCGTTGGCCTCCATTTCCTTGGCAGATGGGATGTTGGGCAAGTGACCATGTTCCTTTATATAGTTTTGGACCTCTTCAAGGGATTTGAGATCATATCCCTCCTTGAAGACATAATCGGGACCGGGCACTGAAAGGTCCACCTTGACCTCTTCGGCATGAATGTTTCCTTTTACTGCTAGTTTGGCATTTGGAGTAAGCGTTCCTATCCCAACTTTTCCATCAACAGCCAAGTGGGTACCATATGGAATTTCAGTAGAAGCATTGTATCCGATGGCCACACCACGATAATAAGACTTTGTCCCTATATCTGGTTGCAAGTGCAGAGATGAATAGTATTGTCCATAGTAGTAAGCGGAGGAATGCCTCGCCAATATCCATGCTTGTCTGGCATTTGTAGAGCGTGCATTTCCAATTTCTATTCCATTGTTATTGCTCCTGAAAAACTGCATTATATCCCCCGTTGTGGTTGCTGTTGGAAAAGAACTGGTTCCACTGGGCAAAAACAATGTCAGTTTAGTGTTGGGAGCAGCCGTACCTATTCCAACATTGCCTCCGTTATAATATATGTCCGACCCATTGGTTTGCCATTGGGAAAATGATTTGGCAGTAATCAAAAATGATAAAGCAAGAACATATGATGTCAAACTCTTTTTTTTAGGTATTCTTAAGTTCATTTTATTTTAAGTTGTAAGAAATACATCTAGGTGAATAAAAAGGGAAAGCTTCCCGATCTTTATCGTATATCCGGGAATCCGAAAGAAAAATCTTAATAGTTGGAAAAAGGATGGGGACAAGAATGAATCCATGGCCCCAAAGAAGGGTAGAGGTTTTCAATTATTGGTATTTAATGGTTAGTGGTAAGAAAAATACCAATAAATGCTTAAAAATTATTACAGGAAAACCTTAAAAAAAGTAGGGTTTTTCCATAATCTAATTTCCATTATATATTATTTAGTTGAAAATCAATGAATTAGTAATATTCTGATTGGGTTTTGAATTTATGATTTTACAATTTCTTAATTCATTCGGCCATAGTGATTTCTCGGTATCATAACAAAATGATATTCACCTAAATCTTACCCCAATTTTTGCCCATGGATCCTAACGGGTTTTTGTAGCGTTCGGGAAGATAAGCGTGAAGCAAAAACACTAAAGGGCGCAACCTACTTTTTGGATATAAGTACCCCATGTCCTCACCCGTGCCCCTGGCCTTTTCGATACCCCACTCTTTCCAATATGTTTGAAGATTATTGCCAACATTTGCAATTTACAGGTCAGTGGGGTAGGCCCATCCCTTGAAACATAAATATTTTTTAACCTGTTAGTATGGACTAGTCCATCGACTATGAAAGACCCATTGATCTATTTAAGAGAGCGGCTTGATAATTATATTAGTTTTGTAGAGAAACGGTCCTAAAGATCGGGGTATCTACAGACCTATTTATCACAAAACTAAAAACCTATCAGATTATTGCAACACAAATTTATCTTTAATATGATATTTACGTCACATATATTTACACAAACCTTATTATTTATAGCGTTTCAACGACTTTTAGGTATGACTTTAGGACAGCACATAACAAAACTTCGTAAGCAACTCAAGCTATCACAGAGTGAACTGGGCAAAAAGGTGGGTACTTCTGGTGACATTATAGGAAGATACGAGCGTGACGAGGTGAAACCTTCGATTGAGGTGGCCTCTAAGATAGCAGACATATTGGAAGTCAGCCTTGATTTCCTAATAGGAAAAATAGATGCTGAAGTGGACAGACAACTATTGAAGCGTGTCCTCGAAGTCCAACAAATGGGTCCTGAAGACAGGGAGCACATTCTCTATACCCTTGATGCCCTAATCAAAAACGTAAAGTTAAAATCCATAGCCTGACTCTCATGAAGTATGTTTTCTTATTTGCCTCTTTAGTAATAATTGGATGTTCTCAATCACCAAAAGACTGCTCCCGCTTTAGGGAAGGAACCTTCAAGTATTCAGACCCAGTTTATGGCAATATCACTGTCGTCCGCAATGATTCTATCCAAATTGAGAGCGATATAGTGAACAACACCAAAATAATAGGAGCAGTAGAATGGATGTCCGACTGTAAATATACCCTCACCTATAAAGAAGCCATCAACTTTTCTCAGAATGATTTAGTGGGCAGACAAATTGAAGTGGAAATTACAGAGACAAACAACAATTCCTATAGATGCATAATATCAGATGGTCTAAGCGACTCGGACATTTGGATTGTAAAAGTGGATTGAACTTATTCAAACAACAATCCCTTCAAAATTAAGGCAGTAATCATTGTATAAAAACCGCTTAAAAAAACACAAACATTTAATTTGAATCTCTAAAGTAAAGCCACCCTTAAAGGGGTGGCTTTGGATATGTTCACCATTATTTTATCCTGGGTTGCCTGGAGTTGAGAGATTATGTACTTTTTTTTGAATCTCATCCTTAAAGGTTTTTAAGGAACCTCTGGACCAATCCCCAACATTAAATTGCTTCAGAACAACTTGGTTGTTGTTATAAAAAACCAATCTACATTTCACAAAATTCCCTATTACTGAATCAAAAAAATCTACTTTGAAACTTTCAACAGGTATTTCTTCTGTGATTATTTCATCCCGTAAAAAATATTTTATAACCAATTCATGGCTTTGAAGATATATTTCACTTATATAAACTTTTGATTCTAAATACCTCCTGAAAGAATAATACATTAACAAAACTAAAACGACCAGCAAAGGAAGTACTAGGGCTTTATACAAAGATATTATCGCAATGGAGAATAGGAATATAAATCCAAAGTCAAAGATGTTCATCACGACCCTTCTTCTAAAGGCAATATTATTTTTTATTAAAAGATTAATTTTCTTCACACTCATTTCCGCAATCTGAACTGTTTTGTTTTTGTGCGTTGTCCTTAGCTAAATCAGACAGCATTATTGTTATTGATAAAGCATTACTTATTTTTTCAATATCATTAGGGTCCGAAAATTTATACGTTGCAACACCTTCGACGATGGACAATGTAGCATTAATCGTTTCCACCGTTTCTTCATCATCAACATTTTTTGCAACCATTATTCCGACCGTAGCATTCAAGTAACCATCTGGTATTTTTTCTGCTTTTTCTTCTTCTCCTTTTGCTATAAGGCCGATTTCTGCTATTCCAGTACCAGCAGCATAAGTTCCCGATACCACCGCGCCACCAGCAGACAAGGCCCCTAAAGCTGACAAAGAAGTCCCACCCGTAGGTATTGCCGCAGCAACTGCTGCAACGCCAGCTAAAATCTTTAAGGTAGGCCCACCATATTTGTCCATTATTTCTAATGAGGCAACCATGCCATCCTGAACTTCCTTTGGCAACTTGTTATACTGTTTGCCCACATTCCTCTCGGTAGCTTGAGCAATATTATTCCCTGTTCTGCCAACCGATGTGGGAAGCCCCCTATACAACTCCAACCCTTCCAATTCTATTCCCATACCAAGTTTGTTCTCTTGGAATGCATAGGTGGAGTTGTACACATATTCATCCGACAATGGATCCACCTGCCAGAACCTGCCAGTTGTGGGATCGCTCATCCTGAACCGCCATTCATGAACGTTGAGCCCTAGGTCGTTCGTGAATTCCTGTCCCTGATAGGTCTTCAGGTTGTTCTCCACTCCATAGGACACAAAATTATATCCCTCGTGCTCCATCCCAAAGGGATAATAGTTCTGCTCCCTGCGTATCTCGGTGGCAGGGTCTATCGAACCGTTACCATTGTCATCTGCATAGGTGATACGGGTATTGCCCCAAATGTCAACATAGCGGTACACATAGTCGTACCCACCGGAACCGTCCGGTTCGATATAGCCCTCTGGCTGGGTTATCTGTTTCAGATTGTCGTTTTCATAAACATAATTACCAATGTAATCAGTCGTAGTGGTAACGCCCCCTTGGGTCTTTTTCTTCTGGAGCTTTGTCCTATCGGCTGTATATACATAATCCAAAGACCCTGCATTACTACCTGTCATAGTTATCTTGGTCGGCATGTTCAGGTGGTTGTACTCCACCAAGGTGATGCCCTTGTTGTCATCACGCACCATGTTCCCGTTAACGTCAAATCCGTATTCGTCCGCGGTCTCTGCCCCGTCAATGAAGCCCGTCACCGAACTTGCCGCAGGTGCATCGTCGATGGAGGTCAGCTGGTTCCCACTGTACTGATAGGTTAGGTCGTCCATCAGTCCGAAGGTGGTGGCGTTCACGTCTAGGTGCCCATTCCTTGTAAGACGGGTGATGTTCCCCATCTTGTCGTACTGAACAAGTCCCACACTATAATTGGTGTCTGAGCCAGTGGCCCCGGTGATGCGCCCAAATGCATCATAATCGTAAAGGTATGACCTTTCCATGTTGTCGGTGGCCGTCTTCCATATACCTTCGGTAACAGCCCTGTCATACCGTGCCTTGGTCGGGTCGGAAGGGTCGTTGTAGGCAACCCCAAAGGCGAACAGGTCGTTCCCTAGGTTGGCAGGATCGTTGATCTGCGTGAGCCAGCCCCTAATGTTATAGGTATAGTCCACCGTCTGCAAGCCCCCACCAACTTTCTTTTTCTCCAGTTGCCCCAGGTCGTCATAGGTATTGTCCACCAAGGTCTCT
>JBLWSV010000027.1:0-12925 GCA_048270465.1 Allomuricauda sp.
GGTGGGGGCTTGCAGACGGTGGACTATACCTATAACATTAGGGGCTGGCTCACGCAGATCAACGATCCTGCCAACCTGGGGAACGACCTGTTCGCCTTTGGCATCAACTACAACGACCCGACCAATTTTGGGCTGAACGAAAACCCGGCCCCCTTGTATAACGGTAACATCTCCCAGGTACAGTGGAGCACCGCCACAGTGAACACTACCGGCAACCTGGTCAGTGAAAGGTATTCATATGGTTATGACGCCCTGAACCGTATCACCTCTGCTACGGATAATACGGGGCATTATAATCTGGTCGGGATAACCTACGATAAGAACGGGAACATACAGACCCTGAACAGAAAAGGGCATACCGCTGTGGACGGCAATGGACAGGTGACCTCCTTTACCGGGACGATGGACAACCTGGACTATGGCTATTTTGACAGCGAGACCAGCAACAGGCTCTACAAGGTAAGGGACGATGGCAGTGACACCCACGGCTTCAGGGACAGCGGGGCCGATGACCAGGACTATTGGTACGATGCCAACGGCAACATGACCAGGGACGCCAACAAGGGCATCACGGACATTACCTATAACCACCTGAGCCTTCCCACGGACATCGCGACGTCCCAAGGGACGATTTCGTATATTTATGATGCCGCGGGCACCAAGTTGCAAAAGACCGTGGGAGGTTCCGTGACAGACTATGCGGGCAATTATGTCTATCAAAACGGTAATTTGGAGTTCTTTTCCCACCCGGAGGGATATGTAATGCCGGACGGCAATGGGGGCTATGACTATGTGTACCAATATAGAGACCACATGGGCAATGTGCGTCTTTCATATACGGATGCAAACAATGATGGCGATATTGCAACAAGTGAGATTATCGAGGAAAGTAATTACTATCCCTTCGGACTCAAACATCAAGGTTATAATAACAATGTAAGTTCATTCGGTAATTCCAATGCTCAGAGATGGAAGTATCAGGGACAGGAACTTAATGAAGACTTTGGATTGAATGTTTACGAGTTTAAATACCGTATGCACGATCCTGCGAATGGAAGGTTCTGGCAGGTAGATCCATTGGCGGAGGATTATGCCTATAATTCAACTTATGCGTTCCAAGAGAATAAATTGGGTATCGGTATCGAATTGGAAGGTTTGGAAGTTAGTAGGCATGAATGGTTAGATGACAATGGTCAGAATAATATAAGATACGATGCTCATATCAAGGTTTTCAATAATTCAAGTGCTTCAATCAATGATGTAATAGATTATGCAAACGGGATTGCTGGTCAGATAGAGAACGATTTTAGCGGTACCGATAGTGATGGAAATATTGTAAGTACATCAGTATCCTTAGAGTTTGTGGCAGAAGTAGACCCTGAAAATGATTATTATATTGAATTCACTGATAAGGTTATAGATCCAGACACAGGTAAGGCAGCAACAGCTGAAGGTCGTGTCAATGTTATTGGCGATGCGGAAGTCAACAGGATGCAAGTTTTGATCCCGGGTAAATCGGGTGCATCTTATGGAGAACCTGTTACAGAGGATAGATTGCCATATACAGGAGCACATGAATATGGACATACTGTAGGTCTTGACCACCAAGTTGGAAGTTCCAACAAGTCACCTGGAGGCCGTACTGTAGGTCCTAATAATCTAATGAGAAGTTCAAATAGTGTTATTAGACAAAGAGGTGGTGTTAATGGAGGCCAGTTGTCAGTATTACAAAATACGGTCAACACTCCGTTTATGGTCAATTTTAGGCAGCAAATGAGACAGTCACAGCAGCAATTTGAAAAAACAATGAAGAAAATATTAAACCCAAAACTATGATGGTACTAAAACAGGTTTTGAATAAGAGTCTCTGGATTTTAGGTGTTGTTGCTGTGCTTATCAGTTGCAAGGAAAAAAAGGAAGCTACAGAAGAATCTGTGCAAGAAGACTCAGTAGAATATGCGTTAGAAATCGAAAAATCTAACTGTACAGATAACCAGAAGGATATTGCAGTTCTACTTTTTGAAGATGGGTTCAATGGAGATTTAGTGGATGTATATCTAAATGGTAATAAGGTTTTTTCCGAGAAAATCCATACAGATAACTCACTTAGTTTTGCAGAAGATGTTGAGCTTGGTAAATTATCTGAGATTGCCAACTTGACCATTAGTATAAATAATTCTAAAAAGATGAACATACTCAACAAAACGTGTAGCTTCACTTTTGTAAACTTCATGGATGACAAAGTCATTGTAAAGTATGATGATATCTTCGTCCCTTATAATTAAATAAGATTTAGGAATAAAAGAAAACCGCCCAAAGAGGCGGTTTTTTAATGCTTTGGTTTGAACGGGATCACTTGCCCATGAGCTTCTCAAGGTAGGCCACCTTGTCCTTCTCCGCCTGAACCAGTCGTTCGTAGAGTTCCACGACCTTGTCCAGAGGGTTGAAGTTGCAGTGGTGCGCATTGAAGGCCCCGTTGTTGAAGCTGTTGTCGTAAAAACTGTTGAAATAGTTAATGGCGGTCTCCTCGTTCAAGTTCTCGATGGCCTTCTTTGTGACTCTCCGAGTTTTTTGATGATACTCAAGCTTAGGGTCAGTACCTTGTTTTCTATAATCGTTTGCTGTTATGGCTTCAATGCCGCTACTTTTTGCTCCAATTGTTCAATCTTTTTTTGTTGGGCTTTGTTTTGCTTGTTTTGCTCAATAAGATAAAGGGTAAGCTCCTCAATTTTCTGTAGTAGTTTGGCATTCATTTCCCCCAAATTGACACCATTTTCAATAACTTCCATTTCACTGGGGATATCAGGGAGATGCTGGTTTTGGAAAATATAGGCTTCCAGTTCTTCCAAGGTTGGGAGTTCGTAATCTTTGGCAAAAACAAAATCGGACCAAACGTTGAGTTGAACCTTTATCTCTTTGGATCGAATAAGGCCATCGAACATAAAGGTGTCGTTTTTAAAATTGACCTTTAGTTCATCGTTTACCCTAAATTGGAGCCCATTGTCCACTGTGGAACTTGCATTGAAATATAATTTCCAATGAGTGGAGGGCAAATTTGACGCATTGATTCCCCTAAACCCCAGAACACCAATGACATCCAGATTGTTGATGGGGCTGGAGGTTCCCACTCCCAACTTGCCCATAGAATATAAGTTGCCCAATTTTAAGCCAGTGAATTGAGTGGTGCCATCCGAATTCCAGAGGTGAATCAGTTTATTGTTGCCATCGTAAAAAAGTTGGGCATGGGAACCATCGTCATAACTGCTGCTATATGCATTCATGGTAAAATAATGATTTGTGTGGTTCAGAATGCCACTGACCGGACTCTGTGAATAAAGATTGATTGTAATTGTTGGGATAAGAAATAGAAGGAAGTTTTTCATAAGGATGGGTTTTATTGGATTTCAACAGGGATACCTGGTCATTATTCTAGCTTTTGGACAAACACGGTCGCCTCCAAAAAGTCTTGCCCAGTCCGGTAATTTTTTTGTTTCACCAAATTTAGATGGACCACCTCCCCAAAACTGGATTGCATCTCAATGGAGTGAACGGCCTTAAGGATATCGATAAATGTACCCCTTAGCACAAAGTTAAAAGTCTTGGATTGGGTGCCGCCCATTTCATGGACATGGGGCGGGTCAAAGTTTATTACTTTTAAATGGTTTCGTTCAGCTTCTTGGTTCACTACCCGCAAGAGATTGTTTTCTATGGATGAATTGTCAAAGTTGAGACTTTGCAGGATTGAATCCAGATATGCTTCCTTTTTATGTAGTAGGAGCAATTGCTGTGATAGGTTGTTGTACTGCTGCTGTTCCTTTTCCAGGGCATGGAATTCTTTCCGCATGTGCATGGTTTTGGATATGGCAAGGGCATAGCTGAGCATCAGTACCAGCACAAAACCGACCAAAAGGGCAAAAACTTTATTTTTTAGGATCTTTGACACTTATCTGTACCTTGAATTCTGAGCTTTTGTTATTTTTATAATCGTAGTCCATGGTCTCTACCTTTTTGACCCAATCCAGGGTTTCAAGGCCGGTGATCCATGTGGAAAACTCTTCACTGTTGGAAGAGGAGCCCAAGACCAAAATGACATTGTCATGCACCGAGATAGGTTTTGAGGTCTGAACAGGCATTTGTAGAGGGCTGTACTGCACTTCTGAGAACAGTATGCTTTCTGGAGTGGAAAGGGCCAACCTATCCAAGTAAAATGAGGTTCTGGAATTGGAAAAGGAAATGATGGCATCCACTTTTCTTTCTTTTTCTCCAACTTTCTCCCTTAAAAAGGTAAGGTTCTTCTTGTTTTCGGTATCCAGGGCCAAACTGGCCTTGATGCGCTCTGTTTTTTCAAAGTAATGGTTGAAAATCAGAAAATTGACAAGTAGGATACCCAGTATGGCAGAAATGAAAACGCGTAGAAGGACACTAAAGGTTCTGTTGGAAATAAATGAGTTTTCCAACTCCACTATGGTTTCCCCGAAATTGGACTCCTGTCCATGATTTCCAGATAAGAAACTAACCACTCCTGAAAATCCGAGCAGGTCGGTATTGGCCACTATCAATCCGTTGATGGTATACGTTTGCTGTATGGGATCTGTGTTCTTGGAAATGGTCACGCCCCCAATGTCATTTCCTTCTCTACGAATGAGGTCAGTATTGGTATATAGTGTATTGTCCTGCACATGGTCCCAAATGGAAACCAAAACGGAAGTGCCCAAGGAAATTCCGGCCAATGCAAGCTTATGTGACTTTATCTTATCAACCAGTGCATCGAGTTCCTGTTTTTTACAAACACTGATAAAGGAGTAGGGATTTAGGTCAACAATTTGATAGTAGAAGTTTTCAAAATTGAGCCCAGGAAAGAGGTTTTCCACAGCGGCCCTATGTCTTAAGGTGGACCCTGCATGGGTTCGTTTGGTGATTACACCCTCTGTATTGTACACCAAGTATAAGGGGATCGTTTTTTTTGCCTTTTGGGCCAGTATGGAGAGATCATCGGTAAGAAAACGATTAATGATCACCAGTTCTCCCCTTTTTTTGGACACTTCCAACAAATGGAACTTTGTTGTCCCTCCCGATTGAAAGACTTCCATTCCATAAAAGGAGCTTCCTTTTGAAAAATATGTTTTTAAAAGTCCAAGCACTAGTAAATAACTGTTGGTTTAATGAGAATGGTGAGTTTTTGTTTGGAATCCTCCCTCTTTCTTTTACTGAACAGCCATTTGATCACAGGTATCCTGGCCAATAGAGGGACCCCGCTGCCCGAATCGTTTTTAACCTTCTCTTCAAGTCCGCCCAATATGGCCAAATCTTGGTTTTGCATCCGGATGATGGAACTGAATTCCCGAGAAGTCAGGCCAGGGGGGGCATCGTCTTCGATACGTTCACTGCTAAAGTCGGATTGGATGACATTGATGTCCAAGGTTACCTGCCCATTCCCGGATACCAAGGGTTTGATGCTCACGGCAAGTTCTGCATCGATGGGGAGGTAATTCCTGATCTCTGAAGTGCTGGGAATCTGGGACCCATAAAAACTTTGGCTAGTGACCACATAATAAGTGGTTTCCCCAATGGACAAGTTGGCACGGTGGCCATTCAGGGTGGAAAGTTTGGGCGTGGATCGGATCTTGATATTACCGTTGGCTTCCATGGCTTTTATGGTCGCAAAAAATTCAGGGACGACCTGACCAATGTTAAAAGAACCAAAACCGTCAAAGCCACCAATAATTTTATTGACCGTTTTGGCCCCCAATGTCAAATCTGCTTCAGGAAATAACCTTCCGGATGTTTCAACTGGATCATCTCCTATTCCCCAACTGATTCCGGTTTCCACAGTGGCGGATTTTCGCACCTCAATGATCATGACCTCTATCAAAACGACAGGGACGGGCTTGTCAATTTCCTGTATGAACTTTTTGAAACGATTGATGTTGGCTGCTGGGCCACTGATCAAAAAACTATTGAGTTCAAAATCCATTTTGATGTCCAGATCTGCGACAACTTCATCTGGAAGAATGCTAACGATGGCTTCGGCACTTGAATTGTAGTTATCAAATTGATCTTCTCTAGGATTTATCCTTTGGGGATTGATGCCCATATTTTGTCCATAGTTGGCCTGCGCATTCCCAAAGCCATTGGCACCATTTTGGAAATTCCCATTTCCATAATAGTTTACACCACCGGATACTGTTCTGCCAGCAGACCTCCTGTAGCCGGAAGATTGGGAGGGGTCTCCAAGAAGTTCAACGGATCGGTGCATCATTTGGACGACTTCCAACTTACGGACACTTAATTGGTCAGCTGTGCCGAAAAAGTATAGATTTCCCTCTTTTTTGAACGTAAAATGTGTTGGACTGGAAAGGGTAGCGGTGTTCTGATTTAAGTCCCCCCTGTTCCGGGACGGATTGGACATATCATTGATGAAGGGGTCAGGGTTCTTATTGCTCCCTGTTGTCCCATTTTCAAATATCTTGGTCAAAAGTTCGTCAAAATGGATTTCCTTGGCATTCATAGTCACATTACCTGCATCTTCAAGAGAGGATGCCATATATACATCCAAATGCAGGTCGTAAGTGATTTCGTCAATGACATCGGCAATAGGGACATTTTTAAAATCAACATTTAATACTTGGTCAATGGTATCCAATACTTCGTATTGAAAATCATTGTTTTTCATGCCGATACTTCTGGGCGTATTTGGATCAGTGGAGGTTTGTACCATATCGAATAGGTAAAACCCGTCCCTTGATTTAGAGTAGACCAGATTGTTGGTTTCCGCCAACTTTTCCATGGCAAGGTCCAAGGGTACATTCTTAATATATAGGGTCAAAGGCACATTTTCCATAGCACCATTGAATAATAAGTTTTGTCCCGTTACGTCTATTATTTTTCGGAACACCTTTTCCAATGGATCATCCTTAAGGTCCATGCTCACAAGATTGTTCAAAGCATCAAAAGATACTTGTATTTCTTTTTCAGGGATAACCTCAGGCGGCGGTTGGTATTGATATATGGAGAGGATGTTTCCGCTAAAATTGATATCGAGGGCATATTGCTTGCACAAAAAAACCAAAAGATCGGCTACTGTTACATTGGAAAAATTATTGACAATATTTATTCCTTGAAGGCTTGGGTCTATATTTATGTTTACCTTGTGTACTTGCGAAACTGCCAAGAGAAAATTGGACAATGGTACACTGTTGACATTAATGTCCAATTTTAAATTTTCTGATAGTCCAGGGTTGTCAACGCTAAGTGCTTCAAGATTGTTCTTAATATTTAGTATCCGATTGTCTTCTTGCGCAAGAGTGGGGATAAAGAAAAGTAATAATATTGGGAACAAAAGGTTTTTCATATCTTTTAATTGGTTAGTAGAGGATAGACCTCTTCGATTGAGGTTATCCCTTCTTGCACAAGCAGTAGGGCATTTTCGCTCAAGGTTTTGATATTGTTTTCTTTTAAGAAATCATCGATGTCCAAAGAATTGTTTTTGATGTGCACTACCAAGGGTCTCGAAATGGGAATGATTTCATAAATGGCCTTTCTTCCCTTATATCCGGTATGGTGGCAATCTTGGCAACCAATGGGGATGTAATGGTATTGCAGGCTTTTTGGGGGAATATAATTTTCTGGAAAGATTTCAGGGTTGATATCTTCCTTTTTTTTACAGTTTACACATAATTTTCGAACCAAACGTTGGGCGACGCTTATGTTCAAGGTGCTGGCAATAAGAAATGGCGGGATCCCCATATCGATCAACCTGGATATAGTGGCCCACGCGGAATTGGTATGGATTGTGGAGAGTACCAAATGGCCGGTCAAAGCAGCCCTTATGGCCATATTGGCTGTTTTTACATCCCGAATTTCACCGACCATGATGATATCGGGGTCCTGACGTAAAAAGGTTCTCAAAGCACTGGAAAAATCCAAACCTATGCTTTCTTTGAGTTGGACCTGGTTTACGCCTTCAAGCGTATATTCAATGGGGTCCTCAATGGTGAGTATATTTGTTTTTGAGTCGTTCAACAACTTTAAGGTAGCATATAAAGTGGTTGTCTTGCCAGAACCTGTTGGCCCGGATATCAATATGATTCCAGTAGGATTTCTGATGCCCTCAACATACCTTCCGAGCTCTTTTTTAGTTAAGCCCAAGTCCTGTAATGTCAAAGATTTTGTGTCCTTGTTGAGTATACGGAGAACAATTTTTTCGCCAAAAAGAGTAGGTAGGGTGGATACCCGTATATCAAATTCGTTGTTTCCTTTGGACTTGATGGTGATACGTCCATCCTGTGGCAATCTTTTTTCCGCAATATCAAGACCTGCACGAATTTTTATTTTGTTTATGATGGTTGGATACTCACCTATTGGAATATGGTACTGCTCGACCAACTTTCCATCCAATCTAAACCGTATCCTACATTGTGTCTCATAAGGCTCAAAATGGATATCACTACTCCCGATCGCTTTGGCACTGAAGATAATTTTCTCCAAAAAATCAGGCGTGTAATGAAATTCAGAGTTATGGTCATGCTGTGCCTTACGATAATTGGCGGTTAATAAATTCTGTAATTTTTCTGTTGGTATTGGCTCGAGTTCCAGTGGAAAATCCAGAACAATTTTTAGCTCGGAAAGAAGATTTTCGGGCTGGGAAGTGTCTGTCCAAAAAGTTAAAACATTGTTACTCGAATGTTTTGGGACTATCCGGTAAAAAAATGCTTGCTCCGCGGTGATATGTTGGGCCAATTCTTTTGGAATAGTAAAAGATTCGCTCATTTCAGTTGACATAGATCAATGAGGTATTAAAAATTAGACCATGGCCAATTGCAACAATCAAAAAGAGCCCCATAAACCCTGCCAAAGGGATGGTGTCCGACTCCATACGGCGTTTGAATATGACGAAAGCCAGCAAGGAAAAAAGAATGGAGCAAACCAAGAGAACTACAAATGAAATGGTCGGGAAACCTGTAGCAAACGCAAAAAGGAAGAGAACATCACCCCAACCCATACTATGATCTAAAAACCTTTTTTTGGTAATCAATTTGGTATAGATGAATAGAATGGAAACAATACAGCTGACCAAAACCCAGTTTATGGCCAACTGATTAAGAAAGACCCTCCAGTCAACCGCCAGAAGATAGTGGAGTGCCGCGAACAGCAATGCAATTATAGGGAAGAGGAACCATAAGACCTGTCTTTCCCTAAAATCTTGCCAAGCTATTGCTCCAAGACCTGAGATCAATAAAAGTTTCAATACAACGATCAATCTTTTACAGTTTGTTTTGGATTTCCATTTTCATCAATTTCCCAAACATTGAATATACCATCGCCATCGAAGTCGGTGATTGCCTCTGCTCTTGCCTTGAACTGTCCGTTGTCGGCACTGATGATTTCATAGACATAGTTGGCGGCACCATTTTCCTTCACTGTCTTGGGAGCTTCAAAATCCAGTTCATCCAAATTAAGGGAGTATTTGCTGTACATGTACCTATATGTGGTCTGGGCATTGTACAATGCCTTTAATTGTACCTGGGCCTCCACACTTTTTGCCTTGGATATCAATGGCATAAGGTTGGGAAGTGCAAGAAGTAGCAATATCCCGATGATAGCCAAAACGATAAGGGTTTCCTGTAAATTGATGGCTTTTATTTTTTTTCCAAGCAAAACTTTTCCGTAGTTCGTTTGTGTTGGGCTCATTGGTTTTTGTTTTTGAATCGGAACAATTTAGTTGTTTGAAAAATACAAATTATATCCTACCAAAAGGGTGATTCAATTCTGATATGCTTTGAGTTTATTCTTGATAAAATTTATTTAAAATGCAATCTATTGATAATCAGTTTTTTACATGGTTTTTTAACTGAAGTGTTAATAAAAAAATCTTTCCTTGATTAAAAATAATAAAAAGCTTACAGAAAAAAATATTACTTTTCTTTCAAACTAACCATTGCCATATACTTTGTTGAAAACTATAGATGAACGGCTTAAGCCAGCCCTGCTATACGTCCAGAGCTATACGAATGGGGCTATTCCGCGCTTAAGATACACACTTAATGTTCATCTGCCCCAACAAGTTTTCAGTTTTATTCCATTCACTTTTTATCCAAACGGTAGGCTGCTTTTTTTTCATTTTAGGTTTATTGCATATAAAGGCCTTAAGAAATTTTCTTTTGTGGCTTGTGGCCTTAGTGCGGGCATATCTCCTTCTATTGAGGATGTTAAGGTGGATGGGTGGTTATGTATGGTATTAAGAATACTGAAATCAATCAAATAAGTTAAAAACACTTTGCTTAAAATGAATATGGCCACAAAAAATATTGGAACACCCACTTTTAAAACTTGTCTTTTGGTTTTAATTGCCCTCTTACCCATTTGTAAAATGATGGCACAGCAGATTGAGTACTATGAAGGCAAATTAAGTCTTGGAAGCCCCTCAGTGGGTTGGTATAAACTTGCTTCTTTTGATTTGGCGGGAAATGGAGCGCATAATTCAGTTATTGTTGAGGCAGTAATCAATCATATCAAAACCTCTGAATTGGGATATGCAGTATCTGCAAACCTTTTTTTAAGAGAGGGTTATGGAGGAAAATGGAACTATACCATTTCCGGCACCCAAATAGGGGATCATATCAAATTTAAGAAAGTAAACTCTTCAACTTATGAACTGTTTGCTTATTCCTCAGGGAACTATGCCCATTTTTCAATCCGTCTAGCAGTAACAAGGGAAGCCCCCTTAATTATAACCGTTCCGACGACAAAGATATTGGTTCCGGATCCTGATGTTTATACTGATGTTCCCAAAACAGGAAATGGAGCGATTTACATGGATAATCTTGGGATTGGCACAGCTTCCCCTGACTCTAAGTTGACCGTAAAGGGGAAAATCCACGCTGAGGAGGTGAAGGTAGACCTTTCAGTTCCCGGACCTGATTATGTCTTCAAAGAGGGATATGACCTCAAGACCCTGGAAGAAGTCCAAAACTATATCAAGGAACATGGCCACTTGCCCAACATTCCATCCGCATTGGATATGGAAACCAACGGAATCCAATTGGGAGAGATGAACATGAAACTGTTGGAGAAAATAGAAGAACTGACCCTCTACATAATTGAATTAAAAGAAGAGAACAAAAGGCTTAAAGGTCTCGATGAAAAAATCAAAGCAATAGAGGTAAAATTGAATAACCATGATTAAAAAACTAAACTTTTGGTATTGCATCTTATTTGGTCTATTGGTCAATGCCCAGCAAGGGACCATCAATTTTTATGATACGTCTTCAGCGGGTATCAATACAATCGGCCCGCATGATTCCAATAAAAGTATCCGAATCAACGGGGAGAAAAATGTGGACATCGTCATTGATGAAGGGAGCCAATATCCTGATGGAGCATTTAATGTCTACAATGATGGGCCATCGGCAAATCCTCTTTTTCAAGTAACGCGTGATGGCTATATCGGTATTGGGCGGGCGGCATCCAATTATAGACTGGACGTGAATGGCAGTATACGGGCAACGGAACATATAACAGTAAATAAGAATGGGAGTTACAGGGTTGGAATGAACGGCCAGGGAGATGGCTATATTGTCGGCAGGAACGACCAAGTGGAGGACAAGTTCCACATACATTCCAATGGCAATACATGGTTCAATGGCGGGAATGTGGGTATAGGTACGGCTTCACCAGATTCAAAACTCACTGTCAAAGGAAAAATCCACGCGGAGGAAGTCAAGGTCGACCTTTCCGTTCCCGGACCGGATTATGTATTCAAGGAGGGGTACGACCTGAAATCCCTTGAGGAGGTCAAAAACTATATCAAGGAACACGGACACTTGCCCAACATAGCATCTGCCAAGGAAATGCAAGCGAATGGTATCAAGCTGGGAGAGATGAACATGAAACTGTTGGAGAAGATTGAGGAGTTGACTTTGTACGTATTGGAACAGGAATCAAAATTGAAAACGAAGAATGAAGAATTACTGCAACTCAAATCAATGCTCTTTGAATTTGAAAGACGGTTGAGAAAAATTGAAAAGAACAATCAACACTAAAAGTGTTGCCAAACTAACCTTATGATTAAATTACAATTTTATTTTGGATTTGCTTTACTTTTTCAAGTAGGATTTTCCCAGGTCAATACATCTTCCTCAGGACGAGTAAACAATATTACCACAGATTTCTCATTTGCACTTAATGATGGGGATTACAATAGACCTATGTTAAGAAGTGGTTGGATTTCGGGAATAGGGGATTATCTGTACTTAAAGCATGGTGGTTCAAATACGGAGGAATATACTTTTGGATTAAGGATTAGTGATGGGTATGGTCTTGATTATGGAAGGAACGACTTTAACAATTCATTTTTTAGCGTAAGGACAAATGGTAATGTAGGCATTGGAACGTCAAACCCTAATTCAAAGTTGGAAGTTCATTCCGAAGTCTTGATTAACAATCCAGTTGCAAGGGGAAGTGCCTACCTGAAATTGGATAGAGGAACCGAAGGTAAGGATGGTGCAGTTATTTGTTTTGGCCAAAATGGAAATTTTGTATGGAATACGGGATTATTATATAACGGAGGAGGACTCACCCCCGACTTTTACATTAGCCAAAATAGTGCGATTCGTGATGGAAGTGGAGCCGTTCTTCATATTCCTGAATTAACAATTAAGACTAATGGTAATATAGGAGTGGGTACAATGTCTCCGGATGCAAAACTAGCAGTGAAAGGAAAAATCCATGCAGAAGAGGTCAAAGTGGACCTTTCCGTTCCCGGACCTGATTATGTCTTCAAAGAGGGGTACGAACTTATGTCCCTGAAAGAAGTCCAAAACTATATCAAGGAGCACGGCCACTTGCCCAACATACCATCAGCAAAGGAGATGGAAGCGAATGGTATCAAACTGGGAGAGATGAACATGAAACTCTTGGAGAAGAT
>JBLWSV010000028.1:0-7128 GCA_048270465.1 Allomuricauda sp.
TGTGGATTGTTCGGAGGTACAGCCATGAAAAATCACAAAGGCCATACTCCCAAGAATTAGTTTTTTCATTTTACCACCTATCAATTGCACGGCCCATCACAGGGAGTGGCATTGTTGTAGTTTTTGGCATCTATAGTATATGTACTTGTGTTACCGTCATGTTTGTACGAATCATTATTAAATAAACTGTGACCGACAGGCACTACAGTATGCAAAAAATGCGTTTCAATACGTTCATTGTCAAAAATCATAACAATGGAGTCGGCTTGGAGAATTTGGTTAATGACAACAACAGTGGACGTGTCTTCTCCTCTAAAAATTTCTCCTTTCCCTGTTTTAGAAACCATTTCCGGCCCACTGGGAATACTATTTCTAAAAAATCGCATGTCCACATGGTTATCCAATCCATTGTTTATTACAATTATGCCCGTTTCTTCAATTTCCCTGGGCCAGCATGAAATTATAAGAAATGGGATAATTAGATATATCAATATATTTTTAAACTTCATTATCATGTATTTACCAATTATTAAACAATTCTCGAATTTGTGATGCCCGTCCAGAAATGGCGATGTTTTTTTCCCTGCACTCCTCCCATCTGGTCGAACCGATCAAGGATTTTTCCATATTTGGCCATGTCACTCCTGAGACCCTATCTATGGGAACATTAATACCATGTTCATCCCTCTGATTAAATGAATCGTACATATCATAAAATGTAGTTGTATAAAATTTAGCTTGGTATCCGTCATTAATTTTCTGGTCTTGTAAGTTTTTGCCTTGGTAATTATAACTATTCAGCCCCAATCTTCTATACCGCATATTGGTAAGGTAAATTTCCACCCCAGTGGCCCAACTTTCCATAAGCCGCCGGGCACTCGCTCCCGCCGGGCCGGGATTACCGCCACCATTATAAATATACCCTTGTTCCACCAGATCATCCCAAGAAATAGGGTCAATTCGCCAATGGGCTGCATGGGCCAGTTCGTGTATGGTAGTGCCATATATAAGTTCCGAAGCATCCCCATATTTTTTAATTTTTATGTGGGGCACTATGCCAAAGGTGCCATGACCCACCTGCATTTTTGTGGAAGAGGGGCCTTGACTGGTCTCAACGGCTGCAATTTTGATCTGAGTTTTCCAAAATCCATTTGTAGGTGGCCGGGTCAGCCCCCCTATGTTATGATAGTAAAAATGCATGGCTGCCTGGAATATCTGTCCCCTGTACTTCATTCTTCCCCCAGTTATCTTAAGGTTCCAAGGTTGTTTGTACAGTTTTGGGCCTTGGTCTTCTGCTTGCGTAAGTCCGGAGTTGTCTCGAATGCTAAATTCAAACCGATCCCATTTTATCACATATCTCACTTTTGCCCGGACCTCCTTATGCTTAAAATTTCCCTGCGCATCGGCAATGGCGCGGTCCAAGGTCCACGTGTCCCGTATCAAAATATTGGCTCCATCGATGGGCACATAGCTTCCGTCCCTGGTCTTGGTCACGTTTTTGCACGTTCTCGTTTCAATAATTTGTGGACAAAGGTTTTGTTCCGGCATTATCAACTTTCCTGTCCCCATACTGCTTTTCATTTGAACATCGCACGATGAATAATCGTAGATATAGGAGGTTTGGCATTCTTGCACCGTATAATTGGAAGTTCCCAAATTGTCATCAAAAATCTGCACATTGCCACTGGGTCGCCATTTGGCCCTTAGGTTGATTCCCAAAAAACAGGTTTCACAACCTTTTTTGTCCAAAGGGGGCTCTGGCAACAGGTCTTTGTTATTGGTGTCTGCATACGCTTGCTCTATGACATGGTTCATAAAATCAATCTCATCGTCAACAAAACCCCTTAAGGTACTTTTATCCTGTGTTTTGGTATTGTTGAAGGTTTCGTCCTTTTCAGGAATATACATTTCTTGGAGTATGGTAAAAGGTATGTTCTTCGGATATTTGGCATCTATGGGTATGCTTGTATAATACGATAACCTTTCTCCCTCCTTTGGAGGATTTTCTTCATGATAACGCTCCCCATCCTCATATTCAAAAGGGTAATCAAGGCAAATTATTTTTCGGTGCTCCCTTAATCTATTTTCCTGTGCGTCTGTTTCAGGGCTAAACTTGATATATAGGTAATTGGGCTGGATATCGCTGGTGTCCTTTTTCTTATTTTTAAAGTTGGCATATCCTTTCCCTGTTTTATAATTTCCATGTTCCAAACTGTCCAATACTTTCTGATAGGCCCTTCTAAAGGTATGTATTTCGTAAGGGTTCTTAAGCAATCGCCCTGTATGAAAACTATCCTCGGTCTCGGCAATCTGATCTTGTGTTTCAATTTCCGCTATATATTCCTCCTTTTGGCAACTTTGGAACATTGACAGGGACAAAGAAAGGGCCATGCACATGTGTCTGTAGATTGACTTTTTCATTTTTGTGGATTTGGGATGTTATTTTTTTCTTTGGACAGGCTTAAATGCCCATTTTTTTAATTCGATTTCCTGTGGAACAAAATCAATGTTAGGTTAAAAATCCAGGTTTTGGTGCATGAATTGACGGATGCAGGGTTTCAGTTAACGGATGGCCGTTTTGAATTGACGGATGAAAAAACAAGGTGCTTTTTTGAAGAAAATGCCTACATTTTAAAAATCGGCAAATCAAACTGTACACTTTGCCCAAATGGTTTGTCCGCTTTTTGAAGGTTAAAAAACGTTAAGAAGAGGACTCACTCTTCCCAGAACACATTATTCATCGTATTTTTATCAGAATCAATCCGAATAAAAATGAAACCGATATGTTTTAAACTACCATTACATATATCAGGAAATGCTAGTTTTAAACATCCAAGGTTACATGTGACCATTAAAAAGCAATAGAAACTAGCACATGAAAAACGTAAGTCTTTTGGCTGCTGCCATTTTGTTTGCAGCCTGTCAAGAAACACCAAAAAGAGAACCTATTGTGGTGAACTATCCCACTACCAAAAAAGTCGATACCGTGACCAACTACTTCGGTACCGATGTGCCAGACCCTTACCGTTGGCTGGAAGATGACCGAAGCGCCGAGACCGAGGCCTGGGTGAAACAACAAAATGCCGCCACTTTTGGGTATTTTGACAAGATTCCATTTCGGGAAGACCTGAAAAACCGTTTGGAAAAACTGTGGAACTACGAAAAAGTGGGTTCCCCGTTCAAGGAAGGTGACTACACCTATTACTACAAGAACGACGGACTGCAGAACCAATATGTGGTCTATCGGAAAAAGGGCGAAGGTAAGGAAGAGGTCTTTTTGGACCCCAATACCTTCTCCGAGGACGGCACCACTTCGTTGATGGGCCTCAGTTTCACCAAAGATGGTTCCCTGGCCGCCTACCTCATCTCCGAAGGGGGAAGTGATTGGAGGAAAGGAATCGTGATCAATGCCGAAACCAAGGAAATTGTGGAAGACACCTTGGTCGATATCAAGTTCAGTGGCATTTCCTGGAAAGGGAACGAAGGATTCTTCTATTCGAGCTATGACAAGCCCGAAGGAAGCGAACTTTCTGCAAAAACGGATCAGCATAAACTCTACTATCATAAAGTGGGCACCCCACAATCCGAGGACAAGATCATTTTTGGGGGCACTCCGGAGGAAAAGCACCGCTATGTGGGCGGTTCAGTTTCGGAAGATGAAAAATACCTGTTCATTTCGGCCTCTGTATCCACTTCGGGCAACAAATTGTACCTGATGGACCTCACCGACCCGAATGCCGAGCTGGTCACCATCTTGGATGATACCGATTCCGACACCTACGTGATCGACAATATGGGTTCTAAATTATATCTGGTCACTGATAGGAATGCCCCAAACAAAAAAGTGGTGGTTGTGGATGCCGCCAACCCTACTCCCGATAATTGGAAAGATTTAATTCCAGAGACCAAAAATGTGTTGACCGCCGGCACTGGCGGGGGCTATTTCTTTACCGAATATATGGTCGATGCCATTTCCAAGGTGATGCAGTACGATTATGACGGAAAACTGGTCCGCGAAGTGCAGCTTCCAGGCGTGGGAAGTGCAGGTGGCTTCGGCGGCAAAAAAGAGGACAAGGAATTCTACTTCTCCTTCACCAATTACAATACGCCCGGCTCCCTCTATAAGTACAATGTGGAAACGGGCGAATACGAACTCTATTGGAAGCCGCAAATCGATTTCAACCCAGACGATTATGAGTCCAAGCAAGTGTTCTACAACTCCAAGGACGGCACCAAGGTGCCCATGATCATCACTTATAAGAAAGGATTGGAGCTCAACGGTAAAAATCCCACCATGCTGTACGGCTATGGCGGGTTCAACATTAGCCTTACCCCATCTTTCAGCATCGTGAATGCCGTTTGGATGGAACAGGGCGGAGTCTATGCCGTTCCCAATCTAAGAGGTGGGGGCGAATATGGCAAGGAATGGCACATAGCGGGTACCAAGCTCCAAAAACAGAATGTTTTTGACGATTTTATCGCCGCAGCCGAATATTTGATCGCGAACAACTACACCTCCAAGGAATACCTCGCCATCCGTGGCGGGTCCAACGGGGGGCTGTTGGTGGGCGCCACCATGACCCAACGTCCTGATTTGATGCAGGTGGCCCTGCCCGCTGTGGGCGTAATGGACATGCTCCGCTACCACACCTTTACAGCCGGAGCAGGTTGGGCCTACGATTATGGTACCTCTGAGGACGATGCTGAAATGTTCAACTATTTGAAAGGGTACTCCCCCGTGCACAATGTGAAGGAAGGAACGGAATATCCGGCCACTCTGGTCACCACGGGCGACCATGATGACAGGGTAGTGCCCGCGCACAGTTTCAAATTTGCCGCAGAACTCCAGGAAAAACAGGCTGGGACCAACCCGACCTTGATCCGCATCGAGACAAATGCCGGCCACGGAGCGGGAACCCCTGTGAGCAAGACCATTGAACAGTATGCCGATATTTACGGCTTTACCTTCTTCAACATGGGGTATGATGAGCTACCCAACCAAGCTGTGCTCAAGGAATTTAAGGATTAGAGAATTGATAAAGAGGCTGTCCCATATATTTTTGGACAAAATGTTGGACGGCCTCCATTTAAATGTATGCTGAAAGTCCATATCGGGTCCTTTGGTTATAACGACCGGGACATTTTAAAGAACATTTTTTTTGAAGTCGCCAAAGGCGAGCATGTGGCATTGATGGGTGAAAGCGGCTCGGGCAAGAGCACCTTGCTGAAGGTCATCTATGGAATGCTGCACGTGGAGGACGGTTCCATTTTTTGGGGAGACCAGCAAGCGCTTGGTCCCAACTTCAATCTGGTTCCGGGCGAGCCTTACATGAAATACCTGGCCCAGGATTTTGACCTGATGCCCTACATTACCGTGGAGGAGAACATTGGGCAGTTCCTGTCCGTTTTTGAAAGGGAGACACACCGACAACGCATCGATGAACTTTTGGACCTCATCGAAATGGAGGCTTTTGCCAAGACCAAGGTGCAACAGCTCAGTGGCGGACAACAGCAGCGGGTGGCCCTCGCCCGGGTATTGGCACAGGAACCCGAAGTACTTTTACTGGACGAACCCTTTGGCCATATCGACAATTTCAAGCGAAACGCACTGCGTAGAAAATTGTTCCCCTATCTGAAGGAAAAAGGGATAACGGTCCTTACCGCAAGCCATGACCCGAACGATGTGCTTCCCTTTGCGGAACGGACGCTCATTATGGAAAAGGGAACCATCATTGCCAACCAAAAGACCAGAAAGCTCTACAAAAACCCTCCCAACCATTATACAGCCTCTCTTTTTGGCGAAGTGAGCGAAGTACCCATCCGACTTTTGAAATCATACGCCAAAATAGAACGGTCGGTGTTGGTCTATCCACACGAGTTCAAGGTCTCAAGTACGAGCGGGGTACGGGCGGAGGTACAACATTCGTTCTTTGGGGGCGAACATTACCTCAATGAAGGAAGGGCGGACGATGGGACCCTTTTGTATTTCAACACGCCAAAAAAACAAACCAAAGGGCAATCTGTTTTCCTTAATGTATCTTTGAAGACTATCAATAGACGCCTTCAAATTGAACAAGCAGCAAGTACATAGCGAACTGACCTTCAAGGCCGTTCGGAGTGGCGGAGCTGGCGGACAGCACGTGAACAAGGTTTCTTCCAAAGTGGAGCTTACCTTTAACATCCCCTCCTCCGAAGGAGTTTCCGATGCCGAAAAGGAACGCTTGCTGCTCAAACTTTCCTCCCGATTGACCAACGAGGGTATGCTATTGCTGCAATGTGACGAAGCACGGAGCCAGCACAAGAACAAGGAACTGGTGGTAAAACGTTTTTTCGAGGTGCTGAAAAAGGCCTTGGAGGTGCCAAAAAAGCGAAAACCGACCAAACCCACCAAATCTTCCGTGGAAAAGCGGTTGCAGTCCAAAAAGAAGGCCTCGGAAAAAAAGGAGGGACGGAAACCGCCTGATTTGGGGTAGTTGTAGGTGGATTTCGAAAATAGTTTAGGATTATATCTCATAAAATTATATATTGTCCCTGCAAACCGCAGCAAAGACCCCCTACTTTTTTATTTTTTGGATCAATCTTTGACCTTTTTGACATTGGGTCCTGATTGGACTTTTTGCGAACTTCAAACTTGACCTACCATGAGAAAATTACATTTGTTGACCCTAGTGCTGCTTTTGCTAATGACCGCCTGTGCTGAACAGGAAACCACCTATCCGGAACCAAACCAAGAAACGGACAACAGGAACGTCAAACTCGAATCCCTCACCATTGACGAACTGCCTCAACTTGTTGGGGCCATAGAAAAACGGGCCTCCAAAATGGGATGGGCCTCCAAGAGCGAAGGTGGGGACATTGTGCTGGACGGCAGCCGTGTACTGGCCGTGACCGACTCCGTGGGGAACAGGACCTACTCCCTGAGGATGTACGTGCCCGGAACGCCCCACAACGTGTTCTACAACGTGGTGGGCAAGCAGACCCACGATGGGGTGCAGAACGAGCCCTTTGTGCTGCGCTACGAAGTGGACGAGGACTACTGGCCCGAATATGCGGCAGGGCCAAGACAGGAAAAGCCGTTCAGGGGAAAGATCGGTCTGTACAATCTGGAGACCTTTGGCCTGCAGACCT